>NZ_LT629763.1:1200000-2400000 GCF_900105255.1 Halopseudomonas sabulinigri | reverse complement strand
TGGTACCTGAACGTGTCGGGCAAAGCCCGGCGCAGTTGCTGCAACGCTTTCAGCGCAGCGGGCTGATACCGGTCGAGTTGGTGTGGCGGCAGGTGGCTGGTGAGGCGCTGGTGGTAGCGCAGGACGCCCAAGGTGCCACGCGGGTGAGCCTGGGCGGTGGGCCGGTCCTCGAGCGTGTGCCGACTGCCGTGCTCGAGCGCGCGGCAGCGGCGGTGTGGCCCGCCGAGCCACCGCACATGCAGTGGCTCAATGACTACGACTTCTACTATTACCCGCGTACCGAGCACAGCATGCTCGGGCACTTGGCCAAGCCGTTGCCGATGCTGCGCGTCGCCTACCCGGATGCCGCACAAACCTGGCTGCATATCGACCCCTACACTGGAGAGATTCTCAGTCAGGCCGGTACCGGCCGCCGGGTGTCACGCGTGCTGTTTGCGCTGTTGCACAGTTGGGACTGGTTGCCGCTGCTGCAGAACCGGCCGCTGTGGGATGTGCTGATGGTTGGCTTCAGTCTGGGCGGCCTGATCATCAGCGTTACCGGCGTGGTGCTGGGCTGGCGTCGCTTGCGCCGCAAGGCAGGCGCACGGGCGAGTCAGCGCGCCAGGGCCTCACGCTGGTCAACCAGCTCAGGTTGACCGCGCTGAAAGGCCCCTGGCCAGCGCCTGTTGGCCGGGGGTGCTGTTACCGCGCGCTGGCGGGATCTGCTGTGACGGCTTGGCTTTTGGCAACCTCGACGCCAACCTGATCGTTCAACAGCGCCTGCGTGGCGGTCTGCACGTAGGCTTCCAGTTGCAGCTGCCAGTCATTCAGGTGCGGCACGTCCGGTTCGGCGATGGCCCGAGGGTCGGCGCCAAGCTGATAACGGTAGGCTTTGGCCGGCTCGCCGCGGGGCTGAATGACCACCTGATCAGCGCGAATGATGCCCACGGTCTGGCCGCCGCCAGAGGGTTTGATGATCGCCAGGCCGGGATCGTCCGCTGGCAGGCTGAGCAGGTCGCGGCCCCAGCACTGGTGCCGTAGCTTGCCGCCCAGCCGGCCCATGATGGTGGGTACTATGTCGACCTGGCTACCGACAATGGCGTTGCGCTCGCCAAAGCGCTCGGTCATGCCGGGGGCGATCAGCAGCAGCGGCACATGGAAGCGCAGCAGGTCCAGGTCGGTGAGTTGTTGCGGTGTGCCGAAGCCATGGTCGCCAACGATGACGAACAGCGTTTCAGCGTAATAGGGTTCGTTCCTGATCTGCTCGAAGAAGCGACCCAGCGCCCAGTCTGAATAGCGCATGGCGCTCAGGTGTTCATTGGCGTAATTCCCCTGGCCAGTGACGTCGGCTACCGGTAGCGGGCTGGGTAGAGCGTAGGGTGTGTGATTCGACAGCGTTTGCAGCAGTGCATAGAAGGGTTTATCGCTGGGCATGGCGCGCAACTCTGTCACCGCGCGGTCAAACATGTCCTGGTCGGAGACGCCCCAGGTGGGGTCAGAGACTACCGGGTTGACGTACTCGTTGCGGCCGATAAAGCGGGTCATGCCCTGGTTGCCGAAAAAGCCGCGCTGGTTGTCCCAGGCAAAATCACCGTTGTAGACGTACAGGTCATTGAAGTCGCGAGCGCCGAGCAGCTGCGGCAAGCCGGAAAACTGATGGCCACCTTCGGGCTCCTGCATCAGGTACTCAAAGCCGGGCACATTGGGAAAGCACGCCATGGTGGCGAACATGCCCTGGTGCGTGTGCGTGCCGTTGGAGAAATAACGGGTAAATAGCAGGCCCTGCTCGCTCAGTTTATCGAACTCGGGGGTGATCTCCAGCGGTGAGCCCAGGGCGCCGGTGTAGTATCCGGCAAAGCTCTCCATCAGGATAACCACTACGTTGCGAATCGGCAGCGTGCCGTCGCTGGGGGGTAGATAATCGCGGCGTACCGGTGCCAGCTCAGGTTCTACCAGCTGATCATGTGGCCCCAGCAGCAACTGGCGCGTGATCGCGGTGGCCTGCTGCGTGGGCATCAGGTCCAGCCAGGCGTTGTCACGGTGGCTGGAGTACTGCGCCTTGGCTGCAGCGTACAGGGTGAGTGCCGGGGTCAGCCCCAACTGGTTGGCGAACATCGAGTCGGTAGTAAAGGCATCACCCCAGCGTAGTGGCGGGCCCTGTCGCAGGGTGCCGCGCGCCAGTACTGTGGAGCTGAGCAGCATGAGTATCAGCACCCCGAGTCGTGCGATAAGCGCGCCGCGTTGGGTCAGCCGAGTGCTGTTGGCCGTTGGTGTCACGCGGGTATGCCGATCCAGCCAGCGGAACAGACGGAACATGGCGAACGAGAGTGCCGCCAGTGCGAGCAGCAGGCGCACCACCGGAAAGCCGTACCAGAGCATACGCAACACGGTCGCCGGGTCTTCCTGCAGGTACTGAAACACCAGCGCGTTCAGCCGCTGGTGGAACTCCCGGTAAAAATTCAGCTCAACCACGCCGAGCAGGCTGAGCAACACGGCAGCGAAGGTCAGCCAGGCGCACTGCAGACCACGCCGCTGCATCAGGGTGACGCTGAAAAACGACAGGATCAGCGGTGCGCCCGCGATGATCACAACGCGTAGGTCAAAGCGCAGACCATTGAAAAAGGCTTCGCCCAGCTGAGCCCAGCCGGATTCTGCTGCCAGTTCCCAGTTGAAGGCCAGCAAGGCCGCCCGCAACAGACTGAGCAACAGGGTCAACGCGAAGAGCGAGGCAAGCACAAACAGCAATTGGCCACGCAGGCCTACAACCGACTGAGACGACTCAGCCGTGCGATGGGAAGAAAGCATGATTACAAGTATTCCTGGGGGGCGGTGGGCATCGGTGTCAGAGCAGGATCACCAGCCAGACGGTCAATATCATCAACAGGGAGATCAGCTGGGCGGCGCTGCCCATGTCCTTGGCCTGCTTCGACAGCGGGTGCAGCTTCAGCGAGATACGGTCCACCACGGCCTCGATGGCCGAATTGAGCAGTTCCACTATCAGCGCTACGAAAACCACCAGCAGCAGGACAGCACGCTCCAGCGCACTGACTTGCAGTACACAGGCCAGCGGAATCAGCACCGCGCTGAGGACCAACAGTTGGCGGAAGGCCGCTTCGCCGACAATGGCGGCGCGCAGCCCGGCCAGCGAATAGCCGGTGGCCTTGAACACCCGGCTGACGCCGCCGCGACTTTTCAGCGCCAGAGCGTCGTCGTTGGGTGGGGGATCAATAGGCATCGCCAACCACCCCGCGTTCCAGCTGGCTGTCGCAGTAGCAGTGCAACAGATAGTCCCAGTCAGCCTGTGGCATGGCGCCGCGCCGACGATAGAACTGCTCCATATCATGTTGCATTGCCTGCCGACGCAGCAGGCGGCAGCGGCTTTTCTCCAGATCCAGCAGCGCAATCTGCGGTTGCGCGCCAGACAGGCTGACATAGATGTGCTTGCTGTAGAGGCTGCCGTGCTGGCGCTTGCCCCGGTGCAGCCTGCGCAGCACCAGTGCCAGTCTGCGCAGCACGGCCTGACGGCGCGCATGGCTCAGCACCGCACTATGGTTGGCGTACCAGTCATCCAGGCTGACAAAACCACTGAGCTCTTCGGTAATCAGCAACGCCTGCCACTGACCGCCGTGTTTGCGGGCGGCGCAGAACACGCGTTTGGGCACCGGCACCCCCAGCTGTTCGCAGGCGATCAACGCCTGCTCTTCGCGCAATACCGTGGGCAGGCCCAGCGGATGCCGCAGTGAGCGGAAGATGTGGCCCACCTGACGCTTGCTGTAGAGCGGTGGCTTGCCGGGCTGCAGAGGCTGCAAGCGCTTGACGCCGCTTTCGCCACCACGCCGCTGGTTCTTTTCCTCGACCCATGCGCCGTCCATGCCCCACCAGCGCTCGAAGCGCGCTTGCGCGAAATCGGGCAGCAAGCCATCGGGGTGCCACGAGACCGCGCTCACTTGCGCACCTTGCGCAGTACATAGACGCGCCACATGGCGTAGCCGGGTAGAAAGTCATGGTGGTTGACTATGCTGAACCCCGCCTGGCGGAATTCACTTTCGATGGTTTCCCGCTGCACCAGAAAGCGGTTCTGGTTATCGGTGCGTTTGCCGCGGGCGGCGCGACGGGCCTCCAGTCTTTTGCGCTTCCAGGCCTTGTAGTTGCCATCGACCCAGAGCGAAATGATCACCGTATCGCGGGTAACCCGGCACAGTTCGCGCAGCATCGCCAGGCGGTGCTCCTGCTCGGCCACGTGATGAATCAGACGCATGCAGAAGATGCTGTCGACGGCGTTGTCGCCCAGGTCGATGTCAAAGGCAGAGGTCTGGAAAGTCTTGACCCGCGAGACAACGTGCGCCGGTTGCCCTTGCCGTGCGGTCTGCAGCATGTCGGCGGAGTTGTCGGCGGCGAGAATCACCCGGTTGGGCGCCTCGGCCAGCAGCGGCCAGAAGCGCCCTGCGCCACAGGGCAGATCCAGTACCAGATTCGGCTCGCCAGCGTCTTGTAGTGCACGCCGCGCCAACTGCATGTCGCGCCAGCTGGACAGACGGCGCGAGAGTCCGGTCTGATGCTTTTGCAGATACTGGTAGGCGTGCTCTTGGTCGTACTTGTCGGAAAACGCCAACTCGATCGCTTTTGACTTGGTCATCACAGGGCCCTCAGAGTGTTCATGCGGGCCAGACTACGCAGCAGCAGGTCAAGTGACTGTCAAAGGGATGTGAAAAAAGCGTGAAAAGCCAAAATCAGCAATCGGCCGGCGCGCTGGGGGCAGGTCAGCCGAGCTTGACTGCGAAGCAACTGCCGCCAGCGGGCAGTGAATACAGGCGGACCTGCCAGTGCTGGTGCGCGCAGATACGCTTGACCAGCGACAGCCCCAATCCCAGCCCTTCGCCACGGGCCTGCGCGCCGCGCACGAAGGGCTGAAAGATGCTGTCCTGCTGGTCGCTGGGCACCCCCTGACCGCTGTCTTCAACACGAAAGCCGTCTGCCTCCAGCACCAGCCGGACGCCACCGTGCTCGGTGTAGTGCAAGGCGTTGCGCAACAGGTTTGACATCACTGTGGCCAGCAGGCCCGCGTGATATACCCCTGCCGCAGGACTTTCGGTAACCAGCTCGAAGTGCAGTTGCTTTTCCGTAAAGCGTGACCCCCAGCGCCGCGCCTGTTCATCAGCGACCTGTGCCAGGCTGGCACCTCCGGCCAAGGGCTGTGCGGTGTTGTTGGCGCGGGCAAGCAACAAGAAGGTCTCTACCAGCTCGTTGATTTCATTGGTGGCGCGTTTGATGCGGTTGAGTTGGCGGTTTTGCCGTTCTTCCAATGTTGCAGCTTCGAGCAACTCGGCAGATGAGGCGATGACCATCAGCGGCGTACGCAACTCGTGGCTGACATCGCTGGTAAATAGCCGCTCGCGTTCGAGCGAGTTGCGCAGTTGCCCGAGGGTTTCATCAAAGGCAGCGGCCAGGTGGCCGACCTCATCGTCCGGGTAATCGGGGGCCAGATTGGGCGCCAGGGTAAGCAGTTGGTCGCGGTGGCGTACCTGCCGTGCCAGCCGGGTCAGCGGCGCGATGATGGTGCGAGCCATCAGCCAGCCGAGTAGCCAGGCGGCCAAGACGCTGAGCACAAAGCCGGCGAAGACCACAGCAAACAGCGCATTCTCACGGGCTTCGAATTCGGCCTGCTCCTGCACCAGCAGATAGCGCTGCTGCGGTGTATCGCGGATAAAGACGTAGAAAGCCCCCTTGTCGTTAACCAATTCGTTGAATCCTTCATCCAGCCCGATAAAACTCTGTGGAATCTCATACCCGGGCATGTGCGAGGCAAACAGCCGGGTCTTGAGATCCAGCCGGGGCGCCAGGCCCTTGGCGAGATCCTTTTGCAGAATGCTGTCGAGCTCTTCGTTCATTTCCTGCGACACCAGGTGCTCTTCAATGAAATGCACGATGGCCACAATGCCGAGTGAAAACGCCCCGCTGACGATCAGCGTCATCAGCGTGAAGGCAATGACGATTCGGCGGACCAGGGGTTGTTTAGCGTTCATCGCTGCGCTCTGCCAGACAGTAGCCAAGGCCGTGCACGGTGTGCAGTAGGGGCTGCTCGAAGGGTTTGTCGATCACCTGGCGTAATTGGTGTACGTGGCTGCGCAAGCTGTCGCTATCGGGTAGCTCCTCGCCCCACAGGGTTTCTTCCAGTACCGCGCGGCGAACTACCGCCGGGCTTTTGCGCATCAGCACTTCCAGCAGCTTGAGACCGACAGGGTTGAGTTTCAGCGGTTTTCCCTGACGGCTGACCTGCAGGGTGTCGAGGTTGTAGATCAGCTCGGCCACCTGCAATTGGTGCCGTGCGCCGCCCTGGCTGCGGCGCAGGATGGCCTCGATCCGTGCGACCAGCTCGGAGAGGGCAAAGGGTTTTACCAGATAGTCGTCGGCACCGCTGTTGAGCCCCTTGAGACGGTCATCCAGCTGATCGCGGGCGGTCAGCATGATGATCGGGGTGTCGCGCTGGGCATCGTCGCGCAGGCGTTGGCACAACTGGTATCCGTCCATGCCCGGCAACATGACATCCAGCACGATCAGATCATAGTGATCCGTCACGGCCAGATGCAGGCCGGAGAGGCCATCCTGCGCGCAGTCCACGGTGTAGCCCTTGAGCTGCAGGTAGTCCAGCACGTTGGCCAGGATGTCGCGGTTGTCTTCGATTACCAGAATACGCATGCAGTGGCCTCGGCAGCAGGGCGGATATTTAACGTTTTTTTCACGGGGAGTTGACGATCTGCTGACAGCAGTATGGCCACACTTGCGCCAGTTTCATCAACCCGGATCATACAATGCACCCGCTAAAATTTGCGCAAACCCGTTTCCTCACTCTGCTCTCCCTGCTCTGGCTGGCTGTATTTGTGCTAACGCGCAGCCTGCTGCTATTGACCCATGTGCAGGAGGCGCAGTTGACGCTTGGCAATACTCTGACGCTCTACACCGAAGGCCTGGTCTACGACCTGGTATTTCTGCTGTACGCGCTCGCGCCACTGGCTCTATACCTGCTGCTCTCCCCGACCCGACTCTGGCATAGCCGCTGGAACCAACGGCTGCTGCACGGAGTACTGACCCTGAGTATTTTCATCATGCTGTTCACGGCGGTGGCGGAATGGCTGTTCTGGGATGAGTTCAGCGTGCGCTTCAACTTCATCGCGGTGGACTATCTGGTCTATTCCGATGAAGTGCTCAACAATATTCTCGAATCCTATCCGGTCTACCCGCTGCTTAGCGTGCTGGCGCTGATTGCCATCGCTATGACCCTGGCCTTGCGTGGCGCGATGCGCAGCGTGGCCGCGGCGCCGGTGTTGGCCTGGCGTCAGCGCGGTACGCTGGTGATGGGCTGGGCTCTGCTGTTCGGGTTGAGTATTGTGGTGGTAGGGCAGGCCTTCCCGCGCAGTAGTGGGGGCAACGCTTACCAGCATGAGCTGGCCGCTAACGGGCCTTACCAGTTTTTTGCGGCGTTCCGCAACAATGAGCTGGATTACGAGCAGTTCTATCCGGTGCTGCCGCTGCAGCAGGTTGCTTCGCAATTGCGTGATGAGGTGCGCGAGCCGAATGCGCGCTTTGTAGAGTCGGATCCGCTGAGTATTCGCCGGCAGATCGACAACCCCGGCCAGCCCAGACACATGAACGTGATACTGGTGACCATCGAAAGCCTGAGTGCCAAGTATCTTGGCAGCGAAGGCGATACCCGCGGCCTAAGCCCCGAGCTGGATGCGCTGCGCCAGCAGAGCCTGTACTTCAGCAACCTGTATGCCACCGGCACCCGCACCACGCGGGGCCTGGAGGCCATTACCCTGTCGATCCCGCCCACGCCGGGCCGCTCTATCGTCAAACGGGTAGGTCGCGAGAGTGGCTTTGCCAGTCTGGGCCAGCAGTTCAGTGCGCAGGGTTACGACAGTGTCTTCATGTATGGCGGGCGCGGCTATTTCGACAACATGAATGCCTTCTTTGCCGGCAATGGTTACCGCATTGTCGATCAGGCCAGCGTGCCGGATGATGAGGTCACTTTTACCAATGCCTGGGGCATGAGCGACGAAGACCTGTATCAGCAGACGCTGAAAGTGGCCGATGCCGATTTCGCCAAGGGCAGCCCGTTCTTTCTGCAACTGATGACTACCTCGAATCATCGGCCCTACAGCTACCCGGAAGGGCGCATCGACATTCCCTCCGGCAGTGGCCGCGAAGGCGCGGTGAAGTACACCGACTATGCCATTGGCCAGTTCCTGCGTGAGGCGCGGCAAAAGCCCTGGTTTGCCAACACCCTGTTCGTCTTTGTGGCCGACCACACCGCCGGTAGCGCGGGCAAGGAAGACCTGCCGGTCAGCAACTACCACATCCCCTTGTTCATCTACGCCCCTGGCGTGGTGCAACCGGCCGAGGTAAGCACACTGACCAGCCAGATCGACATTGCCCCGACCCTGCTCGGCCTGCTGAACATGGATTACACCTCGACCTTCTTTGGCCGCAACGTGCTGCGTGAAGACAGCGCCCCGGGCCGTGCGCTGATCGGTAATTACCAGCATCTAGGGCTGTTTGATGGCGAGAATCTGGCCATTCTCAGCCCCCGTCAGCTGGTACGCCGGCATGAGCATGCGTTGGGTGAAAGTCTGGAAACCACGGCAACGCCAAGCGACCCGCTGGTAGCCCGTAGCATTGCTTACTACGAAGGCGCCAGCTATGACTTCAGCCATGCGCTGCTGGCCTGGCATGCTGAGATGCCAGTCAAGGCCCGGGTGAGTCAGCGATGAGCGCGCCCAGCTCAGCCTCCAGGCCCTTCAATTTTCGGCTCTGGTTTGCCCTGCCGCTGGCTCTGATGGCGCTGATGCTGCTGGTCGATCCGGGCCCTCTGGATGTGGCCATCTCGAATCTCTTCTATGAGCCGGGCCTGGGCTTTGTCGGACGTCACAGCTTTTTCCTGGAGGATATTCTGCATGACCGCGCCAAGCAGGCGGTGATCGTGATTGGCGTGCTGGCGATTGGCGGATTTCTGCTCAGCCTGCTGCCTACCCCGCTGCGCCAGCACCGTCGCCCGCTGGGTTATCTGGTGCTGGCCATGGCGCTGTGTACCAGCCTGGTAACGCCGCTCAAGGCGCTGAGCAATGTGCCCTGTCCCTGGAGCCTGCAACAGTATGGCGGTGACCAGCAGCACACGCCCTTGCTGAGTGAGCGGCCGGCCGATGCCAAGCCCGGTCGCTGCTGGCCGGGTGGCCATGCGTCTGCGGGTTTCTCCCTGCTTGCACTGTTCTTCATGTTGCGCGACCGGCGCCCGCGGGCCGCCCGCGCCGCGTTGATCATAGCGCTGAGCCTGGGCGCGGTGTTCTCGCTGGGCCGCACCATGCAGGGCGCGCACTTCATGTCGCACAACTTGTGGACGCTGTTGTTTGACTGGTGCACCAGTCTTTTCTGTTATCGTCTGCTGCTGTATCGGCACGCCGTGATAGCTCCCCAGACAATAAAAAACGATGGAGTCGTTCACTATGAACCGAGTTAAGCGCGTTATGCGCCCGGCGGCATGGCTTGCCCTGCCGCTGGCTTTGCTGGCGATAGTCGCTCTCTGGCGACCTGATGTATTGCGTAGCGACGAGGTGGCCTTTCCGCCGCGGTTTCTCGCCGCCCAGACACCGCGCCCGACCGGCTGGGCGCAGCCGCTGGACGAGGAATTTCGTTTCTACACGCTTAGCCCAACGCTGTATCGCAGCGCGTTGCCGCAGGCAGACGATGTGGCCGAACTGCGTGCCCGTGGCATCACCACGGTGATCAACTTCTACCAACAGGATGATGCGGCCTGGTTGACTGACGGCAGCATCGCGCGGGTGCATATCCCGTTACGTGGCGACCGGGTGACCGATACCGAGGTTATCTCAGTGCTGCGTGCCATACGCGCTGGTGAGCAGCGCGGCGGCGTGCTGGTGCACTGCAAGCACGGGCAGAATCGCACGGGCTTGGTTACCGCCATGTACCGCATTGTCTACGACGGCTGGTCGCGGGAGGAGGCAATGGCGGAAATGCTCGAAGGCGGTTTTGGCCGGGCCGAGCGTATGGATGACGCCGTTGGCTACCTGAATCGGGTAGATCTGGCGGACTTCAAGCAGGCCATTTTCGGTGGCGAATGCAGCACCAATCCGCTGGCCTGGTGCCGGATAAGTCGGTTGTTCGCGCGTGAGGGCACTCAGCGTCAGCTGCTGCCGACAGATGTCTCGCTACGCTGAAAGCCTCTATAGCGATCAAGTGCTTAGGCTGGCGGTTCGAGTAGTGTACGTGCGATGTTGCTCGCAGTGGCGAAGTCCAGTTGTTCGATCAGTCCGGCTAGGGTGGTCAGCGATTCGCTCAGCGCCGGCTGGTCGCGGGCATGCTGCATTAGCTGGCGCAGGTTATCTAGTGCTTCCAGGTTGCCTGCTTCCAGGAGAGGAACCAGTCGGGCAAGCAACTCGCGCAAAGACTCTGTTTGCCCTACAGGGGCTAAGGGTAGGCTGTCAGGCTCTACCGACTCCTCGGCGATGAGGTCTTCTACTACGCGACAGGCAGCTTGCGTCAGCTCCGCAAACTCGGCACGAAACAAGGGTGTGAACAGATCGTTGCCATCCTCTGCGGCGTGGTTGTTCGCCGCCCGCTTTTCCTGTTTTTCCGCGAAGGTCGAGAGTGCTTGCAGACCCAGGGTGCCGGCCATGCCTTTCAGGGTATGGAACAGCGCCGCCGCCGCCGCGAGGTCGCGTTGCGCGGCGATGGCATCATACTTTTCTAGGAAGCTATTCGCTTCGTCTTTGAAATGGACGAAGGTACTGATAAATGGCGCTACATTGCCGCCAAAGCGTGCCCTGATGGCGGCCGTTGAGTCGGCTGTGGCCGCTGGCGTGGGGGCCGCACCAGCGACATCTGCGGCTAGCGCTCCAGCCTTGGTTCCAGTCCAGTACAGTAGCGTTCTGGTGAGTTCGGCAAAGTCGAATGGCTTGCCGATGTGCCCGTTCATGCCTGCTGCAATGCAGTTCTTGCGATCCTGTGGCGACACATTGGCTGTCATCGCTAGGATAGGCAGGTCGTCCAGCTCGGAGTGTTGTCTTAGTCGCCGGGTAGCCTCAAGGCCATCTATATCAGGCATCTGCACATCCATCAGTACGATATCTGGACGCTCGGCTTTTTGGCTGGTCAGGCGGGATATGGCAGCGACACCGCTGGATACCACCGCAACGGTCGCGCCGGAGTTTTCCAGCATTGTGGCGACCACCTGTTGGTTAAGCAGGTTATCTTCGACGACAAGTACCTTTATAGACGAAAGCACTTTGTCGTCGAATGAAAACTCCGCCGTGGTCATGGGTTGCTGCTCTCTACCCAGAGCCTGCATCACGGCATTGTGCAGCTGCGCCAGGGTTGCAGGCTTGGATAGCGTGAGTGCTATCTGCGCCTCGGCGGGTTCGTTTTCCGGCTGGATATTTTCTTTACCGTAGGCCGTCATCATTATGATGGCGGGCGCTCGCTCGCCAGCAAGCGCTTGAGACACCAGGTCTGCCGTGGCGATGCCGTCCAGCCCGGGCATCCGCCAGTCCATTAGTATGACGTCAAAGGGGCGTTGCTGTTCTGCCGCTTGCACGACCTTTGTGACAGCGTCTTCGCCGGACTCGGCGCCTTCGGTCAGCCAGCCCAGTGACTGCAGCATGCGAATATGTATCAAAACTGAAGAAGCGTTATCGTCTACCACCAATATTTTGAGGGGCTGCTCAATTTTCAAGCGCTCAAGGAACAGCTCCGAGGCGCTGGGGTCGTAATCAAGCGCTAGCGAGAAGTGAAACCGGCTGCCCTGGCCCACGGTGCTTTCGGCTTGTAACGCGCCGCCCATCAGCCTGACTAGCCTGGAACTGATGACCAGTCCCAGCCCCGATCCCCCGTACTGGCGGCTGGTAGAGGCTTCTGCCTGGGAAAAACCGTCAAATATGCGAGTCATCTGTTCTTCGCTGATACCGATGCCACTGTCGGCAACCGAGAAGCGAATGTGCGCTCTGCCGTCGGTCTTTTCGGTCAGCTCTACTGCCACCACGACCTGGCCTTGAGCGGTAAATTTGACCGCGTTCGACGCCAGGTTGATGAGCACCTGCTTCAGGCGCATGCCGTCACCGCGCAGACACATTGGGACGCCGGGGTCGATGTCGAAAAGAATCTCCAGACTTTTATCGATGACGATGCCGGTCATAACCACCGCCAGGTCCTGCAGTAGTTGATCAAGCTCGAAAGAGTGTGGGTCCAGCTCCATCTTTCCAGACTCGATTTTCGAGTAGTCGAGGATGTCGTTGAGTAGCCATAACAGGGATTTGGCTGCGCTCATGGCGTTGGTGATGTATTGGCTTTGGCTTGTGGGGAGCGACTGGTGGTCTATCAGCTGCAGCATGCCGATCACCGCATTCATGGGCGTGCGGATTTCGTGGCTCATGTTGGCGAGGAAGGCAGACTTGGCGATATTGGCCTGTTGCGCCACCTCCTTTGCGGAGCTCAATTCGATCTCCAGCAGGCGTTGAGCTGTGATGTCCCGATTCACGCCCACTACTCTGGTGGTGGTGCCAAGGTCGTTGCGCTGCACATAGGCTGCGGCCTGGATGTAACGGGTGCCTCCCGCGCGGGTGAGTATTCTGAACTCATAATTGTTGGCCGCCGTCTGGTGTACCAAATGACTTATCAGCTCGACTGTGGCGCTTCTGTCCTCTGCATGAACGTGTTCCTGCCAGCTGTCGAAATCGATAGCCTGAGCCTCGCTCAGCTCATAAATAGCGTACATCTTGCTGTCCCAGTAGAGCGCGTTGTCAGCCAGGTTCCAGATCCAGATGCCCAGTTCGGCAACGTCGGCTGCCATGGAAAGGTTATCCATGGCCTCTTTGAGTTCAAGCTTCTGCTGGTTCAGCTCGCTCAGATCAGTGAATATCGCGACCCAAAACTCCTGATCATCTATCAGGGACAAGCCGAGGCTGAGATAGAAGGGCAAATACTGGCCGGATCTCGTCAGTAACTGCACTTCGAGGCCATCGCGCTTGTCATCCATAGCCTTTAGGTTACGTAGGCGGTGACGGATATCCGCTACCGCCGTTACGTCCTGACTGCCGAGGATGTTGTCAATCAGCAGTGGTGTGTCGGCGTTGGAGGCCTGGCCCAGCCTGGATGTGAACGCCGAGTTGCGGGTTTTCACCTCACCGGCGGCATTGAAGGTAATGATGGGGGTGGGGGCCACATCAAGAATGGCCAAAGTCATTTGCGATCTGCTTTTGAGTTCGGCGGTGCGGGCAGCCACTTTGCTCTCAAGGCTGCTGTTGAGCTGTTGTATTTTCCGCTGCGCCCGCATTTGTTCGGAAATGTTGCGGAAACTGCGCGACAAACCAATGATTTCTCCCGGCGCAGAGAAAATCACCGATACCGCCACGGATACGTCTACTTCACCACCGCTGCGTGTGCGCACGGCCGCTTCGTAGTGAGGGTAATGGTGGTGCTGCTTGATACTGGCAAGCACTCTGGCTTCGCTCTGCTTAAAGTGTTCCGGAAAAACTAGAGCCATCAAGTCTTTGCCGATTACCTCACTTTGCGAGTAGCCAAAAAGTGACTCGGCTCCCGGGTTCCAGCTGGTAATCTGGCCGCTCAGGTCCTGGCCAATAATGGCGTCTTGCGCGCCTTCAACTATAGCCGCCAGCCGCCTTTGGTGTTGTTCGAGCACCATTTTCTGACGGAAAAAGACAAAGGCTAACAACGCACCTAAAAAGCCGATTAGGGTAGTGGCGCCGAAGGCTACCAAGCGGGCACCGTCGACTGTGCTGGTAACCTGGCTGTACGGCAGGGCGGCCCAGACATAAGTGTCGCGAGGCTCGCCATTCAACAGCACTTCAGCGCGTACTGCCAGTCGCTTTTCTCCCTTGATCCCGGTGTAGTGGTCGGGCTGCTGGCTATATTGGCTGGCGGTGAAATCCGCCTGCCAGTGCAAGGGCTTGCCTAGGTCAGCGCCGAACTCCAGGGTCTTGTCAGGGTTTACTAGGTAGTCGCCATTCGGTCCTGTGGCGTAAATCCGCAGGCTATCGTTGTCATCTATGGTCAGATGCTCCAGAGCGGCGGAGACATCCTGATTTATCACGACCACGCCATAGCGTTGGTTATGTTCGTCAAACACTGGGGTGAGCGCCCGAAGCATGGGGGCGTAGGGCCGTTGGACAACGCCTTGCTCGCGGTTGAGGGTTATATTGGAAAAGTAGACGTGGTCGTACGAGGTTTGCATACCCTCGACGAAGTAAGGTTCGCTGGCCTTGATCTGGAGGCGGTTGGGGGCAATGTTGGCCACTCTATCGGGCTTGCGTTCAACCCTGACCAGCTCTAGGCCCTGGTCGGCGACGCCGATCAGGCGTACTTGGGCGACGTCCTCCCGTGACTCGGTATAGGACTTGAAAATAGTTCCCAGGCGGTTTTTCCAGACGGTTGTTGAGCTATCCTCCAAGGCGTCATAGCCACCGTTGGCGAGTGCTCTGGCGATGCCGGCAATGGGTGGCGTCTTGGCCAGAAAGCGTACGTCGAGGGCAAGCTGGTGGGTCAGCTGGGAGAGTGTTTCGGCGCGTACCCTCGCAGCGTTTTCCAGCTGAAGAAACGTTGCGTTAATGGCGCGCTCCCGCGCCATGTTCCCGCTGACATAGGCCACCAGAGAAGCGGAAACCAGCACGAAGGCACTCGCGCCTGCCAGGAACTGCTGTGTCCGCGATGCCGTTTTCAACCTATTCAGTACCTATTACCTTAGTGGGTGAGGTGCCCTGTGGGCGGCGCTCGGCTAGCCGATGCCGTGTTCCAGCAGGTCACAAAACTGCTCAAAATGGGTGGGGCGACTGTAAAAGTAGCCCTGAACCAAGTGACAGCCTTTGCTGAGCAAGTAATCCACTTGCTGCTGCGTCTCTACGCCTTCGGCAATCAGCTCCATGCCTAGCGTTTTTCCCAGGGTGATGATGGCAGTGATGATCGCCGTGTCGCTTTCATCGGTGAGCATGTCTTTCACAAAGCTCTGATCTATTTTCAACACGTCGATTGGAAAATTTTTCAGGTAGGAAAGGCTTGAGTAGCCGGTGCCAAAATCATCGATGGCGACGCGGATGCCGGCCGTTCTGAGCTTTTCCAACAGTGCGACCGCAGAAGCAGCGTCGCGTGCCAGCACCCCTTCGGTTATCTCCAGCTCAAGCAGATGGCTGGGCAGGTGGGCCTCGGCTAGGCTAGAGACCACCATGTCGAAAAAGTCAGGCTCCTGGAATTGAATGGCGGAGATATTCACACTTACGCACAGGTTATAGCCGCGCGCGCGCCACTGTTGCGCATCCCTGCAGGCGGTTTGCAGTACGAAGCGGCCGAGCGGAATGATTAGTCCCAGCTCTTCGGCCAGCGGAATGAATTCGGCCGGTGACATCTGCACACCATCGGGCCTTTTCCAACGTACCAAAGCCTCTGCACCATATATGTGGGCGGCTGCGGAGTCGACTTTGGCCTGGTAATGCACCGCAAAGGCGCCCTCATTCAATGCATGGCGCATGCCCTGTTCAAGTTCATGTCGGGTACGGGAGCTTTCTTCGACGTCCTGGGAGAAAAACCGGTAGCGGTTTTTTCCCTCCTGTTTAGCCTGATACATAGCCGAGTCGGCATGCCGGTACAGGTCCTCGATGTCGTTGCTGTCATCTGGGTACAGGCTGATGCCCACGCTGGTTGTGAGCGAGTAAGATTCGCCGAATATCTGAAACTCGGAGGCGATAGTCTCCCGCAGGCGGTTGGCGATTTCTACAACGTATTCGACGGTGGTGACTTCAGGCAGCAGGATAATGAACTCATCGCCACCCTGACGGCTAACGGTATCAACCGAACTGCATGCGTTGAGTAAACGGTGTGCTGCCTGAATGATCAACTCATCGCCTACCCGATGCCCTCGGCTGTCGTTGATCATCTTGAAGTTATCGATATCGAACAGCAGCAGGGCTACCCTCAGCTCTTGCCGGCGGGCCTGTTGCAGCGCTTGTTCTGCCCGGTCTTGTAGCAGCATTCTGTTGGGCAGGTTGGTCAGTGCGTCGTGGTTCGCCAAGTGGGTCATTTTGATTGCCATGGCTCTAGCTTCACTGACGTCATGAAAGACCACGATAGCGCCGGTAATACGCCCGCTTTCATCACGGATGGGGGCAGCGGAGTCTTCTACTTCTAGAGCCTGGCCGCCCGGCCGAACCAGTTTGCAGTTGAGCGCCATGCCCACTACACGCTGCTGTTCCAAAGCAAGATAGATTGGGTTTCGCAGCTCTCTTGCGTCGCTGCCATCCTGCAGCGGCATGACCTCTTCTATGGGTCGGCCTACGGCACTTGCGGCACGCCACTCGGTCAGTGTTTCAGCGATGGGATTCATAAAGGTGATAATGCCTTGCGCGTCGGTCGCAATGACCGCATCACCGATAGAGTTTAGGGTTACCCGTATACGTTCCTTTTCTGCAAATAGCTGTCTTTCTGCAATTTTTCGCTCGGTTACATCTGCCAGCAGCATCAGGCAGCCAAAGTAAGTACTGCCGTCGAAACGCGGGACCAGTGATGCCTGGGCATAGCGGTAGGAAGCGTCACCGAGGTCGATCTCCAGATCAAAAAGTTGCGCAATGCCGGTTTGCTGCGCAGCCTCCAAATGCGGCACTACCGCAGCGTAAGCCTGGCCCATGAATTCTTCGAGATGCATGCCTTTGGCGCTATCGGCAGTGACATTAAACCAGAGGCCGACTTTGTCGTTGCACAGCAGGTTTCGGCTGCCTTCGTCCCAATAGGCAATGAACGCTGGCAGGTTATGGATAACGTCCTCCAGATCACGGTGTGCTGCGGCGCGTTGTTTAGCTTCATGACGCAATGCCAGGTGGGTTTTGACCCGGGCCCGGGCAACCGGCACATTCAATGGTTTTTGGACAAAGTCCACACCGCCGAATGCCAGGGCCTGTAGCTCATGCTCCTCCCGGTCGTGCGCAGTGACAAAAATGATGGCGGTCTCGGTCAGCGCCGGCTGGCTTTTGATCTCGCTGCATACCGCGTAGCCGTCCATGCCTGGCATTTCGATATCCAGCAGAATAAGGTCGGGCAGCAGTTGCTTAGCCAAGGCTATTGCTGAGGCGCCTGAAGTGGCAAAGTGGATGTCTCCCAAATCCTTGACGGCTTCGCGCAGTACTCGAATATTACTAGGCTGATCGTCCACGATCAGTACGACCGGCGAAGCTTCTTCTGTGTTCAACCGCATTGTTTCCACCTGTTGTCTGTCCTAGACGCTGACACAGCATACAGTCTAGTCTAGCCCTGTATCATCCACTGAAAGGCTGCGTTTTTTTTGAATATCAGGCTATAAAACCGCTTGATTTCCGAAAGCTTTTAACGCTTGCGTAGGCGGTTTACCGCTTCGACAATTTGACCGGGTACTGCTGTGTGGGTTCCGGGCGTGTCTCAGGGTCAGGGGGCAGAGGTGAAACTCCTCGCCGTGCGCTGGATCTCCAGTGCCTGCCTAAGGAGGTGACGCATGCTTTCTGCAGCAGGGGCACAGCGTGGGCACCAGTTTGATAAATTTTTGGTATGTCTTTGGGAGGGCCCAAATGCAAGGCGATAAGACCCGCGGTGAAACACCGCCCTGCAGCCACTGCGCGGATACTGCGGAGCTGGGCTTCGATTTCTCGATGGCCTTTCAACCCATAGTCAATTGCGCCGACGGCAGTGTGTTTGGTTATGAAGCGCTGGTGCGTGGCCTCAATAACGAATCGGCCTACTCGATCATCTCGCAGGTAAACGAAAGCAACCGTTATGCCTTTGACCAGCTGTGTCGCATCAAGGCCATCGCGCTGGCGGCGCAGCTGGGCATTGACTCGATGCTCAGCATCAACTTTCTGCCCAATGCCATCTACCGCCCGGAGCTGTGTATTCGCACCACCTTCGAGGCCGCCAAGGAGCACGGCTTTCCGACCGAACGCATCATGTTTGAGTTCACCGAGGTCGAGAAGATCGAAGACAGCACCAACATCAAGGGTATCGTCGAGTATTACCAGGCGCTGGGCTTCAAGACGGCGCTGGATGACTTCGGTTCCGGCTATTCGGGGCTAAACCTGCTGGCCGACTTTCAGACCGACATCATCAAGCTGGACATGGGCCTGATCCGCAATATCGACCGCGATCAGACCCGCCAGCAGATCGTCAGCCACTGCCTGGCCATGCTGCGCAGCCTGAATATCACGCCGCTGGCCGAAGGCATTGAAACCCGCGAAGAGTATCTGTGGCTGCGCGCGGCGGGCGTCGATCTGATGCAGGGTTACCTGTTGGCCCGGCCAGGCTTTGAGTGTCTGCCCGAAGTGGCGGTGATTAAGGACTGACGGCCGCCAAGTTGATGCCATCCGTTGAACGTTTGCCGTAAACAGCCGAACAAAGTATGCAAAGGTACATAGCAGGTCATGTGCCTGCGCGCTGTGCAGTGCATGTGGCGCTGGGTTGAGGCAACAGGATTGGCTGCGAATCGCTTTGGCGATTCTTGGGGCGCTGCCCCGTCGCTCTGCTGCGCCCAAATCGCGGTGTGATTTGTCGAACGACAGGTTCGAATCTGCCGTCCGGTAAACCACACAAAGCAAAAGGCCCAGCGGTTGCTGGAAGGACGTGTATGGCTGAAGGTGCGCTGTGGCGTTAGTGTGGTCCAAGCGAGACAGGATTGGCTGCGAATCGCTTTGGCGATTCTTGGGGCGCTGCCCCGCCGCTCTGCTCCGCCCAAATCGCGGTGCGATTTGTCGAACGACAGGTTCGAATCTGCCGTCCGGTAAACCACACAAAGCAAAAGGCCCAGCAGTTGCTGGGCCTTTTGCTTTGTGTGGCGCACCCGACAGGATTCGAACCTGTGACCCCCGCCTTCGGAGGGCGGTACTCTATCCAGCTGAGCTACGGGTGCGTGTTGTGAAACGCTCGGCCATGCTTTGGCAGGGCGGGTTTCAGCGCCGCAATGATACGCATTGAATTTGCCGGCGTCCATGTTTGTGCGGTGATTCGCCGCGGTGTTCTGCGCGGGTTGTGGGCATTGGCTATTTTGTCGCTTGCGGGTTTCCCGGTATACTCGCGCACATTGTCCGGGCAATGTACTTGGGCGCGACTCTTATAGCCATGATGAGGATGCATAAGGTGATGACTTTGAGAAAGATTCTGCTGGCCTCGGCGGCCATGCTGGTTGTGGTGGCTGGTAACGCCTTTGCAGCAACGGCCAACGAAGAGGCCATCGCCGAGCGTCTCAAGCCCTATGGTGAAGTGTGTCTGGTAGGCGACCCTTGCGCCGAAGAAGTGGCTGGCGGTGGCGCTGCTGCCGGTGGTGGTTCGCGCTCCGGTGCCGACGTGGTCGGCAAGTTCTGCTCCGCCTGTCACGGCACCGGTGTGCTGGGCGCGCCCAAGGTCGGTGATACTGCAGCCTGGAGTGCGCGTCACGGCGGTGATCTTGATGAGCTGCTGAAAAATGCGATTGCCGGTCTGAATTCGATGCCGCCGAAGGGTACCTGTGGCGACTGCTCCGACGAAGAGCTGCTGGCGGCGATCAAGGAAATGTCCGGTCTCTGATCCAAGCTGTCACGCTGCAATGAACGCCCCGCCCTGTGCGGGGCGTTTTGCTTTCTGGCTCAGGAGCCTTTGAGCAGTCCGCGCAGGTTGGACAGTGCCGCCTGGCCGCGGGCCTGCTTTTCTGCTGCGGGTGCTTCTTCGGTGCCTTCCCACTCCAGATCCTCAGAGGGAATTTCCTCCAGAAACCGGCTAGGCAGGCAGTCGAACACTTCGCCAAACTGGCGGCGTTTGGCGGCGAAGGTAAAGCACAGCGTCTTGCGTGCGCGGGTGATGCCCACATACGCCAGGCGTCGCTCCTCTTCCACGCTGTCGGCTTCGATGCTGGAGCGGTGTGGCAGTATCTCTTCTTCCATGCCCATGATGAACACGTGCGGATATTCCAGCCCCTTGGAAGCATGCAGGGTCATTAGCTGCACGCGGTCGTTGTCCTCTTCTTCCTCCTGGCGCTCCAGCATGTCGCGCAGCACCAGTTTGGCGATGGCATCTTCGATGCTGGTTTCGCCGCTTTCGTCTTTCTCGACAATGCTCTTGAGCGAGTCGAGCAGAAACCAGACGTTGCCCATGCGCTTGGCGGCGATCTCGTCGCTGGAGCAGTTCTGGCGGATCCAGTTTTCATAGTCCAGGTCGAGAATCATCTGACGCAGTGCGTCGATTGGGTCTTCCTTGGCGCAGCGCATGCGCACGCCATCCATCCAGTGGATGAAGCGTTGCAGTTTCTCGCTATAGCGGCTATCCAGGCGCTCGCTCAGGCCGGTTTCGGTGCAGGCCTGATACATGCTGACGCCGCGCTCGTTGGCGTAGGTGCCAAGCTTTTCCAGCGTGGCGGGGCCGATCTCGCGGCGCGGCACATTGATCACGCGCAGCAGGGCGTTGTCGTCATCCTGGTTTACCAGCAAGCGGAAGTAGGACATCAGGTCTTTTACTTCCTGCCGGGCGAAGAAACTGGTGCCGCCGGAGAGGTGGTAAGGCACCTGATGATGCTGCAGCTTGAGTTCGATCAGCCGCGCTTGATGATTGCCGCGATAAAGGATGGCAAAGTCGCGCCACGCGCGCTTGTGCTGCAAGTGCTGGTTTTGAATTTCCACCGCTACACGCTCGGCTTCCGCCTCCTCATTGCGGCAGCGGATCACGCGCAGCGGCTCGCCATAGCCCAGCTCGCTCCAGAGCTGTTTCTCGAACACGTGCGGGTTGTTGGCGATCAGCGTGTTGGCGGCGCGCAGGATGCGGCTGGTGGAGCGGTAGTTCTGCTCCAGCATCACTACCTTGAGCGCAGGAAAGTCGTCCTTCAGCTGTGCCAGGTTTTCTGGCCGCGCGCCGCGCCAGGCGTAGATCGATTGGTCGTCGTCGCCCACCACGGTAAAGCGCGCCTGCTGGCCTACCAGCATCTTGACCAGCAGATATTGGCTGGCGTTGGTGTCCTGATATTCGTCGACCAGCATATAACGGATGCGAAATTGCCACTTCTCCAGAATGTCTGGGTTGTCGCGAAACAGCACCACCGGGATCAGGATCAGGTCGTCGAAGTCGACCGCGTTGTAGGCCTTGAGTGTGCGCTGGTAGTGGATGTAGACGCTGGCGGCGGTCTGGTCCTGTGGCGTTTTGGCTAGCGCCATGGCCTCGTCGGGCAGGATCAGGTCATTCTTCCAGGAGGATATCTTCGCCTGAATGCCGTCGATGCCATCATCGGCGCCGTAGTCGCGGCGCATCAGGTCGGTAATCAGCGCAAGGGCGTCCTGCTGATCAAAGATCGAGAAGCCGGGCTTGAAGCCAAGGCGTTGATGCTCCTTGCGGATAATGTTCAGGCCCAGGTTATGGAAGGTCGACACCGTCAGGCCGCGCGCGTCTGGGCCCTTGATCAGTTGGCCAACCCGCGCCTTCATCTCGCGCGCGGCCTTGTTGGTAAAAGTCACGGCGATGATGTGTTGCGCGCGAATGCCGCATTCCTTCACCAGATAGGCGATCTTGCGGGTGATCACGCTGGTTTTGCCGCTGCCCGCGCCAGCCAGAACCAGCAGCGGCCCGCTGATGTATTCGACGGCTTCCTGTTGACGGGGGTTGAGGCTTGCCACTGGTCGGCTTCTCCTGCGCTGGGGGTGGGCAATAGTAGCAGTTTTTGCTCAACTGCCCTGGTAGTAGCCAAACGCTAGGCTTGGTTAATGGCAAGAATTTCGCTATAACTGGCTTTATAAAAGCGTTGTATATAACTAAATTTAAAAGAAACTTATTGTTTGAGGCGTTCTGAATCTTTTGCGAACGGGCGCGACTAGTCGCCTGGCGTGAGCAAGACCCGAAATAAATCATATAGATAGCAATGGGTTGAGGTGGCGCTGACGATTGGGAGTCGGCGCCGATTGATTCGGAATTTGTTTTGATCCTTGGGGGATCGCTAAGTTGAGCGCGGATAGTCCAACGCAGCGAATAGTGCTACTTGATAGTGACCACGGCGCCTTTGTGCAGCTGTGCCGGCGGCTATCTGCCGTGAAAAGCAGCCTCTTTGTGCTCGAGCGTCAGGAAAGCTGGCACGCTCTGCAGACCGAGATCAATCGGGGTGAGGTGCAGGCCGTACTGGCACGTGCCGAAAACCTGGCGTTGCTGGCCGATTGTGGCGTACCGGTGATTCATCTCGCCAACGAGCCGGACTTTTCCGGTATTGGCAACGGCCGTCACGATACCCTCTGGGACCAATCCAGCAGCAGTGAAATCATCCGCTGTTTTCAGTATGCGATCGAGCGTCACCGGCTGCGCTCGGCGCTCGATCACGCCGCCAGCTATGACGCTCTGACCGGCACCTGCAACCGCCAGATGTTTCAGGATCGGCTCAAACAGGGCATGCGCCGTGCGCTGCGTACCAACCAGCCTCTGGCGGTGTTTTTCATCGACCTCGACAACTTCCGCCACGTTAACGACACACTGGGCCACAGCGCCGGCGATGACATCATCTGTGAGGTGGTTTCACGCCTGCGCAGCGTGCTGCGCAATACCGATACCATCGGCCGCATGGGCAGCGATGAATTTGCCCTGGTGATTGAGGACTACACCACGGCCAGCAATCTGCTGCAGATCGCGCAGAAAGTGACCAACGAAATGGCCGAGCCTTTTACCGTCAATCGCGAAGGGCTGCTGTTGGGCTGCAGTGTGGGTATTGCCACCTATCCCGAGGGTGGGCAGACGGTAGACAGCCTGTTGCTGCACGCGAATCTGGCGATGCTGCAGGCCAAGGGGCAGCGCGGCTGTAACTTCCATTTCTATGATGAGCGCATCAATCTGCAGGCGCACAGCCTGATCGAGTTTGAGTCGGCGCTACGACAGGCGCTGCGCCGCAGCGAGTTTGAGCTGCATTACCAGCCGCGCGTCGAGTTGAGTACCGGCAACATTGTCGGGCTGGAGGGGCTGATCCGCTGGCGCCATCCGGAGCGCGGTCTGCTCGGGCCGAACGAATTTATCCCGCTAGCGGAAGAGACCGGGCTGATTGTGCCCATGGGCTATTGGGTTATCGCACGGGCCTGTCACGACCTGGCGCGGCTGCAGAAAATGGGCACGCCGCCGGTGCATATCGCGGTCAATATGTCGTTCCGTCAGTTTCAGGACAGCCGCCTGTTGTCGACGGTCAAACGCTTGCTGGAGCGTACCGGCATTGATCCGCACTGGTTGGAGTTCGAGCTGACCGAAACCGCGGTCATGCAGCAGCCCGAGCAGGTGCTGATGACCATGGATGGCATGACCGGTCTGGGTGTGCGCTTCTCGCTGGACGACTTTGGTACGGGCTTTTCGTCCTTTGTTCACCTGCACAGCTTGCCGATCAATCTGCTGAAGATTGACCGCAGCTTCGTCAAGGGCATTGCCGAACGTACTGCCGACCGTCAGTTGGTGGGGGCGATGATCGATATGGGCCACAGCCTGGGACTGGAGGTGGTCGCGGAGGGCGTCGAGCAGCGTGAACAGCTTGAAGTGCTGCGCAGCCTTGGCTGTGAGCAGGTGCAGGGGTATTTCATCAGTCCGGCGTTGAGCTTCGATGAGCTGTGCTACTTCATGGATGCCTACAGCATGGGGCGAGATGAAGCCTTGAAGACCAGCAACAAGGTCTCGACGCTGATCAGCTGAGATACGTTGGCAGGGGTTGGTAATAGCGAGGCGACTATCGACTTTGCTGGCGCCATGCTATTCAAAACCGACGCCGCCCCGCTGGGTTCCACTATAGTGCAACTGGCGCACCCTGCCAGTGCCGCCTATCCCTTTTTCCCCGATGCTATGCCCGGTGGCCGAGCGCCTTCCTGCGCTGCGGGCATCGCTGCGGTAGTTATTTCGCAAGCGATGCTCACCTGCAGTGCAGGGTAATCGCGCCTGGCGGCAGACCAGCCGGGCCAGCAGGCGGCGCTCTGAGTCAGTGACCGGGCTGGCGATCGAGTTGGCGATACTGCAGCGCTTCGGCCAGGTGAGCGCGACTGATACGCGCCTCTCCGGCAAGATCCGCCAGCGTCCTGGCGACTTTCAGGCTGCGGTGGCTGGCCCGGCGAGACAGCCCGAGGCGGGTGATGGCTTGCTCCAACCAACCGGCGTCTGCATCTTCCAGGGCGCAGTGCTCGCGGATGCCATCCAGACCCAGATGCGCGTTGAGCCCCTGCTGACGGGCTGCCTGACGTTGCCGTGCTGCAAGAACCTGGGCAGCGGCAGTGAGGGTATCCGGTACCCCACGGCTGTGTTCGGCGCCCATTGAGAAGGGTTCGTTGTGCATCGCCAGGTGCAGGTCAATGCGGTCCAGCAGCGGGCCTGAGAGCTTGCTGCGGTAGCGCTGCACCTGTTCCGGGGTGCAGCGGCAGCGCGCGCTGGGGTCACCCTGAAAGCCGCACGGGCAGGGGTTCATGGCGGCGATCAACTGAAAGCGCGCAGGGAAGGTCAGTTGCTCGCGTGCGCGAGCAATATGAATGCAGCCCGACTCCAGCGGCTCGCGCAGCATCTCCAGTACCTTGCGGTCGAACTCGGGCAGCTCATCCAAGAAGAGTACGCCGTTGTGTGCCTGGCTGATCTCACCGGGGCGCGGCTGGCTGCCGCCGCCGACCAATGCTGCGGCTGACGCACCATGATGAGGCGCACGAAAGGGTCGACCCGGCCACGCGGTCAGGGGCGTGCGGTCGCATACCGATTGAATGGCTGCGACCTCCAGCGCCTCCTGCTCCTGCAGCGGCGGCAGTATGCCCGGGAGGCGGCTGGCGAGCAGGGTCTTGCCGGTACCGGGTGGGCCAAACAGCAACAGGTTGTGCCCGCCGCTGGCGGCGACGATGAGCGCCCGCTTGGCCTGCTGCTGTCCTTGCACATCTGCCAGTTCGGCCACCTTGGGCGCTGGACTTGGCGGCGGTGGGGCGAGGGCTGGCAGCGGTTGCTCGTTGCGCAGGTGCTCACACAGTGCCAGCAGGTGGTCGGCCGCGATCAGCTCGACGCCCTTTACCAGTGCGGCTTCGGCGGCGTTGGCGCGCGGCAGTATCAATGTGCGGCCTGCCTCGCGGCACGCCAGGGCAACCGGCAGCACGCCCTGCACCGGACGGAGTTCGCCGGACAGGGCCAGCTCGCCAATACATTCGCACTCGGCCAGCGCGTCGCCGGGTATCTGCCCGCTGGCGGCCAGCAGGCCCAGGGCGATGGCCAGGTCGAAGCGGCCGCCCTCTTTAGGCAGATCGGCGGGGGCAAGATTGATGGTGATGCGCTTGAGGCTGGGAAAGTCGAGCTGGGCGTTCTGCAGGGCACTGCGCACGCGGTCTTTGCTTTCGCGTACGGCGGTTTCCGGCAGGCCGACCAGGGTCAGGCTGGGCATGCCATTGGCCAGGTGTACTTCAACGCTGACAGGGGGAGCCTGAATGCCCAGGCGGGCGCGGCTGTGGACTATCGCCAGTGACATGATCACTCCTTGATCGTCAACGTGGTGTGCCTGATACAGCCGGAATCAGGCGCTTGGGATTATTGGTTTTGCTGTTCCATTTCGGCCACGCGCGCTTCAAGTGCTTCCAGACGCTCGCGGGTACGCAGCAGAACGGCCTGCTGGGTTTCGAACTCATCGCGGCTGACCACATCCAGCTTGCTGAGCGCGCTTTGCAACATCGCCTTGAGGTGCTTTTCAACATCCGGTGCGGGCAGGCCTTTTTCACTCATCAGCAGCTTGCTGGCCTGGCTGCTCACGGCGTCTATCACGAGTTTATGCAACATTCCGGCTACCTGCGGCAGTGGTTGACGTGCAGCGGGCTTGTGCCCGCGTTGGTCTCGCAGTGTAGCACCGAGTGCACGCAGATCGAAACGCGCGCCCTGATTGTGCGTTGATGGCGCGCACGCACCACAACTGCGCACTACACTGGTGCATAGGGACTGTTGTGGCTTGGTTATTTGATTGGTCGTATTTTTCAAGTGACTGTTTTTAAACAAAAAAACAAAACTGGCAGGCTTTCTGCAATGTGTCCCTCAGCTGACAGTCGAGGTATGCCTGATTCAGGGCACGCCTCAGTTTGCAGCCAGAACAGTGATGAATCACATCAGGAGCATAACAATGAAGCGTTTGACCCTGGCTATTTCGGCCATCGCTCCGAGCGCCACGGACCTGCTTTATGCCGATAGCGATATGGGCCCGGATGAAAGTACCGGCCTTGCGGGTGATTCTGACTACTGCGACAGCACTTTTGGATTGTCCGTTTCTAAAAGCCTCTAACTCGGCATAGACTTGTCCTGTCCCCCAGGGCAGTCCATTACCACGGGAGTATCAAAATGAAACTAGTAACGGCTGTAATCAAGCCCTTCAAACTGGACGACGTGCGCGAAGCCTTGTCCGAGATTGGCGTGCAGGGCATCACTGTGACTGAGGTCAAGGGTTTTGGCCGGCAGAAGGGTCACACCGAACTTTATCGCGGCGCGGAGTACGTTGTGGACTTCCTGCCCAAGGTAAAAATCGACGTAGCCATCGGCGACGACATGCTGGATCGCGTTATCGAGTCCATCACCAAGGCAGCCAACACCGGCAAGATCGGCGACGGCAAGATCTTCGTGGTCAACCTCGAGCAGGCCATCCGCATCCGTACCGGTGAAACCGATACCGACGCTATCTAAGAGCACGCTCTTTCACAGAATGCAGTAAACAAGCCTATATGGGGGGCTTAAAATGGAAGACATCGTACAAATCAAGTACGCACTTGATACATTCTACTTTCTGGTTTGCGGCGCGCTGGTCATGTGGATGGCAGCAGGTTTTGCCATGCTCGAAGCCGGTCTGGTTCGCGCCAAGAACACCACTGAAATCCTCACCAAGAACGTGGCCCTGTACGCTGTCGCGTGCACCATGTACCTGCTGATCGGTTACCACATCATGTATTCCAGCCCGGAAGGCGGCATCTTCCCGAGCTTTGGCGTACTGATCGGTGCTGAAAATACCGTTGAAGACGTCCTCGCTGGTGGCGATGATGCACCTTACTACTCGGTGGCATCGGACTTCTTCTTCCAGGTGGTCTTCGTCGCCACTGCCATGTCCATCGTTTCCGGTGCCGTGGCCGAGCGCATGAAGCTGTTCGCCTTCCTGGTGTTCGCCGTGATCATGACTGGCTTCATCTACCCGATCCAGGGCTTCTGGAAATGGGGCGGTGGCTTCCTGAACGAAGCGGGCTTCCTGGACTTTGCCGGTTCCGGCGTGGTTCACCTGACCGGTGCGACTGCGGCTCTGGCTGGTGTTCTGCTGCTGGGCGCTCGTAAGGGCAAGTATGGTTCCAACGGTCAGATCAGCGCCATCCCTGGTGCCAACCTGCCGCTGGCTACCCTGGGTATGTTCATCCTCTGGCTGGGCTGGTTCGGCTTCAACGGTGGTTCGCAGTTGGTGGTGTCCAACATCTCCGATGCCAACGCGGTTGCGCAAATCTTCCTGAACACCAACGCTGCTGCTGCTGGTGGTCTGATTGCCGGTCTGGTGGTTGCACGCATCCTGTTCGGCAAGGCTGACCTGACCATGGCGCTGAACGGCGCACTGGCTGGCCTGGTTGCCATCACTGCCGAGCCGCTGACCCCCGGTGGTCTGCAGGCGACGCTGATCGGTGCGGTGGGTGGTGTGATCGTAGTCTTCTCTGTCCTGGCTCTGGACAAACTGAAGATCGACGATCCGGTCGGTGCCATCTCCGTTCACGGTGTGGTCGGTATCTGGGGTCTGCTGGCTGTCTGCCTGACCAACGGCGACGCTTCTCTGAAAGCGCAGTTGCTGGGCATCGTAGTCATCTTCCTCTGGGTATTCATCTCCAGCCTGATCGTGTGGAGCATCATCAAACTGGTGATGGGCCTGCGCGTCAGCGAAGAAGAAGAGTACGAAGGCGTCGATATCTCCGAGTGCGGTATGGAAGCCTATCCGGAGTTCACCAGCAGCAAGAAGTAAGCTGACTGGCACTACCGGAAATAACAAAGAGGGCGCCCAGTGGGCGCCCTTTTTGTTTGCGGTCCCAGCTCAGGGCCGACAAGGCAAGCGAATGCGGGCTAGCAAGCCGCCCTGCGCGCTGCGTGCAAAGCTCAGGGTTGCGCCATAGCGTGCGGCGATATCGCGGACGATGGCCAAACCGATGCCGTGGCCGGGCATTTGCTGATCCAGCCGCATGCCGCGGGTACCCAATTGCTCGAGCTGATCTTCGGCTACGCCGGCCCCGTCGTCCGCCACCGCAATCTCGAATGTCTGTGCATCCTGGCGCAGCTGCACCCGTACCTGGGAATGCGCCCACTTGCCCGCGTTGTCGATCAGATTGCCGAGCAGTTCGTTGAGATCCTGCTCCTCTATCGGCCAGCTTTGGCTTTCATCGCCCTGGATGTCCAGCTCGAAGTGCTTGTGCGGGTGCAGGCGACCGATCATCCACAGCATCTCGCGTGTCTGGTTTACTGCCTTGGCGGTTTTGCCGAGTTGCGGGCCGGCGGTGCGGGTGCAGCGCATGGCGCTATCGAGTTGACGGTTGATCTCGGCCAGCTTGCTGACGATCTGCAGGCGTATCTCGGCGGTCATGGGGGCCTTGCTGTTGTTCATCATCTGGGTGATGGCAGCGATGGGGGTTTTCACGCTATGCGAGAGGTTGGCATGCGCCTGACGCGAGTGCTCCAGCCGCTGATCCAGCGTGTCCAGCAACTGGTTGAGCTGCTGAATGAGCTTTTGGAATTCTGCCGGCACCTGGTCGTCTAGCCGTGAGCGGCTGCCTTGCCGGAGTTGCTGCAGTTGGTAGCGTAGCTGCGTGGTGGGGCGCAGGGCCAGGTGCACGGCCAGCAGGATCATGCCGATCAGCACTAGTAGCAGCGCGATCGCGACTATGGCTGTCCACAGGTGCAGTTTATGTTCGCCAGCCTTGAGGACGCTCACGTCCTCAGCCACCACGATAACCAGTGGCCGCCCGTCCAGTTGGGTGCTGATGCGGTAGGCGAGAAACTGGCTTCTCGCCGTGTGTGCAGGTAGCTGTGCACTGAGCGTTTGCAGGCCGGGCTGGGTTTGTTCCAGCCAGGGCTGCAACTGGAGCCGCCATTGGGGATGCGAGAACAGCTCGCTGTCAGCCAGGCGGACGGCATACAAATGGTGCGCCCCGGTGCTCTGGCTCGCCTGTTGCCAGATGCGTTGGCGTGCCTCGCCGCTGCTGGCGCTGCGCAGGTGCTGTTCCATGAAGGCGGCTTCCTGTTGCAACCGCTCGCGCACGAAGTCCTGCGCCATGCGTTCGAGCAATACGCCGTGCAGAAACCAGGCAACACCCATAAACACGGCGGCGAAGGGTAGCAACCAGCACAGCAGGGTGGTGCGAATCGAGCGTCCGGGCTTACTCCTGGGCAGTAAAGACATAGCCTTGGCCTCGCTGGGTTTGAATTGCATGGCGGCCAATCAACAGACGCAGCCGGCGGATATAGGCTTCTATGGTGTTCAGGCTGGGCTCGGCGTCGAGGTTGTAGAGTTGCTCCAGCAGATCTTCCTTGGAGAACAGCCGGTTCGGACGGCTCATGAAGCAGCGCAGTAAGCGAAACTCGGTGCCGGTCAAGCCATGCCATTGTCCGTCGGGCGTGCAGACGCGTTGGCGCTCTTCGTCAAGGCGATAGCGGCCAGCCTCGATGACGTTAGCGGTGCGGCCTTCACTGCGCCTGATCAGCGCGTGCAGCCGAGCCAGCAGTTCTTCCCAGTGAAACGGCTTTGCCAGGTAGTCGTCGGCGCCGGCCTTGAGACCGTTGACCTTGTCCTGCCAACCGTCGCGGGCAGTCAGTAATAGGACCGGCATTTCACAGCCGCCCTGCCGCCAGTGCTGCATGACCTCCAATCCATTGCCATCGGGCAGGCCAATATCGACCACGGCGACGCGGTAGCTTTCCTGCAACCCCAGCTGCGTGGCTGTCCGGGCTGAGTCGCTGGTGTCTACCGCGAAGCCAGCCTGTGCCAGGCTCTGGCGCAAGCTGCTTTGCAGCAAGGGGTCATCTTCTACCAACAGCAGCCGCATGGGGTGCCTCTCTTTTCAGATGTATTCAGTCAGGATTCAGTTTCGCGCGCCATGCTGAGCGCCTGATCACGGACCAGCAGGCTGTGAGAGTGCATCGGCAACCCGGGTGGTTGTCAATTCAAAGCGATTTTTTGTGAGTGCCCGGAAGCGTGTGCATTCGCTTGTGAAGTAGAGGTGGAAGGTTATGAAGAAAACGCTGTTATCGGTAACCGCAGGGCTCCTGGCATTGCTGGTTGTTTCTGGCGTGAAGGCCTCCGTGGGGCATGATCAACACGCTGCTGCGGCGCCAATAGGCCAGCCAGGCAAGGCCTCCGAAGTGACGCGAACGATTGCGATCAGCATGCACGATAACTACTTCGAACCGGAAAGCCTCAGCGTCAGCGACGGAGAAACAGTGCGCTTTGAGATTACCAATCAGGGCGCCCTGGTACACGAGTTCAATATTGGTACCGCCGAGATGCACGAGCGGCATCAGGCAGAAATGCTGATGATGGTGCAGCACGGTGTGCTGAAAGGCGACAAGCTGGATCGCAGCATGATGGAGATGGATATGGGCAACGGCCAGACCATGAAACATGACGATCCGAACAGTGTGTTGCTGGAGCCCGGTGAGCAGAGCGAGATTATCTGGACATTCGCTAAAGCGGCCGATCTGCAGTTTGCCTGCAATGTGCCAGGCCACTATCAGGCGGGCATGCAGGGTGAGATTAGCGTGCAGTGAGCAGAGGGGTTGGATCAGTGGGTGGAACCAATGGCTGAGGTATAGACGCGGATGTATATAAATGTGATGCGGCAGATGCTGCTACTGGTATTGCTTGCGCCGATGATGGCGCTGGGCGGTGAATACGCGCTGACGGTTGATCGGGTGATGATCGACGTCGGCAGTTTCCAAAAACCGGGCATCGGTTACAACGGCGCCTCGCCGGGGCCAGTGTTGCGGTTTAAAGAGGGCGAAGAGGTCGTTATCAAGGTAACCAATAACCTGGACGAAATGACTTCGATTCACTGGCACGGCCTGGTTCTGCCGTTTCAGATGGACGGTGTGCCCGGCATCAGCTATCCCGGCATTGAACCGGGCGAGACCTTTACCTATCGCTTTGCGATCAAGCAGTCAGGGACCTACTGGTTCCACAGTCACTCCGGGTTTCAGGAGCCGGACGGGGCCTACGGCGCCATCGTCATCGAGCCGCAGGGTCGTGAACCTTATCGGTATGACCGCGACTACGTGGTGCAACTCACCGACAAGCACCCGCATTCGGGCGATCGCATCATGCGCAATTTGAAGATGATGCCTGATTACTACAATCGCCAGCAGCAGACTGTCGCCAGTTTTTGGGCCGACAGCAAGCGTGATGGTATTGCCGCGACGCTGAATGATCAGCTCATGTGGGGGCAGATGCGCATGATGGCGGCTGATGTGGAAGATGTGCAGGGCTTCACCGGGCTGATCAACGGCAAAGGCCCGGAGCAGAACTGGACCGGATTGTTCAACCCCGGTGAGCGGGTGCGCCTGCGGCTGATCAACTCCTCGGCCATGACCTACTTCGATGTGCGGCTCCCAGGCTTGAAAATGACGGTGGTGCAGGCCGATGGCAATAACGTACAGCCGGTCACGGTGGATGAGTTGCGTATTGGTGTTGCCGAGACCTATGACGTGATCGTTCAGCCCAAGGACGACCGCGCCTACACCCTGTTTGCCGAATCCATGGGTCGCTCGGGCTTTGCTCGCGGCACCTTGGCGCCGCGCGAAGGCATGCAGGGCGAGATGCCGGAGCTGCGCCCGGCACCGCTGCTGACCATGGCTGATATGGGCATGGCGCATGCGGGTATGGATCACAGCGGCATGAACAACGGTGACATGGCCGGTATGGATCACGGCGACATGAACCACAGCGACATGAGTGGCATGGGTCATTCGAAGATGGACATGTCGGGTATGCAGGGCATGGATCATTCGAAGATGGACATGTCAGGTATGGCTGGGATGGATCACGCCAAGATGGCGATGGATGAAGCAGCGCTGCCTGCCGATCCCTTCTACGCCTCCGGCAGCGGCTTGATTCCGAGTGCCTACAACGATGGTAAGTTTCTGTCGTACGCCGACCTGCGGGCTCAAAAACCCTTATACGCCGACCGCGAACCCACACGCGAAATCGAACTGCGCCTAACGGGCAATATGGAGCGCTATATCTGGTCGATCAACGGCGTCAAGGAGGCGGATGCTGAGCCCATACGGTTGCAGTATGGCGAGCGGGTACGCTTTAAATTCGTCAACGAAACCATGATGACTCACCCCATGCACCTGCACGGCATGTGGTCGATTCTGGACGTGGGTGCGGATAAGTGGAACCCGGTCAAGCATGTGGTCAGTGTGGCGCCGGGCACTACCGTCTACATGGAGACGGAAGTGGATGCGCCGGGTAAATGGGCGTTCCACTGTCACCTGTCTTACCACGCGGCGGCGGGCATGTTCCGCACCGTGATTGTAGAAGGTGGGCCGGCCACAGCAGCAGGAGGTGCGCAATGAGGAAAGTCATTTTTGCGCTGGCAACTGGCTTGCTGCCAGCCGTGCCTGTGCAGGCGATGGAAGCGCAAATGAAGCATTCGATGCACAGCGGCTATTTCTATGGCGTGCAGGTCGAGGAATTGGAGTACCGCGCAGGTGATCGCGGCGAGGAGCTGGGTTACTGGAGTGCCGATGCCTTTTACGGCACTGACGATCTCAAGCTTCGCTGGATCACTGAAGGAGAGTATGACTTCCAGGAAGAGGTTTACGAGACGCTGGAAAATCAATTGGCATTGCAGGTTCCGGTTTCCACCTTCTTTGATGCCAAGGCTGGGCTGCGCTTTGACACGCCCGATGGGCAGAATCGGCAGTACGCTTTTGTCGGGCTGGCTGGTCTGGCGCCCTATTGGGTTGAGATGGATAGCAATCTGTATGTCAGCGATCGGGGCGACCTGTCGATGGACCTGGATGCCGAATATGAAATCCTGCTGAGCAATCGTCTGATATTAACGCCCTCCGCTGAGCTCGACGCGGCCTTTTCGGATGACGAAGAGGTTGGTGTAGGGGCCGGGCTGAGCAGCATGGAGCTGGGCCTGCGCTTGAGTTACGACCTGATAGACCGCAGCGTTTCGCCCTACGTTGGTGTGGTCTATGAACGCAGTTTCGGGCGCACTGCAGATTTTGCCGCTGAACATGGCGAGCCTGATCAGGCTTGGTTTGCAGTGGCTGGCGTGCGCCTGATGTTCTAGCTGGCGGCGGAACAGGGCAGGAGCAATGTAGGTCGGAATAACCAAGACGCGCCGCTATCGGCGTATTGATTGACCAGTAATGCTCCTGTTAGCCGTCCGGCTGATAACGCCAGCGGTAACTGCAGTTTTAGTAACGGATAAAGCGAGGTGAGGTGATGACGGATCAACAACGCGAAGCAACACTCTATCGCATGGTAATGAAAAACCATCTCTGCCCCTTTGGGCTGAAATCTCTCGACCTGCTCAAGCGCGAAGGTTTTCAGGTGGAAGATCATTGGCTGACAAGTCGCGAAGAAACCGATGCTTTCAAGCACAAGCACGATGTTGATACCACGCCGCAAACTTTTATCGATAACCAGCGCGTAGGGGGTTATGACGATTTGCGCCGCTATTTTGGCAAGTCGGTAAAGGATCCGGATGCAGTGACCTACCAACCGGTAATTGCGGTCTTCGCCACAGCGGCGCTAATGGCGCTGGGGTTCAGTTTTGCTGCGCTGGGCACTGTGTTTAGTGTGCGCGCCCTGGAGTGGTTTGTTGCCATTTCCATGTGTGTGCTGGCGATACTCAAGCTGCGTGACCTGGAAAGCTTCTCGAATATGTTTCTAGGGTACGACCTGTTGGCGCAACGCTGGGTGCGATATGCCTATCTGTACCCCTTCGGTGAGGCGCTTGCCGGCATATTGATGATCGCCGGGGCGATGCTCTGGCTGGCCATTCCGCTGGCGATGATCATAGGCACTATTGGCGCTGTATCGGTATTCAAAGCGGTTTATGTGGATAAGCGCGAACTCAAGTGCGCTTGTGTCGGTGGCGACAGCAATGTACCCCTTGGCTTTATTTCGCTTACCGAGAATCTGATGATGGTCGGTATGGCTATCTGGATGTTGGTAAAAACCATCTGATAGGAGGAAGTATGTCTTACCGCATGTTCTTCAGCATGATAGCTACATCAACCATCGTGATGTTCGGTCTGATGTATCTCAACACGTACGCCGTGGAGCACGTTACTTTCAGTCAGACGCGCGCCTGGATGGCCTTGCTGATGGGCGCGACCATGGGTGTGGTGATGATGCTATTCATGTGGAAAATGTACGCGAACAAGCTTTTGAATAGCGTGATCCTGGGCGTATCGCTGCTTATTTTTGCGGGGTCTCTTTGGTTGGTGCGCAGCCAGCAGACGGTTGATGATGTGAGTTATATGAGCGCGATGATTCCACACCATTCCATTGCGATCATGACCAGCGAGCGTGCCCGTATTCGCGACCCGCGCGTGCGCGAGTTGGCCGACGGCATCATCAAAGCCCAAGTGCGGGAAATTGCTGAGATGAAGGCTTTGATAGCTGAGTTAAAAGCGCAACCGGTACCTGAAAGTGCGCCAGTCCTGCCAACTTACCGACAGCACGGCGAAGCGCATCCTTGATTTCGCCGCACAGATAAAGTCTTAAATGAACTTGCTGGTATTACACGCTCTTTAAATCCGCCAGCATCGCGGTGGCCAGTGCCTCTGCCACCTTGATGCCGTCGACGCCTGCCGAGAGAATGCCGCCGGCATAGCCAGCCCCTTCACCGGCGGGGTAGAGGCCACGCGTGTTGAGGCTCTGCAGCGAGAGATTGTCGCGCTTGATGCGCACGGGCGATGAGGTACGAGTTTCGATCCCGGTGAGTACCGCATCATGCCGGTCGAAGCCGCGAATCTGTTTGCCAAAGGCCGGCAAAGCTTCGCGGATGGCATCAATCGCATAGGCAGGCAGCGCTTGCGCCAGGTCGCCCAGCAGCACGCCCGGTTGATAGGATGGCTGCACTTCACCGAGGGTGCTGGAGGCCTTGCCGCGGATAAAGTCGCCAACCAGCTGGCCGGGCGCGCAGTAGTCGCTGCCGCCCAGCTCATAGGCACGAGACTCCAGTTTCTCCTGCAGCTCAACGCCAGCCAGCGGGCTGCCGGGGAAGTCCTGCTCGGGATGAATGCCCACCACAATGCCGGCATTGGCATTGCGCTCGTTGCGCGAATATTGGCTCATGCCGTTGGTCACTACGCGGCCTGGCTCTGAGGTCGCGGCTACCACCATGCCGCCCGGGCACATGCAGAAGCTGTACACCGCCCGGCCGTTTTTGGCGTGGTGTACCAGCTTGTAATCAGCCGCGCCCAGCTCCGGATGGCCGGCGTATTTGCCGAGCCGCGCCTGGTCGATCAGCGATTGCGGGTGTTCGATACGAAAGCCGACGGCGAAGGGTTTGGCCTCAACATAGACGCCACGCTGGTGTAGCGTGCGGAAGGTATCGCGCGCGCTGTGGCCCAGCGCGAGCACCACATAACGGCTGCGTAACTCTTCACCGCTGCTCAGCTGCACGCCTTCGATGCGACCGTCGTTGATGATGAAATCGGTAACGCGGCTATCAAATCTTACTTCGCCACCCAGTGCCTTGATTTCTTCGCGCATGCTCGACACTACGCCGGTGAGGCGAAAGGTGCCGATGTGTGGCTTGCTGACGAACATGATTTCCTCTGGCGCGCCGGCGCGGACAAACTCCTGCATGACCTTGCGACCATAGAACTTGGGGTCCTTGATCTGGCTGTAGAGTTTGCCGTCAGAGAATAGGCCCGCGCCGCCTTCACCAAACTGCACGTTGGATTCGGGTGACAACACCTTGTTGCGCCATAGCGCCCAGGTGTCCTTGGTACGGCTGCGCACGTCTCGCCCGCGCTCCAGCACTATGGGCTTGAAGCCCATCTGCGCCAGGGTGAGTGCGGCGAACAGGCCGCAGGGGCCAAAGCCGATGATCAGCGGGCGCTCAGTCAGCCCCTCGGGTGCCTGGGCAACCGGATAGTACGCGGTGTCCGGCGCGGGTCGCACGTTGCGGTCCTCGGCAAAGCGCTTGAGCACTGGCGCTTCGTCGGCCAGCGTGGCATCAATGATGTAGACAAAGGTGATTTCGCTGTTCTTCTTGCGCGCGTCGTAGCTGCGCTTGAATACGCTGAAAGCCAGCAACTGGGCATCGCTGATTTTCAGGCGCGCCACAATGGCCGTACGCAAGGCATCGGCGGGGTGGTCGAGGGGCAATTGCAGTTCGTTTATGCGGATCATGCTGGGGGTCCTGGCCGGTGACTCCGGCAGAGGTAATATCAGGGAGGCGGCATTTTCGGCTGCAGCCGCAGGCGGCGTAGTTTACCTTTGGTGTAACAGGCTGTCATGCGCGGCGCACCGCCGACAGCGGCAGTCGGTGGCCCGGCTGCAACCCCAGGTTACAGCTCGTACTGAACTTGCCTGCCACGCTGGGGCCAAAAAATCAGGTAAACAATCAGGGCGCAACGCTTGCGCACCAGCAGGAGGCTTGATGAAAGCGGAAACCTATCGTGAGTTGATTGAATGGACGCAGCATATGCACGGGCAGCTCGCCAAGTGCATGGAGGCCGGTGCGGTGTCGGGCGAAACCACGGAGCGCATGCGCTGGTTGCTGCAATACCTGGCGGATCACGAGCGCTGTATGCAGCAAATGGTGGCGCGCTTTGAGCAGCAGGCCGACATCAATGTGCTCGATAGTTGGGTGTACGACCATTTCACCGATAACCCGCGCACGCGCACGCTGGATTTGGAAGTGAGTTTTGCCGGCCTGGACTACGACGCCATCTGCACACGGGTATTCGATCTGCACAACGATGCGCTCGACTTGTACCGTTATCTCGAAGGCCGCGCGGAGACGGCTGGCGGCCGCGAGTTGATGCAGGATTTGCTGGCCATGGAACAGCACGAAACCCTGCGCCTGGCCGAGCAGGCGCAGCGCGCGCAGGAAATGTAAAAAGGGGAGTGAGAGGCCAGTATGTGGCTACAAAAACGCATCAACCTTAAGGCGCGCTCGCGCGGGTTTCATCTGATTGATCAGGAAATACTCGCAGCGCTGCCCGAACTCGGCTCGGTGCGGGTGGGGTTGTTGCATCTGTGGCTGCAGCACACCTCTGCCTCGCTGACGGTGAACGAGAACGCTGATCCGCTGGTGCGTGAAGACTTTGAGGCTTTTTTCCGGCGTGCGGTCGCGGATGACACCCCTTACTTCAAACACACCTATGAAGGTCCGGACGACATGACCGCGCATATCAAGTCGAGCCTGCTGGGTGTGCAGTTGAGCATCCCGGTGAGCGACGGTCGCCTGGCCATGGGCACCTGGCAGGGCATCTATCTGGGCGAGCACCGTGTGCATGCCGGCGGTCGCCATCTGCTGGCCACTCTGCAGGGCGAGTAAGCGCACCGCAATGGTGTGACTGGCTCCGTGGTTGGGCACGCAATTGCGTTTTGCCCCACCCATGGTCTGCTTCCAGGTTGCGTCTTTTTTCTCTAACGCCCTGAAATAAAATGCCTTTTTAGTGTTTTTGGCGTGCTGGCACCAAGAATGCATTGATTACCTGTGAAACGGGATGAGTCGTCACTGACTCATGACGCATCACACATTGGAGTAGTACTTAGGCGAACTAGGGTTCCGGCCTGTTTTACAGGTGACTGGTCCGAGAGTTTTCCGGTTCTCAAGGAATGAGAGCTACACGGCGGGATAAAAGCCCGGGAGATCGTCATGACGACGTCGCCCCGTGCCTTTTTTTCACTGTGTAGGAGTTGTACCCATGACCGCCCCACGTTTCAGCTTTCTCCGCAAGACCCTGGCTGGCGCCAGTCTGGCTGCCGCTGCCGTGCTGTCTCCTGTTGCTGCGCAAGCGGCCGACTCCATGACCATAGGCACTGTGGTCTGGGCCGGTTACGGTCCCTTCTATGTGGCAGACAAACTTGATCTCTACGACCAGTTTGGTCTCGACGTCGAACTGCAATTCTTCAACGACCCGGCGTTGCTGCCCTCGGCCATGGCTGGCGGTGCGGTTGACGGCGCCATGCTGACCTACGACCAAGTGGTCGGCTCGGTCGCCAAGGGGCTGAAGCACCGCGTGGTTATGCCGATCGACTTTTCCAACGGCGGTGATGCCATTGTTGCGGACAAGTCCATCGCCACGGTTGCCGATTTCAAAGGCAAGCAGGTGGGCTACAACCCGCTGTCACCGTCCGACTTCCTGCTCGCTTACGCGCTGCAGGTCAATGACATGACCGAGAAGGACATCCAGGCAGTCAACATGACGCCGGAGGGCATTCCCAGCGCCATGGCGTCCGGCAGCCTGCCGGTTGGTGTGACCTATGAGCCCAACGTTTCGCAGATTCTCGGCATGGCCGGCGGCGACAAATTCCACGTGGTCTATTCCTCCAAGGATGCACCGGGTCTGATCACCGACGTGCTGGCCTTTGATGAAAAAATGATCAAGGCCGAGCCCGACGCCATCAGCGCGATGATCAAGGGCTATCAGGCCGGCCTGGAGTACATGCAGGCCCACCCTGACGAGTCGGCGGAGATCATCGGCAAGGTGCTGGGTGTCAGCGGTGCCGAAGCCATGGAGCAGATGGAAGGCGTCTACAACATCCCGCTGGACGAGATGAGCAAGAACTTCATCGAGTCGGCAGAGACCACCTCCTTCTATGGTAGCGGCGCGGTGATTGCCGACCTGCTGGTGAAGAACAAGCAGATCCCGGCGGTACCGGACTTTGCCGACACCTTTGATGCCAGCTTCGTACAGGCTTTGACCGAGTAATCAACCGGGCAGGTGCCGAGCGCCTGCCCAATGCACTGTATTCCGGGAGGAAGCATGTCCGCATCCCAAACCAAATCCAAGCCCGCATCCAAGCCGTTGTACCGCTATGCCGATGGCCGGGTGTGGAACACCCTGGCGATGGCCTACAGCCTGGGCGGTTACGCTACCGGCATCGCCTTGCTGCTGACACCACACTGGGCTGCCAAGCTGGCGGGCCTGTTGCTGGTGGCGCACACGATGATTATCGGCGCTTACCTGGTTCACGAATTTGCCCATGGCACCATTTTCAGCAAGCCGGCGCACAACGCGCGGGCGGGCGAGATTTTCAGCTGGATGACAGGCGGCTGTTACGCCGACTTCCAGGACCTGCGGCGCAAACACATGCGCCACCATGTAGACCGTGCGGACGTTATCACCTTTGACAACAAGGCATTCCTCAACAGCCTGCCCGCCTGGGTGCGCAAGCTGGTACTGGCACTGGAATGGGCCTACATCCCAGCGGTCGAGCTGATCATGCATTTTTACGTAGTGTTGCTGCCCTTCATCAGTCGGAGCGAGAAGCACCGTGCCCGTCGCGGCAAGGTGCTGACGGTACTGCTGATTCGCGCGGCGCTGTTTGCCGTACTCGGCTGGCTTTCGTTCAGCGCACTGGTGCTGTACTGCGTTGCCTGGCTGATCATGGTCACGGTGCTGCGCTTCGCCGATGCCTACCAACACACCTACGACGCCTTCGCGGTGCTGGAAGACGACGGCAAGATCCCGGCCGACAAGCTGCGCGACCGCGCTTACGAGCAAACCAATACCTTCAGCAACGTGGTGTCGCTGCGCTGGCCGGCGCTGAACCTGCTGTTGCTGAATTTCTCTTACCACAACGCGCACCACGAGAAACCGGTGGCGCCCTGGTATCGCCTGCCAAAGATGCACACCGAGCTGTACGGCGACGCCTACCGTCAGGTAGTGCCCATGAGCGAGCTGCTCAGCAGCTTCCATCGCCATCGCATGCGCCGGGTGCTGAGCGACGACTACGGCGAGTTTGTTGATGGTCCCAAGCGTGCCGAGAATTTCTACGGTGCGGTGGGCGTGTCTTTCCTGACGGCGGTATGAGCATGCAGACCCTCGATTATCACGGTTGCACGGTCGTCATAAGCGGCGCTGCCAGCGGCATCGGTCGTGCCTTGGCCGAGGCCTTTGCCGCCCAGGGCGCGCAACTGGAGTTGCTGGATCGCAACGGTATAACACTCGCCGCGGTCGTCGAGGCACTGAGTACGACGACTGAAGTACAAGGTACCGCGATCGATCTGAACGATGATGCTGCCGTCAGCGAGTACGCGCAGGTATTGGCTGGTCGCTGTGCCCAGGTGCAGGTACTGATCAACAACGCCGGTATGGAGCAGCCCACGCCGTTACTGGACGACAGCGCTGACGCCAACCGCCGCTGGCAAGTGCAGCTGGACAACAACGTGGTGTCGATGTGGCGCCTGACGCGGGCCTTGCTGCCACTGCTCGGTGAGGGCAGCAGCGTGATCAACCAGTCGTCTATCTGGGGACTGAGTGCGGTGGCGGGATTCTCCGCGTACGTAGCCAGCAAGCATGCGGTGATCGGCCTGACCCGTTCATTGGCCTGGGAGCTGGGCGCCCAACGCATTCGGGTGAATGCCGTGTGCCCCGGCTGGATTGCTACCGATGCGGCAATGGCTTCGCTGCGTAGCATCGCGGCGGACAATGGCCGCAGCAAGCAGGCTGAGCTGCAGCACATTCTCTCTGCCCAGGCGATCCCTGAGCTGCTCACACCGGCGGACCTGGCTGGCACTTTTCTGTTTCTCGGCTCGCCCGCCGCTGCCGCGATGACCGGCCAGGCACTGGTGGTCAGCCGCGGTGAGGTAATGCACTGATGATGAAATTTGCACTCGAGGGTCAGCGCGTGCTGGCCACTGGCGCCGCGACCGGCATCGGTCGTGCCTGCGCGCTGATGCTGGCCGAGCAGGGCGCCGAAGTTTGGATCAACCATCTGGGGCAGGCGGATGCCAGCGCCGCGCTGGTCGATCAGATCGGCGCTGCCGGGGGCCGCGCCACGGCAATCGAAGCTGACGTGAGCGACCCCGATGCGGTGGCTGAAATGTTCGCTTGCATCACCGCCACCGGGCCGCTGGACGGGCTGGTCAACAACGCCGGCATCATCCAGGAACAGAGCTTTCTGGACACCTCGGAAGAGGATTGGCGGCGGATCATGGCGGTCGATCTGGATGGCGTTTATCGCTGTTGCCGATACGCGCTGGAAAGCATGAGCGGGGCTGGTCGCGGCGCCATCGTCAATATCGCCTCGGAACTGGGCCAGCTGGGCCGCGAGAACTACGTCGCCTACTGCACCGCCAAGGCCGGCGTGATCGGCATGACCAAGTCGCTGGCGCGCGAGTTCGCCCCGCACATTAGGGTCAACGGCGTGGCGCCGGGGCCGGTGGATACCGCCATGGTGTCGCTGGAGCACATGAGCGAAGAATGGATTGCCAAGGAGCTGGCGATTCCCGCCGGGCGTCTGGGGCGCCCCGAGGAAATCGCCGCCGCGGTGTGTTTTCTGCTGTCGCCGGCAGCGAGTTTCTTCACCGGCCAGATGCTTGGTGCCAACGGCGGCGCCTGGATGGGTGGCTGATGCTGCGACCGGAATGGGTGCTGATCCTGGCGACCATTCTCTGGGGCACCAGCTGGTTGCCGCTGCAGGCGTTTGCCGCGCAGGGCATCAGCGGCATGCCCATGGTGCTGGTGAGTTACGGCCTGATCGCACTCTTTGCCCTGCCGCTGCTGTACTGGCAGCGCGCCGCCTGGTGGCAACAGCGCTGGGGTGTGTTGGGCATAGTGCTTTTCGGCGGCTGGGCGAATGCGGCTTTGTTGTCATCACTGTCGCTGGGCGAGGATCTGGTGCGGGTGATGCTGCTGTTTTATCTGGCGCCGGTGTGGGGTGTCCTCGGTGGCTGGTTGCTGCTGCGCGAGCGGCTGACCGCGCTGCGCTTGGCAGCACTGCTGCTGGCCCTGGCCGGCATCGGCCTGACGCTGGGCGTCAATGCGCAGACCTTCGCCAGCCTGACCGCAATAGACTGGCTGGCGCTGAGCGCGGGGCTGGGTTTTGCGTTGAACAACCTGGCGACCCGCGCGGCGGATCGGGTGCCGATGCTGAGCAAGACGGTCGCCGCTTTTGTCGGCAGCAGCCTGTTCGCCGGCGCCGCCTGCCTGCTGTTGGCGCAGGGCGTACCCACGCTGGCGCCGTCGACCTGGTTGTGGATCGCGCTGTTCGCGGTGGCTTGGCTGCTTCTCGCGACGCTGGGCGCGCAATACGGCGTGACCCACCTGGAAGCCAGCCGCGCCGCCGTGCTGGTGGTATTCGAATTGATTGCTGCCGTGCTGTCGGTGGCCTGGTTTAACGATGAAGCGCTCGCCCCGCGCACCTGGCTGGGTGCCGGCATGGTCACCCTGGCGGCGGTGATGGCCGGCTGGCCGGAGCGCGCGCCCAAGCAACTGACGAGGAGTATGCCCTGATGGCACGTGTCTATATGGATCAGATCAGCTGGGTCGAATACCAGCAACGGGTCGAGCAGGGTGCGGTGGTACTCCTGCCCTGTGGCGCGACCGAACAGCATGGCCCGCATCTGCCGCTGGGTACCGATGCACTGCTGTCGACCGCATTGAGTGCCGATGTGGCCGCGCAGATCGATGGCATCGTTGCCCCGGCGCTGGCCTACGGCTACAAGTCGCAGCCCAAGTGTGGCGGCGGCCAGCATTTCTGCGGCACCACCAGCCTCGACGGCGCCACCCTGATCGCGCTGGTACAGGATGCGGTGCGCGAGTTTGCCCGCCATGGCGTCAAGCGTCTGGTACTGGTGCTGGGTCACTACGAGAACACCTGGTTTGTCACCGAGGGTATTCAACTGGCGCTGCGCGAACTCGGGCCCGGCTGCGAGCTGGAAGTCATGCGTCTTGAGCACTGGGACTTCTGCCGCAAAGATACCCTGGACGACATCTTCCCCGACGGCTTCCCCGGTTTTGCGCTGGAGCATGCCGCGGTGATCGAAACCTCGCTGATGCTGCACTACCTGCCGCATCTGGTCAGCCTCGACAAGATCCCGAGCGACCCGCCCGCCGACTTTCCGCCCTACGACATGTACCCGACCCGCACCGAGTGGGTGCCGCCATCCGGGGTGCTGTCGTCGGCGCTGGGTTCGACCGCCGAGAAGGGCGCGCGCATGGCCGACGACATCGTCACCGGCATCACCGCCGCCGTGCGTCACGAATTCAAACTGGAGGCCTGAGATGCTGGCGCTGGAGCCCTCACGCACCGCGTTGCTGCTGATCGACATGCAGCGCGACTTCTGCGCCCCCGGCGGCTATGCCGACCAGGCCGGGCTGGATATCGCCTGTCTGCGCGCGCCGATTCCGGCCCAGCAGCGGTTGCTGGCAGCGGCTCGGACAGCGGGCATGCTGGTGGTGCATACCCGCGAGGGGCACCGCACGGATCTGTCTGACCTGGCGGATTGGAAGCGTATCCGCGCCGAACGCAGCGGCGCGCCGATTGGTGCCTCTGGCCCGCTGGGCCGGTTGCTGGTACGTGGTGAATACGGCCATGACTTGATCGACGAGCTGCAGCCGCAGGCGGGTGAACCGGTGATCGATAAACCAGGCTACTGCGCCTTTGCCGCCACTGATCTGGAACTGATCCTGCGCAGCCGCGGGATCGACACGCTGATCATCACCGGGGTGACCACCGAAGTCTGCGTCAGCTCGACCCTGCGCAGCGCCATTGACCGCGGCTTCAATTGCCTGACCGTGAGCGATGCCTGCGCCTCCGCGCACCCCGAGTTGCACGCCGCAGCGCTGGCGATGATTGGCGTCGAGGGCGGCATCTTCGGCGAGGTCTGTGACAGTGCGGCGCTGCTCAGCGCCCTGCGGGAGGCAGCATGACCCAGGTGCAGAAGCTCTGGCCGTTGTTGACCGCCACCCATCACTACGACAAGTCGATCTCGACCCGTGGCCGTGGCCACGGGGTGCAGATCGAGGCGCCGATTCTGGCCTTCCTGATCGAAACCAAACAGGGTCGGGTGTTGTTCGACGTGGGTTGTGACTACAACAAACTAAGCGATCCTGCGCTGCGCGCGCGCTGGTACGACCCGGTGGAGTTTCCCATGGGGCCGCCGCAGATGAGTGAAGAGCAGCGGCTCGAAGCCCATCTGGCGAAGCTCGGGCTGACCTGCAAAGACATCGACATGGTGTTTCTCAGCCACCTGCACTTTGATCACGCCGGTGGTCTGTGCGACGTTTGCGGCGCCGAGGTGCATGTACACGAAGACGAACTGCACGCCGCCCGCGAGCCGGCCGATGACGCCTACTTCGCCGACGACTTTGCCGGCAACGTGCGCTGGCGCCTGCAGCAGGACGAGTACGACCTGCTGTCTGGTCTGCGGGCGATCAACACGCCGGGCCACACTGCCGGGCACATGTCGCTGATGATCGAGTTACCGACCGGCGCGCCGGTGATCCTCACCGGTGATGCCGCCGACCTGACCGAAAACCTCGACGATGAAATCGCCCCCGGACTGTGCTGGCGCGACCGCGAGGACATGGCGCTGGACAGTATTCGCAAACTCAAGCGCATTGCCGGTGAGACCGGTGCCGAGCTTTGGCCGAACCACGACATGGCGTTCTGGCGCACCCTCAAACGCTTCCCGGAGTATCACCAATGAACACTGTTCCTGAGGCTTACCACGGTGTCTGGCAACGCACATTGCTGCGACTTGCCGACGGCAGCGAAGACACCACTACCCGGGTGTTCTGGTTGCAGAGCGCGCATCTGCACAGTGACCTGCGCATCCCCGACCCCGCGCCCAAGCTGCCGCTGGAGCGCGCACGCCTGGCGGGTTTTGCCGGGCTGACCCAGGCTACCGAGCAACGCTGCCAATGGCACCGTGCGATCGACTTCCATCCCGACAGCGGTGCTGACATCGGCAATATGGCCTTCGTCAGCAGTGAAGAAGTGCATGAAACCGCACTGGACGGCAGTTACCTGGAAGTCTGGCAGCGCCTACCGGACTCGATAGGCCCGGTGGCGGAAAGTTGGCTGCACAGTGCCGACGGCTCTGGGCGCCGTGCCTGCCTGCTGCGCGCCGGTGACTACTTCATGTTTGCGGCTGATCGTCCGCTGCGTCTGAGTACACGGCGCTCGCTGCTGCAGTATCTGCACGACAGCAGCCGTGATGCCGAGCTGCTGCTGAGCTGTGAGCTGACCTTCGGGCGCATTCAGGGCGGCGAGTTGCCCTGGCACATTCTCTACAGCACGCTGCCGGCTGCCACTGGCAGCCTGTTCTCGGTGCCCGCCGATGCGCAGCAGTGGTCTGAGCTGCCGGTCGCCTGGTTGGGTATTCATCCGCCGGAAAATGGTTGGCGTCGCGCTCCCTTGCCGCGCCTGCAGGCTTTGATCAAGGAGACGCTGGTATGAACGCACCCGCCCCATTGCCTGAAACCCGACCCACGGCTGTGCGAAAACCGCGCGCGCGTTGGTGGGCGGTACGCGGGTCGCTGTCACCGCGCACCGCCGGGCTGCTGACCGCCGCCGGGCTGGCCGCCCCGTTTTTGATCTGGTGGCTGTACACGGCACTGGGGTTGAACGACCCGCTGTTCATGCCAGGGCCGGGGGCGGTGGCAGAACGTACCTGGAACTGGTGGCAGGAGGACGGCCTCTGGGGCGACATCACCATCAGCGTCTACCGGGTGATGGCTGGCTTTTTGATTTCGGCGCTGATCGCCTTGCCGCTCGGTCTCTATCTGGGTACTTACAAGCCGGTACAGGCGACCCTTGAGCCGCTGATCGACTTTATTCGTTATATGCCGGCGGTCGCCTTTATTCCGCTGGTGATGCTCTGGGTGGGAATCGGCGAAGGCTCCAAGATTCTGATCATCTTTATCGGCACCTTCTTTCAGATGGTGCTGATGGCCGCTGAGGATATTCGCCGCGTACCCATGGCGCAGATCGAAGCGGCGCAAACCATGGGCGCGAGTCGCAGTGAAATCATCCGGTTGGTGGTCTTGCCGTCGGCCCGTCCGGCGCTGCTTGATACTCTGCGCATCACCTGCGGCTGGGCCTGGACCTATCTGGTGGTGGCGGAGCTGGTGGCCTCCAACTCCGGCCTGGGTTACGCGATTCTGCGCGCCCAGCGTTACATGCACACCGACAAGATTTTCGCCGGCATCCTGCTGATCGGTTTGATCGGCCTGTTGACCGACCAGGCGTTCCGCTGGCTCGGTCGCCGAGCCTTCCATTGGCAGAAGAGGTAACCGTGATGGACAAGTCCTGCATCAGCATTCGTAACGTTGGCAAGCTGTTCGAGACCCGCGACCAGAGCATTGAGGCCCTGCGCGACGTCAATCTGGAAGTGCAGCCTAACGAGTTCATCACCTTTGTAGGCGCCTCTGGCTGCGGCAAGTCCACTCTGCTGCGTATTCTGGCGGGACTGGAGACCCACAGCTGCGGCGACATTCTGCTGCACGATCAGCCAATTGACGGACCCGGCGTAGACCGTGCCATGGTGTTCCAGCACTACAGTCTGTACCCCTGGCTGACGGTCACGCAGAACATAAAATTCTGCCGTCAGCTCAAAGTGATTGCGGACACGGTAAAGAGCCAGGCTGACGTCGAGACCGCCAGCGGCCGGGCTGATGCCTTGCTCAACCTGATGGGCTTGCAGAGTTTTGCTGGCGCTTACCCTAGCCAGCTTTCGGGCGGCATGCAGCAGCGTGTGGCGATTGCCCGCGCGCTGATGCCGCGCCCGGATTTTCTGTTGATGGATGAGCCCTTCGGTGCGCTGGACGCGCAAACGCGCGAGGTGATGCACGACCTCATTCGGCACGTGCACCGATTGGAGAAGAGCACCATTCTGTTCGTTACTCATGATGTGGAAGAAGCCATCTACCTCGGCAGCCGTATTGTGCTGATGGCGCCCCGGCCCGGCCGCATCGACAGCGTGTACGACGTGCCGCTGCCGGCGGTGCGCCACCAGGACATGAAGCTGGAGCCGGCCTTTATTGAGCTGAAGCGGCAGATTCTGGCGCGTATCCGCGAGACATCCGGCGTGCAGACCGACCTTGATCAGTTGGCGCGCCTGACCGAGGGCGCGACCCTCTAGCACAGGCAGCAGCTCGCAAATATTTTCTGCGGGGGGGCTAGCCAAATCACCCGAATGCGCTATATATAGCGTGTTTTCCCTTGGGAGGGTGTGGGGCATGAGCGATGATATGGACGATGATCTGGACGGCGTCGAAGACACCGAGGTCAGCGATCAGCTGGATGACAGCGATGACGATTCTGAAGGCGAGGTAGCCACCAGCAAACCGCGCAAGAAGAATGCCCAGCCGGAAGAGCTGGAGAGCGCATCACTGGAAGCCAAGGAGCGTGAGCGCGAGATGCTGGCGCGGCAGATGGAAGAGTTTCTGTCCCGTGGCGGCAAGGTGCAAGAGATCGACTCCAATGTGGTGTCTGATCCACCACGCAAGCCGGATAACAAGTACGGCAGCCGTCCCATCTAAGGCACTGTCCCAGTGCGAGCACCGCCGCCCTCAGGCGGTGCCTTGCGTCTAGCGCTTTGCGTACTTCACGTAGCGGTTGAGCCACGGCGGAATCTCGCTCAGGCAGCGCACCTCGCCATGCGGGCGCGGCTGCTGTGGCCAGGCGTTGCCCTGCGGGTTGAACCACAGGGTGTGCATGCCCACGTCGAGCGCGCCCTGAATGTCATCACCAGGATGGTCACCAATGTGCAAGGCCCGTGACGGCTCAACACCGGCGGCCTGCAGCGCTGCGCGAAAGGGCGCAGCGTCGGGCTTGCTCAGGCCGACCTCGTCGGCTGAAACGATGATCTTGAAAAAGCGATCCAGCCCCAGACGGCGCACATCGGCATTGCCGTTGGAGATGCTCGCCAATTGGTATTGCCGCGACAGCAGCTCCAGCACCAGCTCGGCGTGCGGGAAGTACTCCAGTTGGTGCCGCGCATCGAGGAATACCTTGAAGCCCTGCGCCGCCAGCTCACTGGCCTGCTCGTCGCTATAACCCGCCTTGCGCAAACCCAACTCCAGCACGGCAATACGCAGCGGCGTTACGCGGTGGCGCAGCTCGGGCTGCGCCGCCAGCACCTCATCGCGCAGCGCTTTGCGCGCCTCCGGGCTGAGCTGCTTGGCGAACTGGGCGGCATTCCTTTCCAGCCAGCGCAGCAGCACCTGCTCGGCGGCAGCGACCACGCTGTCGGTTTCCCACAGGGTGTTGTCCAGATCGAAGGTAACGAGTTGAATCATTCGGTATCCGCTTTGCGTTTGGCGCGCGGGTGGGCCTTGTCGTAGACCTGCGCGAGATGTTGAAAGTCCAGGTGGGTGTAGATCTGGGTGGTGCTGATGTCGGCGTGGCCGAGCAGCTCCTGCACGGCGCGCAGGTCGCCGGACGACTCCAGCATGTGGCTGGCGAACGAATGCCGCAACATGTGCGGATGCAGGTGCTGGCCGATGCGCTCTACGCCGCGGCGGCGCACCCGCAGCTGAATGGCCCTGGGTGTCAGCTGGGTGCCGCGCTGGCTGACGAACACCGGCTGTGCTGCGCCCGGCAAGGCGGGGCGCACGGCCAACCAGGCCTGCAGCGCTGCCCTGGCCATGCGCCCTACCGGCAGCAGGCGAGTCTTGTTGCCCTTGCCAAGTACCCGTACCTCACCCTGTTGCAGATCCAGGTCGGCGACGTCCAGTCCGGCCAGTTCGGCGAGGCGCAAGCCTGATGAGTAGAACAACTCCAGCATGGCCTGATCACGTAATTGCAGCCAATCCGGATCGCCGTTGTCGTCTAGCAGCCGGCCGGCCAGGTCGGCATCCAGGGTCTTCGGCAGTTTCTTGCCCGTCTTGGGTGCGCGCAGGTCCAGCGCGGGATTGAGCTGGCAGCGCCGTTCACGCAGCAGATAGCGGTAAAAACTGCGAATGGCGCTGAGCTGGCGTTGCAGGCTGCGCGGCGACAGGCCTTGCTGGTGTTGCTGGGCAACGTAATGGCGCAACTGCTGGGCGGTTAGTTGCTCCCAGTCAGATAGCTGGCGTTGCTGGCGGAACAGCAATACCTGCTGCAGGTCGTGGGCGTAGGCTTCAAGAGTGCGCGGCGACAGTTGGCGCTCGGTGCGCAGGTGGCGCAGAAAGGCGTCAATATCGCTGTCGGCGGCCGGGGCCGTGGCGGCACCGGCCGGCTCAGGCGTGGCTTTCATCAGCCAGCGGACGTTGGCGCAGCAGAATGCGGGCCAGGGCGTCGGCCACGTAACCGAGGAACAGCGTACCGGTGGCGCTGCGGTACTGCTGCGCATCCTTGCTGCCGAGTGCCAGTACGCCGTGCAACCCTTGGTGGCTGATGGGTGCAAAGGCGGTGGAGGCTACTTCCTCGGCGGACTCGCCAAACAGGAAGCGCAGCTCGTCCGGGCGTAGTGCGCCGCTGACCGGTTTGCCGTTGTCGAGCAGATGACCGATGGCCTCCTTGGCGGCGGCGTGGGTCACGCAGTGCGCATTGGAATAGCGATCGGCTTCGGTAAACAGGATCAGGCACACGAAAGGCACCTGAAAGTCATTGCGCAGGCTATCTTCCAGGCTGGCAATGACCTGCTCCAGACTCTGCGCCTCCAGCATGCCAAGAATCAGTCGGCGGCTCTTGTCGAACAGGCGGTCATTCTCGCGGGCGGTGTCCATCAACTGGTTCAACCGATGGCGCACATCGATGTTGCGCTCACGCAGCAGCTTGACCTGGCGCTCCACCAGTGACACGGCCTGGCCGCGCTCGTGGGGAATGATCAGGTCGGCCAGCAGTTCGTCGTGCTCGGCGAAAAAGGCCGGGTGACGACGCAGGTACTCGGTGACCTGCTCGGCATCGATCTCATCGCTGGGGTGCGGCTGGTGCTCGCTCATACGCGTATCTGTCCTTCATAGACCCGGGTAGCAGGGCCGGTCATCAGTACGGGTTGGCCGGGGCCGGCCCATTCGATCTGCAGGTTGCCGCCCGGCAGTTGAATCTGTACCGGGGAGCGTAACAGACCCAGGCGGATGCCGGCGACCGCCGCGGCGCAGGCGCCGGTGCCGCAGGCCTGGGTTTCGCCCACGCCGCGCTCGAATACGCGCAGTCGCGCGTGTCCGTGATCAATCACCTGCATAAAGCCGGCATTGACCTTGCGCGGGAAGCGCGGGTGCGCCTCTATGTGCGCGCCCAGGCGTTCGAGTGTGCCGTTGTTTATGTCGTCCACCAGGGTCACGCAGTGCGGGTTGCCCATGGAAACCGCCGAGACCATCAACTGCTCGCCCGCCACCTCAAAGGCATATTGGTCGGCTTCCTGTTCGGCAATGAAGGGCACCTCGGCAGGAGCAAAGCGCGGTGCGCCCATGTCGACCGTGACCTGGCCATCGCGGCGCACGCGCAGGGTAATCGGGCCGCCGCTGGTTTCTACATGGATGACTTTCTTCGCAGTCAGGCGTTTGTCCTGCACGAAGCGCGCAAAGCAGCGCGCGCCGTTGCCGCATTGCTCCACTTCGCTGCCATCGGCGTTGTAGATGCGGTAGCGGAAGTCGGTATCCGGGTCGTTCGGCGGCTCGACCACCAGCAGCTGATCAAAGCCGATGCCGGTATGCCGGTCACTCCACTGGCGTATCTGCTTGGCGGACAGCTGCGCGTGCTGGGTGACCAGGTCGATGACCATGAAGTCGTTGCCCAGACCGTGCATCTTGGTGAATCGCAGCAGCATGTCAGTCCTCGGGCAGCAGGCGCTCGCCGGCCAGCAGTTCGGCGACCGTCTCGCGACGACGCACCAGATGGGTCTGCTCACCGTCCACCAGCACTTCGGCAGCGCGTGGACGGGTGTTGTAGTTGGAGCTCATCACAAAACCGTAGGCGCCGGCGGAACGTACGGCCAACAGGTCGCCCTCGGCCAGTGCCAGCTCGCGGTCCTTGCCCAGAAAGTCGCCGGTTTCGCACACTGGGCCAACAATGTCCCAGGCCTGCGCGGCCACGTCGCTACGCGGTTTGACCGCATCGATGCCCATCCAGGCGCTGTACAGGGCCGGGCGAATCAGGTCGTTCATCGCGCCGTCGATGATCGCGAAGTTCTTGTGCTCGGTCGGTTTGAGCAGGTTGACGCGGGTCAGCATCACACCGGCATTGGCGACGATGGAGCGGCCCGGTTCAAACAGCAGGGTCAGGTCACGGCCGGCCAGTGCCTCGCGCACCTTGGCCAGATAAGCACCGGGGCTCGGCGGCGTTTCGTCCCGGTAAGTCACACCCAGGCCACCACCCAGATCCAGATGGCGAATCTGTATGCCTTCTTCGGCCAGGCCATCGATTAGTTGCAGCAGGCGCTGCAGGGCATCGATAAAAGGCGTGTCGTCGGTCAGCTGCGAGCCGATGTGGCAATCCACGCCACAGATCTCGATGTGGCTCAGTTCGGCTGCACGGCGATAGACGGCGGGCGCCTGGGCGATATCGATGCCGAACTTGTTTTCCTTCAGCCCGGTGGAGATGTAGGGGTGCGTCTTGGCGTCGACATCGGGGTTCACTCGCAGCGAAATGGGCGCCTTGACGTTGAGTTCGGCTGCCACCTGCTGCAGCCGTTCCAGCTCGGCGGCCGATTCAACGTTGAAGCAGTGAATGCCGACCTCAAGTGCGCGGCGCATCTCGGCGGCGGTCTTGCCCAGACCGGAGAAGACGATGCGCGAGGGTTCGCCCCCGGCGGCCAGTACCCGCTCCAGTTCGCCACCGGAGACGATGTCGAAGCCGGCACCCTGGCGGGCCAGCAGATTCAGTACGGCCAGGTTGGAGTTGGCCTTGACGGCAAAACAGACCAGGTGCGGCACGCCCTGAAGCGCCGAGTCCCAGGCCTGGTAGGCCTGCTCTATGGCGCTGCGCGAGTAAACGAAGCAAGGGGTGTCGTACTCGGCGGCAATCGCAGATAATGCGACCCCTTCGGCGTACAGTTCGCCGTGGCGGTAATCAAACGCGGTCATGGGTGCATCACTTCTCGGTCGGTTCCTGGATCAGTTCTTCCTGCGCCGGGGTCGGCGGCTGGCCTGAGACGTCTTCCGGCAGATAGAGCGGTCCCTTCTGGCCGCAGCCAGCGAGGACCAGCAGGCCGAAGAGAAGTGCGCTGATATGCTTCATGATGGAATCCTTACAGGTAGAATATGCGGCAGTATACCCAGCCACCCGGCTCGGTGCATCAGCCGCCGCTCAGCGGACGCGCTGTTGCGCCATGTTGCGCCGATGGCCATTGACTAGAGAGAGCCCCATGCAGGACATGAGCGAAGCGGAATTTCATCAGCAGGTAGATCGGATACAGGACCTGATCGAGCATGCGGTTGACGATTGCGACCTTGATCTGGACATGGAGCAGGTGGAAGGTTCGCTGGTCCTGATGCTCGCCGACGGGCCGCGCCTGGTGATCGGCCGCCAGCCAGCGTCACGCGAGCTTTGGCTGGCCACCCCGGATGCTACACTGCACTTTGGTTATCAGGACGATAGCGGCTGGCAGCACGATGGCGGAGAAGGGTCGCTGACCCAGGTGCTCTCTGCGGTGCTTGAAGAGCTCACCGGGGATGAGGTCGAGCTCGAACTGGACGAAGACGCCGCGTGAGCGAGCGCGGCCGGCAACCCTCGCCCTGCGTGCGCCAATGTTGCCTGGATGGTGATGAGTGCCTGGGCTGTGGCCGCCTGATGAGTGAAATTCTGCAGTGGGCCAACGCCTCTGATACACAACAGCTGCAGATAATAGCGCTCGCGACCGAGCGGCGTGCGCGGCGCCAGCAGCGTATGGCCGGACGCTAGCGCGGCTGGCAACTATTGGCGCAGCAACCACGCCGCCAGCCTGCTAAAAGCGTCTGCAACCCCCGTGCTACGCTGCCTCCACCCCACTGCGCAATAACTTGCACAGCACTGCGCAACATCCTGCACAACTTTGCGTGACCGAGATCACAAACGGCTTTTCGGCTGCTTGCCTGATCACTCCAATCGTTTGATTTAATTGCCCTTTTTATTCCTGGCACAGCTCTTGGTTGTACTGGGTCAACCGGATCAACCGGTCACCCCATTTCAAGCAAGGAGAGCAGCAATGCCAACACCCGCGTATCTGACCATCGAAGGCACCAAGCAGGGCCTGATCACCGCCGGTACGTTCACCGAAGACTCGGTCGGCAACATCTTCCAGGAAGGCCACGAAGACCAGGTACTGGTGCAGGGCTACAACCACCAGGTCATCATCCCGCGTGACCCGCAGTCCGGCCAGCCCACCGGCCAGCGCGTCCACAAGCCGCTGATGATCACCAAGGTGTTCGACAAGTCCTCACCGCTGATCTTCAACGCTCTGACCTCCGGCGAGCGCCTGAGCAAGTGCCGCCTGGAGTGGTACCGCACCTCTGCCACCGGCACCCAGGAGCACTACTTCACCATCGAACTGCACGACGCCATCATCGTCGATGTGCAGTCGCAGATGCCTAACTGCCAAGACCCGAACATGGCGCACTTCACCCACCTGGAAGACGTCTACTTCACCTACCGCAAAATCGTCTGGACCCACGAAGTCTCAGGAACCTCCGGTTCTGATGACTGGCGCACACCCATCGCCGCCTAAGGTCTTTACAATGCCAGGCCACCGAGTGACTTGAGAGTCAGTCGGTGGCTTTTCGCGTTCAAGCGTCTCGCCGATCCCCGCCTGGATCGCTGAACGAATTCTGTAAAAAGGACAACGGATGTTCTCTCCAGCCAATGAAGCGGCCTTCAGCCTGCACATCGACGGCGCCGCCCACGACTTCAAGGTACTGGCCTTCACCGGCAGCGAGGCCCTCAACCGGCCCTACGCCTTTGAGCTGGAGCTGGTCAGTGAACAGCCGGACATCGACCTGGCCTCCCTGCTGCACCACACCGCCTATCTGGACATGGGCCAGGGAGCAGGCATCCACGGCGTAATCGACCGCCTCGCCCAGGGCGAAGCCGGCAAGCGCCTCACCCGTTATCATCTGTGCCTGCGCCCCCAGCTCAGCTACCTGGCGCACCGCACCAATCAACGCATCTTCCAGCACCTGACAGGGCAGCAGATCATCAGCCGCCTGCTGGAAGAGCACGGCATCCAGAGCGATGCCTACCGCTTTCAACTGCACCAGAACCATCCGGCGCGCGACTACTGCACCCAGTACGACGAAACCGACCTGCAGTTCATCCAGCGCCTGTGTGAAGAAGAGGGCATGCACTACCACTTCGAACACAGCCAGGAAGGCCACATCATTGTCTTCGGTGACGACCAGACCGCCTTCCCGCAATTACAACAAATCGGCTACAGCCAGGGCACCGGCCTGGTCGCCGACCAGCCGGTCGTCAAACGCTTCGGCTTAAGAGTAGAAACCCGCCCCAGCCGCGTCACCCGCCGGGATTACGACTTCGAGAAGCCCCGCCTGCTGATGGAAGCCGCCTACAAAGGCGAGGCCACAGCAGAAGAACAAAATAAACCCCAACCCGACCTCGAAGACTACGACTACCCCGGTCGCTTCACCGACCGCGAGCGCGGCAAACAGCTCAGCCAGATCGCCCTCGAACGCCATCGCGCCGAACAACAACTGGCCGACGGCAGCAGCGATCAACCGCAACTGCGCAGCGGCCACTTCATGCCGCTCACTGGTCACCCCAGAGACGACTGGAACGACCTCTGGCTGCTGACCGAAATCCAGCATGAAGGCAAACAACCACAAGTGCTCGAAGAAGGCGTCACCAGCGATGTCAGCAAAGCAGACGGATTCACCCAGGGTTACCGCAACCACTTCAAGGCCACGCCCTGGCAGATCCTCTGGCGACCACAGCTCGATCACAGAAAACCAAAGGTCCTCGGCAGCCAAAGCGCCGTAGTCACAGGCCCTGAGGGCGAAGAAATCCACTGCGACCAGTACGGTCGCATCAAAGTCCAGTTCCACTGGGACCGCGAGGGCCAGGCTGACGACAAAACCAGCTGCTGGTTAAGAGTCGCCTCCAGCTGGGCCGGCGACCGCTACGGCGGCATCGCCATTCCCAGAGTAGGCATGGAAGTACTCATCTCATTCCTCGAAGGCGACCCCGATCAACCCCTGGTCACCGGCTGCCTGTACCACAAGGAACACGAAGTCCCGTACGAACTACCCGCACACAAAACCCGCAGCGTATTCAAAACCCTCAGTAGTCCTGGAGGCGACGGCTACAACGAACTGCGTATCGAGGATAAAAAGGGCGAAGAACAGATCTACCTGCATGCCCAAAAGGACTGGGACGAAAACATAGAAAACAACCAGACCGTGCGCGTGGGCAACGAACGCCACGACACGGTCGAAGCCAACAGCTACAGCGAGTTCAAAGCCGAAGAACACCGCACCACCCACGCCGACCGCAAAACCGAAATCAAAGCCAACGACCACCTCACCGTCGGCACCAGCCAGCACGTCAAGCTGGGCGATAGCCAACTGGTCAAGGCCGGCACCGAAATCCACCTCTCCAGCGGCATGAAAGTCGTGCTCGAAGCCGGCATGGAAATCACCTTCAAGGTCGGCGGCAGCTTCGTCAAACTCGACCCCAGCGGCGTGACCCTGGTTGGGTCGAGTGTGAAGATCAACTCGGGTGGTGGGCCGGGTAAGGGTAGTGGGGCTGCGCCGGTGTTGCCGGGGGCAGTGGCGGCGGTTGATGTGGGTGAGGCGGGCAAGCTGCTGGTGCCTGTGCAACGTCAGGCGCTGATGCTTAAAAAGCCTTTGTGCGCGATTTGTAACGACGAGCAAACAGGGGGCAGCAATGCCGCTTGAATCCATTCCCGTCGACTTGCCTTGGCATCTTCCAACAGTGCTGATTTTAGATGGCGTTAGCCTGAGTGACCTACCCAAAAAATTGTATGACTGGGTCGACCAGCCAGTCTTCGAGCCGCTGTATCTGGAGACAGCGCAAGCACCGCTAGTTGACGTATCTCCTTGTATTGTTGCTATAGAGGGTCAGGATGATCCTGTTCTAAATCAGTATCTTACCTTGGTAGATGAAGATTGCGGCTATCTTTTGTTCTCCCGCGCTGCGTGGGAAGTTCAGGTGCGACACCTGCGTTGGCTGACTCAGGTCCAGATGCCCTCAGGCGAAACGGTGTTGTTGCGGTTGGCCGACCCGGCGGTCTTCAGCTCACTTTTATCGTGTGCTACCACTGATCAGCGCGCTGCGCTGCTCGGCCCTTTTGAACGTATGGTCATGCCTGACAAATTGAGCGGTGAGTGGCGTGAGTTCAAACAGCAGGCGCAGATAACAGAGGCTAGCAAGCAGCTTCCATACAGGTTGAGTGACGAGCAGCTTTCGGCTTTGGGTGATGTGAGTTTTCAACAGGTGGTGGGCCGGCTGGACCTGCATATGAAGATGAACTTTCCAGCCTACGGCGCTGAATGGGCGCAAGCCGCACGGCAAGCAGAACTGTCCCAGCTTGCGGATAACGCCTACGCCCTTGGGTTTTGTAGTGAGGGGGATATCTATTTATACGCCGGTATCTTTGGGCTGCTGGGAGGCACGGCTTTAAGCGCACACCCCGATATCAGCCAGCTACTGCACGAGCGCTCACCACAGACGCCTTCCCAGCGCCTACAGCGTGCTTTTGAAATGGCTCAAGGCCGAGCCGCAATGCTTACAGGGATAGAACATGTCTGATACCTCAACAGCCAATCATGACAATGGCGCTGATGCAAAAAGTGCAGTGGGTGCCTGTCCTGCAGGTCAAGCCGAACTCTTCATCGTGCCCGCGCGCTATGCGCTGGCCGAGCAAGGTGCTGAGCATTCCTGTTGCTTGCCTGCAGCAAGTAGTCAAAGTCATCCGCAAGCTTTGCGGCGGCTGCGCGTAGGTTACCTTTATCTGTGGCACCAGCAGGGGCCCCTTAGGCGCTTTGCCATAGCTACTGATGGCTTGTTGCAAGAGCAGGGCCTTGAGGATGACAGTGGCGAGGTTGCTGCCGGGAGCGTTGCAGGAGTGGCGTTGGACAAACACCATGACGCATGGCTGCTATACAGCGAAATCCCATTGCCAAAAACGGCTTATCAAGGTTTGGCTGACAGCCCTGCTGAGCGCCTTGCCCGCATGCGCTGCATACCCTTACCTGAAATTGCACGCAGGCTTGAGGTGGAACACTGTCCTGCACTGAGTGAGGCCGAAAAAGTTGTTGCTGAGCTCATGCCGGAAGTGCGCGATCAATTCGTAGCACATGACTATGCGCAGAATGGCGACGCCTATCGCAAGGGTGTTGATACGCTGGGCCAGCAGATGATGGATGAGCCCACACCTGAGCGGGTAAACGCTTACACCAATGCTCGTACGTGGCTAAGCGAACGCGAACAGGCCGCAGGCAGACACCCGCAAGCAGCTGAACACCCGCCGGGTGAATGGAGCTCGGTTGCCTGGGATCTGCCTGCCTCTGACACGTGGCTAAGCAAAGCCCGTAGCCAGGCTGGCAGCCTGCACGCGGTTTTTGCAACGCTGGACGATGATCTTGGGGTGTTGCGCGACTTGAACGCTGAGCAAGGCTGGGTCAATCAGCGCGAAGAAGACTGGGATCAGGAAAATGCGCATAAAGGAATGATCGCCGGCTTTATCAACAGCCTGATAACGGAAGACGGAGCCGAGTTGAGCAACCTGATCAACTACCGTTACCGCGATCGTGATATCCAGCTTACCCCGGAGCAGGGCGATATCATGCTTCAGGCGCGCCGAGACCTTCAGCCGCTGTTGGCGGAAGAGACCGAGATCAACCAACGCCAACGCCACAAGATAGGCCACGCGGCCGCCGATGCGCGCATTGCCGAGATTGTTCGGCGCGAGCAAATAGTGCTCGCACCCACTAGGGAGTTCGTTCCTGCCGATTTGCATGGGCAGCTGCAAGGTGTGGTGATGTCTTATCATGCCGATAAAGTTCATAACATGACGGACGCCAAATCCAGCGCGCAGGTTGCTGAACGGGTTGAGCTACCGCGCATGCAGCGCTGGATCACCGAGGTTGCAGAGCCGCACCATCACTGGCTGACTGCAAGGCGCGAAGTACTTTATTCGGATATGGCTTCGTATCTACCAAGACATGGAGCAGCGCTCTGGTATGTGAATTACGACAGCGATGCGCATTGCAGCATGCTAAGTGAACTATCCCTCAGCAGTCTTGGATCGTTATGCAGCAGCGGCCCTGGCGTCCAGTTGGCCGTCAATTTGCTGCGGTCGCCCTCCGCTGATCAACCCTTTAGTTTGCTTTCCAGTGGCTTCACCCCCTCACTGATGGATATAGGTGATCGCGCCGCCCAGCTGCAGGGCGCGCTGACCAGCGAGAATCAAGCGGCTATTGGTCAGTTTATCGGTAAGTTAGTGGCGTCCAGTGAAAAGCTGGCTTGGCTCAGCGCGCTGGGAGGAGAGCAGGGCAACGATTGGAATCAAGCAGTCTCGCGCTTATCTGCTGCTTATGCTGCGTTGGAAGTTGAGCATCTAGCGAGCAGCCAGACTCCGAGTAATTTGATTCAGCGGTTACCCAGTCCGCTGCGCGCCTTGCTGATAATGATGAGGTTATGCACTGACAGCGTGATCAACGTCGGCCGTTATAGCTTCACCCTAAGCGGCGACACTGGGCAACGCATCTGGGAGTTTGGCCGAATGGCAGGACAATCTCTGCAAAGAGGTATGGCTCCCACTGTTGCGCGTATCAAAGGCATGAATACTCTGGGTGGAGTGCTGCCCTTGGCCGCTCTTTTGTTGCACATGAATAACGTGCACGAAATAAACGAACGTGATCGCGGGCGTGAGCACGATGATGTGCGTCAACGGGAGCATTTGGCTGAAAATCTAAAAGTAGGTGCGGCGCTGTCGGCGGTGATTGGGGCGGCTTGGCAGGCCACGGGGCAGGTTGAAGCCAAGCGAGGGGCTTTGAAAGCTCCCATCGTCACCCTGTTCGGTTTTATTACTGGTGGCTTGGCCGCGGTTGCGGCTGCGGTTGATTTGGCGAAGCTCTCTGCTGAAATGCAAAAAGACGGTGCATACTGGTCCGCTGACCACTGGGTACGTTTGGGACATGACAGCGCGCTCTTTGGGTTGATGTCAGCGCAAACGGGGTTGGGTGCATACGCCACCTATATGGCGCTAATCGGAAAGTGGACCACCGACGAGGCAATCAGGTGGTTCACTTTACGCATTATGCCGGTCAACTGGCTCTTGCTGGTAGTTGAAGGGTTATATCTGGCGTGGAACTACCATAAGGACACCGAGCTGCAAGCCTTCCTTGAGCAGTGTTGCTGGGGCAAGGCTAAAAGATGGGGGGATAGCCCTGAACAGCACAGCCAGGAGATACAGACCCTGATCGACCTGCTGTTCAAACCCAGATTGCAGGCCGTTGGGTATTTGGCCAGCCGGCAGATTGGTGGCAGCGGCAATAATGTTGTGTTGGACAGCCGTACTGACAGCTTGAGCTTGTCTCTTCCAGGGGCCAGCCCGCAAGGCTCGCAGTTGTATGTCAAGGTGGTGGCATTTGATGCAGCCAACACGCCGGTCGACTGCACGAGCGAATGGCTGAGCGGTGTTGAAAGTACTTGGCTCCCCATCCATCAGGGCATGGGGCTGCGTCTGAGTGGCAAGCTGCCCCGGCGCCTCGACAGCCACTATTGGCAGGTACAGGTCCTGTACCATAGCCCACTGGCCATGCAGGCTGGCACCCTCAACAGCAGGCAATTGATCGTAGGTGGCGGCAAGGGTATGCGCTATATCGTTCGTGGCAGTAGTGTAGTCGAGCATGCTGCCACTGCGGGGCCATTGCTAAGTGACGCATTCAGCGCTTTGCCAGTGAGCTCCCACTTATTGCAACCCAAGGAGATTTGATGACCGAACGCGCCCAAGAGGTAAAGCAAGGCCTGCTTTGGAAGCAGGAACATCTTGCTCCGCTACCGATTCCTACCGGTCAGCCAGCTAGCGATCTGATGAATATCATCTGGCGTAAGAATGATGTTTATATGGATATAGGCAGTTTTGTTATGGGCGCGGGTTGGATGACGTTGCATATGGGTTCGGTGATGTTTCTGGCTATTTCAGCCTGGATTGCGGCCAGCGGAGATATTTGGCTCAGTCTTGCGATTCTTGCGGTTATGGGGGGGGGCTGATGGGAACCCTCTGGTATTTGTTTTCCAAGCAGTGGCGCAAGCCTTTATACCCGCCCATCCGCTTCAACCGTCAGCGTCGAGAAGTCTGTATTACCGAGCCTAATGGTGAGCATTGGTTTGTGCCCTGGGAGCGGGTACACGCCATCGCTCCCAGTGCCCTCAGCCTCAATACGGGTGGTGCGAGCCAGCACGGTAGTCTTGTTTTGTGGTTTCCGTTGAAAGGGCAAGAGTACGAGGACTACGCACCGAATAAAGAAGGCTGGGTTCTGGCGGTCAATGCAGGCGGTGGGATTTCTTCAATGGCGCAGTGGGAGTGCATTCGCAGTTTCATGGAAGTTGGGCCAGAAGTGGTTCCTGAGCCATCCATTTTTCACAACGCCGGAATGACGTTATGGCAAAGCTTTGTTCATGATTTCAAAGCGGGGGTGGCTGCTAGGGGCTGGATAGTCGCTTTTCTATGGGAGGGCCTGGGCACTTTGGTATTTAACGATGTGCTGTATTTACATCTGGCCCGCAAGAAACTGGCAAATCTCCCTAACTTGGCAGCGCCAGAAACCATCGAATGGTCCAAGCCCTTACCGCCTGAGCAGTGGGCCAAACGCTCTCCTGAGCTTGATCAGGCCATTCGGGAGCAGGAAAGACAATTGGCAGAGGCTTCTGACGAAGCTGCATAAGGGGTTTGCTGCACCGCCACCCCCCGAGGGCAAGCTGCCGTTTTGATGACTGGGGCATCGTCCGCTGGTTGCGTTGTATAACATGGGGTTATTCGCAGATAGCTCAATGGTGCTCTACCGCAACGCCCCCATCGCCTCATTCAACGCCCCCTCCAACTGCTGCCGGTAGCGCAAATACTGCGCGGTTTGCATGCGTTCGCCGGGGTCAATGGCGGAGAGGTCGAGGTCGGTGATGTAGCAGGGGTAGGGCTCCTGGCTTTGGCGTTGGCTGAGGATGTGTTTGGCGACTTCGGTGTACAGCCGTGGGCCGTGCTCCAGTTCTGAGAACTCGCGGTGGTCGCAGAAAATGGTGACGTTGAAGCTGCGTTTGCCGCCGGGTTCGGCGATCGCCTGTACGGGGTAGAAGTCGGGGCTGAGGCCGGCGCGTGGCAGGGGTTTGGCTTCCAGCCGCAGCGGGTTACCGTCGTGCGCGGGCAGGATGGCGTAGAGCTGAATGTCGCCCTCCCATTGGCTGTGTTCCAGGCTTTCCTTGACCTGCCTGCGCAGGCGGATGCCATTCAGAAAGCGCAGTAGCGGGAGCAGCATGGTCTGCTCGTCGCGGTAACTTTGCTGGTGCGTCCAGAGGGCGCCGCGCTCATCAAGCAGGCTGATTTCAACTTGCCATTGCGGTTTGAGGCGGTAGAACAGCTGGATCCGGCCAGGTTGGTCATGCTGCAGTATTAGCGCCAGGTCTTGGCCTTGCAGCGCGTAGGCGTCCAGCGCGAGTTTGCTGTGGCGCGGGCGGGAGCGGCCCAGGTGGCGCAGCAGCGCGTCACGGTCTTCAAGCTCCAGCATGTTGATTTGCTCGTCGCGCCCTTCCAGCACGCGGTAGCCGTTCTGCACCTGAACCAGAAAACGCTCTGGCGGGCTGCCCAACAGGTGCCGTGCGGCGTCGCGGAACAGGCCTTCGACCCGCTCGGCGATGGAGCTGGAGCGGTTGCGGCAGAAGCAGCGCACCTGCAACTCCGGCAGGCGCTGATGCTCGCGGCCCTGGTTCAGGTAATCGCACAGCGCCTGCATGCAGGCCTGCTCGCCTTCGTAATGGGTCACTAGCAGCTCGTTCCAGCTGTTCAGCGAGACCTGGTCCACGCTGAGAATCAAATTGTCGCGCAGACCGGAATAACCCAGTGCATCGGTGTGGCTGCTGATCAAATGGAGGTTCTTCTGGCTGGCGCCGGGTAGCGGGTCCAATCCGATATTCACCAGCAGGAGCACCTGGCAGGGTTCGCTGGCGCGCGACAGCGCGGTTTCAGTCAGGGCGGGCAACGGCAGCGGAAACTGCTGCTGCAGGCTGAGCAGCAAATTACTCAGTTCAAATTCGCTGAGCGCGCTGTCACCGGGGAACAGTGAGAACCGCGTAGCACTGTCGATCAGGCCGTTACGGTGCCCCCAGGCCAGCAGCTCCAGCAGTTGGCGGGAGCGCTTGAGCGGTGGTTGGTCGCCCAGCTCGCTGGCCGCGAGCGAGCCGGAGTACAGGCTCCAGTAGGCATCGCCGTGCTCGTTCGCCGGCGCCTGGGCGAGGGTCAGGAGGTCCTCACTGAGGTCAGGGCTGATACCCGGGTTGATGAATTCGATCTTGCCGGCCTTGCGTTCAAAGGCGGCGTAGAGGCGCCGGCCGAGCAACGACAGGTCACGGCTGGTGACCTGGTTGATCACGCCATGACTGCGGCCAAAATGCGATAGCAGGCGATAGCTGTGGGTCAACTCGTTGACCAGTTTGCGGCGCTCGTTGCTGACCTCGCGGATGCGCCATTCCTGGCGGCTGTCCATCTGCTGCAGCTGGCGCGGGCCCCAGTGCCATTCGCGCACCAGCTTTTCCATCAGGTTGCGCTTCCAGTCGAGCAGGCCGCTGCGTTTACTCAGACGCACGTTGGCCTTGATGTACAAGCAGCGGCGCACCAGCTCGAGCCGTTCGGTGTCCTGTCTGCTGAGCAGATAACGTTCGATGCGGCGGTAAAGCATGACGTAGGGGTCAAGTTCGTCGGCATCCAGCTTGCCGTGGTAAACCGCGGCCTTGAAGTCCAGGCTGAGGCAGCGTACCTGCGGGTGCTCGCTGGAGTAGACTTCGGTCAGCAGCAGCTTGAGCACCGACTTGTAGGGCGAGTCTATGCCCTTGTAGAGCTGCCAGAGACCGGCGCCCACAAACTCGCCGGCCGGAATTCCAGCAACATGGCCAAGGTCTAGGCTGTCCTTTTCGCGGATGAAGCGCTTGCTGAGCAGGCGCTCGGTGTAGCTGGCGTAGTGTTGCTCTTCGTAGCTGGGGACCAGCCACCAGAGCGGAAAGCGCCCGCCGAGCAAAATGGCGGTGCGGTAAAACTCGTCGAGCAGCAGGTAGTGCTGGGTGCTGCCGCAGTCTTCGATGCTCAGTTCGTTCTCGCGGTCACCGCGACTGAACTGGGCAGGGTTAACCAGGTGAAAGTGTGCCTCGCAGCCCTGCGTAGCCGCCCAGTCGGTGATCAACTGACATTTGCTGGCGAGTTCTGCCAGCGCCTGCGGCGGCAGTTCCGGCTCGTGGCAGACCCAGATATCCAGGTCGCTTTGTTCGGACTGGGCAATGGTGCCGCCGCTGCCCATCAGGTATAGGCCCAGTATCTGCGGCACAAAGCCCGCCGGGTGGCGACGGTAGTGATAGCTGCGGGTCAGCGCTTGCGCACTCTGCAGTGCGGCGGTTTCAGCTTCGTACCCGGCCAGGCCGTGGGGCGTTTCACGCGAGACAAAACCGGGCAGCAGGTGGTAATTGACGTCAAACAGCAGCGGGATCAGCTGCAACACGTTGTACTGACGGGTAGGCAGGGCCTGTAGCACGCGACGCAGGCGGGTCTGATTGAGGGCCATAAAGCGCTTGCGCAGGGTGCTCAGCGCCTTGCGGTCAATGCCCTCATCGATCAGTGGATGAATTTCACCTGCCTGCGCCATTGCTCGCCTCGTTATGCCGGGTCAGCGCGCAGAATGGTCAGCAACGCCTGGCTGTGCTCGGCCGCGTCCAAGCCCAGGCTGGTCAGATAGCCGCCGTCCTGCTGGGTGACCAGGCCTTGGCGAAACAGGCGCTCAGCAGCGGCCACCGTAGCCGGATCGGCGTCGTGCTGATGGATTTTCAGCCCTTCCTTCGAGTTGGCCAGGTTGAACTGGCATAGCAGGTTGATTTCAGCGATTTCATCGGGTGTCAGCATCGGGGCGTTACCTCTTGTTGGAATGGCGTGCGGTCCAGAGACAGTAAAGCTGAGATCAACCTGCGGTGCCGGGTGATCTCTTGCGCCCCATTCATTGTCATGATGGCGCTGGATATTCTGCTCAGGCAGCGTTACAAGAGTGCAGCATTTCACACCCGCAGGACAATGGAGAACAACAAGATGATCAAACTTCATGGCTTTGCCGTCAGCAACTACTTCAACATGGTCAAGCTGGCGCTGTTGGAAAAGGGCGTCGATTTTGAAATCAACACCGTGCACGGCAGCCAGGACGAAGCCTTTCTGGCCATCAGCCCGCGCGGCAAGGTGCCGGTGCTGGAGACCGACAAGGGCTTTCTCAACGAAACCAACGTGATCCTCGAGTACATCGAAGAAACCCAGGGTGGCAAGGCCCTACTGCCCAGCGATCCCTATGAGCGCGGTTACGTGCGTGCATTGACCAAGGAAATCGAGCTGTACATCGAGCTGCCGGCGCGCAGTTGCTATATGGAAGTCTTCTTCGGTGGCAAGGTCGACGACGCCGTGAAGGAGAAAGCCAAGGCAGACCTGCTGGCGGGTGTCGCCACACTCAAGCGCCACGCCAAGTTTGCGCCCTATGTGGCAGGTAGCGAGATGACCATCGCCGACCTGATGTTCCTGTTCAGCATCGATCTGGCCTCGGCGGTGGCGGGCAAGTTGTTCGGTATCGACCTGCTGGCCGACCTGCCGGAGGCCAAGGCGCTGCTGGCCGAGCTGGCTAAGAACGCCAATGTGCAGCAGGTCGAGGCCGACAAGAACGCCGAGATGGCAGCCTTTATTGCCGCTGCCAAGGCGCGCAAATAAGCCGCTGCCCTGGGCAAGCGCTGCTCTGCAGCGGCGCTTGCAGCTGTTTTGTCATGGACGTGGCGGGCGCACTCGCCTATCGTCGGCGCTATAGGCCTTGCCGATGAGGAACCCGCCCATGAGCTTTCCCGATAACGACTTTCTACGCCAGCTGCCCAAGGCCGAGTTGCACATGCACCTTGAGGGTAGTCTGGAGCCTGAGCTGCTGTTTCAAATGGCTGAGCGCAACGGCGTGGCGCTGCCCTATGCCAGCGTTGAGGCGCTGCGCGAGGCCTATCAGTTCAGCAACTTGCAGGACTTTCTTGATATCTATTACCAGGGCGCCGGGGTGCTGCAGACCGAGCAGGACTTTTACGACCTGACCTGGGCCTACCTTGAGCGCTGCGCCGCCGATGGCGTGGCGCACGTAGAGCCGTTTTTCGATCCGCAGACGCACACTGAGCGCGGCATCAGCATCGCGACCCAATTGACCGGCATCAGCCGCGCCCTGGCCGATGGTCAGGCAAAGCTGGCTATCAGCTCGCGGCTGATCCTCAGCTTTCTGCGTCACCTCAGCGAGGACGACGCCATTGCCACGCTGCAGGAGGCACTGCCGCTGCGTGAACATTTCGTCGCTGTGGGGCTCGACAGCTCAGAGCAGGGCAATCCGCCGGAGGGCTTTGTGCGCGTCTACGAGATGGCGCGTGCCGAGGGGCTGCGTGCGGTGGCTCACGCCGGCGAAGAAGGCCCGGCAGAGTACATCTGGCAGGCGCTGGATCTGTTGCAGGTCGAACGTATCGATCACGGCGTGCGCTGCGTTGAAGACCCGGTGCTGGTTGAGCGGCTGATTGCCGAGCAGACCCCGCTCACGGTTTGCCCGCTGTCCAATACCAAGCTGAAAGTCTTCGCCAAGATGCAGGATCACAACATACTGCAACTACTGGAACAGGGCGTGAAAGTCACTATCAACTCGGATGATCCGGCGTATTTTGGCGGTTATCTGCTGGCCAATTTCATTGCCGTTCGCGATGCGCTGAACATGACCCGCGAGCAAGCCGTTGCGCTGGCGCGCAATAGTATTACGGCGAGTATGTTGCCGGACGATGAAAAGGCGGGTTGGTTGGCGAAGCTGGATGAGGTGGCTTGAGAGCGTCGTTGGATACGCTGGATTGATTGGCTCATCAGCAGAGTAAGTTGGTGAACTAACTGGTCTTTAGCTTTTCGCGATCTGAGCACAACCTGTTTTGGAGAGCATTGTTAGATATCTTTGTCATTTTCGCGCATGCCTTTCGCCTCGCTGGCGAGTCACTTTTGTTTGCTTGGCCAAACAAAAGTAACCAAAAAAAAGGCCACCCCACCAAACTGGCCTGCGGCTTCTCTGCGTTGCTCGGATTTGAGCGCGCCTGCGGAACTCGGCGCTACGCAAGCTCCGCACCTCAAACAGTCCTCGGCTTAATCGCTCAAATCCTGCGCTACTCGACAGCTTGGAAGGGGGAGAAAGACTGGAGGTCGGCGTATTTTTCCGGCTTTGTTGTTTGGTTAGGTAGCGCAAAAACAAGAAACGACACGGGCTAACGCTCCCATCTGAGCGGGCGAGTAGCGCAGAGCTGCCGGGAAAAAGGTGCGTGCGGTGTCTGAGGTGCGAAGCGCCGAGTTTGTGAGCGGCCGGCCAGGTGCGCCCCGGCAGCTTGAGCAACGCAGCGAACCCGAAGGGCCGCGCCGCTGGGTGCCCTGGGGGATCGCCAAGGGGGCATGAGCAAGCATGCCCCCTTAGCTCGCCTAGAGGCGAAAGCGGTAACTAGCTAAACACAGTGGCTACTAACTAAATGTGCCTGCATCAGACCTAAGGGCGGAACGCTGAATCAAGTCAGACGACGCTGCTGAAGCCATGTCCGCCGAGCACTCAAGCGAACCTCGGTCTCGGTACGACGGAACTTGTGCCGACTACAAAAAAGCCCCAGCCGAAAACGGCCAGGGCTCCACTAGCGCCAACCAAACCTCAGTCCAGCATATCCTTGAACCGCTCATCCTTACGGAACGTCAGCTTCTTGCTGAACCCCGGAATACTGATGTGCGCATCACTGATCTCGATGCCCTGCTCATCAATCATTCCCTGGCCGAAGTTGTAGATGATATCCAGCTGTCCCAGGAGGGCGCGCGCGTCGTAGGCTGCGGCCTTGGCGCGGGTCTGTTCGCGGCGGGCGCTGTACTCGGCAAAGGCCTCTTCGCCGTAGCGCTTGGCGAGCATGCGCTCGACCACGCTGGGCGCCAGTACCAGGGCGCTGGCATTGTTGCCGCCAAAGCCCTTGGAGTTGATGAAAGCGACTTCCAGCGGCTTGCTGTGGCGGTCAACATCAGTGGTGCTGATCTGTAGATGTTGTTGGTGCACATCGTCGGCTACTGCATCGATAGTCTTGATGCCGGGGATGATCTGGTAACGGAAGCTGCCCAGAGTCGCTACCAACTGATCGGCGCTGGCGCTGGCCAGTGAGTGGCCGACGTACGCTTTGGCGGCGGCGACCGGCCAGTGGTTGATGCCGAAAGCGTCCGCCACGCGGTCGAGAATTTCGGACTCGGTGGTGCGGTTGGCCGGTGTGCTGGAGCCGTGCGCGTGCACAAAGCTGCGCTGCTGCACGGCTTCCGGACCGACGATCTGCATGGCGGCGTACACGGCCTTGGCCATGGTCAGGTAGTTGCCGGGGCCGGGCGCGGAGATGGATTTCTTGAAGCCGTCAGCGTTGATGAACACATCCGGTACGGCGCCGTGAATGTCGGCGCCCAACTGCATGGCGAGCTCATCGTCCATCAGCACGAAGAACTGACCGGACTCGGCCAGGGTAAAGCCGCAGTTGTGGCTGAACGGGCGGCTGGCGCGGCGGAAATCTACCTCGTCCTGGCCGCCAACCTGGCGCAGACCTTCTTCGGTGGCCAGTGCGCCCATGGCGCCGTAGCCCTCGATGCACTCCTGGGTGATCGGCGCTTCACCATTACCCACCAGCACCACGCGGGCGCGGCCGCTGGTGATCATGTCGCTGCCTTTCTGCAGGTTGTACAGGAAGCTGGCGCAGGCGCCGGTGATGGCGCCGGTGGTGCCCACGCTGCCGAGAATATAGGCATTGATGAAGTCGGCCGGCATGCTGTTCAGGCCCAGTGCCAGCTGTTTGGCACTGACCCGGCTGCCCTTGAGGCGCGACTGCATCAGGCCGCCAAAGCTGTTTTCATCCAGCTGGCTCATGGCGCTGCTGGCAAACACCGCCACCTCGTCGGGCTCTACGGCATCGGCGATGGTCTGCCAGTCGATACCCACCGAGCGCAAGGCGTCAGTCGCCGCGACTATGGTCAGCTGCAAGCCGCGAGGGTGAAAGCGTGAGGCGTAGAGTTCGCCGGGCTCCAGGCCACTGGGCAGCTGGCCGGCAGATTTGACCGCGAGAGCGCGATAGCTATCGACCTTGATATCGCAACCATCGTAAACGGTGACCATCACGTCGGTATCGTTCAATGCTTCTACCGCCCAGTCGCTGGGGAGCGGCTCAGGCAGTTGCTTGTTCAGGGTGATGAACGAGAAGGGCTTGCCGGCTTCGCCGGTGATGGTGAGGTTCTTTTGCCAGTGGGCGGCATCCACGTCCAGATAGCGCTTCTCGATACGGCGCACCAGGGTGCCATCAAGAATCTGCTGGCCAAAACGGCTTTCGATGTCGTCCAGGCTGAGTGGCTGATCGTCAGCGTCCAGGTAGTTGTCGTTCTCGACCTTTACCAGCTTCATTAACACGGCCAGGCCGGCGAGGGTTTGCTGGCGCTCGGCAGCAGGCAGCGATTCGATCACCATACGGCGGAAGCCATGATGGAATGAGCTTCGCCCGGCGGCGTTGTAGCCGCCGAATCCGACTATGACAGGTAAACGCGACATCTTGCTGGCTCCTCACACGGTCCGTTCGGGGCTGACGGCTATCGGCCCGGCCCTGGTCTGGGCTCTGCGCTCAGGCTGGACTGATTACGTAATTGGGTTTGTTTGAACGTACAGGGTGACGAGGAATGTAACTCGTTGGTCACGTTTAGACCAAGTTTGTTTGTGCAATCTTGCCAACTGGCGCTGCCCTCAGGTGAAGGCAGCGCCTGTGGGTTCAGGGTAGTTGGTGGGTCTTGAGGAAATCCCAGCTGGTCTGCGCATCCCAGGCGGAATGGCCGCCAAAACGCGCGGTACACAGGACGTTCTCGCTGCCGTCTTCGCAGCTGTTGCTGGCTGTGCAGTTGCGGCTCGGGCTGCTGGTGCCGGTGCTGCAGTTATTCAATGCTGCCCAGGTATTGAAACTGCCCTGCGCGCCCTGGAAGGTGATCTGTTGCAGCGGGTAGCTGGTGGGCGGCGTCGAAGGGCCGCCGCTGTAGGGCACAATGGGGTCGAGCCGGCCACGGTAGGCGAACACCGAAATGGGGCGCGAAGGCGCGCAGTTCATTTCCTCGATCATGTCGAAGGCCGCCGGCGCAACAGCGGCCACCAGGTCGGCGGCGCTGCAAGCCAGCTTGTAGGCCATGCCACCGCCGTTGGAGTAGCCGGTGGCGTACACGCGCTTCTGATCCACGCAGCTGCGTGCGACTACGTCGGCCACCATGGCGCGGGCGAAGGCAACGTCATCTACAGTGCGTGATTCGGTGCAGCAAGGGCCGAGGTTCCAAGCGTTGTCGATCCCCTGCGGGTAGGCGACGAGAAAGCCCTCATCTTGCGCGACCTCTCGGGTGCCTGAATTGTCGCGTTGATACTCGGCGGAGGTCAGCAGGGCGTGGAAGTCCAGCAGCAGCGGCACCTGAGCATTGCCGTTGTAGCTGGGAGGAGCGTACAGAATAAAATCGCGCTGCTGGCCGTTTACGTTAACCGATAGGTTGTGTTCACCCGCCTGCAAGGTTTGACCGCTGCAGGCCGCTGGTGGGTTTGTGGGTGGCTCCGGGGTACCGGGGTTGGTGGCAAAAGCGAGGCCAGGTAGTAACAGGCAGAGCAGTAGCAAGCGAGGCATGCGAATCTCCAGAAAGGCAGAGTAGAAAGGGTTATGAATGATCGTTCACTTTCCGAGACTGCTTACCTTTGATTGCTGTCGCAACGGCCGTTGCTGCGCGTTTGCGCACTGGAGCACACCCGGTGAACGGGACTCACACGTTTGGGCCGGGTTCAGCTCACTCAGACGGCAGCGTCAGCAGCCGTTGCAGGTCGCCGGTGCGGCGTTGCTTGCTGACGGCCTGATCCAGTCGATCGAGCAATTCGGGGTGGGGGTATTGGCGCGACAGATACCAGAACATGGCGATGTCACGAATGTGGTCTGCCTGAACCTGGTCGGGCGGTAGCTGTTTGAGATGGTCGAGCAGGGGCTCGGCGTAATCCAGCAGGTAATCGGCGCGGCCGTGCAGCAGCATTTGCAACGCCGCCTCATGGCTGTTGGCGTAGAGCTTTTGAGTGGCTGGCTGGTTTTCTGCCAGCTGCGCGTCGGCCGTGCCATAGCTATAGGCGCTGATCGCGATCACCCGTTTGCCGGCAAGATCCGCAAGGTTGTTGATGGCGGGTGTTCCGGGCGCGCGGTACACATTCAGGGACATCGTCAGCAGCGGTTCTTTGCCTTGACGGGCGAGACGGGACAGGCCCGGATTGCCCTCCGAGGCGATGGTCAGCGCCGCCTGTCCCTTGATCAGGCGCAGCCCGACGCGGTTGGGTGGCAGGTCCCTGACGCGGTAGGGTTGTTGCAGGTCGGCAAATAGCCGCTTGATCAGTTCGATTACCGGGCCCTCAGGCAGGCCATCCTGATCGATCCTAGTGTAGGGCGGAGCGCTGACGATAGCGATCTCGACCGGCGCATCCTGCGCCGGGGTGGTGCAGGGCAGCAGCAGCGCCAGAAACAGGCAAATACGACCCAGCGAGAACGGCATGGACAACTCCGGGGAAAACGGCCGCCAAAACTAGGGTTTGTTTGTGCTCCGGTCAAGCTTTGTGCTGCCAATGCCGATGAATATCAGTTGCTGCTGTGCGGCTCGAAGATGACGTACACCTTGCGCGTGGGCTGAACGGCTTCCCAGGTGCCGGTGAAACCGGCGGGAATCACAAAACGGTCGCCGGCGCGCAGGGTGCGGCTGCCGCCCAGGTCGTCGTGCAAAATGGACTCGCCGGCCAGAATCTCGCAGTACTCGTATTCGCTGTAGCTGACTTTCCATTGCCCCGGCTGGCACTCCCACACGCCGGCCGAGAACTGCTGATCGGGGCTGCTGTAATGGTTGCGCACGTTCTGCGCGGGGTCGCCCTTGATTACCTTGGCGGCGTCGGGGCGGTAGTGTTCGGCCGGGGTGTCGGCGCTGGCAAAATCGATGACGGTGTCGATGCTCATGATTGAAATTCCGTGGGGGCAAGCAAAAGCCCCGGCACAGTGGCCGGGGCGAGTGGTTTACTTCATGGTCGGCATGGCGAACTCGGCGCCGCTGCGAATCCCGGTGGGCCAGCGCGAGGTGATGGCCTTGCGCTTGGTGTAAAAACGCACGCCGTCCGGGCCGTGCATGTGCAGCGGGCCAAACAGCGAGCGCTTCCAGCCACCGAAGCTGTGGAAGGCCATGGGCACCGGAATCGGCACGTTGACGCCGACCATACCCACCTGAATCTCGTTGCAGAACTGGCGCGCGCAATCACCGTCGCGGGTGAAGATAGCGGTGCCATTGCCAAACTCGTGCGCGTTGATCAGTTTCACGGCACTGGCGTAGTCCGGCACCCGTACCACGCAAAGCACCGGGCCAAAAATCTCTTCCTGGTAGATCACCATGTCGCTGCTGACGTTGTCGAACAGGCAGCCGCCAATGAAGTAACCCTGCTCATGACCGTCGACCACAATGTCACGGCCATCGACCACCAGGGTCGCACCTTCGACCACACCCTGGTCAACATAGCCCTTGACCTTGTCCCGGTGCGCGGCAGAGACCAGCGGGCCCATCTCCATGCCGGCGTCCAGACCGTTGCCGATCTTCAGCTCCTTCACCTTGGGCGCAAGAGCGGCAATCAGCTTGTCGCCGACATCGCCCACGGCCACGGCAACCGAAATCGCCATGCAGCGCTCGCCGGCGCTACCGTAGGCGGCACCCATCAGGGCGTTGACCGTTTGCTCCAGGTCGGCGTCGGGCATCACCACCATATGGTTCTTGGCGCCGCCCAGTGCCTGCACGCGCTTGCCGTGTGCGCAGCCGGTGGCATAGATGTATTCGGCAATCGGCGTGGAGCCGACAAAACTCACCGCCTGCACATCTGGGTGGGTGAGCAGTACGTCGACTGCTTCCTTGTCACCGTTGACCACGTTGAACACGCCATCGGGCAGGCCTGCCTCGGTCAGCAGCTCAGCCAGGCGCAGCGGCACGCTCGGGTCCTTTTCGGAAGGCTTCATGATGAAGGTATTGCCGCAGGCGATGGCGATGGGGAACATCCACATGGGCACCATGGCCGGGAAGTTGAATGGCGCGATGCCGGCTACCACGCCGAGCGCCTGATTCAATGACCAGGCATCCACGCCGCCGCCGACCTGTTCGCTGTGCTCACCCTTGAGCAGGTGCGGAATGCCGCAGGCGAACTCGACTACTTCCAGGCCGCGGGTCAGTTCGCCCTTGGCATCGTCGAACACCTTGCCGTGCTCGCGGGTAATCAGCTCGGCCAGTTCATCGGCGTGGGCTTCCAGCAGTGCCTTGTACTTGAACAGCACGCGTGCGCGGTTCAGCGGCGTAGTCGCGGCCCAGGCGGGGAAGGCGGCCTTGGCGTGGGCGATCGCCTGCTCCACTTCGCTGGCGCTGGCCAGTGAGACTTCGCCGCGCTGCTGGCCGGTGGCCGGTTCAAAGGTGGCCTGAGTGCGAGCGCTGGCAGGGCTGCGTTGGCCGTTGATGTAGTGGGTCAGTTGCAATGTCATGGGATGTCACCAGAAGTCGATAATGAGGGCCCGGCGTGGTGCCGGGCCATGAAAGGGGTTACTCAGGCAGTCTGCTTGATGACCTTGCTGACGATGTCGATCAGTTGGTCCAGATCCTGTTTCTCGGCGATCAGTGGCGGCGACATGGCCAGAATGTCGCCGGTGCAGCGAATCATTGCGCCCTGCCAGAAGCAGCCGTCGAACACCTCGTAGCCACGCGCGCCGGGCGCGCCGTCGCGGCTGGCCAGATGAATCGCGCCGACCAGACCAGTGTTACGAATGTCGATCACATTGGGCAGGCCTTTCAGGCTGTGCAGCAGCTCGGCCCAGTAGCTTTCCAGCTCGGCGGCGCGGGTGAGCAGGCCGTCGCGGGCATAGATGTCGAGGGTCGCCAGTGCGGCGGCAGCGGCAACCGGGTGGCCGGAATAGGTGTAGCCGTGGAAGAACTCGATGGCGCCAGCCGGGCCTTGCATAAAGGCATCGTGAATCGCCTCGCTGACAAACACCGCGCCCATGGGGATGGCGCCGTTGGTCAGGCCCTTGGCGGTGGTAATGATGTCGGGCGTGACTTCCCAGCGCTGCGCAGCAAAGGGCGCACCGACGCGGCCATAACCAGTAATCACTTCATCGAAAATCAGCAGGATGCCGTGCTTGGCGGTGATCTCGCGCAGGCGCTTGAGATAACCCTGCGGCGGCAGGATGACGCCCGCCGAGCCGGACATCGGCTCGACAATCACCGCGGCAATGTTCTCCGCGCCATGCAGGGTCACCAGTGCTTCCAGCGCCTCGGCACGTTCAATACCAAACTGCGGCAGACCCTGGGTGAAGGCGTTGCGCTCCAGATCCAGGGTGTGCGGCAGGTGATCCACGCCCGGCAATAGGGCGCCAAACGCCTTGCGGTTGTTGACCATGCCACCAACCGAAATACCGCCAAAGCCGACGCCGTGATAGCCCAACTCGCGGCCAATCAGCCGGGTGCGAGTGCCTTGACCAATGGCGCGCTGATAGGCCAGCGCGATCTTCAGCGCGGTATCGACCGACTCCGAGCCCGAGTTGGTGAAGAACACGCGGTTGAGGCCGGCCGGTGATAGTTCGGTCAGGCGCTCGGCCAGCTGGAAGGGCAACGGATGGCCCATCTGGAAGGTCGGGGCAAAGTCCATGCTGCTGATTTGCTTGCTCACGGCTTCAGCGATTTCGCGGCGGCCGTGACCCGCGTTGCAACACCACAACCCGGAGGTGCCATCCATCACCTGACGGCCTTCCACGTCGGTGTAGAACATGCCTTCGGCGCTGGCCAGCAGGCGCGGGCGGGCCTTGAACTGGCGGTTGGCCGTGAAGGGCATCCAGAACGGATCCAGGCTGAGATCCTGCTGGGCGGGCGTGGGTTGTTGCATGCTGTTCATGTGACCTTCCTGGCGGGTGCCATTGAAACGGGTGAGTGCGGGCGGCCGTGGTGGCGCTGTGCATGGGTGTTTGCAGAGTCTATGTCAAAAATAACAAACGAAAAAGAGGGTTTTGCAAAGAAATTGGCTGTCAATTGCGGGGTGCTGTGTCAAATATATTGAATTTTTTTTGGCGTCTCATTACTGTGGCCGACATTGCCGTCCATTCAGTCGAATGCCCCGCCACGGGGCCGCCAAGCGAGGTTATTGTCATGTCTGCATCTATCAGCCGTCAGGATTGGGAGCAGCGCGCCGCTGCCCTGCAGATTCAGGGGCAGGCCTTTGTCGCCGGCCAGTACCAGAGTGCCGCCAGCGGCGAGACCTTTGACTGTGTTTCGCCAATTGATGGGCGCGTGTTGGCGCAGATCGCCAGCTGCGATCAGGCCGATGCCGAACAAGCCGTGGCCAACGCCCGTGCGGTATTTGATAGCGGCGTGTGGTCGCGCAGTGCACCGGCCAAGCGCAAGAAAGTCATGCAGCGCTTTGCCAACCTGCTTGAGCAGCATGCCGAGGAATTGGCCCTGCTGGAAACCCTGGACATGGGCAAGCCGATCAGCGACTCGCTGGCGGTCGATATTCCCGGTGCTGCCAACGCTATCCGCTGGTCGGCCGAGGCCATCGACAAGGTGTACGACGAGGTCGCTCCTACCGCACACGATGAGCTGGGTCTGATCACCCGCGAACCCGTGGGTGTGGTGGCCGCCATCGTGCCCTGGAATTTCCCACTGCTGATGGCCAGCTGGAAGCTGGGCCCGGCGCTGGCCACCGGTAACTCGGTGGTGCTCAAACCTTCGGAAAAATCGCCGTTGACCGCCATTCGCATTGCCGCGCTGGCGCTGGAAGCCGGCCTGCCGGCCGGTGTGCTGAATGTATTGCCGGGTTACGGTCATACCGTGGGCAAGGCACTGGCACTGCACATGGATGTGGATACCATCGTGTTTACCGGTTCCACCCGCGTGGCCAAGCAACTGATGATCTATGCCGGCGAGTCGAACATGAAGCGTGTGTGGCTGGAGGCCGGCGGTAAGAGCCCGAACGTGGTGTTTGCCGACGCGCCGGATCTGGACGCGGCCGCCGAGGCTGCCGCCAGCGCCATCGCCTTCAACCAGGGTGAGGTCTGCACCGCCGGCTCGCGTCTGCTGGTAGAAGCGTCGATCAAGGAGGTGTTTGTGGAGAAGGTCGCTGCCGCGCTCAAGGCCAGCTGGGCACCCGGCCATCCGCTGGACCCCAACACCGCGGTCGGCGCCCTAGTGGACACCACACAGATCGACACCGTGCTGCGCTACATCGAAGCGGGCCGTGAAGACGGCGCGCGCCTGGTGCTGGGCGGTAACCGCGTGATGCAGGACACCGGCGGCCTGTTTGTCGAGCCCACAGTATTTGCCGACGTAAACAACAGCATGCGCATTGCGCGTGAGGAAATCTTCGGGCCGGTGCTCTCGGTCATCAGCTTCAACGACTTTGACGAGGCCATGGCGATTGCCAACGACACTATCTACGGGCTGGCCGCTGCGGTGTGGACGGCAGACCTGTCCAAGGCGCACCGCGCCGCCAGAGCCTTGCGCGCGGGTAGCGTGTGGGTTAATCAGTATGACGGTGGCGACATGACCGCGCCCTTTGGTGGCTTCAAGCAGTCGGGCAATGGTCGTGACAAGTCGCTGCACGCCTTCGACAAGTACACCGAACTGAAGTCGACCTGGATCAAGCTCTGATCCAGCTACCGGCTCGCTAGCTACGAGCCGGCAAGCAGCAAGCCAGGACGTCGATCAGCCGCGCACCGGTGCGCGGCTGATTGCCGTTTGTTCGTCTCGGGCGTTCTCTCACGGATTCACGTATGAACTGGAAGGCCTACAGCATCGTCACCGCGGCGGTGGTTATCGTCGGTCTGGCGCTGGGCGTGACCCTGCCGCTGGTCTCATTGCGCCTGCACGACTGGGGTTACAGCACTTTTGCCATCGGTATCATGGCGGGCATGCCGGCGGTGGGCATCGTGCTGGGCTCCAAACTCAGCGGCCGCATGGCGGGGCGCTGGGGTTCGGAAAACACCCTACGTTTGGTCATGGCCGGCAGCGCGGTGTCGGTGGCGATGCTGGCCATCTGGCCGAGCTATCCGGTCTGGCTGTTGCTGCGACTGGTGCTGGGTATTTCGCTGACCGTCACCTTTATCATCGGCGAGAGTTGGATCAACCAGTTGGTGCCAGACCGCCTGCGCGGCCGACTGGTGGCCGTGTATGGCAGCGCCTTTGCCCTCAGTCAGTTGTGCGGGCCGCTGCTGTTGGGCCTGATCGGCACTCTGGATGACCGTGGCTTCTGGCTGGCCACCGGCCTGTTGATTACCGGCGTGGTCATGCTGTTTTGCGTGAACGGCGCCCCGGTGGTCGATCCGGCCGCGGCGGCAGGGCGCGGCCTGCGTCAGTTCATCCGCACTATGCCGGCCATCGCCTGGGCCATGGTGCTGTTTGCCGGCTTTGAAACCATGACGCTGACGCTGCTGCCGGTGTACCTGATACGCGAGGGCTTTGCCCAGCAGCTGGCGCTGATCATGGTCAGCACCGTGGTGGTCGGCGATGCCGTGCTGCAGGTGCCTATCGGCTGGCTGGCAGACAAGTTTTCACGTACCGCGCTGTTCAAATGCTGCGGCGTGATACTGCTGCTGAGCAGTCTGGCCATGCCGCTGGTGCTGCACACAGTGCTGATCTGGCCGGTGCTGGTGCTGTTTGGCTCCAGTGCAGGTGGGCTGTATACCCTATCGATTATTCTGGTGGGGCAGCGTTTTCGCGACGATGCCCTGGTGCGCGCCAACGCCCATATCGCCATGCTCTGGGGGTTGGGTTGTCTGCTCGGACCGGTGGCGACTGGCGCCGCCAGTGAATGGCTCAATACCCATGCGCTGCCGATGATGATGGCCATTGCGGCGCTGATATTTGTGCTCCTGGCTTGGCGCAGAGGCGCCTTTGCTGCGGTGGCTGTGCCGGCGGCAGAGTCAGTCGTCACCCAGCCCTGATCAGAAAGCCCACGACTTGAATCTCTGCCTGGGAAGGTTTAGCTCCTTCTCAGCCACGGGGTTATTGTCGAGCACGCAGGCCGGGATCGGCCCCGGCCTTTCCACAAAGTTCGACCCTTAACCTAGCGCCATTGGTACTGCACGCCAATGCCTACCAGCCAGTTACGCTCGGGTGCGGGTTCGTAATAGCGAGCGCCTGCGCCATTGACGATCAACGAGCCGATGTATTCCTTGTTGGTCAGGTTGTCCAGACGCGCAAAGGGCTCCAGTGCCCAGTCGCCCAGTTCATGCCGGTAGCCTGCGCGGCAGTTGAACGCCGCATAGCCCGGTGCTGTGGCTTGATTATCGTCAGTCGCGTAGCGCTTGCTCAGGCTTTGTGCCTCCAGTGCGGTGCTGAAACCGCCATCCGGCTGCCAGGCAAGCTCGGCGTAGAGGCTGTGACGCGGCACGCCCGGCAGGTAGTTGCCGGAAAAGTCGTCGCCGTTGCCATCGCTGTATTGGTCGAATTTGGCATCCAGATAGGTATAAGCCAGGTAAGCATTAAGGTCCCAGGGCAGACGCTGTTCCAGCGCCAACTCAAGACCGCGGCGGGTCGATTTGCCGGCGTTGGCGTAGGTTGAGCGGTCCGTAGTGGCCTGCTCTACGCCAGTGACGATCTCGTCGTTCACGCGGGTGTAGAAGAGCGCAGCATCAACGCGGGTATCACCTTCACGCAGTTTAAAACCGATTTCAGTATTGACCGACTCGCTGGGCTGCAGCGCAAAGTTCAGCCCGCTGCCGGTTGGGCGATAGGCGAGTTCCTGAAAGGTCGGCGTTTCAAAGCCCTGCCCGGCGGCGGCGTAGAGGGTGAGGGCCGGGCTCCACTGGTAGCTGATGCCCAGCGCAGGGGTGGTCTGCCGATAATCGGCGCTGCCGCTGTCGTCGCTGCCGTCGCTGAGAAAATCATCTTCGGACTCGAACTCTACACGGCTGTGGCGCACGCCCGCGGTCAGGCTCCATTGATCAGTCAGCGCCCAGGTGCTGATCAGATAGGCCTCTTTGCTATCCACGCGGTTGAACTCGTCGCGCTTGAGGTCGCCTTTGCGGCCCAGGTTATTGACGAAGCCCTTGCGGCCTTCGCCCTGATAGCCATAGGTAAGGCCAGCGGCCAGTTCGATCGGCACGTTGAGCAGCTGCGTGTCGCGTAGCCAGCCAATCTCACCGCCGCCGAAGCGGCGATCCAGTTCGATTACCCCGCCGCCGGCAAAGGGATCGTCGCCGGTGAAAGCCAGATACTGCTGCACGTAACGTTCGCCGCCATACACCAATAGCGTCAGCTGGTCATTGTTGGCGAGCGTACGCTGGTAGTTAACGCCGGCCTGATTGTGGCGCACTGTCTTGCGGGTGTTGTATTGCTCGGCGCGCGCCACCGCTTGCTCGCGGTCCTCGTGCAATGCGGCGGCCGAGAGTCCGAGCGGGTCCTGGGTTTCTGGTTGGTCCAGGCTGTTGAGCAAGAGCGTCAGCGTGGACGCGTCGTCGATATCCCAGTCCAGCCGCAGGTTCGCCAGGTCGCGCTGGGCCTGGCTGTGGTCGCGGTAGCCGTCGGTTTCCAGGCGTGAAATATTGGAGCTGATGCCAAGGTCGCCGTGCTGGCCGCCGTATTTGAGACGTGAGCGCCACAGTCCGTCGCTGCCGACGGCGCTGCGGTTATCCAGTGTCGGGTTCAGCGGAGCGGGAGCGCTGTAGCCCTGAATGATGCCGCCGGAGGCGTTGCCGTAAAGTGCGCTGAGTGGGCCGCGCAATACATCGATGTACTGCATGCCGTCGAGGTCGAACAGCGCAGGCTGGCCCTGGCCGTCCGGCATGGTCAGGGGAATGCCGTCCTGAGTCAGGCGCACGCCGCGCACGCCGAACTGTGCCCGGGCACCAAAGCCGCGCGCGGATATCTGCACATCCTGGGCGTAGTTTTGCCGGTTCAGCGCCAATACGCCGGGTACGCGTTGCAACGACTCCGAGAGGTTGGCGCCCAGGCTGAAAGGGCTGATCGCGTTGCTGTCTACGTGGCTGCTGGCAGAGGGAAGGGCGTCGGCAGCAGTGGCTGGATTGCTGCCCAGAATAGTTTGCGTGGGCAGCTTGATGCTGCTCTCGGCGGCCAGTGCCGGGCCGGCGAGGGCGAGCAATAATGTGGTGGTGACGCGAGGGATCTGGGTCATGGTGCCTGGCTTGTTGTTGTAGCTGGAGTCGGCCTTCTGCCCGGCAGTCTAGCAGTGCGGCGGCACCGGCAGAAGGCGTGGTTGCCGCCGGCCGCCGGGGGCGGTGCAATCCCCGAGCACACGCCAGGAAATAGCCAGGCGCCGGCTTTTGCCTGAAATTTACTTTGAAGTAAAAATAAAAATCATGTAATACTTGCCGTATTGAGATGTTAGTTGTGTGTAATTTGCCGTCGGTAAAGGCCTGCAAGTGAGTCGCATAAAAAGCATCTAGTTATTACTGTAATATTTAGACTTTATGGCAAAATGCCGGCTGATTTTTCGCGCTGGCCCGGAGTTGTATATGCACATGATGCACGACCTATATCTGGCACTGCGCCGCCTGCAGCGCGCCAGCGAGATTCACGCCAAGCGCTTGGGCCGTCACAGTGGCCTGACGCCAATTCAGCTGCTGATTTTGCACAGCATCAAGGCGATGGGCGAAAGCACCCTGGGCGACCTTGCCAAGCAGGTTAGCGTATCTCAGGCCACCCTGAGCACCATCATCGATCGTCTGGAAAACCGCGAGTTGTTGCAGCGCATTCGCAGCAAGAGTGACAAGCGCAAGGTTCATCTGGCGCTGAGCGACAAGGGCGCGGCGGTGATTCAGGCGGAGCCGGCCTTGTTGCCATCGGCCTTTCTTGATCGTTTCGGCAAGCTGGCCGACTGGGAGCAACTGATGCTGCTGGCCAGTCTGCAGCGGGTCGCGGGTTTGCTGGAAGAAGGGCAGACAACGCCAGCCGAACTCTTTGAAGGCGAAACAGCTGCCTGATTTCACCACCTGACCCGCATTGCTGCGGGTCAGGTGGGCTCGACTGTATTAGGCCGCTCTGTCAGGCCGCCAGATCCCATTTCCATCCAAGGTTTTTCTCGTTCGGGGTATTGCCTGAATGCGGCGCTGCGAATAGCATGTTTGAAATTTCAAACGCTGTTGTTTTAAATGCGTTACGCCTGCTCAGGTCTGCTTTTACGAGGATTCGCTAGATGGAACTTCACTGCCCCGAACTTTTTCGCCAACAAGCCTTTGTTGACGGCCACTGGTGTGAGGCCGACAGCGGCGCGCGCACCGAGATATTCAATCCGGCCAATGGCGAACGACTGGGCAGCGTGCCCAATATGGGCGCAGCGGAAACCCGTCGGGCCATCGAGGCTGCTCAGCAGGCGCAACAGGCCTGGCGCCAGCGCACGGCCAAGGAGCGCGGTCAGGTGCTACGCAAGTGGTTCGACCTGATGCTGCAGCACCAGGAAGACCTGGCCCGTATCATGACGGCCGAGCAGGGCAAGCCGCTGGCCGAGGCCCGTGGCGAAGTAGGCTACGCGGCCTCTTTTCTGGAGTGGTTTGCCGAAGAAGCCAAGCGCGTCTATGGCGATGTGATTCCCGGCCACCAGCCTGACAAACGTATCCTGGTGCAGAAGGAGCCGGTTGGCGTGACCGCCGCCATCACGCCGTGGAACTTCCCCGCTGCGATGATCACTCGCAAGGCCGGCCCGGCGCTGGCCGCTGGCTGCGCCATGGTACTCAAGCCGGCACCGCAAACCCCTTTTTCCGCGTTGGCGCTGGCGCTGCTGGCCGAGCAGGCCGGCCTGCCGGCAGGGCTGTTCAGCGTGATCACCGCCGATGTGGATGCCTCGCGTGCTGTCGGCGGCGAGCTGTGCAGCAACCCCATTGTGCGCAAGCTGTCCTTCACCGGTTCGACCGGGGTGGGCATCAAGCTGATGGAGCAGTGCGCGCCCAGCTTGAAAAAGCTGTCGCTGGAGCTCGGCGGCAACGCGCCTTTTATCGTCTTTGACGATGCCGATCTGGACGCCGCCGTTGAAGGCGCGATGATCTCCAAATATCGCAACGCCGGGCAGACCTGCGTGTGTGCCAACCGCATCTACGTGCAGGACTCGGTCTACGACGCCTTTGCCGAAAAGCTCGCTGCCGCCGTGAGCCAACTGAACGTGGGCGACGGCAGCGCAGCGGGCGTTACCACCGGCCCACTGATCGACGGCAACGCCGTGGCCAAGGTGCAGCGTCACCTGGCCGATGCTACCGCCAAGGGGGCACAGGTGCTGGCCGGCGGCAAGGCGCACGCGCTGGGCGGCAACTTCTTTGAGCCAACCATCCTGACCAACGTCGACAGCAGCATGCTGGTGGCGCGTGAAGAAACCTTTGGTCCGCTGGCGCCGCTGTTCCGCTTCACCGATGAGGCCGATGTGGTACGTCAAGCCAACGATACCGAATTCGGCCTGGCGGCCTACTTTTATGCGCGCGATCTGAGCCGGGTGTTCCGCGTGGCTGAGCGGCTGGAATACGGCATGGTCGGCATCAATACCGGGCTGATCTCGACCGAGGTGGCGCCCTTTGGCGGCATGAAGTCATCGGGCCTGGGCCGTGAAGGTTCCAAGTACGGTATTGAAGAGTATGTCGAGATCAAATATCTCTGTCTGGGCGGTATCTGACGCCCGGTTTCTGGCGTGTTTACCGGAGCGGCTGCTCCCTATTTCAAGCGCGAGGCAGTTATGAGCAAGAGCAATGAATCCCTGATGCAGCGGCGTAACGCGGCAGTCGCCCGTGGCGTCAGCCAGATCCACCCGCTGGTGGTACAGCGTGCCGAGAACGCGACCGTCTGGGATGTCGAGGGGCGCCAGTACATCGACTTTGCCGGCGGTATCGCGGTGCTCAACACCGGTCATCGCCACCCGAAAATCATGGACGCGGTAAAGCGCCAGATGGAGCTGTTTACCCACACCTGTTTTCAGGTGCTGGCCTACGAGCCCTACATTGAACTGTGCGAAAAGCTCAACCAACTGGTGCCGGGCGATTTCGCCAAGAAAACCCTGCTGGTCACCACTGGATCGGAAGCGCTGGAGAACGCGGTGAAGATTGCCCGTGCAGCCACCGGGCGTGCGGGGGTAATCGCTTTCACCGGCGCTTATCACGGCCGCACCATGATGACCCTCTCGATGACCGGCAAGGTGGCGCCCTATTCCGCGGGTATGGGCTTGATGCCGGGCGGCGTGTACCGCGCGCAGTTCCCGTGCCCCTTGCACGGCGTGAGCGACGAGGATGCCATTGCCAGCATCGAACGCATCTTCAAGAACGATGCCCAGCCGCAGGATATCGCAGCCATTGTCATTGAGCCGGTGCAGGGCGAGGGCGGCTTCTACGTGGCCAGCCCGGCCTTTATGGCCAAGCTGCGCGAGCTGTGCGATCTGCACGGTATTTTGCTGGTGGCCGATGAAGTGCAGACCGGCGCCGGGCGTACCGGCAGCTTTTTTGCCATGGAGCAGATGGGCGTGGCGGCGGACCTGACGACCTTCGCCAAATCCATTGCCGGCGGCTTTCCGGTGGCGGGTGTCTGCGGGCGTGCCGAGGTGATGGATGCCATTGCCCCCGGTGGGCTGGGCGGTACCTATGCAGGTAGTCCGTTGGCCTGCGCCGCGGCGCTGGCGGTGCTTGAGGTATTCGAGGAGGAGAACCTGCTCGCACGTAGCCGCACCCTGGGCGAGCTGATCGGCGGGCGCTTGCGTGAAATTGCGGTGAACGACAAGCGCATCGGCGATGTGCGCGGGCTGGGCGCGATGGTGGCCTGTGAGCTGTTTACCGCAGAAGGCCATCCGCACGCGGAGTTGACTGCGCAGGTGGTCGCCAAGGCACGCGCCAAGGGCCTGATCCTGTTGTCCTGCGGCCAGTACGGCAACGTCATCCGCATTCTGGTGCCGCTGACCGCGACCGACCTGGAAGTGCAGGCCGGTATGGACATCATCGCCGAGTGCTTTGCCGAGCTGGCTTAGCCGCTGCTGCCGGCGGTCTGTCTGTCAGAAGGTAGACAGGCCGCTGGCTTCCATAAAGCGGTAAAGTCCGTAGCGCCAGTAGCTGTGATCGGCGAACGCGCTGTAGGGCAGGCTATGGGTCGCGCCGCCCTGGTTGTGCCAGGCCTGCTCAAACTCCGCACGCATTGCCTGTATCTCGGGATTATCGGGTTGTGTGATCAGGCGCACGCTGGTTTCCATGTTCAGATCGTGCAGGTTGCGACGAGTGAAATTGGCCGAGCCGCTGATCACTTCGGTGGTGCCCTGTGCGCGTTCCAGTCTTATCCATTTCCGATGGCACTGCTCTCCCTCGGTGGCGCACCAGCGCACCTCAATCCCCTGCTCGTGCAGATCCCAGGCGGCTTGCCGATTGGGAATGCCGTTCTTCTCGCGGCCAAAGGCGTCGCGATTGGGGTCGAGAATCGCGCGGATGATCACGCCCCGCTGCTGGGCCTCGAGCAGTGCATCTATTACCGGGCGTGAGGCCAGGTAAAACATTTCCATGTCCAGCTGATCGCCAGCTTGCGCCGAGGCCAACAGCTCAAGCAGTGCGCGTTCTATTGCGCCCTCGGTGAGTACCTGAATCTGCGGCAGGCTGGCCGCCTCATGGTTGGCTGGCGCTGTGGGCCAGTCAGCGGCAGCGGCGTAACCGGACAGTTGCGCTGCGGCGCGCTCGGTTTGCAGCAAGTCCAACGCTGCAGGCCCACTGAATACGATGGCACTGTTGTGATGTTTGCTGCTGGCGTCATGCGGGTTGGCGGAGGTGACCAGGCCGCGCCAGTCATCGCCATAGTCGACGATCAAGGTCTTGCGGTGGTTGGCGCGGAAGTTGGCCAGGTGCAGATAGGTGCGCAGGGTCACCTTGCCCTCACCGACCGGGTTGGGCAGCCAGCCGCCTTCGGTGCTGTTGCCGAGATAACCGCAGCACAGCCGCCAGATACCGCTCCAGGCCGGGTTGGAGGCGGGCAGCTGGTTGACGTCGGTCAGCACCACCTCCACGCCCGCTGTGCGCAGTTGCTCCAACTCTGGCGCTCGCACGCCACCGTAGAGTGTATTGAAGGGGTCGGTGATCAACACGACCGGCATCCCGGGCTGGCGCTGCTTGGCGTCGACCAGTCTCTGCGTCAACTGCTGCGAGAGTGGGCGGAAGCTGTCTTTGCCGGCAAAGCGATTGAACAGGAACATGTCGACCACCACCAGTTTCTGCGCCTGATCAATCAGCGCAAAGGCGGCGTCGAATATCGCCTGGTCGATCTGCTCCTCGCCCTGCGCATTCTGGTAGGTCTGGTCCGTCAGTATGCGCAGTTGCTCTGCAGGGCGCAGCGGAGCGCTCACGGAGAGCCCATCGGGCATGCTTTGACAGGAGCTGAGAAGGCCACTGATGGTGACCGCAACGACTAGCAGGAGGGTAGCGCGGCGTAACACTGAACGGGTTTGAGGCATGGGAAGAGTCGGCGGTGGCTGCAAAGACCCACAGCCTGACGCCTGACTCGATGCAAGGCAAGGGTGCAGGTCAGGGCATGCCGCGACATGCCCTGCTCAGGTTCAGGCAGTAACCGGAGCGGCCGCCTCTCCCTTGGGGTTGGGGCCATAGGCGTTAGCCTGGGCCTCACCTTCGATGCACATGAAGATCAGATAGATGATAGAGCCGATCACGGGTACCAGAGAGATTAATACCCACCAGCCGCTGCGACCGGTGTCGTGAAAGCGCCGTACTGCCACTGCGAGCGAGGGCAGAAAGGTCGCCAGCACGTAGAGGGGCGCCAGTATCTGCAGGCCCAGGGTGTAATCCACGGCGCCCAGTACGATCAGCGCGATGAGATTGAAGAGGATAAAGAACCAGTATTCGCTGCGGCGGGCGCGGCCCTGGAAAACAGCGTACTTTTTCAGAACATCCAGATACCAATGCATAAGGTGCGTATTCCTTGTTGTTTATTGTTATTGGCTCACGCCGGGTCAGGGCTTGCTCCTGCAGGAGGGGCACTCGATCCTGGCTGTGATTCCTTTCCGGTGTCGACCAGGTTGGCCGCTTTACCGCGACCGATTATAGGTCGCAGACGGACTGGCGGGTCAACCTCGACAACCCTGCTGCGTGCTAACCTGTGACCGGCTACGGGTTATGAGGGCGAGCATGCGCAAGACGCTTGGCGGGTTGATTACGGTTCTGCTGCTGGCGGCGCTAGGTTTCGCAGCATCCTTCTGGTGGGCGCAGCGTGCGCTGACGCAAGCCGGCGTGCAGCAGGTGCAATGGCAGGATATCGGCTGGCAAGCGGGCGGCCTGACGCTGGATCGGCTGTCGTTCCTGCTGCCGGCGGCGCAGGTTGATTTGCAGCAGCTGCGCCTGGTGCCCGGTTGGCGCAATGGGCCGCGGCTGCGCGTGTTTGAGGTCGGGCAGGCAGCGCTGCGCTTTGCTGCGATCGAGGAGAATGACGGCGACAGCGGTATGCAGGCCGCCAGCCTGACCGCACCGCAGCTATGGCAAAGCATTGTGGACTGGCTGCCGGACCGGGTTTCGATTGCGCAGTTGCAGGCGCAGCTGCCCTGCCGTAGTGGCAGCTGTGTGCTGGCAGGCTCGCTGCAGGCCAGTCGTGCTGCGGCCGACCCTGCTGCGGACACGCCGGTGGTGGCCCGCGCAGAGCTGACGCTGCAGGCAGCGCAGCAACATTTTCTGCTGAGGCAAGAGGTACAGGCTGGCAGCCACCAGCTGAGTTTGCGGAGCGAATTGCTGCTGGATGGTCAGCCGGCCGCTGAGCTGGCGTCGCATTGGCGTGGCCTCAACCAGTGGCAGGGGAGCCTCACGGTGCCCGACTGGCCGCAGACCGAAGGGCTTTATGAGTACCTGGGCAGCTGGTTTTCACTGGGCACATTGCCGATCGCGAGCTTGCCGCCGGGTGCGCAGCTGGCGGTTGACTGGGATCTAAATACGGCGCAGCCCCCGCAGCAGTGGGCTGATTGGCTCGCCGGTGAAGCTGCCGTGAATGCACAGATCGCGCTGCCGCAAGCCTGGCCGATTGCCGAGCTGGGCAGCCTCGCAGGCGAGCTGCAATTGCAGTTGCGCGGTCAACAGGGCCGCTGGCAGCTACTGCAGGGCGGCGCGCAGCTACGGCTGACCGAGTCGCAGTTGCCGGCCCTGGCCGGGTTGCCGGGCGACCTGCAAGTGCAGCAGATTCAACTGCACATTACCCCGGCAGCCAGCACTGCGCTGAGCAAGGGCGATGCCTTGCCATTCGGCGCCGAGCTGCGCGTGCAGGGCGCCAATGGCCTGTCAGGCCAGCTCAAGGGCGATCTGGCGCTGCGTCTGGCGCAGGACTGGCAGTTGCAGTTGATCGATACGCAGTTGGCGTTGCAACTGGGCAGTTGGCGAGATCAGGGCATCACACTGCGCGAGCTGCAACTGAGCACCGCGCTGCGCGGTCAGTTGGACGCTCAGGGCGTTACGCTACAGGCGAGCAAGCCCGGGCAACTGCAGTGGTCGCGCCTGCAACTCGATGCCGCCGAGCTGAGGCTCGGTAGCGCCAACCTCAATCTGCAAGGCCTGACCTATGAGCAGCAATGGCAGGACGCGGCCAGTTTGCGCGTCGGCAGCCAGCTTGGCGGCGCTGTTGCCGCAGTCACCCATCCGCAGCTGCAAACCCAGCGCTGGACGCTGGACGGCCGCTGGGACTATACCGAAGGCGCGTTGCAATGGGATGGCAAGCTGGGCAATGCCGCCGAACTGGCGCTGGATATCCGCTTTACGCTGCCTGCGGCGCAGCCCTGGCGCGCTACTGTCGGTGTGCCGCCCCTGTTCTTTCGCGCGGGCAACCCCTTGGCTGGCACCCTGGCTAGCTGGCCAGCGCTATTGAGCCTGTCCAGCGGGCAACTGAGCGGCGAGGTTCAGGTGACCGGCGGGCAGCAGCTCGGGCTGAGTGGCGATGTCACGCTTGCCGGGGTGAAGGGCATCTATGACCGCAGCGCCTTCAGCGGGTTGTCCGCGCCGCTCAAGCTTGGCCTGCACAACAATGTGCTGCAGTTGGGCAGCAGTGATCTCCAGTTGGAGACGCTGAACCCCGGTCTGGCCATGGGGCCATTGCGCGCGGCGGCGAGTTATCAGGCCTCTCTGGACCAGATGGCGCAAGGCCGGCTGCAGTTGGATCGGGCGCAGCTCAAGCTGCTGGGCGGGCAAATCAGCGCCGCGCCGGTGAAGCTCGACTTCGCCGCCGCCGAACAACGCATGACCCTCGAATTGAGCGGGCTGGAACTGGGCACCCTGTTCGAAGTCTACCCCACAGAGGGCTTGAGCGGTCGTGGCACACTGGACGGCCGCTTGCCAGTGATGCTGCGCGACGGCGAGCTGATGATCGATGAGGGCGCCGTGGCGGCGCGGGAGCCGGGTGGCGTGCTGCGTTATCAGTCCGACAAGCTGCAGCGTCTGGCGCAGAGCAACAGCGGCATGCGCGAACTGGCCGGGGCGCTGGAGAACTTTCACTATACTGTGCTCAGCAGTCAGGTGGACTACGCCGAGGACGGTACGCTGCAACTGGGTTTGCGCTTGCAGGGCAGCAACCCGAATTTTCAGCAGGGGCGGCAGGTTAATCTCAACGTAAACCTGCAGGAGAACATTCCCGCCCTGTTGACCAGTCTGCAGCTGAGCAGTCAGGTCAGCGACATCATTCAGCAACGGGTACAGCAGCGCCTGCTTGAGCAGCGCCTGCAACCCAACAAGGAGTAGCTATGCACTGGCGAGGGTTGTTGATGGGGGCAGCGGGCCTGCTGCTGGCGGCGTGCGCCGGGCCGACGGTGCAGCTGGCGGCGCCGAACGAGCCGATCAATATCAACCTGAATGTGAAGATCGAACACGAGATCTACATCAAGGTGGATAAGCAATTGGATGAAATCTTCAACGAATCCAGCGGGCTGTTTTGAGCGCGCGTGCAACAAGGATAATGGCAATGGGCAAGAAAACAGTTTTCACCTTCTGCATGCTGATGTTGCTGGGCAGCGGCGCGGCCTGGGCCTTGAGTCTGAACGAGGCGATGAGCGCCTTGCCAGCGGCCAAGGAGGCCGGCCAGCTGGGTGAACAACCCAATGGCTACCTGGGTGTGGTCAAGGCTGGCGGCAATGCGGCCGAGGTTGCGCGGCAAATCAATGCGGCGCGCAAGGAAGAATACCAGCGCGTGGCCAAGAGTAACGGCATCGCGCTCGGTGATGTGGAAACCATCGCCGGCCAGAAGGCGATCGATCGTACCCCGAGCGGCCAGTACATTCAGGTTAGCGGGAGCTGGGTGCGGAAGTAGCCGCAGAGGTAACCGGCAACCACTCGATGGCGCCGTACCAGCCGGTCACCGGCTGGCGGGCGTTGTCGCAGTCAGTCATCAGTGCGATACCGTCAATCTGCTGCAGGTCTTCTCCGTGCAGCGCCAGGAAGTCCTCCCGCACATTGCGTCGCTCGCTGACCAACTCACCGACGTGCGCAGGTGCACCACTGCGCACCGCCAGCATCTGCGCGTTGCCGGTGAACGCATTGGGCCAGTGGCTGCCTTCAGGCTGGCTGCTGGACCAGACGTAGTTCACTGCCAGGGTGCGCCACGGCAGCAGGCCGCCATCCTTGACCACGTAAACCCGCACCGGATAATCGTCCCCGGTCTTGCTGGCTTCATCGATATTGGCATACACCCCACTGACCGCCCACGACCAGCTGAGGATGGGGGTTTCGCGCAGATCAATCGGTTGCTCAATGTACAGTGCGCTGGCTTCGCCGCCGAGGCATTGCGCTTTCAGCCTACTGCCATCGAGTTGGTAACGGGTCGCTTCAGCAAAGCGTTTGACCTGCCAGTTGAGCATGTCCTTGGCCGAGTAAGTCGGCGCGGCTTGGCTGGTCACTGGTATCAGCAAGCTGCAGCAGATCAGCCAGAGGCGGCCAGAGCTAGTCATCGGCGGACGGTGCTGCAGGCTCAACCGGCTCACCCTTGGCTGCCTGTTCGGCCTTGTAGCGCTCCCAGTCCTCCCAGTCGTGCGGCGTTCCGGCATGCGGCCGGCTGGGGTGCAGAGCGCGTTCCAGAGCCTGGCCCCGCAGGCTGGTGTCCTTGTCGTCTTCCTGGTCCAGACCGTGTTTCTTGAGAAATTCATCGGCACGCATACGGTTGCCCTCTCGTTGCCATCTCGTTGCCCTCTCGTTGCCATCTGGCGGACGAGTGAGTTACCAGTATGGCAGCCAGCCCCGCCTTGCGGTCAAGAACCGGCCAGCGCTATGCCTCAGCGCTTGCTCTGGCTGGCGATGCGCAGTTGTTCATTGGCGGCGAAGCGTTCCTGCAGCAGAGCGTCGATTGCCGCCTGCTTGTCCTGCTCGGCCAGGCCCGGCTGCTGCAGGATGGCGTCGCGCTCGCGGTTGAAGTCGCTGACGCGCTGCTGCCACTCGGCGCGTTGCTGGTCCAGCGCCTCAAGCCTGGCGGTGGCCTCGGGGCCCACCAGATTGAGCCTCAGGTCGCGTATCTGCTGCGGCGCAGCGTTGTGTTCCTGCAGTGCCAGCGTTTCGCGGCGCAGGTCCTGATGCAGTTGCGGTACCAGCAACTCCTGCATCTCTGCTGGCAGGCTTTCTCGCAGTGCCTCTACCGCGGCGGCGCGCTGATCGGCATCCAGATCAGGGTTGCGGTTGATGGTCAGGCGCTCAAGGGTAAAGCGGTTGTAGACCTCTTCGCCGGCGAAGAAGGCTTGATGCACCGCAGGGTCGAACAGGCTGGCGCGCAGTCGTTGTACTGCCTCTTCGCGCGCCCAGAGTGCGTCCAGATCGTCGAGTACCGGGAACGCCTGCTCCAGCTCAGCGACCGCCTGCAGGTAGCCAAGGTAATGCTCGAAAATGGTCAATGCCTGCGCTCTGGCAGGCTCATCCAGCTGCTGGTTGAGCTGCTGGCGTATCCGTTGCTGCGCCTGTGCGGGGGTCTCCTCACCATTGGCGCTCAGGTAGTAGTCAAACAGGTGGCGCAGTTGATCATTGATCAGCAGGTTGCCATCGGCGTCTACCTGCAGGCGGCCGTCAACCTCGGTGCCGCGCAGCGAGGACGGCAGCGGTGGTGTCGCGGTGTGCGTAGCGGTCAAGGCGGTTGGCGGGGGCAGCGCTGTAGCGGGAGCCTGATGCTTGCTGCTGGTCAGCGCCGGTGCGTTGGCAGGCGGCGTTGATTCGGGCAGTAATTGCCAGCCCAGCAGCAGGGCGCCGGCAACCAAGGGCAGGTAAACGAGGTATTTCATAGGCAACTCGAACGGGAATAGGCGGGGGAGTGCGACCAGCCTGGGCGCTGGTCGCACTGTCTCTGTTACAGGCCGGCGTTTTTCAGGCGGTTGGCCTGCTGCCGATAGACCGTCACCGGATCGGTTTCGAACAGGCTGGTGAGGCCAAGGAACTGATTGACCTCATCCAGATGGTTCATCCGGTAGTTGTCCCGAATCACCATGCCCAGATGCGAGCTGCAGCGGCCCACCAGACCGTCGTTGGCTTCGCCATTGAAGGTCAGTGAGGCGGCGCCGGTCAACAGGTCCGAGACGTCCAGCGCGTTGGTCAGCGGGCTGGTGCCGCTCCAGGAGTAGTACCGCACGCCGTTGACCTTGTAAGCGCCTTCACCGCAGGCGCTGGTCGGCAGACCTTGCGGGAAGCGTGCGTTGAACACCGCCGCGCCCGCGGAGTTGAGTGACTCCAGCGAACCCAGCGCATTCTGCGGCGTCATCGAGCTGCTGCCCGACACCAGATTGATAAAGGCGCCCATGGCATTGACCAGGCCGGCCAGTACCGTCTCACCGGCCGAACCCTCGGGGATCTGGCGCAGAAAATCAGCGGTGGCCGAGCCCTTGTGCGGCGCGCCAACGCTGGTCACCGAGGCGACCAGGTCAGGGCGTACCGAGGCAACGTAGCGTACTGTCGGGCCGCCGTGGCTGTGGCCAATCAGGTTGACCTTTTGCTTGCCACTGATGGCGACGATCTCCTCGACCTGCTCGAGCAGTTGCTCGCCGCGGGCCTCGGAGGTATCCAGCTGGCTGACTTCGGTGATGTAGACGGTGGCGCCATCCTTGCGCAGCGCGGCGGGGATGCCATACCAGTAATCGATACCGAGCAGGCTGTCGAAACCGAGCATGCCGTGGGTGAGTACAATCGGGTACTTGGTCTGGGTGTATTGCGAAGAGCTGAACCAGAAGGCCTGGGCCTGGGTGCTGACGCCCAGCGCGGCAACCAGGCCGCAGGCCACACTCAGTCGGGTCTTGTTCGACATGACGAAACTCCTTGTGCTTGTTGTTGTTTGTATCGTCTTGAGACAGTCAGGTCTAAGCCTGAGGAAACTGAGAATAGTCAGCGTTGAGACGCTTATGAAGTGAGGGGCGCAGACTTTGTGACGCAGTTGCAGGGCGGGATTTGTGACCGGCGGGTCATTGGCTCTGGGCTGAGATCATTCATCGGGAAAATCCGATGAACTGCAGTTCATTTCTTGCTGTTCTGCAGGCTGGCCGGGCGCCGAGAGGCGCTCGGCCAGCGGCTTTATTCAGCTTGCTCGAGGTAGCCGGCCTGAATTGAGCGCCATTCATCGGACTCGGTGATGCGCAGAATTTCTTCACTGATAGCCTCGCGCAGTTTGCTGCCTGCGGGCAGTGCCAGTGCGTAGAGCTGCTGTTCGAACACCGCCGGTACCAGATCCAGCCGTTTGTCGCCCAGTTGCTGATTGCGAAATTGCAGTAATGGCCGGTCGTAAACCACGGCGTCGGTCGTGCCATCGAGCACCGATTGCATGGCCTCGCTGAGGCTGGGGTAGTCGCGATGCACCACGTGGTTGTCTTGCAGATAGCGTGCGCTGGCGGTGTTGGGGATGGTGGCCACGGTGCTGCCAGGCAGGTCCTGCGGTCCGCCGATCTGGTATTGCAGATTGCTGACGGTGAGGGACGAGGTTATGGCGGCGGTAAAACTCGCAACCATGATCAAGCCGGCAAACATCCACACCAGCGCCACCAGCCGGCCGGCCAGGGTGACCGGCGCCTTGTCGCCATAGCCTACGGTCGTCATGGTCACGGCGGCCCACCAGAAGCTGGCGCCAATGCCCTCACTGGCCTTGCCGCCAAACTGTTCCGGGTTGGCGCGCCGCTCGCAAACCCAGAGCACCACACCGACGGCAAACAGCAACAGCCCGAGCGCCACGATGACGCTGAGAAACTCCCAGCTGAACAGCGCTTTGAGACTTTGCAGTATGCCGTGCTTGGGAGTGTGCGGTACGCCGATCGACAGCCCGGTCTGATAGAAGGGGTGGCTGAAATCGAATGCTGCTTCACGGTCGGCGGTCATGGTCAGGGCGCCGACGGCCACGTCGATCTTTCCGCTTTCAACCTGGCTGAGCAGCTCGGCAAATGACAGCGGCACCCACTCGTATTCCAGTTGCTGCTCGCGGGCAATCGCACGCCACAGGTCGATGCTGATACCTTCCCATTCGCCCTGCTCGGTTTTGATCACGAAGGGCGGCACTTCGGTAATGCCCACTTGCAGTATTTTGGCCTGAGCGAAGCTGGCGGCGGTGCTCAGCATGAGAAACAGGCACAGCTGGATTAGTCGTAAAGGCATGTGTCACTCCCTGTGGTTTGCCAACAGCTTAACAAAGCTGACCGGTAGTGACAGGCTTGGGCGCGTGAGGGCGCCGCCGGCGGCGCATTCGCAGGGGCAATCTGGTACTCTCCGGGCAGGCCGTTGTACTGGCGGCGCTGCATGTTAAGGACGGCAAAATGTTGACTGGATATTTGACGAGCTACGCATTCTGGCTGTTGCTGGGCCTGGCCCTGTTACTGTCGGAGTTCTTCATCCCCGCGATGGTGGCGGTGTTCTTTGGCATAGGTGCATTGGTGGTCGGCCTGCTGACCCTGTTTGGCGTGATCGACAGCTTGCCCTATCAACTGGTGTTGTTCGCGCTGATCAGCGTGCTAGCGCTGTGGTATCTGCGGCGTCACTTCAAGCGCTGGCTACGCGGCAGCGAGGCTGACCTCGCCGCCCGCGATCAGGACGATGCCGGTTTGCTGGGCGTACGCGTTGCCGTGTTGACCGACTTCGCCGCCGGTATTGGCCATGTGCAGCTCAATGGCGCCAAGTGGGATGCCGAGTCGGACGAATCGCTGAAGGCCGGGGACACGGCCTGGGTGGTCAACCACAGCGGCATCGTTCTGCAGGTCAGTGCCCAGCGCCCGAACCAACCCTAAAACACCCCCGTTCAAGGAAGTTTAAGCATGGAAATCGCCACAATTCTTTCACTCGCGTTTCTGGTCCTGGTCATCGTTGCCCTGGCCAAAACTGCGCGCATCGTGCCGCAGCGTTCGGCCTTTATTGTCGAGCGCTTGGGCAAATACGCCAAGACCCTGGAAGCCGGCTTTCACCTGTTGATCCCCTTTGTCGACCGCGTTTCCTACAAGCACACGCTCAAGGAAGAAGCGATCGACGTGCCCAGCCAGGCCTGCGTTACCCGCGACAATATTCAGGTCGTGGTAGACGGTGTGCTCTACCTGCAGGTGGTCGACCCCAAACTGGCCAGTTACGGCATCAATGATTACCGCTACGCTTCCATGCAATTGGCGCAAACCACCCTGCGTTCGGTAGTCGGCAAGATCGATCTGGACAAGACCTTTGAGGAGCGCGAAACCATCAACGTACAGGTGGTCGAGGCGCTGGACGAAGCAGCCAAGCCCTGGGGTGTGAAGGTGCTGCGTTACGAGATCGCCGACATCGAGCTGCCGGCTACCATCCTCGATGCGCTGGAAAAACAGATGCGCGCCGAGCGGGAGCGTCGCGCGGTTGTCGCCCAGTCCGAGGGTGAACGTGAAGCCAAGATCAACGTGTCCGAAGGTCAGAAGCAGGAAACCATCAACCTGTCCGAAGCCGACAAGCAGCGCCAGATCAACGAAGCCGAAGGTAAGGCCCGTGAGATCGAGCTGATCGCGACTGCGACCGCAGAAGGTTTGCGCCGTGTCGCCGAGGCGATCAATACCGCAGGCGGCCAGGAAGCGGTATCGCTGCGCGTTGCCGAGCAGTACGTGAAGGAGTTCGGCAAGCTGGCGCAAACCAACAACACCATGATTCTGCCGGCGGAACTGAGCAATATTGGCTCGGCGGTCGCGGCGATCACCAAGACGTTGGAAGTGACCAAGAAGTAAGCTTTCTAGCTAAAAGCTACACAGAAACGGCTCCTGCGGGAGCCGTTTCTGTGTAAGCGAGCCTGACCATCGTCATGCGAGTGTGCACGCCCCCATGGCCCCGTCTACGCGGGCGAGCAACGCAGCGAACCCGCAGGGCCGCGTAGTTGGGGTGTCCTAGGGGGTGTTGGGGGAAATGGATAAGCATCTCCCCCAGCTCGCAGTGAGGGCGAAATTGGAAATCAGCAATACACTCCGCCTTGCTGATTTAATGTAGCTGCAACCCACACGTCCGACGGCTCCGCTTGGGAGCCGTTTTTGCTCTAGCCAATCAGCTTGCAGGTGCTTCCGTGCGCCTTTGCTCACGCCGCTCCTTCCAGCCCTCCAGCAATGACAACAACGCGGGTACGACCATCAACACCAGCAGGGTAGAGAAGCCCAGGCCGAACGCGATGGACGTTGCCATCGGGATCAGGAATTGTGCCTGCAACGAGGTCTCGAACAGCAGCGGCAGCAACCCGCCGATGGTGGTCAGGGATGTCAGCAGTACCGCGCGCAGGCGCTGCACTACGGCTTCGTTGAGTGCCTCGTTGACCGCCAACCCGCGCTTGCGCTGCTCCTGGTAGAAGCTGACCAGAATGATCGAGTTGTTCACCACGATGCCGGACAGGCCAAACAGGCCGAACAACGACAGAATCGTCAGATTCAGGCCCATCACCCAATGGCCCAGCACGGCCCCGACCAGCGCCAGCGGGATGACCGACATGACGATCAGCGGTGTGCTCCACGACGAGAACACCCACACCAGTACCGCGTACATCAGCAGTAGGCCGATGATCAGGCCGGTGCCCATGTCGGACATGGTTTCCTGCTGGTCGACCGAGCGCCCCTCAAAGCTATAGCGCACGTTGTACTGGCTGCTCAGCGCCGGCAGTTCGCGGCTGATGCTGTTCAGCACCTGGCCGGCGGTGGTTTGCGACAGGTCGATATCTGCCGTGACATCGGTGGCGAGCATGCCATCGGCATGGCGCAGCGCCTCAAAGCCCTGGTTATTGCCGAATTGCACCACCTGGCCGAGCGGTACGAAGCGCCCGTCATCCAGGCGAATACTCAGTTCGTTCAGGCTGGCAAGGCTTTCGCGCTCACTGCGCGGCAGTTGCACGCGCACCTCGATCTCGTCCTGGTCTTCCTGATAGATCTGCGCCAGGCGGCCGTCATAGGCGGCGCGCAGCTGGCGCCCGACGCTCTGGATGCTCAGGCCCAGCGATTGGCCGTAGGGGGTCAGGCTGTAAACCAGCTGCTCGCGGCCCCAGGACATATCGTCTTCGGTGCTGAGCACGCCTTCGATCGACCCTATCATGATCGACAGTGCCTCGGCGGCGTTCTTCAATTGCTCGGGATCGCTGCCGGTCAGACGTACATCCACATCCTTGCCGGGCGGGCCGCCGGCCTGCTCGGTGATGTTCAGCTGGTCGATGCCGGGTACCAGATGGATGCGTTCACGCCAGGCGCGAATAAATGCCTTGTTGCGCACCGTGCGGTGATCCGGCGAGACCATTTCGATCAGCATGGCGCCCAGGTTGTCGCCTTGCCGCGCGCCGGCGTTCTCACTGATGACCTGACCTTGGCGGGTCACCGCGGTGAGGATCAGGTCACCGCCCAGCTCGCTTTCGGTCTGCTCCAGGGTCTGTTCCAGGTGCCGCATGAAGCGGACCATGGTGTCGCGCGGCGTGCCGGCGACAAAACTGACGTTGGCCTGCAACATCTGCGGCTCGGGGGTGGGGAAAAAACTGAAGCCGATACGGCCGCTGCTCATCAAGCCAATGGTGAGCATGACCGCGACCAGTGCACTGGCAAGGGTGGCGCCGCGATAACGCAGCGCAAGCTGCGAGAAGCGCCGGAAGCGGCCATCGCGGAAGCGGTTGAAGCCGCTGTCGAAGCGCTCACGCACGCCGTCGATGCGCGCGACCAGGCGCGCGCTGCGGGAGGTGCCAGGCGCCTTTTTGCTGCTCGGCTGGAAGGCCGAACGCAGGTGGTGCGGCAGCACCACAAAGCATTCCAGCAGCGAGGCGATCAACACGCAGATCATCACGGTGGGAATGTCGCCGAGAATGTTGCCAAAGATGCCGCCGACCATCAGCAGGGGCATGAACGCCGCGATGGTGGTCAGCGACGAAGCCACTACCGGCCAGAGCATGCGTTTGGCGGCGCCTTCGGAGGCGCGCTGCGGCTGCTCGCCGCCACGGAAGTGCGCGTCGGCATCTTCACCCACGACGATGGCATCATCGACGATCACCCCCAGCGCCATGATCAGCGCGAACAGGGAGATCATGTTGATCGAGCCACCAATCAGCCAGAACACCGCCATGGCCGCAAGAAACGCGGTGGGAATGCCCACCGCGACCCAGAGCGCCACCCGTGCGGGCAGGAACAGGTACAGCAACACCATTACCAGCACCAGGCCACCCAGGCCGTTGTTCACCAACAGGCTGATACGGTCATTGATCAACTGCCAGGCCTGGTCGTAAACGTGGATCTTCAGTTCTGGCGGCAGGCTGGGCTGTACGCGCTCCAGCCAGGCATTGAGAGCTTGCGCGGCTTCCAGTGAGTCGCCGTCTTCGGCGCGTTGCAGCGACAGTTCTACCGCCGGCTGGCCAGCGTAGCGCAGCAATACCTGGTTGCGCCGCGGCTCCTGCCGGATCTCGGCGATGTCGCCCAGGCGCAGGTGGCTGATGCCGTTGGGTTGCAGCGGAATGTTGGCAAACTCTTCGGCGTCGCGGCGCTGCTCAATGGCGCGCAATTCACGCGCAGAGTCCTGCTCGCCGGCCTGGCCGGCGGGTAGATCGCGAGATTCGGCGTTGACCCGGTCGGCGACCTGATCAAGCGACAGGCCGAGGCGTTGCAGGGTGGTATTGGGGATCTCGATACTGATCTGCTGCTCCGGCAGGCCGGCGATCTCGATGCGGTCGATGCCGCTGGTGAGCAGGTCGTCTTCCAGCCGGTTGGCAATGGTGCGCAGCTCATGCGGGGCGTAAGGCCCGTACAGCAGCAACTTGGCGATGGGGTCGTAGCGGGCGACGCGCACTACCTCGGGTTTTTCGGCGTCGGCGGGCAGATTGCGGAATTCGTCGACCTGTTGGCGCGCGTCGTCCAGCGCCACCACCGGATCGGTGCCCTCGCGGAACTCCAGGGTGATGCTGGAGACACCCTGGGCCGAGGTCGAGGTCATGTTCTTCAGGTTCTGGATGCTGCGCAGGCGCTGCTCCAGCGGAATGGTGATGGCCTGCTCGATATCCTCGGCGGCGGCACCATTCCAGACCACGCGGATGGTGACAAAGTCGAGCGCGAAGGTCGGGAAGAACTGGATATTCATGCGGCTGAGGCCGAGCATGCCGCCCATCAGCATGACCAGCATCAGCAGATTGGCGGCCACCTTGTGGCGAACAAAAAACGCCAGTGGGCTGCTCTCGCTCATGGCCGTGGCCCTGTGCTGGCGTCCGCCTCGGGTGCCGCTGCGCCGGTATCCACCTTGAGTCCCTGAACCGCATTGGGCAGATGGGTGGTGACGATCTCCATGCCGCCGCTCAGTTTGGGCGAGCGCACCAGCACGCGGCGCTCACCCTGTTCGTTCAGGGTCTCGCCTACGCGCTGCACTTCAATGCGCTGTAGGCGGCCATCGAGCACCTGATACAGGGTGTCGTTGCCGTAGAGCGCGCTGTAGGGCAGGGCGACGCTGTCATCGCGTACCGGGCGGGCCACGCTGATCGCCAGCAGGTTGCCCAGGCGCAGGCCGGGTTGTGGCTGGTCGACGCTGAAGATGGCCTCTACGCCGCGCGCGTCGGCCTGGCCGGCGATGCGCTTGAGGGTCAGGGTAATGGCCGGTTCCAGATCCAGGCTGCGCGCCTGCAACTGGCCGCCATCCTGCAACGCCTGCATGAAACTCTGGCTGTGCACCTGCGGCACCACGGCGCGCAGCTCCATGCCCTGCAGCGGATAGAAGTCGAGCAGGGCAGCGTTGGCATTGACCTGGTCACCCACTGCCGCCTGTACGTTGCCGACAAGGCCATCGAACGGGGCGGTAAAACGGCTGCGCTCGGCATCGCGCTGCATGCTGTCAAAGGTCGCTTGGGCGCGGTCCACCCGTGCCTGTGCGGCCTTGAGGCGCGAAGGGTAATTGTTGATGCTGCGCTGCCGGTTGGCCACCGTCAGTGCGGCGCGGTCCAGCGCGTCTTTGCTGTTTTCCAGGTCGGCGGCGGGCAGGGCGCCACGGGTAATCAACTGCTCGACTCGCCCGACGTTGGTCTGCGCGTTGGCCTGGATGCGCTGCTCCAGCTTGAGCGCGCGCAGGTCGTTCTGATGGGCGGTCTGTTCGCTCTGCAGTTGCGCCTGGGCATCGGCCAGGTCGGCTTCGGCCTGCGCTACGCGCGGCGCAATATCGGCTTCGTCCAGGGCCATCAGCAACTGGCCTTCGGCTACCTGCTCACCGTCCTGTGCCGGTAGTGCGGCGACGCGACCGGCCATGGGCGCAACCACGGTAAACAGCAGCGGCGATTCCAGCTCGCCATAGAGCGTCAGCCGCGGGGCGAAAGCGTCCGGCTGGATGACCTCGGTGGCCACCCGCCAGCTGCGCTCCAGCGAGCCGATCGGAGCTGGCTCATCACGGGTCAGGCGCAGCAGGATGAAGATGACGATCCCAACGGCGATGATCAGGATCGGTACAAGGCGTTTACGCATGGAAAGTCCGAGTGGGGCAGTTGTTGTTTTGACCGCCCTATATAGCCTGTTGCCCGGTTACGGGGCAAGGGCCTTGCGTGCCCTTCGTGTCGGTCTGACATTGTCGTGCGCGCGACAGGCCGATGTGCCACCTATGGAGCGACATATCTGCAATGGATATGGGTTCTCCTGAGGCGATTGTGAGTCTACCTTGAGACAAAATAAAACTGCCTGACACGGCGCGCCGATGTCCGGGCTGAATTCCGATCTGGAGGCACTGTCTGTGGCTACTGCACCGCGCTGGATACCGTCCTATCCCGAAAACGTCCGTTGGGATCTGCCGTTTGACCCACAACCGATTCCGGCCCTGCTGGATGCCGCGGTGGCTGAATTTCCGGATAATTCGGCCATCGATTTCTTTGGCAGCAAGATGAGCTACCGTGAGTTGAGCCACAAGGTTGCGCAGGCGGCACGCGGCTTTCAGCTACTGGGGGTCAAACCCGGTGTACACGTGGGCTTGTACCTGCCGAACTGCCCCCACTACTTCATCAGCTTTCTCGGCGTGCTACGGGCGGGCGGCACAGTGGTCAACTATTCGCCACTGGACGCCGAGCGCACGCTGGAGCACAAGATTGAAGACAGCGAGACCGACATCATGGTCACGCTGGGCTTGCAGGCCTTCTATCCGCGCATGGCTACCTTGCTGGCACGTACCCGGCTCCGCCATCTGGTGGTGGGTGAGTTGACCGAGTTCTGCACCAGCGCGACGGCGGAACAACGCGACCTGCTGGGGCCGCAGGCAGCACCGCAGCTCGGCGCCGAGTGCAGCAGCTTTGCGCAGTTACTCGACAACCAGGGCGACTACCAAACGTACGCCCTCGACGACCCGAATACCTGCCTGGCCGTGCTGCAATACACCGGTGGCACCACCGGCGTGCCCAAAGGCGCGATGCTCACCCATGGCAATATCACCGCCTCCTGCGCGCAGCTGCGCGAGGTGCTGAGCGCGGCGGTAGAGCCGGGGCAGGAGCGGGTGCTGGCGGTGTTACCGCCGTTTCATATTTACGCCTTGATGGTAAACATGATTTTCGGCCTGCGTGCGGCTGCCGAGCTGTACCTGCACCCGCGTTTTGACGTGCTCAGCGTGCTCAAGGAAATCAGCGAGAACCGCATCACCACTTTCCCCGGCGTGCCGACCATGTTTATTGGTTTGCTCAGCCATCCGGCGACGGCTGATTACGATCTGTCGTCGCTGAAAATGTCCAACTCCGGCGGCGCGCCGCTGCCGGTCGAGGTGCAGCAGCAGTACTTCAATCGCTCTGGCTGTACGCTGCGCGAGGGCTGGGGCATGACCGAGACCACCACTACCGGCACCTTCACACCCAAGGACGCCGCGCCGCGCCCTGGGTCCTGCGGCGTACCGGTGCCGGGCGCGCATATCCGCATTCTGCCGCTTGATGGCGGTGAAACCGAATTGCCGGTGGGCGAGAAGGGTGAGGTCTGTATCAAGGGGCCGAACATCACCGCTGGTTATTGGCGTCGTCCCGATGCCACGGCTGAAGCCATGACCAGTGACGGCTACCTGCGTACCGGCGATATCGGTTACATGGACGCCGATGGCTTTGTGTATATCGTTGATCGCACCAAGGACATGATCCTCTGCAGCGGTTACAACGTGTATCCGCGCACCATTGAAGAGGCTATCTACGAATTTCCGGGCGTTGAGGAAGTCTCGGTGATCGGCGTGGCCGACGCCTACCGCGGCCAGGCGCCGAAGGCGTTCATCAAGTTGAAAGGCGGTACCGAGCCATTCAGCTTTGAAACCCTGCAGGCGTTTCTGGCCAGCCGACTGGGCAAGCACGAGCGCTTGCAGAGCATGGAGATTCGCGCGGAACTGCCGAAGACACCAGTCGGCAAACTGTCGAAGAAAGAGCTCTACGAAGAAGAAAAGCAGAAGCAGGCGGCAGCCGTCAGCGCCTGACCTTAATGCGGGTGGCCGCGGCCACCCGCATTGTCATTACGCGGAGAGGCGCTGGGTCAGGGCGCTGAGCTCGCCGGACAAGCCATGCAGGGTCTGGCTGGCCCGTGAGGTGTTGTCGACCTGGGTCTGATTGGCGCTGGCGATATCGGTAATCTCGGTGATGTTGCGCGAGATATCTTCCGCCACGCTGGTCTGCTCGTCTGCGGCGGTGGAAATCTGCCGGTTCATATCGCGTATCGATTCGATGGCCTGGGTTATCTGCCCCAGGCGATCACCGGCCAGAGTCACCTGAGTCATGCTGCTCTCGCTGCGCGATTGGCCGTTTTCAATGGCTTTCACCGCTTCGAGTGCGCCGCTTTGTACGTTGTTGATGATCTGCTGGATTTCGGCGGTGGACTCGGCGGTACGCTGCGCGAGGGTGCGGACCTCGTCGGCCACGACCGCAAAACCACGGCCCGCTTCACCAGCCCGCGCCGCTTCGATTGCGGCATTCAGCGCCAGCAGGTTGGTCTGTTCGGCAATGCCCTGAATGACATCCAGTACCTTGCCAATGCGGTTGCTGTCGCCTTCCAGACGACGGATGACCTCGGTTGTGTGGGTGATCTGCTGCAGCATTTCCTGCATGCCCTTGATGGTCTGCTGCATCACCTGGCCGCCGTCCTGCGCGTTGCTGTCGGCCTCATCCGCGGCGCGGGCTGCCGCCGAGGCGTGCTGTGCGACTTCGGCGGCAGAGGCGGACATTTCCTGCATGGCAGTCGCAACCTGGTCGGTGCGCGAGAACTGATCGCGGCTGCCCTGTGCCATGCGTGTAGCTATGGTGTTCAGCTCGCCACTGGCGCGGTCCAGCTCGGTGGTGCTGCGTTGCAACTGACTGAAGGTGTCACCGAGAAAGCTGCGCAACTGGTTCGCCGCGCGGGCGAGGGTGCCCAGCTCGTCGCGGCGTTCGGTGTGAATCGGCGCGCCCATGCGGCCTTCACTCAGTTGATCGATCTGCCGAATCAGCAGCGTGATCGGATTGACCAGCCGGCGGTTCACCAACCACAGGCTGAGCAGGCCAATCACCAGCGCTGCAACGCACAGCAGTACCAGGCCGACCCAGACTGTGCGGCTGGCGGCTTGGTTGATCGCCGCGCTTTCGCTGCGCGCAGTCTCGTTGAGGCTGGCAGAGAGTTCCTGCATCTGCTCGCCGACCTCGCGATCAATACCGCGGGCGCTGCGGTCCCCGGCGAGCGGATCCAGTCCGGACGCAATGAAGGCGTCACGGCTGGTGCGATAGCCTGCGGCCAGCGTTTGATGCTGGCGCAGCAGTTGCTCGACCTTGGTCCGTATGTCCGCGCTGATGTCCAGTGTCAGTATTTTTTTCAGTTCATCCTGTACGGCCTGCTCGCTGGTCTCGAACTGTGCCCAGTACTTGCGTTGATCCTCGGCATTGCTGCCACGCAGCAACACGTTCTTCCACTCCTGCACCTGCTCCTTGAAATGTACGTTGGACTGGTTGATCAGGGTGGCGGCGGAGACCGGGTTTTGCAGCAGGTCGCGGTAGCTGCCGACGCTGCCGGCAAGTGAGCTGACGATGGCAAGTGCCACCACCAGCATGAGGGCCAAACTGCCGCCCATAAGCAACAGAGTCTGGTGGCGGAGCGAGCTGTTCAGAGCCATGGTAGAACCTCTAGACGTGTGGGTGGCCGGCCATTCCTTGAGCCTGGGCGGACTGTCGCTCACAGGCAAGCCGAGTGGGCATGCTGCGCGCGGCGGGCGATTCTACAGGTTATCGGCGGGACTGCTCAGTATTGAATGATTTGCTACAAAGCTGTTTTCAGCGCCCCTGTTACCCCGCCGTGCTTTACCTGATAATGGCGCCTTCTTAATTAATAGCGGGTATTGACAATGTTGTTGGCAATTGCGGCGGTAATAGCAGGTTTGGCATTGTTGGTCTGGAGTGCCGATCGCTTTGTGGATGGCGCCTCGGCGACCGCCAACCATGCCGGCATGCCGCCGCTGCTGATCGGCATGCTGATTATCGGCTTTGGTACCTCGGCCCCCGAAATGGTGGTTTCTGCCCTGGCGGCAGGGCAGGGCAATCCCGGCCTGGCGCTGGGTAATGCGTTTGGCTCCAACATCACCAATATCGCGTTGATCATTGGTCTGGTGGCGGTGATCAGTCCGATCAAGGTGCACTCCCAGGTTATTCGCAAGGAACTGCCGATCCTGCTGGCGATCACCCTGCTGGTGGGCTATCAACTGATCGACGGTCATTTGTCGCGCCTGGACGCCTGGGTGCTGCTCGGCGTGTTCTTCCTGATCATGGGCTGGTCTATCGTGCAGGGGCTGCGTGGGCGCGGTGACAGTCTCGCAGAAGACTATGAAGGCGAAGTGGCCAGCCACGCGATGCCGCTGGGCAAGGCGATTTTCTGGTTGGTCTTGGGGCTGGTGCTGTTGATTGTCAGCTCGCGGGTACTGGTCTGGGGCGCGGTTTACATCGCGGAAAGCATGGGCGTCAGCGACCTGATCATCGGCCTGACCGTGGTTGCCGTGGGTACCTCGCTACCGGAGTTGGCCTCCTCGCTGGCGGCGATTCGACGTAACGAGCACGATCTGGCGCTGGGTAACGTGATCGGCTCTGGCCTGTTCAATACCCTGGCGGTGGTCGGTATCGCCGCTGGCATCTCACCGCTGGCGGTGGAGCCGGAGGTGTTGCAGCGTGACTGGGTGGTGATGTTTGCGTTGACCCTGGCGCTGTTTGCCATGGGCTTTGCCCGGCGCGGGCGTGAAGGGCAGGTCAGTCGACCGGAAGGGGCGCTGTTGATGTGCGCTTACGTGGGCTATACCGGCTATCTGGTTTACTCGATTCTCGGTTGAACAGGCTGTTTATCTGGTCGCGGCGGGCTGTGAGCGACCAGATGGCAGGTGTATGATGTTTTTTTATTCGCCGCCGAGATTGCCGCTTTCCCCATGACTGAAGCGAACACCGTCACACCGCAACACAAACCCCGCCCGATGGTCGACCTGCTGGTCAGCATATTGTTGCCCTCCATCATTCTCATGAAGTTCAGCGGTGAGGCCAATCTGGGCGCTACGAATGCGCTGATTCTGGCGCTCGCCTTCCCGGTCTGCTGGGGCTTGTTCGAGCTGATCCAGTACCGCAAATTCAACTTCATTGCCCTGCTGGGGGTAGTCAGCGTGCTGCTGACGGGCGGTATCGGCCTGCTCAAGCTCGATCCGCAGTGGCTGGCGGTCAAGGAAGCTGCCGTGCCGGGCGTCATCGGTATTGCCGTGCTGGTCTCTACCCGCACCCGCTACCCGCTGATTCGTACGCTGCTGTACAACGAGAAGGTGATCAACGTCGCGCGCGTGCAGGAGCGCCTGCAGGAACGCGGCCTGGTGGATATCTTCAACCAGCGCCTGTCCCGCGCCACCTACTTTCTGGCGGGTACTTTCTTCTTCTCGTCGGTCATGAACTACATCGTTGCCAAGTGGATCGTTGTCAGTCCGGCTGGCACCGAAGCCTTCAACGAAGAGCTGGGGCAAATGACCCTGGTCAGCTACCCGATGATCGCCATTCCCTCGATGATCATGATGATGGGCATCCTCTTCTACATTTGGCGCACCATCCACGGCCTGACCGGGCTGAAGATGGAAGAGATCATGGCGCAGCAGCCCAAGGGCTAAACGCAGCCAGCCGCAAGCTACGAGCCTCAAGCTACAAGCAAACCCGCTCGGGTGGGTTTTTTGTGAAGTAGGGTCAAGCTTGAAGCAGCCACCAGCCTGATCGCTTCCAGCTTCCAGCACCAAAACAAAACCCGGCACCAAGGCCGGGTCTGCTTGTAGCTTGTAGCTGCGGACGCGCTAGCGCACCTCTAGAGCGCTTCCAGCGCGTGCTTGAGTGTCAGCACAGTGCGGTCGATGTTGTGCAGCTTGTCGAGTCCAAACAGGCCGATACGGAAGGTCTTGAAGCTTTCCGGCTCGTCGCACATCAGCGGTACGCCGGCAGCCGTTTGCAGGCCAAGTGCGCCAAACGCCTTGCCACTTTGCAGGCCATCTTCGCTGGTGTAGCTGACCACTACACCGGGCGCGCCGAAGCCGTCGGCGGCGACGCTCTTGAAGCCCTTGTCGCGCATCAGCTCGCGCACCGTGCGGCCCAGCTCCAATTGCTCCTGTTTTACCTTCTCGAAGCCATAGTCACGGGTTTCCAGCATGGTGTCGCGAAACGCCTTCAGGGCATCGGTTGGCATGGTGGCGTGGTAGGCGTGGCCGCCGTTTTCGTAGGCCTGCATGATCTGTCGCCACTTTTTCAGGTCGGCGGCAAAACTGCTGCTGGTCGTGGTTTCCAGTGCTTTTTCGGCGCGTTCGCTGAACATCACCAGGGCGCTGCAAGGCGACGCGCTCCAGCCTTTCTGCGGTGCGCTGATCAGCACGTCAATGCCGCAGGCCTGCATATCCACCCAAACAGTACCGGAAGCGACGCAGTCGAGCACAAACAGGCCGCCTACCTCGTGTACCGCGTCGGCGACGGCGCGCAGGTAGTCATCCGGCAGGATAATCCCGGCCGCGGTTTCCACGTGCGGGGCAAACACCACCTCGGGCTTGTTGGCGCGAATTTCCGCCACCACGTCTGCAATCGCGGCGGGGGCAAACTCGGGCTGGCTACTGGCGTCTGATTTGCTCGCCTTGAGCACGGTTTCGCTGGCCGGAATGCGGCCCATCTCGAAAATCTGGCTCCAGCGATAGCTGAACCAGCCGTTGCGAATGACCAGACACTTTTTGTCCTGGGCAAACTGGCGAGCGACCGCTTCCATGCCAAAGGTGCCGCCGCCGGGCACTACGGCCACCGCGTTGGCGTTATATACACCTTTTAGGGTACTGGATATGTCGAGCATGACCTGCTGAAAGGTCTGGGACATGTGGTTCAGGGAGCGGTCGGTGAAAACCACGGAGTATTCGAGCAGGCCATCGGGATCGATGGCGGGGACCAGTTTGGACACGGGGTGCATTCTCCAGACGGGTGGCAGAAAAACGCCGGCGTAAGCCGGCGTTGGCGATGCCACATGCTACCCCGATTTGCGCTGTGACGCAGCGTCGGAGTACCGCCTGCAGGTTATTTGTCGCGGGTCAGATGGAAGAAGAAGTCCAGAGGCTTACCCTTGATGTCGCCGAGGCCGATCACCACGTCGTCGTTGACCTTGCGGAAGTAGTCCATGATCGGGTGCTGATCATAGATCAGCGCGGCGGAAACCTTGTCGCCAAACTGGATCTCGCGCATCTGTGCGCCGCCCATCTTGGTGTAGGTCTGCACCGAGCCGTCCGGCGCAGTAAACAGCAGTGGCTCGACATCACTGCGCGAGGTAAAGCGTTTGCCATACCAGTTCAGCGGGTCAGGTTCTTTGCCGCCATCGAATTTGCCGCCGTGCCAGGTGCCAACCATGAAGTCGGTATCGACCGCTTCCAGTTGCTCGAACAGCGGCATCAGGGTCTCTGCCGAATAGGCATCACCGCTCTCGATCATCTGCATGAACTCGTCTTCAACTTCTCCGGCCATGACGCCTCCGTTAAGCGCTGCGGCGAGGCCCAGCGCGCTGATGGATTTTGCTGCCTTGTTCATTTGCCTGCCTATTGTTGTTGGTGAAGCAGCAAGGATCTGTCAGCCGGTACACAGGCCCCAGCAGGCATTGAAAGCGGCGTCTATGTCGCTTTGCTGCAGGTGCAGATGACCGTCACGTTCGGCTCTGATCAAGTTCACGAAAGCGCCCCATACCATGCTCATCAACACTTCGGCGCGCACATCGCTGCGAAACAACCCCTCGTGCTGCAATTGCCGGTAGCGTTCGACGATTGGCTGCAGCACCTTTTTTTCCAGCGCGCGGCTTTCATCATCGAGATAGGGCCGGTGATCCTGCAGCTCCATGAACATGTAGGCGTCCGGATCGCTGCGGCTGAAGTCGGCCATGCGTTGCCAAACGATGGCAAACAGGCTTTTTGCCGGCAGCGTCTGATCAAGCCCGCTATACAACCGCTTGCTGGTAGCGCGCTTCTGTTCACGAAACAGCTCGTTGACCAGGGCTTCCTTGCTGCTGAAATAGCGATAGATGGTACCGGTACCCACCTGTGCCTGTTCGGCCAGGGCGGGCATGGGCACGCCGTTTACGCCGCCCTCGGCGAACACTTTCAAGGCCGCGTCGAGAATCGCCTGACGCTTGTCCTTGATACGCGGACGGGAGACTTTTTCGGAGTTTGAATGAGTATTCATTCGCGCATTCTAACCACTATCGCTGGTTTGTACAGCACGCACAGCGACGCCTCGGCGCAAACATGCGAAACTGCAACGCGTGTGAATGAATGTTCATTCACACGCGTAGAGTAAACGCCAACGCAGCAAATGCCAACTGTTTTTTCAACCGGGGGAGGTAGGCGTACGGGGCGGGCGAAGCTGGCCTTGGGGGCGGGGTAAAGCTGACGGGCGGGTCCGTTGCGACGCCGCCCGTCAGCAGGCTGCTGGCGCCTAGTTGCGGCGGCTTTCGATTACCGACTGCCAGCTGACGCTTTCGTCTTCTTCTGGCGGCTGTGCGCGGCGCTTGTCGGCGCTGCGCGCGATGAACCAGGCGAGCAGAGTGAACAGCGACACGGCGAGCAGGATCACGCTGGCAATGGCATTGATCTCGGGCTTCACGCCCAGGCGCACCGACGAGAACACTTCCATTGGCAGAGTGGTTGAGCCAGGGCCGGAAACGAAGCTGGCGAGCACCAGATCATCCAGCGACAGGGTGAAGGACAGTAACCAGCCGGCCGCAATCGAGGGTGCAATCATGGGGACGGTGATCAGCAGAAAGGTTTTCCACGGGCGCGCGCCCAGGTCCATGGCGGCTTCCTCGATCGACTGATCCAGCTCGCTCAGGCGACCGCTGACCACCACGGCTACGTAGGAGGTACAGAAGGTGACGTGGGCGATCCAGATGGTCACCATGCCGCGCTCAGCGGGCCAGCCGATCATCTGTGCCATGGCGACAAACAGCAGCAGCAACGACAGACCGGTGATTACCTCGGGCATTACCAGTGGTGCGGTGACCAGCCCCGAGAACATGGTGCGACCACGGAAGCGCTTGATACGGGTCATGACAAAGGCTGCCAGCGTGCCCAGACAGACCGCGGCGCAGGCGGTGAAGAAGGCGATCTGCAGGCTGCGCTTGACCGCGTTCATCAGCTGGGTGTTGTCCAGCAGGCCGACGTACCAGTGCACCGACCAACCGCCCCACACGGTGACCAGACGTGAGGCGTTGAACGAGTAGATCACCAGAATGATCATCGGAATGTAGATGAAGGCCAGGCCGAGCCAGAGCATGAGGGTGGAGAAACCGGGGCGCTTGCTCATGACTTCTTCTCCATTTCCTTGGCCTGGTTATAGTGGAACAGGATCAGCGGCACGATCAGGATCAGCAGCATCACGATCGCCAGGGCGGAGGCTACCGGCCAGTCACGGTTGTTGAAGAATTCCTGCCACAGCACCTTACCGATCATCAGGGTTTCCGGGCCGCCCAGCAGCTCGGGGATCACGAACTCACCGACCACCGGAATGAACACCAGCATGGAGCCGGCGATGATGCCGCTCTTGGACAGGGGCACGGTGATGCTCCAGAACGCCTTGACCTTGCCGGCGCCCAGATCCATTGCCGCTTCCAGCAGGCTGTTGTCATGCTTCACCAGGTTAGCGTACAGCGGCAGAATCATGAACGGCAGGTAGGCGTAGACCACACCGATATACACCGCGATGTTGGTGTTGAGGATTTGCAGTGGCTGGTCGATCAGGCCGATATACAGCAGCGCGCTGTTGAGCAGGCCGTTGTTGCTGAGAATGCCCATCCAGGCGTATACCCGAATCAGAATGGCGGTCCAGGTCGGCATCATCACCAGCAGCAGGTAAACCAGCTGTTTGTCCTTGGGCGCGCGGGCGATGGCGTAAGCCATCGGGTAGCCCACCAGCAGGCAGATGAGCGTCGAGAAGAAGGCTATTTGCAGCGAGCCCAGGTATGCGGCGAGATACAGGCCATCCTGCGAGAGGAAGATGTAGTTGCCGAAATTGAGCACCACGTTGAGCGTTTGCTCGACGTACTGAAAGATCGGGTCGTAGGGCGGGATGGCGATCGCCGCCTGTGAAAAGCTGATCTTCAGTACGATGGCGAAGGGCAGCAGGAAAAACAGCAGCAGCCACAGGTAGGGCACGCTGATGACCCACAGGCGCCCGCTCGGCAGTAGTCGTGAGAGCGATGGCGTTTTCATGAGTGCAGAATGACCCCGCTATCGTCTTCCCAGCTGATGTAGACCTCGTCCTCCCAGGTGGGACGGGGCAGGCGGCGCTCGGAGTTGGCCATGAAGGCCTGCACGATCTTGCCGCTGTCGAGCTTGATGTAATACACCGAGTGCCCGCCCAGATAGGCGATGTCGTGTACTTCACCGTGCGACCAGTTGTGCTCGTTTTCGGGTTTTTCGGTCGAGACCCAGACCTTTTCCGGGCGCAGCGCGTAGATGATGTTCTTGTCCTGCGCGCGGGTGGAAATACCGTGGCCCACGTAGATTGGATGATCCAGACAGTCGCAGTGGATGATGGCGTGGTCTTCCATGTCGGCGGTGATCTCGCCTTCGAAGATGTTCACGCTGCCGATGAATTCGGCCACATGGCGACTCAACGGGCTTTCGTAGATGTCCATCGGCGTGCCGACCTGGGCGATCCAGCCCTGATGCATGATGGCGATGCGCTGGGCCATGGTCATGGCCTCTTCCTGATCGTGGGTCACCATGATGCAGGTTACGCCGACACGTTCGATGATCTCCACCAGCTCCAGCTGCATCTGTGAGCGCAGCTTCTTGTCCAGCGCACCCATTGGCTCATCCAGCAGCAGCACCTTGGGCCGCTTGGCCAGGGAGCGGGCCAGTGCCACGCGCTGGCGTTGACCACCGGATAGCTGATCCGGCTTGCGGCGAGCGTACTCGGTCATGTGCACCAGCTTGAGCATTTCGGTTACGCGGTCGTCGATTTCCGCCTTGCTCATCTTGTCCTGCTTGAGGCCAAAGGCGATGTTCTGTGCCACCGTCATGTGCGGGAAGAGTGCGTAGGACTGGAACATCATATTGATGGGGCGCTCGTACGGCGGCAGATCGGTGATGTCCTGACCGTCGAGCAGTACGCGGCCCTCGGTTGGGCGCTCGAAGCCGGCGAGAATCCGTAGCAGCGTCGACTTGCCCGACCCTGAACCACCCAGCAGCGCAAAAATTTCGCCGCGGTTGATGGTCAGGCTGACGTCATCGACGGCCAGGGCTTCGTCAAAGCGCTTGCTGATGCGCTCGATCTTTACGTACTCATCGGGTTCGGCCTTGGCCATGGCCTGTTTCATGGCCCCTGCTGCACCAACCATAGTGTTCTCCGCGTATCTTCCCACCTGCTTCTGCGCGGTTCGCCGCACAGAATGCACTTGTTGTTACCGCCACGGCATGTGCGCCGCAGCGAGCTTTTAATTTGGGGTGTATCCAATAAGGGCTGCCCATGGGCAGCCCTTATTGTTGTTGGCTCTTAGCGGCCAGACTTGATGCGGCTCCAGGCGCGCGTCATCAGACGCTGGCCGGCCATGGAGCGTGGCACGTTGACGTACAGGCGGCTCATGACCTCATCGGTGGGGTAAATGGCCGGATCGTTGAAGATCTCTTCATCCACCATCTCGTTGGATGCCTTGTTCGGGTTGGCATAGGCCACGTAATCGGTAATCGGGGCGATTACGTCAGGACGCAGAATGTAGTTGATGAAGGCGTGCGCGTTGTCCGGGTTGGAGGAATCCTTGGGGATTGCCAACATGTCGAACCAAAGGGTCGCGCCTTCCTTGGGGATGATGTACTTGATATCGATACCGTTCTCGGCTTCTTCGGCGCGTGCGGCGGCCTGGAAGATATCCCCGGAGAAGCCGGCAGCGACGCAGATGTCACCATTGGCCAGGTCGGAGATATAACGCGAGGAATGGAAGTAGGTAATGTCCTTGCGCACACCGAGCAGGAGCTCTTCGGCTTTCTTGATGTCGTCGGCGTTGTTGCTGTTCGGGTCCAGGCCCAGGTAGGCGAGGGCGTTGGGCAGCATTTCATCCGCCGAGTCGAGCATGCTGATGCCGCAGCTGGACAGCTTGCTGGTGTACTTGGGGTCGAAGATCAGGGCCCAGGAATTGGGTGGCGCTTCGCCGCCGAGCGCAGCCTCGACTTTTTCTACGTTGTAGCCGATACCGTTGGTACCCCACAGGTAGGGGATCGAGTGCGCGCTACCCGGGTCGATGCTTTCCATCTGCTTCATCAGTTCGGGATTCAGGTTGCTCATGTTGGGCAACTTGCTGTGATCCAGCTCAAGATACACGCCAGCCTTGATCTGCTTGGTCAGGAAGTTGTTCGAGGGCACGACAATGTCGAAGCCCGAGCGTCCGGTCAGCAGTTTGGCGTCGAGTACGTCGTTGGAGTCGTAGACGTCATAGGTCACCTGGATGCCGGTTTCTTTCTCGAAGTTGGCAATGGTGTCCTCGGCAATGTAGTCCGACCAGTTGTAGATGTTCAGCTTGCTGTCTGCCTGAGCAACGCCAACACCGCCGAGCAGCGCGGCTGTGGTCATGGCCAGCAGGGTTTTTTGCATGGGACGCTTCATGGTCTCTCCTATTCAGACTCCAGCACAGTGCCTGGTCTGATTTTTTGGGTTTGGCCGGGGCTTATGCCACCGGCCGGGTTCAGTGAGCCGGGCGATTACTGGCCAGATTTGATCCGGGTCCAGGCACGGGTGCGGACGCGTTCAATATTCTGCGGCAGTTCGGCCAGGGTAAAGAGTTTGTCCAGCGTTTCGTCGCTTGGGTAGACGCCCGGATCGCTCAGTACGCTGTCATCGACCATCGGCTTGGACGCCTTGTTGCCGTTGGCGTAGGCCACATAGTTGGAGATTTCAGCGATCACTTCGGGGCGCAGAATATAATTCAAAAACGCGTAGGCGTTATCTACATTTTTCGCGTCCTTGGGCATGGCCATCATATCGAACCACATGGCCGCGCCTTCCTTCGGAATGACGTACTTCACGACTTCGCCATTGCCGGCTTCTTCGGCGCGGGCGGCTGCCTGCAGAATGTCGCCGGACCAGCCGACGGCCACACAAATGTCGCCGTTGGCCAGGTCAGTAATGAACTTGGAGGAGTGGAAGTAGGCGATGTGCGGGCGCACCGACATCATCAGTTCCTGCGCCTTGGCGTAGTCATCGGCGTTGGTGCTGTTCGGGTCCAGGCCCTGGTAGAAGAGCGCTGAGGGAATAATCTCAGCCGGCGCGTCGAGGAAGGCGACGCCGCAGGAGGCCAGCTTCTCCATGTTCTCCGGTTTGAACACCAGATCCCAGGAGTTGACCGGAGCATCTTCACCCAATACGGCTTTTACCTTGGCCTCGTTGTACCCGATACCGGTAGTGCCCCACAGGTAAGGGAAGGCGTACTGGTTGCCGGGGTCGTTGGTCTGCAGTGCCTTGAGCAGCGTCGGGTCGAGGTTATCCCAGTTGGACAACTTGCTGCGATCCAGCGGCATGAAGGCGCCGGCTTTGATCTGTTTGCCGAGGAACTGGTTGGACGGCACCACTATGTCGAATCCGGAGCTGCCGGACAGCAGCTTGGCCTCCAGAACTTCGTTGCTGTCGAACACGTCGTAGACCACGCGAATACCGGTTTCCTTCTGGAAGTTATCCAGCGTGTCTTCGGCGATGTAGTCAGACCAGTTATATACGTTTACCACGCCCTCTGCCTGAGCCGCTGCGCTTATGGATACAGCGGTAGCAGTTGCAAGCAGTGTCTTGCCCAGATGCTTCATCATCTTTTCAGCTCTCCATCCATTATTGGAAATGCAGTGTCGGGGTGCCTGGGCGCCCCGTGGGGTAAAACGTCCCTTGGCAAGCATAGTCGGTTGCAGGACTGGGCGGTTATACGCCCAGTTGCTCTGCGGCCTGATCCAGTACTGTCCAGATCTTGCCGACCATTTCGTCGATCTCGGTCTTGCTGATCACCAGTGGCGGCGACATGATCATGGTATCGCCCACCGCGCGCATGACCAGGCCATTGCTGACGCAGAGATCGCGGCACAGGGTGCCCGCAGCGCCCTTGTCGGGAAAACGTTCGCGGGTTGCCTTGTCTTTTACCAGTTCGATTGCGCCGAGCAATCCGACACCGCGTACTTCGCCGACCAGGCGATGTTCCGCCAGCTCGGCAATCTTCTCTTGCAAATACGGTGCCGCTTCCTGCTTGACGTACTCGATGAGCTTTTCGTCGCGCATGATGCGCAGGTTTTCCAGGCCCACAGCCGCTGCCGCCGGGTGGCCGGAATAGGTGTAGCCGTGGAAGAACTCGCCGCCGTGCTCGATCAGCGTTGCGGCCACGCGGTCGCTGACGATCACGCCGCCCATGGGCAGGTAACCTGAGGTCATGCCCTTGGCAATCGGCATGAAGTCGGGCTTTAGATCGTAATGCTGGCTGCCGAACCATTCGCCGGTACGGCCAAAACCGCAGATCACCTCATCGATCACCAGCAGAATGTCGTACTTGGCCAGAATGCGCTTGATCTCGGGCCAATAGGTGTCTGGTGGGATGATGACGCCGCCGGCGCCCTGAATCGGCTCGGCAATAAAGGCGGCCACCTGATCTTCGCCCAGCTCCTGAATCTTGGCTTCCAGCTGTTGCGCCGCCCAGACGCCGAACTCGTCAGGCGTCATGTCGCCGCCCTCGCCATACCAGTAGGGCTGCGGAATATGCACTATGCCAGGGATCGGCAGATCGCCCTGCTCGTGCATCACCGACATGCCGCCAAGGCTGGCGCCGGCCACGGTAGAGCCGTGGTAGCCGTTGATGCGGCTGATGATGGTTTTCTTACCGCTTTTGCCCTTGAGGTCCCAGTACCGGCGCACCATGCGCAGCACCGTATCGTTGGACTCGGAGCCGGAGCCGGTAAAGAACACATGGTTCATGTGCGCGGGGGCAACATCGGCAATGGCTTTGGCCAACTGTACCGCTGGCGGGTTGGCGCACTGGAAGAAACTGTTGTAGTACGGCAGCTGCAGCATTTGCTGGTAGGCGGCCTCGGCCAGTTCCTTGCGACCATAGCCAACGTTGACGCACCACAGGCCAGCCATGCCGTCGAGCACCTTGTTGCCTTCGCTGTCCCACAGGTACACGCCCTCGGCGCGTTCGATGATGCGCGTGCCACGCGCACCCAGCTCCTTGTGGTCGGTGAACGGATGCAGGTAGTGCGCTGCATCCATGGCCTGAAGTTCGGCGGTGTTGAGTTTGCTGTGACTGGTCATACGGTACTCCTGATCTCCGCGCGCCCGGCCAGTGTGCGCTGGTCGGGCGCTATACCTTGGTGTGGGTTATACGCTCAGCAGCAGGAACTCACGTTCCCAGGAGCTGATTACCCGTTTGTAGTTCTCGTGTTCGGCGCGTTTGACGGCCACGTAGCCGCGGCAGAACTTGCTGCCGAGCACCTCTTCCACATCCTTGCACTGCTCCATGCGCTCCAGTGCGGCCTCCAGGGTAAAGGGCAGGCGCAGGTTGCGGCGCTCGTAGGCGCGGCCCTTGACCGGCGCCGAGGGCGACATCTTGCCGACCATGCCCAGGTAGCCGCACAGCAGGCTGGCGGCGATGGCGATGTAAGGGTTGGCGTCGGCACCCGGCAGGCGGTTTTCTACCCGGCGGTTCTGCGGCGTGGAGTCTGGTACCCGCAGACCGGCGGTGCGGTTCTCTTCGCCCCATTCCACGTTCACCGGTGCCGAGGTATCGGGCAGGAAGCGGCGGAAGGAGTTCACGTTGGGGGCAAACAGCGGCAGCACCTCTGGAATGTAGCGCTGCAGGCCGCCGATGTGATGAAGGAACAGCTCGCTCATGCTGCCGTCTTCATTGGAGAAGATGTTATTGCCGGTCTTGCGATCAACGATGCTCTGGTGCAGGTGCATGGCGCTGCCTGGCTCATTGGTGATCGGCTTGGCCATAAAGGTGGCGGTAATGTCGTGCTTGAGCGCGGCCTCGCGCATGGTGCGCTTGAACACCAGAATCTGGTCAGCCAGGTGCAACGGGTCGCCGTGACGGAAGTTGATTTCCATCTGCGCGGTGCCCTCTTCGTGAATCAGGGTATCCAGATCTAGGCCCTGAGCCTCGCACCAGTCGTACATATCCTCGAACAGTGGGTCAAATTCGTTGGCGGCATCAATCGAGAACGACTGGCGGCCGGTCTCCTGACGCCCGGAGCGGCCTACCGGGGCTTGCAGCGGCAAATCCGGGTCTTCGTTGCGCTTGGTCAGATAAAACTCCATCTCTGGCGCAACTATCGGCTGCCAGCCCTTGGCTTCATAAAGCCTGAGCACGGTTCTGAGCACGTTGCGTGGCGACATCTCGATGGGGTTGCCCTTCTTGTCGAAGCACTCGTGGATGATCTGGGCGGTGGGCTCCAGCGCCCATGGCACCAGATAGATGGCGTTCTCGTCCGGCTTGCAGATCATGTCGATATCGGCCGGGTCGAGCAGGTCGTAATAGATGTCGTCTTCTACATAGTCGCCCGTGACCGATTGCAACAGGATGCTTTCAGGCAGGCGCATGCCTTTCTCCGAGATGAATTTCATCGTCGGCGCGATCTTGCCGCGGGCGATGCCGGTCAGGTCGCTGACCATGCATTCCACTTCGGTAATCTTGTGTTCTTTCAGCCACGCTTCAATCTTGTTCATAAATGCCTCAGGAGTGCCGCGACGCACGGGCTCTACAGGCGTCACCAAACGCCTGGAAAATCGACAGGTAAAAGGTGTTGTCCTTGACCTGCCATTCGGGATGCCACTGTACGCCAAGGGCGAAATTGGGTGCCTGGCGGACCGAGAATGCCTCGATCAGCCCATCAGATGCTCTGGCTTCAGGCTGCAGCGTCGGCGCCAAGCGGTCAACACCCTGGGTGTGCAGGGAATTGACCTGGGCCGCGCTGCAGCCTGCTATATCGTAGAGCAATCCTCCCGGTTCCACCTGAACCTCGTGGGATAGGCCATACTGAATGGCAACGGGCTGGTCTTTTTGTTCGCGGTGTTCGATAAAACCGCCCACTTCATGCAGACGCTGATGCAGGCTGCCGCCAAAAGCCACGTTCATTTCCTGGAAGCCCCGACAGATGCCCAGCACGGGTACGCCGCGCTCAATGGCGGCGCGAATCAGCGGCAGGGTGGTGGCATCGCGCTTGGGATCGTGTTTGGTGCCCTCGGCGCTGGCCGGCCCCTGGTAGTGGTGCGGCTCTACGTTGGAAGGCGATCCGGTAAACATAATGCCGTCGAGCAGGTCGAGTAATTGCTCGGTATCCAGGCGGTCGCCGAGCGCAGGGATCAGTAGCGGCAGCCCGTCGGCCCCGTCGACCACGCCCATGATGTATTTTTCGCCAACAATATTAAAAGGATGCAAGCCGATCTGATCGGTGCAGCAGGAAATGCCAATTACGGGTTTGCGTGCGACGGACATAGCCGGAGGGGTCCAAGGTCTGTGGTGAATAACTTACGCGAAGCCATTGTTGTTCGATTTTTCATACAATAGCAATAAAAAATATTTAACACAAAAGGCCAGATCGACAGAACGAATCACGCCGAGATGGGCGCCGAAAATGCCTCTGGCGGCCTTAAATGGTGCAGTATGCACCTATAGTGTGCGGCTGCTGCTCTATTGACTCCATGCAGCCTTTCGGATTAACTCTCTCCTTGCGACTTTCGTGATTGATATATTTTACAAACGACAGGTGACAACCCATGCAAGCCCAAGCCGGAGCGGATGCTGCGACAGCCAAAGAGCCCGCCAGTGTCCAGGAAGCGGAGGCCTTTCTGGCCGAGCATCCGGAAATACACTTTATTGACCTGCTGATTGCCGACATGAACGGCATTGTGCGCGGCAAGCGAATCGACCGATCCGCACTGCCCAAGGCCTTTGAAAAAGGCATCGCACTGCCAGCCTCGGTCTTCGCCCTGAATATTCAAGGCACTACAGTAGAAGAAACCGGTCTGGGTCTGGAGATCGGCGATGCCGACCGGATCTGTCTGCCGATTCCGGGCACGCTCAATATAGAGCCCTGGCAGAAACGGCCAACCGGTCAGCTGCTGATGACCATGTACGAGTTTGACCGCAAGACGCCCTTCTTCGCTGATCCCCGTTATGTTCTGCAACGCATTGTCGAACGCTTCAAGGACCTCAAGCTGACCCCGGTTTCTGCCTTCGAGCTGGAGTTCTACCTGATTGACCAGGAGAACCTGACCGGCCGACCGCAGCCACCGCGCTCACCCATGTCCGGCAAGCGCCCGAATTCGGTTCAGGTCTATTCGATGGATGACCTGGATGAATATGCCGAGTTTCTTGAGGACGTCATCGAAGCTGCCCACGAGCAGGGCATCCCCGCTGACGCCATCGTGGCCGAATCTGCCCCGGGGCAATTCGAGGTCAACCTGCATCACGTCGACGACCCGGTGGTCGCCTGTGATTACAACGTGTTGCTCAAGCGGGTGATAAAGAACGTCGCCTATGACCATGAGATGGATACCACCTTCATGGCCAAGCCCTATTACGATCAGGCCGGCAACGGCATGCATGTGCACGTCAGCCTGACCGACGAGCAGGGCCACAACATCTTCGCACCCAAGGCCGATGGCAGCCTGAGCGACGAGTTGCGCTGGGCCGTGGGCGGTCTGCTGCAGACCCTGCCCGAGTACATGGCCTTCCTGTGCCCGAACGTGAACTCCTATCGCCGTTTCAGTCCGAGTTTCTTCGTGCCCTGCGCGCCGACCTGGGGTATCGACAACCGTACCGTCGCGGTTCGGGTGCCGGGTGGTGAGCCGGAAGCCATGCGCATTGAACATCGCCTGGCGGGCGCGGATGCCAACCCCTACCTGTTGATGGCGGCCTTGTTGTCAGCGATTCATTACGGTATCAGCAACAAGATCGAGCCGCCGGAAATGACCGAAGGCAACGCTTACGATCAGCACGAGGCGTCACTGCCGACCAACTTGCGCGATGCCCTGCGCGCGCTGGAAACCTCGGAGGTGATGAAGGAGTACATCGGCGAGGAGTACCTCGACGTCTTCGTGCTCTGTAAAGAGAGCGAGATGGAAGAGTTCGAGAAGACCATCTCCGATCTGGAATATATGTGGTATCTGCACACCGTGTGACCGCGGTGCTGCGAGCCCACGACAATCCCGCCGCCCGGCGGGATTTGTTTATGCGCAGGAGCAACATATCGATGAATGATTCCTGGTATCGCGCCAGCGTGGCAAACGCCCCGGAACGCGCCAGCGTGCAAGGCGAGCTGCGCGCCGATGTGTGCGTGGTGGGGGCCGGGTTTACCGGTCTCTCTGCGGTATTGGAACTGGCCGAGGCCGGCCTGCGCGTGGTGGTGCTGGAAGCGGAACAGGTAGGGTGGGGCTGCTCCGGGCGCAACGGCGGGCAGATCAACCCCGGACTGGCCTGCGATCATGGCCGCACGGTAGCCGAGCTGGGCGCCGAGGATGCGCGCAAGGTGTGGCAGCTCACCCTGGACGGGGTCGCGTTGTTGCGTAACCGGGTGGCGCAACACGCCATCGACTGTGATCTCAAGGCCGGTATCTTGCTGGTGGCCAACAAACCGCGCCATGTACCCGAGTTGCAGCAATGGCAGCAGCAATTGCAAGGCCTGGGTTACGACCAGCTGGAATACCATTCGCGCGACTCGCTGCACCACTTGCTGCGAGCCGACTACCAGGCTGGCGTGATGGACTGGGGCGGCGGCGACCTACACCCGCTCAAGTACGCCCAGGGCCTGGCGCGGGCCGCCGAAGCGGCTGGCGCGCAGATATTCGAGCACTCCGCGGTGCAAGATTACGTTGACGCGGGGGCGGGCGTGCGAGTCCGCACCGCGCAGGGCAGCGTGCAGGCGGAGCATTTGCTATTGGCCGGCAATGCCTACCTGGGCAAATTGCTGCCGTGGTATCGCAAGGGCTTCATGCCGATAGGCAGTTATATCGGTGCGACCCGGCCGCTCGGCGAACTGGCGTCCCAGTTGATCCCCTCTCGGGCAGCAGTCTGTGACATGAACACGCTGATCGACTATTACCGGCTCAGCGCCGATGGTCGGCTGCTGTTTGGCGGCCGCGCCAGCGCGCGCGATGCGCAGCCCGATGCCTTGCGTACCACCATGCGCCAGCGTATGAGCCAGGTCTTTCCGGCGCTGGCCGAGGAGGACTTCGAGTATCTCTGGGGCGGGCAGGTGGCGATGACCCTGAGCAAGGCGCCGGTGTTTGGGCGGCTGGGTAAGCGCACCTTGTACGCGCAGGGCTATTCGGGGCAGGGCGTGGCGCTGGCCGGTATGGCCGGCAAACTGATGGCGCAGACGGTGCTCGGCGAGGCAGCTGGGTTTGACCTGTTGGCGCGCGCCCGGCACTGGCCGGTGCCGCCGGGTGCGCCGCTGCAGACTGCCATCCGGGCGCTGGCGCTGCTGTGGTATCGTCTGCAGGATAGCCGCTGAACGAGATTTGCCATGAGCCGCCCCGCCCCGAAACGCCGCGCCAGCAGTCAGGATCGGATCGACCGCATCCTGCAGGCGACCCGCGAGTTGCTCAACCGCCAGGGGCTGGCTGATCTTTCGATCTATGCGATAGCCGAGCAGGCAGGTATCCCGCCGTCCTCGGTATACCACTTCTTCCCGCAGACGGGCGACGTGCTGGCCGCGCTGGCGCAGCAGGTATTTGCTGAGCTGGATGCCGTCTTGCAGCAACCCATTGCCCCTGCCCCGGCGAGCTGGATGGCGCTGGTAGCGCAGCTGGAGCAGCGTTTTCAGGAGTACTACCAAAGCGACGCGGCAGCACGTGAACTGCTGCTGGGCGCCCACGAGCTGAGTGCCGTGCGTCAGGCTGACCGCCTGCATGATCGCCAGCTTGGGCAACGCTTTCGCGCCTGTCTTGAACGCTTCTTTCAGTTACCGGGGCTGCCGAGTGAAGTGGATATCTTTACCCTGGCGATGCAGGCGGCGGACAAGCTGCTGGCAGTGGACTACCAGCAGCATGGCCAGCTGACTCCGGCCATCTGCCAGGAAGCCACGCGCATGATGACGGCCTACCTGGGGCTGTATCTTCCACCCCTACTGACACCCGCCGAGCAGGAGCCGCAATGAGTTTGTTCACCCGTTTCGCCGAGTGGCGCGAAGACCGCCAATTGGCAGAGCTGGAGATCAGCCCTGAACTCTGGCAACAAGCCTTGGGCGACTGGCCGGTCTATCAGAGTCTTAACGGGGTCCGTCGCGCCAAGTTACAAGACATGGCGCTGCGATTATTGCTGCGCAAGAACCTGCACGCCGCTGGCGATGCCGAAGCCAGTGACGAGCTTTGCCTGCGCATTGCCGGCATGGCCGTGGTGCCGGTATTGGAGTTGGGGCTCGACTGGTACGACCGCTGGCGTACGCTGATCCTCTATGACGGCCCATTCCACGCCGAGCACAGCTGGCAGGACGAAGCCGGCGTGGTACACGAGGGTGGCCGCAATCTCAGTGGTGAAGCCTGGCTGCGTGGGCCGGTGGTGCTTTCGCTGGCGGATGTCAGGCTCTCCGGCCAGCGCGATGGCTACAATGTGGTGATTCACGAGCTGGCGCATACGTTGGATATGCGTCACGACGGCGCCAATGGTGCGCCGCCACTGCACCACGGCATGAGCCCGGCCGATTGGAAGCGTGACATGACCGCCGCCTGGGATGACCTGGGACGGCGCGCTGCTGCCGGTGAGACGTTGCCGATTGATGCCTATGCGTTGGAGGCGCCGGCCGAGTTCTTCGCGGTGTTGTCCGAGACCTTCTTTGAGCGTCCGGCGCTGCTGCGGCACACCTGGCCTGAGGTTTATCAGCATCTGGCCGATTTTTATCGGCAAAATCCCCTCAAGGTCGACGGGTGAGCCGGGCGTTGATTGCCGTATAACGACTTTATCCAGATTTAATTCGATCTTGGGTCTGGATTTTTGTTTTTTTAGGCTGGTTTTACGTTGATTTGCCGATATTTATCGACTATAAAGTCAAAAGCCTTTTACCTGTCAGGAGTCAGTCATGCCGCGTACCGTCACCGTAGCTGCAACCCAGATGAGCTGTTCGTGGGATCGTGAAGCCAATATTGCGCAGGCCGAGAAGTTGGTGCGTGAAGCCGCTGCGCAGGGTGCGCAGATCATCCTGATTCAGGAACTGTTTGAAACACCGTACTTCTGCCAGAAGCCGAATGCCGACTACCTGCAGCTGGCGACCAAGGTAGTCGACAACCCGGCGATTGCGCACTTCAAGGCGCTGGCCAAGGAGTTGAGCGTGGTACTACCGATCAGCTTCTTCGAGCTGGCCGGACGTGCGCGCTACAACAGCATCGCCATCATTGATGCCGACGGCAGCAACCTGGGTATCTACCGCAAAAGCCACATTCCGGATGGCCCCGGTTACCACGAGAAGTATTACTTCAATCCCGGTGACACCGGCTTCAAGGTCTGGCAGACCCGTTACGCCAAGATCGGCGTGGGTATCTGCTGGGATCAGTGGTTTCCGGAGTGCGCGCGCAGCATGGCGCTGATGGGCGCCGAAGTACTGTTCTATCCAACCGCCATCGGCAGCGAGCCGCACGACGCGACCATCAGCTCGCGGGATCATTGGCAGCGTGTGCAGCAGGGTCATGCTGGCGCTAACCTGATGCCGCTGGTGGCGAGTAATCGTATTGGCAAGGAAGAGCAGGGTGATTACGACATCACCTTCTACGGCTCCTCGTTCATCGCCAACCAGTTTGGCGAAAAGGTACAGGAGTTGAACGAGACCGAAACCGGCGTGCTGGTGCAGGAGTTCGACCTGGATGCGCTGGAACATATTCGCAGCGCCTGGGGCGTATTCCGTGACCGCCGCCCCAACCTGTATGGCCCGATCAAAACCCTGGACGGTTCACAGGAGTACTGACGCCCATGTATACCCTGCACAGCACACCGCGCCAGGATGGTTACGGCATGCCCGCCGAGTGGGCTCCGCACAGTCAGACCTGGATGGTCTGGCCCGAGCGCCCAGACAACTGGCGTGACCAGGCAGCCCCGGCGCAGCAGGCCTTCGCCGACGTCGCCAAGGCGATTGCGGGCTTTGAACCGGTGACCGTGTGCGCCAGTGCCGCGCAGTATGCCAATGCCTCGGTGATGCTCGATCATCCGGGCATCCGGGTGGTGGAAATGAGCAGCAACGATGCCTGGGTACGCGATACCGGCCCCAGCTTCGTCGTTAACGGCCAAGGTGGCTTGCGGGGAGTGGACTGGACCTTCAACGCCTGGGGCGGCGACAGCGGCGGTTTGTATGCCGACTGGGCGCTGGACGATCAGGTGGCCGACAAGATTCTGGGTATGGAGCGCTGCCCGCGCTACCGCACCGAAGGTTTCGTGCTGGAAGGCGGTTCTTTTCACGTGGATGGCGAAGGCACCCTGCTGACGACCGAGGAGTGCCTGCTTAACGCCAACCGCAACCCGCATCTGCAGCGCGAAGAGATTGAGCTGATGCTGGCCGACCATCTGGGTATCAGCAAGGTCATCTGGCTGCCACATGGCCTCTACAACGATGAAACCGACGGCCATGTCGACAATTTCTGCTGCTTCGTTCGGCCGGGCGAAGTGCTGCTGGCCTGGACAGACGATGAAAATAGCCCCAACTTTGCGCGGTGTCAGGCAGCAGCCCAGGTGCTGCAAGACGCGCGCGATGCGCAGGGGCGCGAGCTGGTGGTGCACCGCATTCCCATTCCCGGTCCACTGTTTGCCAGTGCCGAAGAGTGTGCCGGCGTGTTCGCGGCAGAAGGGAGTCAGCCGCGCGACCCGAGCATTCAACTGGCCGGTTCCTACGTCAACTTTCTGATCGTCAACGACGGTGTCGTCGCGCCCGCCTTCGACGATCCGCAGGATGCCGCCGCGCTGGAGATACTCCAGCGCCTGTTCCCGGAGCGCCGCGTGGTTACCGTGCCAGGCCGCGAGATTCTGCTGGGCGGCGGTAATATTCACTGCATTACCCAGCAGCAACCGCTGGCGGGGTAAAAACGGGCGTGGTGCACATACCCGGAAGTGGGCATGGCACCGCGCCCTGGCGATACGGCATAATCCCTCTGCGTTGCGCAGCGAAGGCCTCTATTTCGGGCCTTCGCAGGATGATTCAACTTCCAGAAGGATTTTGCATGCGGTCTTCTACTGCCTCGATATTCCCCTCTTCCCGTTCTGTTCTCGCGGTCGCCCTGGCTATTGGGCTGACCGGTTGTGCCGGCCTGCCGTCGGCCACTGACCTGACGGGACAAAATGCCACGCGCCTACAGGGCGAAATTACCAGCTCCAGCCCGCTGAATATCAATGACGGGTCGCACTATCAGGTATTTGATCTGACGTTACAGCAGGGCGACCTGGTGCGCGTGCGCATCACCGGCGCGTTGGAAGACGCGGTGCTGACGTTGCTGGATGAGCGTGGCCAATTGGTCAATGGCCCGCGCCAGGGTGGCCTGCATCTGGCCCCTGAAACCAGCGGTCGTTACCGTCTGGGTGTCAGCGGGAGCGCTGATAACGGCTACGGCCCCTTTGCCCTGGAACTGGAGAAGATTACTCCGCAGAACAGCGGCGCGTTGCTGCTGGATGAATCGGTGTATGGGCTGCTGAGCCGTGGTCAGGACGCCAACCATTATCAGCTCAGTGTGAGTGAGGCGGGCTTGTATCAGATCAGCATGGGGTCCGACGAACTGGACACCGTGCTCAAGCTCAGCGGTGGTGGCCTGGATTTGGAAAACGACGACTACGGACAGAGCACCGACTCGCAGTTGGTCGCGCAGCTGCAGCCAGGTACTTACCAGGTCACCGCGACCGCGCTGGACCAGCCGGCGGAAGGTACCTACGACTTGCAGGTCAGTCAGCGTTCGCTGCCTCAAGGTGTCGAGCTGACCAATGGCGGCGAATTGAGCATTGGCCAGAGCATCTCCGGTTTGGCGGACAGCAGCCCAAGGCAATATCAGCTGACAGTGCCGGAGCGGGCCCTGTTGCGGGTGCGCATGAATTCATCAGAGATCGACAGCTACCTTACCTTGCAGGGGCCGGGTGTGAATGTTGAGGACGACGATGGCGGCGGCGACCTGGATGCCCAGATCACGGCGTTGGTGCAGCCAGGCACCTACCGGGTTGCAGCCACGACAGCCGATGGCGGGGCAGGACTGTTCGAGCTGACCAGTTCGTTGCAACCCATCAGTGGCGACGGCAATCGCATTCGCCCTGGTGAGCTGATTGCCGGTCGTCTTACCAGTGAGCAGGGCACGCAGACCACCCTGGTAATCAGCGAGCCGGGCTTCTATCACGTCGACCTGATCTCGGCAGACTTTGATGCGCTGCTGCGCCTGCAAGGGGGCGGTCTGGACCTTGAAGATGATGATGGCGCCGGCGGTACCAATTCGCGCATTGGGCGTTACCTGGATGCCGGCAATTATCAGTTGACCAGCAAGGACTACGACGACAGTAGCACCGGTACCTACGTGCTGTCGGTGGAACTGGCAGACGAAGGTTGAGTTTGCTGCGTTAGCCCGCTAGCGCCTGGGCACGCACCCAGTAACAACAAACCCGCCAATTGGCGGGTTTGTTGTTACTGGGTCAGAGGCGTTAGCCGTCCAGCAATGTGCGTCCGCGCTGCACCGCGGCCAGCACCTGGGCTGGGGCAGTACCGCCAATGTGATCGCGGGCATTCACCGAACCCTCCAGCGTCAGCACCTCGAATACGTCCTGCTCGATTTGATCGCTGAAGCGGCGCAGTTCATCGAGGCTCATTTCGGCCAGATCCTTTTTGCTGTCGACGCCATACTTGACCGCGTGGCCGACGATTTCATGGCAGTCGCGGAAGGGCAGACCCTTGCGCACCAGATAATCAGCCAGGTCAGTGGCGGTGGAGAAGCCGCGCAGGGCCGCTTCGCGCATCACCTCTTCGCGTGGCTGAATCGCCGGAATCATGTCGGCAAAGGCGCGCAGGCAGTCGCGCAGCGTGTCGACGGCGTCGAACAAGGGTTCTTTGTCTTCCTGATTGTCCTTGTTGTAGGCCAGTGGTTGGCTCTTCATCAGCGTCAGCAGACCCATCAGGTGGCCGTAGACGCGGCCGGATTTGCCACGCACCAGCTCGGGGACATCAGGATTCTTCTTCTGCGGCATGATCGAGGAGCCGGTGCAGAAACGGTCAGGCAGCTCGATGAAGTTGAACTGCGCACTGGTCCACAGCACCAGCTCTTCGGAGAAGCGCGACAGGTGCATCATCGCCAGGGCGGCAGCGGCGCAGAATTCGATGGCGAAGTCGCGGTCGGAAACGCCGTCCAGCGAATTGCCGGAGATAGCATCAAAGCCCAGCAGCTCGCAGGTGATGCTGCGGTCAATCGGATAGGTGGTCCCGGCCAGTGCGGCGCTGCCCAGCGGCATGCGGTTGACCCGCTTGCGGCAGTCGAGCAGCCGTTCACGGTCGCGTTGCAGCATTTCGAACCAGGCCAGCAGGTGGTGGCCAAAGGTGACCGGTTGCGCGGTCTGCAGGTGCGTAAAGCCAGGCATGATTACCGCGTTGTGGCGTTCCGCCTGGTTCAGCAGGCCGGTTTGCAGGCGTTCCAGCTCGGCAAGAATGACGTCGATTTCGTCGCGCAGCCAAAGGCGGATGTCGGTAGCAACCTGGTCGTTGCGTGAGCGGCCGGTGTGCAGCTTTTTGCCGGTGATGCCGATGCGGTCGGTCAAACGTGCTTCGATGTTCATGTGCACGTCTTCCAGCTCGACGCTCCAGGCGAACTCGCCAGCTTCGATTTCAGTCTGGATGGCGCGCAGGCCGTCGATGATGGTATCGCGCTCGGCATCGCTCAGTACGCCAACCTTGGCCAGCATGGTGGCGTGGGCAATGGAGCCCTGAATGTCGTGCTTGTAGAGGCGCTTGTCGAAATCCACCGAGGCGGTGAAGCGGGCGACGAAGGCATCAACCGGTTCGCTGAACCGGCCACCCCAGGATTGATTGGTTGTCTGGTCTTGGCTCATGTGTCGGACTGTTCCGCTGCGTGTAAAAGCCCATAGCATACCATTTCACGCTTGCGCGATGGCGCCCGGCTGGCGGACACTTGCGCAATGAAGAATGGATTCTGGTCGTTGCTCAAACAGCCCTACGCCGGAGAGGATTTTTTCCTCCCCGACCTATGCTCGTCAGTTGCGGTTTTTACCCTGGTGGTGCTGGCGCAACTGGTGGTGCTGGTCTGGGTGCTGGCACAACCGGTGACCGACGGCTTCAACTGGCTGGGTCTGGCGATGGCCTCCCTGTTTGTGCAATGGATCGTACTGCTCTCTGCGGCCATCCTGTGCCATTTGCGCAATTGGATGCAGCGCCGCCCGCTGGGACTGGCGATCGCCGCCTGTTTTGCGGTGGTGGTGGGGCTCACGCTGGCCTTCACCGTGCTGGGTGACTGGATTGTTTACCGCGGCATGAGTGGCGCGTTGCACTGGCAAAGCGAACAGCTACTACGGCACGGTGTGATCGCCATGATCATGACCAGCCTGTTGCTACGCTACTTCTATCTGCAGCAGCAATGGCAGCGCCAGAACCAGGCGGAGTTGCGCTCGCGGTTGCAGGCGCTGCAGTCGCGTATCCGTCCGCACTTTCTATTCAACAGCCTGAACAGTATCGTCAGCCTGATCGGCTCTGACCCGCACAAGGCGGAGCAATCGGTACTGGATTTGTCTGACCTGTTTCGCGCCAATCTCGGCAGCGCTGACAGTGTGGCGACCTGGGGCGAGGAGCGGCGCCTGTGTGAAGGCTATCTGCGTATCGAGCAGTACCGTCTGGGCGAGCGCATGCGCGTCAGCTGGGATGTCGAGTCGCTGCCCGACAATACACCCATGCCTCTGCTGACGCTGCAACCATTGCTGGAGAATGCCATATTGCACGGGCTGCAGCCGCGCCTGGACGGCGGCGAGATTGCCATCTCCGCGCGCTATAGCGAGCAGCAGGTTGAACTTCTGGTAAGCAACACCTGTCCTGAGCAGACGGAGAACCATCAGGGCGCCCGTATGGCCATGGAGAATATCCGCGCCCGCCTGCAGGCGCTGTTTGGTGAGCAGGCGCGCGTGGAGCTGTGGCGTGAAGGCGCATGCTTCTTCAGCAGGCTGGTCTATCCTTGTAGGCAAACCTCTTCACTACAGCAGAGAAGTCATTGAGGCATGAAAGTACTGATCGCTGACGATGAACCCCTGGCGCGCGAGCGCCTGGCCCGACTGGTCGCAGCCTTGCCCGGTTACAAGGCACTGCCGGAGATGGCCAGCAACGGTCATGAAGCGCTGCGCCTGGTTGAGGAGCAACGCCCGGATATCCTGTTGCTGGATATTCGCATGCCCGGCCTGGATGGCCTGCAAACGGCGGCCAAGCTTTGCGAGATCAGCGACGCCCCGGCGGTGGTGTTCTGCACCGCGCATGGCGAATACGCGTTGGATGCCTTCGCCGTAAGTGCCGTCGGCTATCTGCTCAAGCCGGTGCGCAGCGAAGATCTGGCCAGCGCGCTGGCTAAGGCGCAGCGACCCAATCGCATGCAGCTGGCGAGCCTCGGCAAGGCCGGCAATCAGGCCGAAACCGGTCAGGCGCGCAGTCATATCAGCGCGCGCACCCGCAAGGGCATCGAGCTGATCCCGATTGAAGATGTGCTCTACTTTATCGCCGATCATAAGTACGTCACCCTGCGTCACCTGCACGGCGAGGTGCTGCTGGACGAACCCCTGAAGTCGCTGGAAGAAGAGTTTGGTGATGAGTTTGTGCGCATTCACCGCAACGCACTGGTGGCGCGCGGCCGCATCGAGTGCTTGCAGCGAACCTCCATGGGGCATTTCGAGCTCTGCCTCAAGGATCTGGAAGACGAAAGCCTGACGGTCAGTCGGCGTCACGTACCGGGGGTGCGCCGCTTGATGGATCGCCTGTGAGGCGAGTGCGGCAGCCACCCGCATGGATGCCGGCAAGGGCATGGCGTATCATGCAGGCTGTTTTTGAATGAGAATCCCATGACTCGACATCTGCGAATTGCCACCCGCAAGAGCGCTTTGGCCCTGTGGCAGGCCGAATACGTCAAGGCGCGCCTCGAACAACTCGATCCCTCCATACACGTCAGCCTGGTCCCCATGGTCAGTCGCGGCGACCAATTGCTGGACTCGCCGCTGGCGAAAATCGGCGGCAAGGGACTATTCGTCAAGGAACTGGAAACCGCCATCCTCAATGACGAAGCCGATCTGGCAGTACATTCCATGAAGGATGTGCCCATGCAGTTTCCCGATGGTCTGGGACTGTATGCCATCTGCGAGCGCGAAGATCCGCGCGACGCCTTTGTCTCCAATCAGTACGACCGGGTCGACAGCCTGCCTTCCGGCAGCATTGTTGGCACCTCCAGCCTGCGTCGTCAGGCGCAGTTGATGGCGCGCCGTCCGGATCTGCAAGTGCGCTTCCTGCGCGGCAACGTCAATACCCGTCTGGCCAAGCTGGATGCCGGCGAGTACGACGCTATTATTTTGGCCGCCGCCGGTTTGATGCGGCTCGGCTTTGATGCGCGAATCCGCTACGCCATGCCGCCGGAGGAAAGCCTCCCGGCCGGTGGGCAGGGCGCTGTGGGTATCGAATGCCGCACGGGTGATACTCAGTTGCACGCGCTGCTGGCGCAGATGAACGATGAAGACAGCGCGCTGCGCGTGCGCGCTGAACGTGCCCTGAACACCCGCTTGAACGGTGGCTGTCAGGTGCCGATCGCCTGTTACGCCGAGCGCGAGAACGGCAGCCTCTGGCTGCGCGGCCTGGTTGGCGACCCGGACGGTACCACCCTGCTGCGCGCCGAGGCGCGGGGTAGCGAAGCCGATCCCGAAAGCCTGGGTATTGCCGTTGCCGAAGATTTGCTGAGCCAAGGTGCGCAGGCGATTCTGGACGCAGTCTATGCAGGTGAGCCGCCACGGTGAGCCGCATTCTGCTGACCCGGCAGCCGGATGACAACCAGCGCCTGGCGCAGCGCCTGTCGGAACTGGGAGTGCAGTGCGAAAGCCTGCCACTGCTGGCGTTGCGGCCACTGGACGACGAGGGGCCGCAGCGGCGCCTGATGCTAGAGCTGGATCGCTATCAGGTGGTGATCGTGGTTAGCCGCCTGGCGGCGACCCTGGGACTGGAGCTGCTGGATCGTTACTGGCCGCAGACGCCAGTGGGCATTGACTGGTTGGCCGTGGGGCCAGCCAGCGCCGCGCCTTTGACTGATTATGCGCTGCCGGTGCAACTGCCGGACGACGGTCAGGACAGCGAAGCGCTACTGCGCCTGCCACTGTGGCAGGCGCACTTTTCCCGGCCCGACCTCAAGGTCATGATCTGGCGTGGAGAAGGTGGCCGCGAGCATCTGGCCGAACAACTGCGTGCTGCTGGCGGGCAGGTCGACTACCTTGAACTGTATCGCCGTGAACCGCCGGCGGATTTGGCGCTCCAACTGACGGCGGTTGCTGCCCGTGGCGTTAGCGGCATAGTTGTACTCAGCACTCAGGCGCTTGAGCATTGGCACGAGAATGCCGGGGCCGATTGGTCGCAGCAGCGTTGCTGGCGCTGCTGGGTGCCAAGCGCACGGGTTGCGGCGCAAGCCGCAGACCTTGGCTGTCACGATGTAGTAATCTGCGAGGGTGCGGATGACGCAGCCATATTTGCGGCGGTGCGAGCACACCCGCTGAAGGATTAAAGGGGATACGCGTGGAACCAATCGAACCAAACAAGAACACTGACAAAAGCAGCCCGCAGGAGACGCTGGCCACCACGCCGGCGAGCGCCTCGGCGACAGACAAGCCCAGCCCTTCTGCCAATGCGGCAAGCTCGCCAGCCGGCGACGGTAAAGCGAACGCGGACGCCAAGCCAACCCCTTCTGCAAAAACTACCAAGCCGACTCCTCCGCCACGCCAGCCCGTTGGGCCCAAGGCCGGCGGTGGTGGGCGTGGCCTGGTCTGGCTGGCGCTGCTGATCGCGGTTGTTGCACTGGCCTTCAGCGGTTGGCAATGGCAGCAGCGCCAGGCGCAGGCCGAGCAGCAGCAGGCGCAGCTGAAGCAGCTTGTTGATCAACTGCAGGCCGGCGGCGAGCAGCGTCAGCAACAGCTGAATGACCGTCTGGAAGGCGTTCCCCAGGGCGCCGATTGGCAGTCCATGCAGCGTCTGGTCGCAGAGATGCAACGCAGTCAGCAGGCCATTGGCGAGCGACTGGACATTCTGCAGGGCGATGGCCGCGAAGACTGGAAACTGGCCGAGGCGCAATACCTATTGCGTCTGGCCTCGTTGCGGTTGCTGGCAGTTCAGGATGTGAGCGCCGCGCGTGAGCTGCTGACCACGGTCGACGGCATTCTCAAATCCATGCCTGACAGCGGCCTGTACGGCGTGCGTGAGCAACTGGCGCAATATCAGGCCGAGCTGGAAGCGCTGCCCGAGCTGGACCGCCCCGGCGTGTTCCTGCGCTTGGCTGCGCTGCGCGATCAGGTCGAGCGCCTGGTGCTGTTGCCAGTGCCCGAATTTGATCCGGACGAAGTGACCACCGAAGAAGAGTACGAGGATCGCCTGCAGCGGCGCGACCGCTGGGATCGCGTGCTGATGCGTCTGGAGCGTTATGTACGGGTTGATTTTCAGCGTGGCAAGGTAATCACACCATTGCTCGATGAGGCCGAGATGCAGCGGGTGCAGCGCACCCTGCAATTGACGCTGGAGCAAGCCCAGTGGGCAGCGTTGCGCGGTGAAGAGCAGGTTTATCAGGCCAGTCTGCAGCGGGCAGAGAAGATGCTGCAGCAGTACTTCGAGCTAAAGAATCCCAAGGTTCAGGGCATGCAGAAGCAGCTGCAGGCATTGCACGACGAAGCGGTCAGCCTGAACCCGCCTGAGTTGGCGCCGCTGCAGCAAAGCCTGTCTACCTACATTCAGAATCGCCGCTCCTCTAGCGCTGCCAAGCAGCCGGAGGCCGCTGATGAGTAAAAGCTATATCGCAATCCTGGCGGTGGTGCTGGTGGCGGCACTCCTGGGTATGGCTGTGGCAGAAGATCCGGGCTACCTGCTGATCGCCTGGCGTAATTTCTCCATCGAGACCAGTGTCTGGGTGGGGCTGGGCCTGCTGTTGGCGTTCTGGCTGCTGGTGCTGCTGGTGCGGGCGCTGGTGCGTGTGCTGAATGCCTCGGGCCGGCGCATCAATCCATGGTCGCGGCGCAATTTGCAGCAGCGCGCCAACGTGATCGCTACCCGCGGCTTGCTGGAGTTCGCCGAAGGCCATTGGAAGTCGGCGCTGCGCTTGCTGAAAAAGTCTGCCCCCCACGCCGAACTTCCCCTGATCAACTACCTGGCAGCCGCCCGTGCCGCGCAGGAAATGGGCGATTACACCGAGTGCGACAACCTGCTGCGCGACGCCTACGAAAGTACGCCCAAGGCCGACGTGGCCATTGCGGTCACTCAGGCGCAATTGCAGATGGGGCGTGGTCAGCTGGAGCAGGCACTGGCCACCTTGACGCGCCTGCGCAAGGATCACCCAAAGCATCTCTACGCGCTCAAGTTGATGAGCCAGGTTTATCTGCGGCTGGAAGACTGGGGGCGGCTAATGGAGCTGCTGCCCGAGTTGCGCAAGCACCAGGTGCTGAGCCCGCAGGATCAGGACGCGCTGGAGTATCAGGTGCACAGCGCGCTGTTGCAGCAGGCCGGGCAACGCGCCGCGGCGGTCGATGCAGATCCAACCAGTCTGGTTATCGCGGCCTGGGAGCAGATGCCGCGGCGCATGCGCGAAGACCCGCTGGTAGTGGAAGCCTACTGCCTGCAGCTGCGTGCCAAGGGCCGCGAGCAACTGGCGGAGGAGGCCCTGCGTGTCGCCCTGCAGGCGAGTTACAACGACCGCCTGGTGCATCTCTACGGGCTGGTGCAGGGGCGTGATCCGGCGCGCCAGTTGAGTACCGCCGAGCAGTGGTTGCAGGCGCATCCGAACAACGCCACCCTGCTGCTGGCGCTGGGCCGCTTGGCACAACGCAACAGTCTTTGGGGTAAGGCGCGGGACTACCTTGAAGCCAGTTTCGCCAGCAAACGCGACATTCAGACCTGCGCCGAGCTGGCGCGCCTGCTCGATCGTATGGGCGAAACACAAGCCTCGCGCGATATTATCGATGACGGTTTCGCGTTGATGGAAGAAAGCCTGCCAGCGTTGCCGCTGCCGAGCCGTTGATCAGTCGCTGATCGGCTCGCGCGGTGCGTAGGCGAAGGCATCGGCATGCATCTGCTCGGCAGGCATGCCGGCGGCCACCAGGGCATCCAGGGTGGCATAGACCATGGGCGGTGAGCCGCTGACAAAAAAGCGGTAATCGGCCAAGTCGGCAATATCTTCGCACACCGCCTGGTGCAGCAGGCCATCGCGCCCTGACCACTGTGCCTCGTCACTGACCACTTTGTGCAAATACAGATTGGGTGCGGCCTGCCAGCGCTGCCAGTGTGGCGCCTGGTAAAAGTCGTCACTGTGACGCACCCCCCAGTACAGATGGATCGGCTGACTGAAACCCTGCGCCAAGCAGGATTCGATCAGGCTCTGCATTTGCGCCAGACCGGTACCGGCGGCAATCAGCACCAGCGGCTGCTGTGGTAGCTCGCGCGTGCAGGCATCACCAAAAGGCGCCTGGATACGCGCGATGCGGTGGGTTTGCAAGTAGTCGATCACCGCCTGCGTTAGCGGGTCGCGGGTAAGAATGTGCAGCTCCAGGGTACGATCTTCCTGGGGCGCAGAGGCGATTGAAAAAGCCGCTGGTTCTGCGCCTTCGCGCTCCAGCAGCAGATACTGTCCTGCGTGATAGCGCAAGGGCTTGCCGGCGGGCACGCGCAGGCGCACGCGCCACACGTCCGCGCCAATATCGACACACTCACTGACCTGACAGGCCAGTTCACGCGCCGGCAGCTCACCTGGAGCCAGAATGCCTTCCCACTGCAGTTCACAGTCGCTTTCCGGCGTGGCGATGCAGGTGTATATCTCGCCGCCAGTGGCCTGCGAACCATCGGCCAGGCGTACGCGGCCACGCAGCAAAGCGGCTTCGCAGACATGACAGTTACCGTTGCGGCAGCTCTGCGGTGCGTCGAAGCCGAGTCGGCGGGCGGCATCCAGGATACGTTCGCCGGGTTGGGTCTGTAGGGTCAGTCCGGAAGGTTGTAGCGTCACTATCATCAATCAATGCCCAATTCTGACCAGAGTGCGTCAATGCGCTGCTTGACGGCTTCGTTCTGGTGGATCGCGGTGCCCCATTCGCGGTTGGTTTCGCCGGGCCACTTGTTGGTAGCGTCCAGCCCCATCTTGCTGCCGAGGCCGGACACCGGGGAGGCGAAGTCGAGGTAGTCGATCGGCGTGTTGTCGATCATCACGGTATCGCGCTTGGGATCCATGCGGGTGGTAATCGCCCAGATAATGTCATTCCAGTCGCGAATATTGATGTCGTCATCCACCACGATGACAAACTTGGTGTACATGAACTGCCGCAGGAAGCTCCAGACGCCGAGCATCACGCGCTTGGCGTGGCCCGGGTACTGCTTCTTCATCGACACCACCGCCATGCGGTATGAGCAGCCCTCGGGCGGCAGGTAGAAGTCGGTGATTTCGCTGAACTGCTTTTGCAGCAGCGGCACAAACACCTCATTGAGTGCGACGCCGAGTACCGCCGGCTCGTCTGGTGGGCGACCGGTATAGGTGCTGTGGTAAATCGGCTTCTCGCGCTGGGTAATGCGTTCGATGGTAAATACCGGGAAACGGTCGACTTCGTTGTAGTAACCGGTATGGTCGCCAAAGGGGCCTTCATCGGCCATTTCGCCGGGATGGATAACGCCTTCCAGCACGATCTCGGCGCTGGCGGGCACCTGCAGGTCACTGCCGCGGCACTTCACCAGTTCAGTGCGCTGGCCGCGCAGGAGGCCGGCGAAGGCGTATTCCGAGAGGCTGTCGGGCACTGGCGTCACCGCGCCCAGGATGGTCGCCGGATCGGCGCCCAGCGCCACCGCTACCGGGAATGGCTGGCCGGGGTGTTTTTCCTGCCATTCCTTGAAGTCCAGGGCGCCGCCGCGATGGCTGAGCCAGCGCATGATCACTTTGTTGCGGCCTATCACCTGCTGGCGGTAAATACCCAGGTTCTGGCGCTCCCTGTGCGGACCTTTGGTGATCACCAGGCCCCAGGTGATCAGGGGGCCGGCGTCGCCGGGCCAGCAGGTTTGCACCGGAATGCGGCTGAGGTCGACGTCGTCGCCTTCAAACACGGTGGCCTGGCAAGGGGCGTCGCGCACCACCTTGGGCGCCATGTTGATCACCTGCTTGAAAATCGGCAGCTTCGACCAGGCGTCTTTCAGCCCCTTCGGCGGATCGGGCTCCTTGAGAAAGGCCAGCAGTTTGCCGATTTCGCGCAGTTCGCTGATTTCTTCGGCGCCCATGCCCATGGCTACGCGCTGCGGCGTGCCGAACAGGTTGCCGAGTACCGGCATATCAAAGCCTGTGGGGTTTTCAAACAGCAGCGCTGGACCGCCCTTGCGCAGGGTCCGGTCACAGATTTCGGTCATTTCCAGAACGGGGGAGACGGGTGTCTGGATGCGCTTGAGTTCGCCGCGCTGCTCCAGGCCCTTGATGAAGTCACGTAGATCGGAGTATTTCATGGCAGCTTCAAGCCTCAAGCGGCAAGCTGCGAGCAGTATCGGGAATGCGGCAGCCTGGGGTGTCTGGTCAGAAGCACATTATGCCGACAGAGCAGCCTGTCGGGTGGTGCAAAGTGCAACAAGCTGCGAGCGGCACCGGGCTGCTTGCAGCTTGTTGCTTGGCGCTTGCAGCTTAATTTTTGCTGCGCTTCATCGACTGGAAGAACTCGTCGTTGGTCTTGGTATCTTTCAGACGGTCCAGCAGGAATTCGATCGCAGCGACCTCGTCCATCGAGTGCAGAATCTTGCGCAGAATCCACATGCGTTGCAGTTCGTCTTCGCTGGTCAGCAGTTCTTCACGGCGGGTACCGGAGCGGTTGATGTTGATCGCCGGGAAGGTGCGCCGCTCGGCAATCTTGCGATCCAGGTGGATCTCCATGTTGCCGGTACCTTTGAATTCTTCGTAGATCACCTCGTCCATCTTCGAGCCGGTATCAACCAGTGCGGTGGCGATGATGGTCAGGCTGCCGCCTTCTTCAATGTTGCGCGCGGCGCCGAAGAAGCGTTTGGGTTTTTCCAGGGCGTGGGCGTCAACACCGCCGGTGAGTACCTTGCCGGAGCTTGGGATCACGGTGTTGTAAGCACGCGCCAGACGCGTGATGGAGTCGAGCAGGATGATGACGTCTTTCTTGTGCTCGACCAGACGCTTGGCTTTCTCGATGACCATCTCGGCCACCTGCACGTGACGGCTTGGCGGCTCGTCGAAGGTCGAGGCCACCACTTCGCCGCGCACGGTGCGTTGCATTTCGGTCACTTCTTCCGGGCGCTCATCGATCAACAGAACGATCAGGTGGCACTCGGGGTTGTTACGGGCAATGTTCGAGGCGATGTTCTGCAACATCAGGGTCTTACCGGCCTTGGGCGGCGCCACCAGCAGGCCACGCTGGCCTTTGCCGATCGGCGCGCACAGGTCGATGATGCGGGCCATCAGGTCTTCGGTAGAGCCGTTGCCGGCTTCCATGACCAGCCGCTCATCGGGGAACAGCGGGGTAAGGTTTTCGAACAGGATCTTGTTCTTGGTGTTTTCCGGGCGGTCGAAGTTGATCGAGTCGACCTTCAAGAGGGCAAAATAGCGCTCGCCATCTTTGGGTGGGCGAATCTTGCCGGCGATGGTGTCGCCGGTACGCAGGTTGAAGCGGCGGATCTGGCTGGGCGAGACGTAGATATCGTCGGGGCCGGCCAGATAGGACGAATCAGCGGAGCGAAGGAAACCAAAACCGTCCTGCAGGATTTCCAGTACACCATCGCCATGGATATCCTCGCCACTTTTCGCATGCTTTTTCAGAATGGCAAAAATCACATCCTGTTTGCGCGAGCGACCCATGTTTTCAAGGGCCATGTTGTTGGCGATTTCAAGCAGTTCGGTAATGGGTTTTTGTTTGAGTTCAGTCAGGTTCATAGGGTCGGTGAGCAATAGTAGTATCGGCAGGAAAGGGTTGGGTTTCGGCCGCCATATTGGAATGGGGCGATGGGTTTGGCTGTGCTAAAGATAAGCCACTGTCGCAGGGGGCGACCAGGAGTTGGAAAGCAAATCTAGCACCGCTGAGACGTGGCGTCTAGGTTTTGCCGGAAAAAGTGAGCCCCGGAGCACAATGGCCGGGGCTCAGGGTGTCAGATGTTGCTGTCGAGGAAGGCGGCCAGCTGGGATTTTGACAGGGCGCCGACCTTGGTGGCCTCGACGTTGCCGTCCTTGAACAGCATCAGGGTCGGTATGCCGCGCACGCCGTACTTGGGCGGAGTGTCGGTGTTTTCGTCGATGTTCAGCTTGCAGATCTTCAGCTTGCCGTTGTAGTCCTTGGAAATCTCGTCCAGAACCGGGGCAATCATCTTGCAGGGACCACACCATTCTGCCCAGTAATCCACCAGAACGGGGGTGTCGGACTTGAGCACTTCTTCTTCGAAGCTGCCGTCAGTGACATGCACAATCAAATCGCTCATGCGTTTCTCCAAGGGTTTCTAAATGCGGAATCGCAACATCATAGCACCACCTGTCGGCGAAGCGGAAGCTGGAGGCTAGACAGTGCACGGCGTGGCCGCCGCAACCGACAACTGTCACCTATCGGGTGCTAGAATCGGGAGATAACTGACTCAAGGGACGACTGCATGGCTGACTCACAACAGAATGACCACTCGCTGGTAGCAGCGATTGATCTTGGTTCCAACAGCTTTCACATGGTGTTGGCGCGGGTTGATCAGGGCGAGATACGGATTCTGGAACGCCTTGGCGAAAAAGTGCAGCTGGCCGCCGGGCTGAATGACGAGCGCATGCTCAGCGACGAGGCCATGCAGCGTGGTCTCGACTGTTTGCGCCGTTTCGCGCAGTTGATCAACGGCCTGCCGCCGGGTGCGGTGCGCATCGTCGGCACCAACGCACTGCGCGAGGCGCGTAACCGCGGCCAATTCATTCGCCAGGTTCAGCAGATCCTGGGGCATCGCGCTGAGGTGGTGTCCGGCCGTGAAGAAGCGCGTCTCATCTATCTGGGGGTATCTCACACCCAGGCTGACGATGGCGGTCGGCGGCTGGTGGCCGACATCGGTGGCGGCAGCACCGAGTTTATCGTCGGTGAGCGTTTTGAATCGCTGCTACGCGAGAGCCTAAGCGTCGGTTGCGTATCCTTCAGCCGCCAGTTCTTTGCCGATGGCAAGATCACTGCCGCTCGTTACAGTCAGGCTTACACGGCGGCGCGGCTGGAGTTGATGAATATCGAGCAGGCGATTCATCGCCTCGGCTGGACCGAAGCCGTGGGCGCCTCGGGTACCATTCGCTCGATCGGTCAATGCATTCAGGCTGCCGGCAAGGGTCAGGGTGAGGTCAATCGCGAAGGCCTGCAGTGGCTCAAACGCAAAGTGCTGAAGGCGGCGCACGTCGACAAACTCGACATTCAGGGATTGAAGGCGGATCGCCAGCCGATCCTGCCAGCTGGTTTGGCCATCCTTGAGGCGATGTTTGATGCGCTCGGCATCGAAAACATGGCGCATTCCGAAGGCGCGCTGCGTGAAGGGGTGTTGTACGACCTGTTGGGGCGCCAGCAGCATGAGGATGTACGCGAGCGTACGCTGAGCGCGCTGATGGAGCGTTATCACGTTGACCTTGAGCAGGCGGCACGGGTCGAAGACAAGGCGCTGCGACTGATGCGCAAGGTTGATGACCAGTGGCACCTCTCGGCCAGCAAGCAGGCGGATCTGTTGATTTGGGCGGCGCGGGTGCACGAGGTGGGGCTGGATATCGCCCATCACCAGTTCCACAAGCACGGCGCTTACCTGATTGAGCACTCCGATCTACCGGGGTTTTCCCGTCAGGATCAGCAGGCCCTGGCCTTGCTGGTACGCGGGCACAGACGGAATCTGCCGAATGCCGAGCGCCTGGGTGAGTTTGGTGACGATGCCGGTACCCTGCTGCGCCTGTGCATGATCTTGCGCCTGGCGATTCTCTACCATCACATCCGCGGCAATCAGGATATGCCGGAACTGGCGGTAGAGGCGGGGCAGGACTATCTGGTGCTGAACTTTCCGGAAGGCTGGCTCGAAGCCAACCCGCTAACGCAGGCTGACTTCGACCAGGAGGCCCTGTATTGGGCCAAGGTCGGTTACAGGTTGACCGCGCGCTGAGGCGAGTTGGCCAGCTTCTCCAGCAGCGCGGTCTGCGCGCTGCGCGGGTTCTGGTTGCCGCTGGGTGAGTTGAGTACGTAGGAGCCATCGCTCTGCAGAATCCAGCTGCGGGTGTTGTCAGTCAGAAACACCTGCAGCTCCTGCTTGGCACGGGTGATCAGCTTCTTGCCTTCGAGCGGGAAGCAGGTCTCCACGCGCTTATCCAGATTGCGCTCCATCATGTCGGCACTCGACATCCACACTTGATCCTGTCCCTCATTGAGGAAGTAGTACACGCGGCTGTGCTCCAGGAAGCGGCCGATGATCGAGCGCACCGTGATGTTGTGCGATACACCGGGAATGCCCGGACGCAGGCAGCACATGCCGCGAATGATCAGGTCTACCTTCACCCCCGACTGCGACGCCTTGTACAGCGCCTTGATGATCTTGGCGTCGGTCAGGGAGTTGGCCTTGGCGATGATGTGTGCCGGCTTGCCGGCCAGGGCGTTCAGGGTCTCGCGGTTGATCAGCTCGAGCAGACGCTTTTTCAGCGTGAAGGGCGCTTGCAGCAGCTTTTTCATGCGCTGTGTCTTGCCCATGCCGATCAACTGGTTGAACAGCTTGTGCACGTCTTCGGTGAGCGCCAGATCCGAGGTCAGGATGCTGTAGTCGGTGTACAGGCGCGCGTTGCCGGCGTGATAGTTGCCGGTACCCATGTGCACGTAGCGCTTGAGGCTCTTTTCCTCGCGGCGCAGGATCAGCATCATCTTGGCGTGCGTCTTGAACCCGACTACGCCGTAGATCACCACGGCGCCGGCCTGCTGCAGGCGGCTGGCCAGCTGCAGGTTGGACTCCTCATCAAAGCGCGCGCGCAGCTCGATCACTACCGTGACCTCCTTGCCGTTGCGCGCCGCTTCGACCAGGGCGTTGACGATCTCGGAGTTGGCGCCGGTGCGGTACAGCGTCTGCTTGATCGCCAGCACGTTGGGGTCCTGCGCGGCCTGGCGCAGCAGGTCGACCACCGGGCTGAATGATTCGTAGGGATGCAGCAGCAGGATGTCCTGCTTGCTGATCGCCTGGAACAGGTTGTCGGCGCTCGACAGCAGCTTGGGAATCCCCGGGCTGAAGGTCGGAAACTGCAGCTCCGGGTGGTTTTCCAGGCCAGTGATGGAGAACAGCCGGGTCAGGTTGACCGGGCCATTGACCTCGTAGAGTTCGGCTTCGCTCAGGCCAAACTGACGCAGCAGAAAGTCGGTCAGTGGCTTGGGGCAGTTGTCGGCTACTTCGAGGCGCACGGCATCGCCGTAGCGACGCGACAGTAGCTCGCCGCGCAGGGCGCGGGCCAGGTCGTCGACTTCATCGGGGTCGACGATCAGGTCGGCGTTACGGGTCAGGCGGAATTGATAGCAGCCCAATACTTTCATGCCGGGGAACAGGTCATCGGCATGCGCGTGAATCATCGACGACAGGAAGACGAAGTTGTCGCCGCCATCGCACAGTTCATCGGGCAGACGAATCAGTCGCGGCAAAGAGCGCGGCGCCGGGATGATCGCCAGGCCGGAATCACGGCCAAAGGCGTCGATGCCCTCGAGCTGTACGATGAAGTTCAGGCTCTTGTTTACCAGCAACGGGAAGGGGTGCGTCGGGTCGAGGCCGATGGGGCTGATGACCGGCGCGACCTGCTGACGGAAGAAACGACGAATCCACAGGGTCTGCTTGTGCGTCCACTGATGACGGCGAACAAAGCGGATACCCTTTTCGCTCAGGGCCGGCAGCAGAATGTCGTTCAACAGGCTGTACTGGCGGCTCACGTGGTGGTGCGCAATTTCGCTGATTTTACTCAGCACCTGTTGCGGCTGCAGACCATCGGGGCCGGTCTGTTCGCGGGCGAAGGTGATCTGCTTTTTCAGGCCGGCGACGCGGATTTCAAAGAACTCATCCAGGTTGCTGGAAAAGATCAGCAGAAATTTGAGGCGTTCCAGCAGCGGGTAGGATTCATCCAGCGCCTGCTCCAGCACCCGGATGTTGAACTGCAGCTGCGACAGTTCACGGTGAATGTAGAGCTCGGGCGCATTGATATCGGCCAAGGGGGCGGCATCCGCCGGCTTTTCGGTGACCGTTGCCGGGCGTGGCACCAGTTCTACCTTGGGGGCGGTCTCGGCGGTGCTGGTTGCCGCGTCGGGCTGACTGTTGTCGCGGCTGCTGTTGAGCTCTGCCATGGGGGCCTCGTTCAGTTTGGTTGTCGTTCGCGCAATTGGCGCGCAGCGGTTTTGGCGAAATAGGTGAGGATGCCGTCGGCGCCGGCGCGCTTGAAGGCAATCAGCGATTCGAGAATCACCGCATCGCTGAGCCAGCCGTTATTGATGGCGGCGCAGTGCATGGCGTACTCGCCACTGACCTGATAGACGAAGGTAGGTACCTTGAAGGTGTCTTTTACCCGGTGGACGATATCCAGATAGGGCATGCCGGGTTTGACCATGACCATATCGGCACCCTCGGCCAGGTCTGCGGCAATTTCCTGCAGGGCTTCATTGCCGTTGGCCGGGTCCATCTGATAGGTCGCCTTGTTACCCTTGCCGAGGTTGCCGGCGGAGCCGACCGCGTCGCGGAAGGGGCCGTAATAGGCGCTGGCGTATTTGGCGGAGTAGGCCATGATGCGGGTGTGCACATGGCCGGCGTCTTCCAGTGCTGCACGCATGGCGCCAACCCGGCCGTCCATCATGTCGGAGGGGGCGACTATGTCGGCACCGGCTTCAGCGTGGGACAGGGTTTGCTTGACCAGCGTCTCGACGGTGATGTCGTTCATCACGTAGCCGTGCTCGTCGATGATGCCGTCCTGGCCGTGGGTGGTGAAGGGGTCCAGGGCGACATCGGTGATCACGCCAAGCTCGGGAAAACGGGCCTTGAGGGCGCGGGTTGCGCGTTGCGCCAGGCCCTCGGGATTGTAGGCTTCGGCGGCGTCGAGCGACTTTTTCTGCAAGGGCGTGACGGGGAACAGCGCAATCGCCGGAATACCCAGCTCGACCAGTTCGGCAGCCTCCTCCAACAGCAGATCGATCGACAGGCGTTCGATCCCCGGCATCGAGGCAATGGCTTCGCGCTGGCCTTCACCTTCCAGCACAAAAACCGGATAGATCAGGTCGTCTGCCGTGAGGGTGTTTTCCCGCATCAGGCGGCGCGAAAAGTCATCGCGACGCATGCGGCGGGGACGGCTCAGGGGGAACGGACGCTGGACAAAAGACTGGCTCACAATAACTCCGTTGGTGCGGTGGAATGGGATCCACTATGCACCTATCTGGTTGACGTTTATACGTCCAGATTATGACGGAATTGTGACAACAGGCGTAAGGCCATTTGGTCTTCGAGATCGGCGCCGGGTGCCGGGGCCAGCTCTACGCGATTGCGCCCGAGCGCCTTGGCGCGGTACAGCGCGGCGTCTGCGGCGCTCAGCAGGGTGTTGAAATCGTAGCCGTGATGTTCAGAGCACGCGACCCCCAGACTGACGCTCAACCATACCGGTTTTGACTCGGACTCCCAGGGGTTGCTGCACAGGCCCTGACGAATACGCTCGGCCACCTGGGCGGCCCGCTCGGTATCCAGGCCCGGCAGGATCAGGGTGAACTCTTCGCCACCAAAACGGCCGAGCAGATCATCGCTGCGCAGATGCTGACCGATTCGCGCGACCAGGTGACAGAGCACGGCATCGCCGGTCTGATGGCCAAACTCGTCGTTAATGCGCTTGAAATGGTCGGCATCGACCATGATCAGCGTGACTGGCTGACCGCGTTGTGCCATCAGGTTGAGTAACACATGTGCCTGCTCCTGCAGGCTGCGGCGGTTCAGGGTGTTGGTCAGGGCATCGCGCTCAGACAGTCGGTGCAGCGCTTCGGCGGTGCGGTAGTGGGTCATCAGGATGAAGCCGCTGGCCATACCGATCTGCGCAAGCATGGCGCCGAGCAGGGTGAGATTCTGCAATGGGCTGTCGAGTACCGGCAGGTCGCTTTGCCAGCCAAACAGTACCGCCAGTGGGCGCGCCACCAGACAAAAGCCATACAGCAGGGCGATGCTGCCACTGAACCAGTAGGCGGTGCGTAGGGGCTGGGCGGCGCGGATAAGCAGTTCGCGCGCACACATCAGGCACAGGCCGCCGAGGGTGACCGAGCTGACGGCGTAGCGGATATCGAGGCGGTCCACCTGGAAGCGGAAAAACCACAGCAACAGCATGATTACCGCGGCTGCACAGATAGGCCCCCACTGTGGCTGGCTGCGACCCTTGAACGCTCGCACGCCGAGCCAGACCACACCGAGGCCCAGCGTCATCAGGCCGTTGGCGAGCACCACCGACAGGCTGTGGTGCAGGTGTTGCTGGTTGACGTTGAGCAATAGTCCGAGCATCAGCGCACAGTTACCCAACGCCCAATGCCGCAGCCCCTGTTCGGTGCCGGCGTGCCAGGCTGCCAGCGCCAGCAGTAGCGTCATGCTCAGGGTCACCAGCGTCAGGGTGACAGTCAGGGTAGTCAGGTCAAGTGCGGCAAGCATCAGCAGAGATCATCCTCGCGCGGCGATGAGCTGCCGGCACTGTGCGTAGTCTTCCATGGGCTAGAGCGGCAGCTTGCCGGTCGCGGCTGCCATACCCACGAAAAAAATCAGGGTAATGTCTCGGGTTGCTGCAACGGTAAACCAAGCTTGACGGGCTGCAAAGGCGTCAGCCTCGGTTGATTGGCCAGGATGTGGCGGGGTTTGCACAAATCGATGCAAATGCACGGTGGAAGGCAGGGCAGGCGCCGTAATACTGTACAAGGCTTGTACAGGTGTGCTGGCCATGTGCTAAGGTTGCGCCGCGCTCATGCCTGTACGGCGAGGTGGTGTGGCACAATAAGTGTCCCTCAATATGCCCCGGACCCCTGTAATGCGCCCCTGGATTCGCCGTGTTCTCACTCTGTTGCTGTTGCTGGTCTGGCTCGCGGGGCTGGTCTGGGCCTACTGGTGGTTCGAAGCGCGTTACATCAAATCCTTCGAGCGCCCAGCGTACTTTGCGGGTGAGGCAGTGGCGCCGCCCTTTGCGCCAGGGCACGTACAGGTACTACACGTGTGGCAATCTGGTTGCCCCTGCAGTGCCGGGCACGAAAGCTACGTAGATGAAATGACGCAGCGCTTTAGCGCGCAAGGGGTGCAGTTTGCCCGCGCCGGCCAGCGTACCACTGAGGGCCTGACCGATGGTCTCAAGGCCTTGCCGTACTGGCCGATACCCGAGGTATGGGCGGGCTGGCCCGGCGCGCCGTCCATTGCCATCTGGGATGCGCAGGGAAATCTGGCCTATGTAGGCCCCTACAGTGATGGAGCTCACTGTACAACTGACAGCAGTTTTGTCGAGCCGGTGGTGCAGGCCTTGCTGGCCGGACGCAAGGTGAGTATCACACGCCAGGACGCGGTGGCTTGCCTGTGTGATCTTGATCCTGATGAGAGGTCTGTCGATGAACCCGAGCATTCCCCAATCCCTCAGCCTTGATGCCCATTACCTGCAGGCCGACCGGGTCATGCTGGCCGTGCTGTGGTTATGCCTGCTGGCGTCGCTGGCGCTGGCCGGTTGGTACGAGACCTGGGCGCAGGCGCTGATAGTTGCCGGTGGCACCCTGCTGGTGATGCACGCTTTGCATGCGCTGGCCAAAGGCAGCCGCGTCTTTCGCTGTGCCATGGGCGCCGCTTTCATGGTTATGGCCGCGCTGCATATCAACCAGAGCCACGGCACGCTGGAAATGCACTTTTCCATTTTTGTGCTGCTGGCCTTCCTGATCTACTACCGTGACTGGCTGCCGATCGCGGTGGCGACGTTGGTGATTGCGGTTCACCATTTCATGTTCTTCTACTTGCAAAGCCAGCAATTGGGCGTTTGGCTGGCCAAGGGCGTGACCTTCGGGCTGGTGTTTGTCCACGCCGGCTACGTTGTCGTAGAGGCAGCGGTGCTGATCTACTTGGCCCGACTGGGTTACCGTGATGCGCTGGAAGGTGAGGCGATGGGGCGTGCGACGGCCATGATGCTGGCCTCAGGCAAAGGGGTTGACCTGACTTACCGGGTGCCGATGCGCACACCCATGATCGACTCCTTCAATAATCTGGTAGCGGGGCTGGATGTCATGGTGGCCGACGTCGGCGGCAACCTGCAACGGCTTGCCGAGGTGGGCGATGCGGTCACCGGCAAGTCGGCTGCGGTGCGCCAGAGCGCGGAACGCCAGCAGGACGAAACCCACTACATGGTGCAGGCCATGCAGGAGCTCAGTCAGGCTACCGCCGAGGTAGCGCGCAATGCCGCTGAAGCGGCCGGCGCATCGGAAGGTGCCGACCGCCACGCACAGCAGGGGCACCAGGCGATGCAGGATATCCGGCAGGAAGTAGGCTCGCTGCAAGCCAATATTCGGCGCACCGGTGACGCAGTCAACGGCGCCGCTCAACTGGCGGTTGATATTGATCAGGTGGTGGATGTGATCAAGGGCGTAGCCGAACAGACCAACCTGCTGGCGCTTAATGCCGCCATTGAGGCCGCGCGCGCTGGCGAGCAGGGGCGGGGCTTTGCGGTGGTCGCCGACGAGGTTCGCAATCTGTCGCAGCGCACGGCGCACTCTACGGCAGAAATTCAGGACTTTATCGCGCGCCTACAGCAGGCATCGGAAGAGGCCCGCGGCGCCATGCAGTTGAGTCAGGGCTCCGTATCGCGCTGCATGACAGTGACTGACGACAGTGTGCAGATCCTCGCCGGCATTGTTGATGAGGTGGCCGGTATCGCCAAACTCAACAGCAGCATAGCCTCCGCCACGCAGGAGCAGGCCGCGGTGGGTGACGATGTCGCCCAGCGCCTGCAGGGCATCGGCGATATTGCCGTGGCCAATGCCGATCAGGCCGCCGAGCTGGCGCGGCAGGCTGCAGAACTGGAGCGGGTGCGCGGTCAGCTGCAGGGCGACGTCAGCCAGTTTATAACCAGTCGCCGTGGCTAGGGTTCAGGCGCCGCGGGCGAGTAGCCGGTCCAGTGCGTTGGCGAAGGCCTGCTTGTCGCGGTCGCTGTAAGGCGCCGGACCACCGCGCCCAGCCAATCCGGCACCGCGTAGCTCGTCCATGAGGTTGCGCATGGCCAGACGGTCGCCGATGCTGGCCTTGTCGTAGACCTGACCACGCGGGTTGATGGCGGTTACCTGGCGGTCGACCAGACCAGCGGCCAGCGGAATGTCGGCGGTAATCACCAGGTCTCCCGGACGTGCCTGCTCAATGATGTGATGGTCGGCGGCATCCGCGCCGGCCGACACTATCACCTGACGCACGCCGGGGCCCGGTGGCAACTGCTGGGCGCTGTTGGCCACCAATACCAGTTCGATCTGCTTGCGCCGCGCGGCCTTGACCGCCACGTCGCGCACGGGGCGTGGGCAGGCGTCGGCATCAATCCAGAGAATCATTCGGCGGCCAAGGCAGCCTGCAGGCTGTCGAGTTCTTCGTGGGCCTGCAGCCAGGCTTCTTCCAGCTCGGCAACGCGCTGCTGGGCACTGGCCTGGCGGCCAAGCAATTGTTTCAGCTGATCCTTGTTGACGGCTTCGTACAAGGTGCTGTCACCTAGCAGGGCTTCCACTTCGCTGAGTTCGTCATTCGCCTTGGCCAGTTGCTGCTCCAGCTTGTCCGCCGCCTTTTTCAATGGCGCCAGGCGTTGGCGTTGTTCGGCAGCGGCGCGGCGCTGTGCCTTGGCATCAACCTTGGGTGTGCTGCTGGCGTCGGGCTGCGCGGCGGCGGCCTGCTGCTGGCGGAACTGCGCCAACCAGCGGGTATAGCTATCCAGGTCTTCGTTATAGGTGGCGACCTTGCCGTCGGCGACCAGCCAGAGCTCGTCCGTGGTGTCGCGGATCAGCGCCCGGTCATGCGAGACCAGCAACATGGCGCCTTCGAACGCCTGCAGTGCGATGGTCAGCGCGTGGCGCATTTCCATGTCGAGGTGGTTGGTCGGCTCATCAAGCAGCAGCAGATTGGGTTTTTGCCAGGCAATCAGCGCCAGCGCCAGGCGGGCCTTCTCGCCACCAGAAAAGTGCTCTACCGCCTGATCGATGCGATCACCCTGGAAGTCAAAGCCGCCGAGGAAGTTGCGCAATGTCTGCTCGCGCTCATCCGGCGCCAGTCTGGCCAGGTGCAGCAGCGGGCTGGCGGCGGGATCCAGGCTGTCGAGCTGGTGCTGGGCGAAGTAACCAATGGCCAGGTGCTCGCCGGTTTTCAGTTCGCCGCTGATCAATGGCAAGGTGCCGGCCAGCGATTTGATCAGCGTCGACTTGCCGGCGCCGTTGGGGCCGAGCAGGCCAATGCGGGCGCCGGGCGCCAGCTGCAATTTGACATCGGCAAGGATGGGTTTGCCCTCGTAGCCGAGCTGGGCCTTGTCGAGATCGAGCAGCGGGGTGGACTGATTGGCCGCCTCGCGGAAGCTGAACGAGAACGGCGAGTCGATGTGCGCCGGGCTCAGTTCTTCCATCCGCTCCAGGGCTTTCAGCCGGCTCTGCGCCTGACGGGCCTTGGTAGCCTGGGCGCGGAAGCGGGCGATGTACTTCTGCATGTGTTCGCGCTGCGCCTGCTGCTTCTCGAAGGCCGACTGCTGCTGCGCCAGCCGCTCGGCGCGGGTGCGCTCAAACTGGCTGTAGGCGCCGCGATAGAGGTTCAGTTTCTGACCTTCCACGTGCACGATATGCTCGACCACGGCGTCGAGAAAATCGCGGTCGTGGGAGATCAGCAGCAGGGTGCCGGGATAGCTGCGCAGCCAGTCCTCGAGCCAGAGAATAGCGTCGAGGTCGAGGTGGTTGGTCGGCTCATCGAGCAGCAGCAAATCGGACGGCTGCATCAGTGCCTGTGCCAGATTGAGGCGCATGCGCCAGCCACCGGAAAAATCCCCTACCGACTGCTCGCATTGCTCAGTTGTGAAGCCCAGACCGGCCAGCAGCGTGCGTGCGCGACTGTCGGCAGTGAAGCCGTCATGGCTTTCCAGTTCGCCGTACAGGCTGCCCAGCTGCTCGGCGGCCTGCTGCTGCTCGGCCTGCTGCAGTCGGCGTTGAATGTCGCGCAAGCGCCGGTCGCCGTCGAGCACGTAGTCGACGGCGAGGCGGTCGAGATCTTCGATTTCCTGGCGCATGTGGGCGATACGCCAGTCCGCGGGCAGGCTGCATTCGCCGCCATCGGGTTCGAGTTCGCCGCGCAGCAGGGCAAACAGGCTGGACTTGCCGGCGCCATTGGTGCCCAGCAGGCCCACTTTCTGGCCGGCATGCAGGGTAAGATTGGCGTTGTCGAGCAGCCGCAGTGGGCCGCGTTGCAACGTAAGGGATTCAATGGTGATCATGGGGCACGAGTATATCAGCGCGCCGTGTCGCTGTGAGCAGTGGAGTGAGCAATGAACGAGGTTAATCCGGATCTACGCAGTTGGGCGCTGGACTGTTATGCCTGGCCGGGCGTAGCGCCAGCGTTGCTGGCGTTGCAGGATGAGTGCGGGCAGGATGTACTGCTGTTGCTGACGGTCACCTGGCTCTGGTTGCAGGGGCGGGCGGTGCCTGTCCAGAAGCTGAATTGGTTGCTGCGTCAGCACAGTCCCTGGCAGCAGCAAATCATCGAACCCTTGCGCCTGGTGCGGCGGCGTTTGAAGCAGGACCCGGCGGCGCCAGCGCTGTATCAGCAGGCGAAGCGGTTGGAGCAGGAGGCCGAATTGCTGCAGCTGGTGCGGCTGCAGGACTGGGCGCTAGCGGTGGCTGAGGCGACAGAAGGTGAGTTGCGTGACCACTTGCTGGCGCTGAGCCGCGTGCAGCAGCTGACGTGCGCTGAGCGTTTGGAGGTTTTGCTGGCGGCGTACGCGGCCGCTGCCGAAGCAGCGGCGTAGATCGGTTTCAGTTCGCCGGCGGAGTGGCAGCCGCTTTCGGCTTGCGCGCAGCGGCGGGCTTGCTGTTGCGCTGGGCGGCCGGGCGACGAGCGCGCGGCTTGGCGGGCGGCTTGGGGTTGTCGCGCTTGTCGAGCGCCTGGGCAACCTGGCTGTCGATGCGTTCAAGGCCCTTGGCCAGGCGCAGCGTCTGGCGTACGTCGCTGGTGAGTTGTTTGATGTAGCTCTCGGCTTTTTGCCGCGCTTCATGCAGCTCCAGCTTGGCGGCTTCCAGCTCGGCCAGTTTCTTGCGCGTCTTGTTGGCCGGTTTGCCCGGCTGCTCGGCTTCACGGCTGCTGAGTTTCTGCTGGGTCTGGCTAAGCTTGAGGTCGAGCTTTTCCTGCTGGCGCTGCAGTTTCTCCAGTGCCTTGCGGGCATCCTGTTCTGCTCGGGCGCAGGCGTCGGCCAGATGCTCGTTAAGCGTTCTGGTCATGGTCTGCAGCAGGTGCAGGGGGTTGGATACCGGGTCGCTGACTTTCGCGGCTTTGCTGTTGTCGGTGCTGGTCACTGGCGTTTCCTGTGGCTCAGACGGTGCTGAGCATGTCCTTGTGAGCGGTATGCAGTACTTCGATCAGGCAGTCTTCCAGCTCGAAGCGCTCATGCAGTAGGCCGCCAAGGTGATGCAGGCGCGCTTGCATGGTCTCTTCGTCAACGCCGCAATCGGGTTGGCCGTAGGTGTCGTTGAAGGTGACCGCTTCACGGGTGATGGTTTCGATACGCGGGTAGACCTGGTGGGCCAGCTCGATGCCGCGCTGATCCTTGAAATCTTCCGCTTCGCGCATCAGTTGTTCGTAGATTTCAAAGTGGCCGGCGGAGAGATAATCGACCAGAGTGTCGCAGAACGCGGCGAGCTCGGTATCGGGTGCGCTGCTGGGCGCCTGACGTTTGCGCAGTTGGGTGTAGTTCATGACCATCTGCTTGCGCTCGGCAAGCCAGCGATCGATCAGCTGGTGAACGCCGCCCCAGCGCTCCTGGGAGTTTGTGCAACTGTCCAGCATCTTCCACCTCGTCGAAGGGGGCCGGCGTGCCGGCACAATGGGTGTGTCTCGTCTCGTTGTCGCAACAGAATAGGCCAGTCAATGGCTGCGCTTCAACGTTTATAAAAGTTGAGTGTGATGCTGCCCAGGGTAACGCCCCATTTGCTCATGATCGCGCGGTTGAGCATGACCTTTTCGTCAATCAGATACATGCGGTCATCCAGGTCAACAACCCAGGTTCGACCGTCCACCGGCAGGCGTAAGCGGTAGGCCCAGTGGAAGGCGTTGCCGGCCACTTTGCCAGTGGCTACGCCTTCTACGTCATCCGCAGTGCCCTGCCAGCTGCCGTCGCTTTGCCGGGTCAGCGTCCACACGCGGCGTTCGGTCGAGCCGTCGGAATAGGTGAAGCGCTCATCCAGGGTGCCGGTATTGCCCTGCCACTGGCCGGTCATCTGCACATGGAAGCGCTTGACCACCTTGCCGCTACGATCCTGAAACATGCCCCAGGCCTGCAGGTCGCCGTTGAGGTAATCCGGCAGAGAGAGCGCGGGCTGTTCGGCGGCGTACTGTTCCACGTCGGAGCTGGCGCAGGCCGCCAGCGTGCAACACAACAGCAGTATCAGCAACGTTTTCATGCCGGGCTCCCGGTGGTTTCAGTCGACCTTGCGCAGTAGCTGCATCAGGCCAAAAACGGTAAAGCAGACGAAGGCGATCAGGGTGCCTTCGGCAATGCTCAGGCCGAGGAAGGTCCAGGTAACTTCCGCGCATTGGGCGGTGCCGCTGAATACCTGGCTGAGCACTTCCCAGAAGGGCAGGGCTTCGAGCATGTAGTCGAGCGGCAGCATGCAGGTGGGTACCTGATCCGCCGGCAGGTGCTGCAGCCAAACCTGGCGCGCAGCCGTGGCGCCACCGAACAGGCTGGCGAGGATCAGCAGCACGGCGTAAACCCGGGCGCCGGTGCGCTTGCCATTGCGCGGGGTAGGGTTGTGCAGTACGGCAGCCAGACACAGCAGGCCGATCACAATCACTGCCATGCGTTGCAGAATGCACAGGGGGCATGGCTCCAGGCCAACCACGTGTTCCAGGTACAGGGCGGTGCCCATCAACAGTACACAGACGATGAAAGCGAGCAGGTAAAGGGGGCGGGAGGCCGGCAGGGTCATGCGATATTCCGTCTTCTGCAAAATTGCGGTTGCTTACCTTAGAGCATGCGCTGCGTGGCGCACAAGGCAAAAGTCGGTTTACGGGGTGCTGTGGTTGCGGACGGTAGCAAGCGGGGGATAAAAGGTGTGGCGCGCCTTTGACAGGTCGCGCCACATCGGTCGCAATCAGGCGGTGCCAGCGGCTTCCTGAGTGCGGCGCTGTTCTGCCTGTGCATAGAGCGCGTCGAAGTTGACCGGCGACAGCATCAGGGGAGGGAAGCTGCCACGCAGCACCAGGTTATCGATCGCCTCGCGTGCATAGGGGAACAGGATGTTCGGGCAGAAAGCACCCAGGGTGTGACGCAGTGCGGCTTCTTCCAGACCATTGATGGCGAAGATGCCGGCTTGCTGCACTTCGGCGATGAAAGTGGTTTCGTCTTCGCCGTTGGTCACAGTGGCGTTCAGGGTGAGCACGACTTCGTACATGCCTTCCTGCAGCTGGGTGTGACGGGTGTTCAGGTCGAGGTTGACCTGCGGATTCCACTGGGCCTGGAAGACGCTGGGCGACTTGGGCGACTCGAAGGAGATGTCCTTGGCGTAGATGCGCTGCAGGCTGAACTGCGGCTGGCTGGCTGCGCCGTTGGCGGCTTGATTGTTCTGGTTTTCGTCGGCCATGCTCGATCCTTAATCTATATGCTCGTTAGTGTGGTTTTAAGCGTTGTAATTATCTGGCTGGTTACCCTGCCAGCAGGCCGCTGAGTTGTCCAGCGCGCTCGCAGGCAAAGAGTTCATCGCAACCGCCAACGTAGGTATCGCCGATCCAGATCTGCGGCACCGAGGTGCGACCGCCGGCCAGGCGCGTCATTTCGGCGCGCACCGCGGGGCGCCCGTCTACGTTGATTTCCTGGTAGTCGGCCTGCTTGCGATCCAGCAACTGCTTGGCGCGAATGCAGAATGGGCAGTAGTTGCTGCTGTAGATGACGACCTTGGCCACGTTATTTCACCAGTGGCAGGTTGTCTGCACGCCAGCCGCCGATACCGCCGGACAGTCGCGCAACCTTGTCATGGCCTGCTGCCTTCAGCTGCTTGGCGCAACCGCCGGCATGCTGGCCTGCGGCGCAGACCAGCAGCAACGGTTTGCCCTTGTGCTTGTCCAGCTCGTTCAGGCGGGTGGTCAGGCTATCGAAGGGGATGTTGATCGAATCAACGATATGGCCGGCGGCAAAGTCTTTCTTCGGCCGTACATCGACCACCACAGCGTTCTCGCGGTTGATCATGGCGGTAGCTTGCTGGGTGCTGACGGCAGAGCCGGATTTGCGCCCTTCGGTGAACAGCAGCAAGCCGAGCACAACGAGGAAGGCAGTGGTCAGCAGGTAGTGCGCGCTGATGAATTCAATCAGGTGTTGGAGAAACTGCATTAGGACGCTTCCGAAATCGATAAAGTGGGCGAGTATACACCAAGGCTGCGCCGGAAAAGCGCACGTTGGTCAGCTGTGGGCAAGCGCGGCAGGCTACCAGCGCAGCCGTTGCCGCGTCGAGCATGACAGGCCGCAGCGCGGCAAGTAAACTGTGGGCCTGATTTTGTCGCCTGGCGCAGCCCTGGTTGGCTGTGGCCCTCTTCGCCCAATTCAACCTGTGAGTTAATTCAGTATGACAGCAGCCCCCAAGCCCGTAGTTCTCATGATTCTGGATGGTTTCGGTCACAGCGAAACCCCAGACTCCAACGCCATCATGGCGGCGAACACCCCGATTTGGGACAAACTGTGGGCGAGCGCCCCGCACACCCTGGTATCGGGCTCGGGCATGGATGTCGGGCTGCCGGACGGGCAGATGGGCAACTCCGAAGTGGGTCACATGAACCTGGGTGCTGGCCGGGTGGTGTACCAGGACTTCACCCGCGTTACCAAGGCCATCGCCGATGGCGACTTCTTCACCAATGAGAACATCTGCAATGCGGTCGACAAGGCCGTCGCCGCCGGCCGCGCGGTGCACATCATGGGCCTGCTGTCGCCGGGCGGTGTGCACAGCCACGAGGAGCATCTCGCTGCCATGGTCGAGCTGGCAGCCCAGCGCGGTGCCGAGCACATCTATGTACACGGCTTTCTCGATGGCCGTGACACGCCGCCGAGAAGTGCTGCGCCCTCGCTGCAACTGATGGAAGACACCTACGCGCGTCTGGGCAAGGGCCGTACCGCCAGCCTGATCGGTCGCTACTTCGCCATGGATCGCGACAACCGCTGGGATCGCGTTGAAGCTGCCTACAAATTGATCAGCGAAGGGCAGGGCGAGTTTGCGGCAGCCACGGCGGCCGAAGCGCTGGCCGCGGCCTATGAGCGCGATGAAAGCGATGAGTTCGTCAAGGCCACTACGGTGGGCAAACCGGTGCGGGTAGAAGATGGCGATGCGGTGGTGTTCATGAATTTCCGCGCCGACCGCGCTCGCGAGCTTAGCCGCGCCTTCGTCGAGCCTGACTTCAGTGGTTTTACCCGGCCACGTGAGCTGCAGTTGGCCGGATACGTCATGCTGACCCAGTATGCCGCCAGTATTCCCGCGCCCTGTGCCTATCCGCCGGCCTCGCTCGACAACGTGCTGGGCGAGTACCTGGCCAAGCAGGGAAAAACCCAGTTGCGCATCGCGGAAACCGAAAAGTACGCGCACGTGACCTTCTTCTTTTCCGGCGGCCGCGAAGAGCCGTTTGAGGGCGAGGAGCGCATCCTGATCCCTTCGCCACAGGTGGCCACCTACGACCTGCAGCCGGAAATGAGTGCGCCCGAGGTCACCGACCGAATTGTCGAGGCAATTGAGCAGCAGCGTTATGACGTCATCATCGTCAACTACGCGAACGGCGACATGGTTGGCCATACCGGCGTATTCGATGCGGCAGTCGCGGCGGTTGAATGCCTGGACAAGTGCATTGGCCGGATTGCCGAGGCGCTGGATAAGGTGGGTGGCGAAGCGCTGATCACCGCAGATCATGGCAATGTCGAGCAGATGGCTGATGACCACACCGGCCAGGCCCACACCGCTCACACCTGCGAGCCAGTACCCTTCGTTTATGTCGGGCCGCGCAATGTCGAGCTGCGTGATGGCGGTATTCTGTCTGACGTAGCACCTACCATGCTGACCTTGCTCGGGCTGCCGCAGCCGGAAGAAATGACCGGTCGCTCGATAGTGACGCGGGTCTGAGTCCTATTCACCTGAAACGGGAGGCAGGGCCAATGGAGTGGCTGAAGAAACAGGTACGCCGATGCAGCCTGCCACTGACTGTGGCGGCGCTTAGCGGCATGTTGCTGGGCGTGGCGCTGCCGGTCAGCGCGCAGCAAACCGATTCGCGCGAGGCCCGCGCCGAGCTGGAAAAAACCCAGGCCGATATCAAGCGGCTCAAGGAAATGCTCGATGGCCTCAAGCAGGAGGTCTCCGGGCTCGAGTCCGAGTTGAAGGACAGCGAGACGGACATTGGCCGCCTCAAGCGCGAAAGCAATGAGCTGGAGCAGCAGATCCGGGACGGTGAAACCCGTTTGCTGGATCTGCGCGAGCAGGCCAAGGCGTTGCAGGCTTCCTTGGCGGCCCAGCAGGAGCAGATTGCCCAGCAGGTGCGGGCGGCCTACATGGCCGGGCAGCAGGGCTACCTCAAGGTGCTGCTGAATCAGGATGATCCCGGCCGCATGGCGCGGATGATGCGCTACTACGAGTACGTGGGTCAGGCGCGCGTCGAGGAAATCAATCGCTTCAATGACACCCTGAGCCAGATTCAACTGGCCAGTGCTGATATCGTGCGCGAGCAAGCCGCTCTGCAGAGCGCACGCGAAGATCTGGCGGTGCGCGAAAGTGCGCTACAGGCGCAGCAGCAAAAACGTACCCAGCTACTGGCCTCGCTGCAGGGGCAGAGCCGCTCAGAGGCGCAGAAGCTCGCCGCGCGCGAATCCGAGCGAGCAGCGCTGAATAAGCTGATCAAACAGCTGGATGAGGCCATCACCAGTCTGCCCACACCAGAGCCGCCGCGGGCGCAGAGTCAAAGCCGCAGCCAAAACCAGATTGCTATCCAGGCGCCTGCCAGCTGGCCGGCGGGCAGTCTGGCCTTTGCCCAGGCGCGCGGCAAGATGCCGTTGCCGGTGCGGGGTCGCATTGCGTCGCGCTACGGCAGCCAGCGCGGCGGGGACGCCCGGCTGAAATGGGATGGTTTGTTGATCTCGGCCGCGGTGGGCTCCCAGGTCAGGGCTATCCACGGTGGTCGCGTGGTCTTCGCCGACTGGTTGCGCGGTTCCGGGCTGCTGCTGATTCTCGACCACGGCAATGGTTATCTCAGTCTCTATGGGCATAACCAGACCCTGCTGCGCGAGGTGGGCAGTTGGGTGCAGCCGGGTGAGCCGGTTGCGACCGTGGGCAATAGCGGTGGCCTGTCCGAGCCCTCGTTGTATTTCGCTATTCGTCACAAGGGTCAGGCCCTCGATCCGTTGGCGTGGTGTATGCTGTCGGGGTGATGCCTCGCGCCGCTGTACTCCGGCCCGTCAGGGGTATCGTCCGCTTTTCTTGCGTTGGGAGAGTTAAATGATGGCAGTGCGTAGTCTGTTGGTTGCCGGCTTGAGCCTGAGTCTCAGTCTGGTTCCTGTTCATGCGCAACAAGCACAACAGGAGGCTGCTGCACCCCTGCCGTTGAATGACCTGCGGACCTTTGCCGAGGTTTTTGAGCGTATTCGCACTGCCTATGTCGAGCCGGTCGACGATGCCACCCTGCTGGAAAATGCCATTCGCGGCATGCTCGAAGGGCTTGACCCGCACTCTGCCTACATGGGGCCGGATGAGTTTGCTGGCCTGCAAGACAGCACCCAGGGCCACTTCGGCGGCCTGGGCATCGAAGTCGGTCAGGAAGACGGCTTTCTCAAGGTGGTTTCACCGATTGACGATACTCCAGCCGCCGAGGCCGGTATCGAAGCGGGTGACCTGATCGTCAAGATCGATGATCAGCCGGTCAAGGGCATGAGCCTGATGGACGCCGTCGACAAGATGCGCGGCGAGCCCGGCACCAGCATTCGCCTGACACTGGTGCGCAACAATGGCCGGCCGTTCGAGGTCAAGCTTGAGCGCGCCATCATCAAGGTCAAGAGCGTCAAGTCGGAGATGCTGGAGCCTGGCTACGGCTATCTGCGCGTGACCCAGTTCCAGATCAACACCGGTGATGAGCTGCGCACCAGTCTCAACCGTCTGAAAGCCGACGGCGAGCTGAACGGTCTGGTCCTGGATCTGCGCAACAATCCTGGCGGCGTGCTGCAGTCAGCCGTGGAGGTAGTGGATACCTTTGTCGACAAAGGGCTGATCGTCTACACCAAGGGACGCCTGAGCAATGCCGAAATGCGCTTCAGTGCCACCAGCAACAATCCGTCTGGCGATATTCCGCTGGTAGTGCTGATCAATGGCGGCTCGGCCTCGGCCTCCGAGATCGTTGCTGGTGCGCTGCAGGATCTGGGGCGCGGCGTGATCATGGGCACCGACAGCTTTGGCAAGGGTTCGGTACAAACCGTGCTGCCGCTGAATAATGATCGCGGTCTCAAGCTCACCACCGCGCTCTATTACACGCCCAAGGGTCGTTCCATTCAGGCCCAGGGCATAGTGCCCGACATTCGGGTCGAGCGCGCGCACCTGACCCTGGACGAAGCTGAGATCAGTTACCGCGAAGCGGATCTGGCCGGCCACCTGAATAACGCCAGTGGCAATGAGCGGCCTACCTCTGCGGCGGCGCGCAGCGATAGCCCGTTGGCGGATGACTATCAATTGAGTCAGGCGGTCAGCCTGCTCAAGGGGTTGAACGTCGCGCGTACCCGCGTGCAGTAAGCCGCGCGGGTGTTCCTGGTTAAGGCAAGGCGTCACCGCACTGGTGGCGCAGGCATGCTGGTTGCCGCCCTGTTGGCGGCACTGTTGCTCGGCTGTTCTGACGATGAATCGGCCGGGAGTGCTGGCGAGCCGGCCGGGCCCTCCGCCGCTGCGCCCGCAGCAGACACTGCCGAGCCCCTGGCACCAGAAGCCGCCTCCGCGTTGCCGGAAGCGGCATTGCCTGTGCCGTCAGCGTCCGATCAGGCGGCCAGGCCCACGCCGGCTCAAGTACCCGTGCCGCCACTGGAAGAGCCGGCGCCGCTAATCTCGCCGTTGCCGCTTGAGTCTGAAGCGGAGGCCTTGCCGATGCTCAGCATCATCATTGATGACGTTGGCAATAGTCGCGCCGCTGGCGAGCGCATCATCGCACTCCCGGCCCCCGTTGCGCTGGCCATCATGCCTTTTACCCGCAATGCTCAGGTGTTGGCCACGCTGGCCGCGGAGGCCGGCAAGCCGGTGCTGCTGCACCTGCCAATGGAGAGTCTGGCTGGGCTGGCGATAGGTGAGGGCGGTCTGGACACAGGCATGTCGCGCGCCGAGTTCGACGCCCAGTTGCAAGCGAGTCTGAACGCCTTCACGCCGATTCAGGGCGTTAACAATCATATGGGCAGTAAGCTGACTGCCAACCGTGAGCGCATGGACTGGCTGATGGCGCAGCTGGCCGCGCGGCAGCTGTTCTTTGTTGACAGTCGCACCAACAAGGAAACCCAAGCGGCCTTTGCTGCGCAGGCGGCGGAGGTGCCCAATGTGTCCCGCGACGTCTTCCTCGATAACGAGCGCACGCAGGTGGAGTTGGAGCGGGAGTTTCGGCTAGTGCTGGCGCGGGCGCGCAAGCAAGGGGCAGCGGTGTTGATTGGCCATCCCTACCCGGAAACCCTGTCCTTTCTCGAGCGCCAGTTGCCGGAGCTGGAGTCGCGCGAGGGAGTACAGCTGGTCAGTGTGCAGAGGCTGCTGAGCCGGCCGCACTGAGCCGGCCGGTGATTACAGGCGCATCTCGATGCCGCGCTCGGCCATGTAGGCCTTGGCTTCGCTGACGGTAAACTCGCCAAAGTGGAAGATGCTGGCAGCCAGCACCGCATCGGCACCCCCTTGGGTTACCCCGTCGGCCAGGTGCTGCAGATTGCCGACACCGCCCGAGGCAATCACCGGAATGTGCAGGGCATCACTGATGGCGCGGGTGACGCCCAAATCGTAGCCGCTTTTGACCCCGTCCTGATCCATGCTGGTGAGCAGAATTTCGCCGGCGCCCAACTGCTCCATCTTGCGTGACCACTCTACCGCATCCAGGCCGGTGGGCTTGCGCCCGCCGTGGGTGAAGATCTCCCAGCGGCCGGGCTCGCCGGGAGCGGAAACCCGTTTGGCGTCAATCGCGACCACGATGCACTGCGAGCCGAAACGGTCGGCAGCCTCACCGACAAACTCCGGGTTGAATACCGCAGCGGTGTTGATCGAGACCTTGTCGGCGCCGGCGTTGAGCAGGTTGCGGATGTCGGCCACGGTGCGCACGCCGCCGCCCACGGTCAGCGGAATGAACACCTGACTGGCCATGCGTTCGACCGTGTGCAGCGTAGTGTCACGCTCCTGATGGCTGGCGGTGATGTCGAGAAAGGTGATTTCGTCGGCACCCTGCTCGTTGTAGCGACGAGCGATCTCCACCGGATCGCCGGCGTCGCGGATGTTCTCGAACTTGACGCCCTTGACCACGCGACCGTTGTCGACGTCGAGGCAGGGGATGATGCGTTTGGCCAGGGGCATGGGCTTTCTCCGAAAGCAGCTGCAAGCTTCAAGCTGCAAGCAAAATCAATAAACCAGCGCGGACAGCTTATCGCTTACGGCTTGCGGCAGTCTCATCGCAGAGCGCCTGCGCCACGGCCACATCCAGTGTGCCTTCATAAATGGCGCGACCGGTAATGGCGCCGATAATGCCTGGGGTGGTGGTGTCGAGCAGGGTTTGAATATCGCCCAGATTATGGATGCCGCCGGAGGCGATCACCGGAATCGAAGTGGCGTTGGCCAGCGCGGCCGTGGCTTCGACGTTACAGCCCTGCATCATGCCGTCTTTGGCGATGTCGGTGTAGACAATGGCAGACACGCCGTCGGCTTCAAAGCGCTTGGCCAAGTCGATAACCTGAATGTCGCTTACCTCGGCCCAGCCATCGGTAGCGACAAAACCGTCTTTCGCATCCAGGCCCACAATTACCTTGCCGGGGAAGGCGCGACAGGCTTCGGCAACAAATTCGGGCTCTTTTACCGCCTTGGTGCCGATGATCACGTAGCTGACGCCCGCCTTGACGTACTCTTCGATGGTTTCCAGCGAGCGGATGCCGCCGCCGATCTGGATCGGCAGGTCGGGGTAGCGTTTGGCGATAGCGGTGACAGCCCCGCCGTTGACCGGCTTGCCTTCAAAGGCGCCGTTCAGATCGACTAAGTGCAGGCGTCGGCAACCGGCTTCGACCCACCTGGCAGCCATGGCAACCGGGTCATCGGAGAACACGGTGGCGTCGTCCATCAGGCCCTGGCGCAGGCGCACGCAGGCGCCGTCTTTAAGGTCGATCGCGGGAATTATCAGCATAACTTTTTCCTTTGGAAAAAGAGCTTCAAGTTTCAGGCTGCAAGCTTCAAGCGGGTCGGCTTGTAGCTTGCAACGTGCAGCTTGCGGCTCTGTTCTTTACCAGCGTCCATCCCAGGCGAGAAAGTTCTGCAGCAGCTGCAGGCCGTTGGTGTGGCTTTTCTCGGGGTGGAATTGGGTGGCGAATACGTTGTCCTGGGCCAGCGCGGCGGCAAAGTCGACGCCGTAATGGCAGCGCCCAGCCAGCTGGGTGGTTTTGCCCGGCGCGGCATAATAGCTGTGTACGAAGTAGAAGCGGGCGTTCTGCTCGATGCGGTGCCAGAGCGGGTGGTCCAGATTCTGCTGCACCTGATTCCAGCCCATGTGCGGTACTTTCAGGCGCACGTTGCCGTCGTACAGCTCCTCACCAAAGAACTTCACCTCGCCGGGGAACAGGCCAAGGCTATCGACGCCGCCGTTCTCTTCGCTGTGCTCCAGCAGCATTTGCATGCCGACGCAAATGCCCAGCAGTGGCTTTTCCTTGGCGACCTGGTGCACCACCTGGTCAAGGCCGAGCTGGCGCAGTTCGCTGACGCAATCGCGGATCGCGCCAACGCCCGGCAAGACTACGCGGTCGGCGTTGAGAATGGCCTGTGGGTCGCTGGTCACCTCAACCTGCTGCGCGCCGACGTGCTCCAGTGCCTTGGCGACCGAATGCAGGTTGCCCATGCCGTAGTCGATGACGGCTACATGAGTCGACATGCTTACAGGCAGCCCTTGGTGGAGGGCATGATGCCACTCATGCGCTCATCCTGCTCGATGGCCATGCGCAACGCGCGGCCAAAGGCCTTGAACACGGTTTCGATCTGATGGTGCGTGTTTACGCCGCGCAGGTTGTCGATGTGCAGGGTGACCTGGGCGTGGTTTACAAAGCCCTGGAAGAACTCCATGAACAGGTCCACGTCGAAGCCGCCCACGCTGGCGCGGGTGTAAGGCACGTGCATCTGCAGGCCGGGGCGACCGGAGAAGTCGATCACCACGCGTGACAGGGCCTCGTCGAGCGGCACGTAGGCGTGACCATACCGGCGGATGCCTTTCTTGTCGCCAATCGCCTTGGCAAAGGCCTGACCCAGAGTGATGCCCACGTCTTCAACGGTGTGGTGATCGTCAATGTGCAGGTCGCCACGGGCCTTGATGGTCATGTCGATCAGGCCGTGTCGAGCGATCTGGTCAAGCATGTGCTCAAGGAAAGGAACGCCAATATCAAAGTCGGCCTCGCCGGTGCCATCGAGGTTGATGGCGACATTGATTTTGGTTTCCAAAGTGTCGCGCGCGACGCTGGCCTTGCGCTCCGCCATGGTTAATCTCCGCTGAAGTTGTCGGTCAAAGGCGGGCATTATACGTGGCTGCGGGGTGGTGGGCTACAGCGGGCTGATTGCCAGTGTTGATCGCGCCGATAGGCGGGTCAGCTGTCATTGCGCAAGTGGGCGCGGCAGAATGCAGGGCAGTAGTGATTCGCGGAGCATGGGCGCAGACGATGGCGACAGATTTTGACCTGGTGGTGGTGGGCGCGGGTGTGGTGGGGTTGGCGGTGGCGCAGCGCCTGGCACGTGACGGCCGCAGCGTGCTGGTGCTGGAACAGGAGGCTTGGGTTGGCCAGCATGCCTCCAGCCGCAACAGCGAGGTCATTCACGCCGGTATCTACTATGCGCCGGGCTCATTGAAGGCGCAGTTGTGTGTTGAGGGCCGGGACCTGCTCTATGCCTGGTGCGCCGAGCACGGCGTGGCGCATCGGCGAGTCGGTAAATTGCTGGTAGCGGTTGAACCGGAGGAAATCGCCGCGATGACGCGCTTGCAGCGCAATGCCGCGGCCAACGGCGTAGAGCTGCACTGGCTGGACGCCGCGCAGGTGCACGAGCTGGAGCCACAACTGCGTGCGCTGGCGGGATTGTATTCACCGCTGACCGGGATCGTCGACAGCCACGCCCTGATGCAGTCGTTTGAGGCGGCCTTGCAGCGCGCCGGCGGCCTGTTGAGCTGTCGCGCCAAGGTAGACAGCATTACGCCGATCACGCAGGGGTTGTGTGTGTCCGGGCGCAGTGCCGGCCAGGCGTTCAGCATCAGCGCCCGCCAAGTGGTCAACGCGGCGGGATTGTTTGCCCAAAGGCTGCAGCGGGACGTGACCGGCGCTATACAAGTGCCGGCGGTCCACTGGTGCCAGGGGCGCTATTTCAGCTACGCCGGGTCGTCGCCTTTCCGCCATCTGGTTTACCCTATGCCGGAATCAAACAATGCTGGGCTGGGTGTACATGCGACTCTCGATCTCGCCGGTCAGCTACGCTTTGGCCCGGATGTGCGCTATACCGATGAATTGGATTATCAGGTGGATGAGCGTTTGCGGGATGCCTTCGTCGCGTCGGTGCGCCGCTACTGGCCGCAGTGTGACGTCGCGCGCTTGCAGCCGGCGTACGCCGGGGTACGGGCCAAGCTGAGCGGCGCGGGGGAACCGGCCATGGATTTCGTCCTCCAAGATCATACAAGTCATGGTGTGCGTGGGCTGGTCAGCCTGTTCGGTATCGAGTCGCCGGGGCTGACTGCCTGTCTGGCGCTGGCCGAAAGGGTCCGGCTGATGCTGAACGCCGATACAAACTGAAACGCGCTGCCCCGTGGGAGTTACGCCGGCAGGCCAACTAAGGAGAGATGATGAAAGCCTTTGCCAAGGTCGTGGGGCTGGTGGTGTTCGGTATTGTGGTACTGGCCATCGGTGTGCTGTTTTTTCTCACCCGCATGTTCGATCCCAATGACTATAAAGAAGACATTCAACAGGCCGCCCGTGAGCAGGCGAATATCGAGCTGACGCTGGGTGGTGATATCGGCTGGTCGCTCTTCCCCTGGCTGGGCATCGAGCTCAAGGATGTCGGCGTCGCCCCCACCGAACAGCCGGATCAGCCGTTGGCACAGGTTGGCTCGCTTGGCCTCGGCGTCAAGGTGCTGCCGCTGCTGCGCCGGCAACTGCGCATGAGCGATGTGATTCTCGACGACGTACGTCTGCAGTTGGTCAAGTCGGCAGAAGGCGAGGGCAACTGGGCCAATATCGGGCCGCAAGCGTCTGCTGACGCCGCCGCTGCGAGCAGCGACAGCAAGCCAGCGCCCAGTACCAAAGATAAAGAAATGGATTTTGCCGTGGAAAGCGTGCAGATCACCAACGCCAGCGTGCGTTACGAGGATCGGCAAAGCGGCCAGATACTGACCCTTGATCAGGCTAACCTGACTACCGGCGCGCTGATCGAAGGTGAGCCCTTTGATGTCAGCTTTCTGGGCATGCTGACCACTGACAAACCAGCGCTGCGCGTGCGGCTCGATATGAAGGCGGTTGCGCAGTTTGATCTGGGCCTCAAGCGTTATCAGCTGGATGCGCTCGATATGAAAGTCGACGCCAGCGGCGAGCCCTTCTCTGGCCGTGCGGTCAACCTGCAACTGCAGGGCGATGGCCTGCTTGATCTGAGCGCGCAGGTGGCGGAGCTGAATCAACTGCGCATGACGCTGGGTGACATGCGTGCTACCGGCGCGCTCAAAGCCACCGCCCTGGACCAGGAGCCCAAGTTGAGCGGGCAGCTCAACGTTGCCGACTTTGACGCTCGCGACCTGCTGCGCGACCTGGGGCAGCCGTTGCCGGACATGGCCGATCCCGGTGCGTTGTCGCAGGTTTCGCTGGCTACGCGGCTGGATGGTTCTGCCTCAAGCCTGATGCTCAGGGATCTGACGTTGGTGGTCGATGGCGCAACGCTCAAGGGCGAGCTGGGTCTGGCTGACTTCGAGCGGCAAGCCCTGCGCTTCAAGCTGGCTGGCGACAGCTTCAACCTGGACAACTACCTCCCGCCGGCCGAAGAAAAAGATGGCAGCGCCGGGCAGGCAACCGGCGGCAGCAAGTCTACCGCTGCGCCGCCGGAGTGGAGCGACGAGCCGCTGTTGCCGCTGGAGCGCCTGGCGATGCTGGATGTTGACGGCAGCCTGGCGCTACAGCAGGTCACGCTCACCGGTCAGACCATCAAACCCTTTACCCTAGCCGCCAGCGCGCGTGACGGCCGCGTGCAGCTGAAACAGCTGGATGGCGGTATTTTCTCGGGTACCTTTACCAGCAAGGGCGAAATCGATACCCGCAAGACTCCGGTCAGCCTGGCGCTTAGCGGTCAGCTCAAGGGTGTAGATTCGCTGGCGGCGCAGCAGGCCTACGATGTGCCAGCGCAGGTGCGCGGCGCGCTGGATCTGAATATGGATTTGAGCATGCGCGGCAACAGCATGCGCCGCTGGATGAATACACTTGGGGGCAACGCGCGCTTCCAGCTGGATGACGGCGCTCTACTGGGCGTCAACCTGGAGCAGCAGTTGTGTCGCGCCATCGCCCTGGCCAATCGTAAGTCGCTGAGCGGTGAACACGGCAGTGAAAACACGCCGTTCGAGCAACTGAATGGCAGCTTCAACCTACGCGACGGGCAGGTCAGCAATCGCGATCTGGTGGTCAAGCTGCCGGGCATCACGGCCAAGGGCAAAGGCGACGTCAACCTGCCGGAACAGCGCCTGGACTACCGTATCGGGCTGCTGTTGGAAGGCGACAAGAGCGACATGCCAGACGAGGCCTGCCAGGTCAACGAGCGCTATGTTGGCATCGAGTGGCCGGTGCGCTGTCAGGGCTATCTGCATAATGCGGCGAGTAGCTGTGGCGTGGATACCGAAGGGGTAACCAAGGTAGCCGGGCAACTGCTCGGCAATGAAGCCAAGCGCAAGCTGGAAGAGCGCCTGGACGAGAAACTGGGCGACAAGGCACCCGAGCTGCGAGACGCGATCAAGGGGCTGTTTTCCAATTGAAGCCAGATGAGTTTGCCCAGCGCGTGCTGGGCTGGTATGACGCGCATGGTCGCAAGGATCTGCCCTGGCAACAGGACAAATCACCCTATCGCGTCTGGGTCTCGGAGATCATGTTGCAGCAGACCCAGGTCGCGACTGTCATCCCCTATTTTGCGCGCTTCATGGAGGCCTTGCCCAACGTGCAGGCGCTGGCCAATGCCAGTGACGATGAAGTGCTGCATTTGTGGACCGGGCTCGGCTATTACACCCGGGCGCGCAACCTGCACAAGGCGGCCAAGCAGGTGGTCGCCGAGCACGGCGGCGAATTCCCCCGCAGCGTTGAAGGCTTGATGGCGTTACCGGGTATCGGGCGATCCACCGCTGGCGCTATTGCTTCGCTCAGCATGGGCCTTTGGGCGCCGATTCTGGATGGCAATGTCAAACGAGTGCTGGCGCGCTTTGCTGCGGTGGAGGGCTGGCCAGGGGAAAAGGCGGTGCATGATCGTTTGTGGCGCATGGCCGAGCGCTATACGCCCCAAAACAGGGTGCAGCATTTCACTCAGGCGATGATGGACATGGGGGCCACCCTGTGCACGCGCAGCAAGCCTTCGTGCCTACTGTGCCCGCTAAAGGAAGGTTGCGAGGCACGCCTGCTGGGAGAGCCGACTCGCTTCCCCGGCTCCAAGCCGCGCAAGGTGCTGCCAGTGCGCCAGTGCGTGATGCCCTTACTGCTCAACGAGGAAGGCGAGGTCTGGCTGCAGCGCAGGCCGCCCAGCGGTCTCTGGGGCGGACTCTGGAGTCCGGTTCAGCTGGATAGTCAGGAGGCGCTGACGGCCTGGTTGCAGAGCCGTCCGCTGGCGATTGAACACACTGAGGCGCTGCCAGCGTTGCGGCATACCTTCAGTCACTTTCATCTGGATATTCAGCCGGTGCTGGTACGGGTTCATGGCGTCGGCGGCGTGGCTGAAGCGGGCGAGGTCTGGTATAACCTGCGCGAACCCGGTCGCCTCGGTCTTGCTGCGCCAGTGAAGAAACTACTGAAGCAGATTGAAGCGCACCTTCCATCCCCTGCCTGAAGGAGTTCATCAATGACGCGCATGGTGATGTGCCGCAAATACAAAGAAGAGTTGCCCGGCCTGGAGCGACCACCTTATCCCGGCCCCAAGGGCGAGGCGATCTACCAGGACGTTTCCAAGCGCGCTTGGGACGAGTGGCAGGCGCACCAGACGATGCTCATCAATGAGCGCCGGCTGAACATGATGGACCCCGAGGATCGGCGCTTTCTGCAGGCCGAAATGGACAAGTTTCTCGCTGGCGAAGATTATGCCCAGGCTGAGGGTTACGTACCTCCGAGCGCATGATGTTTTGGTAAGCGGCTGAAAAGTAGAAAATATTTTTCAACAGGCGCTTGACACAAAAAGGCTTAAACCGTTTAATAGCGGCCCTTGATGCCCAGATAGCTCAGTCGGTAGAGCAGAGGATTGAAAATCCTCGTGTCGGCGGTTCGATTCCGTCTCTGGGCACCACTTATTGCAAAAGCCCGCTGGCAACCCCAGCGGGCTTTTTTGTTTCTGGCAGGCAGAGCTGTCTAGCGCGCGTATTGGCAAGACTTTTGCCTGTATTAGCCGGTCGGTGACCGAAACAGGGTTCTTGGTCATGCGAATCAGCTGTGCTAGTTTTGCCAGAATATGACGCCCGGACGTCTGCAGAAGGATCTGTGTCCCGGCTGCTGCATCACAAATGTGGCGGTAATACACCTGACGGCTAAACGCCTAGTGGATAACGATACGTGACTTCGCCCGCTCTAGAAGTGCGCAACCTGCACAAACGATACGGCGACCTTGAAGTACTCAAGGGCGTTGATCTGGTCGCCAACGATGGCGACGTCATTTCCATCCTCGGTTCCTCCGGGTCCGGCAAGAGCACGCTGCTGCGTTGTATCAACCTGCTGGAAAACCCGCACGAAGGCCAGATTCTGGTCGCTGGTGAAGAGCTCAAGCTCAAGCCCGGCCGTCATGGCGAGCTGGTCGCCGCTGACAACAAGCAAATCAATCGCCTGCGCGCGCGGGTTGGCTTTGTATTTCAGAGTTTCAACCTGTGGCCACACATGAGCATCCTCGACAATATCATCGAGGCGCCACGTCGCGTGCTGGGCCAGTCCAAGGCCGAGGCGGTTGAGGCGGCCGAGGCCTTTCTGGAAAAGGTCGGCATTGCCGACAAGCGTCATTCCTTCCCTGCACAACTTTCCGGTGGTCAGCAGCAGCGCGCTGCCATCGCTCGCACGCTGGCCATGCAGCCGCGTGTCATCCTGTTCGATGAGCCAACCTCGGCACTGGATCCGGAGATGGTCCATGAGGTTCTCACGGTGATTCGAGCCCTGGCTGACGAAGGTCGTACTATGCTGTTGGTAACCCATGAAATGGGCTTTGCCCGGCAGGTATCAAGCCAGGTGGTGTTTCTGCATCAGGGGCTGGTCGAAGAGATCGGTACCCCGGAAAAAGTGTTCGACAACCCCGGTTCCGAGCGCTGCCGACAGTTCATGTCAAGCCATAAATAAATAGGAGTAGATCCATGAAACAATACAAAAAGGTTTTGCTGGCAACTGCCACAGCGTTGTTTATGAGTGCTCCGGCCTTTGCCGAGACCCTGCGCATCGGCACCGAAGGCGCCTACCCTCCCTTCAACTTGGTTGACAGCAGCGGCGAAGTCGTCGGTTTTGATATCGACATCGCCAACGCCCTGTGCGCCGAAATGAAGGTTGACTGCACCGTGGTGACTTCCGATTGGGACGGCATCATTCCAGCGCTGAACAACAACAAGTTCGACTTCCTGGTTGCTTCGATGTCGATCACCGATGAGCGCAAGCAGGCGGTTGATTTCACCAACCCCTACTACACCAACAAGCTGCAGTTCGTGGCGCCCAAGTCAGCCGATTTCAAGGTTGACGAGGCCAGCCTGAAAGGCAAGACCATTGGTGCACAGCGCGCGACCATCGCCGGTCAGTGGCTGGAAGACAACATGGCCGACGTGGTGGATGTGCGTCTGTACGACACCCAGGAAAACGCCTATCTGGACATGAACTCCGGCCGTATCGACGGCGTGCTGGCCGACAACTTCGTGCAGTACGAGTGGCTGCAGAGCGAAGCGGGCGCCAACTTTGAGTTCAAAGGCGAACCGGTATTCGACAACGATCAGATCGGCATCGCCGTGCGCAAGGATGATCCGCTGCGCGAGCGCCTGAACACGGCGCTGCAGGCCATCATCGATAATGGTACCTACGAGACCATCAACGCCAAGTACTTTCCCTTCAGCATCTACTGATCACCAGCCGGGCCCTGCGGGGCCCGGCCTGGAAAACGCCCATGCTTGATTTACAAGGTTTCGGTCCAGCCCTGCTCGAAGGGACCTGGATGACTATTCGTTTGTCCCTCGCCGCGGTTGCCGTTGGCTTGGTATTCGGTCTGCTTGGCGCTACCGCCAAGGTCTCGAACAATACTGTTGCAAGGGCGCTCGGCGGCTTTTATACCGGCGTGGTGCGCGGGATTCCGGAGACTGTCTGGGTGCTGATGATGTACTTCGGCACCGTCTCGGCATTCAACGCGCTTGGCGCTTATTTCGGCAACCCACGGCTGTCACTCAGCCCCTTCGTGGCCGGTACGCTGGCGCTGGCGCTGTGCTTCGGCGCTTACGCTACCGAGGTGTTTCGTGGTGCGCTGCTTGCCATTCCGGCAGGGCAGAAGGAAGCCGGTCTGGCGCTGGGCCTGTCGAACTGGCGCATCTTCTACCGTATTACCCTGCCGCAGCTCTGGCGCGTTGCGCTACCTGGGTTGGGCAACCTTTATCTGATCCTGCTCAAGGACACCGCGCTGGTTTCGCTGATCACCCTGGATGAGATCATGCGCAAGGCACAGGCCGCGGCCAATGCCACCAAGGAACCCTTTACCTTCTACTTGCTGGCGGCAGGTATCTACCTGTTTCTCACGGTCTTCATCATGGGCGCACTGCACTGGTTTGAACGGCGTGCTAACCGCGGCTTCGTGAGGACCGAACTATGAACCTGGGTGAAACCTGGGCGCTGATCGAGCGCTTCCTGCCGCAGTTGTGGGACGGCACACTGGTGACCCTGCAGCTGGTTGGTCTGGCCGTGATCATCGGCCTGTTTCTGGCGATCCCGCTGGGGTTGGCGCGTGCATCGCGGCATTGGTATATCCGCGCCGTGCCGTACAGCTACATATTCTTCTTCCGTGGCACGCCCTTGCTGTTGCAGCTGTTTCTGGTCTATTACGGCATCTCGCAGTTTCAGGCGGTGCGCGAGAGCTTCCTTTGGCCCTATCTGCGCGAGCCGTTCTGGTGCGCGCTGATTACCATGACCATGCACACCGCGGCCTATATTGCCGAGATTCTGCGCGGTGCGATTCAGGCGGTGCCGCCGGGTGAGGTAGAGGCTGCCCGCGCGCTGGGCATGTCGCGGCGCCAGGCGTTGCAGCACATCATTTTGCCGCGCGCAATCCGTATTGGGTTGCCAGCTTACGGCAATGAAGTGATTCTGATGCTCAAGGCCAGTGCCGTGGTGTACACCGTGACCATGATGGACATCATGGGTGTAATCCGCACCATCAACTCGCGCACCTACGAGTACGAACTGTTCTTCATGGTCGCGGGTGTGATGTATCTGATCATCACCCTGGTGTTTACCCAGCTGTTCCGCCTGGTTGAGCGCTGGCTCAAGGTGGACGCCAGCCGGCAGGCGCGCTGAGTAGCGCAGGGGTGAGCTTAGCGGCGCACTTTGCCGAGCTGGATCAGTGGCTGCAGCAGCATCAGGCGCTGTGGCGCGCCAAGCCTTTCACCCAGCCGAGCCTGGCTTGGGAGGCGGATTGGCCCGAGCTGGCGCACTGGCTGCGCCAGCGAACACTGGCCGAGGCGGAGGCTGCACACCACAGTCCACAGCAATTACAGGCGCCCGAGCCCTTTGCCGCGCTGGCTGCAGACTCGCTGCGGCTGAGCCAGCTGCCCCGCTGGCAGGCCGAGTTGGCAGAGCACCTGCCGGAACCCTTGTATCGCCATATCCCCGGCCGTAAATGGCAGCAGATAACCCACTTTGCCGATGTCGCTCGTGCAGGCTTGCAGAGGCCTGCAACACGCTGGGTCGACTGGTGCGCCGGCAAGGGCCATCTGGGCCGTCTTTTGGCCTGGCAAGGTGGGCAGCCGCTGGTCTGCCTGGAGCACGATGCCGCGTTGAATCAGGCGGGCGCAGCGCTGAGCCAGGCGCTCGCGGTGGCTGCGCAGCATCGGCAGGCAGATGTGCTGGCGCCGAGCTGTGCCGAGCATCTGACCGGTAACGATTCCATTGTGGCCTTGCACGCCTGCGGGCAGCTGCACATGACCCTGCTGCAGCAACTGGTCGCCAATCACTGTCGCCAGCTGGCATTGGCGCCGTGCTGCTATAACCGCATCGACTCCGAGTGCTATCAACCACTGTCCAGCGTAGCGCGGGCGGCGCACCTGCAGCTCAGCAGGGATGATCTGGCGTTGCCAATGCAAGAGACGGTCACCGCGGGGCAGCGTGAACGGCAGCAACGCGATCGTTCCATGGCTTGGCGGCTGGCGTTCGATCTTTGGCAGCGCGAGGCGCGGGGGATCGATAGCTACCTGCCTACCCCCTCCAAACCGCCGGGCGGCACTGCGCAGGGGTTTGCTGGTTTCTGTCGCAGCCTGACGACGCACCATCAGCTACACCTGCCGGCGCCGTCTGATTGGCGGCAGTTGGAGGCTCGCGGTTGGCAGCGTCTGGCTGAAGTGCGCAATCTGGAGTTGCTGCGTGGCCTGTTTCGCCGGCCACTGGAAGTCTGGCTGTTGCTGGATCGTGCCCTGTACCTGCAAAAGTCGGGTTACCGGGTGCAGTTAGGCGAGTTCTGCCCCGCCAGCCTGACCCCGCGCAATGTGCTGTTGCTGGCAGAAAAGCAGAACCCATAGGTCATCACCAGACTGTGAACGGGTAGTGCACAGAGTTATCCACAGATTGTGCGCCCTTGTGGTTATCCACGGCTGCTGTGCATAACTGTGTTGATGACACGGTGGTAACCCGCTACAAGCGAGAAACGACGTGCCATTGCGGCCGCTGTATGAGATTTGATCAAGGTTGATAAGTGCGGCAAAACAACAGCTTGCGGGCGCTACGTCAAGTGTTAAACGAAAAGTCATGCACAAGTGGCAAGCGGTCCTTTGCAGCAGGAAAATGCCACATAAATGCAAACTCTTCGGCCCTATGGCTTTACACAAAAATCTAGCCATATATAATGCACCCCGCGCCGGTATAGCTCAGTTGGTAGAGCAACTGACTTGTAATCAGTAGGTCCCGAGTTCGACTCTTGGTGCCGGCACCATAGAATTAACGCAAAGGCTCATCTTCGGATGGGCCTTTTGTGTTTCTGGTGGCCTGTTTGAACCTGACTGTTGAGCCAGGTTGCCCGTCGTGCACGCACCAGTTCACATCTCACCGGCAAACTCGTTGCCGCAACGCTTCGCCTTTCCTAGGCTGCTGACTTCACAGGAGTGATCGCCGCCACAGGAGCTTGGCATGTCAGGCAAACCCGCAGCCCGCCAGGGCGACCCAACTCAATGCCCGAAGAAAGGCCACGGTAGTAATGCCATCGTTACCGGCTCAGCTGATGTGCTGTTCGACGGCTTGCCGGCTGCGCGTCTGGGCGATAGCACAGCCTGTGGCAGTGCGCTCGCCGGGCAGGTAATCCCCAACGTTCTGATCAATGGCCGCCCGGCTGCGGTGCTCGGAACTACCGGCAGCCACGGTGATGTGGTGATAGGCGGCTCAGGCACGGTGATAATTGGTGGAGCCGTGGTTTCGGCGAGCGGCGGCGGTGCCAGCGGTCTATTCGTACCTGGTAGCGCTGCCCCCACTAGCCAGCTGCGCCAGGGCACAGCTAGTGAGACTCTGCCGTTTTCCATCGAAGAAGAAGAGGAAGAAGACGAGCAAGAACTGCCACTGCAACAGCGCATTACTTTGCGGGTAGGTATGTTTTTCGATGGCACGCTGAACAATATGAACAACGCGGCCTTCACTGCCGAGTGTCGGCGGCAGGATCTGGCACTGTTCGACCCCGAAGAGTTGGAGCGCATTCGCGCTTTCTGCGAAGAAACTGGTTATGGCGAGTTTTCGCCAGAGGGGCGTTACGACACCACCCCCGATAACAGTTACGGCAACGAGATGAGCAATGTTGCGCTGTTATATGACCTGTATTTGGATCAGTCGGATATGCGGATCAGCGAGTCGGCGACTGAAGCATCGATACGTATCTACATTGACGGTATCGGCTCTCGCAGCGGTGGAGAAGATGATCTGGTGGGTTATGCCTTTGGGCAGGGTGAAACCGGAGTAGTGGAGCGGGTGAGGCAAAGCCCAGAGATTTTAATAACGAAATTGCGAGCGATCGCGGATAACAACCCGCAGCTTGTTATTGAGAAAATCGAATTCGATATTTTTGGGTTTAGTCGTGGCGCTGCAGCAGCAAGACATTTTGCCAATGAGGTGTGCAAGGTCGATGGTGGCGTGATGGCAGAACATTTTAACAATAGTCTGCCATTCTTAACGCAGGAATTTGCATGGCCTAGCGCGGCCAGCATCAACTTTATTGGTCTGTTCGATACGGTGGCTGCCATCGGCGACCCAGTTCGAGGCGATCTAAGCGTGGGAGACGATAGAAATCCTGGCGTCAATCTCAAGTTGGCACCTGATTGTGCCAAGAAGGTAGTGCATCTGACCGCTGCCGATGAACACAGACACAACTTCAGTTTGAACAAGGTGAATCCCGGAGAGTACCGATATCATGAAGAGCTCATATTACCTGGCGTGCATTCCAACCTGGGTGGTGGTTATCCGGCGGTAGTGCGCGAGCGGGTAATACTAGGTAAGCCTAGGCTGGTGCGAGGCGACTACTACGCTTCGACTGGTATGCAGGGAGTGCAAGTTGAAAGCTCGCGCGCGTGGCGATTGCGTGAAGCAGAGGAGGCGGCGTTCCGTGCTAAAGGGTTGCCAGGAAGCGGTCGGCTGATAAAACAAGACGTTAGGCTTCGCCCGCTAGCTCGTTCCAACGCCGGGCCGCAGGGCGGCGATGACGTATTGCTCCTGCTTCGGATGGACAGATTTGTGCGAGGTGACCTTTCCAAGGTGGCTTTGCACGTGATGTATGCAAAGGCTACTGCGCATAACACGCCTTTTAAACGATTGCCCGAAACGCCTGCGTTCGTGGTGCCTGACGCGCTTAAGCCCATTGCAGATAAAGTGATGTTAGCCGCTAGCTCATCGGAAAGTGTCGGTTTGTCCGATAACGAAAAGCAGTTTTTACATGGTCACTACATACATGCTTCAGCTAACTGGAATCCGCGGTGGGAACTCTTTTTTCCAAACAAGCCGCGGGACAAAAATACGAGAGAATCATATGAAGGCTAAAAGTGGTGCGGTAGAACCATATGTTTAGGGTCTTTTTGGCGTTCACCCTTGCGCTAGCACTTGTAGCTTGCAGTGGGGCTGGAGGCGGGCCACGTTCCTCAGCAATGGATCTACCCTATCGCGCATGGGAGATAGGCCTTATAGCACCCAATTATATGGAGGTTTGGGTCGAGTCGGTGGATGTTGTTGATATGCGTGGTTTTAGCTTCAAGCGAGCGCATGGGGGAACGTCGTCGATACAGAACCCACCGAATAATACAGGCGATCCTATTGGCTGGCCTGCCCGTCCTGGTGTCGGTGCGACTCGTCCGATGACGGGAATTGATTTGCCGAAGGCGATATATGTCCGGTGGCAATCACTGGCGGAACCGCAAACCTACGATGCGCGTATTGATATTCCTGCATGGGCTCGCGAAGAGATGATAACCGGTCACGCGGCTTTCTGCCGCTTCGACGGGCAGCATATAACAGCTTATCGGTACGCGGTCACGCTTGGCTTGGCACCGGGCGGGGTTGTAAAGGCTTGGTTGACTGGTGCCTGTCTTGAGCCAATCGAAATCGGGCGCTTTGAGGGCACAGTCAATCCTGATGGTCCGAGTGGCGGCCGAACGGGTGGCCGTTATGCACTGCCTCTGGATCCCGCTGCTCAGAAATACCTTGAAACCCACGATATCCCCTTTGATAGCTGGTAGGGGGCGAGGTCCTGAAGGCCGTTCGCTCTGTAATTTTGCTGTTGGTGACGTTGGCGCTGACCGCGTGCGCTGGTGCAATCAAGTCACAAGGCCCGGTTACTTCTAAGCTGCCCTACCGAACCTGGGAGGTTGGTCTCTTGGCTCCAAACTATATGGAGGTCTGGGTAGAAAGTGTTGATGTAGTAGATCAACGCGGCTTTGCTTATGAACGTGTGCATGGAGGTACGTCATCTATACAAAACCCGCCGGGTGGCAAGGGCAATCCCGTTGGCTGGCCAACTCGACCCGGAGCAGGAGCCACCCGGCCTATGACAGGCATCGATTTGCCTCAGTATATTTTCGTACGCTGGCAGTCATTAGCTGAGCCGCAAACCTATAACGTGAGAATTGATATTCCTGAGCGAGTCCGTCAGGAGATGTTGGAGCCACGGGAGGTTTATTGTGCTTGGAGAGACGCACATGTCACCCAATATCGAAAAATTATTTCAATCGGTCTGGCACCGGGTGGGGTTGCAAAAGCCTGGTTAAATGGGGGCTGCCTTGAATCAATAGAGATTGGCCGTTTCGAAGGCGCCGTGGAGCCCAAAGGCCCCTATGGCGGCAAATCAGGCGGCGCGTATTATCGCCCGCCCAGCGAGCATGCGCAGCACTACCTCGATACTCACAGCATCCCCTTTGATAGCTGGTAATCAGGTGGCCTGGCACGCAGGTCCACCGCCAAGGGCGTTGGCAATGTCCCACCTTCGGCTAGAGTTTCCTGAAGCAAACACATACAAAGCTTCATCATTTCTTCGCAGTGCTGTCACCTTGCTTCCTTAATCTCGCGTTTTCTGTGTCTGGCGGCTGCCGGGCGCGCTAAACCTGTGATGACAAGGATGACCTGATGACCCACTGGAAACTGCTTTCTGCGTTGCTGTTCAGCAGCGTACTGCTCACTGCCTGCAACTCTGACAGTGATAGCGACGATAACGAGGCGGTAGTGACGCCGGAAGAGGAACTAGCCGAGCGTCTGGCGGCGTTTCCGGCGACGGGAGCGGCGTTGCCCTTTAGCGTACTGCGTGACGACCTGATCGACGGCAAGACGATGGTCCCCTTTGAGGTGCGCAACGGCGGGTATGGCTCGGCGATGACAGCCCACCCGAGCAAGCCCGGCGAGTTCTACGCCATGACCGATCGCGGCCCTAACGCTGATTTCGCCGGTGGCGCCTATGGCAGTGGCAAGACCTTTCCGGTCGCGGATTACACGCCTCGTATCGGTCACTTCCGGCTGACGGAAGAGGGCGGCGTGGAGCAGCTTGGCACCATCATATTTAAACGGCCAGACGGTACTTTGATAACCGGCCTGCCGAACACGTCGGCCCTGGGCGGTACGGGCGAAACACCCTATAACCCTGACGGCAGCCCGGTACTTGTTGACCCGACACAGCCCTACGATGTTGTGACCAATCCGATCAAGCTGGATGATTACGGTCTAGATGGGGAAGGTCTGGTGGCGCTGCGCGATGGCAGTTTCTGGGTGAGCGACGAATACGGTCCACACATGGTGCACTTTGCTGCCGACGGCAAGGAGATTGAGCGGATCAACCCCTTCGCCGCCGATGCGCGCACTAGCATTAATCTGCCGGCGGAGTTCGCCTACCGCCGTGCCAATCGGGGCATGGAAGGTCTGGCGATTACGCCGGATGAAACCACCTTGGTGGGCCTGATGCAGTCGACCATGGATCTGCCGACCAAAGCGGTGCGTGCGCTGACGATCACCCGTATTGTCACCGTGGATCTGGAGACGGGAGAGATCGGTCAGTACCTGTACCAGCAGGAAAAGCCGGCCAACTCCAACTCGGAGATGGTGGGCCTGAGCAACACCGAGTTTCTGGTGCTAGAGCGTGATGGTAGCTTTTTATATGGTGGGCCGGATGGCGCCGCCGGAGTAACGCCGGACGCACAGAAACAGGTTTACCGGATTGATCTGTCAACCGGCACCAACCTGGAAACCGCCGAGCTGCTGGCAGGCATGGCGCAGGATCCGGATCTGGGTTTGACCCTCAACGGCAAGACGCTGGAAGAGGTTGTGCTCGATGGAGGCTGGCCAGCGTTGGCCGCCGTGGGCATCGTCCCGGTGGAGAAAACGCTGGCACTGGACATGGTGGTTTCCGCCGATTATCCGCATGACAAGATGGAAGGGCTCTGGCGTATCGACGACCAACACCTGGGGGTGCTGAATGACGATGATTTTGCCACTTGGGCAACGGGCAACGCGCTGGAACAAAAGATGCTGGATGCCGGCACGATAGACGCCGGTACCCTGTTCATCCGGGAGGTCGACCTGTCGGTTGACTGAAGCCGTTAAAGCATTGCTTACAGGCGCCCGGGTGGCGCCTGTTTGCGTTTGCTGGTTTGCCGTCGCTACTCAGTGCGGTGTGCGGACAAAATCCACTACTCGCTGCAGGGCTTCATCGGCGACTGTCAGCAAGCCGGTGTGCGCCTGAAATACATGCCATAGCCCTTGGTAGCGCTCCAGCCTGACTTTCACTCCCTTGGCGCGAGCGGCCTCGGCCAGGCGCAGGCTGTCGTTAAGCAACAGCTCGTCTTCACCCACCTGCAGCAACAGCGGCGGTAGCCCTTGCAGTTGGCCGAACAGCGGGGACACCTCGGGGTCGGTACGGTCCTGGCCGGGGCGGCAGTAGGCATCGCGGGCCAGGTCCATCCAGGCGGGATGAATCAGCGGGTCGCCGGCCGGCGGGTTATGCAGCTGTTCCCCGGTAAAATCGGTGACTGGCGAGAAGCACACCAATGAACCCGGCAGCGGCAAACCCAGCTCCTGAAGCCGCTGTGCGGTAACCAGCACCAGGTTGCCGCCGGCCGAGTCACCCGCCAGGGTGACCTGCTCTGGAGCATAGCCGCGGCTCAGCAAGGCCTGGTACGCGGCGACGCAGTCGTCGCGCGCGGCGGGCGTGGTGTAGGTTGGTGCCAGGCGGTAATCGATCGCGCACAGGTCCCATTGTCCGACCTTGGCGAGTGCCGAGCACAGGCTGCGGTGGGTGGCGGGTGAGCCGATCAGGAAGGCGCCGCCGTGGAAATACAGCAGCACCCGACCATCGCCGCCGGCGGCCGGGCGATGCCACTCGCAGGGGCGCTCGGCAATGACCTCGCGGCTGCGGCTGACGCCGCGTGCCAGCGGCATGCTGCAGCTCAGTGCCGAGAGTACCAGGCGCTGTAGCGCAATAGGCACAGGTGGTCGCACCAGACCGCGGAAAAACCAGCGCAGTGCGGTGCGCAGGCAGCGCCGCAGGCGGGGTTGCGCGCTGCTTTCGTACTCGTGATCAACGTACACAGTCATAGTCGCTCAGCCTGGGTTTGCGGGTCTGGTGGCGGTAGGCAAAGGTAAAGCCGGGCCAGTTTACGGTTTGCTTGCCTTCGGCGGTCAGGTACCAGCTGCTGCAACCCTGCGCCCAGACGGTGCGCTTGGCGTTGTGCTGCAGGCGCTGGTTGTAGCTCAACTGCACGTCGGAGCGTACATCAAGGTAGCGCAGCCGGCGACGCCGCAGCGTCTGCAGGCACTGCACTACGTAGCGGAACTGGCTTTCCAGCATGTAGACGATGGAGTTGTGCCCCAGATTGGTGTTGGGGCCATAGAGCATGAACAGGTTGGGGAAGCCGCTGGCCGAAATGCCCTTGTAGGCCTCCGCTCCGCGCTGCCATTCACTGCTCAGGTCGCGGCCTTGCAGGCCGGTAATGCGCAGTGGGGCAAGAAACTCGGTGGCAGCAAAACCGGTGCCGTAGATGATCACGTCGGCGGGATGTATCTGGCCATCGCGGGTTTTGATGCCGTCGGGCACCACGCAATCAATAGGATCGGTGACCAGCGCGACCTTGTCCTGCGCCAGTGCCGGGTAATAGTTGTTGCTGATCAGGATGCGCTTGCAGCCCATGGGGTAGTCCGGCGTCAACGCGGCGCGCTTTTGCGGGTCCCGGATCTGTTTGTGCAGGTGCTTTAGCGCTGATTTTTCAGAGTGTTTTACCAGTGACGGGAAGTAGACAAACCCGAGCGCGCGTACCTCGTGAGTACAGTACTGCCAGGCACGGTCCAATTGATGCAGCCAAGCGAAACGCTGCAGGCGTGCACGGTGCTTTGCGTCGTACTCGCGATCGTCCTTGGGTAGCACATAGGGCGCGCTGCGTTGAAACAGGTCCAGACTGGCGACCTGCGGGACTATCTGCGGCACAAACTGAATAGCCGAGGCGCCGGTACCGATCACCGCTACGCGCTTGCCGCTCAGAGCAACATCCGGCTGCCAGCGTGCGGAGTGGAAGGCCGCCCCGGCGAACTGCTCGATACCGTCCAGCTTGGGCATCAGTGGGCGGTTGAGTTGGCCGCAGCCGGTAATCAGCGCGCGGCAGTGCAGGGTATCGCCGGTGGCCGTGGTAACACGCCAATGGCCCTCGGCCTCGTCAAACTCGGCGCTGCTCAGCTCGCAGTTCAGGCGCAGCCGCGAGCGCAGCTGGTATTTACTGACGCAGTGCTGAAGATAGGCATGAATCTCGGGCTGGCGCGCGTACTTGTGCGGCCAGTTGGTGCGGGGCTCAAAGGAATAAGAATACAGGTGTGAAGGTACATCGCACCCGGCGCCAGGATAGTGGTTGTCGCGCCAGGTGCCGCCTACCTCGGCGGCTTTTTCGACAATCAGGAAGTCGCTGATACCGGCGCGATCCAGCTGGATCGCCATGCCGATACCGGCAAACCCGCTGCCGACGATGATGGCCCCCAGGACTGGTTTTTTGGAGTCGTTGTTGGAGTTGTTCTTGGGCATTGTTGTGCTCCTTGTTGTGGTTGCATGTTAGCGCTTGCTCGCGAGCAGGTTTATGGCATAGTCGGTCAATAAATTGTGATTTTCGGACAGGCGCGTGCCCATGCAGAACACCCCGTGGCCGCAGATGCGGCGAATTACCAGCGTACAGCTGCTCGCGCAGCTGGGCACCGATAAGGGGCTCTCGCTGGACCAGTGCCTACACGGCTCCGGTCTCACCGTGCTGGCGCTGGCCAATCCGCAGCAGGAGGTGCAAGGAGCGCAGGAGCTGCAGGTAATCGGCAACCTGCTGCGCCTGTTGCCGCAGGAGCCGGCGCTCGGTTTGCAGGCAGGCCGGCGTTATCAACTGGCGCATTACGGCATCTGGGGCTACGCGCTGCTCAGCAGCAGCAATTTGCGTGAGGCGCTGGAGCTGGGGTTGCGTTATCTGGACCTGACCTTTGCCTTTACCCGCATAGCGCTGACTCGGCAGGGCGGGCGCGAATACCTTGAGCTTGACGTGCAGGCGGTGCCCGCAGCGTTGCAGGACTTTGCCCTGTTACGCGACTGCGCCGCGATCGCCCTGATTCAGCAGGAGCTGACCGGAGAGCCGCATCCGTTTGCGGCGGTGGAATTGGCCATGCAGCGCCCGGACGAGGGCGCTCTGGCGGTGTTTCGTCAGGCGCTCGGCTGCACGCCGCGCTTTGCCCAAGCGCATAACCGTATAGAGCTGAACCAGCAGCTGTTGTTGCGTCCGCTCAGCGGTGGCAATCCCGTCACCGTGCAGCTGTGCGAGGCGCAGTGCCGCGAGTTGCTGCAGCGCCACCGGCAACGTGCCGGGCTGGCGGCCAAGGTACGCGAGCATCTGCTCAGCCAGCCGGGGCAGCTGCTTGATATGCCGCAGCTGGCGGCGCGCCTGCACATGAGCGAGCGCACCCTGCGGCGCAAGTTGGCCGCCGAGCAAATCAGCTTCCGGCAGTTGCTGGAAGAGAGTCGCGAGGCGCTGGCTGACGAGCTGCTGGCCGTCGAAGGCCTGCCGTTGGAAGCCATCGCGCAACGCCTTGGGTACGGTGAGCTGTCCAACTTCATCCATGCCTTCAAGCGCTGGAAGGGCGTGCCGCCGCGCCAATATCGGCAGCAGCGGGGCTTGCTCTGAGCGCCTGCCCAGCGCGCCATCAACCCCACTGATAGGCGGTTATTCCGCCGACCAAAGGCGCGCCATCCGGGCGCTGGCCGGAGTATCTTGGTCGCAGCTGTGTTCTGTTACCGAACTCATAACAAGGAGAATTGCTGTGGCCGATCTCACTGCGTTTCGTCAGCAAACCCGCGCCTGGCTGGAAGAAAACTGCCCGCCAAGCATGCGTAAACCGCTCACCAAGGAAAGCGACCAATGCTGGGGTGGGCGTAACTTCACCTTCGAAAGCGACGACCAGAAACTCTGGCTCGAGCGCATGGCCGCCAAGGGCTGGACCGCGCCCGACTGGCCCGCCGAATACGGTGGCGGTGGCCTGTCGCAGGAAGAGCACAAGGTGCTGCGCGAGGAGCTGGCGCGCATCAGTGCGCGGCCCGCGTTGTCCAGCTTTGGTGTGTGGATGATCGGCCCGGCGATTCTCAAGTTTGGTTCTGAAGAGCTCAAGCGTCAGCACCTGCCACCCATCGTACGCGGCGAGATTCGCTGGTGTCAGGGCTACAGCGAGCCGGGAGCCGGCTCTGATCTGGCCGGGCTGCAGACCCGCGCGGTGGATGAGGGCGATCATTTTATCGTCAACGGCCAGAAGATCTGGACGTCCTATGCCGACAAGGCCGACTGGATGTTCTGCCTGGTGCGCACTAACCCGGATGCCAAGAAGCAGCTGGGTATCAGTCTGGTGCTGTTCGATATGACCACCCCCGGCGTGAGCACTCGCCCGATCAAGCTGATCTCCGGCAATTCGCCATTTTGCGAAACCTTCCTCGACAACGTGCGCGTCGAGAAGAATCAGGTGGTGGGCGAGATCAACGCCGGTTGGACTATCGCCAAGTACCTGCTGACCCACGAGCGCGAGATGATCGGCGGCATGGGCCGCACCGCTGCCGGGCAGAAAACCCTGTCGCAGGTGGCGGTGGAATGTATTGGCCTGGAGGCGGGCAAGCTGGCCGACGACATGCTGCGCGGTGAGCTCGCACGCTGGGATCTGGATTCGGCAGCTTTTGCGCTGACCGCCGAGCGGGTGCTCGACGAGGCCAAGGCCGGGCAGGGTGTGGGCGCCGCCTCGGCGATGCTCAAGTACTACGGTACCGAACTGAACAAGCGCCGGCAGGAACTGCTGGTGGCGCTGCACGGCAGTGATGGTCTGGTGTGGGAAGGCGAGGCGCACCGCGGTGGCGCAATTGCGCGTAACTGGCTGCGCTCCAAGGGCAACTCCATCGAGGGTGGCACCACCGAGGTTCAGCTCAACGTCATTTCCCGCAACATTCTCGGGCTCCAGTAACCGGTTAGAGGACCACCTCATGTCAGCATTGGTATTGAACGAAGAACAACAGATGCTCAAGGATGCGGCGACGCGCTTCATGGCCGAAAGCGCACCGGTGAGCCAACTGCGCGCGCTGCGCGACAGCAACGATGAAACCGGCTTCTCCCGCGAGTTGTGGCAGAGCATGGTCGAGATGGGTTTTGTCGGCACCCTGATTCCCGAAGCGCTCGGTGGCTCACAGTTCGGCTACGTGGGTATGGGGCAGGTGTCGGAGCAGGCCGGTCGCAATCTCAGCGCCTCTCCGTTGCTCTCTACTGCGGTGGGCGGTGTGGCCGCGTTGCTACTGGCTGGCTCCAGCGCGCAGCAGCAAATGCTGCTGCCCAAGGTGGCCGCTGGCGAGTTACTGCTGGCGCTGGCCGTGGATGAAACACCACGGCATAACCCGGCGCAGGTCAGCACTCGCCTGGAAGCCAAGGGCGATGGTTACCTGCTCAGTGGGCGCAAGCAGTTTGTGGTTGATGGTCACGTTGCCGACAAGCTGATTGTTTCGGCGCGCAGCAGTGGCGCCGACAGCGAGCGCGAGGGTATCAGCCTGTTGCTGGTCGATCGCACGGCCGCGGGTGTGACCGTTGAGCGCGTCAGCATGGCTGACAGCCGCAACGCGGCCTTGGTCAGCTTTGATCAGGTGCAGGTGAGCGCAGACGATCTGCTGGGCGAGGCAGGTGAGGCCTTTGCCGCACTGGAGTTGACGTTGGATGTGGTCAATGGCCAGTTGGCGGCGGAGTTGCTGGGGCTGTCGCTGGAATCCTTCGAGCGCACCGTGGCTTACTTGCAGGAGCGCAAGCAGTTCGGCGTGACCATTGGGTCCTTCCAGGCGCTGCAGCATCGCTGCGCGCACCTGTTCAGCGAGCTGGAGCTGGTCAAATCGGTGGTGCTCAAGGCGCTGATGGCGCTGGACGCCGGCGCCGAAGACGCCGCGCAGCTGGTCAGCCTGGCCAAGGCCAAGGCAGCGGAAGTGGCTGAGCTGGCGACCAACGAAGCGGTACAGCTGCATGGCGGCATGGGCATGACCGACGAGTTTGACATCGGCCTGTTCATGAAGCGGGCGCGCTGTGTGCAGACGTTGTTTGGTGATTACCGTTATCACGCCAACCGCTTTGCCCTGCTGCGTGGGTATTGAATGGCAGCACCCGGCGATCCGCTGAGGTATTGCTAGCGCTACGCAACCCCGCATTGGTAACGCGATGCGGGGTTTTTCATATTGGTAAGACCAGTTGCTTGGCTGATAGCCGGCCTTGCGAGCCGGGCATCTGGCTGTTTACCAATTACTACGAAGGCAGGGCTAGGCACCTTGCGTCTGACTGTTTACCCTTGCTAGCACTGTTTGCTTGAAGGGTACGAACATGTTGTTACGCGGAATGACCTGGCTGATCTTCTTTCAGTTGCTGGGAACCTGGCTGAACGTTGTGCTGTTGCCGATTCTGCCGGGGCCGATTATCGGCATGGTGCTGATGGTGGTGTACCTGTGTCTGCGCGGCGAAGTGAGTGAGTCGATCAACCTGGCCGCCGGTGGTCTGCTCAAGTATCTGCCGTTGATTCTGGTGCCACCAGCCGTGGGCATCATGGCCTACGGCGCAGAGATCGCCGCTGATGCCACCGCTATTTTGCTCACCCTGGCAATTTCACTGGCGCTCAGCCTGCCTTTCTGTGGCTGGCTGATGCAGCGCATGATCCTGCGTCAGCAACGCGGAGAGAAATCCTGATGGGCAGTCTGCAACAGGCCTGGTTCGCCGTGCTCAACCATCCGTTGTTCTGGGTCGGCATGACCCTGGCGGCCTACCAGTTTGGCCTGGCGCTGTACGAGAAGACCCGTATGGCGGTGTTCCATCCGGTGCTGGTTTCCACGCCGGTGCTGGCGGGGCTGATCTGGTTGGCAGGCGAAGATTACCCGCACTACCGCGATGCGGTCTCGCCCTTGCTGGTGTTGCTCGGGCCGGCGACCGTGGCGCTGGCGATACCGCTGTATCTGAACCTGCGGCGCATTCGCAATTTTTTCTGGCCGGTGGTGATCTGCCTGTTGGTCGGCGGCAGCTTTGCTACGCTGTTGACTGTGCTGTTGGCATGGCTGTTTGGCGCCGAGCCGATGATCATGATGACCCTCGCGCCCAAGTCGGTTACCTCGCCGATTGCCATGCTGGTGGCTGAACAGATTGGCGGTGTAGCTGCGCTGGCGGCGGTGTTTGTGATGTTTACCGGCGTGCTGGGCGCGATCTTTGGCCCTTGGCTGCTGCGCCTGTGCAAGGTCGATCACCCGGCGGCCTGGGGTATGGCAATGGGTCTTACAGCACATGCGGTGGGTACCTCGCGGGCGCTGGAAGAGGGCGAAGAGGCGGGCGCCTTTGCGGCGTTGTCGATGAGCCTGATGGGCATGGCAACGGCGCTGTTGCTGCCGCTGGCCTTTTCGTTATGGGCCATGCTCTAGTCGAGCAGGCACTGCTTGAGCACTTGCGCAGCCCTGCAGGTGCGCCGTTTTGGAAAACTGCCGCCCTGCGGCAATTGGTCAGCTGCCGCTTGTCACCCGGCTGAGTCACACTGCGTTGTGGAACGATTCAGTCGGTAGCAGGGTCACAGCCACAGACCCTATGGCTGATCGCAAGCTGCCTACCGGTAACCGGTATCAACTTTTTCCAAGAAGGAATAGCGCGCATGGAATTGGATCCTCTCCTGCTCTCACGCCTGCAATTTGCATTCGTGGTGTCGTTTCACGCGATCTTTCCGGTCTTCAGTATCGGCCTGGCCTCCTTTATCGCCTTTCTGGAAGCGCTGTCTTTTAAAACCGGTAACCCGGTGTGGGAGCGCTTGTCCAAATTCTGGGTGCAGGTGTTTGCGGTGGTGTTCGGCATGGGGGTGGTCTCGGGCATCGTCATGTCGTTCCAGTTCGGTACCAACTGGAGTAACTATTCCTACGCGGCGGCCAACTTTCTCGGCCCGATGCTCAGCTACGAGGTAATCACCGCCTTCTTCCTCGAGGCGGCCTTTCTCGGTGTTTTGCTGTTTGGCCGCAACCGCGTGCCGCAGGGGCTGCATTTGTTCGCGGCCTGCATGGTGGCACTGGGTACCATGATTTCCACCTTCTGGATTCTCTCTGCCAATAGCTGGATGCATACCCCAGCGGGCGTTGAGCTGCGCGATGGTGTGTTCTTCGTGACCTCCTGGAGCGAGGCCATTTTCAATCCTTCCTTCCCTTACCGCTTGGCACACATGGTGCTGGCCTCCTTCTTGACCGGCTCCTTTGTCGTCTCGGGCGTGAGCGCCTGGTATCTGCTGCGTGGCCGCGAGGTTGAGGTCAATCGCAAGGCGCTGTCGATGTGCCTGTGGCTGATACTGATCATCGCGCCGACCCAAGCGGTGGTGGGTGACTTCCACGGCCTGAATACCCTGGAGCACCAGCCGACCAAGGTGGCGGCGATGGAAGCTAACTGGGAAACGGCCTCCGGCGTGCCGCTGCTGCTGTTTGCCTGGCCGGACAAGGAAAGCCAGAGCAACTTGATCGAGATTGGCATTCCCAAGCTGGCGAGCTTGATTCTGACCCACGAGATTAACGGTGTGGTGCCGGGACTCAAGGAGGTACCTGCAGCCGAGCAGCCCGAGGTGCCTTGGGTGTTCTGGGGTTTCCGCGTAATGGTTGGCTTGGGGCTGCTGATGATTGCGACCGGCTTTATGGGCCTGTTGCTGCGCTACAAGCAGCGCTACTGGCAGGCGCCCTGGTTCCTGCAGGGGCTGCGCTTGATGAGCGTAACGCCCTTTATTGCGGTGTTGGCGGGCTGGGTGGTAACCGAGACCGGCCGCGCGCCCTGGTTGGTGTACGGAATGATGACCCACGCTGAAGGCCTGACGCCCTCGCTGACCGGCGGCATGGCGCTGTTTACCCTGCTGGGTTACATCACGGTTTACGCGATGATTTTCAGCGCCGGTCTGTATTACCTGATGCGCGTACTGCAGGACGGCCTGGAGATCGATAGCGCGCCTATCGATGAAGATGATGAGGTCCATCGGCCAGCTCGTCCGCTCTCGGGCAGTGATGTATCACTTGAAAAGAAGGGGGCCTGAGCATGGAAACGGAAATCTTTGATCTGTCGATGATCTGGGCGATGATCATTGCCTTCGCGGTGATCATGTACGTGCTGATGGACGGCTTCGATCTGGGTGTGGGTATGCTGTTTCCCTTTGCCCCCGACGAAGATGCGCGCGACGTGATGATGAACTCGGTCGCGCCGGTGTGGGACGGCAACGAAACCTGGCTGGTTCTGGGCGGCGCCGGTTTGCTGGGCGCCTTCCCGTTGGTGTATTCGATTCTCTTGCCGGCGCTGTACATAGGCGTGTTTCTGATGCTCGCGGGGCTCATCTTTCGCGGCGTGGCGTTCGAGTTTCGCTTCAAGGCGAAGACCTCGCGCTATCTGTGGAACTGGGCCTTTGCCGGTGGCTCCTACCTGGCGGCTTTTGCCCAGGGCGTGGTGGTGGGCTCCTACGTGCAGGGCTACGAGACCGAGGGCCTGGCCTACGCGGGCGGCCCCTTCGACTGGCTGACACCCTTCACGGTGATGACCGGTATCGGCCTGATGGCGGGTTACGGGCTGCTTGGCAGCACCTGGCTGATCATGAAATCCGAAGGCTATATCCAGCAGTGGGCGTATCGCATCGCGCCCTGGATGTTGGCGGCGGTGCTGGCGGTGTTCGGCATTATCAGCATCTGGACCCCCTCGGTGGATCCGAACGCCTTCGAGCGTTGGTTCGCCACGGTGCGCTGGATCTGGATCTTCCCGCTGCTGGCGTTGTTCTTTGCGTATCAGATCTGGAGCGGTCTGCGTAAGCGCAAAGAAGTGCTGCCCTTCATTGCGACCATGGCGATGTTCTTCTCTACTTACTTCGCCCTATTGTGGACGCGCTGGCCCTATGTGATTCCGCCGAACTTCACCTTGTGGGATGCGGCCTCGGCGCCAGGCTCGCAGCTGTTTCTGCTGCTCGGGATGCTGTTCGTGATCCCGATCATTCTCGCCTATACCGCCTGGACCTACTGGATTTTCCGCGGCAAGGTCCGCGTGGGTGAAGGCTATCACTGAGTCAGCACGCCGCAGCCGTCTCTGGCTGCGGCAGCAGGGTCTGGTAGTCCGGCCCTGGCTTTACGGGGCGGTAGCGGCTGGCTTGCTGCAGACCCTGGCGATTATCACGCAAATGGGCTTGATTGTCTGGCTGGTGCATGGCCTGTTGATTGAGCAAGTTCCCCTTTCCTCGTTGATTTGGCCCGGGGCCGGCCTGGTGCCGGCAGTGCTGGTGCGCGCGCTGGCACAGGCGGCGCAGGAGCGCTGTGGCCAGCAGGCCAGCGCGCGGGTGCGTCAGCATGCGCGTGAGCAACTGGCGGCTGACTGGGCAGCGCTTGGCCCGATTCGCCTGGCTGGTCGCGCGAGCGCCGCGCTGAGTAACCAGTGGGTCGAGCAGGTAGAGGCGCTGGATGGCTATTACGCGCGCTATTTGCCGCAGCAGTGGTTGGCCCTGCTGTCGCCGCTGTTGATCGTGCTGCTGGTGTTCTGGCTGGACTGGCTGGCGGCGCTGTTTCTGCTGCTGGCGGCGCCGCTGATTCCGCTGTTCATGGCGTTGATCGGCATGAGCGCTGAGAAGGTCAGCCAGCAGCATGTGCTGGAGGCGGGGCGGTTGGCTGGCCATTTCCTGGATCGGGTGCGCAGTCTGACCAGCCTGCAGCTGTTTGGTCAGGTAGCGGCAGCGACGGGCTCAGTGCGGGAGGCTGCCGAGCATTATCGTGCGGTCACCATGCGCACGCTGCGTATTGCCTTTCTGTCCTCGGCGGTGTTGGAGTTTTTTGCCTCGGTGGCGATCGCGGTCGTGGCGATGTACATCGGCTTCGGTTTGCTGGGGTATATCCGGTATGGGCCAGCCCCACAGCTGACCCTGTTTTCCGGGCTGCTGATCCTGCTGCTGGCGCCTGAATTTTTCCAGCCACTGCGCAGTCTGGCGCAGTCCTATCATGACCGCGCCGCTGCGCTGGCGGCGGCGGACAGTATGGCTGCGCTGCAAGTCGAGGCGATCCAGCTGGTGCATCCGCCTGAGATCAGCGAGCCGGCGGCGGGCACTGCGGCGAGCATCAGCCTTTACCGCGTGCGGCTGTCCTACCCCGGGCGCGGCACGGTGTTGATCGATATCTCGCTGCAGGTGGCGCGTGGGCAGGTCGTGGCGCTCACGGGGCCTTCCGGTGCGGGCAAGTCCAGTCTGCTGCATTGTCTGGCCGGTTTTGTCAGGCCGCAGAGTGGCAACATCAGTGTGTTCGGCGAGTTGCCGGGTCAGCGGCCGCTGGCGTGGCTGGGGCAGCGCCCGTTTCTGATTCAGGGTAGCTGGGCGGACAATCTGCGTCTTACCGCGCCGCACGCGACGCCCGCGCAGATGCTGCAGGCAATCGAGGCCGTCGGTTTGAGCCCGCTGTTGCAAGCTCAGCCAAACGGGCTGGACACGCTGCTGGGCGAGGGTGGGCGTGGCTTGTCCGGTGGTCAGGCGCAGCGACTGGCGCTGGCCCGGGTATGGCTGGCGGAGACGCAGTTGGTCTTGCTTGATGAACCCACTGCCAGCCTGGATGCCCACAGCGAGGCCGAGGTGATCGCCGCGCTGAAAACACTCGCGGACAGTCGCAAGACGCTGGTTATCGCTACCCACCATCCGGCGGTGATGGCGCTGGCTGATCAGCGCTACGTGCTGAATCGGGGGATGCTGGCCGATGGGTGAACTCAAGCCCTGGCTGGCGCTGGTGTTGCAGCGTCGTACCCGCGTGCTAATTGGCGCCCTGCTGCTGACGCTGACGCTGTTCAGTGCCATTGGACTGCTGGCGCTCTCCGGCTGGTTCATTACCGCTACCGGGGTCACTGCGCTGCTCTGGGCGGCAGGGCAGAAAGTGATGTTTGATGTGTACATGCCCGGTGGAGGCATCCGCTTTTTTGCCCTCACGCGCACGGTGGCGCGCTACGCCGAGCGCGTGTTCAATCACAACACGGTGCTCAGTCTGCTGGCAGACCTGCGCGGTCGGCACTTTGCCGCGCTGGCGCAGCTGGACGGCGCGACCCTGGGTCGGCTGCGCGCGGCGCAGTGGCTGAATCGCCTGACGGCCGATATCGACACCCTGGATACCCTGTATCTGCGCCTGCTGGCGCCACCGGCCGTCGCTTTGCTGGGCATCCTGCTGGTCTGTGCCTTGATTGCGGTTTTTCACCTGTCGCTGGCCTTGTTGCTGGGTTTGTTGTTGCTGGCGCTGTTGCTGCTGCTGACGCTGGGCATGGCGCTGCTGGGGCGGCATTACAGTGCCCGGCGCGTTACCCAGCTCGACGAGCTGCGCACCCAGGCCATCGAGCAACTGCAGGGGCTGGCTGAGTTGACCGCCGCCGGCACCCTGGCGCGGCATAGGCAAAGCCTGCTGGCCGGCAGTCGGCAGATGCTCGATGAGCAGTTGCTCCTGCAGGGCCGTATTGCCCTGGGGCAGGCGCTGGCCACACTGGGCGTGTCGGTCGCGGTACTGATAGGGCTGTTTGGCGCTATGCAAGCCTACGTGGCCGGCCTGTTATCAGGCCCGATCGTGGTGATGATCCCGCTGGCGCTGATGGCCTTGAGTGAGGGTTTCGCCGGATTGCCGGCAGCATTTGCCCAAGTCGGTGGCACTGTAGCGGCAGCAACGCGCCTGAATCAGCAGACGCATCTCAGCAGCCGTTTGATCGACCCGGCGGCGCCTGAGCCCTTGCCTGACGAGCTTAGCCTGCACTGGCACGAGGTAGTCGTGCGGCATGCAGGTATACGGGGTATGACCTTCAGTCTGCAGCGCGGTGAGCGCTTGGCCATCATTGGCGCGTCTGGCTCGGGTAAATCGACGCTGGCGGCATTGGCGGCCCGCTTGCTTGATCCCGACGCCGGCCAGATCTTGGTGGGTGGCACCGCGGCTGAGGGTACGCCGCTGAGCGCGTTGTCGCTGGAGCAGTGGCGTGCCCAACTGGGTTACCTGACCCAGCAGACCGAGCTATTGCACGACAGCATTCGCGCCAATTTGCTATTGGCTAACCCCGCCGCGACCAACGCGCAGCTTTGGGCCGTGTTGGAGATGGTGGATCTGGCCGATCTGGTCGATGCGTTGCCGAACGGACTGAACACCTGGGTGGGTGAGTCTGGCAAGCAATTGTCGGGCGGTGAGGGGCGCCGGTTGGCATTAGCGCGCGTGCTGCTGAAGGGCGCGCCGCTGGTGATACTGGATGAGCCTTTCAGTGGTCTGGATGCAGAGACCCGGGAGCGGGTGAAAGGGCGCCTGGAGCCGTGGCTGGCAGAGCGCACGGCATTACTGCTGGGGCATGACGCCGATGCGCTGCCAGTGGCAGACAGGGTGATGGTGCTGAGCGGCAGCTAACCGGGCCACTGCCTTGTTGGCCAGGCCCGGCTAGTGCCGTGTCGACTACCAGGTATCCACGAAGGGGCGCGTGCCCTTGCGGCGCGACTCGGCTGGCGCGGCGTTCAGGCCGCGCAGCAACCAGTCCCGCGTCTCCAGAGGGTCAATCACCGCGTCTATCTCCAGAAAGCTGGCCATGCTGATGCCCTTACCACGGGCATACAGCTCGGCCACCATCTTGTCGAAAAACGCCTGCTGTTCGGCCGGGTCTTCCAGCGCCGCCAGCTCCTTGGCGTAACCCAGACGCACCGCACCCTCCAGGCCCATGGCGCCAAACTCGCTGCTCGGCCAGCCGATGGTAAACAGCGGCGCATGGAAGCTGCCGGCGGCCATGGCCTGCGCGCCGAGACCATAGCCCTTGCGCAATACCACGGTGAAGAAGGGGATGCTGAGGCTGGCAGCGGTGACGAACATGCGCGAGACGTGGCGCACCGTCGCCTGCTGCTCGGCGTCCGGCCCAACCATGAAACCGGGGGTGTCGCACAGCGAGACCATGGGTAAGCCATGCGCCTGGCACAGCTGCATGAAGCGCGCGGCCTTGTCGCCGGCCACCGCATCAATGGCGCCGCCCAGGTGCATGGGGTTGTTGGCGATCAGGCCAAAGGCTTTGCCTTCGATACGAATCAGCGCGGTAATCAGCCCGGGCGCAAACTGGCTGCGCAGTTCCAGCACCGAGCCGGCGTCGGCCAGTTTCTCGATCACCTGGCGGATGTCATACACGCGCAGACGGTTTTCCGGAATCAGGTGGCGCAGTTCGCGCTGGTCGGCGCATTCCCAGTCGGGTAAGTCGCCCTGAAAGTACGACAGGTACTGTTTGGCGACCCGCGTGGCGGCGGCTTCGTCCGGCACTATCACGTCAATCACGCCATTGGGCCCCTGCATGCTGACCGGGCCGACCTGCTCGGGCGTAAAGCGGCCCAGACCACCGCCCTCGATCATCGCCGGCCCGGCCATGCCGATGGTGGCGTTTTCGGTGGCGATGATCACATCGCAGCAACCCAACAGCGCGGCGTTACCCGCAAAGCAGCGACCGGAGACCACGCCCACGGTGGGCACCATGCCGGACAGGCGCGCCATGCGCATGAAGGTGGTGCAATCGAGCCCAGCCACACCGACCTTGTCGATATCGCCGGGCCGGCCGCCGCCGCCTTCGGTGAAAAATACCAGAGGCAGCTGCCACTGTTCGGCCAGCTCCAGCATGCGGTCGGTTTTCTTGTGGTTGGTGACGCCCTGGGTACCGGCAAACACGGTGTAGTCGTAGGAGAGCGCCATGCAGCGCGCGGCTTCGGCGCCAAACTGTGCGGCGTTGATGGTGCCAATGCCGGTGATCAGGCCGTCGGCCGGGCTCATTTCCAGCAGCTCAGCGTGGGTTCGGCGCGTGCGCTGCGCCGCCAGGGCGAAGCCGCCGTATTCCATGAAGCTGCCATCGTCGAGCAGGTCGGCAAGATTTTCCCGCGCGGTGCGCTGGCCGGTCTTGCGGCGTTTGGCGACGGCTGTCGGGCGGCGCTCGTCGGTCAGGTCGGCCTGGCGTTCCAGCACTTCTCGTAGGTCGGCGCGAATGTGCTCAAGGTCGATGGCTTCTTCGCTCAGCTGCTGATCGCCAGCGACCTCGGCGGGCTCCAGATAGAGCAGGGCGCTGCCTTCAAACAGGGCTGCGCCGGGCTCCACTGCCAAGGCGCGGATAATGCCGCTCTGCTCTGCCTTGACCACGAATTCCATTTTCATCGCTTCTAGCACCGCGACCTGCTGCCCGGCGGCGACGGCATCGCCGACCGCCACATCCAGGCTGACCAGCACGCCCTGTACGGGGGAGTTCAGTGGCTCGGTACCGGAGGGCGCTGCTTTGCTTGTTTGTTGCTCAGCGGTGGCGTTCTTGTCTGCGCTGAAAAAGCGATGCGGGTGCGCGCTGGGCTGGCTGGCGGTGAGTTCTGCAGCCTGCGCCTCGATAAAGCCGGTGCTGACGTCGTTGGCTTTAACGGCTGAGTGCTGTAACAGGTTTTGCAGGAATGCGAGGTTGTTGCTGACGCCTTCCAGACGAAACTCACACAGCGCGCGGTAGGCGCGGCGTAGCACACCAGCGTAGTCGTCATCGGCCTGCACGATCAGTTTGGCGATCAGCGAATCAAAGCGGGGGCTGGTGGTGTAACCACTGTAACCATAGCCGTCGACTCGCACGCCGGGACCGCTGGGCGGCTCGTACGCGCTCAGGGTGCCCCCTGCCGGGCGTGCGCTGCCGTCGTTGTCCATGCTCTCCAGGTTGACCCTGAGCTGCACGGCAAAGCCTCGCGCTGCGGGCACCTGTGCCTGCTGCAGGCCGAGCTCGGCCAGGCTAGTGCCCGCGGCAAGTCGAATCTGGGTTTGCGCCAGGTCGATACCGGTTACCGCTTCGGTCACGGTGTGCTCGACCTGGATGCGCGGGTTGGCTTCCATGAACACGAAGTCGCCCGCCTCCTCATCGAGCAAGAATTCTGCCGTGCACAGGCCGCGGTAGCCGACGGCGCGGGTGAGGGTCTTGGCGGCGGTCAGCAACTGTCCGCGCAGGCCCGCGTCCAGTGACGGCGCGGGGGCGATCTCCAGCAGTTTCTGGTTGCGCCGTTGTAATGTGCAGTCGCGCTCCCACAGGTGACTGACCTCATTGCCGTCGCCGATGATCTGCACTTCAATGTGGCGGGCGCGGGTGATCAGACGCTCGATGTAGAGCGCATCGTTGCCGAAGGCGCTTTTGGCTTCTGAGCTGCAACGGGCAAAGGCCTCGTCCAGCTCGTCCAGGCTGCGTACCGCACGCATGCCGCGGCCGCCGCCACCGGCCAGGGCCTTGAGCATGACGGGTGTGCCTGCGCCGAGTGATTGCATGAAGGCGCGGGCCTGCTCAAGCGAGGTGGGTTCGTTGGTGCCCTGTACCAATGGCACGCCTTGCTGCAACGCCAGACGCCGCGCGCTGGCCTTGTCGCCAAAGGTATCCAGGACCTCGGGTGCGGGGCCGATAAACGTCAGGCCGGCGGCCTGGCAGCGACGGGCAAAATCCGCGTTTTCGCTGAGGAAGCCGTATCCAGGGTGAATCGCATCGCAGCCTTTCGCCTTTGCCACGGCTATCAGCTGCTCGCTATCCAGATAAGCCGCGGCGCCTTGCCCGGTCAGCGCGACGGCCTGATCGGCGCGGCGCACGTGCAATGATTCGGTATCGTCTTCGGCGTATACCGCGACGCTGGTGATGTCCATTTCCGCCAGGGCGCGGGAAAGGCGGATGGCGATTTCGCCGCGGTTGGCAATCAGTACGTTGTTGAATGGCATGCTTAGTTGATCCAGTCCTGTAGTTCCTGTTTTTTAACCTTGCCGGTGGCGGTCATCGGCAGCGTGTCAACCAGCCGTATTTCCGGCACCTTGAAAATAGCCATGGCGGACTTGCACCAGTCGCGCAGCGTGTCAGCTGTGGCGTTGCTGCCGGGTTTGCAGATGATGAAGGCGACGGGCACCTGTCCGCGCTGCTCATCTGGGCGGCCGATGACCGCCGAGGCGAGAATGTCCGGGTGCTGGCCGAGCATGGCTTCCAGCTCGCTGGGGAATACACTCATTCCGTTGACCTTGAGCATTTCCTTGCGTCGGCCAAGGTAGCGAATGAAGCCCTGTTCGGTAATCACGCCGCTGTCGCCGGTATGCAACCAGCCATCGCGCAGCGCCTCAGCGCTGGCCTCAGGTTTGTTCCAATATCCCTTGAGCAGCGAGGGGGTGCGCACGCACAGCTCGCCTTCGCTGCCCAGCGGTAGCAATTCGCCGCTGGCAAAATCGCAGACCTTGAATTCGGTGCCGGGTACCGGCAGGCCGACAAAGGTGGGTGCGGACTTGAGGTCGAAATCGTCGTCCTGCAGGCCGGCGGTGAAGGTGTCGCAGGTGTGGGTTTCGGTCATGCCGAAGCTGGTTTCAAACAGGGTGCAGCCGGTCAGTGCGCGCCAGCGTTGGCGGTACTCCGGGGTCAGCTTCTTGATGAAGGATACGCAGCTGGTGGTCTCCAAAGAGCTGAAGTCATAGTCGTTCACTTGCGGATGGTCGAGCACCTCGGAGGCGCTATCGACCAGCAGCCCGGTCTGTTTTACGCGGTAATGCTGCACCGCGCTCATGAAGCTCAACGCATCCCAGCGCGCCAGCAACACCAGGGTGGTACCAGCAAACACCGGGTAGAGCAGGCCGGCGTTTTCGCCGGCAATCCAGAACTCGGGCATGAAGTTGAGGCTAATGCGCTCCGGGTCGAGCCCCAGTGCTACCGGCAGAAAGCTGGCGCAGGTGTAGAGCATGTCGCCGTGGGTATGAATGCAGCCCTTGGGCAGGCCAGTGGTGCCACCGGTGTAGTTGAGCGCGGCGATGTCGTCGAGCTGCAGCGCTGGCAGGTTTTCGGCGGGGGCGAGGTCATGCAACGCTGGCAGCAGGTCGATGCTGTCGGTGATCGGTAGTTTTGGGGCTTGCAGCAAATCGGGTACCGGGATGGGCGGCGCGGCAGGGCACAGCTCGGACAGGCTGGTACTGAATACTCGCTGCAGACCGGTTTCGGCTTTTACCTCGCGTACCACTGGCAGCAGTTGATCGAAGCAGATGATGGCGCTGGCGCCACAGTCGTTGAGCTGATAGCTCAGCTCCATGCCCTTGGCCATCGGACTGACCGGTGCGTGTATGGCGCCAGCTTTGAGAATGCCGTAGAAGGCGATATGCAGTTGCGGGCAGTTGGGCATGAATACGGCCACCCGGTCGCCGGGCTGGATGCCTTGCTGATAGAGCAGGGCCGCGAAACGGTTGCTGAGGTCGTCCAGCTCGGCGTAGCTGGTTTGGTGGCCATAGAAATGAATCGCGGTTTTCTCAGGCTGGGTCTGGGCCCAGTGCTGCAGATAGCGGCTCAGCGGTTGTTCGCCCAGCGGATAGACCGGCTGGGTAGGCGCGCCCTTCGGCCAGGCAGCTGCCTGCAAGTCGCCCAGCCTGCTCAGATATTCTGGCTCCTGCATACCGCGGTCCTCCCTTGTTGGTTTTGTAGTGAGCAGCTTAGGCTGCGGCGGCGCAAGGAAGAAGCGAAGGTTATTCATCTATTACCATGAGCGCTACTCATGATTTACTGGAAACCTCCGTGAATTGTGCTGCATTGCCGTTGAGAGGCTGCTTTACATGAATGAAATGAATGGTTTGCCATCCACTACCCGCATGGACTTGAATCTGTTCCGGGTCTTCGAGGTGGTGTTTCGGGAGCGCAACCTGACGCGTGCTGCAGCTATTTTGCATGTTAGCCAGTCTGCGGTCAGCCACTCGCTGGCGCGCCTGCGCGAGCACTTCGCTGACCCCTTGTTTGTACGCGAGGGTCGTGGTGTAACACCTTCGGCGCTGGCGCAGCGGTTGGCACCGGTCATCAGTGACAGTCTGGCGCGCCTGCAGCGCAGCCTGGAAGGGCTGCATGATTTTGACCCGCTGCAGGATGAGCGCACCTTTACCCTAAGCCTGCCCGAGCAACTGGAGTTGGTTCTGCTGCCGCCCTTGCTGGCACATTTGCGCCACCGTGCACCCCATTGCAAGGTGCGCACGGCAGGCCTGCGCTGGTCGGAGTTGAAGTTGGAAATGGCTGCCGGACGAATAGATCTGGCGGTGCAGATTGCTCGTCCGGTGGAAGCCAACCTGCGGCAGATGCAATTACTCTCGGAACCCTTGTGCGTGGTTGCTGGGCCGGGCTTTACCGGTGAGTTGACCACGGAGTGCTACCTGCAGGCACAGCACATCGCTGTGGCTTCCTGGCGGCGTGGTTTGTGTTATGAAGATCTGGCGCTGGGCCACATGGGTTTGATGCGTAGAGTGGTGCAGCAGTGCCAGAACTATCAGGCCGCCAGCTTGGTGGTGGCGCAGAGCGATCTGCTGTTGACCATGTCGCGGCGACATGCGGAGCTGGTCAACGCTGCGCTGGGTAATCGGCTGCTGGAGCTGCCGGTGCCGCTTCCCTCGATCGGGCTCAATCTTTACTGGCATGAGTCCGCCGAACATGATCCGGTCAACCGCTGGCTGCGCCAGCAGTTATTCAGCTTGGCTCAGAACAGTTCCAGCGGGGTGACCGCGCCGCCGCTGTCGTAACCGCCCAGTTCCAGCTCGCTATAGGGTGGCGGCGCATCTTCCTGCTTGAATATTTCCATAAAGGCGTTGCTGCTGCCGGGCGGGGCGCTGCGGCCTGTTTCCGGGTCGATGCGCGCGGTCAGCAGACCTTCGGGCATGCGCTGCTCTTCGTCAGGCACGCCTTCCAGCGCCGGCCCCATGAAGTTCATCCAGATGGGCAATGCGGCGGTGCCGCCAAACTCACGTCGGCCCAGGGTGCTGGGCTGGTCAAAGCCTACCCAGGCAGTGGCGACCAGTTCGGGATTGAAGCCGGAAAACCAGGCGTCCTTCTGGTCATTGGTCGTGCCGGTCTTGCCAGCCAGGTCCTTGCGCTGCAGGGCTCGCGCACGCACGGCTGTGCCGCGTCGAATAACATCCTGCAGCATGCTGTTGAGCTGGTAGACAGTGCGTGGGTCAACCACGCGCTCGGCTTTCTGGACCTGTGGCAGAGGGCCTTCCGGCTGGCGCAGATAATAGGCATCCAGTCGAGCCTGCTCCTGCTCCATCTGCGCCGGGGTCACCGCCGGGCGTGAGTAATCCACCAGTTGCGCGTAGCGGTTTTCGATGCGGTCGATCAGGTAGGGTTTAACCGCATAACCGCCGTTGGCAAAAGTGGTGTAGCCCTGTGCAATCTGCAGTGGCGTGAGCTCTGAGGTGCCCAAGGCCGCAGACAGGTGACGCGGTAGATCGGAGCGCGCAAAGCCGAAGCGTTCGATGTAGGTCATGGCGTGGTCGACGCCCAAATCCTGCAGCAGGCGGATGGAAACCAGGTTGCGTGAGCGGTACAGCGCTTCGCGCAGGCGAATCGGACCCAGAAAGTCACCGCCAGAATTCTGCGGACGCCAGATCGAGTCGAGGTAATCGTCGACAAACACCAAGGGTGCATCGTTGACCAGGCTGGCCGGCGTATAGCCATTGTCGAGCGCGGCGCAGTAGAGGAAGGGTTTGAAGCTGGATCCTGGCTGGCGACGGGCTTGGGTTGCTCGATTGTAGTTGCTTTCGACAAAGGAGAAGCCGCCAATTAGTGCCTTGATGCTGCCATCTTGCGGGCCGAGAACGACCAGTGCGCTCTGGGCCTTGGGTAGCTGTGCAAGACGATACTGGTTGTCGCCCTCGACTGAACTGACACGAATGATATCCCCCGGCTTGAGCACATCTGCCGGTTTACTAGGGCGCGGGCCCATGCTGTTGGCGCTGAGATAGGGGCGTGCCCACTTCATGTCCTCCCAGCTGATGGTGCCTGGAGGGTCGCGGCGGAACAGCAGTTCAACGCTGTCCGGGTTAACCGCCGTTACCAGTGCGGGTTCAAGACCACCCAGGCTCTGGTACTTCTTCAGCAGGCTGGCGCCCTGTTCCAGTGTGATGTCCGGGTTGCGTGCCTCGGGGCCGCGATAGCCATGCCGCTGGTCATAATCCTGCAAGCCACTGCGCAGCGCCTGGTTGGCCATTTGCTGCATGTCGCTGCTGACCGTGGTGTACACGCTGAAGCCCTGGGTATAAGCCTTGTCGCCAAAGCGCTCGACCATTTCCAGGCGCGCCATTTCGGCAATGTATGGTGCTTCCATCTCCGGGTTGGCGCCGTGATTGCGGGCGGTGATCGGAGTGGCGACGGCTTCTTTGTAGCTTGCCTCATCGATATAGCCCAGGTTCAGCATGCGTTGCAGAATCCAGTCGCGGCGTAGCTTGGTGCGTTCGGGGTTGGCAATCGGGTTGTAGCGTGAGGGCGCTTTCGGCAGGCCGGCGATCATGGCCAGATCGGCCAGCGGCAGTTCACTGATGGGCTTGCCGTAATACACTTGAGCTGCAGCCTCAATGCCATAGGCGCGATTGCCGAGATAGATCTTGTTCACGTACAGCTCAAAGATTTCCTGTTTGCTCAGGTTGCGCTCTATCTGCAACGCGAGCAGTATCTCGTTCAGCTTGCGGGAAAAGACCCTCTTGCTGGAGAGGAAGTAGTTCTTGGCAACCTGCATGGTGATGGTGCTGCCGCCGGTTTGAATGTGCCCGGTTTGCACCAGCTCGGCTGCGGCGCGCACCAGACCCGCAGGATCCACGCCATGGTGGTGCAGGAAGTTGTCATCTTCGGCCGCCAGCAAGGCGTTGACGAATGCAGCAGGGACTTGATCGTAGGTGATGGGGAAGCGCCGCATCTCACCAAACTCTGCAATCAATTTATTATCTGTGCTATATATCCGCAATGGGGTTTGCAATTCGACATCACGCAGGGTTTCAACATCTGGTAAAGCGGGGCTAAGATAGAGTGCGACCCCACTCAGCACCAGTACAGGGGTGCAAGCCAGCGCTAAAAGGGACCAGAAGAGAAATTTTAATAAACGCATAAGGGATGCGGAATTCCCTGAATAATTAGAAAGTTAGCAGTATTGCTGCTCTTGAAGGGTGTAGCAGTCTGCATTATAAGCGTATTTTTTTTGATTTAGCTATTTGCGCTTGTACAAGGACTGTTATTTAATGTAGGAAAACATAAACCGTCCGTAAGTGTCGGATGCTGATAGGAAATTGGCTGTGCTAGGGCTCCTCAAGAAAAAAGCGAATACGCTGCTGGGTATCGATATCAGCTCCACCACCGTGAAGCTGTTAGAGCTCAGTCGCTCCGGTAACCGCTATAAGGTCGAAGCCTATGCGGTTGAACCTTTGCCACCCGGCGCGGTGGTCGAGAAAAACATCGTCGAGCTCGAGGGTGTTGGTCAGGCTTTGGAGAAAGTCCTGGCACGCTCGCGAACGCCTCTCAAGCAAGCTGCCGTCGCGGTAGCGGGATCGGCGGTAATCACCAAAACCATCGAAATGGATGCCGGGCTGGATCCTGATGAGATGGAAGAGCAAATCAAGCTCGAAGCCGATCAGTATATTCCTTACCCACTTGATGAAGTCGCCATCGATTTCGAAGTCCAGGGTGTCTCTCCCCGCAATGCCGAACGCGAAGAAGTGCTGCTCGCGGCATGCCGACGCGAGAATGTTGATATTCGCGAAGCGGCTCTTGCGCTGGCCGGTCTCACTGCCAAGGTGGTTGAGGTCGAAGCCTATGCGATGGAGCGGGCATGTGATCTTGTGGTTCATCAGCTTGACGGCGGCAATGATGCGCTGACCATCGCGGTCATCGATGTCGGTGCCACCATGATGACCCTCAACGTGCTCAGTCAGGGCCGCATTATCTATACCCGCGAACAGCTTTTCGGTGGCAAGCAACTGACCGACGAGATTCAACGTCGCTACGGTTTGTCGCAGGAAGAAGCGGGCCTGGCCAAGAAGCAGGGCGGTCTGCCAGACGACTTTGAAAGCGAGGTGCTCGCGCCGTTCAAGGATGCAGTGGTTCAGCAGGTTTCGCGTTCGCTGCAGTTCTTCTTTGCCGGTGGACAGTACAACGACGTTGACTACATCCTGCTGGCAGGCGGTACCGCATCTATTCCAGGCCTTGACCAACTGGTGCAGCAGAAGATCGGCACTACGACCCTGGTTGCCAACCCCTTCGCAAACATGACCCTGTCGAACAAGGTTGATGCTGTCGCGCTAAGTAATGACGCACCAGCATTGATGATTGCGTGTGGTCTGGCAATGAGGAGTTTTGACTAATGGCTCGCATTAACCTGTTGCCTTGGCGCGAGCAGCTAAGGGAAGAACGGAAAAAGGAATTCTTGACCATTCTGGCGCTGGTTGTAATTTTTGCCGGTGCGCTGGTGTTTCTCGGCGATCGTCATCTGAATGGCAAAATTGATCATCAAAACGCCCGCAATGCTTTCCTGCAGAAAGAAATTACCCTGCTGGAAGCGCGTATCAAGGAAATTGAGCAGCTTCAAGCGCGGCGCACCCAGCTGTTAGATCGCATGAAGATTATTCAGGATCTGCAGGGTAATCGTCCGATCATCGTCAGAGTGTTTGACGAACTGACCAGAACGTTACCAGACGGCGTTTATTTTACGTCGGTCTCGATGAAAGGCTCCGCGGTCAGTATCAAGGGTGGCGCTGAATCCAATAGCCGGGTTTCCAAGTTGATGCGTCAAATGGACGCCTCCGATTGGCTGGTATCACCCAACTTAACCGCCGTGCGTGCGGTTACGTCAGGCGCGCTCGACCAGGCTAACGTGTTCGAATTGACGGTTAAGCAGACCGAGCCGCGTGCCGGCGCCGCTGAGGGAGAGCAGCAGCCATGAGTTTTTCTCAATCTATGGATAGTTTGAAGAAGGTCGAACTCAGCGATCTCGACTTCAACAACATCGGCTCTTGGCCGGGTGCTTTGAAAGTTATCGTTTGCATATTCGTCTTTATAGTATTGCTGTTCGCGGGTTATCACTTTCATCTCAAAGACCTGCAGGTTGGTCTCGAGAAGGTGGAGGCGAAAGAGATAGCGCTGCGCAAGGAATTTGAGGATAAGTCTTTCCGTGCAGCGAATCTTGAAGCCTACAAGGAGCAGTTGGCCGAGATTGAGGAGCGTTTCAGTGGCTTGCTCAAGCAGCTTCCGAAAGACAGCGAAGTGCCCGGCTTGCTCGAAGACATAACCCAGATGGGCTTGAATAGTGGTCTTGAGTTTGAATCCATCACCTTGAAGCCTGAGGTCGCGAAACAGTTCTACGTGGAGCTTCCGATCAATATTGTTGTGCGTGGTAGCTATCACGACCTGGCAACCTTCGTCAGCAGTGTGGCTGGCCTACCCCGAATTGTGACGTTGAACGACTTCGTCATTCAGCCAGTGAATTCGGCAAACCCGGACTTGCTGACAATGAATATTGTGGCCAAGACCTATCGCTATAACGATGCAGGAGGCCAGCAATGATGATTAACAAACGTATGATCTGTTTGTCTCTTCTGGCAGTTTTCGGTTTGGCTGGCTGCGGCGGTAACGAGTTCGCGGACCTGCAGCGTTTTATGGATGAGACGCGCGCCAAGCCGGCTGGCAAGATTGAGCCCTTGCCTCGTTTTGAGCCATATGAGGCTTTCACCTATAGCGCAGCCTCACTGAGAAGTCCGTTTCAGCCGCCGATTCGTATTGACCTGACGCAGCGTCAGCGTGGATCGCAAGATATCAAACCGGACGAGAATCGCGTCAAGCAGTTCCTTGAAGGTTTTAATATCGAAAGTTTTGAGATGGTCGGTACTCTCAGCAACAACAACGGCATGCAGGCTCTTATTCAGGGCGCAGGAAGCGTGCATCGAGTGCAGGTTGGTGACTATCTGGGGCGTAACTATGGCCGCATTACCGCGATTCAGGAAAGTCGAGTCGACGTGGTCGAGATTGTGCCGGATGGTGAAGGGGGGTGGTTGGAGCGACCGCGGACTCTCAGCTTGCCTGAGCGCGGATAGGTCAACCAGGGAGAGATAAACATGAACTGCAAACAGTCACGCGTGGAACGCAAGCAAATGCCTCTAACCAGAAAAATGTCGCTGGCAGCCGTAGTGGTGCTGCTGAGCCCGTTGGCCTTGGCCGCCGATTTACAGAAGCTGGACGTTGCGTCTCTGCCAGGCGATCGCGTTGAGCTAAAGCTAACATTCGATGAGCCGGTTAGCGGCTCACCCAAAGGCTATACCATTGATGAGCCGGCGCGTATCGCGCTGGATCTGCCGGGCGTGCAGAACAAGTTGGGCGAGCGTAACCGCGAACTTGGCTTGGGCAATGCACGCAGTGTAACGGTAGTGGAAGCGAACGACCGCACGCGGTTGATCATTAATCTCTCTAACCTTGCTCCTTACACGACACGTGCAGAGGGCAATAACCTCTACGTTTTGGTTGGCGGGGCGGCACCGGTTGCATCCTCTGCGCCGGTAGCATCTCCGGTTGCCACCAACAGCAATTGGCGTGCGGAGTCGGAGCCTGCTGTTTCGGCAGCAGTGTCCAGTGGGCGTGCTATCAGCAGTCTTGATTTTCAGCGCGGCAGCGAAGGCGAGGGCAACGTTATTGTTGATCTCACGGATCCAAATATCCGTGTTGACGTGGAAGAGCAGGGCGGCCGAGTCAAGCTGAATTTCCCAAACACTCGTCTGCCTGACGAACTGAGGGTGCAGTTGGATGTAAAGGATTTCGCCACCCCGGTTAATTTTGTCAATGCGTCCAGTAACGGCAATAACGCTACTATCGTTATCGAGCCGACCGGCCAGTACGAGCATCTGGTATATCAGACCGACAATCGTCTGACCGTCAGCTTCAAGCCGCTCAGCCGTGCCGAGGTCGAGCAACGCCGGGCCGACTCCTTCACCTACTCTGGAGAGAAACTGTCCCTCAATTTCCAGGACATCGAAGTACGTTCGGTACTGCAGTTGATTGCCGACTTCACGGATTTGAACCTTGTTGCCAGTGACACAGTGCAGGGCAGCATCACCCTGCGCTTGCAGAATGTACCTTGGGATCAAGCGTTGGATCTGGTTCTGAAGACCAAAGGTCTGGACAAGCGTCAGGTTGGTAACGTTTTGCTAGTTGCGCCTGCAGACGAGATTGCAGCACGCGAGCGTCAGGAGCTGGAGTCGCAGAAGCAAATTTCTGAACTGGCTCCACTACGCCGCGAGTTGATTCAGGTGAACTACGCGAATGCGGCCGATATCGCTCAGCTGTTTGCTTCAGTTACCTCGGCTGATGCTGACAGTCAGCGCGGTTCCCTCACAGTTGATGAGAGAACCAACAGCATCATTGCGTTGGAAACTCAGGACAAGCTGGATGAGCTGCGTCGTATCGTGACCCAGCTGGATATCCCAGTGCGTCAGGTGATGATTGAGGCGCGCATCGTTGAGGCGAATGTGGGTTTTGATAAGGCGCTGGGTGTCAACTGGAGTGGCGATCTATCTCTGGGCGAGAAGTGGCGCGCTTATGGTGATGATGGCTTGTCTTCAACGGTCAGCACGCCCTTCGTTGACATGGGCGTAATTGGTGCTACTTCCGGCATCGGCATCGGCTTCATGACGGACAACACCATCCTTGATCTGCAGCTGTCTGCGATGGAGAACACCGGTAATGGCGAAATCATTTCGCAGCCCAAAGTGGTTACGTCGGACAAGGAAACCGCAAAAATCCTGAAAGGTTCCGAGATACCTTATCAAGAGGCTAGCTCCAGTGGCGCGACTACAACGTCCTTCGCTGAGGCTGTGTTGTCTCTTGAGGTAACGCCGCAGATCACACCGGACAACCAGGTCATCATGGAAGTGATCGTCACCAAGGATGAGCCCGACTTCACCAACCAGGTAAACGGTGTGCCAACCATTCGCAAGAATGAGGTGGACGCCAAGATTCTGGTCGCGGACGGCGAGACTATCGTAATCGGTGGTGTATTTAGTAGCGACACTCAGACCTCTCAAGAGAAGGTTCCGTTCTTGGGCGACCTTCCGGTGCTAGGCCAGGCCTTCCGTCGAGACGTGACCGCAGAGAGCAAGAGCGAACTGCTGATCTTCCTGACTCCGCGCATTATCAATAACGGTGCGATTACCCTTGCTCGGTAATTCGCTTGAATAACGTTTTTCTGGTGGGCCCGATGGGTGCTGGCAAGAGCACCATCGGGCGTCTGCTTGCCAAAGAGCTCAAATACCCTTTCAAGGACTCCGATCGAGAGATCGAGGTGCGTACTGGCGCGGATATCCCCTGGATCTTCGACGTTGAAGGCGAAGAGGGCTTTCGTCAGCGCGAAGAGGCAATGATCGCTGAGCTGGTTCAGGAGCAGGGCATCGTTCTGGCTACGGGGGGCGGTGTGGTTATGCGAGCTGCAAATCGTACTGCTCTGGCGGGTAACGGCTTGGTGGTTTATTTGCGTACCAGCGTGGATCAACAACTGCAACGGACGGCGAAAGATCGTCAGCGCCCTTTGCTACAGACCAGTGATCCTGAACGGGTGTTGCGAGACCTGATGGCCAAGCGCGACCCTTTGTATCTCGAAATCGCCGATTTGGTGATCGAAACCGACCAGCGTGGCCCCAAGACAGTGGTCAATACCATTGTGGCTAAGCTGCAGGAAGCCTGAACTCTCCCTGGGCCGCCAATCGCCGCAGATCTATTCTCTTTTCTCCTTCCTTTTGCGTGTAACGGTCTGTCTTGTACGCCGCGCTATTGAGTGGTCTCCATATCCGCGTTCCGGCGGGATGTTGTATGCTTTGCTGATATTACAGGGAGAAGCTGGATGCAGTGTCTGAATGTCGATCTTGGTGATCGTAGTTACCCTATTTACATTGGTGCCCGTCTACTTGAAGGGCCTGGTTTGCTTGCACCGCACATCAGTGGGAAGCGCGTTTGCATCGTTACTGACGACACTGTTGCTCCCTTGTATCTCCCGGCGCTAGAGACAGCGCTGGCGGCATATCAGATAACTCGTGTTGTGTTGCCTACCGGTGAAGCGTTCAAGAATTGGGCTACGCTGCAGCAAATTTTTGATGCGTTGCTGGGTGAGCGGCATGATCGCAAGACCACGCTCATTGCCTTGGGTGGTGGTGTGATCGGCGATATGACTGGGTTTGCGGCGGCCTGCTATCAGCGCGGGGTCAATTTCATCCAAATCCCGACCACCTTGCTGTCGCAGGTAGACTCGTCAGTTGGGGGGAAGACAGGCATCAACCACCCTGCGGGCAAAAACATGATTGGTGCTTTTTATCAGCCGCAAGCGGTGTTGATAGACACCAGCAGTTTGCAAACGCTGCCGGAGCGTGAGATCAGCGCGGGCTTGGCGGAAATAGTCAAGTACGGATTGATCCGGGACGCGGACTTCCTGGATTGGCTTGAGCGCAACATGGCTAGTCTGCGAGCGTTGGACTCCGATCTGGTGACGGAAGCGATCATGCGCTCATGCGCAATCAAGGCTGAGGTGGTTGCAGCGGATGAGCGAGAAGGTGGCGTCCGGGCCATACTCAATCTGGGGCACACCTTTGGCCACGCCATCGAAACGCATCAGGGCTATGGCAGCTGGCTACACGGAGAAGCTGTGGGAGCCGGGATGGTTATGGCGCTAGATTTATCCGCCCGCTTGGGTTGGATTGATGTACAGCAGTTTGAGCGCGGCCGTCGTATTATCGCGGCTGCTGGGTTGCCGGTAGCGCCCCCCGAGAGCATGACAGTAGACGATTTTCGGCGCTTGATGGCGGTAGATAAAAAGGTCCTGGATGGGCAGTTGCGGCTAGTGCTCTTGCGGGCTTTGGGTGAGGCCATAGTAACGGCTGATTTTGATACTGATGCGTTGTCGGCCTGTCTGGCTGGGGCGCAATCATGACGTCATACAAGGAAGAGGCTTTTACCTCCATGAGTGACATTGATCGACTGCTCGATTATTACCAGTTCAGTCACGACCCCTTTGCGGCAAGAACCCCAGGATTCAAGTTCTTTACGCCCAAGCGCAAGCCAGTTTTGGCGGAGTTGCATCATCTCGCGCGTTATAGCAACCAGCTGTTGGTGGTTACAGGGCCGGAGGGTAGTGGCAAGACACTGCTGCGTCAGGCGCTGGTAGCGAGCAGCAACAAGGATGCGGTGCAGTGTGTGGTGCTGTCGGCGCGGGAATTTGCCGCTGAAGATGCATTGCTTGGCTATATTTGCCAGGCAGTGAATGCCGAGGGGCGCGATGTAGGCAGTTTGCTGCAGAAGGCACAAACTAGTGAAGCTGTGGGCATCCAGCTTTATCTGGTGGTGGATGATGCGCAAGCGCTCGAGTCGTCCGCGTTAACCATGTTGGCAGAAATCGCGGAAGCGGGTGCCCACGCACCGCGGGTATTTCTGTTCGGTGACGAACAGCAGCTGCAGCCGCTATTGGAGCCGCTACAGTACGCCGGGGAAGGCGGTGTAGTGCACTCTGTTGCCCTGCAAGCATTGGATATCCCTGAGACGCGGGAGTACCTCGGCCAGCGCTTGGAAGGTGCAGGGCAGGGCATAGAATTGTTGGCGGATGAGCAGATTGTGCTCATCCATCAGCGCTCGCAGGGGTGGCCCGGGAAGATAAATAGCGTTGCCAGGCAAGTAATGCTCGAAGCAATGGAGCGCGCGCCGGTGGCCGCCGCTGAAAGGGCACGACGTGGTGGCTTTCCGGTGCGCACATTGGCGGCGCTGGCGCTGGTCGCTGTCGGTGTGGCAGCCGCCTGGTATATGGGGGATAAGCCTCAAGAGCCGGAAACCACCGTTCTGGCTTTGCCCGAGCCTATTCCTGAAGTGCGTCTGAGCGGCGACCAAGTGGTCGAGCAGGCACCTGCGCCTGCGGCGCCGCTGCCTGCCGGCCCCGTAGTCGATGCAAGCTCGACTGCTGCAGAGCAAGATTTGGCGCCCGAGATAGCCGCGACTGCGGATGATGGGGTGCGCGAGCCGACGCCCGCTGTGCCTGCTGTGGCGACTGCTCCGGAGAAACCACCAGCGCCGCCGCGTCCCGCTCCGGTTGTTGCGCCCGTCGACGCGGAGTCTCCGGCGCCGACTGAGAAGCGTGCGGCGACCCCGCCGCCGGAGCCAGAAGTCCCGAAGGCTGCCGCGACCACCGGGGCACACAATGCTGACTGGTATCGTCAGCAGTCGGCTGGCCGTTATACAGTGCAGTTACTTGGTACGCGGTCTGAGCAAGCGGCAATCACCTTTGCGGCGAAGCATGCCGAGGTAAAGGACATAGGCTACTTTGAGACTGTTCATCAGGGCGCGCCCTGGTTTGTGGTCACCCAGGGTAGTTACGGCGGCCGTCAGGCTGCCCAGTCTGGCGTAGCCGCGTTGCCTGAGAGCCTGCGCAACAGCAAGCCGTGGCCACGCAGCTTCGGCGATATCCAGAAGTCACTGCGCTAAGTGGCGCTCGCCGGCGGGCACCTGGCCGCCGGCGGTTGCACACTATAAAAGGCGTGGATGCCGCCCTTGATTAGGGCTATAGTGAAACGCAAAGTTTCCTATTTACGACATTTGAATACGCCCATGCGGCATTGTGGCCCCAAAAAAAATTGTGGCCCTGTGGGCTGCTGTGTACAATTACTCCCCTTTTGTCCGGCGCCGAGCCAGATCAATTCTTGTTTGATTCTCGTAAGCGCTTGAATTCAATAGTTTTTTGAGAGTGTGCCTATGAAAGCAGGTTTATACCAGCCTGATCAGTTCAAGGATAACTGTGGCTTTGGCTTGATTGCCCACATGGAAGGTCAGCCCAGTCATCACTTGCTCCAGACGGCTATTGAAGCCCTGACATGCATGACCCACCGCGGCGGTATCAACGCCGACGGCAAGACCGGTGACGGTTGTGGCCTGTTGATCCAGAAACCCGATCGCTTCTTGCGTGCAGTGGCCCAAGAGCAGCTGTCTGTCGAGTTGCCGGCGCAGTACGCGGTCGGCATGGTTTTCATGGGTGCTGATGAAGCCGCCTCTAATGCGGCTCGGCAAGCCTTTGCCGATGCACTGGCTGATCAGGGACTGACCAGTCTCGGTTGGCGTCAGGTCCCGGTCGATGAAACCGTGCTTGGGCCGCTGGCTCTGAGCAGCATGCCGCGTATCGAGCAGTTGTTTGTCTCTGGCGAAGGCTTTGATGAGCAGCAGTTCGGCGTCAAGCTGTTCTATGTGCGTCGCAAGGCCGAGATTGCCATGCAAGCCGACAGCAACTTCTATGTCTGTAGCCTTTCGCACAAGGTCATCTCTTATAAAGGCCTGATGATGCCGGCCGACCTGGATAAGTTTTATCCAGATCTTGGGGATGACCGCATGGAGACCGCGATCAGCGTTTTCCACCAGCGCTTCTCTACCAATACGCTGCCAAAATGGCCGCTCGCGCAACCTTTCCGGCTGGTCGCGCACAACGGTGAAATCAATACCATCACCGCCAACCGCAACTGGGCGCATGCGCGTCGTAACAAATTCACCAATGATCTGATGCCTGATCTTGAGAGTCTGGCTCCACTGGTCAATACCACTGGGTCTGACTCTTCCAGCATGGACAACATGCTGGAGCTATTGATTACCGGCGGCATGGATTTGTTCCGCGCCATTCGCATGGTAGTGCCGCCGGCTTGGCAAAACGTGGAGACCATGGATGCCGACCTGCGCGCATTCTATGAGTACAACTCCATGCACATGGAAGCCTGGGACGGCCCGGCTGGCATCGTGTTGACCGAAGGTCGTTACGCGGTCTGTCTGCTCGACCGTAACGGTCTGCGCCCAGCGCGCTACGTGGTCACCAAGAACGGTTACATCACCCTGGCCTCTGAAATCGGCGTTTGGAACTACCAGCCGGAAGACGTGATCAGCAAGGGCCGTGTAGGGCCGGGGCAAATCCTGGCGGTGGATACCGAGACCGGTGAAGTGCTGCATACCGACGACGTCGCCGATCGCCTCAAGTCGCGCCATCCTTATCGCAAGTGGCTGAAAGAAAACGCCCTGCGCATTCAGGCCAAGCTGGATGACCGTGACCACGGCTCCGACTTCCTGTCTGCCGAGCGTCTGAAGCAGTACATGAAGATGTTTCAGGTTACCTTTGAAGAGCGTGATCAGGTGCTGCGCCCGCTGGCCGAGAATGGCCAGGAAGCGGTCGGCTCCATGGGCGACGACACGCCCATGGCGGTGTTGTCCGGCCGGGTGCGGTCGGTTTATGACTACTTCCGTCAGCAGTTCGCGCAGGTCACCAACCCGCCGATCGATCCGTTGCGCGAAGCCATCGTGATGTCGCTGGAAACCTGCCTCGGTGCCGAGCGCAACGTATTCGAAGAAACCGCGGATCACGCCAACCGCGCAATTCTCAGCTCGCCGGTAATTTCGCCCGCCAAGTGGCGGACCATCATGCATCTGGAACGTCCCGGCTTTGCCGTGCACACCATCGATCTGAATGCGGATGAAGCGTTGCCGTTGGGCGAGGCTGTTCACAACATCGCACTGCAGGCCGAGGCCGCCGTTCGCGAAGGCAAGTCCCTGATTGTGTTGAGCGACCGCGCTATCGAGGCCGGCAAGCTGCCGGTGCACGCCGCGCTGGCGGTTGGCGCCGTGCATCACCACCTGACCACCGTGGGCATTCGCTCCGAGTGTAATATTCTGGTTGAGACAGCGACTACCCGTGATCCGCACCATTACGCAGTGCTAATCGGCTTCGGTGCAACCGCCGTTTATCCGTACCTGGCCTACGAAGTGCTGGGTGATCTGCTGCGCACCGGCGAAGTCATCGGCGACCTCTATGAGGTGTTCAAGAGCTACCGCAAGGGCATTTCCAAAGGCCTGTTGAAGATTCTGTCGAAGATGGGTATCTCCACCATCGCCTCCTATCGCGGCGCGCAGTTGTTTGAAGCCGTGGGCCTGGCCGATGAGATTGTGGATGTTTGCTTCAAGGGTGTCGCCAGCCGCATTCAGGGCGCGCGCTACCAGGACCTGCAGGCCGAGCAGCTGCTGCTGGCCAAGGAAGCCTGGAACCCCCGCAAGTCGATTCAGCAGGGTGGCTTGCTGAAGTTCGTCTTCGGTGGCGAATACCACGCTTATAACCCCGACGTTGTGCGTGCATTGCAGGATGCGGTTCAGGGCGACAGTTACGACAAGTACCTGGAATACGCAGCCTTGGTGAATAACCGTCCGGTGGCCTCCCTGCGTGACCTGCTCAAGGTGCGTGACGATCAGGCCGCTATCGAACTGGATCAGGTTGAGCCGCTGGAGCAGATCTTCAAGCGTTTCGACTCTGCCGGCATCTCCCTGGGCGCGCTCTCGCCAGAGGCACACGAAGCTATCGCCGAGGCGATGAACCGTCTCGGCGCGCGCTCCAACTCGGGTGAGGGCGGCGAAGATCCCGCGCGTTACGGCACCGAGCGTACTTCGCGCATCAAGCAGATCGCTTCTGGCCGCTTTGGTGTGACGCCGGAGTATCTGGTCAATGCCGATGTGCTGCAGATCAAAGTTGCCCAGGGCGCCAAGCCGGGTGAAGGTGGTCAGCTGCCGGGTGGCAAGGTCAACGAGCTGATTGCTCGTCTGCGCTATGCTGTGCCCGGTGTGACGCTGATTTCACCGCCGCCGCACCACGATATCTATTCGATTGAAGATTTGTCGCAGCTGATCTTTGACCTCAAGCAGGTCAACCCGGCTGCGCTGGTCTCGGTCAAGCTGGTTTCCGAACCGGGCGTTGGCACCATCGCGGCCGGCGTCGCCAAGGCGTATGCCGACCTGATCACCATTTCCGGTTACGACGGTGGTACCGGCGCCTCGCCGCTCACCTCGATCCGCTACGCCGGCTCTCCTTGGGAGCTTGGCTTGTCCGAAGCCCACCAGACGCTGCGCGGCAACGATCTGCGCGGCAAGGTGCGGGTACAGACCGACGGCGGTCTGAAGACCGGTCTGGATGTAATCAAGGCGGCGATTTTGGGTGCCGAGAGCTTTGGCTTCGGCACCGGCCCGATGATCGCGTTGGGTTGTAAGTACCTGCGTATTTGCCACCTGAACAACTGCGCAACCGGCGTCGCAACGCAGAACGAGCATCTGCGCGACAACCACTACATCGGTACCGTCGAAATGGTGATGAATTACTTCACCTACGTCGCCACCGAAACGCGCGAATGGCTGGCCAAGCTGGGTGTCAGCACCCTGCAGGAACTGATCGGGCGCACCGATCTGCTGGAAATTCTGCCGGGCAGTACCAGCAAACAGCAGAATCTGGACCTGGAGCCGCTGCTGTTCAGCAAGGATGTGTCGGCCGACAAGCCGCAGTTCTGCGATCAGCCTCGCAATCCGCCGTTCGACAAGGGCGAAACCGCCGAGAAGATGGTCGAGATGGCGCGCGCCGCCATCGATGGCCGCACCGGTGCCGAGTTTGAGATGCGTCTGACCAACTGCGACCGTTCCATCGGTGCGCGGGTATCGGGTGAGATCGCCAAGGTACACGGTAATCAGGGCATGGTGGGCGCACCCATCACCTACCGCTTCAAGGGCACTGCGGGTCAGAGCTTCGGTGTGTGGAACGCCGGCGGCCTGCACATGTACCTGGAAGGTGACGCCAACGATTACGTCGGCAAGGGCATGACCGGCGGCAAGCTGGTGATAGTACCGCCCAAGGGCAGTCCGTTCCGCTCCGAGCAAACGTCCATCATCGGCAATACCTGCCTCTACGGTTCCACCGGCGGCAAGCTGTTTGCAGCGGGTATCGCGGGTGAGCGCTTTGCTGTGCGTAACTCCGGTTGCCATGCGGTGATCGAAGGCGCGGGTGACCACTGCTGTGAGTACATGACCGGCGGTATGGTGTGCGTACTGGGCAGCACCGGGCACAACTTCGGCGCCGGTATGACCGGTGGTTTCGCTTATGTGCTGGATCGCGACAACAGCTTCTTTGACAAGCTGAACCACGAGCTGGTCGAGCTGCACCGCATCAGCAGTGAAGCCATGGAGGTCTACCGTAGCCACCTTACCCAGGTGCTGACCGAGTACGTTGCGGAAACCGGTAGTGCCTGGGGCGCTGAGGTGCTTGAGAATCTGGACGACTATATTCGTCGCTTCTGGCTGGTCAAGCCCAAGGCCGCAAGCCTGCGTGCACTTCTGACAAGTACCCGAGCCAACCCGCAATAACAAGACGGGACAGCAGCGACCGGGCAGGCTTTGCCGCCCGGTCAGCGATAGAGATTCAGCAGCGCGCACCTGTGGGTGGCATTGCACTGATGAGGTTTAGATATGGCAGACCGTTTGAGCAACGACTTCCAGTTCATTGACGTAGGTCGTGAAGACCCGAAGAAGCGTCCGCTGCGCGTGCGCAAGACGCAGTTCGTGGAAATCCACGAGCAGTTCAAACCAGAGGAAGCGTCCGAGCAATCGCATCGCTGCCTGGAATGCGGCAACCCCTATTGCGAATGGAAGTGCCCAGTGCACAACTTCATTCCCAACTGGCTTAAGCTGGTTTCCGAGGGCAACATTCTGGAAGCCGCCGAGCTGTCGCACCAGACCAACACCCTGCCGGAAGTCTGCGGCCGCGTGTGTCCGCAGGATCGTCTCTGCGAAGGGGCTTGTACACTGAATGACGGCTTTGGTGCTGTCACCATCGGCAACGTCGAGAAGTACATCACCGATACCGCCTTCGCCATGGGCTGGCGTCCGGACCTGTCCAACGTGGTACCTACCGGCAAGCGTGTCGCCATTATCGGTGCCGGCCCGGCCGGCCTCGGCTGCGCCGACGTACTGGCGCGTGCGGGCGTGAGCCCGGTGGTGTTTGATCGCTATCCGGAAATCGGCGGCCTACTGACCTTCGGTATCCCCGAGTTCAAACTGGAAAAATCGGTACTCTCGCGTCGCCGCGAGATCTTCGAAGGTATGGGTATCGAATTCCGCCTGAACACCGAGATCGGCAAGGACGTCAGCATTGACGAGCTGCTGGCCGAGTACGACGCGGTGTTCATGGGCATGGGTACCTACACCTACATGAAAGGCGGCTTCCCCGGTGAAGACCTGCCTGGTGTATACGACGCACTGGACTTCCTGATTGCCAACGTCAATCGTAACCTGGGCTTTGAAAAGTCGCCGCAGGACTTTGTCGACATGAAAGGCAAGAAGGTAGTAGTGCTGGGTGGTGGTGACACCGCTATGGACTGCAACCGTACCTCGATCCGACAGGGTGCGACCTCGGTGGCCTGTGCCTATCGCCGCGATGAAGCCAACATGCCGGGTTCACGCAAGGAAGTGAAGAACGCCAAGGACGAGGGCGTGAAGTTTCTGTTCAATCGTCAGCCGATTGCGATTGTCGGTGAAGATCGGGTCGAGGGCGTCAAGGTGGTTGAAACGCGCTTGGGTGAGCCTGATGCGCGCGGCCGTTGCAGCCCGGAGCCGATTCCCGGCTCCGAAGAAGTACTGCCGGCCGATGCGGTGATTATTGCCTTCGGTTTCCGCCCAAGCCCGGCAGACTGGTTCGCCGGCAAGCAGGTGGATACCGACAGTCAGGGGCGCGTTGTGGCACCGGAAGCAGGCCAGTACAAGTTCCAGACCAGTAACCCGAAAATCTTTGCTGGCGGCGACATGGTGCGCGGCTCGGATCTGGTGGTTACCGCCATATGGGAAGGCCGTCAGGCTGCCGAGGGCATTCTCGACTATCTAGAGCTGTAATTGCTCTGTGGTACGTAAAACAAGGGCGCCTGCGGGCGCCCTTGTTGTTTCTGCGTGCCTGATCTTTGTCGGCATTCCCGGTACAATGCCCGCTGACCCGGTAACTGGAATCCCCTCCCCATGACTGAACTCAAGAATGATCGCTTTCTTCGTGCCTTGCAGCGCCAGCCGGTTGATGTCACCCCGGTATGGATGATGCGTCAGGCCGGACGCTATTTGCCTGAGTACCGCGCTTCGCGCGCGCGCGCCGGCGACTTCATGGGGCTGTGCACTAACCCTGAGATGGCCTGTGAGGTGACCTTGCAGCCGCTCGAACGCTACCCGCTGGATGCGGCTATTCTGTTCTCCGACATCCTGACTATTCCCGACGCGATGGGCCAGGGGCTGTATTTCGAAACCGGCGAAGGCCCGCGCTTTCGCAAGGTAGTCAACACCGCGGCAGACATCGAGGCGCTAAGCGTGCCCGACCCGGAACAGGACCTGGGTTACGTCATGGGCGCCGTGCGTACCATTCGCCGTGAGCTGAATGGTCGTGTGCCCTTGATCGGCTTCTCCGGTAGCCCCTGGACGCTGGCGACCTACATGGTTGAGGGTGGTTCTTCCAAGGATTTTCGCAAGACCAAGGCGATGCTCTACGATCAGCCCGAAGCCATGCATTTGCTGCTCGACAAGCTGGCCGACTCGGTGATCAGCTACCTGAACGGCCAGATCATGGCCGGCGCTCAAGCGGTGCAGATCTTTGATACCTGGGGTGGCAACCTTTCTGCCGATGCTTATCAGAAGTTCTCGCTGGCCTATATGCGCAAGATCGTTGCCGGGCTGATCCGTGAGCACGATGGCCGCAAGGTGCCGGTCATTCTGTTTACCAAGAACGGTGGCCTGTGGCTGGAAAGCATTGCCGAGGCCGGTGCCGATGCCCTTGGCCTGGACTGGACCATGGATATCGGCGTGGCGCGCTCGCGGGTCGGTGCCAAGGTCGCGCTGCAGGGCAATATGGACCCCACAGTGCTGTACGCCAAGCCGGCGGCCATTCGCGCCGAGGTGGCGCGTATCCTGGCCAGTTACGGCAAGGGCAGTGGTCACGTTTTCAACCTGGGGCACGGTATCACCCCCGAGGTCGATCCTGCCCACGCCGGTGCTTTCATCGAAGCGGTGCACGAGATGTCAGCGATTTATCACGATTCAACTGCTATCGTCGGCTGACAAGGCTTGCCCGGCCTCGCGCCGGGCCCGATACTCAGTCGGTTGCTTACCAACAGCTACAGGTACAAGGAGAGGCGTATGCGCAGGGTGGTTTTCAACCAGAAGGGCGGGGTCGGCAAATCCAGTATTGCCTGTAACCTGGCTGCAGTCAGTGCCGCAGCTGGCTACAAGACACTGGTGATCGACCTGGATCCGCAGGCCAACTCCAGCCACTATCTGCTGGGCGAGGGTATGGCCGATATCGATACCACGATCGCCGAGTTTTTCTCGCAGACGTTGTCCAGCAGCCTGTTCGGCAAGAAGGCCGAGCAGTTTGTGGTGGAAACACCGTTTGAAAACCTCTGGCTTATGCCGGGTAGCCCGGAACTGGCTGACCTGCAGCACAAGCTGGAGTCGCGCTACAAGATTCAGAAGTTACGCAAGCTGCTCAAGGACCTGAAAGACAGTTACGAGCGTATCTACATCGATACCGCGCCGGCGTTCAATTTTTACACCATGTCCGCGCTGATAGCCGCCGACCGCGTACTGATTCCCTTCGATTGCGATGCCTTCTCGCGCCAGGCACTTTACGGTCTGCTGGCCGAGCTGGAGGATGTGCGCGAAGAGCACAACGAGGATCTGCAGGTAGAAGGCATTGTGGTTAACCAGTTTCAGCCGCGCGCCGCCTTGCCACAGCAGATTCTCGATGAGTTGATCGCGGAAGGTTTGCCGGTGCTGCCGGTCTATCTCAATAGTTCGGTGCGCATGCGTGAGTCGCACCAGGCTTCCACGCCGCTGATCTTCCTTGATGGTCGGCACAAACTGACGCAGCAATTCATGGCGTTGCACGACCATATCGAAGCTTAGTAATCGTACGGCCAACAAAAAAGGCACCTGCGGGTGCCTTTTTTGTTGCGCTGCGTTTCTCCATCCCTGGCTTCAGGGGAACAGCGGCCAGATCAGCGGGATTATCAGGGTTCCGGCGGCCCACATGAGCAGGTTGAGCGGTACCCCAATACGCATAAAGTCGCTGAAACGGTAGCCGCCGGCGCTGTAAACAAAGGTGTTGGTCTGGTAGCCGATCGGGGTGGCGAAACTGGCACTGGCGGCAAACATTACTGCCACTACGAAGGGGCGTGGATCGGCGCCGAGCTGCTGCGCCACGCCAATGGCAATCGGCGTCACCAGCACCGCGACCGCATTGTTACTGATGACCTCGGTGAGTACCGAGGTCATCAGATAGATGAACGACAGCATGAACAGCGGCCCCAACAGCGGCGACAGCGTCATCACGTGGCTGACCACAGTGTCTACCAGGCCGACCTTGTTCATCGCGATGCTGATCGCCAACATGCCGAAGATCAGCGTAAGGATGCGCCAGTCGATCGCTTTGTAAGCATCCTCGGTGTCGAGACAGCCGGTGGCGACCACCAGGGCTGCGGCAATCATTGCCAGGCCTTCGATGGGCATCACCTTGAGCGCCGCCAGTACCATCACGGCGACCACGGCGGCGATAGCAATTGGCGCCTTGTCGCGGCGGTAGGCGCGCTCCTGCACCGAGTTGAGGCTGATCAGCTCGCCGTTGTCGGCGAATTTCTTGATCTGTGCGGGGGTGCCTTCCACCAGCATCACATCGCCAAACTGCAGCTGAAACTCATCCAGGTTGTCCTGAATGTTCTCGTTCTGGCGGTGAATCGCCAGTACGTGAATGCCGTAGCGTGCGGTCAGGTTGAGATCGCGCATGGGGCGGTGACTGTAACGCGAGTTGCGACCCACGATCGCCTCGGCCAGCATCACGTCGCGGGTCGAGATGGTCTCGAAACTGGCGCTGTCTTCGCGGTTGAAAGCCAGCAGGCCGTTCTGCCGCAGCTCGACAAAGTCGCGCATGGTAGTGTGCAGCACCAGGCGGTCCCCGGCGCGCAGCAGGGTGTCGTTCAGTGGCGTGGACAGCTCGTCGTCGCCACGAAAGATCTTCAGCACGCTGAGGCCACTGTTGCCGTTGAGGTTCGCCTGGCTGATGGTCTGGTTGATGACCGGTGAATCATGCGGTACCAGCAGCTCGGTCATGAAGGTGCGCGCCTGGTCGGGGCGCAGCTGGCGCGACAGGCTCTCGCGCTCCGGCAGCAGGCGATGGCCGATCAAGAGAATGAACGCCATGCCGATCAGTGCCAGTATGGCGCCAGGCAAGGTGATGTCGAACATGCCGAAGGGCTCCATACCCATCTGCCGGGCCACGCCATCGACCAGAATGTTGGTCGAGGTACCGATCATGGTCATGGTGCCGCCCAGAATGGTGGCGTAGGACAGCGGGATCAGCATCTTCGACGGCTTGCTGCCGACCTGGGTGGCCAGGGCGATGGCTACCGGCGTGAGGATGGCGACGACCGGGGTATTGTTGATGAAGGTCGACAGCAGCAGCGCCGTCATCATCAGGCTGAACAACGTACGCCAGGGGCTGCCGCCGCCCATGCGTGACAGCCAGTTACCGAGCGTTTCAACGCACCCGGTACGTTCCAGCGCGGCGGACAGGATGAACATGCAGGCGATGGTGATGGGCGCGCTGTTGGAGAGCACGCCGAGCACGTCGCTGGGCGATAGCAGCTGGCTGACCAGCAGGATGGCTACAGCAATGCCGACCACCACATCCGGGCTGAATTTTTCCCGCGCGAAGGCGTAGAAGACCCAGCACAACAGCAGCGCAACGCCGATCAATGGCAGTGAATCCCAGCTCATGGATACCCGAATCTCGTGTGAGGTATGGGGCTCCAACTGTCGGACCCCGTCTGGGCGCCACATTAAGAGGGATTTTTAGGTTTGTCCAAGTACAAAAACTGATTTTTATATTCTAAAAAAGCATAAAAATCAGTCTCGCTTCGCCCTGCCTCAAGACGAGCAGCTGATCTCCAGGTGGCGGCCCCAGTCCGGCGGTGCGGCGGCATAGTCGGCGCAGTCCGGGCGCGCGCTGTACGGCGTTGCCAGCAGGTCATGCAGTTTGCGTACTTCGCTGAAGTCGCCCTGCTCGGCGGCGGCGATCGCGTTTTGCGCTAAATAGTTGCGCGGCACGTAGACCGGGTTGGCCAGGAGGGCGTCCTGTTGCACCTTGGGGCTACCCTGGCGTTGCTGGTGCTGCCGTTGCCAGCGGTCAAAGGCGTCACGGTCAACGAAGTGATCGCGCACCTGGGCCTTGCCCTCGGCCAGCAACCGCAAGCTGAGGTTGAAGTCGCTGCCGCTGTCCTGCATCAGTTGCAGCAACTGCTCGATCAGCGCCTTGTCACCTTCTTCACTGCCTCCCCAGCCAAGACGGCGGCGCATCAGGCGCAGATAGTGCAGCTCGAATGTTGGCATAAAGGTGGCTATTTCAGCTTTTAATACATCAACCTCGATAAAGGGCGTCAGCGCCTGCGCCAGGCAGGCCAGGTTCCACTGCGCGATGGCGGGCTGACGATGGAAGGCGTAGCGGCCTTCGTGATCGGAATGGTTACAGACGTGATGGATGTCAAAGGCATCCATGAAGGCATAGGGGCCAAAGTCGAAGGTGATGCCCATAATCGACATGTTGTCGGTGTTCATCACGCCATGACAGAAACCGTAGGCCTGCCACCAGGCGATCATCTCGGCCGTGCGCTGCAAGACCTGCCGATACATGGCCAGTTCGGGTTGTGGGTCGCCGAGGCACTCGGGATAGCAGCTGCTCAGGGTGAAATCCAGCAGCTGGCGCAGGGCGCCGTGCTGACGGGTGTAATAGAAGTACTCGAAATGCCCGAAGCGGATGTGTGATGGTGACAGGCGCAGCAGCATGGCGGCGCGCTCTTCCCGCTCGCGATAGACCGGGTTGTCTCCCAGGGTGACACAGAGCGCTCGACTGGTCGGGATACCCAGAGCGTGCAGCGCTTCTGAGGCGAGAAACTCGCGAATCGAGGAACGCAATACGGCTCGGCCATCGCCCATGCGCGAATAGGGTGTGCTGCCGGCACCCTTCAGGTGAAGGTCCCAGTGCTCGCCGGCCTGATTGACCACTTCGCCCAGCAGCAGGCCGCGGCCATCGCCCAGCTTGGGGTTATACGCGCCAAACTGATGGCCGGAGTACACCATGGCGCGCGGCTCGGCCGTGCTCCAGATCTTGTGGCCGGCAAACAGCTCGGTGAAGAGTTCGCTCTGTGCTTCGTCCGCGTCCAGGTCAAGCAAGGCCAGGGCACTCGCGCTACTGACCACCAGCCGCGGGTTGCTCAAGGGCTCGGGGCTGACCCGCGTCGAAAAGGTGTCGCCCAGACGGGCAAAGCGATTGTCGAAGTGCAGGTCTGAAAGCAGCGGCAAGGGACATCCTTCTGCGCAGCGGCGCAGGTCTTGAAGTGTGGGTGCCATGCTAACGCATGACCGCTGGGTCATGTTCCCTGTGTTATGGTCGTGCATCAAGCGATGTAATGGTGCCTGTGACATCTTGACCTTGCCCCAGCAGATCCCTAGTGTTCAAACACCTGTATGAATAGCTGCCGCCGGTATGGTCCGGCTGCCCCTTGGAGAGCCAACATGCCCGAATACAACGCCCCCTTGCGTGACATGCACTTCGTGATGGATGAAGTGCTCGACTTTGCCGCTGGCTATGAAGCTTATGGGCTGGAAGATGCCTCGCCGGATCTGGTCAATGCCATTCTGGAAGAAGGCGCCAAGTTCACCCGCGATGTGCTGTCACCCCTGAATCGCACCGGCGACGAAGAAGGCTGCCATATCGATAACGGTGTGGTGACCACGCCCCAGGGTTTCAAGGAAGCCTACCGCCAGTATGTGGACAACGGCTGGGGCTCTATGACCGGGCCGGCAGAGTACGGCGGTCAGGGTTTGCCGTTCTCGCTGGGTTTGATTATCAGCGAAATGGTTGCCTCTGCGAACTATGCCTTCAGCATGTATCCTGGCCTGTCGCACGGCTGCTCCGCGGCTATCAGTGCCCACGGTACTCAGGAGCAGAAAGACCAGTACCTCAGCAAGCTGATCCCCGGTGAATGGACTGGCACCATGTGCCTGACCGAGCCGCATTGCGGTACCGACCTGGGCCTGATCAAGACCCGTGCCGTGCCGGAAGCGGATGGCAGTTACAAGATTACCGGCACCAAGATCTTCATTTCCTGCGGTGAGCACGACATGGCCGAGAACATCGTCCATCTGGTGCTGGCCAAGCTGCCCGACGCGCCTGCCGGCACCAAGGGTATCTCACTGTTCATCGTGCCCAAGTTCGTGCTGGACGCCAACGGCGAAAAGGGCGAGCGCAACAGCCTGATCTGTGGCTCGCTGGAGCACAAGATGGGTATCAAGGCCTCGGCCACCTGCGTAATGAACTTTGACGATGCCACCGGTTACCTGATCGGCGAGGCCAACAAAGGTTTGAACTGCATGTTCACCATGATGAACCACGCGCGCCTGGGTACCGGTATGCAGGGTCTGTGTCACGGTGAAGCCTCTTACCAGTCGGCTCTGGCTTACGCCAAGGACCGTCTGCAGATGCGTGCGTTGAGTGGCCCGGCGGCGCCTGAAAAGGCTGCTGATCCGATCATCGTGCACCCGGATGTACGCCGCATGCTGTTGACCATGAAAGCCTTTAACGAAGGCAACCGGGCGCTGACTTACTACACCGCCCAGTTGCTGGATAAGGCGCATTACGCCAAGGATGCAGACGAGCGGGCCAGTGCTGAAGCTCAGTTGGCCTTCCTCACGCCCATTTGCAAGGCCTTTATGACTGAAACCGGTCTTGAAGCCACCAGCCTGGGCATGCAGGTGTTTGGCGGCCACGGTTACATTCGCGAGTGGGGCCAGGAACAACAGATGCGTGACTGCCGCATTGCCCCTATTTATGAAGGCACCAACGGTATTCAGGCGCTTGACCTGCTGGGCCGTAAAGTTCTGGGTAGCCAGGGCAAGCTGTTGACCGCCTTCACCAAACAGGTTCACAAGTTCTGTCAGGCCAACGAAGGCAACAGCCAGTTCTCCGCCGAAGTGGCCAAGCTGAACCAGTTGAATGCGCAGTGGGGCGAGATCACACAGCGTATCGCTGGCCGTGCCATGCAGAACCGCGAAGAAGTGGGCGCCAGCTCGATGGACTTCCTGATGTTCTCCGGTTACGTCATCCATGCCTTTATGTGGCTGAAGATGGCCATGGTCGCTCAGCAGAAGCTGGATGCCGGCACTTCGGAAGAAGACTTCTACAAGGCCAAACTGGCTACCCAGAACTTCTACTTCAAGCGTCTGCTGCCGCGTGCGCAGGCGCACGTAGAAGCGCTGGATGCGGGTGCCGACAGCCTGATGGAAATGACGGCCGAGCAGTTCTAAGCACAGCTGCACGCAGTAGCTGAAAAGCCCCGACTGGTTCGGGGCTTTTTTGTGGCTGCTCGTAGGGGCTGGGCGAGCAGATTGGGTAATTCCTGCCATGCTGAATCAATCAGAACGGCGTTGCGTCATTTGCGTGACTGATAAGCATTAAAAAGTCATAAAAAGACGCTATAGGTTTTTTCGTTGTCGCGCTACAATCCCGATCCTGTTCCGGTATGGTCCGGGCGCACCTGTTGATGAGGAGATTTTCATGGCCGATTACAAAGCCCCCCTGCGCGACATCCGCTTCGTACTCAATGAGGTATTCGACGCCGATACACTCTGGCAGAGCCTGCCGGGTCTGGATGGCGCCATTGATGCGGAAACCGCCGATGCGATGCTGGAAGAAGCCGGCAAGATCACCTCCAATACCATCGCACCGCTGAACCGCAGTGGCGATGAAGAGGGCGCACAGTGGAACGACACTGTGGTCACCACGCCCGCGGGCTTCAAGGAAGCCTTCAAGACCTACGCCGAGGGCGGCTGGGTTGGACTGGGCGGCAACCCCGAGTACGGCGGATTGGGCATGCCCAAGACGCTGGGCGTGCAGGTTGAAGAAATGGTCTACGGCGCCAACAACAGTTTCGCCCTTTATCCCGCGCTGACCGCCGGCTGCTGTCTCGCGCTGGACGCTCACGGCAGTGAAGAGCTCAAGCAGGCCTATCTGCCCAACATGTACGCGGGCGTCTGGTCCGGCACCATGTGTTTGACCGAGCCGCATTGCGGCACCGATCTGGGTATTATCCGCACCAAGGCCGTACCTGAGGCCGACGGTAGCTATCTGGTCAGCGGTACCAAGATCTTCATCACCGGCGGTGAGCACGACCTGACCGAGAACATCATTCACCTGGTGCTGGCCAAACTGCCCGACGCGCCGGCTGGCCCCAAGGGGATTTCACTGTTTTTGGTGCCCAAGTTCTTGGTCAACGACGATGGCTCGCTGGGTGAGCGTAACCCGGTTACCTGTGGCTCGATTGAGCACAAAATGGGCATCAAGGGCTCGGCCACCTGTGTGATGAACTTTGATTCCGCGCGCGGCTACTTGGTGGGTGAGGTGAACAAGGGCCTCAACGCCATGTTCACCATGATGAACTACGAGCGCCTGTCGATCGGTATTCAAGGCATCGGTTGCTCTGAAGCCTCCTACCAGAGCGCGGTGGATTACGCCCGCGAGCGTATTCAGAGCCGTGCACCAACCGGCGCCGTGCAGCCCGAAAAGGCCGCCGATCCCATCATCGTGCACCCCGATGTGCGGCGCATGCTGCTGACCATCAAGGCGATGACCGAAGGTAGCCGCGCGTTTTCTACCTACGTGGGCATGCAACTGGATATCAGCAAGTACGCTGACGAGCCGGAGGCCAAGAAAAAAGGTGAAGACCTGGTTGCCCTGCTGACGCCGGTCGCCAAGGCGTTCTTCACCGACGTTGGCTTCGAGAACTGTGTGCACGGCCAGCAGGTCTTCGGTGGCCACGGTTACATCCGTGAGTGGGGGCAGGAGCAACTGGTGCGCGACGCCCGTATCGCGCAGATCTATGAAGGCACCAACGGCATTCAGGCGCTGGACCTGATGGGCCGCAAAACCGTTGCTAACGGTGGCGCGTTCTTCAAGGTATTTGCCGAGGAGGTGCGTGGGTTTGTGGCAGACAACGGCGGCGACGAGCTGGCCGAGTTTGTGCAGCCGCTGGGCAAGGCGCTGAGCAACCTGGAGGCACTGACCGCGGAAGTGATCGAGCGCAGCCAGAGCAATCCGAACGAAGTGGGCGCTGCCTCTGTCGAGTACCTGCATGTATTTGGCTACACCGCGTATGCCTATATGTGGGCGAAGATGGCTAAGGTAGCCCTGGCCAAGATTGGTGCGGATGAGACCGGTTTCTACAGTGCCAAGCTGGGCACCGCGCGTTTCTTCGTCAAGCGTCTGTTGCCGCGTATCCACTCGCTGAGCGAGTCAGTACGTGCCGGCAGTGAGCCGCTGTTCGAACTGGACGCGTCGCAGTTTTGAGCAAGCGCCCGGCTCAGTCTGAGCCGGGCAGCTTAAATGTAAGCAAATGCTTACACGCTGTGATGACAATGACTTATGGGCACTTCCTGAGAACCTGCGTAGTATCAACTTCGCTAGGAGCACCGCAGGAAGCGACCCAAACAACAGGGAATAGGGACAGTGCCTCGGAGAGGCAATGCCATTACGGATGATCAGGATCTATTCTGCAAAACCCCGCCTCGGCGGGGTTTTTTCTTATCTGCAATCCAATCCTCAAGCCTCAAAGCGACAGCTCACCTCACCCAGCTCGCCCATGCGCAACGTCAATTGATCACCGGCTGCAATCGGGTGTAGCCCGGTCAACGCGCCGGTCAGGATGATATCGCCGGCCTTGATGCCGCCGCCTTTGCGCAACAGATCACGCACCAGCCATAAGCAGGCGTCGATCGGATCACCCATGGCGCTGCCAGTATTGCCCTCGGCTACCTGCTCACCATTGATTTCCAGGGTGGCGGTCAGGGCGCTGACATCGATACCGGTCGAATTGCGTTGCGGCTCGCCCAGCAGGTAACCGCCGGACGACAAATTGTCGGCCACCGCGTCGAACAGCGTTTTCGGCCAGCCGGCGATGGCGGAATCGCAGATCTCCAGTGCCGGTACTATCGCGTGCAGTGCTGCGACCAGTTGGCTGCGGTCCAGCTCGGGGTCGCTCAGCGCTTCGGCAAAGACCATCGCCACTTCAATCTCCGCACGCGGCGCGAGAAAGTCGGCATAGGACAGGGTCGCGCCAGCCTGACGCTGCGCGCTGGCCAGCAATACACCCTGCAGCGGCCCGTTGAGCCCCAGCGCAGCTTGTGCCTTGGGGTTACTGACGCCCAGCTTGTAGCCGGCGATGCGATCACCACGCGCCAGGCTGAGCTGCTGCCACTGTCTTTGTGCGGCGTAGGCTTGCGTCAGATCGTCAATCTGACAGCGTTCCACGATAGAGGCGCAGGGGGTTTTATCGGCACGGGCTTGCAGTAGCAGTCGGGCGGCTTCAACAGCTTGGCTGGTGGTGGTCATTTGGCGCTCCCTCGGGTCGGTTTTTCGCCGACTACTGTAGTGCGAAACATCTCGCGGCGCGCGCCAAAATAATCGGATACCGGCTGATGCCAGACGCAGCGGTTGTCCCAGATGGCCAGGGTGCCGGGCGTCCAGCGCATACGGCAAGTGAAGGCCGGTGCGGTGGCCACGCTGAACAGATAATCCAGCAGTGGACGGGACTCTTCGGCCTTCATGCCAGCGATGCCCAGGGTATACACCGGGTTGGCGAACAGTACTTCACGGCCGGTTTCCGGATGGCGGGTAATCAGCGGATGGCGGCGCACATCCTTCTCCACGCTTTCGCCATAAACAATTTTCATGCTCTCCAAGCCGGCATTGTGCTTGGCGTTGGGGCCATAACCAAACTCGGGGCTATGCACGCCATCGAGCCCGCGCAAGGTATCGCGCAGGGTGTCGGACAGCCACTCGCAGGCCAGATACATATTGTTGAACAGGGTGTCGCCGCCGCTGGGCGGGACATCCTTGCCATAGAGCAGGGTGAAGGCGGGTGGGCGCTCCTGAAACGACCAGTCGGAGTGCCAGGCGCCGCCAAACACGATGGGCGTCTGCTCGCTGGCCTCCTTCACCACGTGCACCACGTGCGGGTGATCGGGCATAGGTTTGACGTAGGGCTCGACACCAAACTCGCCAAAGCGCTGGGTTACCGCTTCCAGTTGCTCAACGCTGAGCTGCTGGTCGCGAATGAACAGTACGCCGTGATCCATCAGCGCCTGGCGCAGCGCGGCCTGGCCGGGTTCGTTGAGGTTGTTCAGGTCGATGTCGTGGATGTCGGCACCGAGGGAACCGGCGACCGGACTGACGCGAAAATACGCGCTGGCGCGCGCTTGGTTGTTGCCGGCGTGAGTGTAGAAGAATTCAGGCATGGTTTTCACCTCTGTGATTGTTGTTGGGGCGATGACCAAAGCTTGCAGTAAGCGTCTGTGCTCAGCCATGATTAAAACTGCCAACACGTGATAATTTCTGCCAAAGTTTTCGGGAGGAGGGCGATGAACTGGCGCGAGCGCCGTGACAGCACCAACGTGCACTACCTGCTGGTGACCTCCGATCAGCTGGGGATCGCTCACGAGACTTGCCTGCAGGCCAGCGGTATCAGCCCGGCAGGGTTGCAGGCGGGCGATAGCATAGAGCTGTGGCAAGAACTGGCGGTGGTTCGCAATCTGGTGACCGCTTGCCCGAAGCCGGGGCTGGGGCTGCTGTTGGGCGAGCACTATCACCTCACCAGCCTCGGCTTGCTGGGTTACACCATGCTGGCCAGCCGTTCGTTGGCCGACGCGCTGGAGGTCAGCAGTCGTTTTCGTGCGCTGTCGTTATCGATCTGTCCGGTCAGCCTGCAGCCAGACCCCGAGGGCGTGTACCTCACGCTGGATCAGAGTGTGCTGCCAGCGGATGCGCGAGCTACCGTCATCGAGCGTGGCCTGGGCGCCTGGTTACGGGTGTTCAGCGAGCTGCTGCAGCGCCCTTTTGTGCCGTTGAAAGTCGAGTTGAACCTGAGCCAGCCGGCTAGTCTGGCACGCTATCGCGAGTACTTCGGGTGCAGCGTTGATCTGCAGGCCGGACGCAACGCCATGTTGATCGCTGAAGCCGATCTGCACGCGCCGCTGCCGCTGGCCAACAGCATGACCCAAGCCGCCTGCGCCAGCTTGTGCCAGCAGTTGTGTGCCAGCGCCGAGGAGGTCCATACGCCGCTGGCGCGCCAGGTCATGCAGGCGTTGCTGAGTCATACCGGCGGTAGTCTGGGCGCGGTCGAGGTCGCCGGATTGCTGGGGCTGTCCGAGCGCAGCCTGCACCGGCGCCTGGCGTTGGAAGGGCATGCTTTTCGGCTGCTCGACGCCCGCGTGCGCTGCAATCTGGCCGAGCAGCTGCTGCGTGATACCGATCTGCGGCTTGATGCCATTGCCCAGCAATTGGGCTACACCGAAGCGGCCAGTTTCTCGCGGGCCTTCAAGCGCTGGAGCGGCACGTCGCCCGCGCATTGGCGAAGGCAGCAGCGTTTTTCGCTCGCGACTGGCGGTGCGAGCCTACTGACTTAGCCGCAACAGGGCTTTTTTCGGGACGAGCTGCTTTGCCTGACTATACTGCCCAGAGGTGCCTTTGACGGGCAGTTGTCAAAAAGGAGTGCTGTTATGGCTGGATGGTACGAGTTGAGCAGAAGTACGGACGGGCAGTTCCGCTTTGTTCTCAAGGCGGGCAATGCAGAAACCATTCTCACCAGCGAGTTATACAAGACCCGCGCCAGCGCCGACAACGGCATTGCCTCGGTGCAGAAAAACTGCAGTGACGATGCACGTTTTGAACGCAAGGAAGCCAAGAACGGCAAGCACTATTTCAACCTCAAGGCGGCCAATCACCAGATCATCGGCACCAGCCAGATGTACGCGGCGGCGCGCAACTGTGAAACTGGCATCGAGTCGGTCAAGAACAATGGCGTGAGCACCGTGATCAAGGACAAGACCGCCGACTGAACCGGCTCAGCGCGCGGTCGTGCCGCGTGCGGTAGCCAGCACCTCAAGACTGGTCAAGACGGCGCTGTCGCCATGATCGGCACCCGGCAGTAGCCTGGTCTGCACGCTCAGGCCGGCCTGCTGCAGCGGCTGCAGCCTGGCGTCCAGTGCGGAGACGTTGCTGATCATCTGGCGCTGGCGTACCAGTTGCTGGCGCTGGTCATCCGCTTGCGCCGGTCCGCTGGGCTGCTCGCGATCACCCACGGTCAGCAATAACGTGCGCGGTCCGCCCTGCGTCTTTAGTCGCTGCTCAAACCCTGTGAGTGCATCCAGTACGCTGCGCTGTTGCCACCAGATCGACGGGCTGGCGGCCACGTAATGCTGGAAGCTCTGTGGCGCGTTGAACAGCGTATACAGCGTGAAAAGCCCACCATAGGAATGGCCGAATAAAGTCTGCTGCGCGGTATCCACGGGGTATCGGGCGTTGATGAGCGGTTTCAGTTCCTCCTCGATAAAACGCAGAAACAGGCTCGCGTTGCTTTGGCGGGTAGGCGGGTTGGCGGTGCCTGGGCGGTTGGGCGGCGTGTAGTCATCGGCGCGCGCAGGCAGGTCGTAGAGTTCATCAACCGGGTAGCCGATGCCAACAATCAGCACCGGCGTGTCGCCGCTGCGCGCGGCGCGCAGATCCTCGCCGCGTGCCTGCATGGCCAGCGGTGCAAAAAGGGCATTGCCATCGAGCAGATACACCACCGGAAAGCCCTCAGCCGGGGCCGGCACCTGTGGCGCCGAAACAAAGATGCGGTAGCTGCGGCCAGTGATCTCCGAGTGGACGTCGCGTTGCAGGCTGTAGGCCAGCTGTGCCGATTGCCAGCCGGCGTGATCATTGTTGCCGGCCAGTGCGCTGCTCAGACCCAGCAAGGGCAGCAGGCCGAGCCAGCGCGCCAGTGGCTTCATGCGGATGGCTCCTCAGTTGGCTCAGCTGCCGATAGGGGAGGCAGCGCCTGCGCGTCCCACTCAATGCGCAGTGCTTCGCGGCGGGCAAAGCGTTGCAGATGGTCATCGAGCACAAAGCGCAGTTGTATGGCGGCCTTGAGGTCGGCTGCCGTGCAGTCGAATTGTAATTGCTGGTGGGTGGCGAGCATGGTGCAGTGGCCGAACGGAAAGTCGGCCTGCGCCTGCTGCTGATCAACCTTGACCGCGACCTTGTGCGCAAAGTGCTTGCACAGCTTGTTCATGTAAAGTGCGGCCGACGCAGTGTCGGCCTGTCCCTGAAAACGCATCATGCTGGTTTCCTGTCGCGTGGCCGCCTCAGAACGAGGTGCTGACACTGGTGTAGAAAGTGCGGCCCGGCTCATTATAGGTGTAGGCACCGGCCACATTGGCGTTGCCTTCACGGTACAGGCGCTTGTCAAACAGGTTGCTCACGCCAGCCGTTACACTCAGATGCTGATTGAAGGCGTACTGGCTGCTCAATCCGGCCAGCGCGTAAGGGGAAACAGAACGGCGCGCGTCACCGCTCAGGTCGTTGCCCTGGTAATCGAGTTTGCCCGGCTCCTGCTTGCCATACCAGGTGACGGTGGCCTGGGCTGACCAGGGCTGGTTGATCTGCCAGTCGAGCGTGGAGTTCAGTGTGTACTCAGGGATGATCGACAGCGGTTCGCCGGTTTCGCGGTTCTCCGAGCGCAGCATGTAGGTGAAGTTGGTATTCCAGTCGAGCATGCTGGCGAGCGGCACGTTGAGGGTTCCTTCGAAGCCTTCGACGATGGCCTCGGGTACGTTCTCCCACTGGAAAATGTCCGCATCGGCATAGGCCGGATTACTGCCACCGCTGGCGCTGCCGATGGCGCTCTGGCCGGATTCGATTTTGTTCTTGTAGTCGTTGCGGAACCAGGTAATACCGGCGACCCATTCGTCGCGGCGAAACTCGATGCCGATTTCCTTGTTGATGCTGGTCTCAGCGTCCAGATTCTCGTTGCCCATCAAATAGCAGGCGCCGCTGCCGCCCCAGCAGCCATTGCCGCGGCTGTACAGCAGGTAGTTGGGGTTGGTCTGGTACAGATTGGGCGCCTTGTAGGCGCGCGCGATACCGGCCTTCAGGGTGAACTCGTCACCCAATGTCTGTGACAGGTTGAGCGAGGGGCTCCAGTTACTGCCGGTCAGACTGTGATGGTCGAAGCGCAGGCCGGGTGTAAGGATGGTGCCGGGGCGCAGTTGCATGTTGCTCTCAACGAACACGGAGGCAATGCGCGCGGAGCTTTCGGTGTCGCGCGCGCCATTGGTCAGGCCGGGCACATCGCCCGCCTCCGTGGTGGTCTGGTTGTTGGAGAAGGGGTCATCCATGCGTTGCTCGACCCACTCGGCGCCGACCGTAGCGACCTGATCCACCAGGCCGGATAGCGGCAGGCTGAGTTCACTGTGTGCGGTGGTAGTATCCAGCTCGATGGTGCCAAAGTTGCCATTCAGGATGCTACCCTCAGGGCCGCCAGCCAAGCCTTCCTGCAGACGGCGGTTGCGGGTCTTTTCATACTGCAGATAGTTGATGGTGCTGCCAAAGCTCCAATCGCCGCGATGGGTAACGGCGTAGTTCTCGCGGTACATGATGTTGGTTTCGCGGCCCAGCCAGGGCGTACGCAGCGCGTTGAGGCCGGCAGAGTCGACGTTGTTCATGCTGTCGCCGGCGTAAATGTTGCCCTGGCGACTATAGCCCGCTTCCAGATCAAGCGTCTGCTCATCGGTGAGATACCAACTGAGCAGGCCGTTGATATCCTTGTTGCGCACCCCTTCGCGCCCGGCGGTGGCGTAACCGGGTATGGTGTGGCCTTCGTTGATGTCGGCGTCATCCATGTCGGTCTTGCTGAGGTTCCCGTACACGCGGTAGGCCAGTTTGTCGGTCAAGGGGCCGTTGAGGCCAAAGTTGAGCCGCTTGCTGGCACCTTCTTCCTCGTGCGCGGGGAAGTTCATGTACACCGTCATGTCGCCGTGGTGTTCAACGCCGGGCCCCTTGGTGATGATGTTGAGCACGCCGCCAGCGGCGCCGTTGCCGTACCGTGCGGCGGCCGGGCCGCGCAGCACTTCAATACGCTCAATCTGCTCTGCCGGAACCCAGTTGGAGTCGCCGCGCGTATCGCGGTCACCGCGCCAGCCGTAACGCACGGCATTGCGGGAGGACACCGGCTTGCCGTCAATCAGGATCAGGGTGTTTTCCGGGCCCATGCCGCGAATGTCGATTTGCCGGTTGTTGCCACGGGCGCCGGAGCCACTGTTGCCGGTCAGGTTGACGCCCGGCTGCTTGCGAATGAGCTCGGAAATATCGTTCGCGGGCGGGTTCTTGCTGATGTCTTCGGCGGAAATGATGGAAACGCCTGGCGCCTGCTTCAGTTCTTCCTGTGCGGTACCCAGCACCTCGATGCTATCGAGCTCGATCACGTCTTCTGCTGCCGACGCCTGATGGCTGCCCAGCGCGAGCAGTATGGCGAGGGAAAGACGGCTAGGGCGCAGGAGCCTGCGGTTGGCTGAAGGTTGCATGGGGGTTCCTCTGTGAGCGTTCAACATGATAGTGGTAATGCGAACTATTTGCATGTGCGAATTTCGGCGAGTAGTCTGTCACAGAGTTTCAATAATTCGCTTTGCGCCAGCGTCAATCTTGTTTGCACGGTGGGCAAAAGTGGCTGCAAAGCAGGAGCAGGGCATGGGTGCGAAGCAAGAGCTGGTCAGGTCGGGTGATTTGTCGCGCCGCATCGGTGCACCGGTGCGGGTAAGCGAAAGCGGCGCTGCGCACGACTCCCTGTTCAAGGGCCGGCTGAGTTGGCAGCGGCTGCGCTCGGGGCTATCGCTACACTGCTCCGACTGTATTGAGCTGCACGACTTTTCCACCCAGGTGGAAGTCGCTCCGCGGCTCAGTTTTGTGCTCTTCATGGCCGGCCATAGCGCTGTGTGCTACGACGATCGCTCACTGAGCATCGCGGCCAGTCCCAAGCGTCCCGAGGGTATTGCCGTCGCATTGACCGAGCCGGCAACTTTCACCCGCCAGGCCCAGCGTGGCACGCATATCCGCAAGCTGTCGGTTTGCCTGACACCGGAGTGGTTTGAAAGTGGCGGCTTTGATTCGCATGACAGCTTGCGCGCACTGGTCGACCCGCAGAGTCAGCACCTGGCGATGCGCCGTTGGGTACCTACGGCGCGGTTGCTCGCGCTGGTCGAGTTGACGCTTAACCAGGCGACGGAAAACAGCCTGCTGCAACATCTGCAACAGGAGTCTCGGGCGTTGGAGCTGGCCCACGGGGTGATCGCGCAACTCACCGGCCAGGCCGCCAGCCCGCCCAAAACGCAGCGTCCACACGAACAGAAGCTGGTTCAGCGTGCGCTGGAGTTATTGCACAGTGGCGAGGCTGATGGCTGGTCGCTGGAGCAGATCGCGGCGGCGGCGGGCGCTAGTGCCAGCACCCTGCAACGCCAGTTTCAGGCGGCTCGTGGGGTATCGGTGTTTGCTTATCAGCGACAGCACAAACTGCAACTGGCACGTACTGCGCTGCTGGGTGGCGGTGTCAGTATCGTTGAGGCGGCCTGGCTCGCGGGCTACTCGAGTGCCGCCAATTTTGCCACTGCCTTTCGCCGTCAGTTCGGGGTCAGTCCGCAGGCAGTACAGAAATACTTTTGAGCTCGTCGAGGCGGCGGTTTTTTAGTGCTATGCAAGCGGCAGAGGTGTTTTCTCGGCAGGCTGCCAAAGGCGTCGCAGCTTTGTAGCTTGGCGTGGGTGGCAGGCGGCAGGCAAGATAGGGGCATGTGAACAGCCGGAGGTACGCCATGAACCCATGCCCTGACGACTTTGTTGTCGTGACCAGCCCCGAAGACGCGGTAGACCGGCTCGCCGCGTTGCATCAGCAAGCGACCAGTGCCTTGCGTCATGCGCTCAAGGAATACCTGCAAACACGTCAGCATCCGGAGGCCAGTCGCTGTGCCTATCGCTATCCCGAACTAAGGCTGACGTATCACTGTCAAGGTGAAGTACCCAGCACTGTGCGTGCCTACGCCAAGGTTCAGGTGCCCGGCACCTACAGCGTTACCGTCACCCAGCCAGCGGCCTTTCGGCGCTATCTGCTGGATCAGTTGCGGCCCTTGATGAGCGACTTCACGGTGACGGTCGAGGTGGGCTCAAGCCAGGCGAATATTCCCTATCCCTACGTGGTTGAGCAGGGTGACGAGCTGGGCGCCTCAGGGGTAACCGCCGCTGAACTGGCGCGGGTGTTCCCGAGCACCGATTTGTCTGCCGCCAACGATGGCACGGCCGACGGTCTGTACGACTGGGAGAATATCGACCCGTTGCCGCTGGCGCTGTTCGACGCCGCGCGTACCGACTTCTCGCTGCGCCGCCTGGTGCACTACACCGGCAGCGATTGGCGCCACGTGCAGCCGTGGATTCTGCTGACCAATTACCACCGCTACGTGGATCAATTTATCCGCCACGGGCTGGATATGCTGCTCGGCGACACGCGCTTCCAGCGCATGGTGTTGCCGGGCAACGTGGTGATCGAGCGCGGCATGGCCGAGGGCGAGATGCAGGCGATCATCGAAACGGTGGTGTGGCACCGCTATCAGATGCCGGCCTATCACCTGCAGGCGGAAAATCCGGCGGAGGGTATTACCCTGGTGAATATCGGCGTGGGCCCATCCAACGCCAAGAACATCACTGATCATCTCGCTGTGCTACGTCCGCACTGCTGGCTGATGATCGGCCACTGCGGCGGGCTGCGGCAGTCGCAGACCATTGGCGACTATGTGCTGGCGCACGCCTACATGCGCCGTGACGGGATTCTCGACCGGGTACTGCCGCCGAATATCCCGCTGCCAGCTCTGGCTGAGGTGCAGCTGGCGCTGCAGCAGGCCGCCGCCGAGGTGACCGGTGAGCAGGGTGATGACCTCAAACGACGGCTGCGCACCGGTACGGTACTGACCTACGACGACCGCAACTGGGAGCTGCGCTGGGCGCAGGAGAGGCCGCTGATTAACATGGCACGCGCCATTGCCGTGGACATGGAGAGCGGCACCATAGCGGCTCAGGGCTATCGCTTGCGGGTACCCTACGGCACCCTGTTGTGCGTATCCGATAAGCCGCTGCACAGTGAAATCAAGCTGCCGGGGGCCGCCGGGGCCTTTTATGAGCGCGCCGTCACCCAGCATTTGCACATCGGCATCCACGCGCTGGAATTGCTGCGTAGCCAGCTCGATTCGCTGCATTCGCGCAAGCTGCGCAGCTTTGATGAGCCGCCGTTCCGCTAACGGTCGACTGTTATGCCGCCGCCGCTATTGCGCGGCAGCGATCCTCTACTAAGCTGAAGCGTGCGGGGCAGAGCGCTGTTCCCGCATGTGACCGGGTTGAATGTCAGCACTGCTGGCGTGATATCACTGCCAGTGCAGTTGCCAAGTAGCCGGTTCTGCGCGGTCGAGCAGGTGTGCCCCGGACGCTTTCTACAACACATGGAACGAGGTAGATCTACATGCGATTCAAACAGCTGGGCTTTATTGCCGCCCTGTCTCTGAGTGCTTTGGCCGGGCCAGGCATGGCGCAGACTGCAGACCCATTGCCATCCTGGAATGACGGCGCGAATAAAACCGCCATCATCAGCTTTGTAGAGAAAGTCACCAAGGAGGGAGGCAGTGGCTATGTCGCACCGCCAGAGCGCATCGCTACTTTCGACAATGACGGCACCCTGTGGGCAGAGCAGCCGCTCTACTTCCAATTGATCTTTGCCCTTGATCAGATACGCGAGCAAGCCCCGAACCACCCGGAGTGGAAAACCGAGGAGCCCTACAAAAGTGTGTTGGCCGGTGACACCAAAGCAATCATGGCCTCGGGCAAGGAGGGTTTGATGAAGATCATGGCCGCCTCGCACGCCGGCATGACGGCCGACGAGTTTGCCGCGTCTGTACGCAAATGGTTAAGCAGCAGCAAGCATCCCACCGTAGAGCGCCCCTACAATGAAGTGGTGTATCAGCCGATGCTGGAGCTGCTCGATTACCTGCGCGCCAACGATTTCAAGACCTTTATCGTTTCCGGTGGCGGGATCGATTTCATGCGGGTATTTGCCGAAGAAACCTACGGTATTCCACCCGAGCAGGTGGTAGGGTCCACCCTGGATGCCAAGTTCGAGATGCGTGACGGCGTACCGACAATCGTCAAGACGGGTGATCTGATGCTGAACGATGACAAGGCCGGCAAGCCGGTCGGCATCTACCGTCACATCGGCCGTCGCCCGATCTTCGCGGGCGGTAATTCGGATGGCGATCTGCAGATGCTGCAGTACACCACCATTGCCCACGATGCCGAGGACACCACGCCACGTTTTGGCCTGATCGTGCATCACACCGATGCTGAACGTGAGTGGGCGTACGACAAGGACTCGCATATCGGCAAGCTGGATCAAGCGTTGGTAGAAGCCAAGGAGCGCAACTGGACCGTGGTAGATATGAAGGCGGACTGGAATGCGGTTTATCCGCAGTAACCGTTGAAGACTGGAGCAGGCAATCTGCTCCAGTCGTTAGCGCCTATTGCGCTTCATCTTTTTCGCTGTGGCTGCACTGGCTTGTGTTGAAACAATCTTCGCTCCGCTCCCTTGGGGTATTGTTCTACCGCCCCACACGCCAATAGCGCTACCCTTATCTTCTATCCTTCGCCTTTATTCGAATAATGGCTGCTGACTGTCTCGACAGTGAGGTGATTGTGATTGCCTCGTGTTGGCTCGCCTGCGTCTCGCGGTGAAACCAACTGCTAGAGTGTATAAAAAATAACGAAATCCGTGCCGCGATGAGGTCGCTATGAACCTGCTGTCTGTTAATGGTGAACAACACCAACTCGATGTTCCGGACGATATGCCCCTGCTCTGGGTGTTGCGTGATGTGCTGGAGCTGACCGGAACCAAATATGGTTGTGGCATCGCGCAATGCGGTGCCTGCACGGTGCACCTTGATGGCCAGGCGGTGCGCTCTTGCGTGTTGCCGGTCAGCGCGGCTGCCGGCAAGACGGTGACCACCATCGAGGCGATTGCCGAGAACGCCGTGGGCGCCAAGGTGCAGCAGGCCTGGCTTGAGCACGAGGTGGTGCAGTGCGGTTATTGCCAGTCGGGGCAGATCATGTCGGCTACGGCGCTGCTGCAACACAAATCCTCCCCCAGTGACGCCGAAATTGATGCCGGCATGGCGGGCAACATCTGCCGCTGCGGTACTTACACGCGCATTCGTGCAGCGATCAAAGACATCGGCCAGGCCTGAGGAGCGTTGCTAATGGACAAGTCGAAAGGTGCGCTCTCGCGGCGCGGTTTTCTTAAGGGGTCCAGCCTCGCCATGGGCGGGCTGGTACTCAGCACCTGGTTGCCGGGTTTCGCACCGCGTGGCGTGGCCGCGGAGGCCACGGCTGCTGGCCGTTTGGGCGACAAGTCGCCGCGGGCGTACGGAGCCTACGTGCGGGTCGGTCATGACGGTTTGGTAACGGTGATTTCGCCAAAAATCGAGATGGGCCAGGGCGCGCATACCGGCATTGCGATGATGGTGGCCGAGGAGCTGGAAGTGCCGCTGTCTGCTGTGACCATTGAGGATGCACCGCCAGACAGCGAGTTGTATGCCGACTCATTAATGCAGTTTCAAGCCACCGGCGGCTCGACTTCGACGCGGCATAGCTGGCAGCCGCTACGCGAAGCGGGCGCCACCGCAAGGCTGCTGCTGATTCAGGCCGCTGCGGCGCGTTGGGGGGTGGATGCCGCGCAATGCCATGCGAAGAATGGTGAGGTGTTTGGCCCGGCTGAGCAGAAGCTGGGTTACGGCGAACTGGTTGACGCCGCCAGCGAATTGCCGCTGCCAACTGACATAGCGCTGAAAACGCCGGAGCAGTTCACCCTGCTTGGCACACCAGCACAGCGTATTGATACGCCGAACAAGGTTAATGGCAAGGCGCAGTTCACTATCGACCTTAGCGTGCCGGACATGCTGATTGCCTCCACCCTGACCTGCCCGGTCTTCGGTGGCACGCTGCGCAGCGTGGATGCCTCGGCGGTCAATAAAGTGCCGGGCGTGCGGGACGTGATCAAGCTCGACAACGCCGTGGCAGTAACAGCCAGTAATTACTGGGCTTGCCAGCAGGGTCTCAAGGCGCTGAAGGTCGAGTGGGATCTGGGCGAGAACGCCAGCATCAACTCGGCGCAATTGGATGACGCACTGCAACAGGCCAGCTCGCGCGATGGTGTAGTGGCGCACAACGCGGGCGATATCGGCAAGGCGCTGGAAGAGGCTGCCAGTCGCTTTGAAGCGGTTTATGAGCAGGCTTTTCTGTCGCATTCGCCGTTGGAGCCGATGACCTGCGTGGCGCATGTGCGCCCGGATGCCTGCGAGCTGTGGGTCGGCACCCAGGTGCCGGTCTTTGCCCAGCAAACTGCCGCGAAAATCAGCGGCCTGCCGGCGGACAAGATCATTATTCACAATCAGCTGATTGGCGGTGCCTTTGGCCGTCGGCTGGACTACGACTTCATTACTCAGGCGGTCGATGTGGCGCGGCATGTGAGTTACCCGATCAAGCTGATCTGGAGCCGTGAAGAAGACATGACCCACGATATGTACCGCCCGCAATATGCCGATCGCCTGACCGCAGCGCTGGATGCCGACGGCAAGCCGACCGGCTGGCAGCACCGCATCGCTGGCGCTTCGGTACTGGGCCGTTACATGGGTAGCCTGCCGGAGAACGGCGTTGATGGCGACGCCGTTGAGGTGGCTATCGACCCGATCTATGCCTTGCCGAATCTGCTGGTGAACTACGTGCGCGAGGAGCCCAAGGTGGTTCCGGTTTCCTGGTGGCGTGGGGTAGGGCCGCTGCGCAGCACCTATGCGCTGGAGTGCTTTATTGACGAGCTGGCGCTGAATGCTGGCGCCGACCCGGTGGACTATCGGCTTGGCCTGATGGCAGAGCATCCGCGCGCGCAAGCGGTACTGCGGCTGGCGGCAGAGAAGGCCGGCTGGGGCAACAGCTTACCGGATGGGCAGGGCCGTGGCGTCGCGGTCAGTGCGGTATTCGGCAGCTATGTCGCGACCGTGGTGGAAATGGAAATGCGTGGCGACAAGGCAATCCGCATCAAGCGGCTGGTCTGTGCCATCGACTGCGGCCTGGTGACCAACCCAACGTCGGTGCAGGCGCAGATGGAAGGCGGCACGCTGTTTGGTCTCTCGGCCTCGCTGTTCAACGAGATTCTGATTGAGCAGGGCGTGGTGCAGCAGACCAACTTCCACAACTACCGTCAGCTGCGCATCACCGATGCGCCCGGTGTTGAGGTGCACATAGTGCCCAGTCTGGAGGCGCCGGGCGGTGTCGGTGAGACGGGTACGGCCTTGATTGGCCCTGCTTTGGTCAATGCGCTGCATGCTGCATCCGGGACGCGTTTGCGTCGTCTGCCACTGAGCCGTGCCGGCTACTACCCGGCTTAAGGAGACTGGCCATGCGTTTCAATCGTTTAGTCATGCTGTGCCTGGGGTTATCCGGGCTGTCGAGCACGGTCCTGGCGGCAGACGCCGAGCTGATCGAGCGCGGCAAGTACCTAGCAACTGCAGCCGATTGCGTTGCCTGCCACACCACGCCGGGCGGTAAGCCGTTCGCCGGGGGCGTGGAATTCAAGCTGCCGTTTGGCTCGCTGTATTCGCCCAACATCACTCCGGATGACGAGACCGGCATCGGCAGTTGGAGCGATGAAGATTTTGTCAGTGCGCTGCATTCAGGCGTTGGCAAGGATGGCAAGCATTACTATCCGGCCTTCCCCTACACCTCCTACACGCTGATGCCGGAGGACGAGGTGCTGGCGATCAAGGCCTATCTGGCCAGCCTGGAGCCGGTCAGTAATACACCGCCGGAAAACACCCTGGGCTTTCCGTTCAATCAACGCTGGGGCATGTTCTTCTGGAATTTCCTGTTCCTGGATGAAGGGCGCTATGCGGCCGATCCGCAGCAGAGCGAAGAGTGGAACCGTGGTGCTTATCTGGTGCAGGGCCCCGGCCACTGCGCTGAATGCCATACACCGCGCAATATGTTCCAGGCACTCGACAGCAGCCAGCCACTGGCGGGCACTCTGGTGCAGGGCTGGCAGGCTTACAACATCAGCGCTGACGAGGCGCATGGCATTGGTGCCTGGAGCGAGGCCGAGCTGGTCAGCTATATGAGTCAAGGACATGCAGCGGGCAAGGGGGTCGCGGCGGGGCCGATGGCTGAGGTGGTAGAGAAGAGCCTGCAGCATTTGCAGCAGCGCGACCTGAGCGCGATTGCTACCTACCTGCTGAGCACTGAGCCGCAGCCAACCGGCGTGGCGCGCCCCACCAAGCAGCCCGAGGGTATGCCCGCCGAGCGCAATCTGGGCGTCAAGGTTTTTGCCGATGCCTGTGCCAGCTGTCACCGCTGGGATGGCAAGGGCAATCAAAGCCCGGTTGCTACTCTGATGGGGCTGAAAACCGTCAACGATCCGGCAGCCACCAACCTGCTGGGTATTCTGCTGACGGGCCACGGCGGCGAGCAGCTACCCGTGGATCAGCGCATGCCGCGTTTTGCCGACGGTTACAGCGACCCGGAGTTGGCTGCGGTCAGCAGTTTTGTCCTGCAGCATTTTGGCCAAAGCGGCGCGCAGGTGAGTGCCGAGGATGTGGCGGCCAAGCGCGGCAATACCGGGCATTGAGTAGGCGTATGAACGTCGGCAAACCACGGGCGAAGCGGCTATGAGCGGCGTTGAACAACTGCTTGGCGCGCTGGATAACGTAGTGCTGGCCGGTGACGCAGCGGTGCTGGCGACGGTGGTGCGGGTGGAGGGTTCAGCCTACCGCCGCCCCGGTGCGCGCATGCTGATCACGGCGCTCGGCCAGACGCAGGGTACGCTCAGCGGCGGCTGTCTGGAGAGCGAGGTAGCTCGCACCGCATTCTGGCTGACCGAGCAAGGCCCGGCGCTACGCAGTTACAGCACCAGCGATGAAACCGAAGACGGCGAAGTCGCCGTGAGCTTTGGCCTGGGATGCAACGGCAAGGTGCATATCCTGTTCGAGCGGGTGAACGCCGAGTCAGCCGGCTTGCTGCTGGGCGCCCTACGCACGCAGCAGCGCGATGGACAGGCGCGCGCCGTCGCCACGGTGATTACGGCATCAGCCTGCTTGGGTGAGCGGTTGTTGTGGTCTGCCGAGGGCGCCGTCAGCAGCGGGCAACTGCCCGACTCCTTGCAGGCGGGCTTGAGCGCACCGTTGCAGCAGGCCATCGCGGAGCGTCGCAGCAGCCTGCACTATCTGGAGCAGGACGCTCGGGTGTTGCAGGTGTTGGTCGAGTACCTGCCGCCGGCGCGGCGACTGGTGGTGTTTGGTGGCGGTCACGATGCTCAGCCCCTGGTCCGTATGGCGCGGCTACTGGGCTGGCAGGTGACCGTGATCGACAGCCGCGCACATTTTGCCCGCGCCAGCCGCTTTCCCGAGGCGGATAGCGTGCTGTTGGGCACCCTGGATGACAGCTTCAATCCCGGCCCTCTGTTGCAGGGGGCGGCCGTCGCGGTCATGACCCACAGTCTGCAGCAGGACGCGCACTGGTTGCAGTGCGCGTTGGCTTCCGGTGCGCGGTATATTGGCCAACTGGGCCCGCGCGAGCGCACCGAAAGACTACTCAGCGAGATGCCAGCGCTGCCGGCGTCGGCGCTGGCCCGACTGCATTACCCGGTCGGCCTCGACCTGGGAGGAGACACCCCCGAGTCCGTAGCTATGGCGATTCTTGCCGAAATGACCGCCGTGCTCAACGGTCGTCAAGGCGGTATGTTGAAAGCGCGCACCGCCGCCATCCACGATGCGTCGCCGATTTATCATCATCAGGACGCCGGCAGTAGCGCGTCGTCCGTCCCGTTATCCACAAGCGAGAGACCCTGAATGTCGAATGAAATTACCGTTGTCGCCGTACTCCGCGCCGCAGAAGGCAGTGCAGACCAGGTGAGTGAGATTCTGTCGCGCGCGGTGGCGCCATCGCGTGCAGAGGCGGGCTGCCGCGGGTATGTGCTGCATCGTGATCGCAGTGATGCACAGCGCTTTGTATTTGTCGAACAGTGGGCTGATATGGAGGCCATTGAGCTTCATCGTCAGGCGCCGCATTACCAGGCCATGGGGCAAGCGCTCGCAGGCCTGATTGTTGAGCGCGACGTCATGTTGCTGGACGCGCAGGCCTGAGTGGTAAGCAGGCCGACCGCACCGCTGGTTGCGCTGTTGCTAGCTGCTGGCAGCGCTCGTCGCTTCGGCAGCGATAAACGTGTGGCACGCTTGCCTGACGGCAGAACACTGTTGCGCGCCAGCCTGGAAAACGCCCGCAGTGCCTACGCTGATGTGCGCGTCATACTGCGCCCGCAGGACGATAGCGCAGCTTTGGGATTGCCTGCGGATTGCCGGGTGATCCGCAGCGCGCGTTGCCAAGAGGGCATGGCCCACAGCCTGGCGGCGGGCATCACGGCGTTGCAGGACAGCGACGCCGCGGTGGTTGCGGTGCTGTTGGGCGATATGCCGCTTATCCGCCCGCAAACGCTTATCGCCCTGCAGCAGCAGGCCGCTGCCGAGCGTATCGTGGTGCCGTCGTACGCCGGGCAACGCGGTCATCCGGTATTGTTTGGTCGCGCGTTCTGGCCTGAACTGTTGTCGTTGCAGGGGGATCAGGGCGCGCGCGGGGTGCTGCAGCGACATGCGCAGCGCCTGCTTGAAGTGCCCGTGGCTGACCCCGGTATACTGGTGGATGTAGATAACGCTCAGATGCTTGCCGCGCTGCCGGCCGAGTAACTGCGTTGCACCACCAATCCAGACCGGGAGAGCAATGTGCAGTCAGTTTATCTGGCCGGGTTTGATGTCTTTCGCCGCGACGCCGTCGCCCACGGCGAGCGTTTGAAGTCCCTCTGTGCCGCGCAGGGCCTGCGCGGCATCTATCCTCTCGATGACGCGCCACCGGGCGACGTCAGTGATCTCGCCAGCTGGATCTGCCAGAGCAACTTGCAGAAGATCCGTAATGCCGACGCGGTACTGGCCAATCTCGACTGCTTTCGCGGCAGCGAGCCCGATTCCGGCACGGTATTCGAAATCGGCTACGCCACCGCGTTGGGCAAGCCGGTATGGGCCTACTTCAGTGATCAGCGCCCACTGATCGAGCAACTGGATACCGATGGCGATGGCTATTGCCGGCAGGGCTATCAGGTCGAAGACTTCGCCTTGCCGAAAAATCTGATGTTGGCCTGCAGCTGGGCGGGCGCAAGCAAAAGCGCGCAGGAAGGCCTTGTGGCGTTGGCGGGGTTACTGCGCTCGGAACTGAACATGCCAGAACTGGCGGAGGAAAGCAGCGCGGCAGAAAATGGTGGGCCCAGTAGGACTTGAACCTACGACCAAGCGATTATGAGTCGCCTGCTCTGACCAACTGAGCTATAGGCCCACGTTTTTGTAGCAGGGCGGAATTATACGGGCTGTGACGGTCGCTGACTAGGCGCTCTTTGCAGGAAGCGTTGGGAAAACTCCTCGGCCGGCAGGGGCGGGCTGATGTGGTAGCCCTGAACCGTATCGCAGCCCTGTTCAGTCAGCAGCGCCTGCTGCGCGGCGTTCTCCACGCCCTCGGCCACGACGCTCATACCCAGATTGTGGGCCAGCACTATGATGGTCTGGCTGATGGCCGCGTCGTGGTGGTTCTCGGGCAGTCCGGAGACGAAGCTGCGGTCGATTTTCAGGGTATCGAGCGGCATTTCCTTGAGGTAGGCCAGTGATGAGTAGCCGGTGCCGAAGTCATCTATCGACAGGTGAATGCCCATCTTGCTGAAGATATCCAGCAAGTGGATGGCCTCACGGTTCTGGTTCATCACGAAATCTTCGGTGATCTCCAGCTCAAGCAGTGAGGCAGGAATGTCGTGCGTTTCCAGCGCGCGGCGAATATCGCTGACCAGCTTGTTACCAATCAACTGCATTCCCGAAACGTTGATAGCCATGCGCGGTGGGGCCAAGTGCTGGGTTCGCCATTCGGCCAACTGCAGGCAGGCCAGCTCGAGAATATGCTTGCCCAGTTCAACGATCAGCCCGGTTTCTTCCGCCAGCGGGATGAACTGATCCGGCTCTACCATGCCCCGCTGCGGGTGCTGCCAGCGCACCAGTGCTTCCATGCCATTGAGTTGCTGCGCGTGCAGATCGAACTTGGGTTGGTAGTAGAGGGTGAATTCGCCGCGCTCCAGGCCGCGGCGCATGTCATTTTCCATTTCCATGCGCTGATGGGCGTTGGCGGTGAGGTCGCGCGTATAGAAGGCGTAGCGGTTGCGGCCCTGATTCTTGGCGCGGTACATGGCGGCATCGGCATGTTTGATCAGGCTGTTGACGTCACTGGCGTCGGTGGGAAACAGACTGATACCTATGCTGGCACTGACAAAAAACTCGTGCCCGGCGGCGAGGAAGGGTTTGCGAAAGACTGCCAGCAATTTGTCCGCCACACTGGCGGCATCCTCGTCGCTATGCAGGTTGGGGAGCAGGACAATGAATTCGTCGCCACCGTGGCGGGCGACGGTATCAATATCGCGCAGCACACCGCACAGCCGTTGGCTGGCTGATTTCAGCAGGATATCGCCGACTGGGTGGCCGAGGCTGTCATTGATCTGCTTGAAGCGATCCAGGTCGATAAACAGCAGGGCGCCGACGCCCTGATATTTGCCCTGTTGCTGTGCGTTCAGCGCTTCGCGTAGGCGTGCCTCAAACAGGGTGCGATTGGGCAGGTCGGTCAGTGGATCGTGGTGCGCCTGGTGATCGAGTCGTGCCTGCGTGTGCTTGAGTGGTGTGATGTCGCTGAAAACGGCCACCAGGTGATTGAGACTGCCATCGACGTTCAATACCTGACTGATGTTGATCCAGGCGGCGTAGAGCTCGCCATTTCTGCGCCGATTCCAGGCTTCGCCCTGCCATTGGCCATCATCGCGCAGGCTATGGGCTACTTCGCGGATCAGGTGCTTGTCTTCGGTATAGTCGCTGAGCATGCTCAGCGGCTGGCCCAGCAGCTGGCTCTCTGGGTGGCCGGTAATGCGCGCAAACGCCTTGTTGATGGCCAGTATCATGCCTTCGCTGTCGGTGATGATGACGCCTTCGTTGGTATTCTCGAATACCGTCGCGGCCTGGCGCAGAGAGCCTTCCATCTTCAGGCGCTCGGTCACATCGCGCGCAATGCTGAGCATGCAGTCTTCGCCATTGACGACTACGGCCTCGGTGCTGATTTCCACCTGACGCTGGTTGCCGTGAATATCGGTTACGGTAGACAGCATATCGCGCACTGTGCCCTGTGAGCGCAGCAGCTGAATCATCCGCTCGCGGTCGGCGGTGTCGCTCCACAGGCCCAGGTCGAGGGTGGATTTTCCGAGTGCGGCCTGGCGGCTGTAGCCGGTGATGCGGGTGAAGCCGTCATTCACATCGAGCAACATGCCATCGCTGCGTCGGGTTATCAGCAGGCCATCCGGAGAAGCATGGAACGCGCTGGAAAACTTCTGTTCCGACAGTTCAAGTTGTTGCTGGGTGACCTTGAGTGCGGAAATATCGCGGATAACCACTACCAGGATATGCTGCTGGTTCAACTCTACGCTGCGCGAAGAGATCAGCCCGGTAAACTCGCTGCCGTCCCGCCGTTTGAAGCGAACCTCGAGGTTGCTCTGGGTTTCGCGATTGAGCTGCTCAAGTAAGGCGGGGCCGGCGTCCTGTTGCGCCCAGGTGCCGAGTTGGGTGGAAGTCTTGCCGAGCGCTTCGGCGGCACTGAAACCAAACTGTTCTTCAAAGGTTCTGTTCACCGACAGCAAGGTGCCGTCGTGCGCATTGGCCAGCACTATGCTGTCGGGGCAGTTGTGAAAAACCGAGGAAAACTTTTGCTCCGACGTGCGCAAAGCCATTTCGTTGCTTTTCTGCTCTTGAATGTCGACCAGCAGACCATTCAGTGCAACCGCCTCGTACTCCTCGTTGCTTACGCTGTTGATGATGGCGCGTACCCAGCAGGGGGTGCCATTGTTGTTCAACAGGCGAAAATCGAAGCTCTGGCTCCCGCTACTGCTGGCCTGCTGGTGCAACAGGGCGGTAACGCGGCCGCGGTCGGCCGGATGCAGGCGATCCTCCAGAAAGCCGGCAGCCAGCCAGTGGTGGGCCTCAAAGCCGAGGAGGTCGCGGGCGTGTGGTGAAACGTAGATAAAGCGCAGGGAGGGCAGCGACATTTCCCAGGTCACTACATGCAGGTTTTCCACCAGAGTGCGGTAACGGTGTTCCTGCTGATTCAGCAGGGTAAGTGCCTGCTGGCGCTCGGAGTTGGCACGGCGACGTAGCTGATTGAGGCCATGCGCGGCCAGCAGAAGGCCGCAGGAGAGCAGCAGCACGCCAACCTGGGTAAACTGCAGGTCACCGATCCTTGGGGTGCCGACACTGCTACAGCCGCTGCCGAGCAACGCCAGCGCACTGAACAAGCCTGCTCTGACGGCTGCATTCATTCAGCTAGAAACCTTCATCCATGGCTACGCGATATTATTTTGCTAGTGTAGCGCCTTGGACATACAAATGCCCAGCATGGCTGGGCATTTGTAAGGCGGTGCTGCTGCGTCGCTTACTCGTCGAGGAAGCTGCGCAGATGATCGCTGCGCGTTGGATGCCGCAGCTTGCGCAGGGCCTTGGCTTCGATCTGACGAATCCGCTCACGGGTGACGTCGAACTGCTTGCCGACTTCCTCCAGGGTGTGATCGGTGTTCATATCGATACCAAAACGCATGCGTAGCACCTTGGCTTCGCGGGCGGTCAAGCCAGACAGGACTTCGCGGGTCGCCTCTTTCAGGTTCTCTACGGTAGCCGAGTCGATGGGTGACTCCATGGTGCCGTCTTCGATGAAGTCGCCCAGATGGGAGTCTTCGTCGTCACCAATAGGCGTCTCCATCGAAATGGGCTCCTTGGCAATTTTCAGCACTTTGCGAATCTTGTCTTCCGGCATCTCCATGCGCTCGCCCAGTTCTTCAGGCGTGGGTTCGCGACCCATTTCCTGTAGCATCTGACGCGAAATCCGGTTCAGCTTGTTGATCGTTTCGATCATGTGGACCGGAATACGGATGGTCCGCGCCTGGTCGGCAATCGAGCGGGTAATGGCCTGACGAATCCACCAGGTGGCATAGGTCGAGAACTTGTAGCCGCGACGGTATTCGAACTTGTCGACCGCCTTCATCAGACCGATGTTGCCTTCCTGGATCAGATCAAGGAACTGCAGGCCACGGTTGGTGTACTTCTTGGCAATGGAGATAACCAGACGCAGGTTGGCCTCGACCATTTCCTTCTTGGCGCGGCGGGCGCGGGCTTCACCGATCGACATGCGACGGTTGATGTCCTTGACCTCGGAAATCGTCAGCTGGGCTTCCTGCTCTAGAGCGGACAACTTCTTCTGTGCGCGAATAATATCGGGCTTGGCAGCCTCAAGTGCTTCGGCATAACGCGGCTTGTCGGCCAGCAGACTGTCGACCCAACCTTCGTTGACTTCATTGCCGGGGAAGCCGCGCAGGAAGTCGGCGCGTGGCATGCGAGCATCACGCACGCATAGCTGCATGATGGCGCGTTCCTGCTTGCGGATCTGATCCTGCGCGCTGCGCACGCGAACCACCAGGGCTTCATACTGCTTGGGCACCAGCTTGATCGGCATGAACAGCACCGCCAGCGCATCCAGCTCGGCAATCACCTTGCTGCTGCTGCGGGGGTTCTTTTTCAGTACCTTCTTGACCTTCTCCAGCTGATCGCCGATCGCGGTGAAGCGCATGCGCGCAACTTCCGGGTCAGGGCCGCCATCGCCTTCGTCGTCGGAGCTGTCGTCGTCATCGTTGTCGTCATCATCATCGCTGTCGTCATCGGACTTTTTCTCGTCCTTGGCGGCAGCGGTGGGGATTTCCGCGTTATCGGTGCCGGACAGGCCGTCGTCGTCAGGGTCGATGTAACCACTGAAGATGTCGGAGAGGCGTCCGCCTTCCTCGGTAACCCGGGCGTAATCGGCGAGAATGCCGTCGACGGTGCCAGGGAACATCGAGATGGCCGCCATGACTTCGCGGATGCCTTCTTCGATGCGTTTGGCAATTTCGATTTCGCCTTCACGGGTCAGCAGCTCGACGGTACCCATCTCGCGCATGTACATGCGCACTGGGTCAGTGGTGCGACCGATATCCGTCTCAACCGCAGCCAACGCCGCAGCCGCTTCTTCAGCGGCGGACTCATCGGCATCGTTGTCGGCCAGCAACAGAGCGTCAGCATCCGGTGCAACCTCGAACACGGTGATACCCATGTCGTTGATCATGCGGATGATGTCTTCCACCTGCTCCGGATCGGATATATCCTCGGGCAGGTGGTCATTCACTTCCGCATAGGTCAGATAGCCTTGCTCGCGACCGCGGGCAATAAGCTCTTTGAGACGGGATTGCTGTTGCGCTTTTCCGGACATAACAACCCTTGTGGATGCATTGGTGTGCAAAAAAGTAAGCTGCGGATTATACCCTGATTTCAGGGCTCCGTGCCAGTTGAGGCCGCGTTACCTGTCGGTTTTTGGCGCACGTTGGCGCTGGTACAGGTCTCGCAGTTGTTGCTTTTCCTCGGCGGAAAGCTCGTGGAGCGGTTTGGCGAGGAGTTTGTCGATGCGCCGCTCGGTTTGTTCGGCGGATAACCTATTTATAGTGTCGAAAAACTGTTGTTCAAGGTTGGCGTTGGGATTATTCAGCAGCCATTCCTGTTCGGCGAGCATGCTGAGTTGGTCGCCAAGTGCGGTGCCATGCCACCTGGCCAGCATTTCTATGGTGTTCAGTCCCGGGTTTTTCTGCGCTGCATCCAGCAGTGCGACCAATAGCCGCGCCTCGTCTTCGTCCTCGTCGGCCAGTTCATTGGCCTGTAATGCCAGTCCAGCGAGGTGCGGGTGGTGCAGCAGCGTACGGGCAGCCTGCAGTAGCGGGCTATCGACGCCCTTGCGGCCGCCGGCGCGACCTCTGCGGGCTGGGGCCGCGGGCTCATCGGGTTCAGCAAGCTCGTAGGCTGGCTGGTAGTCATCCATGGGTGGCTGCCAGTCGTCATCCCAAGGCGCGCCATGCTCCGCCGGTGCTTGTCCTGAGGCGGCTTGCGCCATGCTCGCCGGTGGCTGCTGTGCTGCGGGTGCCTGCGCTGCCTCGCTGGCCACCTGGTTCAAATCCATGCCAGTAATCTGTGCCAGTGACTGGCGCAGCAGGCGCCGCAACAGGCTGCCCGGCACTCGGTCGATTAGTGGCAGCGCCAGCGCGGCCAGATGTGCTTTTCCCTCCAGGCTGTCCGGCCTGGCCTCTTCGCTCAAGTGTCGAAACAGATATTCGGTGAGCGGTTGTGCCTGCTGATTGATGCGTTGCTCAAAGGCTTGCTGGCCTTCCTCGCGCACCATGCTGTCGGGGTCCTGGCCGTCGGGCAGGAACAGAAAGCGCACATGGCGACCATCTTCGAGCACCGGTAGGGCCGAGTTCAGTGCGCGCCAGGCGGCCTGCCGGCCGGCTTTGTCGCCATCGAAACAAAAGGTCACGCTGTGCACCAGACGAAACAGGCGTTTGAGGTGGTCTTCGCTGGTAGCGGTGCCGAGCGTGGCTACCGCATTGGTGACGCCATGCTGGGCCAGAGCGATCACGTCCATATAGCCTTCGACCACCAGTATGTCCTGCAGTTGGCGGTTTTGTTGTTTGGCTTCGTAAAGGCCGTACAGCTCTTGCCCCTTGTGAAAGACGGGCGTTTCCGGTGAGTTCAGGTACTTGGGTTTGTCGTCACCCAGTACACGGCCGCCAAAGCCAATAACGCGGCCGCGGCTATCGCGGATCGGAAACATGATGCGGTCGCGGAAGCGGTCGTAGCGCTTGCCGCTGTCTTCGTTCTCGACCACCAGGCCGGCTTCAATCAGTGCTTTTACTTCAGTACTGTCGCGTGCCAGATGCGCCATCAGATTGTCCCAGCCGGGCGGGGCCATACCGATGTCGTAGGTCTTGGCAATGTGTCCGGTCAGGCCGCGCTGCTTAAGGTAGCTGACCGCGCGCGCTTTCTTCGGGTGCTGGCGCAGTTGCTGGCGATAGTAGGCGGCGGCCTGCTCGAGCAGGGCGTAGAGCGGGCTGTCCTTGCGTGGCGCGCTACTCTGGCGACGATCGCTGCGCTCCTCGCGGGGTACAGCCACACCGGCCTGCTTGGCCAGGTCTTCGACCGCCTCGGGGAAATCGAGGCGCTCGAAGTCCATGACGAAGCTCAGCGCGTTGCCACCGGCGCCACACCCGAAGCAGTAGTAGAACTGTTTATCTGGGCTGACGCTGAAGGACGGCGACTTCTCGTTGTGAAACGGACACAGGGCGGAGTAATTTTTGCCGGTTTTTTTCAGTTTCAGGCGCGCGCCGACGACTTCGACGATATCGGTTCGTCCAAGTAGATCGTCTATGAAGCCCTGAGGGATCAGCCCGGCCATGGTTCTGCCTTGCACCAGCGAGAGAAAGCCGCTGCGCAGGCCGTGCAGCCGGACGCAGGTCGGTTGAGCGCGTTATAGTATCCGAAAGAAGCGAAGACGCAAAAATCCAGCCCGTTCCGTAAATGGAAGGCCGGAAAAGTGCGTGCTTCTGATGTTCTTCAGCTCCGCAGGATGCCAGAGAAGGCAATGCTTCTTGGGCCTGTGATCAGGCCCTACAGAGCTGAGGGTCGGAACTCAGTACAGACGTTCGCGACGACGCTGTTCGCGTTGGATCTTCTTGGCGTGACGCTTAACAGCGGCAGCAGCCTTGCGCTTGCGCTCGGTGGTGGGCTTTTCATAAAACTCACGACGGCGCACTTCAGCCAGAACGCCTGCTTTTTCGCAGGAGCGTTTGAAACGACGCAGGGCCACGTCGAAGGGTTCGTTCTCTTTAACTTTGACGTTAGGCATTTCGTACCTTTCTCAAACGTTGTAGTCGTAGCCGGAGGCGATATTGCCTGCGGCGATTGCATTTCAAGGGACGCGGATGTTACCGCCTCCCTCAGTAAAAAGCAAAGCCTATGACGCCCATAAAGGTAAAAAACTGGCCTGTGGGCGCGGGGCTGATTATGATGCGCGACTTATTGCAGTAATGCGACTTTCTTTAGCAACCGACGACTCAAGGTAAAGCATGCGCGTTTTGGGTATTGAAACCTCCTGTGATGAAACCGGCGTCGCGCTGTACGACAGCGAGCGGGGACTGCTGGCGGACGCGCTGTTCAGCCAGATTGACCTGCATCGGGTATATGGTGGTGTGGTGCCGGAGCTTGCCTCACGAGATCACGTCAAGCGCCTGGTGCCGCTGATGCGCGAAGTGTTTGAGCGGGCCGGGTTGCAACCGGGTGAGGTCGATGGCGTGGCCTATACCGCGGGTCCGGGGCTGGTGGGTGCGCTGTTGGTGGGTGGCGCCTGCGCGCGCGCGCTGGCCTTTGCCTGGGACGTGCCGGCGTTGGGCGTGCATCATATGGAAGGCCACTTGCTTGCGCCCATGCTAGAAGAAGCGCCTCCCCAATTTCCCTTTGTCGCCTTGCTGGTGTCCGGCGGTCACACGCAACTGGTACGCGTCGATGGTATTGGCGAATACCAGTTGCTAGGCGAGTCACTGGACGATGCGGCTGGTGAAGCCTTCGACAAGACCGCCAAGCTCATGGGGCTGCCGTATCCGGGTGGCCCGGAAATCGCTCGGCTGGCGGAGAGCGGCATCCCGGGTGCCTTTGTTTTTCCCCGGCCGATGACCGATCGCCCTGGGCTGGAGTTCAGCTTCAGTGGCTTGAAAACCTCAGTGCTCAATGCCTGGCAGCAGTGCAGCAGCGCCGGTGAGGTGAGCGCGCAGGTGCAGGCTGATCTGGCGCTGGGTTTTGAAACAGCGGTGGTTGAGACGTTGACCATCAAGTGTCGCAGGGCACTCAAACAGACTGGCCTCAAGCGGCTGGTAATTGCCGGCGGGGTGAGCGCCAACCAGCGTTTGCGATCGAGTCTGGAAAAGATGACCGCCGGTCTGAACGGTGAGGTGTTTTACGCGCGTCCGGCGTTCTGTACGGACAATGGCGCCATGATTGCCTACGCTGGCTGTCAGCGACTGCTGGCCGGGCAGCAAGATGTATCGGGTATCGAGGCGCGTGCGCGCTGGCCGATGGATCAGTTGCCACCACTGCAGCTCAAGGCTTGAAGCGGTTTTCCTGACCATTGAGCAGGCGGCCGATATTGACGCGATGACGCAGCAGTATCAGTCCCACCATCAGGCTCACCGGTAATAACAGCGTGGGTGCCTGCCAGGCGAGCCACGGGAGCAACGACAGGCTCGCCAGCAACGAGGCCAGCGAGGCCATACGTTGCCAGTAGAAAGTGGCCAGCCAGATGAGGGCAGCCAGCAGCGCCGCCGGCCAAGCCAGTACCAGCATGACGCCGGCGGCGGTAGCGACACCCTTGCCGCCCTGCAGGCGATGAAAGATCGGCAGCACATGGCCGCACACCGCAGCCAGGCCAACCCAGCCCTGTTCTGCCAGCGGCAAGCCGGCGCGCCAGGCCAGCGCCACGGCCAGGGCACCTTTGCTCAGGTCGCCCAGCAGGGTCGCCAGCGCCAGGGAGCGATTGCCCAGGCGTAGCATGTTGCTGGCACCTGGATTGCGCGAGCCGAGCTGGCGTGGGTCGGGCAGGTGCCGCAAGCGGCTGATCAGCACGGCGAAAGAGACCGAGCCAAGCAGATAGGCGATGCAGGACCAGAGCAGCAGGTTGGCGGGCATGACGCTGACCTAAACGAAAATGACGATTGTAGTCGACACTGGAGCTTCGAGTGGATCAGGTTTTTATCAAAGGGTTAACCACGGATGCGGTGATCGGTGTTTACGACTGGGAGCGCACCCTCCGTCAACCGTTGATTTTTGATCTCGACATGGCCTGGGATATACGCCCTGCGGCCGCGGATGAGGATCTTGCCGCGACCCTGAACTATGCCGCCATCAGCGAATACATCATCAACTTTGTTGAGGCTAGCGCCTTTTTGCTGGTCGAGACGCTGGCCGAGCAGCTGGCTGCCCAGTTGCGCAAGGAGTTCCATATTCCCTGGCTACGTCTGCGAGTAACCAAGCCGACAGCGGTCAAGCAGGCAGCCGGCGGTGTCGGTGTAGTCATCGAACGTGGGGTTCTGCCGTCGTGAATCGCGTCTATCTGGGCCTTGGCAGTAATGCGGCGCGGGACTACCACCTGCAGCGCGGTCTGGATGCGCTGAACGAGCTGGGCAGTAACCTGCAGGTCTCGCCAGTATTCGAGAGTGACGCGGTTGGTATGCTCGGCAAGCGCTTTTACAATCTGGTGGCGGTGCTGGATACCCGGCTGTCGCTGACAGATCTCAACGCCGCGTTAAAGGCCATCGAAGCGGCGTGCGGGCGGCGGGAGGCGAAAGTGCCCGGACGCATCACGCTGGATATCGATATTCTCACTTACGGTGAACTGACCGGTGTACACGCCGGGCTGCAGTTGCCGCGTGCGGAAATTCTGCGCAATGCCTTCGTCCTCTGGCCGCTGGCCTTGCTGGCGCCAGAGGTGATCCTGCCGGGTACCGAGCGGACCTGTGCACAGCACTGGGCTGCCTGGCAGGGTGCGCAGCAGCTCTGGCCGGTGGCCTTTGTCTGGCATGACCGCGTGTTGACTCCGGATGCACTGCTGCTGGCTGCTCAGTCGCGCGCCGCCTTGTAATCAGCCAATGCTTGCTGACGCTGCTGCTCCAACGCCTTGCCCAATTCTGCCCCACTGAGCCCGCGTTCCAGTAGTGGCCCGATAGCGACCTCACGTGCGGCTTGCGCCGCGCCGCGAAGATACTCCGCCTGGGGGTAGTCACTGTGCTCGCGCCCGGTACGGCCCTGGGCGTCGGCACGGCACACCGCGAGGAAGAGTTCAAAACGCTCGCTCCGGCGGTAAATATCCAGCGCCTTGAACAACTTGATAAGCGTCTGGGGTCGTAGCTCCAGGGCGCGGTGGCAATGGGTGTGGTACTCGCAACACAGCAGCGCCAGCTCCTGGCAGTCCCTGGGTGCCTTGCAGCGTTGATTGACCGCCTTCACGGCCTTGATGCCTTTATGCTCGTGGCTGTGGTGTTTTGGCCAATCCTGCTCAGGCGTTAGTCCCTTTCCCAGATCATGCAGCAGACAGGCCCAGCGCGCCGGCAGCGGTAGCTGCTCGCGTGCCGCTATCTGCAGCACTTGCAACACGTGTACACCGGTGTCGATTTCCGGATGGTGCGCTGGCGGCTGGGGGACGCCGAACAGGGCGTCTACTTCCGGCAGCAGTTCAGCCAGCGCACCGCAGTCACGCAGGACCTGAATGAATACCTCGGGGTTGGGTTCCATCAGTGCGCGACTGATTTCCTTCCAGCTGCGCTCGGGCGTGAGCGTTTTCAACTCCCCGGAATGCGCGAGCTGACGCATCAGTGCAAGGGTTTCTGGCGCCACCTGGAAGCCAAGCTCGGCGTAGCGCGCGGCGAACCGGGCGACGCGCAGTACGCGTAGCGGGTCTTCGGCAAAGGCGGGCGAAACATGGCGCAACACGCGTTGTGCCAGATCCTGCTGGCCGCCGTAAGGATCTATCACACGGCCATCGGAGCCGAGTGCCATGGCGTTGACTGTAAGGTCGCGGCGAATCAGGTCCTGTTCCAGCGTAACGTCCGGGCTGGTGTGGAAGGTGAAACCGCCATAGCCCTGGCCGCTCTTGCGCTCGGTGCGCGCGAGGGCGTATTCCTCACCGTTTAGCGGGTTGATGAAAACGGGGAAGTCCTGCCCGACGGGCTGAAAACCTTCCTGCAGCAGGATCTCCGGTGTGGCGCCCACCACCACCCAGTCGCGCTCGGTTACCTCGCGGCCGAGCAACTGATCGCGTACGGCGCCGCCGACCAGGTAGGTGGAGTATGTGGGGGACATGAAACCTCGGGCATCAAGCTGTGATCTGTGGAGCTGCAAGCTTGCCGGTGTTGGCCGCAAGCCGCAAGCCGCGAGCTACAAGCTATAAACCCCCGAACCCTACCTGATCAGATAGCGTCGTATGCGCACGGCCAGCTTGCCGCTCTCAGATGGGCGGTATATTCAAATCAAACCGCGGTAGCCGCTCTTCTTCCGGTTGCGGGCGCGGCGGTATGTGCGCTTCGCTGATCAGCAGCTCACCGTCGCGGCTTTCCAGGTGTACGTCGAAGCCCCATAGCCGATGCAGGTGCTTGAGCATTTCATCGGTCGACTTGCCCAAGGGTTTGCCCTGGTGGCGCTGGTGTCTGAGGATGATGGAACGGTCGCCACGGCGATCCACCGACCAGACCTGGATGTTGGGTTCGCGGTTGCCGAGGTTGTATTGCGCCGCCAGCAGTTCGCGCACGGCGCGGTAACCGCTGTCGTCGTGGATGGCAGAGACCTCAAGGTGGTCATCGGTCTCGTCATCGACGATGGCAAAAAGCTTGAAGTCGCGGATTACCTTGGGTGACAGGTACTGCAGGATAAAGCTCTCGTCCTTGAAAGTGCGCATGGCAAATTTGATGGTTTCCAGCCAATCGCTGCCGGCAATGTCGGGAAACCAGCGGCGATCCTCCTCGGTTGGGTGCTCACAAATGCGGCGAATATCCTGCATCATGGCAAAGCCTAGGGCATAGGGGTTGATGCCGCTGTACCAGTTGCTGTCGAACGGCGGCTGATGGACCACGCTGGTGTGTGACTGCAGAAACTCCATGATGAAGCCGTCGGTTACCCGGCCTTCGTCGTACAGATGATTGAGCAGGGTGTAATGCCAAAAGGTGGCCCAGCCTTCATTCATCACCTGGGTCTGGCGCTGCGGATAGAAGTACTGCGCGATCTTGCGCACGATGCGCACTACCTCGCGCTGCCAGGGCTCGAGCAGGGGCGCGTTCTTCTCGATAAAGTAGAGCAGGTTCTCCTGCGGCTCGCCGGGGTAGCGATGGCTGGGCTCGTCGCTGTCGTGAGGGTCGTGGTTGACCGGGATGGTCTTCCACAGCTCGTTTACCTGGCGCTGCAGATGCTCCTCGCGCTCCTGCTGCCGCTGTCTCTCTTCGGCGGCGGAGATCGGGTAGGGGCGCTTGTAACGGTCGACGCCGTAGTTCATCAGTGCATGGCAGGAGTCGAGCAGGTCTTCCACCGCGTCGATGCCGTAGCGTTCTTCGCATTCGTTGATGTACTGCTTGGCGAACACCAGATAATCGATGATGGCGCCGGCGTCGGTCCAGCTGCGGAACAGGTAATTGCCCTTGAAGAAGGAGTTGTGGCCATAGCACGCGTGCGCGATCACCAACGCCTGCATGGTCATGGTGTTTTCTTCCATCAGGTAGGCGATGCAGGGGTCGGAGTTGATCACGATCTCGTAGGCCAGCCCCATCTGCCCGCGCTTGTAGCCTTTCTCGGTGGCCAGAAAGTGCTTGCCGTAAGACCAGTGGTGGTAGCCCAGCGGCATGCCGACGGAGGCGTAGGCATCCATCATCTGTTCAGCGGTGATGACTTCGATCTGGTTAGGGTAAGTGTCCAGCCCATACACCTCGTGGGCGATGCGGCTGATCTCCTGGTCGTATTCGCGAATCAACTCGAAGGTCCACTCCGAGCCGGTGGATATAGGGTTCCGGGTCATGTGGCCATCCTCTTCTGGAACAGCTGGCGAAATACCGGGTAAATGTCGCCGGCATCAACGATCTGTTGCTGGGCGAAGCTGTCGGCAAACTGCTCGGCCACCGCCTCATACTCCTGCCACAGGGTTTGGTGCTCGCGCGGGGTGATCTCTACGTAACAGTAGTACTGCATCGCCGGCATGATCTTGTTGACCAGCAGATCGCGGCAGATCGGTGAATCGTCATTCCAGTTGTCGCCGTCAGAGGCCTGGGCGCAGTACAGATTCCACTCGTTGACTGGGTAGCGCTCTTCGATGATCTGCTGCATCAGGCGTAGGGCGCTGGATACGATGGTGCCGCCGGTCTCGCGCGAGTAGAAAAATTCCTCCTCCTCGACCTCCTTGGCGCTGGTGTGATGGCGGATAAACACCACCTCGATGCGCTCGTAGTTTCGCCGTAGAAACAGGTACAGCAGGATATAGAAGCGTTTGGCCAGGTCCTTGGTGGCCTGGGTCATGGAGCCGGAGACGTCCATCAGGCAGAACATTACCGCCTTGGACGAGGGGTTGGGCTGCTTGACGATCAGGTTGTAGCGCAGGTCGAAGGTATCGAGAAAGGGGATGCGTTCCACCTTGGTGCGCAGCACCGAAATTTCTTCCTGCAGGCGCTGGATGGCGATCAGGTCGTCCGGCTGATCGCGGCGCAAGGCTTCCAGTTCTTCGCGCGCTGCGCGCAGGCGCTTGCGACTGCTGCCACTCAGGGCAATGCGCCGCGCATGGGCGGCGCGCATTGAGCGCACTATGTTGATACGTGAGGGGTTGCCCTGCTGGCTGACGCCGGCGCGCACCGGCTTGAAGGTGTCGGTGCCAGTGAGCTGGCGCTTGATCAGGTTGGGCAGGGCGAGGTCTTCGAACATGAAATCGAGGAACTCGTCCTGGGTAATCTGGAAGACGAACTCATCCATACCCTCGCCACTGTCACCGGCCTGGCTGCCGCCGGCGCCACCACCGCCGCCCTGGGGGCGGGCAAAACGGTCACCGGTGGAGAACTCCCGGTTGCCGGGGTGAACCTGGGTCTGACGGCCGCCCTGGCCATGATGAAAAATCGGCTCGTCGATGTCGCGGCCGGGGATGCTGATGTTTTCGCCATGCTCGATATCGGTGATGGAGCGCCGGCCGACAGCGTCCTCAACGGCCTTTTTAATGTGTGATTTGTAGCGCCGCAGAAACCGCTGCCGGTTTACGGTGCTCTTGTTCTTGCCATTCAAACGTCGGTCAATCACGTAGCTCATTCAAGGCCCTCCGGGCCAGCCACAAGCTATAAGCTGCAAACTTGAGGCCGGCTGTGCTGCTTTGCGGCGCCGCACTCAGTCTTGGGCGGCGCCGCGCTGCTCGCCGCGTGACGCTTGCGGCGTGTGCTGCTCAGCCGCTACTGGGCTTTGCGTACGCGCAAGTACCATTCCGAGAGCAGGCGCACCTGTTTTTCGGTATAGCCGCGCTCGACCATCCTGGTGACAAAGTCGTTGTGTTTTTTCTGGTCTTCGTTGGACGCTTTGGCGTTGAAGCTGATGACCGGTAGCAGGTCTTCGGTGTTGGAGAACATCTTCTTCTCAATCACCACGCGCAGCTTTTCATAGGACAGCCAGCTTGGGTTCTTGCCGTTGTTCTGCGCACGAGCGCGCAGCACGAAGTTGACGATCTCGTTGCGGAAATCCTTGGGATTGCTGATGCCGGCCGGCTTCTCGATCTTTTCCAACTCCTCGTTGAGTGAGGCGCGGTTGAGAATTTCGCCGGTTTCCGGATCGCGGTATTCCTGATCCTGAATCCAGAAGTCGGCGTAAAGCACGTAGCGGTCGAAGATGTTCTGCCCATACTCGCTGTAGGACTCCAGGTAAGCGGTCTGGATTTCCTTGCCGATGAACTCGACGTAGCGCGGGGCGAGATATTCCTTGAGGAAACGCAGGTAGCGATCGCTCACCTCGCTGGGGAACTGTTCCTGCTCGATCTGCTGCTCCAGCACGTACAGCAGGTGCACCGGGTTGGCGGCGACCTCGGTGGTATCGAAGTTGAACACCTTGGAGAGAATCTTGAAGGCGAAGCGGGTAGACAGCCCATTCATACCCTCGTCTACGCCGGCCGAGTCGCGGTACTCCTGAATCGACTTGGCCTTGGGGTCGGTATCTTTGAGATTTTCGCCATCGTAGATGCGCATCTTGGAGTAGAGGTTGGAGTTCTCCGGCTCCTTGAGGCGCGACAGGGTAGTGAACTGGGCCAGCATTTTCAGCGTGTCTGGCGCGCAGTGCGCGTTAGCCAGCGAACTGTTGCTGAGCAGCTTGCCGTAAATCTGAATTTCGTCGCTGACGCGCAGGCAGTAGGGCACCTTGACGATGTAGATACGGTCGATGAAGGCTTCGTTGTTCTTGTTGTTGCGGAAACTATGCCATTCAGACTCGTTGGAGTGCGCCAGAATCACGCCGTTGAATGGGATCGCGCCCATGCCCTCGGTGCTGTTGTAATTGCCCTCCTGGGTAGCGGTCAGTAGCGGATGCAGGACCTTGATTGGTGCCTTGAACATCTCGACGAACTCAAGCAGGCCTTGGTTGGCGCGGCACAGGCCGCCCGAGTAGCTGTAGGCGTCGGGGTCGTTCTGCGGGAATTCTTCCAGCTTGCGAATATCCACCTTGCCGACCAGTGATGAGATGTCCTGGTTGTTCTCATCGCCCGGTTCGGTCTTGGCCACGGCCACTTGCTGCAGTATCGAGGGGTAGAGCTTGACCACCCGGAACTGGGAAATGTCGCCATTGAATTCGTGCAGCCGTTTGACCGCCCAGGGGGAAATGATGCTGTTGATGTAGCGCCGGGGAATCCCGAAGTCTTCCTCCAGAATGTCGCCGTCTTCCTCGGCGTTGAACAGCCCCAGTGGAGACTCGAATACCGGCGAGCCCTTGATCGCGTAGAAGGGCACTTGCTGCATCAGCGACTTGAGTTTCTCCGCCAGCGAGGACTTGCCGCCGCCCACCGGGCCGAGCAGATAGAGAATCTGCTTGCGTTCTTCCAGGCCCTGCGCGGCGTGGCGGAAGAAGGAGACGATGTGCTCAATGGCGTCTTCCATACCGTGGAAATCGGCAAAGGCCGGGTAACGCTTGATGATCTTGTTGGAAAAGATGCGCGAGTGACGCGGGTCAAGTGAGGTGTCGATCAGCTCGGGTTTGCCGATGGCCATCAACAGGCGTTCGGCGGCAGAGGCGTAGGCAGTGGGGTCTGTCTTGCAGAGCTCCAGGTATTCCTGAAGGCTGTATTCTTCTTGTCGGGTGGCTTCGAAGCGGTTCTGGAAATGACTGAATATGCTCATGACGCGACCTCGCTGTTACCAGGGATGAGGTCTGGGACTTCCGGGCAACAGCCCGCCTGACGCGCTTTACCGGGCGACGGCATATCCTGATGCGTGATTCCCCCAAAACGCAAAGACGGGCATGGTCGGGGAGTCTGTCGGAGGCACCGGGCGACCAGTGTGGCTGGCCGGACGACGGATCCGGCAGGCTCCCGTCGTTATCGGAAGCCGGCAGACCGACTTGCTCTTTGTGAAACTCCTGAATTCAGGATAGATGCATACCGCGGTGCAGGGAAAGATAAAACGGAGTTTTTTTTGTTGCGGATTTAGTCGTGGCTGATCTGTTCGGGAAACTGCTGGCGCCATAGCTCGAAGCCGCCATCCAGACTGTATACGGCGGCAAAGCCCAGGCTGGCCAGGTAAGCTGCTGCGGGCTGGCTGGAGTTGCCGTGATAGCAGCACACCAGCAGAGGGGTCTGTTTGTCTGCCGTTGCCACAAACTGTGCGAGGTTGTCGTTATCCAGTCGCACGGCGCCGGGAATGTGGCCCAGCTGATAACTCTGCGGGTCGCGGATGTCAGCCAACTGCGCACCGCCCTGCAGTAGCTCGCTGGCCTGAATGGGGTCAATGCGTTGAAAGTCGCTCATGGCTGTGGGCTCCGCGGAGGGCTTAGTGGGAACAGTCGCAGTAATGCAGTTCCTGGTTGTCGAGGTTCATCAGTGTCATGCGCCCACCCCAGACGCATCCGGTGTCCAGCGCATGCACACCCTGGGTACCGGTGCGGCCTTCCAGTGCAGCCCAGTGCCCGAACACCACCTGAGTCTTGGCGTCCTGGCGGGGATAGCGAAACCAGGGGGCATAGCCCTTGGGCGTAGTTTCCAGGCCCTCCTTGGACTTGAGGTCCAGGGTACCATCGGGTTTGCAGAAGCGCATGCGCGTCAGATAGTTGGTAATGGCGCGTAGCCGCGCCATCCCCTTGAGGCTGTCTTTCCAGCGCGCTGGTTCGTTGCCGTACATCTCATCAAGAAAGCCCGGCAGGCGTTTGTCCGAACGCAGCACGGTCTCCACCTCGCCAGCCAGTGCGAGCGTCTGTTTGACGCTCCAGATCGGGGGAATTCCTGCATGACTCATGACGTAGCCAAGTTGCTCGTCATAATGCGCCAGCGGCCGCTGGCGAAGGCTTTCCAATAGTTTCTTGCGGTCATCCGCCTTCAGCAGGCTTTTCAGCGTGTCGGACTTGCGCAGGCGACGGCTGTCATGTGCTGCCGCCAGCAGGTGCAGGTCGTGGTTGCCGAGTACAGCGACGCAGGCGTTGTCGAGGCTGTTCAGGTAACGCAGCGTGTCGAGCGAATCAGGGCCCCGGTTGACCATGTCGCCGACCGACCAGAGCACGTCCCGCGAGGGGTTGAAGTCGACCTCGGCCAGCAGGCATTTGAGTGGCTTGAGACAGCCTTGAATATCGCCAACAGCGTAAGTCGTCATACCGGTATCTATTCAGTTCAGAGCGTTGGGTTTGGCCAGGCGGAAGCGCTCGATGCTGGCGCTGAAGGCGTGCCCATCGCTGGCGCGCATATCGTAACTGCCTTCCATGGTGCCAACCGGTGTGTCCAGCAGGCAACCGCTGGTATAGGTGTGGCTGGCGCCGGGAGCGATCACCGGCTGCTCGCCGACCACGCCCGGGCCCTGAACGTCCTGCACCTTGTTGTTGCCATCGGTGATCAGCCAGTGCCGGCTTAGCAGTTGCGCTGGCAGACTACCCTGGTTGGCGATGGTGATGGTGTAGGCAAAGGCGAAGCGCTGGGCGGCTGGGTCAGACTGCTCGCGCAGGTAGCGGGTTTGCACGCTGACCGCGATGGCGTAAGTTGCTGCGTTGCTCATGAGGCGGCGTGCTCCTGTCGCGCGAGGTGGTTGGCCAGGCGCACGAAGCCGGCCAGGTCTACCTGTTCTGGCCTGATGCTCGGGTCCAGCCCTTCAGCTTCGATCTGCTCGGCGCTGAGCAGCGGCTTGAGCGTATTGCGCAGGGTCTTGCGGCGCTGGTTGAAGGCTTCGCGCACGATGTTTTCGAGGATCTTCACGTCATCGGCCGGGTGCGGCAGGGAGCTGTGCGGAGTCAGGCGGACAATGGCCGAATCGACCTTGGGGGCGGGCTTGAACGCGCCGGAGCCCACGTCGAACAGGTGCTCGACGGCGCAGTGGTACTGCACCATGATGCCAAGACGGCCGTAGTGGTTCATCCCGGCGGTGGCAGCCAGGCGCTGGACCACCTCTTTCTGCAGCATGAAGTGCATGTCGGCAATGCAATGCGATTGCGCGAGCAAGTGAAACATCAGCGGCGTGGAAATGTTGTAGGGCAGGTTGCCGACGACGCGCAGCTTGCGGCCGTCTTCGGCCAATTGACTGAAGTTGAACTTCAGAGCGTCCCCCTTGTGCAGGCGGAAGCGCTCGTTGAAGCCAAACTGGCCCATCAGAATCGGATGCAGGTCATGATCCAGCTCAACCACGTCCAGCTGCGCACCGCTGGCCAGCAGGCCCGAGGTAATGGCGCCCTGGCCTGGGCCAATCTCGACCATGCGATCGCCTTCGTGCGGCGCGACGGAGCGAATGATGCGATCAATGACCCCGGCGTCGTGCAGGAAGTTCTGGCCGAAGCGCTTGCGCGCCTTGTGTTGCGGAAACTGATTCATGCGTTTCTCCGAGCGGCGATCATCTGCTCTGCGGTATCTATTGCCACCCTCAGGCTGCCCGCATCGGCCAGGCCGCTGCCGGCCAGGTCGAGTGCGGTACCGTGGTCGACCGAGGTACGGATGATCGGCATGCCCAGAGTAATATTCACCGCTTGGCCAAACCCTTTGTGTTTGAGCACGGGCAAACCCTGGTCGTGGTACATGGCGAGCACCGCATCAGCCTGGTCGAGGTGTTTGGCGGTAAAGAGTGTGTCTGCTGGCAGCGGGCCGATCAGCTCGATGCCCTCGGCGCGCAGTGCGTCCAAGGCAGGGATGATGATGTCCAGCTCTTCGCGGCCAAGATGGCCGTCTTCGCCGGCGTGCGGATTAAGGCCGCAGACCAGGATGCGCGGGCGAGCAATGCCAAACTTGCTGATCAGGTCGGCCTGCAGGATGCGGATGACCCGCTTGAGTAAGGGTGCGGTAATGCTGTCGGCAACCGCCCGCAGCGGTAGGTGCGTGGTGGCCAGAGCAACCCGCAGACCTGGGCAGGCGAGCATCATGACCACCTGCTCGGTAGCCGTCTGCTCGGCAAAGAACTCGGTGTGACCGGAGAAGGGAACGCCCGCATCATTGATGATGCCCTTGTGCACTGGTGCCGTGACCACCGCGGCAAAGCGCCCGCTCAGGCAGCCTTCGCCTGCCAGACGCAGGGTTTTCAGCACATAGGCTGCGTTGCGGGCATCCAGCTGGCCGGCTTGGCACACGGCAGCCAGGGGTACCGGGAGGATGCTCAACTGGCCGGCGGCCTGCGGCGCAGCAATGGCGTCAGGGTCGTAGGGCAGCAGCTCCAGCGGCAAGCCCAGTTGCCTTGCCCGGCAGTGCAGTAGCTCGGGGTCGGCAATGACCACGCGCTGGGCAGCGCTGGGGTGTTGGGCAATCTGTATGCACAGGTCAGGACCGATACCCGCCGGCTCACCGGCGGTTATCGCAAGGCAGGGTACGCTCACTAGATCTTGGTCTCGACGTAGGCTTCGTCGCGGATTTTCAACAGCCAGCTCTGTAGCTCTTCTTCGTACTTGCGGCTCTGGATCAGGTTGATGGCCTGCTGTTCGCGCATCTCGTCGGTCATGTCGACCTCACGCTCGTCGGTGACCTGCAGGATGTGCCAGCCATACTGGCTCTGGAAGGGTACCGAGACCTGGTTCTCTGGAATGCTGGTCATGACCTCGGCAAACTCCGGCGCCAGGCTGTCCGCGGTCACCCAGTTGAGGCTGCCACCATTGAGCGCGCTGCCCGGGTCTTCCGAATAGGCCTTGGCCAGCTCGGCAAAGGACTCGCCCTTGGCAATACGGTCATACAGGCGCTGGCTGAGTTGTGCGGCCTCGCCCTCGGAGCGAATCTCGCTGGGCTTGATAAGGATGTGGCGCACCTGGTATTCGGTCACCAGCTGGCCCTCGCCGCCGCGCTTCTCCAGCAGCTTGAGGATGTGGAAGCCGGCTGGTGAACGCATTGGCTGGGTCACGCCGCCGATCTCCAGTTGACCTACTGCATTGGCAAAGGGGCCAGGCAGCTGAGCAGCCTTGCGCCAGCCAAGTTCGCCGCCTTCCAGGGCGGTATCGCCGGCCGAGCGGCTGGCAGCCAGGGTGTTGAAGTCCGCGCCGTTCTGCAGCTGCTGGTAGATGTCGCCAGCGGCCTTGGCGACCTTTTCAACTTCGCTTTGGCTGGCACTTTCCGAGAGCGGCAGCACTATCATGGCCAAGCGAAAGTCGGCGGAAGTCTGATAGCGGCCAACCTCGGAGTTGAGGAAGTTGCGCACTTCCTGATCGGTAACCTGAATGGTGTCGCGCACGCGGCGCTGACGCACCCGGTTGATGATCATCTCGCGGCGAATCTGCTCGCGGGCCTGATTGTAGCTGATGCCATCGCGTTCCAGCGCGGCGCGAAACTGCTCCAGAGTAACGTTGTTACGGGCGGCGATTTGCTGCATGGCCTGGTTCAGGGCGGCGTCGTCAATGCGGATGCCGGCCCGTTCACCCATCTGCAACTGGATACTTTCCAGCACCAGGCGGTCAAGTACCTGAGACTGCAACTGGTCTTCCGGCGGCAGCTCGGTGCCGTTCTGGCGCAACTGCTGACGCACGGCCTGCATACGCTCGTTGACCTGGCTGACCATCACCACGTCGTTGTCGACGATGGCGGCTACCCGGTCCAGTGGCACGACGGCGGCCTGCGCGGCAGAGCCCAACAGCATGGCTGCGCACAGGCTGAAAATGGCCGGTATAAACTTACAATGCATTATCTTCACGCTCTCTATAACCTGGGATTCCATCGTCGAGCAGGCTGTCGACGTCATTGCCGGTCACACTGCCAAGGCCCTTGAGCACAATCTGCAGGAAGATCCCGCGATTGGTTTCGTCCTGGGCGACCGATTCAAACTCGTTGTAGTCAACCCAATACCGGTTGACGACACGCAATTTCCAGCAGCAGCTGTCGTACTCAAGACCACCGAATGCTTCGAGGGTTCGATCCTCGGCAAAGTCGTGCTGCCAGCGACCGATTAGGCTCCACTGTGGGTTTAGTGGCCACATGAACGACAGGTCCGACTGGTCGATACGTTGATCGACATCGCGGTCAAAGGTGCCGGTCAGCGCATTGAAGGTGTTGATGTTGTTGCGATAGCGGTAGCCCATGTTGAGTATCTTGCGCGGCTCGGGCTGGTAATTGGCCATCACGCTACCGGCGTCGCTGCCACTGTCATCCGGGTCCCAAAGCACGTCTGCGTTCAGGCGCCAGGCGTCGCTGACCTGGTACATGACCTCGGCGGCGTAAGCCGAAGACGAGGAGGTGTCAGCCTCGGGCGCAGTACCATCAGCTTCCAGCAGCTGTACCTCGCGGTCGCGGAAGTAGAACACCTGGCCAAAGCTGCCGCGGGCGCGCTCGGTGCCATCGTTCTCCAGGGCGCGGCTGGTTACGCCCAGCGACAGCTGGTTGGCATCACCCACGCGGTCGTTGCCACTGAAACGGTCATCACGGAACAGCGAGTTATAGCTGAAGGTGTTCTCGTTGGTGTCAAACAGCGGTTGATCGTCCTGGTTTTCATAGGGCGCATACAGATAAAACGCTCGCGGCTCCAGGGTCTGACGCAGACTGTTGCCGAACCAGCTGGTCTGGCGGTCGAAATACAAGCCGCCGTCGAGGCTGGCCACTGGAATGGTGCTGGACGGTGTGTTGTTGGCGTCGCCGTAGTCAAAGCCGTCGGCGCGAGCGTCGAAGTCCAGGTCGTAGTAGGTCGTCTGGGTGCGCACGCTGGGCGTTACGAAGGCCCAGTTGTTACGCCACGGGTAACTCAGACTGGGGCTGACGCTGACGCGGTGACCGGTCGCGCGCTGCAGACCGATCAGGTTTTCATCCGGGGTTAGAATGGGGTTGCCCTGACTGTCGAACTGAACGCCGTCTTGGCCGGTGATGAAGCCGCTGCTCAGGTCGCGGTCGAAGTAGGTGTATTCCGCCTTGTAACCAAAGCGCAGGCCGCTATCGCCCAGCCAGTCTGCCCCGTCGAGGCGCAATTGCGGCAGTCGCTCGTAGGGGGTAAGCGAGGTAATGGTGGCCAGCTCGTAGTCGTGGACGGCGGCCTGGAAGCGCCAGCCGTCGCCGCGATAGGTTGCGGCGGCGCGCTGATCCACATAGGTATCGCTGCGCACATCAAGGGCCGAGTTCAGATCCTGGAAGTAGAAGGGATCACTGATGTCGGTGTAGTCGACCTCGGTGCTCCAGCGGCTGCTCAGGCCGCCCTTGTGCTGCCAGCCGTACAACCAACGGTTCTCATCGTACTTGGTGTCGTTCAGATAGGCAGCGGACAGTTTGCCCTCGTTGTCCGGCTTGAGGTAACGGAACTCACCTTCGAGCTGCATGCCCCGTTCGGAGAGGTAGCGCGGATACAGAGTGGCGTCGTAATCGGGCGCGATATTGATGTAATAGGGCGTTTCGATCTCGGTGCCGTTGTCCGTGGAGTGGCTGATCGACGGGGTCAGCAGGCCGGTCTGGCGGCGGTCATCCAGCGGGAAATACAGATAGGGTGAGTAGAAAACCGGCACGTCCTTGACCTTGAGGGTCACGTGCTTGGCTTCACCCCAGCCTTTTTCGCGGTCCAGTTCGATGTCTTTGCTGTGCAGGGACCAGGTGTTTTCGCCAGGCTCGCAGGTGGTGTAGCTGCCGTCAGTCATGACGATAACGGCGTCATCGCGGCGCATCAGCTTGTCTGCGGTGCCTCTGGCACGGGCGGCATGTACCACGTATTCGACGTTGTCGATGCGGGTTTCGCCGTTATCTATGCGCATGCTCGCCGTGTCGCCCAGGACCAGAACGCCCTGGTCACGCAGCTGAACGTTGCCTTCAAGGCGCGCGCTGCTGTTGGCCTGGTCAAAGCTGGCCTGGTCGGACCGCGCTTGCAGGCGACCCTGGCGCAACAGTACGTCGCCCTCAAGTACGCCGGTCTGACTGCCTTGCTCAAAACGGCTGGAGTCGGCGGAAGCATAAACCGGCAACTCGTCAAACGGGGTTTCATCGTCCCGGCCGCTGCGCGCGGGCTCGACGTAAGTGCCGCCGCAGTAAGGCGCGATGGCTGCCTGTTGTTCGGCGGTCAACTGCTCACGGGGCACCCAGTCGAGACGACTGAAATCGTTGCGCGGTGCGGCCTGGGTAGCCGCTGCGGCGACCCCAGCGGCGGCCGCAGGCGCAGTGATGCCGACAGGCGCGTCGCTGACCGGGGCCGGCAGCGGGCGGGGTTGTGGCGGCCTAGGCGGCAATTCGCCACGGGCTTGCACGGGTTCGCAGCTCCAGCTGGTGCCGCTGGCGCGACATTGCACCTGATTGGCAGCAAAGGCGCTGATCGGCTGTGCCAGCAGCAGAGAGCTGGCCAGCAACATGGGGAACGAAGAACGAAACGGAGGAGTTCGGTAGGCCATTATGTAATTATCCGGGCTTCCAGTCGGTGCGTGCTCGCGACGCCTTGTGCGAGGAGATAGCAATCTGCATGCTGTGTCTAACCAGCAAGATACCGGATAATAAAGCATAGGGCGCTGCCAGAGCTAGGAAAGCGCGGAAAAAGTCCCCGGTCTGCGGAACGACAGGCAGCCAGGGTGACTCGATAGAAAAACAGTGACCGATTCGCGGCCCAAGTGTCGAGTGGCTGGCCGGCGACAACGAGAAAGAGCCTAAATGGATTCAAGAACGACGCAATTGCACAATTGGTTGCCCGCGGCCTTGCAGCAGGGGTTTGCGCAGATGGGCTGGGGCCCGGTGGTCGAGGGGGAGTTGTCACCGGCCAGTGCCGATGCCAGTTTTCGCCGCTATTTTCGCTGGCAGGCTGGGCCGCGCAGCCTGATCATCATGGATGCACCGCCGGCACACGAAAACAGCGAGCCCTTTGTGCGTATCGCCGGCCTGCTGCAGGATGCCGGGGTGCGGGTGCCGCGCATTCTGGCCTGTGACCTGGAGCAAGGCTTTCTGCTGCTCGAAGACATGGGCAGCCAGACCTACCTGCAAAGCATTCAGGCCGGTGGTATCTGCGCCGAGCAGTTGGACCGGATGTTCAGTGCGGCAATCGATAGCCTGATTCGCTGGCAGTTGGCCAGCCAGCCGGGTGTGCTGCCAGCCTATGACGAAGCCGTGTTGCGCCGTGAGCTCGACTTGTTCCCTGATTGGTACGTAGCGCACGAGCGTGGCCGGGCGCTCACCGCGGCGGAGCAAGCCGACTGGCAAGCGTTGCAGGCGTTGCTGCTGGACAGCAATCTGGGCGAAGCGCAGGTCTATGTGCATCGCGATTACATGCCCAGGAATCTGATGACTGCCGACGGCGAGCCCGGTGTGCTGGACTTTCAGGACGCGCTTTATGGGCCGGTCAGTTATGACGCTACCTCGCTGTTTGCCGATGCCTTCTTCAGCTGGCCTGCCGCCGAGCGCAGTGCCTGGCTGGAGCGCTATCGGCAGCGCGCGCGCGCGGCCGGTGTGCCGGTGCCCGCTGACGTTGGCACCTTCATGGCGCAGGCCCGACTGATGGGCGTGCAGCGTCACCTCAAGGTGCTGGGCATCTTTGCGCGCATTTGTCACCGGGACGGCAAGCCGCATTACCTGCAGGATGCGCCACGCTTCATCCGCTACCTGCGCGATGCCTGCGAACAAGATGCACGCCTGCAACCGCTGCAGCGCCTGCTCGACAGTCTGGAGATGGCGGTATGAAAGCCATGATTCTGGCTGCCGGCAAGGGCGAACGTATGCGACCGCTAACGCTGCGCACCCCCAAGCCGTTGCTGCCGGTCGCGGGCAAACCGCTTATCCAATGGCACATTGAGGCACTGGCCAGCGCGGGTGTGCAGGATCTGGTAATCAATCACGCCTGGCTGGGTGAGCAGCTGGAACGTCATTTTGCAGATGGCAGCGAACTTGGCGTACGTATTCAATGGTCACGGGAAAGCGCGCCGCTGGAAACTGGCGGGGGGATTCGCCAGGCGCTCCCCCTGCTCGGCGAGGCGCCCTTTATCCTGGTAAATGGTGATATCCGCACGAGCTTTGATTTTGCCGGACTGGCATTGCCGGCCGGCAAGCTGGCGCATCTGGTGCTGATTGACAACCCACCACACAATCCTGGCGGTGACTTTACCTTGGGCGACGGCCTGGTCCGCAATCCGTCCGCGGATGCCCCCGGCTTAACTTACAGCGGCATCGCGGTGCTGCATCCGGCGCTGCTGGCAGAGCAGCCCCCAGGCGCATTCAAGCTGGCGCCCTTGCTGCGCGCGGCGGCGGATCAGGGGCGGGTCAGTGGTGAGCACTTTGCCGGTGCCTGGATAGATGTCGGCACCCCCGAGCGCTTGGCGGAAGCCGAGCGGCTGGTGGAGGGCTAACCCATGCTGTGGCCGGTAACGGTGCTGGGCGCCGTGTTTGGCGGCTTGGGTGGCGGTGTGCCGGGTGCGCTGGTGGGCGCCGTACTGGGGCATGCCCTGGATCGGCATTGGCGGTTGCGGCGATGGCGCGATCTTTCAAGCAAACTTGCCGAGTTGCGCGGTGGGAGTTCAAGGTTCGAGCGCGTATTGTTTCTCTGCATGGGGCGGCTGGCCCGCGCCAATGGTCGGGTGACCCAGGGGCATTTGCAGCTGGCCCGCGACCTGATGCAGCAATACCGGCTGGATGAGCCCGCGCGCCTGAAGGCGATGCATGATTTCAATGCCGGCAAGCTCGCGGGCACCGAGCTGACCCGGCTGGTGCAGCGCTTTTGCCGCCGCGAGCCCGGGCGTTCCGCCGAGCTGCTGGACTGCTGTTGGCGTATGGCGCTGCTGACAGGTCAATTGAGCGCGGAAGCGCGCAGCCTGCTGGATGCCTGGTCAAACAAGGCGGGAGTGGGGCGCGCGGAACAGCAGCGCATGCACCAGAAACATCAGCGCAGTGAGCGCACCGCGGCGCGCTCCCCGGTAGCCAGTCAGGATCGTCTGCATCAGGCTGCGGCGCTGCTCAAGGTGGAGCTGGATGCCACCCCTGAACAGATCAAGCGCGCCTATCGTCGCCAGCTGAGCAAGCACCATCCAGACAAGATGATTGCGCGCGGCGTGGGTGAGCCGGGGCTGTCTGGCGCCGGTGAGCAGATTCGCCGCATTCAGGACGCTTACGAAACACTAAGGCGCCACCGCGGCTTCCGTTGAGGCGCCAATCTCGCTGGGCTGGTTCAGCAGGCGGCGCTCCAGCCAGCCCTGCAGACGTTTTTGCAGCATGTCGTCGGCCAGCACCGAGTTTTGCAGGTAATCGATATCCCACTGCTGATAAAGGTTGTGTCCCGCGCGGCGTGCAATACGCTGGTGCTCGCGGGCCTGAATCGCCCCTTGCGGGCTGCCGGCGGCCAGCAGCTCAAGCAACGGCTTGTCCCATTCTTCCAGTAACAGGTTCAGGCTCGGTTGCCCCTCGATCGCGGGGTCCCGCGGCTTGAACAGGATCACCGCGTGCGGTGGTTGCTGGCTCGCGGGTGGGCTGGCTGCGCGTAGCGCCCAGTAACCGGCGTCCGCGCGGGTGATCAGCGTGATGTGCTCGTTGTTTTCAGCGGCCAGTACCTGCCAGGCCGCCTGGATCAGCTGCATGCAGCGGGTGGCATAGTCGGCGGAGCTCTCTGCGCTGGCGACGGCCGTGGCAGGCGGCTGATCGGGCTGGTTGTCGGCGGCGAGCAGCGGATCTTCCGGCTCATCGCTAGCTTCCGCATCCACGGCATCCGCGTCGGCCTCGGGCGCTGGGGCGACGGACGCTGGCAAAGGGGCATCCGGCAGGCTGATGGACAGGGTGTTCCAGCCAGCGTCGCTCAGCCGGCGGCGTGCCGGGCCGATCAATTCGGGCCAGTCAGCATGCTCGCCGGGGCCGGCGATCAGCAACACGCCGCCGAGCGCCTCTGGCCGCGCGGCTGGCAGATACAAGCCCAGTTGCGATTCTCCATGGAAGTCCAGTTGGCGCTGCTCTTCGGTCGGCAGTCGGCGCTCCAGTGCCTGCTGATACAGTGCGTTGCGCGAGGGGGATTCGGCGCGTTTGCCATCCTGCGCAGTGGGGGTTGCGTCTGCCGCCGCTTCCTCGGTTTCGGGTGTCTGCGCCTGACTGCACAGTGGCAGGGAGAGTGCGATAAGCAACAGCAAGGCTCGCATTCAGCTAGGTCCTTTGGTGGCGTTGATTCGAGTATAACAGCGCAGCCACGGCACGCTTGCGGTAAACTGGCGGGCATTTCCTACCCTTGTTGTCGCTGAGGTTTGCCATGCAAGACTATGCCATTGCCCCTTCCATTCTGTCCGCCGATTTCGCGCGCCTCGGCGCTGAAGTCGATCAGGTCCTGGCGGACGGTGCAGATATCGTGCACTTCGACGTAATGGATAATCACTACGTGCCGAACCTGACCATCGGGCCGATGGTGTGCTCGGCACTGCGTAAATATGGCGTCACCGCGCCGATTGATGTGCATCTGATGGTCAGTCCGGTGGACCGCATCATTGGCGACTTTCTGGAGGCTGGTGCGTCCTACATCACCTTCCACCCGGAAGCATCCCAGCATATCGACCGCTCGTTGCAGCTGATCAAGCAGGGCGGCGCCAAGGCTGGCCTGGTATTCAACCCGGCTACTCCGCTTGATGTGCTCAAGTACGTGATGGACAAGGTCGATATGGTGCTGTTGATGAGCGTTAACCCCGGCTTTGGCGGGCAGAAGTTCATCCCCGGTACACTCGACAAGCTGCGTGAAGCACGTGCGCTGATTGATGCCAGTGGCCGCGATATTCGCCTGGAAATCGACGGCGGCGTGAACGTTGAGAACATCCGCGAGATCGCTGAAGCCGGCGCCGATACCTTCGTTGCTGGTTCTGCCATCTTTAACGCGCCGGACTATAAAGACGTGATCTACCGCATGCGCAGCGAACTGGCGCAGGTCGCTCGCTGAATATGTCGGCGTTGCGAACACTGTTTGGCGGCGAGTTGCCGCGCCTGGTGATGTTTGATCTGGACGGCACCCTGATGGATTCGGTGCCGGATCTGGCCGCTGCGGTAGATCAGATGCTGGCGTTACGTGGCAAACCAGCCGCCGGCGTTGAGCGGGTGCGTGACTGGGTCGGCAACGGTGCGGCGGTATTGGTGCGCAGGGCTTTGGCCGGTAGCCTGCACCACGCCAATGTTGATGACGCTGAAGCCGAAGCGGCGCTCGCGGACTTTCTGCGTTGTTACGCCGGCGATCACTCACGCACCACTGTTTATCCGGGTGTGGCCGAGTTGCTGTCTGCTCTGCGCGCTGAGGGGGTAAAGCTGGCTCTGGTGACCAATAAGCCTGAGCGCTTTTTACCCGACCTGTTGGCGGAAAAGGGCATGGCGGACAGTTTTGACTGGCTGGTGGGCGGCGACACCTTGCCAATGCAGAAGCCCGATCCCGGTGCGTTGCTGTGGGTGATGCAGCAAGCGGAGGTCAGTGCGGCGCAGGCGCTGTTTGTTGGCGATTCGCGCAACGACATCAGGGCCGCCAGAGCCGCCGGCGTGCCGGTGGTGGCGGTAAGCTATGGCTACAACCACGGCGAGCCCATCGCGGCGGAAAACCCGGACTTGCTGGTTGATTCACTCGATGCGCTCATATAGTCTTGCTGCGTTATCCCTTCTGCAAGATGGATCAGCCGTGTTTGTCAGCAACCGCAAACTGATGAGAGTTATCAAGGCGCTCGCCCGCTGGCGTTGGCGTGTCTGATGTGCGCTCGCCTGCGTGATACGCGGGCACCCCTGGTTTGTGTGTGACAACAATTTTTGCCCACGAGGCTGATCATGACCCAAGACGAATTTCTTCGCCTGGCCGCTCAGGACTGCAACCGCGTACCCGTAGTGCGCGAAGTACTGGCCGACCTTGAAACTCCGCTATCTACCTATCTGAAGTTGGCCGACGGTGCCTTTTCCTATCTGCTTGAATCGGTGCAGGGTGGCGAGAAGTGGGGCCGTTATTCGATCATCGGCCTGCCGGCGCGCACCGTGCTGCGCGTCGACGGTCACACCGCCAGCGTATTGATCGACGGCATCGAGCAAGAGCGTCATGAGTGCGCCGACCCGCTGGCCTTCGTTGAGGAGTTCAAGGCGCGATATCGGGTGCCGTCGATTCCGGGCCTGCCGCGTTTCAATGGCGGCCTCGTAGGCTACTTTGGTTACGACTGCGTACGTTATGTGGAGCCGCGGCTGGCCAAGAGCGTTAACCCCGATGTGCTCGGCACGCCGGACATTCTGTTGATGGTGTCTGATGAAGTGGTGGTGTTCGACAATCTGGCCGGCAAGCTGCACGCCATCGTGCTGGCCGACCCGGCGCAGAGCGACGCCTACGCCCAGGCCAATGTGCGTCTGGATCAGTTGCTGGAACAATTGCGCCAGCCCATGCAGCCGCGCAAGCTGCTGGACTTGAACGCGCCGGTCGACATCGATCTGGACTACCGCGCCAGCTTTACCCGCGAGCACTTCGAGCGCGCGGTCGAGACCGTCAAGGAATACATTCTGGCCGGCGACTGCATGCAGGTGGTGCCCTCGCAGCGCATGAGCGTGCGATTCAAGGCCGAGCCGATCGATCTGTATCGCGCGTTGCGCAGCCAGAATCCAACGCCTTATATGTATTTCTTCAACTTTGGCGACTTTCACGTGGTCGGCAGTTCGCCCGAGGTACTGGTGCGGGTGGAAGAGGGCGAAGTCACGGTGCGGCCGATTGCCGGCACGCGGCCACGCGGCGCCACCGAGGAAGAGGATCTAGCGTTGGAGCAGGACCTGCTCTCAGATGCCAAGGAGATCGCCGAACACCTGATGCTGATCGACCTGGGCCGCAACGATGTGGGGCGCGTTGCCGAGATTGGCAAGGTGCAACTGACGGAGAAGATGGTGATCGAGCGTTATTCCAACGTCATGCACATCGTTTCCAATGTGCAGGGCCATCTGAAGTCAGAGCTGAATGCGATGGACGCCCTGCGCGCCATATTGCCGGCCGGCACCCTGTCGGGCGCGCCCAAGATCCGCGCTATCGAGATCATTGACGAGCTGGAGCCGGTCAAACGCGGTGTTTACGGCGGCGCGGTAGGCTACTGGGCGTGGAACGGCAACATGGACACCGCGATCGCCATTCGCACCGCGGTGATCAAGGACGGCGAACTGCACGTGCAGGCCGGGGCCGGCATTGTTGCCGATTCGGTACCCGCGCTGGAGTGGGAAGAAACCATCAACAAGCGTCGTGCCATGTTTCGTGCCATCGCTCTGGCTGAACAAGCCGCCCGGTAAAGGAGCAATACCATGCTGTTAATGATTGATAACTACGACTCCTTTACCTACAACGTCGTGCAGTACCTGGGCGAGCTGGGCGCTGATGTAAAGGTTATTCGCAACGACGAACTGAGCGTCGCCGAGATCGAAGCGCTGAAGCCTGAACGCATCGTAGTGTCGCCCGGTCCCTGCACGCCGAATGAAGCGGGCGTGTCGGTGCCGGTGCTCAAGCACTTTGCCGGCAAACTGCCGATTCTGGGTATCTGCCTGGGGCACCAGAGCATTGGCCAGGCCTTTGGCGGTGACGTGGTGCGCGCGCGTCAGGTCATGCACGGCAAGACCAGCCCGGTCTACCATGAGGGGCTGGGCGTGTTTGCCGGGCTGAACAACCCGCTGACCGTGACCCGCTACCACTCGCTGGTGATCAGCCGCGAGACGCTGCCGGACTGTCTGGAGCTGACGGCCTGGACCCAGGACGAACAGGGCAATGTGGACGAGATCATGGGCGTGCGGCACCGCGAGTTCATGATCGAGGGCGTACAGTTTCATCCCGAGTCCATTCTCTCGGATCAGGGCCACGAACTACTGGATAATTTTCTCAAGCAGCAAGGCGGCCTGCGCGGCTGATGCGGAGCAAAGGAGAGTCTATGGACATCAAGACAGCCCTCGGCAAGGCGGTTGACCAGCTGGATCTGAGTACCGAAGAAATGCAGGACGTGATGCGCCAGATCATGACCGGCCAATGCACCGACGCACAGGTCGGCGGCTTTCTGGTCGCGCTGCGCATGAAGAGTGAAACGCTGGACGAGATCACCGGTGCGGCCATGGTCATGCGTGAGCTGGCCTCAGGTGTCAGCATTGCTGCCGAGCGCCTGGTCGATACCTGTGGCACCGGCGGTGATGGCGCCAACATCTTCAACGTGTCTACCGCCGCGGCCTTGGTGGTGGCAGCTGCGGGTGGCAAGGTTGCCAAACACGGCAACCGCGCCGTTTCCGGCAAGAGCGGCAGCGCCGATCTGCTGGAAGCGGCGGGCGTGAATCTGGATCTCACGCCGGAACAGGTAGCGCGCTGCGTCGAAAGCGTGGGCGTCGGCTTTATGTTTGCCCCCGCCCACCACGGCGCTATGAAGCATGCCATTGGCCCGCGGCGCGAGTTGGGCATGCGTACCATTTTCAACATGCTGGGGCCAATGACCAATCCTGCTGGCGTCAAGCATCAGGTTATTGGTGTGTTTTCCGAAGCGCTGTGCCGCCCCATCGCCGAAGTACTCAAGCGGCTGGGTAGCGAGCATGTGCTGGTGGTGCATTCCAAGGACGGGCTGGACGAGCTCAGCCTGGCTTCTACCAGCCACATTGCCGAACTCAAGGACGGCGAGGTGCGCGAGTACGACGTAAGCCCTGAAGAGTTGGGTATCAAAAGCCGCAGTCTGATTGGCCTGACCGTTGAGGGCCCTGAAGCGTCGCTGACGCTGATTCGCGATGCGCTGGGCAAGCGCACCACCGAGGCCGGCGAGAAGGCGGCGGATATCATCATTCTCAATGCGGGCGCTGCGCTCTACGCCGCAGATCACGCCACCTCGTTGCAGGAAGGTGTGAAATTGGCCTCCGATGCGCTCTACTCAGGGCTGGCTCGGGAAAAGCTCAATGAGCTGGTGGCGTTCACCGAGGTGTTCAGAGAGGAGGCCGCACAATGACGGTACCAACGATTTTGCAGAACATTGTCGCGCGCAAATACGAAGAAGTCGCTGAGCGTAGTGCCCGCGTATCGCTGCAGGAACTGGAGACCCAAGCTGGCGCGGCTTCGCGAACCCGCGGCTTCGCGGCGGCGCTGCAAAGCCGCGCCAGTGCGCGCAAGCCGGCGGTGATCGCCGAGATCAAGAAGGCATCGCCCAGCAAGGGCGTGCTGCGCGAGGACTTCGATCCGGCTGCCATTGCGCACAGCTATGAAGAGGGCGGGGCGGCCTGCCTTTCGGTGCTGACCGATGTTGACTTCTTTCAGGGCCACGACGATTACCTGCAGCAGGCTCGCAGCGCCTGTGCGCTGCCGGTCATTCGTAAGGACTTCATGGTGGATCCCTATCAAGTGGTCGAGGCGCGCGCGCTGGGTGCCGACTGCATTCTGCTGATCGCGGCCTGCCTGGAGGATGGGCAGATGCACGAGCTGGCGGCCACCGCGAAGCAGCACGGGCTCGACGTACTGGTTGAGGTGCATGACGCCGCTGAGCTGGAGCGCGGGCTCAAGCTGGAGACCCCGCTTATCGGTATCAACAACCGTAACCTGCATACCTTTGAGGTTACCCTCGATACTACGCTGGAGTTGCTACCACAGATTCCCAAGGGCAAGACGCTGGTCACCGAGAGTGGCATTCTGCACCGCACCGACGTTGAACTCATGTTGGCGCACGGCGTTTACAGTTTCCTGGTTGGCGAGGCCTTCATGCGCGCCAGTGATCCGGGATATGAGCTCAAGCGACTGTTTTTCTAAGTCGACCGGGTATCAGAAAAACCTCCCACGCAGCCGCGGCGGGAGGTTTTTTTCTGCCTGAAATATATGGAAACCTGATGGGTTAGAACCAAATATTGCGCTTTTTGTCTCTATCTCTCGATGGGATCATGTGCCGAAATAACGGGAGCCAGTCATGCCCTTGCGCAACACCGCTCAACGCTATGGATCGATCAGCGTCTGCCTGCACTGGCTGATGGCGCTGGGCGTGTTCGGCCTGATTGCGCTGGGTCTGTGGATGACCGGCCTGACCTATTACAGCCCCTATTACACCAGTGCGCCGTTCTGGCACAAGAGCATCGGCCTGCTGCTGGCGGCGTTGCTGCTGGGGCGGTTAGGGTGGCGGTTGATCAACCGTAAACCAGAGGCGGTCCCCGGCCACAAGCCATGGGAGATCACCCTGTCGGCGACGGTGCACCTGCTGTTGTACCTGTTGCTGGCCATCATCGTGATAAGCGGCTACCTGATTTCAACCGCCAAGGGGCAGGGTATCAGCCTGTTCGGCTGGTTCGAGGTGCCGGCGCTGGTAACCGGTTTGCCGCAACAGGCTGATCGTGCCGGTGCTGTGCATTACTGGGTGGCGATGGGAGTACTCGGGCTGGTGGCCTTGCATGCGCTGGGCGCACTCAAGCACCACTGGCTGGATCGTGACGATACATTGCGCCGCATGCTGGGCATGCGGTTGAACAATACCAAGGAGAGTTAGCATGAAAAAGACATTCGCAGGATTGGCTCTGGGTGGTTTGCTGGCATTGTCGGGCTCACTGCAGGCTGCCGATTACGTCATCGATCAACAGGGGCAGCACGCCTCAATCAATTTCAAGATCAGCCACCTGGGTTATAGCTGGATCTACGGGCGCTTCAACGACTTCAGTGGCGACTTCAGCTGGGATGCCGACAAGCCCGAAGCCAGTGCGGTCAAGGTCAGCATCAACACCACCAGCGTCGACTCCAACCACGCCGAGCGTGACAAGCATCTGCGCAGCGACGACTTCCTCAACGTGGCCGAGCACCCCACCGCGACCTTCGAGTCAAGCAAGGTAGAGATGACCGGTGATGACACCGCCCATATCACCGGCAACCTGACGCTCAATGGCGTGACCAAGCCGGTGGTGCTGGATGCCAAGTTCATCGGTGAAGGCGAAGATCCATGGGGCGGCTACCGCGCCGGTTTCTCCGGCACCACCACGCTGGCGCTGAAGGACTTCGATATCTCCATGGATCTGGGCCCGGCCTCGCAGGAAGTCGAGCTGATCATCAGTGTTGAAGGCGTGCGTCAGTAAGCGCCTGAGAGTATTCCAAGTTGTGCTCAGGGTCTCTTCGGAGGCCCTTTTTTTGTCTGTATCAAGTGACGACAGACGGCAATCAGCTGTTCTCCAAGCGATAGCGCTCTGCTTCAGCGGTCAGCCAGTCACGAAATGCCAGTAGCGCAGCGGATTCAGCCTTGCGTTCTGGAATCACCAGAAAGTAACTGTTGGCGCTGTCGAAACTGCGCGCGCAGGGGCTGATCAAGCGCCCCTCGGCCAGCTCGTTGCGAATCAGAAACGGCGGGATCAGTGCCACGCCCAAGCCATGCATGGCGGCCTGCGCGAGCATGGAGAACAGCTCCAGCCGCGTGCCGTTGAGGTCGTGCTCAACGCGCATATCTACCGCCGCAAACCATTGCCGCCAGGCGTACGGCCGGGTGGTTTGCTGCAGCAATGGCAGCTCGGCAATCTGCTCTGGCGTCAGCTGATGTTGCGGTGCTATCAGTGCCGGGCTGCACACCGGAATGGGCGATTCCTTCATCAGAAAATGTGTTTGTGTACCCGACCACTCGCCGTCGCCGAAGTAGATGGCGGCGTCGAACTCGGTATCGGCAAACAGAAAGGGCCGCGTGCGGTTGGTCAGGTTGACGGTGATCTGCGGATGCTGGCGCAGAAAGTCGCCTAGCCTTGGCAGCAGCCATTGGGTGCCAAAGGTCGGCACCAACGCCAGCTCCAGCGTCGCCGTACCCTGGTTACCCATCACAGAGAGCGTGTCGCGCTCTACCGCATCCAGCCGGCTGGCGATTCGCCGGCTATAGGTTTGCCCTGCGTCGGTCAGCTTTACACCGCGCCGTGTGCGGCGGAACAGCTGAATATCGAGAAACTCCTCCAGGTTGGCAATCTGCCGGCAGACGGCGCTCTGGGTCAGCGACAGCTCTTCTGCAGCCTTGGTAAAGCTTTCATGCCGGGCCGAAGACTCGAAACAAATGAGGGCCTGGGTCGGTGGGATTTTGCGGCGCATGGGGCTCCTTTGGAGCAGCGATAAGCTATAAGTATAAAGCGCCAAGCTGTCCGTGCGCTGGGCCGGTGCTGCCTGCCGCTTGAAGCTTGCGGCTTGTCGCTATGTTTTTTCGGAGTTCCAATTTAGCACAAGCTGCTGCGCAAAAGACGCTTGTTAGCCCAAATCTCTGTGCGTACAGTTACTGCCACTGAGGGTCCCGCACGGGGCTCTGTACCCACATCCTGACTATCGGAGTTTTCATGGCCGCATCGAAAGCAAGTTTCAACTGGGAAGATCCGTTGTTGCTGGACCAGCAACTGACCGAAGAAGAGCGCATGGTGCGTGACAGCGCACGTCAGTACTGCCAGGAAAAGTTGATGCCGCGTGTGCTCAACTCCTTCCGCAACGAGCAGACCGATGTTGAGATCTTCCGTGAAATGGGCGAGCTGGGCCTGCTGGGTGCAACCATTCCCGAGCAGTACGGCGGCAGCGGCCTGAACTACGTGTGCTACGGTCTGATCGCCCGCGAAGTCGAGCGTGTGGATTCCGGCTACCGCTCGATGATGAGCGTGCAGTCCTCCCTGGTGATGGTACCGATCAACGAATTTGGTTCTGAGGAGCAGAAGCAGAAGTATCTGCCCAAGCTGGCCTCCGGTGAGCACATCGGCTGCTTCGGCTTGACCGAGCCGAACCACGGCTCCGATCCGGGCTCGATGATTACCCGCGCACGCAGCACCGAAGGCGGCTACCTGCTCAAGGGCGCCAAAATGTGGATCACCAACAGCCCCATCGCCGATGTGTTTGTGGTCTGGGCCAAGACCGACGACGATGTAATTCGTGGCTTCATTCTGGAGAAGGGCTGGAAAGGCCTTAGCGCGCCAGCCATCAAGGGCAAGGTTGGCCTGCGTACCTCGATCACCGGTGAAATCGTGATGGAAGACGTGTTCGTGCCGGAAGAGAACATGCTGCCGCACGTGACTGGTCTGAAAGGCCCGTTCACCTGCTTGAACTCTGCGCGTTATGGCATTTCCTGGGGCGCGCTGGGCGCCGCCGAGTTCTGCTGGCACACCGCCCGTCAGTACACCATGGACCGGCTGCAGTTCGGTCGCCCGCTGGCGCAGACTCAGCTGGTGCAAAAGAAACTGGCGGACATGCAGACCGAGATCACCCTGGCGCTGCAAGGCTGCCTGCGCCTGGGTCGTATGAAGGATGAAGGCACCGCTGCGGTGGAAATCACCTCCATTATGAAGCGCAACTCCTGCGGCAAATCGCTGGACATCGCCCGCGTTGCTCGCGACATGCTCGGCGGCAACGGCATCTCCGACGAGTACGGCGTAATCCGCCACGTGGTCAACCTGGAAGTAGTCAACACCTACGAAGGTACCCACGATGTGCACGCGCTCATTCTCGGCCGCGCGCAGACGGGCCTTCAGGCGTTCTTCTAACGCTTGAAGGTAGCAGCAAGTTACAAGCTACAAGCGGTAAGCAGTCCCTCGTTGGGCTGGCTGCCGCAGTAGTACGGCAAGCAGATCTGCTTGCCTTCATGGTCGCATCAGGGCGACCCGTTTGAACTCACCGCGAATTTGCTCGGTTAGCTTGCCGCTTGAAGCTTGCCGCTTGGAGCTAACGAAATGAGCGCTTTGTCTGGCCTGAAAGTCCTCGATCTCTCCCGCGTACTGGCTGGCCCCTGGGCCGGGCAGATGCTGGCCGATCTGGGTGCAGACGTGGTCAAGGTCGAGCGGCCTGAGGTGGGTGACGACACCCGCGCCTGGGGGCCGCCCTATCTGCGTGATGCCGAGGGGCGCGATACCTCCGAGGCGGCGTATTTTCTGTCGGCCAATCGCAACAAGCGCTCGATCACCATCGACTTTACCCAGCCGGAAGGTCAGCAGCAGGTCCGCGAGCTGGTGGCCAAGGCCGATGTGCTGATCGAGAACTTCAAGGTAGGCGGTCTGGCGGCCTACGGGTTGGATTACGCCAGCTTGCAGCAGTTGAATCCGCGATTGATTTATTGCTCGATCACCGGCTTTGGGCAGACTGGCCCCTACGCCAAGCGAGCAGGCTACGATTTCATGATTCAGGCCATGGGCGGCCTGATGAGCGTGACTGGCAAGGCAGCCGATGAGGAGGGCGCAGGGCCGGTCAAGGTCGGCGTTGCTCTGACCGATATTCTGACCGGGCTGTACGCCAGTAATGCGGTCCTGGCTGCACTGAACGAGCGTGAGCGCAGCGGCCTGGGTCAGTATATTGATCTGGCGTTGCTCGACGTACAGGTGGCTTGTCTGGGCAATCAGGCACTGAATTATCTGGCCACCGGTGTCGCACCGCAGCGCCTGGGCAACGCGCACCCCAATATTGTCCCCTATCAGGACTTTCCTACGGCCGATGGCGATTTCATTCTCACAGTAGGAAATGATGGCCAGTTCCGCCGCTTCTGTGACGTCGCCGGGCATCCGGAATGGGCCAGTGATGCGCGCTTTGCCAGCAATGCGCAGCGGGTCGCCCACCGCGCGGAGCTGATACCGTTGATCCGTCAGGCGACGGTGTTTCGTACCACCGCCGAGTGGATTGCCGCGCTGGAGCAGGCCGGTGTGCCTTGCGGGCCGATCAACGATCTGGCGCAGGTGTTTGCTGATGCACAGATCCAGGCGCGTGGCGTGCAAATCAGCCTGCCGCATGCGCTCTCGGGTGAGGTCGCGCTGGTGGCCAACCCCATACGCCTGTCCCGTACGCCGGTGGAATACCGCAGCGCGCCGCCGCTGTTGGGTGAGCACAGTGCCGAGGTGCTGCGCGACTGGTTGGGTAGCTCCACCACGCGCTAAGGGAGAGTGTTAGCGCTTTGGCGTGCCATCACGGCGCTGCGCGCGGGCCAGGCGCAGGCTTTCCTGCTGGCTTTGGTCCAGCACTTCCTGCACGTAACTGATGTGCTCGCTGGCCTGGCGGCGGGCCTCGTCCGCCTGGCCCTGCATGATGGCTTCAAACAAGGCGCCATGCTGGGCTACCAGCATGCGACGGCTTTCTTCGCGCAGCGCATACATGCCACCAATATTGGTTACTACGTTGCGTTTCAGCAGGTCGAACAGGCCGCGGATGGTATGCAGCAGCACCATGTTGTGGCTGGCTTCGGCAATCGCCAGGTGAAAGCGCGCATCGGCGGCGCCTTCTTCGGCGCGGCTGGCCTTGCTACCGCTGGCGTAGCACGCCTGCAAACTATCGTAAGCGGCCTGCAGGTTCTGACGATCCAGTTCGGTGGCACGCTTGGCGGCGTAGTAGGCGCAATCGGCCTCCAGCGTGTGCCGAAACTCCAGCAGGTCGCGCTGCGCTTCGGGGCGACCTTCGAGTAGCCCGAGTAGCGGATCACTGAAGCTGGAGCCAAGATTTTCACTGACGTAATTGCCGCCACCCTGACGGCTGGTCAGCAGCCCCTTGGCGGCGAGTTTTTGTACCGCCTCGCGCAGCGACGGACGCGACACGCCAAATTGCTCAGCCAGCGCACGCTCGGCCGGCAACCGCTGGCCAGGCTGCAGCGTGCCTTCCAGAATCATGGTCTCCAGCTGTTCGACTATGTTGTCCGCCAGCCTGCGCTGTCGAACCTGTCCCACTTCCATTAGTTGTCCTTTTTGGTCTTACCAATCGGTGAATTCTGGCGGGCTTGAGCGCGCGGGGCAAGTGCTGCGCCAAACCGCCTATACCAAAGTCTACCTTCCAGAGTTTGACAGCGGGGTGATGCTTTTTTAATCTGGCTGGCCTGAATTGTAAATTGGTATTACCAATTAACCTAAACAACAACTAGAAAGAACCCTTTGCAGGAGTGCTTCATGTCATCCGGATTTCTGGCCTTGCTGGCCTTTACCCCCATATTGCTGGCCGGCGTTCTGCTGATCGGCCTGCGTTGGCCGGCGCGGCGCGCCATGCCACTGGTGTATCTGGTCAGTGCCGCGATTGCACTGTTCGGCTGGGACATGAGCGTCAACCGTGTACTGGCATCTACCCTGCAGGGGTTGATCGTCACGCTGGGGCTGCTGTGGATCATCTTCGGCGCCATTCTGCTGCTCAATACACTCAAGCATTCCGGCGGCATCACCGCCATTCGTGCCGGTTTCACCACCATCAGCCCGGACCGCCGTATTCAGGCCATCATCATTGCCTGGCTGTTCGGCTGCTTCATCGAAGGCGCCTCCGGCTTCGGTACGCCGGCGGCGATTGCCGCGCCCTTGCTGGTTGCCATCGGCTTCCCGTCCATGGCGGCGGTGCTGATGGGCATGCTGGTGCAGAGCACGCCGGTCTCTTTTGGCGCAGTAGGTACGCCGATTATCGTTGGCGTCAGCACCGGGCTGGACCATGCGGCCATTGGCGAACAGCTGGCCGCCAGCGGTTCCAGCTGGGAAGCCTATCTGCAGTTGATCACCAGTCAGGTAGCGATCATTCACGCCCTGGTCGGCACGGTGATGCCGCTGGTAATGGTCATCATGCTGGTACGCTTTTTTGGCCGCGATAAAAGCTGGCGTGCGGTGTTTGAAGTGTTGCCCTTTGCGCTCTTCGCTGGCGTGTCGGTCACCATCCCGTACATGCTGACCGGCATCTTGCTGGGGCCGGAGTTCCCCGCGCTGATGGGCAGCCTGGTCGGCCTGGCGGTGGTTACTACCGCCGCACGGTTCGGCTTTCTGGTGCCAAAAACCACCTGGGACTTTGCCCCACGTGAGCAGTGGCCGGCGCAGTGGATGGGCAGCATCGAGATGAAACTCGAGGATCTGACCGCACGGCCGATGAGCAGCTTCCGCGCTTGGTTGCCCTATTTGCTGGTAGGCCTGATTCTGGTCATCAGCCGCGTGTTCCCTGAGGTCACCGCGCTGTTCAAGTCGATCTCGTTCGGCGCGACTGACCTGCTGGGCGAGGCGGGCATCAGCGCCGGCGTGCAGCCGCTCTACCTGCCGGGCGGCATTCTGGTGATGGTGGTACTGATGACCTTTTTCCTGCATCGCATGCAGCTGCGCGATCTGGGCAAGGCGGCGAAAGAGTCCGGCGGGGTGTTATTGAGCGCCGGTTTTGTATTGTTGTTTACCGTGCCCATGGTGCGGATTCTAATCAACTCCGGCGTTAACGCCGCCGACCTGCCGAGCATGCCGATCGTGATGGCGCGATACGTGGCAGACAGCGTGGGCGGCATCTACCCGCTGTTTGCGCCGGCCATCGGGGCGCTGGGTGCCTTCCTTGCCGGCTCCAACACGGTGTCCAATATGATGTTCAGCCAGTTTCAGTTCGGTGTTGCCAGTAACCTCGGGCTGTCCACCGCGCTGGTGGTGGCCGCGCAGGCGATTGGCGCCGCAGCGGGTAACATGATTGCGATTCACAACGTGGTGGCGGCGTCTGCCACAGTGGGCTTGCTGGGCCGTGAAGGCACCACCCTGCGGCGCACCGTCTGGCCAACGCTTTACTATGTGCTGGCAACGGGCCTGATCGCGCTGTTTGCGGTCTACGTGCTCAACGCCAGTGATCCGCTGCTGGCCAGCTAACACCAGCTTTGAACGCGCCCCGGTTGCCGCCGGGGCGTTTGCCGTACAAGTGAAAACGGGACACCCACATGATCATCTCTGCCTCCACCGACTACCGCGCGGCCGCCAAGCGCCGCCTGCCGCCGTTCCTGTTCCATTACATCGATGGCGGCGCCTATGCCGAGCACACGCTCAAACGCAACGTAGCGGACCTGGCCGATATCGCGCTGCGCCAGCGAGTACTCAACGACATGTCGGAGCTGAGCCTGGAAACCCGGCTGTTCAGCGAAACCCTGGCTATGCCGGTAGCGCTGGCGCCGGTCGGCCTGACCGGCATGTACGCCCGTCGGGGCGAGGTGCAGGCAGCGCGCGCGGCGGCGACAAAAGGCATTCCCTTTACCCTGTCTACCGTCTCGGTTTGCCCGATCGAAGAAGTTGCGCCAGCGATTCAGCGGCCCATGTGGTTTCAGCTCTATGTGCTGAAAGACCGTGGCTTTATGAAGAACGCACTGGAACGCGCCAAGGCGGCCGGGGTAACTACCCTGGTGTTTACCGTCGATATGCCGGTGCCCGGCGCGCGCTACCGCGATGCGCACTCCGGCATGAGCGGCCCGAACGCGCCACTGCGCCGTATGCTGCAGGCGATGACGCACCCGCGTTGGGCATTGGATGTGGGGCTGCTGGGCAAGCCGCATGATCTCGGCAATATCTCCACCTATCGCGGTAATCCGACTGGGCTGGCGGATTACATTGGCTGGCTGGGCGCCAACTTTGATCCGTCCATCTGCTGGCAGGATCTGGAGTGGATTCGTGAGTACTGGGACGGCCCCATGGTGATCAAAGGCATTCTCGACGCCGACGACGCGCGTGATGCCGTGAGCTTTGGCGCCGACGGCATTGTGGTGTCCAACCACGGCGGCCGGCAGTTGGATGGCGTGCTGTCGACTGCACGCGCTTTGCCAGCGATTGCCGATGCGGTGAAAGGGCAAATCAAGATCTTTGCCGACTCGGGCGTGCGTACCGGGCTGGATGTGGTGCGCATGCTGGCGCTGGGTGCTGACTGCGCCATGCTGGGGCGTGCCTTTGTTTACGCATTGGCCGCCGATGGCGAAGCCGGCGTAGCCAACCTGCTGGAGCTGATCGACAAGGAAATGCGCGTGGCCATGGTGCTCACCGGCGCCAAAACCATCGCCGATATCAACTCCGACATGCTGGTGCGTGGGCTATGAGCGCCGCAGCAACGAGTGCGCGCGAGCCGCTGCTGGCCAGTTTTCGCGCCGTGGTTGGCCCGCGCCACGTGCTGACCGGCGACCAGCAGACCCGACGTTTTCGCAAGGGCCACCGCACCGGCGAAGGCCGGGTACTTGCCGTAGTGCAACCGGGTACGCTGCTGGAGCAGTGGCAGGTTTTGCAGGCAGCGGTCGCGGCGGATTGCATTGTCATCATGCAGGCCGCCAACACCGGCCTGACCGGCGGTTCCACACCCGATGGCGATAACTACGAGCGTGACATTGTGCTGATCAGCACGCGCCGTCTGGACGGCGTGCAATTGATCAACCAGGGCGAGCAGGTAGTTTGCCTGCCCGGCGCCACGCTGGACCGCTTGGAGCGCGAGCTGGCCCCGCTGGGCCGCGAGCCGCATTCGGTGATCGGCTCCTCGTGCATCGGTGCCTCGGTACTCGGCGGTGTGTGCAACAACTCCGGCGGCGCCCTGGTGCGCCGCGGCCCTGCCTACACCGAGCTGGCGCTCTACGCGCAGGTGCAGGCTGACGGCAGCCTGACGCTGATCAATCATTTGGGAATTGAGCTGGGCGAAAGTCCGGAAGAAATTCTCACGCGTCTGCAGCAGGGCGACTACAGCCCAGCCGCCGTGCGCAATGAAGCGGCCGAAGCCTCAGATGCAGGTTACTCCGAACACGTGCGCGACGTGGATGCCGACACTCCCGCGCGCTTCAACGCCGATCCCTCACGCCTGTTTGAAGCCTCGGGTTCGGCCGGCAAGCTGTGCCTGTTTGCCGTGCGGCTGGATACCTTCGTCAAGGAGCCCAGCACCGTGTTCTACATCGGCAGCAACGACCCGCAGGACCTCACCGATCTGCGCCGCTATCTGCTCACCAGTCTGCCCAGCCTGCCGATTGCCGGTGAATACATCCACCGCACTGCCTTCGATATTGGCGAGCGCTACGGCAAGGACACCTACCTGATCATCGACCGCTTTGGCACTGCCAAGGTGCCCGCCGCCTTTGCGCTCAAGAGCCGCATCGACGGACTGTTCGAGCGGGTTGGGTTGCGCGGTGTGAGCGATCGCATCATCCAGAAACTCATGGATCTGCTGCCCAGCCACTTACCCGAGCGCATGCGCGAGTACCGCGACCGCTACGAGCACCACCTGCTGCTGCGCGTCTCCAATGACGTCGCCGAACAAACCCGCGAGCATCTGCGGGGCTTTTTCGTCTCACGGGACAGCGGCAGTTATTTTGAGTGCGATGAAGACGAAGGTCGCCGCGCCTTCCTGCATCGCTTCGCCGTCGCCGGCGCCGCGATCCGCTACCGCGAAGTACATCGCAAGGAGGTTGAAGACATAGTCGCGCTCGACATCGCCCTGCGCCGCAACGACCGCGACTGGGTAGAAAGCCTGCCGCCCGAGCTGGAGCAGGGCATGGTGCACAAACTGTACTACGGCCACTTCTTCTGCCACGTCTTCCACCAGGACTACATCGTGCGCAAGGGCGTCGATCCACTCGCCATGGAGCATCGCATGTGGGCGCTGCTGGACGAGCGCCGCGCCGAATATCCCGCCGAGCACAATGTCGGCCACCTCTACGTTGCCAAACCCGCACTCGCCGACTTCTACCGCGAACTCGACCCGACCAACAGCTTTAATCCGGGTATTGGGCATACCTCACGGCAGCGTGGCTGGGGCGAGTGTTGTGGTGGGCACGAGGGGGATGTGGGTTAAAAGTTCGTTGAATCGTGAGAACTGCGTCACCCATAGAAATGTAGCCTGCAAGCCACAGTATCCCTTGTTACATACTTATTTGTGGCTTTTGGGCTACAAATATTGATTGCGAGTGGTTGTAACTTTGTGGCTCAAGGGCTACATTTCTTGGCATCTTCTTCTTTCTTGATGCCCGAGGGCTACAAAATGAGCTCCTTGTACGATGTGTCTGAAATGCTCAAGCAGGCGCGAAGCGATGCGAACCTAAGCCAGGAAGCAATAGCCAGCCGTGCCGGCGTGTCACGTTCAACAGTGGCGCGCATGGAGACTCTGGCAAAGGGCGACATGAGTGTGTCGGCACTGGTTCGTTTACTGGAAGCCGCAGGCTACGACTTGAAGTTGGTAAAGGCCGGTCACGAAAGGACAGTTGAAGACATCCTCGCAGAGCAGCGCTCAGGGAGAGACGAGCCATGATGCTCGACGTGCATATCAGCTCCAGGCTAGTCGCCAAGCTTTATCGAGAGCGGGATGAATACGTACTGAAATACCTGCCAGGCGCACTGCCGGAAGATTTTGTCAGCCTGACCATGCCCGTGCGTGAAGAAGTATGGCGCTGGCCACGAGACCTATTTCCATTTTTCCGGCAGAACCTTCCTGAAGGATATTTGCTGGGCGTTATCCGCGAGGAATTTGGCGCGTTGCTTGATGGCACTGACTTATCGCTGCTCGCTCTGGTCGGAGGCGCAGGTATCGGCAGAGTGTCGGTCACACCTGAGGGTGTGCGGCCTGATAGTGAAATGCAGCCATTGGAAATAAGCCAACTGCTCACGGCAGAAAACACCACAGAACACTTCGCCCAGTTGGTGCGTCAATATGCTCGGGTCGCCGTCTCTGGCGTGGTGCCGAAGTTCATTGCCACAGACGCAGTGCAGAAGCCGGAGGCCATGGGGAAGCCGACCCTGCGCACCGGATTTCACATCATCAAAGGCTCTGATCAGAGCACGCCATTTCTCGGTTTCAACGAGTTCTACACTATGCGCGTGCTTGCTCGTTTAAACGTTGTACCGGTCGCCTCCTGCCAAATGTCTGAGGACGGGAAGGTGCTGGTAGTGGACCGTTTCGATGTTGATGAACAAGGCGTGCCCCGCTGGGGAGTAGAAGATGCGTGCGGGTTGCTGGGTTTGCCGCCACATGAAAAGTACTCGCCTTCCACCGAGCGGGTGTGGAAGGCCACACGGACCTACATTCCGAGAGACCTAACCCGGGCTCAGAGCGAGCACCTTGGTTGGCAGCTGCTGGCAAACTATGTAGTGCGTAATGCGGACTGCCATTCGAAGAACATCGCACTGTGTTACACCTCGCGTGCGGATGTGGCCTTCACTCCAGTCTATGACCTGGTGACAACGCAGGCCTACCCGCGTTTCGCAGCTGGCCCACCAGCGCTTTCCGTCGGTGGGAGACAAACCTGGACTCCCGGCCGTTCGCTGGAAACCTTCTTTAAATCAGTGTTGGGTATTGCGCCGCGCCAGTACGCTGCCATGGTTGAACAGCTTTGTGAGTCAGCAGTAGAAGTGGGTAAAGAGGTCATTGAGGCATCCAGGAACGAACCGGCATGGCGCGATGTGGCCAAGCAGATGGTGCATGCCTGGAACGACGGGATGGAGACCCTGCGCAGCGCCAAAGCCGCCCCGCAATTACGTGGGTTGGATGCTGCTATTGAAGAGGCCGGTTTCTCAGGGGCGCGCAAGCCGGAACCTAGCAGTGAAGTGATGGGGCGCTCTGAATTGCTGGCAAAGAAACGCTAAGGCTTATAGCGGGAAGCAGCCGGCGGAACGCTCCTCCTGGATTTGGCAGCAAACCCTTTGGTCACGTATAAGTGGTAAGCGAAACCCTTTGTACTAGCCTGAATGGCATCGACGATGCGAGCCTGTACGGAGCGGCCGCAATATTATCGTGCCATCAAACTAAATTTAGGTACTATCCAGGTAAACCGGGTTCGTTAAATCAGGCCATGCAGCTCAGGCCAGTGGACTCAGAATAACGCAAGGACAGGAAATGGATTTCTCTCCCATCATCGCGCAGGCATGGGGCATGCTCAGCTGGCTTATCCCGCTGATGTTGCTCGCCGGGCTACTCAAGTCGCCTTGGTTCAAAGGTTATATCGGCGAGCTGCTGGTGCGGCTATTCGCCCATTGGCAGTTGGACAACCAGATTTACCGCCGCTTGCATAACGTCACCTTGAATACCTCAGACGGCACCACACAGATCGACCACGTCTTCCTCTCGTCCTACGGCATCTTCGTGCTAGAGACGAAAAACATGAGCGGCTGGGTTTTCGGCAGCGAAAAACAAGCCCATTGGACGCAGAAGCTCTACAAGCGCAGCTTCAAATTCCAGAACCCGCTGCGGCAGAACTACAAACACCTCAAAGCGATAGAAGCCACGCTGGGCCTTAACCCCCAGCACCTGCACTCGGTTATCACCTTTGTCGGCGGCAGTACCTTTAAAACCGAGCTGCCCGCTAACGTGACCCAAGGCATCGGCTTTATTCGCTATATCAAGTCATTCCAGCAACGCGTGTTCAGCGAGGCGGAAGTCAACGCCATGCTCAAAGCCCTGAAAACCGGCCGCCGCGCACCTACCCTCGCTACTCACCGCGAGCACGCGCAGAACCTTAAGCGGCGTAGTGATCCGACAGCTGAGCGGCAATGCCCGAAATGTGGCAGTGCGCTGGTAATTCGTACCGTGAAGTCAGGGGTGAAAGCTGGGCAAAAATTTTGGGGATGCTCCACTTTTCCGAAGTGCAAAACCAGGCAGAGCCTTTAAGCCGGTTGCCCCATCAAGTCTGCACTTGGAGACGCAATGTCAGTTCCAACCTACGACCAGTTTATTGAACCGATTCTTCGCTACTTGGCAGCCAATCCCGGTGGCTCGACAGCGCGTGTGGCTCATGACGCCGCTGCAAATGCGCTGAATTTGTCTGAAGCACAGCGCCAAGAACTGATAGCCAGCGGCCAAGCCACTTACAAAAACCGTGCTGGCTGGGCGCATGACCGCCTAAAGCGGGCAGGCTTGTCTAGCAGCGCCAAGCGTGGGTATTGGAAGCTTACGGATGCCGGGGCGGTTTACGCTGCACAGAACCCTGCTCCTCTTAGCGCCGAAAAAGTCGAACAGCTCGCCATCGGATTCATGAATGTAAAACTCAAGTCGCCACCTGACGCGGTTGCTCTCGATGGGCAAGAGCAATCCGTACTTCTGGCTAACTCTGCAACAGTAAGCCCTGATGATCGTTTGGAGCAGGCCCTGCGTGAGCTGAGGGAAGCAACTGCAGCTGATCTTTTGGATAGTCTTTTGCAAGTCAGCCCTAACCGCTTTGAAGTCATTGTATTGGATGTGCTGCATAGCCTTGGCTATGGCACTAGCCGTGCAGATTTGCAGCGTGTGGGGGGGAGCGGTGATGGCGGCATTGACGGCGTTATCTCGCTCGACAAGCTCGGGTTGGAAAAAGTCTATGTTCAGGCAAAGCGTTGGCAGAGCACCGTTGGCCGTCCAGAGCTCCAAGCCTTCTTCGGCGCACTGGCAGGCCAGAAAGCCAAGCGTGGCGTATTTATAACCACGTCTGGTTTCACAGCGCAGGCGGTCGAATTCTCCCGATCTGTAGAAGGCATGGTACTGGTAGACGGCAATCGACTGGTCAAGCTGATGATGGATCACGAAGTCGGTGTGACATCTCGTTTGCTCAAGTTGCCAAAGCTGGATAGCGATTATTTTGATGAAGAATAGCTATACGGAGAAGAGTCCGTTCCTCTAACGTTTTTACTTAGGCGGATTGGTAGTCAGCGGTCATCGTACTTTGATTTGGCTGTTCCCAGGAGTTGCTGTGCGATCCAGTTCAGGAAGTATTGAGCTACGACAGCTGCGCCATTAACAGTTTCGACCAGCTCCTATTCGAAATGGGCTAGGTGAAGCGTTCTGTTCAGAGCGATAAAGTTATCTCTGCCACAAGAAAATCAGGGCATAAGAATGTGTTTATCTGAACGCAATTACTTACACCGGTGGTCTTAATCCTCCCACCGCTCATCCCGCCGCGTAATACACGCCGCCAACAATTCCTCCAGCGACGCCTGCAACTCCTGCATAAACACATTACTGTCCTCACCCGGTGTCAGCGCCTCACCAATCACCACGTCGCAGTTAAACGGCACCAGCATGGATTCGCCTTTGGGCAGGGCGCGGCCGAGGCCGTGCATGGCGATAGGGGTGACGGTGGTGCCGGGGTGGCTGCGGGCGAGGTGGTAGATGCCTTTGCGTAGTGGTTGCAGTTGTTCGGCTTCGCCGCGGCTACCTTCGGGGAAGAGCAGCAGGATTTCTTCGTTGGCCAGGGCCTGCTGGCACTGATCAAAGACCTTTTCCTTGTCGACTTGCCCCTGCCGATCCAGCGGAATGATGCCGATGACGTTGAGCGATAGCCAAGCGGTAAAGCGGTTACGCAAAAAGTAGTCGGCGGCAGCGACCGGGCGCACGCGGTGCAGTTGGCTGAGCGGGTAGAGCGCCATCAGCACCAGGGTGTCCAGGTGGCTGTTGTGGTTGGCGGCAAGGATTGACGGGCCGCGTGTGGGCAGGCGCTGCACTGAGTAGATGTTCAGGCCCAGCAGCAGATACACGACCGGTTTGACCACCAGCAGAAAGAACAGCCGTTTGGGCAGACGTTTAAAGAACGGCATGGCGGCCTCAGTAGCTGGTGTAAACGAGGAAGTGGAAGAATAGTGGCGCGGTGTACATCAGGCTGTCGATGCGATCGAGAATGCCGCCGTGACCGGGAATCAGTTGGCTGGTGTCCTTGATGCGCAGATCACGCTTGACCGCAGAGATGGTCAGGTCGCCAATAAACCCGGCGATGCCGATCAGCAGGCCGGCTGCCAGCCCCTGCCAGAAACTCAGCGGCGTAAGCCAGGGCGCGAGCAGACCGCCCAGCAGTGTGGTGGTGGCAACACCGCCAAGGAAACCAGCCCAGGTTTTGTTCGGGCTGATGGTCGGCACAATCTTGCGCTCGCCAAACTTCTTGCCCCAGATGTACTGCGCCACGTCGTTGAATTGGGTGAGGAAGACCAGATACAGCACCAGGCCGACGCCGCCACCAGAGGCGTTCTGATCCGCCGGCAGCATCAGCAGGTAAGCCACGTGGCTGATGGCGAATACCGTGGTCATGATCGCCCACTGGTACGAGCCAACAGCACGAATAAAACCCTTGGTTTCGCCGAGCATCAGCAGGCCGAAGGGAATCAGCAGGAACAGGTAAACCGGGATGAAGACGATGAACATGCCGTACCAGTCGGTGGCAATCCAGTAGTACTGCAGCGGCACCATGAAATAGAGCGCGAGGATCAGTCGGCGGTCGCTGATGCGTACTGGCAGGATGGAGAAAATCTCGCGCAGGGCGATGAAGCTCAATATGGCGAAGAAGATCAGCGATGCGACCTGGCCAATCATCAGTGCGGTGAACACCACCGCGACCATCACCCACCAGGAGTTGATGCGCTGTTTGAGCTCCAGATGTGCTTCCGGGCTTAAGCGCGAGCGCAGACGCCACTGGGTGATTGAGGCGACTACCAGCATGACCAGTACTACCAGCATGGCGCCCAGGGCATTGGGGGTGAGGTCGAGCATGAAGGGCAGGCCGATATCCATTTCAGTTGGCTCCACGTTGTTGCAGGCGCAGGTAGGCGCCAATCAGGCGGCGCAGCGCGGTCATTGCGCTACCCACCACCAGAACGATCAGGCTGATCCAGAGCACCATGCCGTAGTGGCCCCAGAAAATTTCCAATGCCGAAATAACGGCAGCGGCGGTGATCAGCGCCATGCGCTGCTGCTTGGCCATGGGGCCGCGAAAATCCGCGGGCAAGCCGAGCGACACCCCCAGCACGCGAATGTAGGCGGTCATCACTGCCAGTAACGCGCCGAGCCAGGCCAGCCACATGGCGCTGGGGTAGTCCGGCAGCGCAAAGCCGCAGGCGACGATCAGCAGCGGATCGGCGATACGATCCGGCACATCGTTGAACAGCTCGCCAGCCAGCGTCTGCTTGCCGCCTTCCATTGCCACCATGCCATCAAACAGGTTGCACAGCAGGCGCAGTTGAATCAGCAGCGCGGCGGCCAGAAACCACAGCGAGCGTTCGCTCGCCAGCGTCTGCCCGGCCATTACCAGCGCTGCGCCCCCGCCCAGGGCAAACACCACGCTGAGCAAGGAAATCTGGTTGGGCGTGACGCTGCGGCGGCTAAGCCAGGCGGCGAAGCGGCGCATCATTCGCTGGTCGCGGATTTTCAGGGGGCGGCGGTTACTCAGGTCGGTCATGGTTTACTGCTCCGAAGAACGGGCGCCGGCATCACGCGCCAGCGATAAGGTGAGATACAGGCAATAGACGAAGGCCAGTACGCTAGGCGGCACAATGGTGGCCCAGAGTGTGGGCGTGGCGTTGGCGGTATGTGCCAGCCAGAGCGTGCTGAAACTGACCGAAACGATCAGCAGGGGCGGCAGTACGATGCGCGGCAGCGGGCCGGGCAAACGCGCAAAGAGCGCCCCGACACAGACTGCCATGATCAGCGTAATGATGGCGCTGGCACAGCCCTGCAGCAGGCCGGCGGTCACGGCATCCCGGTGCCCCGCCGGCCAGTTGGCCAGCAACGCCCAGCCACCCCAGAGCAGGAAAGCCATGGCGGCGGCCGCCAGCCGACCGGGCGCGAGGGCGCTCATTGCGTGCCTCGCGGCGCTGCGAATGCGGGGTCCAGGCTGGCAAGAAATTTATCTACCTGCGCGGTGTAGGCCGGATCGAAGCCCAGCGCGGAATTGATCTCGCGGTGCGTCATGTCGAGCGGGATTACCTCAACGCGGCGGCCCAGTTCGCGCGCCTTGCTGGCAAATGCGCGCGCTTGCGGGCAGGGCGTATCGCGTTTGGACGAGCAGACCGCCAGCAGCGGCGGCATGCCTTGCGTCAACTGATGCAAGGGTGAAACCGCCTGCCAGAACGCCGGGTCTTTGCCAAAGGCGTTGTCATACAGGCGCAGGTGACGAGACTGCATGATGGCGGGCACGTCGAACGCGGCGCTGTCGAGGGCTAAGGTGCCAAGCCAGGGCTGCAACTCGCTGTCGCCCATCGTTGCAACCTTGGCACTGAGCAAGGCGACCAGATGCGCGCCGGCGGAATGGCCCATCAATACCAGTCGCTGTGGGTCTATTTTCCATTGCGCCGCGTTGTGCTGGATGAAAGCGAGGGCGGCAGCGACGTCAGCGGTTTGTTGCAGTGGGTCTGTGGGTAGCAGGCGGTAATCGATCGAGATCAAGGCGACACCGCGTGGCAGCCAGTGGTCTGCCTTGTTGTCTACCACGCTGGCGGCGGATTTGCTGCCGCGCCGCCAGCCGCCGCCGTGCACCATGACGATCGCCGGCGTTGAGGGCTGCTGTGCTGCCCTGGCCGGCAGATAAATATCCAGCTGCGTCGCCGGATCGGGGCCGTAGGCGATGTCGGCATGGGTTGGGGTTGCTGCCTGAGCCGCGCTGATGGGCAGCCACCCGGCGATCAGCAAAAACACCGGGAGGTGGCGAAGGTGGAACGAGGCCATGCCGGGACATCCTGTTCGATAGCGTCGAGAAGACCGGCCAGCATAATGCACAAGGGCGGCAGGAGACGACAGGTAGCTGCTCAGGTTGTGAGCTGGGCAGCACCTCTTGCCTGTGGCAGATAACAGCAGCGCTACTCGACCGGTACATCACCACAGTCGCTGGCGACCCACTTGCTGATCTCCTGGTGATCGACCTTGACCGGGCCATTGAGTTTGTCGGCGAGCCCGCCCGCTGCTTGCTCCGGCAGCTGGTAGGTACCGTCACCGCGGAAGTTGGATTTGATCTCCCGGCTGCTGATCATTTGCATGTCGCCTTGCATGGTGCCGGTAAAACCGTCGGTATTGGCGCAATCGCCGCTGAACTCAAGGCGGTCATCATCGCTTTGCTTGACCTTGAGTTCGCAGCCGGGCATCTGCTCGCGGGCGTCGGCGAGCAGCGCCTCGGGGTCAGTCATTTTTTCCGCCAGCTCGGCGCTGATGCAGCGCTGGTGGCCGGCATCTTCGGCGTTGCCCATCATTTCCTCGACCATGGCGCGTTGCTCGGCGGGCATGTTGGCCAACATCGCCTGACGCGCTTCGCGCATCTTGGCCTGCAAATCCGCTCCGTTGATCAGGGTTGTGCTTTCGCTATGCCACAGGCCTGGCTCGGGTGCGGGTTCTATGCTGGCGGCGAACAGGGGCGGGGTGGCAATCAGCAGCAGGCTGGTAATCAGGTGCGAGGGGTGCAGTGTCATCCGGGTCATACTTGCTGGGTGGTGGTTGGTCTTGACCCTTCACTATAGAAGCGACGAGCGCGCGCGTCATGTGATGGCACAGGGAACGCTGCAACACGCGAATAAAAGACGCAAAAAAAGGGGCCGAAGCCCCTTTCTTTAGATCACAACAGCTGCCACGGCTATCAGCGCGGGCCGAGCAAAGCCGGCTTTTCGCGCTGTGGGCCGCGGTTGTTCGGCCGACGGTTGTGCGACTTGCGCTGTGGCTTGTCCTGCGGCAGCGGATCGGCGCGGTTGCCATTGGCCTGGCGACGGCGCTCCAGGGTCACCGCGTCTTCCGGCTCGCTGATGACATGGGCGGCGCGTTTTGGCCCCCGGGGACGGTCGGTACGTGGCTTGTCATTGCGGCCCTGGCCACGGCCTTGGCCGGCGCCCTGACCGCGCGCGTTGTTGCCTGCGCCGCCACCGCTGTTGCGCTGCTGATTGCGGCCACTGCCGGCGCCGCCGCGTGGGCGCTCCGGGCGGTCGCTGTTGAGCTCGGCCTGGGCTGGCGGCTCAAAGCCGTCCAGCGAGCCTTCATCGATCCGCTGTTTGGTCATGCGTTCGATGGAGCGCAGCAGTTTGTCTTCATCGGGGCTGACCAGAGATACGGCTTCGCCGCTACGACCGGCGCGGCCGGTGCGGCCGATGCGGTGTACGTAGTCTTCCGAAACGTTGGGCAGCTCGAAGTTGATTACGTGGGGCAGCTGGTCGATATCCAGACCACGGGCGGCGATGTCGGTTGCGACCAGAATGCGCAGCTTGTTGGCCTTGAAGTCAGCCAGCGCCTTGGTACGCGCGCTCTGGCTCTTGTTGCCATGAATCGCGGCAGCGGGCAGGCCGTTCTTGTCGAGATACTCGGCCAGGCGATTGGCGCCGTGCTTGGTACGGGTGAAAATCAGCACCTGCTCCCAGGCACCCTGGGTAATCAGATGTGCAGCCAGCGCGCGCTTGTGGCCAGCGGCTACGCGGTAGACCTTCTGGTTGATGCGCTCGACGGTCGAGTTGGGCGGCGTGACTTCAATGCGCGCCGGGTTGTTCAGCAGCTTATTGGCCAGGTCGGTGATGTCTTTCGAGAAGGTCGCCGAGAACAGCAGTGTCTGACGTTTGGCTGGCAGCTTGGCGATGACCTTTTTCACGTCATGTACAAAGCCCATGTCGAGCATGCGGTCGGCTTCGTCAAGAATCAGCACTTCGACCTTGGACAGGTCGACGGCGCGCTGACCAACCAGATCCAGCAGTCGGCCGGGGCAGGCGACCAGGATATCCAGACCAGGCGCGATGGCTTTCATCTGTGGGTTGGCGCCCACGCCGCCAAACACGCAGGCAGATTTCAGGGGCAGCTCGGCGGCGTAGGCACGGATGCTGTCGTGCACCTGGGCCGCCAGCTCGCGGGTCGGCGTCAACACCAGTACGCGTACCTGCTTGGGTGCACGGCGGTGATTGGCGTCAGGGTGGCCGGCAGGAAACAGCCGTTCGATGACCGGCAAGGCGAAGCCGGCAGTCTTGCCGGTGCCGGTCTGGGCGGCAACCATCAGGTCGCGGCCTTCGAGTACAGCGGGAATAGCTTGCGCCTGAACAGGCGTGGGATTGGTATAACCGGTGGCTGCCACCGCGCGCACGAGTGCGTCGGACAGGCCCAAGGAAGCAAAGGACATTCAGATAACCCTGTGATGGCCGTTGCGAACAGGCAGATAACAACCGGTTTCCTGCGAGCTGGTGTCGGGGTGACACTGCCCGCCAAGGGGTTGCATACCTGCCGCTTGTCCGTGCGGCCTGGAATGAAGGGGCGCGAGTATAACAGAAAGCCTGCCGGGTCACATCCCGGACCGCTCGGCGGTCATTCGGCCCTGGTGGTGCGGGCAGGCTTACAGCTCGGTCAGGCCGTAGTGTTGCAGAATCTGCAGGTATTCGCTGCTGCGCTTGAAGGTGCTCAGGCCGCTGCTGAAGCGTTTGGCCAGTGCTGCCATATCGGGGCTACGGTGAAACGCCAGAAACAGTGCGCCGCTGCTGACCACCAGCGGATGGTGCGTGACCTGCCGCTCCAGCCCTAGTTGGCGCAGGGTGAACTGGCCCGCGCGCTTGTTCATGATCACCATGTCGACGCGCTCATGCATCAGCATCAACAGGCTGGCTTCGGTGCTGGCGGCGGGTTCGCGGCTGAAGTAATCGGCGTGCATGAATTCCGAGTTGCCGTAAACGTAGCCGGCGGATACACCGATCTTCAGGCCGCGCAGGTCCTGCAGGCCGGTGAATGGATGGGGCCGATCAATACGGTAAAACAGCACGGACTCGCTGCGCGACAGCGGTTCATGCGGAAAAATGTACTGCTGCTCCCGCTCGGGGTTGGGTGATATATCGAGAATCGCATCGGCACTGCCGTTGGCGGTGTCGTGCAGCGCGCGGCGCCAGGGCAGCAATTGCCAGCGGGCTTCGTAGCCCAGTTGCCCCAGCACGCGGTTGGTGACGTCGTAATCGACGCCTTTCAGGGTGCCCGCCTCTTCATAGATGTAGGGTGGCCAGGCCTCGCTGACGATGTTCAACGGCTCCGCGCGTGCCATGGGGCACGCAAGCAGGGGGAGCAGTAACAGCCAGGCGGGTAGTCTCATGGGGTCAGTCTAGCTTGCTTGCCGCCAGGAGTAACAGCCTCTGGCTCGCGGGTTGTCGCTAGTGGAGCGACGCGCGCTGACCGTAACGCGCGAGTATCTGCTGATAGGCCTCGCTCGCCTTGAAGCGTCTGAGCTCGGTGGTAAAGGCGTGGCTGAGTTCTACCTTGCCGGTACCGCGGTGGAAAGCCAGGTACAGCTTGCCGCTGGCAAGTGGTTGCGGGTCGAAACCGATCTGCTCCTGCAGGCCTAGTCGCTGGCGCTCATGCAAGCCGGCCCGGCGATCAATCAGAGCCAGATCAATCCGCTGGTTCAGCAGCTTGAGCAGGTTGGCTTCGTTGGTGGGTGCGGGCTCACGGGTGAAGTAGTCAGCCGCGAGGAAGTCAGGATTGCCGTAGTTGTAGCCCGGTGCCACACCGACAGTGAGGCCGCGCAGACTCTGCAGATTGGCGTAGGGGTGGGGGTGCTGGCGAGCGTAGAACAGGACCGAGTCGTTGAGCGACAGGTGCTCGGTGGGGAAGATCAACGTCTGGCGGCGTTCCGGCGTGGCGAGAATGTCGAGAATCGCATCGGCGCGGCCGCTTTCAACGCTGAGCAGCGCGCGCTTCCAGGGCACCAATTCCCATTCCAGCTGGTAACCAAGCTGCGTCAATACCTGCTGGGTCACTTCGTAGTCGATGCCGTGCAGCTCACCGTCCTGCTCGAAGATGTAGGGTACCCAGGGCTCACTGACGACCTTTAGCGTGGTCGCCGTTGCGAGCCCGGGCACCAGCAGACTGAGCCAGAGCAGGAGATGAAAGCGCATGGCTGCAGTGTAGTCTGCCGCTAGCGACCCTGCAGATTACGCAGGATGTCGAGACTGGGTTCGGCCTGGTTCAGCGTATAGAAGTGCAGGCTGGGTGCGCCGCCCTCTACCAGCCGTTCGCACATCTGACTGATGACCTCGGTGCCGAAGGCGCAGATGCTGTCGCTGTCGTCACCGTAGGCTTCCAGCTGCTTGCGGATCCAGCGTGGGATTTCGGCGCCGCAGGCGTCTGAGAAGCGCGCCAGTTTGCTGTAATTGGTGATGGGCATGATACCCGGCACTATGGGGATCTCGACGCCGGCCTTGCGCACCCGATCGACAAAGTGGAAGTAGCAGTCGGCATTGAAGAAGTACTGGGTGATGGCGCTGTCGGCGCCGGCCTGGGCCTTGCGCACAAAGTTCTTCAGGTCGCTTTCGAAGTGGGCGGCCTGCGGATGTGCCTCGGGATAGGCGGCGACTTCGATGGTGAAGTGGTCGCCGGTTTCACGGCGAATGAACTCGACCAATTCGTTGGCGTAGCGCAGCTCTCCCGAGGCCTGGCCCATACCGGAGGGCAGGTCGCCGCGCAGCGCAACAATGCGCTTGATGCCGGCTTCACGGTATTCACCCAGCAGGTTGCGCAGGTCGTCCAGTGAATCACCGACACAGGAGAGGTGCGGTGCAGTAGGTACCTTCACTTCACTGTCGAGTTGCAACACGGTCTTGCGGGTACGGTCGCGGGTAGAACCGCCAGCGCCGTAAGTGACCGAGAAAAACTCGGGATTCTCAGCGGCCAGTACATGGCCGGCAGCGATCAGCTTCTCATGCCCGGCATCGGTCTTGGTCGGAAAGAACTCGAAGCTGACCGGGATGTTGTTCGTTTGGTTCATGGGTACTGCCCTTGTCTTGCAGGGAGGTGTTGAGCTTCCAGCTTCAAGCCGCAAGCTTCAAGCAAAAGCCGTGTGCTGATGCGTTCTACGTTGCTGCGCCAAACAGAGTTTGACTGGCAGAACGTAAAACGCACGCTGAATCAGCTTGCAGCTAATCAGTAGCGATAGCTATCCGGCTTGAACGGACCTTCGACCGCGACGCCAATGTAATCGGCCTGGGTTTGGGTCAGTTGGGTGATCACGCCACCAAAGCCCTTGACCATTTCCAGTGCCACTTCCTCGTCCAGCTGCTTGGGCAGTACTTCTACGCGCAGGTGAGCGGTCTTCTCTGCGTCGCTGAAGTTGGCGAAGCCCTGTTTGAACAGGTGGATTTGCGCCAGTACCTGGTTGGCGAAGGAGCCGTCCATGATGCGGCTCGGGTGGCCGGTCGCGTTACCCAGGTTCACCAGACGGCCTTCGGCCAGCAGGATCAGATAGTCATCATTGGCCGGGTCGAAGTTGTCCTTGCCGGTGCGGTGCAGCTTGTGTACCTGTGGCTTGACCTCTTCCCAGTGCCAATTGGCGCGGGTGTAGGCGGTATCGATTTCGTTGTCGAAGTGACCGATGTTGCAGACCACAGCGCGCTTTTTCAGTGCCTTGAGCATGTTGGCGTCGCAGACGTTGACGTTACCGGTCGTGGTGACGATCAGGTCGATCTTGCCCAGCAAGGCGCGATCGATGCTCGCTTCAGTGCCGTCGTTCCGGCCGTTGAGGTAGGGCGAGGCCAGCTCGAAGCCGTCCATGCAGGCCTGCATGGCGCAAATCGGATCGACTTCCGACACCTTGACGATCATGCCTTCCTGACGCAGCGACTGGGCCGAGCCCTTGCCGACGTCGCCATAACCGATCACCAGCGCCTGCTTGCCGGAGAGCAGGTGGTCGGTGGCGCGCTTGATGGCGTCGTTCAGGCTGTGGCGGCAGCCGTACTTGTTGTCGTTCTTGCTCTTGGTGACCGAGTCGTTGACGTTGATCGCCGGGACTTTCAGTGTGCCTTTCTTCAGCATGTCGAGCAGGCGATGCACGCCGGTGGTGGTCTCTTCGGTCACGCCGTGAATCTTGTCGAGCATGGCGGGGTATTTGTCGTGCAGGATCTGGGTCAGATCGCCGCCGTCATCCAGCACCATGTTGGCGTCCCAGGGCTGGCCATCCTTGAGGATGGTCTGCTCGATGCACCACTCGTACTCTTCTTCGGTTTCGCCTTTCCAGGCAAATACCGGTACGCCGGCGGCGGCGATGGCAGCGGCGGCCTGATCCTGGGTGGAGAAGATGTTGCAAGATGACCAGCGCACTTCAGCGCCCAGCGCGACCAGAGTTTCGATCAATACGGCGGTCTGGATGGTCATGTGAATGCAGCCAAGTATTTTGGCATCTTTGAGCGGCTGCTCGCCGGCGTACTTGCGACGCATGGCCATCAAGGCCGGCATTTCCGACTCGGCAATGATGATTTCGCGGCGGCCCCAATCGGCCAGGGAGATGTCGGCGACCTTGAAGTCGGTAAAATCGGCAGTGTTCATAACGGCACTCATGTGGTTTCTCCATTCGTGGATGCGAATGGGCGCGGTTAATTGTCACATGCCCCCTGCGAGCCTGGCAGCCGGGAATGCGGCTGCTGCAGCGCCCCTCGCACGGGGTTGCAATCAGTCCGGCCAGGCATGGCGCATATGCGCGGCCTTGGCCGGAGTGGGTTGAGCGACGATACTGTCGCCCCTCATTTTCTGTGTGGATGAAACATGCTTTCTGCTTCATACCAAAAATTCGTGGCCATCGCCCTGTTGGGCCTGGCGTTGGTCGGCTGCAACAACGAGGCCGACCCCAATTCGCCCGAAGGCAAGCGCCAGGCGCTGTTCAAGCAAATGATCAAGCATAGCGAGCCCATGGGCGGCATGCTGTCTGATCGTCTGCCCTTTGACGGCGCGGTGTTTGCCGAGCACGCCGCAGGTCTGGTCCAACTGGCTGACCAACCCTGGGGCTACTTCCCCGAGCCTGGTGCCGAGCCTGAGCCCAATCGCGCCAAGGACACTGTCTGGTCGGATCCTGCCGGCTTCACCCAGGCCATCGACACCTTCAAGGCCCGCGTTGCCGATCTTGCTGCCGCCACCGAAGGCGGTGTACGCGGCCCGGGCCAGGTCAGTGACCAACTGAGAGCGGTACAGCAGGCCTGTAAGGCCTGCCATGATGCTTATCGCCGCTAAGCAGCGGCAAGCTTCAAGCCGCAAGCGTTAAGCAAAAACAAAACCTCCAAGCACGCGCAGACAGCTTGCCGCTTGCCGCTACGTTCAAGCGTCAGCGCGAAGGTCGGCCGCCTTGTCCGTCTTCTCCCATGGAAACGCGGTAAAGGTATCGCCCTTGACCGTCATTTCTACCGGTGTACGACCAAAGTGGCCGTAGGCGGCGGTGGCGCGGTACATCGGGTGTAGCAGGTCGAGCATGCGCGTAATCGCGTAAGGGCGCAGGTCGAAGTGCTGGCGCACCAACTGGATGATCTTCTCGTCGCTGATCTTGCCGGTGCCGAAGGTGTTGATCGAGACCGAGGTGGGCTGCGCCACGCCGATGGCGTAGGACACCTGGATTTCGCACTTGTCGGCCAGACCGGCAGCCACGATGTTCTTGGCCACGTAACGGCCGGCATAGGCGGCGCTACGGTCAACCTTGGACGGATCCTTGCCGGAGAAGGCGCCGCCGCCGTGACGGGCCATGCCGCCGTAGGTGTCGACGATAATCTTGCGGCCGGTCAGGCCGCAGTCGCCCACCGGGCCGCCAATCACGAACTTGCCGGTCGGGTTGATGTGGTACTGAGTATCGGCGTGCAGCAGCTCGGCCGGCAGCACCTTCTTGACGATTTCTTCCATTACCGCTTCGCGCAGGTCAGCCTGGCTGATCTCCGGGTTGTGCTGGGTCGACAGTACGATGGCGTCGATGCCGGTGACGATGCCGTTCTCGTAGCGGCAGGTGACCTGCGATTTGGCATCCGGGCGCAACCAGTTCAGCGTGCCGTTCTTGCGCGCTTCCGCCTGACGCTCGACCAGGCGGTGCGCGAACGTGATGGGGGCAGGCATCAGCACGTCGGTCTCGTTGCTGGCGTAGCCGAACATCAGGCCCTGGTCGCCGGCGCCCTGGTCTTCCGGCTTCTGCCGGTCAACGCCCTGGGCAATGTCGGGCGACTGCTTGCCGATGATGTTGATCACGCCGCAGGTATCGGCGTCGTAGCCGACGTCCGATGAGGTGTAGCCAATGTCCTTGATGACGCTGCGCACCAGGTCTTCCAGATCAACCCAGGCGGTGGTGGTGATTTCGCCACCGACGATGGCGACACCGGTTTTCACCATGGTTTCGCAGGCCACGCGGGCAAATTTGTCTTCGGCGAGGATGGCATCCAGTACGGCGTCGGAAATCTGGTCGGCCAGTTTATCGGGGTGGCCTTCGGACACCGATTCAGAGGTGAAGATCGAGTAATCGCTCATGCTGTTGTCCTTTCCTCGGAGGAAGATGGTTCGGGTTTGGCCAGTTGCAGCAACTGCAGTTGAAAGCCGTTGCGCAGGCCAATGTATTGGCTGAGGCCGACCTCGAGGCCGGCGTCGGTTGCCCAGCGGGCAATATCGTCTTGATCAAAGCCTAGCCACAGATCGCCGCAGGTGTCGCGCACCCAGCTCTGGTCGTGGCTGCACAGCTCGGTCAGCACCAGGCTGCCGCCCGGCTTCAACAGGTCGGCAAAGCGGCGCAAGGCTTCGGCGGGGGCGGGCATGTGGTGCAGCACCATATTGCACACCAGGCAGTCCGCCGGCGGCAGCAACTGCGGTGCCAGCGCATCGGCCAGCAGGCACTGCACGTTGGTCAGGCCGGCGTCGCTGCACTGCTGGCGGGCACGGTCGAGCATCGACTCGGCGTTGTCCAGCGCAATCACGTGTTGAAACTGGGCGGCCAGGCTGGGCAGAAAGCCGCCTTCGCCCGGGCCGACTTCAATCGCCAGCTCGCGGGCAGGCAGCGGCAGGGTGTCGATCAGCGCCAGCAGCGGTTCGCGGTAGAGGCCGAAGTGGGCGATCAGGTCCTGTTGGGCGGGGGTGCCATCGGCAAAGCGCGCGAAGAACTGGCGCGACAACTCGGCGCGTTGGCCGTGTATCTGGCTGATCGCGGCCAACTGGGCCGGGTCGGCGGGTAATGCGTCCAGCTCGGTCAGCAGCTGCGCGTGCAACTGATGCCAGCTGACCTCAGGGGCCGGCAGGCTGCGACGATAGAAGATCGAGTTGCCTTCGCGGCGCGCACTGACCAGACCAGCGTTGGCCAGCACCTTGAGGTGATGGCTCATGCCCGATTGCCGCATGCTGAAGATCTGCGCCAATTCCAGTACACCAAAGGAGTCGTTGCGCAGCACCCGCAGAATATCCAGTCGCAGGCTGTCGCCGGCTGCCTTGCAAAAGGTGGCCAGGGCATCCGTGGGGCTGTATAGGGCGGTGTCGATCTGCGCAATCTGATTCATGTGGGGCAGTGTAGTGGCGATAGGGAGTGCTCGCAAGGTCTATATCAAAAAGTTTTGATATAGATTTTAATGGCCATTCGTCTGGCTGGCCGGGGCTTTACGCAAGGCGTCATGGGGTTTTCATTGCCCGTAGGCGCCGTTTGCGCGAAAATGCCCGCCTTATTTTCCGGCCAGCCGCCTGCTGCGGTTGCTTGCCCATGCCTTGTTAGCCACAGGAGTTGTCCATGCCCAGCCGTCGTGACCGAGCCAATGCCATCCGTGCCCTTAGTATGGATGCTGTGCAGAAAGCCAATAGCGGCCACCCCGGCGCGCCCATGGGGATGGCGGATATCGCCGAAGTCCTGTGGCGCGACTACCTCAAGCACAACCCGGCCAACCCCAACTTTGCCGACCGTGACCGCTTTGTCATGTCCAACGGGCACGGCTCCATGCTGGTTTACTCCCTGCTGCACCTGACCGGCTATGACGTCAGTATTGATGACCTCAAGAGCTTCCGTCAGCTGCACAGCAAAACGCCGGGCCACCCGGAGTACGGTTACACCCCCGGCGTTGAAACCACCACCGGCCCGCTGGGGCAGGGGATCGCCAACGCCGTCGGCATGGCGATCGCCGAGAAGACGCTGGCCGCCCAGTTCAACCGCGATGGTCACGCCGTGGTAGACCACAACACCTATGTGTTCATGGGCGATGGCTGCCTGATGGAAGGTATCTCCCACGAGGTGTGCTCGCTGGCAGGCACACTGGGCTTGGGCAAGCTGATTGGCTTCTACGATGACAACGGCATTTCCATCGATGGCGAAGTGGAAGGCTGGTTCAGCGACGACACGCCCAAGCGCTTCGAAGCCTATGGCTGGCAGGTGATCCGCAATGTGGATGGGCATGACGCCGATGAGATCAAGACCGCCATTGAGACCGCCCGCAAGAACACCCAGCAGCCGACCCTGATCTGCTGCAAGACCATCATCGGCTTTGGTTCGCCTAACAAACAGGGCAAGGAAGAGTCGCACGGCGCGGCGTTGGGCGAGGCTGAAATCGTTGCGACTCGTGAGGCGCTGAACTGGCCGCACGCGGCCTTCGAGATTCCCGCCGAGATCAAAGCGGAGTGGGATGCCCATCAAGCCGGTGCCCGCGCCGAAGCCGCCTGGAACGACAAGTTTGCCGCCTACCAGGCTGCCTTTCCCGACCTGGCCAGCGAGCTGCTGCGCCGCCTGAGCGGTGAGCTGCCGGCCAACTTCAGTGAGCAGGCCGCAGCCTATATCGCGGACGTTGCCAACAAGGGTGAAACCATTGCCAGCCGCAAGGCCAGCCAGAACACGCTGAACGCCTTTGGCCCGCTGTTGCCCGAGTTGATGGGAGGTTCTGCCGACCTGGCGGCCTCCAACCTGACCCTATGGAAGGGCTGCAAGGGCGTGAGTGCGGAAGACGCTTCCGGCAACTATCTATTCTACGGCGTGCGCGAGTTCGGCATGACCGCGATCATGAACGGTATCGCGCTGCACGGCGGCTTTGTCCCCTACGGCGCGACCTTCCTGATCTTCATGGAATACGCGCGCAACGCGGTACGCATGTCGGCGCTGATGCGCCAGCGCGTTATTCACGTCTATACCCACGACTCCATTGGTCTGGGCGAAGACGGCCCGACCCACCAGCCGATCGAGCAACTGGCGAGCCTGCGCGGCACGCCGAATCTGGATACCTGGCGTCCGGCCGATGCGGTCGAGTCGGCGGTTGCCTGGAAGTACGCGCTCGAGCGCGCAGATGGCCCCAGCGCGCTGGTGTTCTCGCGCCAGAACCTGCCGCACCAGGAGCGTGACGCGGCGCAGCTGGCCGATGTGGCGCGCGGCGGTTACGTACTCAAGGATTGCGCTGGCGAGCCGGAACTGATTCTGATTGCTACCGGTTCCGAAGTGGGTCTGGCGGTAGATGCCTGGACTGCGCTGACCGAGCAGGGCAAGCAGGTGCGCGTGGTGTCCATGCCGTCTACCAGCGTGTTCGACCAGCAGGAGGCCGAGTACAAGCAGGCCGTATTGCCGCTGGAAGTCGGTGCGCGCATCGCCATCGAAGCGGCCCACGCGGACTTCTGGTACAAGTACGTCGGCCTCGACGGCCGCATCATCGGCATGCAGACCTTCGGTGAGTCGGCACCGGCCAATGCGCTGTTCGAGGAGTTCGGCTTTACCCTGCAGAACGTGCTGCTGGCGGCTGAAGAGTTGTTGGAAGATTAACCCGGCCGCAAGCCGCAAGTCGCAAGCTGCAAGCCGTTCACCGAGCGCTTGCGGCTTGCCGTCTGCAGCTTGCAGCTGAACGGAGCCTCGGCTGCTATGCCAAATCGCGCGCCCTTTCGAATCGCCCTGAACGGCTACGGCCGTATCGGACGCTGCGTGCTGCGTGCCCTGCACGAGCGGGGCGACGCGGAGCTGCAGATAGTCGCGCTGAATGACTTGGCCGATCGAGAAAGCATTGAATACCTTACCCGCTTCGACTCCACCCATGGCCGCTTTCCGGGCGAAGTGCGGCTTGATGGCGATTGCCTGCGGGTGGCGGGCCAGGAGATTCAGGTGCTGCGTCAGTCCGAGCCGGAAGGTATTGACTGGCAGGGGCTAGGCATTGATCTGCTGCTGGAATGCTCTGGGCAGTACACCACACGCGAGCAGGGACTGCGCTTTGTGCACGCCGGCGTGCCACGGGTGCTGTTTTCGCAGCCGATGGCCAGTGAGCAGGCGGTGGACGCCACGCTGGTTTACGGCGTAAATCATGCACAGCTGCCGAGCGCTGCGCGGCTGGTATCCAACGCGTCCTGCACCACCAATTGCGGTGTGCCGCTGCTCAAACTGCTGAATGAGCAGTTGGGTCTGGAGCAGGTTTCGATCACTACCCTTCATTCGGCAATGAACGATCAGCCGGTGATTGATGCCTATCATCACAGTGACCTGCGGCGCACGCGTTCGGCTTTTCAGTCGATCATTCCGGTCTCTACCGGGCTGGCGCGCGGCATAGAGCGGCTGCTGCCGGAGCTGGCCGGGCGTATCCAGGCCAAGGCGGTGCGGGTGCCCACGGTGAATGTGTCGGCGCTGGACATCACCTTGCTGTGCGCGCGCGATACCAGTGCCGATGAGGTCAATCAGCTGTTGCGCGAGGCCGCCCAGGGGCCGCTGGCTGGCCTGCTGGATTACACCGAGCTGCCGCATGCCAGTTGCGACTTCAACCACGATCCGCATTCGGCGATTGTCGATGGTAGCCAGACCCGGGTCTCCGGCCCGCGACTGGTGAACCTGCTGGTCTGGTTCGATAACGAATGGGGCTTCGCCAATCGCATGCTGGATGTCGCCGGCTATTGGCTGCAGCGGGACCAGTGAGCACTGGCGCTGCACACGAACTGCAAAGATTTGGCGAATATATTGCAAGTATCGACTGTTAACTTATCAAGGAGCGGGCTATGACCGTATTGACGATGAACGAGCTGAACCTCAAAGGCCAGCGTGTACTTATCCGTGAAGACCTCAACGTACCGGTCAAAAACGGCCAGGTGAGCAGCGATGCGCGTATTCTTGCCGCGCTGCCGACCATCAAACTGGCGCTGGAGAAGGGCGCAGCGGTGATGGTGTGCTCGCATCTGGGTCGCCCGGAAGAAGGCGTGTTCAGCGAAGAGAACAGTCTGGCACCGGTCGCCGCTTACCTGAGCAAGGCCCTGGGGCGTGATGTGCCGCTGGTTCGTGACTATCTGGGCGGCGTGACCGTGCAACCGGGCGAGCTGGTGCTGTTGGAGAACGTGCGCTTCAACCAGGGCGAGAAGAAGAACACCGATACCCTGGCACAGGAGTACGCCGCGCTCTGCGATGTATTCGTCATGGACGCCTTCGGCACCGCGCACCGCGCGCAGGGTTCCACCCACGGTGTCGCCAAGTTTGCCAAGGTGGCCTGTGCCGGCCCGCTGCTGGCAGCCGAGCTGGACGCGCTGGCCAAGGCGCTGGACAAGCCGGCGCGCCCGATGGCGGCTATCGTGGCGGGCTCCAAGGTGTCGACCAAACTGGACGTGCTCAACGCGCTCTCGGAAAAGTGTGACCAGTTGATTGTCGGTGGCGGTATCGCCAACACCTTCCTGGCTGCCGCCGGTCTGCCGGTCGGCAAATCGCTGTACGAGGCCGATCTGCTGGACACCGCCAAGGCGATTGCCGCCAAGGTCAGCGTGCCGCTGCCGGTGGACGTGGTGGTCGCCAAGGCCTTTGCCGAAGACGCCGAAGCCACCGTCAAGCTGGTCGCGGATGTCGCCGAAGATGACATGATTCTCGACATTGGCCCGCAGACGGCTGCGCAGTTTGCCGAGCTGCTGAAGGCCTCCGGTACCATTTTGTGGAACGGCCCGGTCGGTGTCTTCGAGTTCGACCAGTTCGGCGAAGGCACCAAGGCGCTGGCGCTGGCGATTGCCGAGAGCCCGGCCTTCTCGATTGCCGGCGGTGGCGACACTCTGGCTGCTATCGACAAGTACGGCGTGGCCGAGCAGATTTCCTATATTTCCACCGGTGGTGGTGCCTTCCTCGAGTTTGTCGAGGGCAAGGTGTTGCCTGCCGTAGAAGTGCTGGAGTCGTGCGCTCAATAAATTCAGCTTCACGCGAATTGCTGCAAAGAAGCAAACGATAAGCTGCCCCCTTGCGGCCAAGCAGGGCGCAAGGGGTGACCAAGCTCAAGCGAGACGAGTAAACTGTCCGAATGTACCGGGCAGCTTGCCACTTGAGGCTAGCAGCTTGTCGCCATGACAACTTTTTACGGAGAAATAGATTATGGCCCTGATCAGCCTGCGCCAGATGCTCGACCACGCCGCCGAATACGGCTACGGCGTGCCCGCGTTCAACGTCAACAACCTGGAGCAGATGCGCGCCATCATGGAAGCGGCCGACAAGACCGACTCCCCGGTCATCGTGCAAGCCTCGGCCGGCGCGCGCAAATATGCCGGCGCCCCGTTTCTGCGTCACCTGATTCTGGCGGCGATCGAAGAGTTTCCGCACATTCCGGTGTGTATGCACCAGGACCACGGCACCAGCCCGGCGGTCTGCCAACGTTCCATCCAGCTGGGCTTCTCCTCGGTAATGATGGACGGTTCGCTGGGTGAAGACGGCAAGACGCCGACCAGCTACGAGTACAACGTCGACGTAACCCGTCGTACCGTTGAAATGGCGCACGCCTGCGGTGTGTCCGTAGAAGGTGAGCTGGGCTGCCTGGGTAGTCTGGAAACCGGTATGGCCGGTGAAGAAGACGGCATTGGCGCCGAGGGTGTGCTGGATCACAGCCAGATGCTGACTGATCCGGAAGAAGCCGCCGACTTCGTCAAGCAGACCGGCGTTGACGCCCTGGCAATTGCCATCGGCACCAGCCACGGTGCTTACAAGTTCACCCGTCCGCCGACCGGCGATATCCTCGCCATCGAGCAGATCAAGGCGATCCATCAGCGCATTCCCGATACCCACCTGGTCATGCACGGCTCCTCTTCCGTGCCGCAGGAGTGGCTGAAGATCATCAACGAATTTGGTGGCGAAATTCCGGAAACCTACGGTGTGCCGGTGGAAGAAATCGTTGAGGGCATCAAGTTTGGCGTGCGCAAGGTCAACATCGATACCGACCTGCGTCTGGCTTCAACCGGTGCGGTACGTCGCTTCATGGCGCAGAACCCGGCCGAATTCGACCCGCGCAAGTTCCTCGCCAAGACCGTCGATGCCATGCGCGACATCTGTATCGCGCGGTACGAAGCCTTTGGCACCGCGGGCAACGCCTCCAAGATCAAGCCGATCTGCCTGGATGACATGTTCGAGCGCTACGCGCGCGGTGAACTGGACCCCAAGATCAACTAAGGCACGGCGCAGGGCGGCTTCGGCCGCCCTGTTGCCATCTGACACCGAGGCAATTCCATGCAGCCGAATGACGACGAGGTCGATGAGGCCTTCGCCCAAAGCAAACTGATTGAGGCCATCGAGAACCAACTGGCCGCCGGCGACCCGGCTGCTGCCCAGGCTACGCTGAACAAGCTGACCCTGGTGGGCTACGCCCGTGAAGAAAGCCTGGAATTGATGGCGCAGGTGCTGGCCCACAGCATTGGTGTGATGCTGGACAGCGATCAGCCCTTTGATACACCGGCCTATGAACAGGCGCTGCGCAACCTGCCCGAATTGCCGGAAGGCCCTGCCGACGTCTGAACCAACACCCCTTTTGTCTGATCAGGAAAACAAGAATGAAGCTCGTATCCGTACTGCGGATCATCCTTTTCTATCTGCTCGCCGTGGCGCTCGCCACCGTCTTGGGCAGTCTGGTGCAAACCCAGTTCAACCTGCTGTTTCTGCAAGACATGAGCGTGCCGGTAGACATGCCCACGCGGCTTGCCACCAGCTGGCACGACCTGCTGCATTTCACCCCTATCTTCGCTGTAATGGTGGCCACAACCCTGCTGCTGGCACTGCCGGTGGCTGAAGCGCTGGGGCGTATCTTCAAGCCCTGGCGCGGCCTGCTGTACCTGCTGGCGGGGGGCGGCGGCATTTGGGCCGCCATTACGCTGGCCAATCATCTGCTGCCAATGCCTACCTTTATTGCCGCGACGCGGGTTACCTCGGGTCTGCTGTGCATGATGCTGGCGGTCGGTCTGGGCAGCTGGCTATTCGGTCGCTTGACCAAACCCAAGGCGCGGCGCGGGCTGCGGGTGCTGGGCTGAAGCCCGGTACAAGGAGAATTGCCATGTTGAATAAATCCATTGTTGCCGCTGGTCTGTTGCTGGCCGCCAGTGCCAGTCACGCTGCTGAGTATCAGGTGACGCCAGTGGCGGAAGGCCTGGCGTACCCGTGGTCGTTGGCGTTTCTGCCCGATGGCGGCATGCTGGTGACCGAGCGTGCCGGGCGCTTGCGTCTGATCAATGCCGCCGGCGAGCTGCAGGCTGAGCCGATCAGTGGCGTGCCGCAAGCCTTCGTCAATAGTCAGGCCGGTCTGATGGGGCTGGCGCTGGCGCCCGACTTTGCCGAGTCGGGCGAGTTGTTTCTCAGCTACGCCTGCGGCACCGCTGAGGCCAACCATACTTGTTTGGCCTCAGCTCGCTTCAACGGTAGCGCCCTGGAAAACACGCAGGAGATCTTCCGCGTGGAGCCGGCCAAGAAAGGCAGCGCACACTATGGCGGGCGCATCGCCTTTCTGGCCGATGACACCCTGTTACTGACCCTGGGCGATGGCTTTGACTACCGCGAGCAAGCGCAGAATACGACCAACCATCTGGGTAGTATCGTGCGTTTGAATCGCGATGGTTCCGCGCCTCAGGACAACCCCTTTGTTGCTGAGTCGGGCGCGCAGCCGGAGCTCTACAGCATCGGTCACCGCAACGTACAGGGCATTGTGGTCGACGCGGACACGGGTCGGGTATTCAGCCATGAGCACGGTCCGCGCGGTGGCGATGAGATCAACCTGATCGAGGCCGGCAAGAATTACGGCTGGCCGAAAATTACCTATGGCATCGATTACGACGGCGCGCAGGTCTCGCCCTACACCGAGCTGCCGGGCCTGGAGCAACCCTTGTTGCACTGGACTCCGTCCATTGCGCCGTCCGGCATGACGCTCTATCGCGGCGAGCTGTTCCCGCAGTGGCAGGGTAATCTGCTGGTCTCGGCGCTAGCCGGCAAAGAGGTACGCCGGGTGGTGCTGGATGGCACTCAGGTAGTTGAGCAGGAGAGTCTGTTCAAGGAGTTGGGCGTGCGTTTTCGCGATGTTCGCACCGGGCCTGATGGCGCGCTCTACCTGCTGACCGACAGTGCCAAGGGTAGGGTCCTGCGCGTCACCCCGAGCAACTGAGCTTAGCCGGCTGTCGGCACTTGCTGGGACTGGTGCCGCAGGCGGTAGTCGCGTGGCGCACAGCCGTGCCAGCGCCTGAAGGTGCGACTGAAGTTACTGGTGTCCTGGTAACCCAGACGTTCGGCGATACGCTCCATGCTCAGCTCGGAGTGCAACAGCAGCCAGGTGGCTTGCTCGCTGCGCAGGTCGTCGAGTAACACCTGGTAGCGGGTGCCTTCGCTGTGCAGGTGGCGAATCAGCGTGCGTGCGCTCAGGTTCTCCTGGGCGGCCAGTTCGGCCAGCGTGGGGTAGGGTGGTTCACAGCGCAGTAGCCGCAGTTTGATGCGTTCACTCATGGAGCCGCCACGTTGCTGACGGTCCAGCTGGTGTTCGCAGTCGCGCAGTGCCTGTGCGCAGGCATCGGCATCCGCTCCCAGGCAAGGTTGCTGCAGCAGGCCTTGCGGTAAGTGGATTCGCAGCGCATCGCTGCCAAACCGCCAGCGTGCGGCATATCCCTCAACCTCGGTCCACCAATCAGGTCGTGCCAGCGGCCAGTCAATCCCTATCAGCTGTTGTAGCGGCTGCCCGCCGAGGGTTTCCAGCAAGCGCAGCATACCGGTCACGAAGTGCCCCAGCAGGTACTCGCGTAGCGTATCTGGCACCTTCAACTCATCCAAAACCAGCACTGGCGGCTCAACCGATTCCAGACGAAAGCGTGCCAGATGCTGGCGCAGGCTGGCGTAGCGCTCGCTGAGCAGAATACCTTCTTTGAGTGTGCTGGCGGTCACCGCGGCGTAGCCGGCTGGGCCGTGTGCACTGACATCGGTGTGCATACCCACGGCAAAGCCAAGCCAGGGTTGCCCGCTCAGGGCAACAGCCTGCAATAGCAGCGTTTGCAGCTGGTTCAGGTTGAGGAAGTGGTTATCGTGCAGCAGTCGCTGCCAATCCAGTGCGCTGTCGGTCTGCAACTGGGTGGCGGTAAGCCCCTGGCGCAGTAGCTCGGCGTAGACCAGTCGGGCATACACCGGGTGAACCGCCGGGCCAAGCCAGTAGGGGGCTGATGGCATGCTGGGCCTGCTTTATTGTTGTTGGTTGTGCGTGCGCTGTTGTCACAATATGACGATAACTTGCCGCTTGCAACGGGTGTGGTGGCGGCAGGTGAGGCAGAAGATGTAACGGTCATAGCCATAACAACAAGAGGATGACCGCATGACTGCTTTCGCTGCGCAGGATAATGGCCTGTCGGGCTACGTGGATCGAAAACGCCGGCTCTGGTTGTTTTCGTTGATGGTGCCGGGCCTCGCTCTGGTAGGGCCGCTGCTTTATATGTTTGTATCGCCGCAGATCATCTGGCTGTGGCTGTCCACGCTGTTTGGTTATGTCGTGATTCCAATGCTCGACGGCGTGCTTGGCGAGGACCTCAGCAATCCCCCCGAAGAGGCGGTGCCGGCGCTCGAAGCCGACCCCTATTACCGCTATGTTACCTACGCGCTGGTGCCCATTCTGTGGGCCAGCTTTCTGGTCAATATCATTTTTCTTGGTACCCACGAGTTGCCCTGGTACGGCACCCTGGCGGTGATCCTGGCGACCGGCGGGTCGCTCGGCTTTGGGCTCAATCTGGGGCATGAAATGGGCCACAAAAAGAGCGCGCTGGAGCGCTGGCTGGCCAAGATAACCTTGGCGTTGGGGTGTTATGGACACTTTTTTGTCGAGCACAATCGCGGCCATCATCGCGACGTCGCTACCCCGGAAGACCCGGCCTCGGCGCGTATGGGCGAAAGTATCTACCGCTTCGTTTTCCGCGAGATGCCCGGCGCCTTCTTTCGCGCCTGGGATCTGGAGGCGCAGCGGCTGGACCGGTGTGGCAAGTCGGTATGGAGTCTGGATAACGAAATCCTGCAACCGGGGCTGATCAGCGCCGTGCTCTATATCGGGCTGATCGCCTGGCTGGGTATAGAAATGCTGCCGGTGATGCTGCTGATCGCGTTCTGGGGTGCCTTCCAGCTGACCCAAGCGAATTACCTAGAGCACTATGGCTTGCTGCGCCAGAAGCAGGCCAGCGGCCGTTATGAGCGCTGCCAGCCGCACCACTCCTGGAACAGCAATCACCTGTTTTCCAACTGGGCGCTGTTTCACCTGCAGCGTCATTCCGACCACCATGCCCATCCCACGCGGCGCTATCAATCATTGCGCGACTTTCCGGATTTGCCGCGGCTGCCGAACGGTTACTTTGGCATGTATCTGCTGGCTTACTTCCCGCGCCTGTGGTTTCGGGTGATGGACAAACGTCTGCTGGATGCGGTTGATCGCGACCCCTCGCGCATCAACTTTCTGCCGGCCAAGCGCGACATGCTTATTCGGCAGTATGGCCTTGAGGAAAAAGCTGCCGTCGAGGAGGCCGCCGCATGAGTCGCTACCGCTGCCCGGAGTGTGATTACGAGTACGACGAGGCCGAGGGTGACCCGCACCAGGGGTTTGCCGCCGGTACTTGCTGGGAAGCGTTGCCGGACAGTTTTACCTGCCCGGACTGCGCAGTGCGTTACAAGGAAGACTTTGTACCGCTGGCAGCTTCATAGCGGCCAGGCCCACAGCAGCATAGGTATGCTGATCAGCACGACCAGTATCTCCAGTGGCAGCCCGAGGCGCCAATAGTCGCCAAAGCGGAAGCCACCCGGCCCCAGGATCAGCGTGTTGTTCTGATGGCCGATGGGTGTCAGGAAGGCGCAGGAGGCGCCTATGGCCACCGCCATCAGGAAGCTGTCGGGATTGACGCCCAACTGGCTGGCGACGCTGAGGGCGATCGGGCACATGACCGCCGCAGTCGCCGCGTTGTTCATGAAGTCGGAGAGCGTCATGGTGACGACCAGCATCAGCGTCAGCGCGATGATGGCGTTGCCCTGGGCGAAGTGTTGCAGCAGGGTCTGCGCCAGCAGGTCGGCGGCGCCGGTGTCGGCCATGGCCGCGGCCATCGGCATCAAGGCGGCCAGGAGCACGATGATAGGCCAGTCCACCGCTTCATAGATGCGCCGCAGCGGAATGACCCGCGTCAGCATGTAACCGAGCACGCCGGCCATGAAGGCGACGGCTGCCGGCAGTATGCCGAATGCAGCCAGAGCGATGGCGCCAAGCATGATGCTGACAGCGTAGAGCGCCTTGCGCCGGTCAGGAATCAGGATGGAGCGCGGCGCAAGGGGCACGCAGCCGTACTCGCTGGCAAAGCCGGATATGGCCTCGGGAGAGCCTTGCATCAGCAGTACGTCGCCAGCCTGGATGTCGGTCCAACGCAGCCGGCGGATGGATCTATGGCCTTGGCGCGAGATGGCCAGCAGGTTAATGCCGAAGCGGGTGCGCAGCTGAATGTCCGACGCGCTGCGGCCAAGAATCGAGGCGCTTGGCTGTACAGCGAGCTCCTGTACGGTGATCTCGTCGGAGACGCTGAGCTTACTGTCTTTCTCTTTCTGCTGCTCCTTGGCCTTGTCAGCCTCACTGTTCTGTTCGCCGGCGGGATCGGTCACCGGTTGCGAGGGTTCAGCTCCTGCTGCGGCGCTGTCCTGGGCTGCGCTGGGCTCCTTCTCTGCATTGTTAGAGTCCTCGTCTGCCTTGTCCTGGTTGCTGGGCGCCACGGCTTCCTCGAGCTTCAGACCTAGCCGGGTCAATGAGGCGCCTAGCCCTTCGGGCTCTGCCTCGATGACCAGAATGTCGCCGGCGCGCAGTACTCGGCGGGGCTGCGGCGCGGTGACGCGGAAGTCGTTGCGAACCATGCCGACGATCTGTGCATCGTTGTCCTCCAGTAGCTGCTCGACCTCTGCCAGGGTCTTGCCATCAGCCTTGCTGTCGGCGTCGATGTGTACTTCGGTCAGGTAGGTGCCGGTATCAAAGCTGCCAACGTCGGGCTGTGCCCGTTTGGGCACCAGCCAGCGAGCAGTGCAAACAACGAAGATTACCCCGCCAAGGGCGACGCTCAGGCCAACCGGAGTGAAGTCGAACATGCCAAAGCTGCCCAGGTCTTGACGGGCGCGGAAGCCGGCGACGATAAGGTTGGGCGGTGTGCCGATCAGCGTCGTCATGCCGCCCAGAATGGTGCCGAAGGCCAGTGGCATCAGCACCCGCCCCGGCGGCAGGCCCTCGCGGGCAGATAGTTGCAGAGCCAGCGGCATCAGCAGCGCCATGGCGCCGACGTTGTTCATGAAGGCCGACAGGCAGGCCCCCAGCAGCGTGAGTACCGCCAGGCTGAGCAGGCCGCCGCGCTTGGGTAATGCGCGCTGTGCCAGGGCTTCCACCGCGCCGGTGGTTTGTAAGCCCTTGCTGAGGATCAGTACCGCCGCGACGGTGATCACCGCAGGGTGGCCAAAACCGACGAAGGCGTCAGCGGCGGGCGTCAGGCCTGTCAGCACACAGGCCATGAGGGCAGCGAGGGCGACGACGTCGTGGCGCCAGCGGCCCCAAAGAAACAGGGCAATGGTACAACCGAGGATCAACAGAATCAGTTGCTGACTGGCATCCATGAACAGCCCTCGTTAACAGTGTAGCGATGCAGGTGAAACGCTTGTGTAGTACCACAGGTCAGGGCAGCAGACGTACCTTGAAGCGACGCCCCTTGATCTTGCCGTCGCTCAGTCTGGTCAGCGCGAGCTTGGCCTGGTCCCGGCGAATGGCAACCAGCGCCTGAAAGTCGCTGATGCTTATTTTGCCTATGGCATCGCCTGGCAAACCCGCCTCACCGGTCAGGGCTCCCAGCAGGTCGCCAGGGCGCACTTTGTCCTTGCGGCCACCGGCCACGACAAGGGTGCGCATTGGTGCGGTCAGTGGTTGTTCCAGTCTGGCTGGCAGGCTGTCGATCTCCTGCCAGTCGAGCGGCTCGCTGCTGTTGTCTTCGATTGCGCGCAGGCGCTTGAGTTCACGCGGAGCTACTAGGCTGAGTGCTAGACCGGATTGGCCGGCGCGGCCACTGCGGCCGATACGGTGGGTATGGGCGGCGGGATCGGCAGAGAGTTCCACATTGATTACCGCTGCGACCCCTTCGATGTCGATGCCGCGCGCGGCAACGTCGGTAGCGGTGAGCACGCTACAACTCTGATTGGCGAACAGAGCCAGCACCTGATCACGGTCACGTTGCTCCATGTCACCGTGCAGCGCCTGGGCGCTGATGCTGTTGGCATTGAGGAAGTCGGCCAATTCCTGACACTGCTGACGGGTGTGGCAAAAGGCGATGCAGGGTTGCGGACGATTGGCCGCGAGCAAACGCAGCACGGCGTCGAAGCGCTGCGTCTCGTCTATCTCGTAGAAGCGTTGGGCGATGGGGTTGCTCGGGCTGCCTTCCTCTATGGTTACTTGCTTCGGGTTACGCATGAATTCCGCAGCAAGTGCTTTCAGACCGGCCGGATAGGTGGCGGAGAACAGCAGGGTCTGGCGTCGGGCGGGGGTGTGGCCGATGATCTCGCGAATCGGATCGACAAAGCCCATGTCGAGCATGCGGTCAGCTTCGTCCAGCACCAGGCAGTTGAGGCGATCAAGTGTCAGGGTGCCGCGCGTCAGGTGATCCTGAATGCGACCAGGGGTGCCGACGATGACGTGCGCGCCCTGTTCCAGCGAGGCTGCCTGGGGGCCAAAAGGTGTGCCGCCACAGAGTGTGATGATCTTGATGTTGGGCAGGCCACGCGCCAGGCTGCGCAGCGCGGTGGCGGTTTGCGTGGCCAGCTCGCGTGTAGGGCTGAGCACCAATGCCTGGCAGCCAAAGAACTGGGGGTTCAACGGTGCCAGCAGGCCAATGCCGAAGGCGGCGGTCTTGCCGCTGCCGGTGCGTGATTGAGCCAGCAGATCGTCGCCTTGCAGAATCAGCGGCAGGGCTTCGGCCTGGATGGGCGTCATGCTCGCATAGCCCATTTGCTGCAGGGTATCGAGCATGGCCGTGGGCAGTTTCAGCGAGTCAAAGGCGGTCGGGTTCACGAGCATGGCCTGCAGCAGAGAAAGGCCTTGCAGTGTACCAGATCGCCGCCGCCAGCCGGCAGCGTGTCAGCGCCGAATGCGCGTCTTGCGGAAGCCACCGTGGCTGATAAATGAGCCGGTGTCGCCGGTCACCCAGTAACGGGTGGCGCGATAGAATGCCTGTGCTTTCGAGGTGTGGTAGCTCCGGGTCTTGCGATACGCCCAGCGCCACCCTCTTTTGGGTTCGCTCATGATAGGACTGCCGTATGTTGTGTTGACGTGCTCTGGCTTGGTTGTTGTCAAAAAAACGTCTATCAGGCAGGTTGGTGCTCTGTAGTGTATCTTCCTTGACGCCTTGCCTCCATTTTTCCGCATCATACGCTCGATTGGTCGAGATGTGAAACAGTCCGCAAAAATGAGCTAAAGTTTGTTATTCGGCCACGGTGGTGCGGTTGCGCCCACCTTCCTTGGATTGATAGAGCGCTTTGTCAGCACGCTCTATCAGGGCCTGATAGTTTTCCATCGCATCGGTCAGGCGTGCGACTCCCAGGCTGATGGTAAATGTCAGGGGGGTGCCCTGATGATCCAGCTGTTGCCGTTCGACGCTTTGTCTCAGGCGTTCGGCAAACTGCTGGGCACCTTCAAGTGAGGTGTCGGGCAGCAGTACTACAAACTCTTCACCGCCGTAACGTCCGCAGAAATCCGTTTCCCTGGCCAACTGCTCGGTCAGGCGGGCGGTCGTGCGGATCACCTCGTCGCCAGCCTGGTGGCCGAAGGTGTCATTGACCTTCTTGAAGTGGTCAATATCGAACATCACCAGGCTGACCTCGTTGTCATAGCGTTGATGCCGGGCAAACTCATGTTCCAGGCAGCTTTCCCAGTAACGACGGTTGAGCAGGCCGGTCAAACCGTCCCGCAGTGCCAGCTCGCGAAGCTTAGTATTGGCAGACTCGAGTTGCCGTTTGTTTACGGCGACACCGGTCACATCATAAATAATCAGGCAGACGTGGTCGGTTTTGCCGGTGCTGCTGCGTAGCGGCAGTATGGTGACGTTCTGATACATCTCGTCAGCCAGGCCGGTGATGGGTTGGTAGCTCTTGAAGCGAAACAGGTTGGGGCGCTGTTCCCAGATGGTGAAAGCGCGGGTGCCCAGCATCACCGAGGTCTCGACCTTCTGGGTGAACCAGCTCTGATCAATCTCGGGAAAGAGTTCGAACAGCGAACTTTCGTTGGCCTGCGCCGAACCGAGACCGGAGTGGTTTTCCATAAAGCTGTTCCAGACCTCGATGCGGTAGTCGCGGTCCATCACTACCACGCCCACATCAATGCTTTGCACAATGTCGAGCAGCCAATGGAGTTCGTCGATGTCAAACTGAGCAGCCATGCGCCTTGCCTATGTTCGGTTGATTACCTGATCAGTTGATCATGAAGTCGAGGGTCTCCCGCAGCCGGGGTACCGAATCCTCGGTAAACAGCAGCAACAGGTCAAAGTGGATTTCCAGGTTCTCGAGGCCATAGCTGATTTCCACCGCCAGGGTGCGTTTCCAGCGCCGCTGGTTGATGCGAATCAGATCTTCGATCGGGCAGTGCTGCCCAAGCACCAGCGGGTGGCCCTGCGAGAGGGTAATGTTGAGCTGTTCCGACAGGCCGTTGAGGCAGGCGCCGATAATGATGCTGGCCAGATCGAGCAGCATTTCGAGCTGGGCGCTTTCGTCTTCCTGCGCGTTCAACAGGCGTGCTACGTCTTCGATTTCAGAGTCATGGAAGATCAGCAGCGCTTCCCCTGCGACACCGCCGCCGATAAAGCCCTGGCAGATGGCCGACAAGCGCTGGCCGCGCTGGGCATCGGCCAGCGCCATATGCAACTCGCCAACCTCCAGAATGTTGACGTTGGGAATCGGCAACTTGATGAAGATGCCCAGCACCCGTCCGAGCAGCTCAGCGGCGCGGCCCATGGCGACGTTGGATACTTCCCGGAAGGCGTCCCGGAAGGACACGTTAGGCAGCGGCAGTTGGCTGCCATAGTCATCGTCCGGCACCGCGGCCAGTGGCACTTCGACGCCGAGGGAGTTGAGCGCTTCGGCCAGTTGGATAGGGTCAGCGGGTTTCTTGATGAAAGCGCGTGCGCCGAGTGCCTTGGCACGTCTGACCGCTTCTTCCTGGACGTCGCCGGAGACGACGATGACCTCTGGCGTGAGGGCCTGCTCGCGCAGCGCCGCCAGCACGCCAAAGCCGTCAAGCTCGGGCATGGTGAGGTCAAGGAGGACGATCTGTCCTGCGCCGGCGCGAATGGCCTCCAGGCCTTCCAGTCCGTTGGTGGCCTGAGTGATGCGGAACGGCCAGTTTGCCGGCAGCGCTCGAATCAGCTGCTTGCGAGCCATATTGGAGTCGTCACATACCAGCAAGGGGATTGCGGTCACTTCATGATCCTTGGCGCTATTGGTCTGGTTTTCGCTGCCGTTGTTCTGTTGGTAAAGGCACATGGCCATTAAATAGGCTAGTTCGCAAGCATGACAACTTATTGACCTCTTGAGAAGACATTCAACAAAAATGCCATAGTTTTTTCGGACGGCATTCGCATATTGCCCAATTGCGTGGATACTATGGCTCTGAGGTTTGTTCCGAAGTAGGTTGCTGCGGCGCGAGGGATGGCGCCATACAACAAGAGGAAAACAATGCCCGAGCAACTAGAACAGGATCAGAGTCACCGCCGCTCGGTGTTGCGCGCGTTGCTCTGGCTTACTCTGGGATGTGGTCTTATCTTTGCCGGCCTGAACGTCGCGCGTGGCCTTTATCTGCTCGCCTCGCTTGAGGTGCTTTACGCGCTCTTTGCCCTTTGCCTGCTCCCTGTCGTTGCCACTACCCGGCATCTGGTCGCCTGGACCGTTGCCTACCTGGTGCCGTTTTTCTGCATCATGGTGTTTGCCCTGCTGTTGCCCAATACCTCGTTTACCGTGTTTGCCTGGATCCAGACCATCCCGATTATTTCCTACCTGCTGCTGGGGCTGCGTGGCGGGTTGTGGATGTCGCTGTGCTTCATTACCGCCGCCGTGGTCGCCTTCAATGTGCGCTATGTCACCGGTGAGCATGCGCTGAATGGGCTGATCGTGACCAATCTGGCGTTCAGCAGTCTGGCGGTCATGCTGTTTTCTCACATCTATGAAAGCAGTCGCGTCCGCAACGAGCGGCGATTGATCGAACTGGCAGGTACCGACAGCCTGACCGGCATCGCCAATCGCATGCGCCTGAACGAAGAGTTTCAACGGCTGCGCAGTCAGGCTGAGCGCAGCGCGATGGCGCTGTCACTGGTGGTGCTAGATCTCGACTTCTTCAAGCGGGTGAATGATCAGTACGGGCATGACGTTGGCGATAAGGCCTTGCAGCATGCAGCAACCATGTTGGCCAATCGGCTGCGTGGCTCTGATCTGGCATGCCGGCTGGGCGGTGAAGAGTTTGCCCTGCTGTTGCTCGGCGCCGATCACGCGCAGGCGGCCAGGCTTGCCGATCAACTGCGCCAGCAGTTGTACTCCGCGCCCTTGCTGGTGGCCAGCGGGCGCTCACTGCAGATCAGCTTCAGCGGTGGGGTAGCGACCCTGGCGCAGGACGGCGATGATCTCAGCGCGCTGTTGAAGGTGGCTGATCGTCGCATGTACGAGGCCAAAGCGCTGGGCCGCAACCGCATTGTCGCAGCGACGGCATTGCCGCCGGCCGTTGATGCCCCGAACTGAGCCACCCGGTAATACGGCCGGCAAAGGACGGTTGCCGAACTACACTGAGGTCATGACTGACTGATCGGTGAGGAGGCAGTGCCATGCACATCGGCGTTCCGAAAGAGATCAAGAACCATGAATACCGCGTAGGGCTGATTCCGCACTCGGTGCGGGAGCTGGTACGGCGTGGCCACCGGGTGTTTGTCGAGCATGCTGCCGGCAGCGCCATTGGTTATAGCGATGCGCTGTACCAGCAGGCGGGGGCTGAGCTGCTGCCGGTGGAGGAGGTGTTCGCGCAGGCCGACATGCTGGTCAAGGTCAAGGAGCCACAGCCCGAGGAATGTGCGCGGCTTCGGCCTGGGCAGATCCTGTTCACCTATCTGCACCTGGCGCCCGATCGGGCGCAGACCGAGGCGCTGCTGGCCAGTAACGCCATCTGCATTGCCTATGAAACCGTAACCGACGCCCAAGGCCGCTTGCCCTTGCTGGCGCCTATGTCCGAAGTTGCGGGCCGTATGGCGATTCAGGCCGGTGCCAATTGCCTGGAAAAAGCGCGCGGGGGACGCGGTGTGCTGCTCGGTGGGGTGCCTGGCGTACCGCGCGGCAAGGTAGTCATTCTCGGCGGCGGAGTCGTGGGCAGCAACGCCCTGGCCATGGCGGTGGGCTTGGGCGCGGACGTGACTGTGCTGGACAAGAGCCCGGACGCCCTGCGCCGGTTGGATGCGCAGTACGGCAACCGCATCCATACCCTGTACTCCACCGGCGCCACGCTGGAAGAGCAGCTGCTGGCTGCCGACCTGGTCATCGGCGCCGTGCTGGTGCCGGGGGCGGCAGCGCCCAAGCTGATCAGCGCAGAGATGATCAAACGGATGCAGCCGGGGTCGGTGCTGGTGGACGTGGCGATTGACCAAGGCGGTTGTGCGCAGACGTCAAGCCCGACCACCCATGCGGAGCCCACCTATGTGGTCGATGAGGTGGTGCACTACTGCGTGGCCAACATGCCGGGGGCGGTAGCCCGCACCTCTACGCAGGCGCTGAACAACGCTACCTTGCCCTTTGTGCTGGCGCTGGCTGACAAGGGCGTGAAGCGCGCGCTGGCAGACGACGCGCATCTGGCGCAGGGGCTCAACCTGAGCGGCGGGATATTGTGCAATGCCGAGGTGGCGCAGGCGCTGCAATTACCTGCTCAGCCGTTGTCTTCGGTGATCGCCGCCTTACCGGACTGAGCCGCAATCGACTGGCGCAGCGCGCTGATACGCTGATCCTTTTCCTGCCATAACTCGCTGACCCAGCTTTGAAAGCGTGCGCGGTAGTCTGCATCCAGGCTGTAATCGCCGTGGATCAGGTCGGCCGGCAGCGCCCGACCGCGAATGTCCACGGTAATCCGCGCCACTTGGCCGCTGACCAGTTGCCAGAAACCGGGTGGCCGCTCGCCCGGGTAGACAATGGTCACGTCCAGAACCGAGCGCATTTGCGCGCCGAGTGCGGCAACCACAAAGGCAATGCCGCCCGCCTTGGGTTTGAGCAGGTGCCGATAGGGCGACTGTTGCGCTTTTTGTTTGGCCAAAGTGAAACGGGTGCCTTCAAGGTAATTGACCACGGTGACGGGCAATTGCTGAAACTTCTCACAGGCGCGGCGGGTGATCTCCAGATCCTTGCCCTGATCTTGCGGATGCTTGGCCAGGTGCGCCTTGCTGTAACGCTTCATGAAGGGGTAATCGAGTGCCCAGAACGCGAGGCCCAGAAAGGGTACCCAGATCAGCGCGCGCTTGAGAAAGAATTTGAAATAGGGTGTCTTGCGGTTGAACGCGTTGACCAGCGCGGGGATGTCGACCCAGGATTGATGGTTACTGATGACCAGATAGGAGTGGTCCCTGTCTAGCGGCGTATCGCAGTGCACTTCCCAGACTGTTGGCAGCAGGGCATGGAAGATGGCCTTGTTGATTTCCGCCCAGGTTTCGGCAATCCACATCACGCCGCGGGAGCACAGGCGGCGCAGCCCGGTGTGCGGGATAGCAGCCTTGAGCACGCCAAGCACCAGCATCGGGCCGATGCCGATCAGGGTATTGAGCAGTATCAGCAGGCAGGTCAGCACGCCTGTCAACCAGTGGGGCATAGGAGGCCTCCGATGTCTAGCGAGGGGCCAAGGATAGCGGGTTTTATTCAGCCGGTGCCAGTCTGCGGCCGAGCGGAAAATTCACCCTATCAGGTGATGTTTTGCCATGGGCGGCGATTCTATTGTCAGGGCTGGTTATAACCCGCCCAAGCTTTGGCGCGTCCGGCTTGGGCAACCGCGCTGAATCACCCGCTGAATAATAACAAGAGGTTTCATGTCGCCGTTTGATACTCCGTCCGCGACGCTGACGACTCAATCTCTGCTGCCGGCTGAGCGCGCTCGCTCGCTGGCCTGGAGTACACGGGCATTGTTGGCGGTAGTCAGCGGGTTGATGATGTATGCGCCCTGGGTCAATCCCATGCTGTTCTGGACCGGCTGGCTGGCCGGTGTGCCCTTGCTGTACGCGTTGCGTGATAGCCGGTTGCCGACGGCCTTTTTGCTCGGCTGGTTGGCGGGGGTGCTGTGCTTTGCTGGCGCCAGTCACTGGATGATCGACTTCATGATTCATCTCAAGGGGCTGTCCTGGCTGGTCAGTGCCTTTTTGGCCTCGCTGTTCTGGCTCTACACCGGGCTGGCCGTCGGCTTCGCCTGTCTGCTCTACCGTTGGTGTTCGCTGCGCCTGCCGCGCTGGGATCTGCTCAGCTTCCCGTTGGTAGTAGTGGTGGTCATGGCTGTCTTTCCCCAGCTGTTTGTCACCGACTTCGCCGAGGGGCAGGTACGCTTTCTGGTGGCCCTGCAGGGTGTTGATCTGATCGGCGCGCAGGGGCTGAATTTCATCATGTTGCTGTTCAGCGTGCTGCTGTTTCAGCTGTTGCAGGCACAACACGCCCAAGACCGCGCTGCGGCACTGGGCATGTCGGCCGCGGCGGCGGTGATTCTGCTCTGGTTTGCCTACGGGTTTTATGCGCTGGCCTACTGGGATTCGCAGGTGCGTAACTGGGAAACCAGGCGCATCGGGCTGGTTCAGCCCAACGACGCGCCGACCCGTCGTATCCCGGCGCCGCGCGAAGGCTTCACCCGCGAGTCTCCGGAGGAAATGGTTGCCAGTCGGCGGCTGGCCAAGGCGGGAGCCCAGTGGGTGGCCTGGCCAGAGGCGCGTTACAAGGGTTATTACGATATGTTCACGGTGCGCCAGGGATACGCCAAGGAGGTGGGTAACTGGGGGGTGCCGCTGTTCTTCCATGACGTGGAAAATCGCTGGATCAGTGCCGAGAAAGTCAGCTTCAACACGGTGGCCTGGCTTGACGGCGAGGGCCAGCTGGTTGGCCAGTACCGCAAGGTAAAACGTATGCCGTTCGGCGAGTATCTGCCAGAGTTCTTCCAATTGCCGGGGGTGGGACAGATCACCCGCTTGTTCATGGGCGATTACTTGCGTCCGGTGGGGGCTGGCAGTGAGCATCAGGTCTTCAGCGTGGGCGATATGCGGGTGATCCCCAAGGTCTGCTACGAAACCGCGTTTCCGCAGTTTGTTGCGCAGTCGATCGGTCAGGATGCCGGCGGCAAGCTGCTGCTGTTTCTGTCGCAGGACAACTGGTTTGGCGAGACCTCGCAGCCATTCCAGCATCGCGATATGTCGATCGTGCGTGGGGTGGAGAATCGCGTACCCATGGTGCACCTGATCAACAACGGTCCGTCGGTAGCCACCGCGCCCAGCGGCAGGGTGGTGGCCAGCACTCAGGCTTTCTCGCGTGCCGAGCGGCTGGTTGATATGCCGTTTGACGCCCAGGCGGGCGGCAGTTTCTATAGCCGCCATGCGGTTGAGGTGCAGCGGGGTCTTTATGCGGCGCTCGGGGTTTTGCTGTTGGCTGGTTTGCTATCAGGGCGCGGCAAGCGCCGTCAGTGCAGCGGCTGATCGCCCGCGCCGTCACCAGCCCCGGTTGCGCCCAAGATCGCCCAGCGGGGCGGTCAAGGGCGCGGTAGCGGTCTCACTCTGGTTACGGATAGGTTGTCTGGAACAGGGTTTCGCCGCCCTTGATGGTCTCCAGTACCTTGACGCCTAGCAGTTGCTCGCGATCCAGGGTGACCGGGTTGTGCGACAGAATCACCAGGTCGGCGACCTTGCCTTTCTCGATCGAGCCCTTGCTCTGCTCTTCAAAGTGCTGGTAGGCCGGCCAGATGGTCATGGCCTTCAGTGCGGTGAGTGCGTCCAGGCGCTCCTCCGGGCCAAGAATCAGGTTGCTGCGGGTCACCCGGTTGGTCGCGCTGTGCAGGATGCGCATGGAGTCGGGAAAGGTAACCGGGGCGTCAGAGTGGATGCTGAACTTCATGCCCGAGCGGTACAACGCGCCGGTCGGTGATATGAATTTGGCCAGCTCGGGTCCCGCCACCGAATCGCGGTGCCAGTCACCCCAGTAAAACGTGTGCATCGGGTACAGCGAAGGGAAGATGCCCAGGGTGGCCAGCTGCGGAATCTGATCGGGGCGCAGATACTGACCGTGGATCAGCACGGTACGGCGGTCGTCTACTTCCGGTATTTCACGCTGCACGGTATCGGTCAGGCGGATCAGCTGGTCGATGGCGGCGTCGCCGTTGGCGTGCACCATGACTTGCCAGCCGTTGGTGTAGGCCATTTCCATCAGGCGACGGGCTTCGGCGTCATCGGCGAACAGCGGCGCACCACTGTAGTCGTCAGGCTCGTGCTCCGGGGGCTGAAAGTAGGGATGGGTAAACCAGGCGGTCTTGCCCTGCGGCGAGCCGTCGAAGGTCAGTTTGACGCCACCGATACGGAAGTGATCGGCGTAGGTGCGCGACATCAGCGGGCCGTCGAGCAGGGGATCTTCCAGGTTGGCAACCAGATCGGGGTAGGCCACCACATCCACTTTGAAGTAACCGGCCTTGGCCGCCTGGGCCAGTCCGTGCAGGGTGCCGGGTGAGGTGCGACCGTCCTGTATGGTGGTAAAGCCGTTGGCCAGATAAATCTGCTGCGCTTTGTTGAGCATGTCGATGCGCTGCTCCGGGGTAAACTTCGGCAACAGTTTCAACAGTGCGGCAATATGCGCGTTCTCGGCCATCAGGCCATTGGGCGTGACGCCGTCTTCCTCGCGGTAGATGGTGCCGCCTTCCGGGTTGGGCGTACTGGCATTGATACCCAGTACTTCGAGGGCCTTGCTGTTGTACACACCCAAATGACCTGATTGATGAATGGCCATGATCGGCAGGCTATTGGAGACCGCGTCCAGCTCCTGGCGGGTCGGGTGACGCTGTTCCAGCAATTGCGAGTCGTCGTAATTGAAGCCGATCAGTACGCCGTACTCCTGCGCTCGAGTGCTGGTCGCCAGGTACTGCTGCAGCGCGGCTTGCAGTGCGGCGATTGAGCTGCCGGGGCCGTCGGGTGGTGGCAACAGGTTGGCGGCGATGGCTTGTACGCCAACAAAGGAGAAGTGGCTGTGGGCGTCGACGAAGCCCGGTATCAGCGTATGCCCATTGAGGTTGCGCAGCTGTGTTTCGGCACCGCGAAAATCTGCCTCCAGTTCACCACGGCTGCCAACCCCGACTATGATGCCGTTATCCACGGCCACCGCCTCCACATTGGGATAGGTGTCGTCCATGGTGAGAATGGGGCCACCGTAGAAAATGATGTCGGCGGGATCCTCGGCGGCGGCCAGGGCGGCATTGCACAGGCCAAGCGTACTGATCAGGGTGGCCAGCGGCAGGCGGGCAAGGCGGGGTATGACAGTCATGCGTGCTCCTTGTCTGGAAACAAAGTCTGGAAACGTCAAATCCGGTTGCAGGGGACGGCGCAGCGCAGTGCTGCGCGCAAGCAATTGATGGTTGTGACTCAGTGTAGACAAGGCTGGCAGGTTCGGCGGCAAATTACGCGGGCAAAAGTGCCGTACAAGGCGTCTGGAACGGACTGTCGGGTTAGGCAAACTGTCCGGCAGTAAAACCTGAGGACCAGGCCCATTGGAAATTGAAACCGCCAAGGTGTCCGGTGACATCGAGCACTTCACCAATGAAAAACAAGCCGGGCTGCCGTTTGGCCTCCATGGTCTTGGAGCTGACGTCGTCGGTATCCACGCCGCCCAGGGTGACTTCGGCGGTGCGGTAGCCCTCGGTTGCCGAAGGCTTGAGGCGCCAGGCATTGAGCTGCTGGCCAATGTCGCCCAGCTGTCGGTCGCTGAATTCTGCCAGCGCGGTGTCGTCATCCTGCGGCCACCAGAGCTGCTGCAGTTCAGCCACAAGACCTTTCGCCAGCAGTTGGCCAAGGCGGGTTTTCAGGCGGCTGCGCGGCTGCTCGCGCTTGCCGTGCAGCAACCAGTCTGCGGCATCCACGCCCGGTAGCAGGTCGATGCTGATGCGGTCTCCCGGCGACCAGTAATTGGAGATTTGCAGAATCGCCGGGCCGCTGATGCCGCGATGGGTAAACAACATGGCTTCGCTGAACGACTGGCCGTTGCAACTGACCTCGATATCCAGCGCCAGGCCCGACAGCCGTTCGCAGACCGGCTTCATGGCATCGCTGAACATGAAAGGCACCAGGCCGGCCTGGCGGGGGATCAGCTTGAGCCCAAACTGCTCGGCCAGTTCATAGCCGAGACCGGAGCCGCCCAGTGTGGGTACCGAGAGGGCGCCCGTGGCGACCACCAGTGAAGTGCAGGTCAAGCGCCCGGCGCGGCCGTTGTGCTGCAGGTGCAGGCGGTAGCGCTGAACGTCCTCGCCCGCCAGCGCCTCCAGCCGATCCAGCTCACACTGGGTGCGAATTTCCACACCAGCGCTGATGCACTCGTCTTCCAGCATGGCGACGATCTGCTTGGCGGAGTCCTTGCAGAACAGCTGGCTGTGCTTGCGCTCTTCGTAGGCAATGCCGTGCTGCTCCACCAGGGCAATGAATTCCCACTGGTTGTAGCGCGCCAGTGCCGACTTGCAGAAATGCGGATTGCGCGAGAGAAAGTTGGCCGGCTCAACCACCTGGTTGGTGAAATTGCAGCGCCCGCCACCGGACATGAGGATCTTCTTGCCGATCTTGTTGGCGCGCTCCAGCACCAGCACCCGGCGACCGCGCTGCGCGGCGGTGAAGGCGCAGAATAGCCCCGAGGCGCCGGCGCCAAGCACAATCACGTCAAAGTCGGCAGGGGAGTTGGACACGCTGGGGCTCTACGCAGGGGTGGCTGGTTTGGCGCGGATTCTAACATTGTTGTTGGTATCGCGGCTGCGCCGGATCAAGGCATCGCCCTGTTCGTGGTGCGGGTCCTTGCATAGGCGATCATAGAGCACCAGATTCACCGTGGCAGCCAGATTCAGGCAGCCCTGGGTTGGAATGTAGACCACTGCATCGGCGCGGTCGATCAGCGCCTGCTCCAGGGTGCCGTCTTCTGGCCCGAACAGGTAGATAGCCTGGGCTGGATGGACAAACTGCGGCAGCGCGACGGCGCCTTCGACCAGTTCGATGCAAATCACCGGCAGTTCTTCCGGCAGGTCGTCCAGCAAGGACTCCATCCGGTTTGCCGGGATGCGCCGGGCCACCTGCTGGGTATCGGTGCTGTACTGCGCCGCGCGGTCGTGGCGGGTGCCGGTATAGCGCACGGCGGTGGCGTTGAAGCAACCGGCCGCACGTAGCACGGCGCCCATGTTGGTAGGGCTCTTGGGGTTACTCAGGCCAATAATTACCTGGGATTCGTTCATTGGGTGTTCCCTGCTGGGCGGTGCCCGCAGCAATCGGGTTGGGGCTGGGCAAGCGGCGTGTGCGGAGTAGAATACAGGCTTTCGCCGCCAGACTCAGCGTGCTCTGGCCGCCGCCACCCATCAGGACGCCTTCATGTCGCAGGAACCCAGCGAAACCAGACACTCAGACCCCTTGCACGGGGTGACACTCAAGGCGATAGTGACTGAGCTGCAAGCGCAGTACGGCTGGGAGGAACTGGGCCGCCGCATTCCGATCAACTGCTTTCTCAGCCAGCCGAGCATCAACTCCAGCCTGAAGTTTCTGCGCAAGACGCCTTGGGCACGCAGCAAGGTGGAGGCGCTGTATATCGAAACACGGTCCTCCTGCGGCTAGCTGACTGTCTCGGCAGGCATCCAGCCCAGCGTAGCCGCGGCAAGCAACAGATAACGGGCGCCCTTGGCCAGGGTGACGATCAGGGTGAAGCGCCAGAGTGGTTCACGCATGAGCCCGGCAACAATGGTCAAGGGGTCGCCGATAAAGGGCGCCCAGCTCATCAGCAGTGACCAGTAACCCCAGCGATGATAAACCGCCTGGGCGCGATGCAGCTGGCCGGGTTTGAGCGGGAACCAGCGCTTGTGCTGCAGGCGTTCCAGATAACGCCCCAGCACCCAGTTGAGGATGGCGCCCAGCACATTGCCGGTGGTGGCTACCAACAACAGCAGCGCTACCGGGTAATGGTCTTGTAGCAGCAGGGCTACCAGCGCGAACTCCGATTGCAGCGGCAGCACGGTCGCGGCGCCCAAGGCGATCAGAAAGAGTCCCGCGTAACTTGTCAGCTCCCACATGCACCAGCTCCCTGTTAAGTGTGCCCAGCATACCCAAGTGTGCCGTTGCTCGCTGCTAGTGCCGCAAATTGCCCTGAATAGTTGCCCGCAAACAGTTGAAATAGACAGTCTGTCGGGTAATTGCGCAAATTATTGCCGAATCTGTCGGCATGGGGTTCACCTGCGCCGGCAAAGGGCGAATAATCGGCGGCTTTGCGCCTCTGCGTCAGGAACTCTCGATGTCCGACTCCTCGCTGGAAACCCTCTCTCCGCTCGCCGACGCCCCGGTCAAGGCCGTTTCCTGGCTGATCCTGCTGGCGCTGGCCGTCGGCGGCTTCGCCATAGGTACCGGAGAATTCGTGATCATGGGGCTGATGCCGGATATGGCCCGCGACCTGCAGGTGACCGAGCCCCAGGTGGGCCACGTGATCAGCAGCTATGCGATCGGAGTGATGGTCGGTGCACCGGTGCTGGCGATTTTCGGCGCTCGGTTACGTCGCCGTCATTTACTGTTGTTGTTGATGCTGTTTTTTGCCGCCGGCAACATCGCCAGTGCGCTGGCACCGGATTACCACAGCCTGATGCTCGCGCGCTTCGTAGCCGGCCTGCCGCACGGCGCCTATTTCGGCGTGGCCGCGCTGGTGGCGGCCTCTCTCGTGGCGCCGAACAAGCGCGCGGCGGCGGTGAGCCAGGTGATGCTCGGACTCACCGTGGCGATTCTGGTCGGCAACCCGCTGGCCACCGCGCTGGGGCAAAGCGTCAGCTGGCGCTATGCCTTTGTGGCCGTGGCGGTGATCGCGCTGCTCACGGTGCTGATGATCGCCTTGTTTCTACCGCTGGACGCGCAACACAAGCCAAGCAATCCGCTGACTGAGCTGCAGGCGTTTCGTCGTCCGCAGGTCTGGTTTGCCCTGGGCATCGGCGCCATTGGCTTTGCTGGCATGTTCTGCGTGTTCAGCTATCTGGCGATGACCCTGCTCGACGTAACCAAGGTGGAGCGCAGCATGGTGCCGCTGGCCATGGCCGCGTTCGGTCTGGGGGCGATCATTGGTAACCTGGCCGGCGGTTGGCTGTTCGAGCGCCTGCAATTCAGGGCCGTGGGCGTGGTACTGGTCTGGAGCGCCCTGGTGCTGCTGCTATTCCCGCTGGCGGCGCAGGCACTGTGGAGCATTCTGCTGGCCTCAGTGGCAGTGGGCACCATGGTGGCGCTGTCGCCGCCGTTGCAAACGCGCCTGATGGATGTGGCCGCCGATGCGCAGACGCTGGCGGCCTCGGCGCACCACGCGGCCTTCAATATCGCCAACGCGCTTGGGCCCTGGCTGGGTGGTATGGCGATCATTGCAGGATTTGGCTGGACGTCGACCGGTTACGTGGGCGCCGCTACCGCGGTGGGCGGGTTGTTGCTGTATTGGCTGGCGTGGCGGCATGAACGGCGTAACCCGCTGGCGTTGCCGCACGAGGGCTAGCTGACGGCGGCGCAGGGCGCGTTTTTTGCAGGTGATGGGTTACCCGGCTAAGGTGATCGGCAGTCGGGTTTGATTCTCTGCAAAAGGATACCGCCTGTGTCGCTGCGCAACGCCGTTCAACTGATCTGTTATCCCAATCGGATTGGCAACAACCTCAAGGATCTGCACGCTACCCTCGACAAGCACTTGGGGGATGCCATTGGCGGCGTGCACATACTGCCGTTTTTCCCCTCTAACGCCGACGGCGGTTTCTCTCCGCTGACGCACAAGGAGGTCGATCCGGAGTTCGGTGACTGGGGCGATATCGAGCGCCTGGCTGCACGCTACGACCTGTGCTGCGACCTCACCGTCAATCATATTTCCGACGAGTCGACCGAGTTTCTCGATTTCATCGACAAGGGCTTTGCATCAAAGCATGCAGAGCTGTTTGTGCATGTGGATCGCTTCGGTGAAATCACCCCGGACGACCTGGCGAAAATCCACATTCGCAAGGAGAAGGAGCCCTTTCGCGAGGTCACCTTTGCCGACGGCAGCAAAGGCCGTGTGTGGTGTACCTTCACCGAGCAGCAGATTGATCTGAATTACGAGTCGCCGCTGACCTACGAGTTGATGGAAGACTACATCCGCTTTCTCACCGAGCGTGGGGTAAAACTGCTGCGGTTGGACGCCTTCGGCTATACCACCAAGCGCATCGGCAGCAGCTGCTTTCTGGTTGAGCCGGACGTCTACCGCATTCTTGAATGGATCAACGAGGTGGCGCTGCGCCATGGTGCAGAGTGCCTGCCCGAGGTGCACGATCACACCAGTTTTCAATACGCGATCGCGCGGCGCAACATGCACCCCTACGGTTTTGCCCTGCCGCCGCTGATGCTGTATTCACTGCTGGATGCCAACAGTACCTACCTGAAGAACTGGCTGCGCATGTGTCCGCGCAACATGGTCACCGTGCTGGATACCCACGACGGTATCTGCATACCGGATGTCGAGGGCGTATTACCGGAGGACAGGATCAAGGGGCTGATCGATAACATCAACGAGCGCAGCGCCGATCCGATCCTGCGTCGCTCAGCGGCCAAGGTGAACAGCGTTGGCGCTATCTACCAACTGACTTGCACCTTCTACGACGCCCTGATGCAGAACGACGATGCGTACATCGCCGCCAGGGCTATCCAGTTTTTCTGCCCCGGCATTCCGCAGGTCTACTACGTGGGGCTGCTGGCCGGTTGCAACGACGAGGAGCTGATGCACCAGACCGGCGAGCTGCGCGACATCAATCGGCACTACTACAGCCTGTGGGAAGTGGACGAGGCGATCGAGCAGCCAGTGGTGCAGCGGCTGTTGAAACTGATGCGCTTTCGCAGCAACTACCCCGCCTTTGATGGCCGCTTCGAGTTGAATTACTCGAATGACAGCAGCGTCGCCATGGCTTGGCGCCACGGCGAGCACTACTGTCATCTCACCGTAGACCTGCGCTTCAAGACCGCGCGCATCCGTTATCTGGATGAGCACGATCTGAGCGAGCAGAGCATGGAGTGTTGAGGGGCTGGCGGCGCTTAGGCGCCGTTCAGTCGGTCGGAGGCAATGTTGGCGGGCCGTGCATAAGCGCGCTCGACGTAGCGCTGGAATACCGAGCGCTTCTCGATGGTGTCGAACATCATGCCCCAGCCGAGCTGCGAGGCGATGTACACGTCCGCGGCGGTGAACTGCTCGCCGCACAGCCAGGGGCCTTGTTGTAGCGCGCCTTCCAACGCGTTCAGCGTATCGGTATAGCTGCCAAAGCCGGCCGTCTGGTTGCGGCCTTCCGGTATCTGCCAGCCAAAGGAGCGGGCGGTAACGGCAGCTTCCAGCGGCCCGGCGGCAAAGAACAGCCAGCGCAAATAGGTGGCGCGGCGTGGGTCGTCGATCGCCGGCGCCAGGTGGTTCGCCGGGAAGCGGTCGCCCAGGTAGGCGCAGATAGCCGCGCATTCGGTCACTACCGCCTCGCCATGCACCAGGGCCGGCACCTTGCCCATCGGGTTGATGGCCAGATATTCGGGGCTTTTCATCGGTGGGCCGTAGTCGACCCAGACGGTATCGTAGCTGGCGCCGGTTTCTTCCAGCATCCAGTGGGCGATGCGGCCACGCGACTGGGTGTTGGTGTACAGGGTGAGGGTGGTCATGCAGGGCTCCTTGGCAGATGGTTGAGTCACATCAGCATAGTCGCCCTGCCGGGAAAGTCCTCACTCAGCGACTATCTGCCACAGACCAATGCAACTGATCAGCAACAGGGTGATGCCCAGCATGCGGAAAAACCGGCTGGTCTCACCCTTGAGCATATGGTCATGAAAGCGCAGGCCGATGAAGTGCCCGACGGTGACACAGGGCAGCAACCACAGATGATGGATGAGCTGCAGGTCGACCCCGGCGTAGATAAATGCGGCCATCTTGATGGCGACCAGAATGAACCAGAGTGCGAATAGCGTATCGCGCAGTTTTTCCTTGGCTACGTGCTGCGCCGCGACCGCGATAATCAGCGGCGCGCCAATCAGCGAGGTGCCGCTGACATAACCGCCGAGCATCAGAAACAGCGTATCGACCACCTTGCTGTTGCTGCGAAAGGGCCGGTTGAGGATGTAGGAAATTGAGTAGGCGCCGACGATGCAGAAAATGATCACGCTCATCACGCTGGCCGGCAGTGTCAGCAGCCCGAGTACGCCGATCAGCTTGGGCACGATCATGATGCCCAGCATGCGCCGCAGGTAGCGCCAGTCCACCGTGCTTTCAGGCGCCGCGCCATCGGCTTGCGGTGAGCGCTGGCGGTTGTTCATGAAAATCGTCAGTGACGAGAAGATCAGCAGATGCGCGGCAATCAGCGGCAAGAACACCAGCGGGTCGTTGTCGACCAGTAGCAAGAAGGGCAGCGACAGCACCGCGCCACCAAAGCCCAGCCCCGAACGTACAAAGCCGCTCCAGACGAAAATCAGACCGATCAGAATGAGCTGGTACAACGAGAGGTCAGACATGGGGCTCCGTGACGGATGGCAGTACAGGGCGGGCGCCCAGTTTAGCTGCCGCCGGCGGAGGCCAACAATGGTGGATGTTGCAACAGTGCGGTGCGCTGCCCTAGCGGCAGAAACCGAAGTTACGGTTATCCAGATGAAAATGGTTGGCGTGCGGCGCGTTGTAATCCGGGCCCAGCACGGTGCCGAAGTAGTCGCAGGCGGCGGCGTGCGCCTCGTGCAGAAACTGCGATTTATTGGCGGCTTTTTCGTTGTTCCAGTCGCGCAGCACGCTCACCTGCACGCCGCTACGGGTAGTAAAGCCGGCGACGTCAAAGGCGGCGGCGCTGGCATGCTCGCTGCGCCGGGCGTTTTCGCGGTGGTAGATGTTGCGGCAGGCAAAGGTGCCAAAGTGCTCGATGCGCGCCAGCGGCGAGCCCAAATGCTGTTCGGCGAGCGGTTGCAGGCGCTGGCGCTCGAACATCAGCCAACTGGCCGTGACCGGACAGGTGAGGGTGAAGGGCGCATTGAAGCCGATGCTGGTGCGTTGCACGCGTACCACGTTGCTCAGCGGGCAGCCAGCGACGGGTGTGTAGTCTTTCAAGGGCGTGTGCTGCAGCGCCTGCGCCCCAGCGGTTTCCAGTAGCGCCAGACATTGCGCTGGATTGTCCTGCAGGCGTTGCAACTTCCAGCGGGTAATCGGCGTCATGCGGTCATCCAGGCGCAGTGGTTCGCGCGGGTCCCATTCGGGCGGCAGCTGCCACCAGGGCTGCAACAGCGCAAACAGGCCGAGCAACAGCAGCAGGCAGAGAAACGCGGAGAATCCGGAGCGGAACAGGCGCAAGGGTCAATCGCTCCGGTGCAGCGCCAGATCGGTCTCGCTGAACAGTGCAAAGGCATCCTGCTCGGCGTCGTAGTCCCAGCGTTCTACGCTGCACTCGTGCAGGCCCTGGTGGCATTCATGGCGAATCAGATTGACCGAATTGGGAATGCTGCCGCGTACGCGCTGCGACACCGCGGTGCCCGCCTGCGCTGTCCAGCCGGTGCGTGGGCTGTGCTTGCCGCTCAGCGGGCGAATGTAAGGCAGGTGAATATGCCCGGCCAGCAACAGATCCATACCGGCATCGACCCATTCGGGTATCGCCTGCGCCCGGCCAATCAGCAGGTTCGACTGGTCGGACTCCTCAATCGCGCGAACCGGGTGATGCTGCATCACGATGCGCAGCTGTCCCGGCTTGGCTTGCTTGAGTCGCGCGGCGACGCGGGCGATCTGCTGCTCGGTAACCTCGCCGTTTTTGTGGCGCGCCGGCTTGGTGGAGTTGACGCCGACCACCAGCAGTTGCTCGGTCTCCAGCACCGGTTCCAGATCGCTGCCAAACTCGCGGGTATAGTTGCGGTAAGGGTGAAACAGGCGGGTAAACAGGTGGATGATCAGCGGTATGTCATGGTTGCCGGGCACCGTCAGTACCGGCGCCGGGAGCTGGTCGACAAAGGCGCGGGCGGCGGCAAACTGGCTCGGCCGCGCGCGTTGGGTGATGTCGCCGCTGAGCAGAACATGTTCCGGCCGATGTTGCTGCGCCAGGCGCAGTAGCGCGGCGGGAACGCCGGATTGCTCGGTACCGAAATGCGGGTCGGAGATATGCAGTAAACACGTCATGCGCGCTCCCGTTGGCTGTCGTCGCGGGGCACCAGTAAGGGCAGGGCTGTCTCGGGTACGCGAAACTCCAGCGGTGCGCGCAGCCAGAAAATCTCCCCGTCCATGGCGACCTTGATACGGCGCCGGGCCGGGCCCAGGCGTACGGTCATTTTCTTGAAGCCAAAGCTGATCAGGTTGTCTGCCTCACCCATGCGGCTGAGCAACCCTCTGGCGACCAGCCCATAGAGGGCCAGGGTACTCAGCGGCTTGGCAGTCATGGCGACCAGGTGGTCGCGCTGTAGTTCGACTTCCTTGTGCACGCCAATGTGTTCGAGCTGCAGGGCGTTATTGCCGACGACAATGGTCTGGGTCCGCAGCTTGCGTGTGTTGCCCTCAAAATCCAGCGTAACCGACAGTTTTCGATGGGCACGAAACAAGGTCACCATCGCAGACCAGAGCGCCACCCAACGGCTGCGACCGTAGCGCTGTTTGTAAGCCTCGCGATCCTCCAGCAGGGTTGGATACAGCCCCAGGCTGGCGTTAACCAAAAATACCTTGTCGTTGAGCATACCGACCTGCACCGGCTCGATGACCGCGTCCAGCAGGCAGCGGGTAGCGGTCTCGGTATCCTGGGAAACACCGTAGGTGCGGCCAAAATAGTTGAAGGTGCCCTGCGGCAGAATGGCGAACGGCAAGCCGGTGCCCAGTACCACATTGCTCACTGCGTTCAGGGTGCCATCGCCGCCAGCCGCAACCACCACGCCCTGGTTGGCTTTTGCCAGCGCCACTGCCTGCCTGGCTGCTTCGATCAGGCCTTCGCCGCCATTCACCTTGATCAGTTTGAACTCGCGCCCGGCTGCACTCAGCACACTGCTGATGCTGTCTTCCACCTCGTTGCCCTGATGTTTGCCTGAGCCGGTGTTGAGCACGATGTAGAAGGTCTCGTTCCCGCGCAGTAAGGGCAAGGAGGGGGTTGCAGGTGCGGCGGTAGTGGTTTGCGGCATTCCGTTACCCTGATGGTGGTATGGGCTAGCTGGAGGCAGCGGGCCGATGCGGGGGACAAGCCCGGCTGCTGTCTCATGTTAGGTGGGCTGCCGGGCGGATGGTTCCCTGCAGAGTTCTGACGGTTGGCGCGGGGTGGTATATCAGGCGCTGGGTTGGGGGCTGGCCTGGGGCGCGCTGCACTGGGCGGTACGAGTGCTGCTGCCGCCCTCCTGCTTGGCGCGATACATGGCTTGATCTGCCTGGCGCAGCAAATGATGAGCGTCGTCGGCATGCTGAGGGAAGAGTGCAACGCCCACGCTGACGTTGCTGTGCAGCTGATGTAGGCCGACCTGGAAGGGTTGGCGCAGCGCGGTGCAGATCTTGCCTGCGACTATGGCACTAGCAGCTTCGCTCTGCACACTCTCCAGTAATATGACAAATTCATCGCCGCCCATGCGGGCAACCGTGTCGCAGTCGCGCACACAGTCGCTCAGGCGCCTCGAGGCTTGCTGCAGCAGCAGGTCGCCAACGTCGTGGCCAAGGCTGTCGTTCACCTGCTTGAAGTTGTCCAGGTCGAGATAAAGCAATGCCAGACCTTGCTCTTCGCGCTGGGCGCGGGCCAAGGCAACATTCAACCGGTCCATCAATAGGGCGCGATTGGGCAGGCCGGTCAGATGGTCGTAGTGCGACTGGAATTGCAGGCGTGCCTGCAACTGCGCCCGCTGAATGGCGGCGGCAATCTGTGCGGAGACGTACTGCAATAGCTCAAGGTCCTCGCTGTTGTAGTACGGGCCTGCCGCATCCCCGCGTAACAGCACGGCACCAAACAGCGTGTTTTGCACCTGCAAGGGCACGCCAAGCCAGTTCTCGGCAGCGGCCGGGGCATTGTTATGATCGGGCTGCGGCGGCACCAGCAGCAGTGGCTGGCCGCTATGCAGAATGCGCTGGCTCAAGCTGGTCGGTGACGGGAGGGCGGCTTCGTCGGCCTGGTTTTCCGGCTGGCAATAGGGGAAATCCAGCTGCCCTGATTCGTGGTTGTACAGCGCAATACTGAACAGCCGCACGGGCAATAAACGCTGCACGATCTGATGGATCTGCCGGAAGAGCAGCGTCAGGTCGTCGCCGGAACTGGCCGCCTCGGAAATGGCGTACACCGCCTCGCGCATGCTTTCGGCGCGCTTTTGTGCGGTGATGTCGCGGGCCACGGCAATGCGCAGCTGATCCTGCTCCGACCAACGGGCTGACCACATGATGTGGGCAAACTGGCCGTTCTTGCGTCGGTAGCGGTTGGTGAAGTGGGTTACCTGTTCGCCCCGCAATACTCGATCTGCCGTCGCTTTGGTAATGGCTACGTCGTCAGGGTGAACGAGGTCGAGCACTCTGCGGCCGACCAGTTCGGCGGCAGGATAGCCGAACACTCGCTCGCTGGCGGCGCTAACGTGTACGAAGGTGCCCTCGGCATTGACCATGCAAACCGCGTCCAGCAGCAAGTCCAGTGCATTGGTCGGTGGTGCCGGCTGGGGCGTGTTATGCATAACCTGAGGTCCGCTGGTGGCAAGAGTCTTAGCGCAGCGCTGGGACGCTGGGTCCGGTAGAATGCGGCGCTTATGATGGCATTTTAGTTGTTCTCTTGCGCCACGTCCTGTTTTGCCGCCGTTGTGGTTCGCTGACGGGGGTGTGCTTGAATGTAAAGGCAGCAAGGGGGGTGGAGCAGGGGTAGTAATGACGATCTATAGCAAAAGCGCAATGACACGGATTCTGGCGGGCCGGAGCAAACGTCACCAGCTACTGATCAGTTTGACGCTGATGATGTTGCTGGTATTTGGCGCCTCGCTGTTCGGTATCCTCACCCGGCCCTACGGATTTCTCGCGGCGCTCTGGCCTGCCAATGCATTATTGCTTGGGCTGATGTTACGGGTACCGCGCTTGCAACACCCGGCGGGGTGGCTGCTGGCTCTGCTGGCGTACATGGCCCCGGATCTGTTGACCGGTGGCGAGCCGCTGCTGGCTTTTGCATTGGCGCTGACCAATCTGGTCTTTGTGGCGGCTGGCGTGCTGTTGTACCGCCTGTTCGCACCCGAGCCTCCTGCGCTGGCGACCCCGGCCTCGGTGTTGCAACTGCTGCTGGTATGCATCGCCGCAGCTTTTTTCAGCATGCTGTCGGGGATGACGTTGGTGCGCTGGTGCGCACCGGAGTGGTTTGCCAGTGGCCTGTGGCATATGGCGGGGTTCTGGTTTACCTCCGAACTGGTCAACGGCATTGTGATTCTGCCGATGATGCTGACGCGTGCCGAGCGCCGTGTCAGCCCAGGCAGGGCGGTGGGTCAGGATAGGCTTGGCCATGCACTACCTGCTTTGGCACTTATGGTGTCAGTGCTCATGGCCGTGATACTGAATGGCCCCGGCTCGATTGGCATCCCGGTGCCGGCGCTGCTCTGGTGTGCGCTGCACTACTCGACCCGGGCCACGGTCTTTTTCACCGCCGCCACCAGCCTGGTGCTGATGTCGACCATCAGCGGTGATCTGCAAGGACTGGAACAGTCGGAAGCCAGCCTGGATGTGATTATCTCCGCCCGCCTGGGTATAGCGCTGGTTGCCCTGGGCCCCCTGACGGTGGCCTGTATCAACAGTGCCCGGAACGAATTGCTGCAGCGGTTTGAGTACCTCGCCAATCATGACCACCTGACAGCGGTGCTGGACCGCGGCGGCTTTTTCGCTCGGGGTCAGCATCTGCTGGGCAGTGCCAACAGTGCCCGCGCGCCGGTGGCCGTGATGGTGCTGGATATCGACCATTTCAAATCGGTCAACGACCGTTACGGGCATGCTGCGGGCGACGAGGTATTGCGCAGGTTTGCCCAGACCATAGACGCAACCCTGCGCAAGAACGATGTCTTTGGCCGTACCGGGGGCGAGGAGTTTGCGGTGATCCTTGAGGGTATCAACCGCGACAGCGCCCTCGGTCTGGCAGAGCGCATGCTCAGCGAGGTCGCACGTCAGGACACCCCGGTGGCAGAGAATCAGACCCTGCGTGTGACCGTCAGCATTGGTCTGGCGTGGCATGCGCAGGCCCCGCTGAACGAGCTGGATAGCCTGCTGGCGGAGGCCGATCGCGCGCTATATCGCGCCAAGGCGGGTGGCCGCAACCGGGTTGAGCTGGCGGAACTGGCTTAGCCACCTGCGGCCTGAAATAACACGACGGTGGGTGCCCTCGCCGTGTGTTCAGATCCGGTGCGCCGCTGTCAGGAGTTTTCCGTCCGGGCGGCAGCTGGTTTGACGGTACCTGCGGTCAACCGAATCAGTATGGGCAGCACAATGCCTAGGCACGCCGCCACCAGCACGTCGGTTGGCCAGTGCACGCCCAACACCAGGCGAGAAGCGGCGACCAGGCCTATCCACACTCCCGCCAAGCACAGTGCATAGCGACGGCTGGCCGGCCAGAGCTGGGCGGCGCAAAGCGCCAGCGCGGTGGCACAGGCGGCGGTGCCCATGGTGTGTCCGCTGGGGAAGCTGTAACCCCAGTACCAGTCGGTAGCCCACAACGCCGGTCGCTCGCGCGCCACGGCCAGTTTGATGGCGTAAACCAGTAGCGCGGCGCTGATCATCGACAGCGGCAGCAGCAGGGCTTCGCGGTACTGACGTGCCAACAGCAGGGCAGCGCAGAGCAGCACACCAAGCGGGGTAAGAAACCGCGACGACCCGGTCAGCGTAATCCAGCTGAAAGCGCTGACGGCGGCGGCTGAAGTGTGCTGGTGAATGTACTCCAGCAGGGCGATATCAAATTCGCTGGTATGCCCACCCAACACCGCCTTGCTCACTCTGATCGCCACCACCACGAGCGTCAGCAACAGCACGATCACGGCCCTGCGCTCCTGCAGCGAGCGGTGCCAATGTGGCTGACGCCGCCGGGCATAGCTGAACAGGCTCAAATACAACAGGACGATGCTGAGCAGCATCAGGGCAAGGTCGGTCAGGGTGTCGATCAGCATGCAGTGGGTGCGGCCTTCCAGGAGTGAGGTAGGCCATGCTATCAGGCCCCGGTGCCGGTGTATCAGCGGTGCTGATTCTGCTCCCCATGCAAGGCCGTCGGCGGATGCACAAAGTGCCCGTAGCGCAGAAAGTGCAGGGTCTGCGTTATGACCTGCTCATCGCGCATCATCAGTGGGTGGGTAACCGGCAGGCTGATGTGGTCGGCCATGCCTGCCACCTTGGTGCTCTCTACCGAAACCTTGCCGTCATCCGGGTTGGGCAACAGGGTAGATAGCAGCAGGTTGATACTCTGGGTGCCGGCAATGATGCCGAGGCTGAAATCCGGCTGTTCCAGTTGACCGGGCAGATCCTGCTCTGTGGTGCCCAGCTCGAGGCCAGCCGGCCCGTTGAGCCAGGCGAAGCCGGGCACTTCACGCAGGGTGTCGACTATCTCGCTACCCTGGTTTGGCGGCCCCAGCATTACCACGTTGCCCAGGCGCGGCAACGGGTGTTGCTGCAGGTAGTGGCGCAGCACGATGCCGCCCAGTGAATGGCTGACAAAGTGCAGTTGGCTATCGGTGGGACAGGCCTCGATGGCGGGAGGCACGGCCAGCTCGCCGAGCTGATCGACGGTATAGTGGCGGGAGGGATAGTCGAGATTGACCACCTGATAACCGGCCTGCTCAAGCGCTGCCTGCATGCTGGCCATGGAGTCGCTGGTGCGGGCCAGCCCATGCAGCAAGATCACACAGTCGCGAGGTACTGTAGCGGCGCCGGCACAACACCACAGCAGCGCCAGAAACGCCGCGACAGGGAGCGCCGTAAGACCTGCCCGGCGTCGCTCAGGCGGGCGGTTTTTCGGCATACATGGCCTTGTCTGCCTGATTTAGCAGCAGGTTGGCACTGGCGGCTTCCTCTGGGTAGAAGGCCGCGCCGATACTGACGCCGACCTGCACGGTATCGCCGCTGCTGAGCAGTATGGGCGCACAGACGGCCTGCTGGATCTTGCGCCGCAGGGTCGTGACATCCTGCGAGTTGTGCAGTGACTCCAGCACCAGCACAAATTCATCTCCGCCCATGCGGGCAACCACATCGCTGCTGCGCACCACCGCGCGCAGCCGGTTGGCGATTTCGATCAGCACCTCGTCGCCCGCCGCGTGGCCAAACTGGTCGTTGATGCACTTGAATCTGTCGAGGTCGGCGACCATCAGCACGAAGCTTTTCTGCTGCCGGTCTGCGCGCGCCTGGGCTTCGATCAATCGCTCGTTCAGCAGCGAGCGGTTGGCCAGGCCGGTGAGTGGGTCGTGTTTGGCCTGCTGCTCCAGTAATTGCTGGCTCTGCACCAGCTGTTGATTGGCCTGTTCCAGCTCCAGCGTGCGGTCAACCACGCGCGCTTCCAGCAGGCGCTCACTCTCGCGGACGGTCTCCAGCATCTGCTGGCGAATCTGCAGCGCCTGCGCCTGGGCGTGGTCGCGCGCGCGCTGGATGTCGTTGATACGGTCGGCCAGCGCCAGCGAGAGCAGCAGCATTTCCAGCCCGGAGCCGATGGCCAGCGCGTTGGCGGTCAGCGGGTTGGAGGGCAACAAACCCAGGTTATGCAATGAAATGATGGTGACCCCGGTCAGGAAGGACACCCAGGCGAGGACGAAAAAGCGTGCGCCCGGTTCACGCAGATACAAGCTAACCGCGCCGAGGAAGAAGGCGCTGGCGGCGAACAACAGTGATATCAGGTTCACCGCGATGGCGCCCAGGTGATAAGACCAGAACACCGTGCATAGGAAGGTCAGCGCGTAGGCAGCGCTGATCAGCGGCATCAGCCACTGCAAACGCAGGCGACGAGGTGTGTCGGCAAGAAAGCGCTGTACGAAAAGGGCGCCAAAGAAACCGGCCAGTGAGACCGAGCCGGTGGGCGCAAGATCCGTCAACAGGGCGTTGTGCGGCCAGATGAACTGCCCCACCAGCCCCGACAGGCCAGCTTGCCCAAGAGCCAGACAGCTTATAAACGCGACGTAGACTAGGTACAGCGGGTCGCGCAGCGACAGGTACAGAAACAGGTTGTAGATCAGCAGCGCCAACAGCATGCCGTAGTAGACACTGAGCATGGAGTAGCTGAATTGGTCGTTCTGCCACAGGGCGTCAGGCTGCCAAAGGATGACTGGCGCCGCCAGCGTGCCAGCGGAGCTGACAGCAAGATACAGCACATAGTGCGCGTTCGGCTCCAGCTGTAGCTCGAAGATATGATGGCGGTGCCTGATGGGCTTCTGATCAAAACTGATCTGATCGCCCGAGTGTTGGTGCCGTGTTGGCTCGCCCTCACGCACGAGGTAGAGGTCTATCTTGTCCAGCGAGGCGTGGGCGACTTCGAGCAGCCAGCGCGGCGGCAGGGCCGTCGGGGTATCGAGTTCGACGCGCAGCCAGATCTGGTCTGAGGTGAGGCCAAAGTTGCTGGCGGTCGCCCGGTGGCTGGGGGCGGTGAACGCGCCGGACCGATAAGCCTGCTGGGCAGCCTCTAGGTTGATTGGTTGGCCCGGCTGCCGGTAGGTCGCCAGTTGGGCGGAGAGGTTGATTCTTTCGGCGGGGGGCACTTCAAAGGCGCTGGCGTTCAGACTCAACAGCAGCAGCAGGCAGCCGAGCAGCCAGCGCCAGCCAGCTTGGCAGCGTGCTTCGAGCCAGATCCGTAGCGTCGTGGTGTTGGTCATCCGCAGTCAAGCTTCCAGATTGCCGCGCGGCAGGAAAGTGCGCTTTCCCTGAGTGTAACGGACTGTAGTCGCAGTGGCGAAATGTAGTGGCGAAATAATGCATCCGCCGCCGCGGCGGCGGATTGCCTTAGAACGTATAGGTCTCCTGGCTGCCGGAGGGCTCCAGAGTGGCCGGTATGGCGGGCTTGGGCTGTGGTGGTTGCGGCGGCGTAACCGGCTGCGGCTCGGGCTCGCTGACGGCGTACTGCTCTACGGTCTGGCCCCACAGGGTGCCGACTTCGCCGACAAAGCGCTTGAAGCTGGCCGCCTCGGCTTGCACCCGCGCGCGGTCGACCGCATCGGCGCTGTCCCAGACAGTGGTGCGTTGTTCGTTGCGCTCGGTAGCCTCGGCTACGCCATAAATGTATCCAGTGCGCACATCCACCAGCACGCCCGAGGTCGTCGAGGAGACAAACGCCTGTTTGCTGGGCAGAAAGCCCAGGGTGATGGCGGTCAGCGGACCGAGCGCCTTGCCCTCGACATGGAACGCGGTATCCACCGAGTAGAGCAACAGCATGTCGGCCTTGAGGCGCGCAGCGGACAGGCGCAGATCCTTGATGCTGTCGAGTTGTTCCGGCAGCAGCAGGCGACCGACCGGCGCCACACCGGCGACCAGCTGCATCTCGGCGAGCTTGGCAAAGTCGCTTTCGTCTTCCATATCGCGGGTGGTGACCACGCTGTAGCGGCCGCTGCCATAGCTGTCGTTGGTTCTGGAGCTGTAACCTGACGATTGGATTCGCGCGACCGCGATACGCGCGGGGAAGGTGGCGGCAGGCTCCACGGCCATCAGCTCGGCGATGTCGCCATCGCCCAGTGACGGAATGTTCACGCCACCGGCCGGGGTGGTGTAAGTGGCGCAACCCTGAATCACGGCAAGGCAGAGAGTCAAAATAAGCGGAGGTAACGAACGGGTCATACTGGCAATCCTGGTAATTAGTGCTGGCCTTGGCACGCTAGTGGTGGGCGTGCCTGGCGGGAAACTGAATGAAGGTGCGTGCAGGCGGCCTGAACCGGAGCCTGGCTTCGAGCACTTGGCAGCGGCTGGCCGCGGGACTCGAATTCGCGTAGGCGAATCTTATCCTGTTGCTCTGCGCGCTACAAAGGGAGAGTAGGCTGTGGTCCCGGAAACAGTTGATCCAGCACCTGTTTGCACAGCGCGTCGGCCGCTTCACGGCCGGCGATGTGACCGGTCAGCGCGATGGGCTGGTTGCCTGAACGCAGCAGCAGCTTGAAACTCTGGGTTGTGGTCTGATTATCAACGCTGGTCATGCTGTGCTGCAGCTCCAGCTGATCGCGGGAATGCACGGCAATGCAGCGTCGCCGCAGCGGTAGAAAGTACCACTTGCGGGTTGCGCATATCTGTCCGGGTGAGACCAGGCTGGAGACGTTGAGGCCTGGCCAGATCAGCGCGAGCAGCAGCACCGCGAGGCCGATCAGCAGTAATGGCGGGCCAAGTAGCCACAACAGAACCTGGCCGTTCAACGCCAGATACAACAGGCCTGCGCCGAGGGCCGAGAAGGTCAGCCCCAGGATCCATAACCCGATGACCATCAGGGTTTCCATCTCGCGTTTACCTTTGATGTGCAGCCCCTTGGTGGTTCGCTCAATGACGGGCTGAGCGGTCGCAGGGCTGGCGGCTTGCCGCGAGGTGGCAGCGTTTGGCTGCGCGCGTTGCGGTTGCACGACGGCGCGTCGTGCCCGCCCGCTACCGGCTTCTACCGGGAGCCGCCAGGGGCGCTCAAACTGAAACTCATGCTCTGGAGCACCGGCTAGCGTGGCGCGGGTAGCTGGACTGTTACTGCGATCTGCCTGTATGACCAGTCCTTCGCAAACAACCTCCCATTCAATTGTGCCCTCGGCTTGCGGATGATCGCCGGTAGCTGGGAGGTGCGCGGGTACGTCGAAAACAAAGTGTGTGTCGATGCCCTTCGCTGATGGGCGGCAGTAGGCCTGCGTTTGCTGTTGCCAGAGCGGCACGCGCCGAGTTTCCCTTTCTCGCCCGCCGTTGTGATCGGAAGATAGGCTGTACACGTGGTAGACATGCACGCAGCTCAGTGTGCAACGCGGCGGCTCAAGCCATTCACCTTGGGTCAAGCGGAAGTATCCACCTACCTGCCCGCCGGCATAGCCTGGCAGCGGATCAGGAAACAGTCGCGTGGCGCCGATCTGGTTGTAGCGCTGCCTTGCGCGCAGTCCTGCGCAGAGCGAGATAATGCCGATTAAGGGCAACACCAGCAGAACCAGTAGCACACGCTTGCCTTCGGCCACCGCAGCCGGCAAGGAGAACACCAGTGGCAGGCAGGCGAGGGTGAACAGGCCGCCAAACCAGCTCAGATAATCGGCGCCTTCTCGCGTGCCGCTGGAAATGCCCTGGCGAGCTATCACCTCCAGGGTGATATCGGTTCGGGCGCGAACCCCCAGCCACATGATGCCCGCGCCCAGCAGCAGAATCATACCGCCCAGGTAGCCGCTAAACCCCAGCAACGGCAGGTGCAGCTGGCGCGTGAGCAGAGCCTGCTCGGGATCTGCCGGGTTTACCCAGGCTTGCAGTCGGCCAGCTTCCTGCTGGCGTTGCAGGTCGGTATAAAGTTGCTGCCAGTAGTGCTCGAAGCTGTCGGGGCCTTCGCTCAATCCCAGCTGTTGGCTACGGTAGCTCCTGCCGCCAAACGCATAGCTGTATTGGCCGGTTACCTGCCAATTTTTGGCCTGGTTAGGCGCTCGAAGGAATTCAAGCTGGCTGAGTTCTGCGGGTACTGGCTGCCAATCGGCGCTGGCTTGATAACGCCAGAGCATACTGCCGCCAAGGCTGATGGCCAGAGCGGCGCCGAAGACGACAAAGATAAAACCGAACAGCAACAATCCGCTGCTGACATCGAGTTTGGGTAGGCGGGCGAGGAGCGCTCTGAAAACCGGCATCGGGAAGTCCTTTCCTGAATGGCCGGGCAGTATATCGATTCACGTCAAGCAGCCCTGAGACGCCCCTCGCAAAAACTCAACGCAGCGGCTTGCTGGTCAGTTCAAAGGAGTTGATGAAGGCATCGATGCGTTCTTCGGCGCCGGCTGTCGCGCCCGGCTGATCGGGTTGCGGGCGATTGATCCAGATGAAAGCAGCGTTGTCGCCGCGCTCCAGATAGTAGTAGCTGTGCCAGATATCCACGGCATCGGCGCTCATGCCTAGCGCGCTGCGCGCCGGGATGTATTGGCCGAAGGTGGCGCTGGTGGCGCTGACACCGCTGATCTGATGGTCCTGCAGGGTGATAGGCTCCAGCGTGGTGCCGTAGCGCTCCTCAAACAGCTGGAAATACTGCGCTGTCGCCTGGCGGTACAGCTCGCCTTCGGCCGGCAGGTTACCCTTGAACAGGTGTACGCGGTAGACCTCGACCGGGGCGGCGGACGAGGTGAACAGCACCTGGCTTTCGCTGATGTCGAAGGACTCGGCAATATGCATACTGGCGTAGGCTTCGCTGCCGGGGCGGAACGGGGTGTCCACTGCGAAGCTGTCATCGGCGGCGCGGTAGTGGCCGTGCTCCAGCTCACCGCTGATCAGGCTGTTGGCGATCCCGGTAGTGGTGGCGTCATTGGCGTTTTGCTGGCTGGCGCAGGCGCTGAGCAGCAGGGTGATCAGGGCAGGGGCGAGCAAGCGTGGCATCGGATTGCAGGTCGAAGGTGCAGGCATGTATTTACCGTTGTTGTGGAACCGGGTGAGTGCGCGGGTCTGGCAGGTCGCGCCTCCGGTTGCAGTATAGCCTGCATGGCGCTCTGCCACCGCGCACGTCTGCCTTTCTGTGCAGAGACTGCGTACACTGCGGCGCAGCAGTCGCAAGGTAAACAGGGGTAAGCAAGCTATGGCGATACTATTCAAGATTGAGCAGCGCGACCCGGTGATCTACCGGCAGCAAACGCGCAAGAGCACCGTACTGGTGCTGGTGTTGTTCGCGGTGCTGGCCATGCTGATGTCCAGCCTGCTGGTGGCGCTGCTGGGGCAGCCCGACGGGAGTAATTTTCGCTGGAACCTGACCGGCGTTTTGCTGGGATTGGCGCTGACGGTGGTGATCGTGCGCTTTGGGCTGTGGCAGCGCGCGGTGATGGAGCCTGCAGTATATGGTTGGAGGCTCAAGCGCAGTCTGATGCGAGTCACCAACGTCATGCACCAGGTCAAGGCCGGTGTTGCCAGCAATAACCCCGCAGCCATGCAGCTGCTGCGCTTTTATCATCTTGGTCTGCTGGAGATGCACCGTCTGGATGGCAACAGCAGCGCCTTGGAAGATCTGGTGGCAGAGCGCGAGCAACTGCTCCAGGCACTACAGCAACAGGGCCTGGAGACAGAGTGCTACGCGCTGCACAGCGAATGGCTGGAGGCGGTCAAGGCAGTCCGCGTTTAGGGGATGAACACGATGCGCTCGTGCGGGCTGTCGTCTACCCAGGCGCTACTGACCTGGGCAAGCGATCGCGCCACCGTCGCCACCTGCAGGCCAGCGGTCGAAACCGCCTGCAACAGCTGACCAACGCAACGCACCAGCGCGGCGTTGGAGACGCTGCCCAGGCCACTGCCCAGCAACTCCAGCCCACTGCTGCGCAGGGCGCCGGCCGGCAAATCCATACTGGCGCCGCCGAGCGAGCCGAGGTTCACGAAGCGCACGCGTCGCGCTGCTTGCCCCGGCGCATGGCTGTCAGCGGCGCGCATGATGGCGACGGCTGACGGCCCCCAGAGGTAATCCAGCACGATATCAATGCCCGTGTCGATTTCGGCGCGCAGCTGTGCGGCCAGCGCCTGCTCATCCTGCTGCAGGGGGATGAAGCGGTCGGCGCCGAGTGCCAGCAGCTCGGATTCGGTGGCCGGGTTGCGGCCGGTCACCACAATACGCCCGGCGCCCAGGTGACGCGCGATCTGTATTGCCAGCCGGCCGGAGGCACCGGTCGCGCCGTTGATCAATACCGCTTCACCGGGCTCGAAGCTGGCGCGCTCAATCAGTGCAGCCCAGGACGACATGCCAGGATTGGCGATGGCCGCCGCGGTGAGGTCATCAATGCCCTCCGGAATGGCCACCACACAATCGGCGCTGACCGCCACTCGCTCGGCCATGGCCCCCACCGGGTTACGCGGAAAGGCGAAGTACACACGCTCGCCATTGTCGAGTACGCCCACGCCGTCAGCGCCAGGCACAAAGGGTGGCTTGGGGCTGGAATAGTGTTTGCCAGAGGCCTGGGCGCGCACCAGTTGACTCAATGCAGCGCTGCGCACAGTGACCATGACCTCGCCCGGCTGTGCCTGCGGCTCGGCAAACTCAAGATACTGTGGTGGCTGGTTGGTATCGTTCACGACTGCGGCTTTCATCGGCGCCTCGCCCTGTGAAGTGGAAGTGGGCAGCCAGTCTAATCCCTGCCGGCGCCTACGCCCACTATGGCGCACTGCCGCTGGTGTGCGGAACAAGCGGGTGGCGCCTGTGTCCATCGGGTATGGATATGCAAACCTTGATCGATCTACTGCAATGGCCAGCCATGCTGACTACCCTGATTGCCGCCTGGCTGGTAGGGTCGCAAACGCGGCGCAAGCGAAATTGGGGATTTTGCGTTTTTATCCTCAGCAACGTGCTCTGGGTTATCTGGGGTTGGCACGCGGAAGCTTATGCGCTGATTGCGCTGCAGTTGGGGCTGTTCATGCTCAATTTGCGTGGCCACCGCAAGAATGAGGCGGACGCACGCACTGGCTGAACCCTGGCAGGCGATGCGAGCGTGCCCAGCGGCTAGTTGGCCTGCGGCATTACGCGCCATTCCGGTTCGTCGAATTCACCGATCAGGCGGATACTGCAGTAGCGGGAGGCGCCCTTGATGATCTCTGCAATCTCCGGGTTGGGCTGCCCTTCCATGGCGTCGCGGTTGGCCTTGCTATCCCAATGGGCAATGGCTATCAAGGTGCGAGGGTCGCCTATCTTGCGGTGCAATTCGGTACCCTGCGCACCTGGCGCCTGTTGAATCAGTTTGCTGGCGCGCACCCAGGCGTCGGCATAGTCCTCTGCTCGATACCCTTCGTTGATCTGAACCTCAAAGATGTATTTCATGCCGGATGCTCCCTCAATTGGATGTGCGAATGCGCCGGATAGCGTCGCGGGTTCTCAGCAAACTACCCGGTTGCGGCCGCTGCGTTTGGCTGCATAGAGGTTGACATCGCTGCGCCGAATCCATTCCTTCGCAGACTCATTTCCGGGCAGACAAAAAACCCGGCACTAGGCCGGGTTTCTGGTACAGCAGCGAGGCTTAGAGACCAAACTTGGCCTTGAACTCGCGGCGACGGCGGTGCAGAACCGGCTCGGTATAACCGTTGGGCTGCTTGGTGCCCTCAACGCACAGCTCAACCGCGGCCTGGAAGGCGACGCTGTCGTCAAAGTTGGGCGCCATCGGCTTGTACGCCGGGTCGTTCTCGTTCTGACGGTCTACTACGGCGGCCATGCGCTTCATGGTTTCCATCACCTGCTCTTCGCTGCAGATGCCGTGGCGCAGCCAGTTGGCGATGTGCTGGCTGGAAATTCGCAGGGTAGCGCGGTCTTCCATCAGGCCTACATCGTTGATGTCCGGTACCTTGGAGCAGCCCACGCCGTGGTCGATCCAGCGGACAACGTAGCCGAGGATGCCCTGGGCGTTGTTGTCCAGTTCCTGCTGCACATCTGCCTTGGACCAGTCGGTGCTGGCGGCCAGCGGGATGGTCAGGATATCGTCGACCGAGGCCGGGGTACGCTTGGCCAGTTCGTCCTGACGATCTGCCACGTTGACCTTGTGGTAGTGCAGGGCGTGCAGGGTAGCGGCAGTTGGCGAGGGAACCCAGGCAGTGTTGGCACCGGCCATCGGGTGACCGATCTTCTGCTCCAGCATGGCGGCCATCAGGTCGGGCATGGCCCACATGCCTTTACCGATCTGCGCGCGGCCCTTGAGGCCGGTCGCCAGACCGATATCGACGTTGTTGTTCTCGTAGGCACCAATCCAGACCGCACCCTTGATTTCACCCTTGCGAATGAAGGCGCCGGCTTCCATGGAGGTGTGGATCTCATCGCCGGTACGGTCAAGGAAGCCGGTGTTGATGAACACCACGCGCTCGCTGGCGGCCTTGATGCAGGCTTTCAGGTTGACGGTAGTGCGACGTTCTTCGTCCATGATGCCGACTTTCAACGTGTTGCGGGTCAAGCCAAGCAGGTCTTCGACGCGACCGAAGATTTCGGTGGTGAAGGCCACTTCTTCGGGGCCGTGCATCTTTGGCTTAACGATGTAAACCGAGCCGGTGCGGGTGTTCTTGCGGCTGGTGTTGCCGTTCAGGTTGTGCATGGCGATCAGGCTGGTCACCACGCCGTCCATGATGCCTTCAGGCACTTCATTGCCGTTCTTGTCGAGAATGGCGTTGTTGGTCATCAGGTGGCCAACGTTGCGCACGAACAGCAGTGAACGACCGTGCAGGGTCAGGCTGGAGCCGTCGGCCTTGGTGTACTCACGGTCCGGGTTCATGGTGCGGGTGAAGCTGCTGCCGCCCTTGCTGACGGTTTCCGCCAGATCGCCCTTCATCAGGCCGAGCCAGTTGCTGTAGACCACGGTCTTGTCGTCGGCATCCACCGCGGCAATGGAATCTTCGCAGTCCATGATGGTGGTCAGCGCGGACTCCATCAGCACGTCTTTCACCCCGGCGGCGTCGGTCTGGCCGACATTGCTGGTGGCATCGATCTGGATTTCAAAGTGCAGCCCGTTGTGCTTGAGCAGCACGCCAGTGGGAGCATCGGCAGCACCGGTGAAACCGATGAACTGCGCAGGGTCTTTCAGGCCGGTGCTGCTGCCGTCGTTCAGGGCTACGCTCAGCTGGCCGTCCTTGACGGTGTAAGCCGTTGAATCAACGTGGGAACCATTCGCCAGCGGGGCTGCCTGATTGAGGAAGTCACGGGCGAAGGCGATGACCTTGTTGCCACGGATCTCGTTGTAGCCAGGGCCTTTGCTCGCGCCACCGTCTTCGGAAATCGCATCGGTGCCGTACAGGGCGTCGTACAGCGAGCCCCAACGGGCATTGGCGGCGTTCAGGGCAAAGCGCGCGTTCATTACTGGTACGACCAGCTGTGGGCCGGCCATGACGGCGATTTCTTCGTCAACGTTTTCGGTGGTGGCCTGGAAGTCTTCCGGCTCGGGCAACAGGTAGCCGATTTGCTGCAGGAAGGTTTTGTAGGCGGCCGCGTCATGGGGCTGACCTTGATGCGCTTTGTGCCAGGCATCGATTTGCGCCTGGAAGTCGTCACGCTTGGCCAGCAGAGCCTTGTTCTTTGGTGCCAGGTCGTTGATCAGGGCTTCAAAGCCGGTCCAGAAGGCATTGACGTCAACGCCGGTGCCCGGAATGGCTTGTTGGTTGATGAAGTCGTGGAGAACCTTGGCAACTTGCAAACTGCCAACTTGGACGCGATCTGTCATTGGGAAACCCTCACTCTGCTGACAACCTGCGCGCTTTGCGCATCAGGACGTGGAATTTGGAGAGGCAGCATGTTACACGATGATCGGTTGCAAATCATGCGCATAACGTGGAATTCTGTGTGGCCGTGCGGGCGCCAGAGCGCTTGCTGCCGCCCGCACACCTCTTTTCTTACTGGACACTGAATGGACCAGGCCTTTCTCACCTCATTTGTCGATCAGTTGCCGGGCCTTGAGCCGGGGCGAGCGGTGGATGCGGCTGCCCGTCGCTATGCGGGCTATTACGGGATCGACTTCAGCGAACGCTCGGCGCAGCACCTGGGGCGAATCGAGGTGGACGGCTTCAGCGTCGCGGTGCAGATCTGGAAGCCTCCGGTGGCGCGCGGCACCTTGTTGATCCTGCACGGCTACTACGACCACATGGGGCTGTATCGGCACCTGATCGAATGGGCGTTGCAGCAGCAGTTTGCGGTGCTCGCCTTTGATTTGCCCGGGCACGGTCTGTCGAGCGGCGAGCGCGCCAGCATCGATTGCTTTCTGCGCTACCAGAAAGTGCTGGATGGGGTGCTGGAGCAGGCCATGTTATGGGAGTTGCCCGCGCCTTGGCACATGCTGGGCCAGAGCACCGGCGGCGCTATTCTGATCGACCGCCTGTTGCACGGACCGCTGCCGCAGGAGTTGGGTGAGACCATTCTCATGGCGCCCTTGGTGCGTCCGCGGCAGTGGGGCTTTTCGCAGATGGGGCTGCGCTTGTTGGGCGGTTTTGTGCAGCAGCTGGGGCGCAAATTCACCGACAATTCCAGTGATCAGGCTTTTCTCGATTTCATTCGCACCCACGATCCGTTGCAGCCGCAAGTGTTGCCAGTCGCCTGGGTCCAGGCGCTGGAGCAGTGGATTCCGCGAATCGAAAGTGCCAGCAGCGTCGCTCATCGGCCGCTGATTATCCAGGGGCAGGACGACGGCACCGTGGACTGGCAGCACAACATCAAGGTGCTGGAAAGCAAGTTTGCGGCGCCGGACATGCTCTACCTGCCCAAGGCGCGACACCATCTGGCCAATGAGCACCAGAAGCTGCGCAAACAGTATCTGGAGTGGCTTACACCCCGCCTCGGCGGCTGAAAACAAAAAACGGGACGCCAGGCGTCCCGTTCTTTTTGCTGCGCTCTGGAATCAGGGGTTCAGCGCGTCGTGTGCGGCGGCGTTGGCCGCCTTGAAAAAGGCGCGCCCGCTTTCGCTCTCGCTCCACTCGGCATAGCTCTTGAGCTGGTTGTCGTCCAAGTCGCGGTACACGTAGAGCAGGGTTTGGGGCAGGTTGGGCTCCATCTGCGCGCGCAACGCGCCGCGCTGCTGGGTGGCGAGGCCATCGGGTATCTGGAATAAACCACCGAGCATCTGGTTGGCGCTCTGGGTGGCCATACTGGCCAGTGCCATCGACACCTCTTCACCCAGATCCAGTGCCGGCAACTGGCTGGCCAGTCGATCGATCACTGCTTTGCGTTCAGCGCTTGCCTGCATCAACGGCACGCCATTTTGCATGGCGCTGACTTCGGCCGGGGAGGTCGCGCGGGTCTCGGCGGCCACTACGCGCTGGCCCAGATCGCTGCGATAGAAGCTCAGCGCTTGATCCAGCTCGCTGTCGTTGAGGTTGACCTGCAGGGTGGCGGCGGCGCGTGCATGCATGCGGTCTGGCTCAAAGCGCTCGCTGGTCTGGCGCATCAGGTTGTCGGCGACGGCGGCGGGTAACTGGGCGGCGTAGCGCTGCTGCGCTTTTTTCAACGCCTGCTGAAAATGCGCCTGATGGGTCTGCAGACCGGACGCGACATAAAGCTCGTTGGTGTTGGCCAGGGCCGGCAAACTGAGTGCCAGCAGGCCACTGATCAGGGTAGTACGAACGGCAGAAAACAGGGTGTGACGCATAGAAGCCTCTTGTGGTGACGAACGGGCCGCTGCCCGCGCGGAAAAATCTTGCCAGAGTGTGGCGATGTCATACAATGCCCGCGCCCGTTTTCTCTGGGCTTGCACCGCCGTCCGGCTGGGTGCAGCGGATTCCTGGTGGTGTTGTCTGTGGCTATGTTCAGAGTGCTTTCGCACTGGCCCACGGGTGCCCGCAGCAGGCCGACTTACCCCCCGTTCGAGTGTCACTGTCATGTGCGAGTTCCCTGTGGTGCCCGTCGGCCGTTATGAGCTGATGGCTGACGAGCTGGCCGCGCGCGGTTGGTCTGTGCAGCCGCAGTTGCTGCCGGCTGCTTTAGTGCAGGCGTTGGCAGTCGAGTGCCGCAGTCTGTGGCAGCAGGCGGAACTCACTCCGGCGGCAATTGGTCGCGGCGATGAACAGATGGTGGCGCCGCGCATTCGCGGTGATTACACCCGGTGGTTGGATGACTGCCCGCCCAGCGTGGCGAATCAGGCTTATCTGCACATGATGGATGAGCTGCGTGACACCCTGAACCGCTGCCTGTTTCTTGGGCTGGACAGCTACGAAACGCACTTTGCGCTTTACCCGCCGGGCGCCGGCTACCAGAAACACCTCGACCGCTTTCAGGACAGCCCGTTGCGCACCGTTTCCGTGGTGGTTTATCTGAATGAGCACTGGCAGCCCGGCGATGGCGGCGAATTGCGCCTGCATCTGGCTAACGAAAAGGTGGACGTGCCGCCCTGCGGCGGTACCGTGGTGGTCTTCACAAGCGCCGATATCGAGCACGAGGTGCTGGCCGCGGGTAAGCAGCGGGCCAGTCTGACTGGCTGGTTCCGGCGTCGCCCGGATAACCCGCTGCTGCGTTAACCAATACGCCGGCGTACACTCCATCAAGTCGCGAACAAGCCTGGGAGGCGGGGTGGAAAAGATACTGGTCAGTCGCTGTTTGCTCGGCCATCCGGTGCGTTACGACGGCGGCGGATTTGACCCGCAGGCACAGCTGCTGCGCTGGCAGGCGCAGGGCTGGGTGGTGCCGGTGTGTCCGGAGGTGGCCGGTGGTTTGTCCACGCCGCGGCCGCCTGCCGAGATTGCCGGCGGTCAAGGCGCGCTGGTACTCGACGGCGTGCTGCCGGTGCTGACCGATGAGGGCGCTGACGTCACTGAGGCTTTTGTGCGCGGCGCCGAGCAGGCGCTGCAATTGGTCGCTCGACACGGCATCCGTTATGCCCTGCTCAAGGCCCGCAGCCCTTCGTGCGGCAATCACGAAAACTATGATGGTCGTTTCAATGGCACGCGGGTCGCCGGCGAAGGTGTAACTGCGGCAGCGCTGCGGCGCATCGGCGTGAAGGTGTTCAACGAAGACGAAATCCGGCTATTGATAGCCGAGCTGCGCGAGTGATCTGCGCGCTCAGGCGGTCAGCCGTTGGCGCAACCTTCCGAGCATCCCCATGAAGCTGCTGACGCTGCGCTGCTCTTCTGCTGCGCGCGGCTGTTCCGCCTGTCGCAGCGCAGGCACGCTAGGTTGGCGGCGGGTCTCTTCCACCTGTGCCACCGCGGTCTTGATCGCGCGTTCCAACATGCCGCGGCGAATCGGCTTGGGCAGATAGCGGAATATCTGCGCCTGATTGATCAGCTTCAGCAGCAGTTGCGTATCCTGGAAGGGCGTCACCACGATGCTCAACAGGTTCGGATGCGCCTGGGCGAGTGACATCAGCAGCGGTCGCAGGTCGTCGTTGCCCAGGCGGATGTCGCTGAGCAGGATATCCACTTCTTCTTCATTGAGTTTGCTCACTGCACCAGCCAGCGTGCTCACCGGTAACAACTCGACGCCCAAGCGACCACAGATGTCGCGGCTCAGCTGCAGGCTTTCCTGATCATCATCGACCAGCAGCAAACGAACCCTGCGCGTGTGCGCCTCTGGCGGCACTGCAGGGCTGGGTGGCTGGGCCAGAAAACGGCGGCGGTGGCGCACGATCTCGGCGGCTTGCGCGAGCGTGTCGGCCATATCCTGCTGCTCCCAGGGCTTGGTCAGGTAACGGAAGATACCCCCACTGTTGAGCGCATCGACTGCGGCGTCGAGGTCGGAGTAACCGGTCAGCAGGATGCGCAGACTGTGGGGAAAGGCATGCTGTACCTGGCTGAGCAGTTGGCTGCCGCTCATCTGCGGCATGCGCTGATCGCTGACGATAATGGCCACTGGTTCTGCCTGCAGGCGCGCCATGACCTTGCTCGGATCGGACTCGGTAATGACCTGATACTGGCGGCGGAATTGCAGCGACAGGCTACGCAGAATGCGCTCTTCATCATCAACAAACAGAATACGCACGGGATCGGACGGGGTCATATCAAGCGCTCCGTTGTAGCGTTAGCTGAGGTTGCAGCGAGCCGGGCTGGTTTAGCGGCAAGCTGATGACAAAGCGGGTGCCGCGCCCGGGCTCGGAGGCTAGGCGGATATTGCCGCCGTGCTGCTGCACGATTTTGTAACTGATCGCCAGCCCCAGCCCGGTGCCTTCGCCCACCGCCTTGGTGGTGAAGAAGGGGTCGAAAATGCGCTGCTGAATGTCCTTCGCTATGCCTTGGCCGTTGTCCTGAATCGATAGATAGGCGCGCTGCCCATCGGCCCAACTCTTGATCAGAATCTGGCCACCGTCCGGCATCGCCTGAGCGGCGTTGGTGAGCATGTTCAGCAGCACCTGGTTGATCTGCGACGGCGTGCAGGTGATGGCCGGCAGCTCGCCCAGCCGCGTGACCACCTTGATCTTGTCTTTCAAGGCATTGCGAGCAATGACCAGGGCACTGCGCACGCAGTCATTGAGGTTGATGTCTTCGCTCATGGCGCGGTCGAGACGGGCGAAGTCCTTGAGGCTGACGGCCAGTTCGCCGATTTGCTCAAGGCCGTACAGGGTATCGTCCACCATTGGCGTGAAGTCCTCCTCGAAGGTGGCGGGGGAGGCCAGCTCGGTGGCGTCCTGCACGCGGGCGAAGGCGCTTTCGACCAACTCGCTTGCGCTGTCGGGGTCGGTCAGGCATTGGCTCAATTGCGCCTGGGCTTCGGCCAGTTCCAACAGCGGCTGTACCAGATCACGCAGCAGCTGAACGTTGTTCTTTACATAGCCCAATGGGGTATTCAGCTCGTGGGCAACCCCCGCCACCATCTGCCCGAGCGAGGCCATCTTTTCTGACTGGATCAGGTGGGCCTGGGAGCTCTTCAGCTCCTGCAGGGCGCGGTTGAGTGCGCGGTTACGCTGATCGATGCGGCTTTCCATGGCCTTGAGCAGGTCGAGCACCGTACCCAGCCCCTGATAACAGCCCTTGCCGTCGATCAGAATGAAGTCTTCGGTAATCGGGTATTGCAGCTGCGCTGTCACGATACGTGCCGCTTCATCGAGTGGCGTGTCGAGCGCGATCACCAGCGAGTCGGGGTTGGCCGCTTCAGTGACCGAACGCTTGCCCCAGAGGTCGCGACCAAAGCGCTGCATGAAAATATCCTGCAGGCGATAGCGGCTGATTAGCCCCAGCGGACGTTGCTGCTCGTCGACCACGGGTAGAGAGAGAAACGCCTTGTGGCTGGGCAGCAATAGTTGGTCGGCCACGTCGCTGATGGTCATCTGGGGGCTCAGTGACTCGACGGGCTTGAGCAGGGCGGCGAGGGACTGGATGGCGGCCATGGAGAGGGTTCGCTGCTTGGGTTGAAGCGTCATTCAACCAGCGTCAGGTTTCCAGCGTATTACAACCAAGGGCTCTGTCTTGCCACTTGGCTGGGTCGCTTTTGAGCGCCTGGGCTAGGCGTGCCGGGCCGGCGCTAAAACTCATAAAAAAGGGGCGCAACCGACGTTGCACCCCTCTCATGCTGCTTGCGCCCGACGTATCGGGCATCGAGCCGGTTTAGAACAATACCCGTACGCGAATGGTGCCTTTGACCTGCTGGATCTTCTCCAGCGCCAGGTCAGAATACTCGGCGTCTACATCCACCACCACGTAACCAACCTTCTCGTTGGTCTGCAGGAACTGACCGCAGATGTTGATGCCGTTGGCGGCAAACACGCTGTTGATCTCGCTCATGACGCCCGGCACGTTCTCGTGAATGTGCAGCAGGCGGTGCTTGCCCGGGTGCGAGGGCAGCGCCACTTCGGGGAAGTTGACCGAGGTGATAGAGGTGCCGTTGTCGCTGTAGCGCACCAGCTTCTCGGCTACTTCCAGACCGATGTTGGCCTGTGCTTCCATGGTCGAGCCGCCGATGTGCGGGGTCAGAATGCAGTTCTGGAACTCGCGCAATGGGCTGACAAACTCGTCGCCGTTGGCGCGTGGCTCTACCGGGAACACGTCGATTGCTGCGCCGTTCAGGTGCTTGTCGCGCAGGGCGCCGGCCAGGGCGTCGATGTCGACCACGGTGCCGCGCGCGGCGTTGATCAGAATGCCGCCTTTCTTGATGGCGCGAATCTCTTTCTCGCCCATCATCCATTTGGTGGCGGAGGTCTCCGGTACGTGCAGGGTGACGATGTCAGCCATGCCCAGCAGCTCGGTCAGCGAGCCCACCTGGGTGGCGTTGCCCAGCGGCAGTTTGGTGACCACGTCGTAGAAGTACACCTTCATGCCCAGGCCTTCGGCCAGTACCGACAGCTGCGTACCGATGGAGCCGTAACCGATGATGCCGAGCTTCTTGCCGCGAATCTCGTAGGAGTCGGTGGCGCTCTTCATCCAGCCGCCTTCGTGGCAGGCGGCGTTCTTCTCGGGAATGCCGCGCAGCAGCAGGATGGCTTCGGCCAACACCAGTTCGGCGACCGAGCGGGTGTTGGAGTAGGGCGCGTTGAACACGGCCACGCCCATTTCCATGGCAGCATCCAGGTCAACCTGGTTGGTGCCGATGCAGAAGCAGCCGACGGCAACCAGTTTCTGCGCGTGGCTGAACACCTCGGCAGTGAGCTGGGTACGCGAGCGCAGACCAATGAAGTGCGCGTCGGCGACGGCTTCTTTCAGTTGCTCTTCCGGCAGGGAGCCAGTGTGATACTCGATGTTGGTGTAACCCGCTGCCTTCAGTGTGTCGACGGCAGTCTGGTGTACGCCCTCGAGGAGCAGAAACTTGATTTTGCTTTTGTCCAGCGAGGTTTTGGCCATGGTGTCAGTTACCCGAATGCTGATTAAGATGAGCCGAGCAAAGACTTCTGCGATTTAGTCCGACAGAAGTGTCCTGTTTCGGAAGCCGCGTATGCTAGCATAATCTGCCTTTTTTGATGCCTGTCGCTGCATGAAATGTACTCAGGCGCTGCATGAATTCTGTTTGAGAGCCCGCCATGACCCCAGAAGCCGTGATCGATACCCTCAAGACCCTGGTTGAGCCGGACAAGGTGCGCGTCGATGCCGAGTCGCTCAATGCTTGGGGCAAGGACTGGACCAAGCATTTCGAGCCTGCGCCGTTGGCGATCGTGTTCCCGAAAACCGTAGAGCAGGTGCAGGCGATTGTGCGTTTTGCCAATGAGCAAAAGCTGGAGCTGGTGCCCTCGGGCGGGCGTACCGGGCTGTCTGCCGCGGCAGTCGCGGCCAATGGTGAAATTGTCGTCTCCTTTGATTACATGAATCAGATCAGCGACTTCAACGCCTTTGACCGCACCGTGGTCTGTCAGCCGGGCGTGGTCACGGCGCAGCTGCAGAGCTTTGCCGAGGAGCAGGGGCTGTATTACCCGGTCGACTTTGCCTCGGCGGGTTCCAGCCAGATTGGCGGCAATATCGGCACCAATGCCGGCGGTATCAAGGTGATTCGCTACGGTATGACGCGCAACTGGGTGGCCGGTCTGAAAGTGGTCACCGGAACCGGCGAGCTGCTGGAGCTGAACAAGGATCTGATCAAGAACGCCACCGGCTATGATCTGCGCCAACTGTTCATCGGCGCCGAGGGCACCCTGGGCTTTGTGGTTGAAGCCACCATGCGCCTGGAGCGCGCGCCGAAGAACCTGACGGCGATGGTGTTGGGTACGCCGGACTTTGACTCCATCATGCCGGTTTTGCACGCCTTTCAGGACAAGCTCGACCTGACCGCCTTTGAGTTCTTCTCCGACAAGGCGATGGCCAAGATCATGGGCCGTGGCGACGTGCCGGCGCCGTTTGAAACCGATTGCCCTTTCTACGCGCTGCTGGAATTTGAAGCCATCAGCGAAGACATCGCCAATCAGGCGCTGGCAACCTTCGAGCACTGCGTCGAGCAGGGCTGGGTGCTGGACGGCGTGATGAGCCAAAGCGAGCAGCAGTTGCAGAATCTGTGGAAGCTGCGCGAGTTCATCTCCGAGACCATCTCGCACTGGACGCCCTACAAGAACGATATTTCGGTCACCGTCGGTAAAGTGCCGGCATTCCTGCACGATATCGACGCGATCGTCGGCGAGCACTACCCCGATTTCGAGATCGTCTGGTTTGGCCATATTGGTGACGGCAACCTGCACCTGAATATTCTCAAGCCGGAGAACCTGTCCAAGGATGAGTTCTTCGACAAGTGCGCCACGGTCAACAAGTGGGTATTCGAGATTGTCGAGAAGTACAACGGCTCGATTTCTGCCGAACACGGTGTGGGCATGACCAAACGCGACTACCTGACCTACAGCCGCAGCCCGGCTGAAATCGCGGTGATGAAGTCGATCAAGGCGGTATTTGACCCCAACGGCATCATGAACCCGGGCAAGATATTCAATTGAGAGCTTCCAGCCGCAAGCCGCAAGCAAAAGCATAAGCAAAATTGAGAGTGGGCTATGACGTATCAGCATCAGTATGTTGATGGCGGTGTGATCGATCTGCCAATGGGCAAGGTGGTGTGTGTTGGGCGCAACTACGCCGAACATGCCCGTGAGCTGAACAATCCGGTGCCGACCGAGCCGCTGCTGTTTATCAAGCCAGCCACTTCGGTAGTGCCGATCGCTGAGGAGTTGTCGCTGATTCAGGGGCGCGGCCCGGTGCATTACGAGACCGAGATTGCGCTGTTGATTGGCCAGCGCCTGTCTGGCGAGGTCAGCGATGGCGAAGCGCAGACGGCTGTTATCGGCGTGGGTTTGGCGCTGGACCTGACCCTGCGCGAGCTGCAGGATCAGCTCAAGGCCAAGGCGCACCCCTGGGAGCGGGCCAAGTGCTTCGACGGCGCCTGCCCGTTGACGCCCTTTTATCCAGCAGCCGAGGCGGGTGAGCTGAGCGAGTTGGCGCTGCGGCTGGATATCAATGGCGAGCCCCGGCAGCAGGGCACTGCGGCGGAAATGATTACGCCGATCCTGGCGTTGATAACGCACATCGCTACCCAGTTCACCCTTTTGCCGGGCGATGTGGTTATTACCGGTACGCCTGCGGGTGTAGGCGTCCTGAACGCGGGTGATCGTTTGCAATTGACCATCCCCGGCAAGCTGCAGGTCAATACCCGTATTGCGGGCTAAGCTACCGAATTCAGAGTTTTAAATGAAAAAGCTGTTGGCAGGGCTTTTGGTATTGCTGGTGCTGGCGGCGGGAGCGCTGCATTTTCTGCATCTCGACAGTTTGCTGTGGCACGCCTGGCGTCTGGGCGCGCAGCCGTCACAGGCAAGTGGTCTGCAGCTGGATGACTACCAGGTAGACCTTGAAGGTGTGCAGATCGCAGGGCTGGACGACGACGTGTCGGCGTTGACCTATAACAGCGAGAGTCAGACGCTGTTTGCAGTCCTCAATGGCGAGCCGCTGCTGGTAGAACTCAGCCTGTCGGGCGAGTTGCTGCGCAAGGTGCGCGTACAGGGTGTACAGGATATGGAAGGCCTGACCCACGTCGTCGGTAATCGCTACGTGGTGGCTGAGGAGCGCAGTCAGCGCCTGCTGGTACTGGATGTGCCGCCGGACGTATCGGTCATAGACGTGGCGGGCGCGCCCAGCCTGACTATCGGACTGGATCTGAACGGTAACAAAGGCTTTGAAGGGCTTTCCTGGGATGGCCGCACCCAGCGCTTGTTGGTGGTCAAGGAGCGCGATCCGCTGCGCGTGCTTTCGGTGACCGGCTTTGTCGATGCCCGCGTCGGCGAGCCCTTGGCGGTGCAGATTCAGGAACTGAAATCCCCAGGTTCGCCGCGCCTGTTCATGCATGATCTGTCGTCACTGAGCATGCATGATGAGACCGGTCACCTGCTGCTGCTCAGCGATGAGTCGCATATGGTCGTGGAGTACGACAAGGCGGGAGAGCCACTCAGCCTGCTTGGCCTGTGGCGCGGTATGAGCGGCCTGCAGCGCACCATACCGCAGGCTGAAGGGCTGGCGATGGATGAGCAGCGCCGACTCTACCTGGTCAGTGAGCCCAATCTGTTCTATCGCTTTGTGCCGGGCAACTAGCCCGGATCAGCTGCGCTCCAGGGCTTTCACGCCGTCCTTGGTACCCAGTAGCAGCACGTCTGCCGGGCGGGCAGCGAAGAGGCCATTGCACACCACGCCAACAATCGCGTTCAGATCGCTTTCCAGCTGCTGGGGGTTAACGATCGACAGGTTGTAAATGTCCAGAATCACATTGCCGTTGTCGGTCACGCAGCCCTCACGGTAGACCGGGTCACCGCCCAGCTTGACGATCTCGCGGGCCACGTGGCTGCGCGCCATGGGGATCACTTCCACCGGCAATGGGAAGGCGCCCAGCACCGGCACCAATTTGCTTTCATCGGCGATGCAGATAAAGGTTTTGGCGACGGCGGCGACGATCTTTTCCCGGGTCAGGGCGGCGCCGCCACCCTTGATCAGCTCGAGGCGCTCGTTGCTCTCATCGGCGCCATCCACGTAGAAATCCAGGTGGCCAACGCTGTTCAGTTCATACACCGCGATACCGTGGCTTTTCAGGCGTTCGGCGGTTGCCTCGGAGCTGGCGACCGCGCCGTCGAAGGCGAGCTTGTGTTTGGCCAGTGCATCGATGAAGCAATTGGCGGTGGAACCGGTGCCCACGCCGATGATGCTCTGGTCGTCCAGGTGCGGTAGCAGGCGGTCTACGGCGGCCTGGCCTACGGCTTGTTTGAGTTCGTCCTGGGTCATGTTCGGCTCCTCGGGCGGGATAAGTCTGGCGGCAAAAGACGGATTATACGGGGATGCGGCGGCTCCCGTGTAGTCGTGCAGTGCGGGATTCGCTAGACTGGCGGTTTTTTCACCCTGAACAAGCCGACCTCGCCCATGCTGCAAGCTCCGACCCTTGAAACCTACGTCAAGAAAATCCTCTGCTCGCGCGTCTACGATGTAGCCGTCGAAACTCCGGTGCACGCCGCGCCGTTTTTGTCCGAACGGCTGGGTAATACCGTGCTGCTCAAGCGCGAGGATCTGCAGCCGGTGTTTTCCTTCAAGATTCGGGGTGCTTACAACAAGTTGGCGCAGCTGACCGACGCGCAGCGCGCCTGCGGTGTCGTGGCGGCCTCCGCTGGCAATCATGCGCAGGGTCTGGCCTTTGCCGCCCGGCATATGGGGGTCAAGGCGACTATCGTGATGCCGCGCACCACGCCCGAGATCAAGGTCAAGGCAGTGCGCGCCAGAGGCGGCAAGGTGGTACTGCACGGTGATGCCTTTGACGAGGCCTTGGCGTACTCGCAAAAACTGGTGAAGGAAAAGGGCTACGTTTACATCCACCCCTACGATGATCCGGACACCATTGCCGGCCAGGGCACGGTGGCGATGGAGATCCTGCGTCAGGTGCACGCCGGGGTTGATGCCATTTTCGTCCCGGTCGGTGGCGGCGGACTGATCGCCGGTATTGCGGCCTATGTGAAGTACCTGCGGCCTGAGATCAAGGTGATTGGTGTTGAGCCGGAAGATTCGGCTTGCCTCAAGGCCGCGTTGGCGGCCGGTGAGCGTGTGGTGCTGAGCCAGGTGGGGTTGTTTGCCGACGGCGTGGCGGTCGCGCAGATTGGCGAACATACCTTTGAGGTTTGCCGGCATTACGTGGACGAAGTAATCACCGTCACCACCGATGAAATGTGCGCGGCGATCAAGGATATCTACGACGACACCCGCTCCATCTGCGAGCCGGCCGGTTGTCTTGGTGTGGCCGGGATCAAGAAGTACGTGGCGCGCGAGGGGTGCACTGGCAAGGTGCTGGTAGCGATCGACTCCGGCGCCAATGTGAACTTTGACCGTTTGCGCCACGTGGCCGAACGAGCCGAGATCGGCGAGAAGCGCGAAGCGTTACTGGCGGTGACCATTCCGGAGAAGCCCGGCAGCTTCAAAACCTTCTGCGAAGCCATCGGCAAACGCGCGATTACCGAATTCAATTACCGCTACCACAGCGGCAGCGAGGCGCACATCTTTGTCGGGGTACAAACCCACCCGGAGCTGGATCCGCGCGACCAGCTGGTTGCCCAGCTTGGCAGCGAAGGCTTCCCAGTGCTGGATCTGACCGACAACGAGCTGGCCAAGCTGCACGTGCGGCACATGGTGGGAGGGCATGCTGATCATGTCACCGATGAAGTGGTGTTCCGTTTCGAGTTCCCTGAGCGGCCGGGAGCGCTGTTCAACTTCTTGAATAAGCTGGGCGGGCGCTGGAACATCTCGATGTTCCATTATCGTAACCACGGTGCCGCCTACGGTCGGGTGGTGGCAGGCCTGCAGGTGCCCGAGCATGAGCGGCACCTGGTGGCTGAAGCGCTGGATGGCATTGGCTATCAGTACTGGGATGAGACCGACAACCCGGCGTATCGCCTCTATCTCGGCTAATCGGTCTCGTCTTCGCCGGTCTCTGCATCGCAGGTGCGGTTACGGCCTTCGGCCTTGGCGCGATACAGTGCAGCGTCGGCCTGCTTGATCAGGTCGTGCGGGCTCCACTCCGGCATGGGCTGCAGGCTTGCCGCACCGATGCTGACGCTGAGCAGGCCGCTATCGATGCTGGTGTCAGGGTGGGGTAACGCCATCAGCTCGACCGCCTCATGGATTCGCCGTGCCACCTGCATGCACTGGGGCAGGTCCGCACCCGGCAATATCACGGCAAACTCCTCACCACCGTAGCGGCAAACGCAATCCCCTTCGCGCATCAGGCAACTGCTCATGGCATTCGCCAGACGCTGCAGGGCGTCATCGCCGGCTTGATGGCCGAGCAGATCATTGAAGCGCTTGAAGTGATCGACATCCAGCATCAATAAACCCAGCGGTATGTTTTCACGGCGCAGGCGGCGCCACTCGCTGAGTAGTGTCTTGTCAAAGTAGCGGCGGTTGTACAGGCCGGTCAGGCCGTCCTGATTCGACAGGCGCTGCAGTCGCTCAGCGATCTCCAGTTGCTCGCTATTATTACGGCCGACACAGATCAGATAGTCGCGGCCCAGGCGCCGCAGGTGTCTGGCGCTGATTTCCAGCGGTGTCACCTGGCCATTCGCGTGTACCACGTGTTGTTGAAAGATTGCATCGCCCTGGTTGTGGATCAGGCTCTTTACTGCCTTCATCCAGGAGCCGACCTCAGGCATGATGTCCTTGGGGGCGATTGTGGCCAGTTGGCGCAGCTGTGCTTCGCTGTAGCCCAGGCTCTGCCAGCAGGTCCGATTGATGTAGACCAGCTCCTGCGGTTCCAGGCCGATAATGAACAGGGCGTCGTGGCTGTGGTCGGTCATGTCGATGATCAGCTTCAGGCGTGCCTGGTTGTTCTTCAGGCTTTCTTCAGTGCTCTGGCGGCGCACTACCTCCGCTTGCAGTTGGCGGTTGGTGTTTTTCAGGATGGCATTGCGGCGCGCGCCCTGAATGGCGAGCCAGAGTGAGTAGCACAGCAGTAGAGCAGCCAGTGATCCACTGAGCATGATCATCAATGGCAGGTGGGTGGTGGCGGTGTCCAGCAGGTGCCGCGTGGGATGTACTACCAATACAAAGTTGTGATTTTCGCCCAGCACCACGGGGCTGCTGACGCGCCAGCTGTCGGCTAGCTGGTCGCTGGTCGGGCGGTTCATCAGTGTTTGGCCGCGTTCTTCCAGTTCGATACTCAGACGGTTGGCCTGCAGGTCGCGTAGCAGGTCTGACAGAAGAACTTCGACGCGGAAGATACCCAGCAGAAAGCCATCAAAGGTGCGCTCGCCGTCTTCAACCTTGTACAGCGGTACATAGTAGGCCAGGCCCTGGCCGCCCTGCACCAGTTTGAAGGGGCTGCTCAAATGTGGTTTGCCGGTGGTCTGCGCTCTTACCAGGACAGGGTAATTGGGGTGGTCCGGATGGTAAACGAAGTTGATCACCGCCTCGTTGCCGGCCAATGGCTGAATCCAGCGCATGCGGTAGCTGCTGTCGAGCCATTCGATGGCCTGAAAGTTGTGGAAGTCGCGCAGCAGTCGATCGGCGTCGGCCTGCCATAGGTGCGGGGATTCGCGTTGAAAGTCCCAGCGTTCGGCAAGACGTATAAGGGTGCCAGTCTGCTGCTGAAAGCGCCCTTCGATTTGTGCCGCCAGGCTGTTGGCTTCAAGTTGCAGACGTGCCTGAGCCTGCGTCTGTTCCGCCGCCAGCAGTGCCTGCCAGAGATAGAAGATGGCGGCCAGTAGCAGGGCGAAGAGCAAAGCGATCAGCGCAAATGTTTGCTTAGAGTTACGGCTGGCTGAGCGAAAGGACATGTCGGCACTCTACGGGTCATGATTTACTGATAGCACAATGCTTTCATTCAGGCCAGTCACCGAGACAAAAGCACACTTTCGCCACTGTCAGGCTTGGGCAGCTGTAGTCAGTATCGCCCATTGTTCGGTGGTTATCGGCATGACAGACAGGCGGTTGCCCTTGTGCAGCAAAGGGAGCTCTTCCAGGCCGTTGAGCTGGCGGATGTCGGCCAATGCAAGTAGTGCTGGGAACTTTCTCCCAAAGCTGACGTCCACCGCCACCCAGGGTAGGCGTTCGGCGCTGGCCTTGGGGTCGTAATACGGATTTTGCGGGTCGATTGCGGTGCTGTCGGGATAAGGCGCGCTGACGATTTCGCCGATGCCAGCTAGTCCTGGCGGCTGGCAGCTGGAATGGTAGAACAGAAAGTGGTCACCAGGGCGCATCTCGCGCATGAAGTTGCGAGCCTGGTAATTGCGCACACCATCCCAGGGGGCCTTGTTCGCAGCGCTAAGGTCGTCGATGGAAAAAGCGTCCGGTTCCGATTTCATCAGCCAATAGGCCATGCTGCGCTCCAATTGTCTCAAGCCTTGACAAGGTTTTTAAAAGGGTATAAATCAAACGCACTGATACGTTGGCATGAAGTGTCTCGAGATCCGTTGGGGTGGATCAGCTGCATGCCGCTGCAGGCTAATAATAGATTGCCAGATCCAGAAGGAGGCAACGCGTGCGACGCAAACCAGATATGTTGTGGGTATTGGTTATAGTTTTCGGCTTGGGGGTGGTGACAACGGGGTACACCCAGAGTTACCTGGATAAATCCTCGACGCAGGACGTTGTGCCCACGCTCCCCGAGCAGCGTTAAGAACGCTGCAGGCCCGGGCGCAGCAGTAGCTGCTCCCGATCGCTGACAATCCCGTCCACTGGTACGTCCCAGCTGGCGACAGGCAGCGACGCCGTTTTTTGGCAAGCATGCGCCAGCCCCAGTAGCACCGGCTTCTGCCAATTTTGGCGCCGGTGACGGTAGGCAAAAGTGCGATCATAGAAGCCACCCCCCATTCCCAGGCGGTTGCCGGCGTCATCAAATCCCACCAGCGGCATCAGCACCAGATCAAGACGCCAGGGCTTTACCTGTAATTTGCGGTTGGCCAGCGGTTCACGGATACCGTAGCGGTTCCGCGTCCAGCGCTGCTGCGGGAGCAGGCGTTGAAAACCCATGCCGGTCGCTGGCCAGCGGTGCAGTACCGGCAGATAGCAGGTCTTGCGCAGGCGGCGACAGTGCGCGAGCAGCAGGGCAGGGTCTATTTCACCGTCGGCGGCAAGGTAGAAGGCAAGGTGCTGGCTACGCAGGAGCAGGCGGCTTTGGCTGAGGCGGCGCACCAGTTGAAGACTGGCACGTTGTTGCGCAGCCCGACTCAGGCTACGGCGAGCAGTGCGCAGTTGTTTGCGTAATTGCTTGCGGGAGTCGGGTGTCATGAAAAAGGTCCCCAGAGTGCCGCTGCCGGGTTAGCCCTTGAACCCGAAAGTTCAAGGTGGGGGACACGGCGCTGCCTCAGGCTTTCCGTCATGCGGACATGCACACTGGCAACAACGCGTGGCCTCCTGGTACAGGAGTATCGGCTCAGGGACATCTCCGACTGGCCAACACCCCAGGGATGTTGCCCACTATACAGAAAACCGCCGCCGACTTCGATGTCAGCGGGCAAATTGGCTTTATGTTGGGGCATTCTGGTCAGGCGGTACGGTGTGTAAAGGTGCGCAGGCGGCGGGTGCAGGATCAGCCCTGATGGTTTTCCAGCGCCTGGTCCAGGCGTTTGACCAGATCGTTGATCTGCGCTTTCTGATCATCCAGAGCGCCGCTCTGATCGTGATTGCCGGTCAGCATCTCGTGGCTGATATTCAGCGCCGCCATGACCGCAATGCGTTCAACGCCAATGACCTTGCCGCTGTTGCGGATGTCGCGCATGGTGGTGTCAAGGTGGCGGGCAGCCTGCTCGAGGTTGCTTCGCTCTTCCGGCGGGCAGCTGACGCGATACTCCTTGTCGAGTATGTGCAGGGTGACAGTTAGGGGTTGGCTCATGAGTCGTGCTCCAGGGATTTAAGTCGCAGTATCATGGCTTCGACCTTCTGACGGGCCAAATCGTTCTTTTCAATTAGCTGCACACGCTCATCCCGCCACAGACGCTCCTGGGCAAGCAGGTGCTGGTTCTGCAGTTTGAGCTGGTCGCAGAGATCGATCAGTTGGGTAATACGCTGTGAGAGGGCGTTGATATCGGGTGCGTCCATTGGTGCCATTCTGTCTTCCCGGTGTTGAGCCACTATAGAGGCGGCCCGCAAGGTGGTCAAACCTCGCGCAATGCGCTATTGGGCGGCGTCCGGATTGGCCATGCCGGTGGCAGGGCGGTAGATTTACCCCGTGCCGGGCAGGCACAATAGACCCACATTAGTTCATCTGCTTCGAGCGTCCGCGTGCGGGTAATAGCATACCTGTATTCCCGAGCCGAGGCAGTGTCTGTTTCTCACTTCCTGGAGGCCCGGAACCACTATGGCTTTGATGCCCGCCGTTTTTGATTACGACCGTTATGCCCAGCTCTGCAGTGATGTGGGGGCGGTGGGTCGACCGGCCGAGCTGCATGGCCATTTGGTCGGTCGCCTGTCTGCCGGTGCGCGGCTTGATCACACTACCTGGCTGAGCGTGGCGCAGGAGCTACTCGATGGCAGTGGTAGTCTGGCTGAGGCTGGCAAGGTCGCGCTGATCCAGTTATATGATGCCAGCCTGGCGGAACTGACCGGCAGTGGCTTTGATCTCACCCTGGTATTACCCGACGACGCGGCCACCATTGATCACCGTACTGAAGCCCTAGGGCAGTGGTGTGAGGGCTTCCTGGCCGGCTTTGGTCTGGTCGAGCGCAGTGGTGAGCTGAGTGAAGAGGCTGACAGCGTGCTGCGGGATTTTGTCGCCATCTCACAGGTGCAAACCGACCTGGACGAGTCGGAGGCCAACGAGGTCGACTTCATGGAAGTCATGGAATATGTGCGCATGGCCGTACTCATGGTATTCAGTGAGTGCCAGCCGGCGACCACCGAGCAGGATACGCCCCCTGCCTCACTGCATTGATCGAGGTCTTCATGCAAATCAGCAAGCAGGACTACGCTCGCCGCCGCAAGGCGCTGATGAACCAGATGGAACCCAACAGCATCGCGATTCTGCCGGCCGCGCCGGTCTACGTGCGCAACCGTGATGTGGAACACAATTATCGCCAGGACAGTGACTTTCAGTACCTCACCGGATTCCCCGAGCCCGAGGCTGTCGCGGTATTGATTCCTGGTCGTGAGCATGGCGATTACGTGTTGTTCTGCCGTGAGAAGGATAAGGAACGCGAGCTATGGGATGGCTATCGCGCGGGCCAGGATGGCGCCGTCAGCGAGTACGGCGCGAGTGATGCCTTCCCCATTGCCGACATCGACGACATCCTGCCGGGCTTGATCGAGGGACGCACGCGCGTCTACTACGCCATGGGCGCCAACCCTGAATTTGATCGCCGCCTGACCAACTGGATCAACCTGATCCGCAGCAAGGCGCGTTTGGGTGCGCAGCCGCCGAGTGAATTTGTCGCGCTTGATCATTTGTTGCACGACATGCGCCTGTACAAGAGCGCAGGCGAATTGAAAGTCATGCAGCGCGCCGCCGATATTTCCTGCGAGGCGCATACCCGCGCCATGCAGGTGTGCCGCCCCGGCATGTATGAATACCAGCTCGAAGCCGAACTGCAGCACACCTTCATGCGCCATGGTAGTCGCTCGCCGGCCTACGCTTCGATTGTCGCCGCGGGGCGCAACGCCTGCATTTTGCACTACACCGAAAATACCGCGCAGATTCGCGACGGCGATCTGATTCTGATCGATGCTGGCTGCGAACTCGACTGCTATGCCAGTGACATCACGCGGACGTTCCCAGCGAACGGGCGTTTCAGCCCCGAACAGCGAGCCATCTACGACATAGTGCTGGCGGCGCAGTACGCCGCGTTCGAGGTGATTGGCCCGGATCGCAGCTGGAACGAGTCACACGATGCCAGTCTGCGGGTAATTACCGCGGGTCTGGTTGAGCTGGGTCTGCTCAAGGGCGATGTCGAGGAGCTGATCGCAACCGAAGCCTACCGCCGCTTTTATATGCACCGCGTAGGCCATTGGCTGGGTATGGATGTGCACGATGTGGGCGAGTACCGGGTCGGCGGTGTCTGGCGCGCCCTGGAGCCGGGAATGGTGATGACGGTTGAGCCGGGTATCTATATTGCCCCGGATGACGACACTGTGCCGCGCAAATGGCGCGGTATCGGCGTGCGTATCGAGGATGATGTGGTGGTCACCAAGACCGGCTGTGAAGTGCTCACCGGCAAGGTGGTTAAGGATCCCGACGAGATCGAGGCCCTGATGGCGGCAGCACGTCAGCCCGAGGCCGAGCCCGCGTGAGCCAGCTGGTCAGCATCGTCGGCGGTGGCATGGTGGGTGCCAGCCTGGCGCTGGCGTTGCAGGCTGGCGCGCGCCAGCACGGCTGGCAACTGCAACTGATCGAGGCGCAGCCGCCGCGTAGCGGTAGCGTGCAACCCAGCTACGATGCGCGCTCCACGGCGTTATCCCACGGCAGTCGGCTGTTGCTCGAACGTCTGGGGGTCTGGGATGAACTGGCGGCGCGTGTCGAGCCGATTCAGCATATTCATGTCTCCGACCGCGGACATCCGGGTGTCACGCGGATCTCGGCGCAGCGTGAAGGCGTGCCCGCGCTGGGTTACGTGGTCGAGAATGCGGTGCTGGGTGAGGCGCTGCTCGGCGCCCTGGATCACGCGGTAGTCAGTTGGCAGGCGCCGGCCCAGGTAACCCGGGTTGCCGCCACTGCGCAGGGTCATCAACTGAGCGTCAGCACCGAACAGGGTGAGCTGCAGCAACAGGCCGACCTGGTGGTAATCGCTGACGGTGGCCGCTCCGGCTTGTTGGAGCAGCTGGGCATTCACCGCGACTCCCGACCCTACGGCCAAACGGCGATCATCGCCAACGTCACCACGGCAGCCGGGCACGACGGCGTGGCCTACGAGCGCTTTACGCCCAGCGGCCCGCTGGCGCTGCTGCCACTGTCGCAGAATCGCAGTGCGCTGGTCTGGACCTTGCCGGAAGACGAGGCAGAGCTGGTCGCGGCGCTACCCGATGCAGCCTTTCTGGTGCGCTTGCAGGATGCCTTCGGTTATCGCATGGGCGCGTTGAAGAAGGTGGGCACCCGTTACAGTTACCCGCTCAGTCTGACCGAGTCCGAAGAGCAGGTGCGCTCCGGCCTGGTGGTGTTGGGCAACGCTGCCCATAGCCTGCATCCGATTGCCGGTCAGGGTTTCAATCTGTCGCTGCGCGACGCCATGGCTTTGGCCGATTGCCTGCTCGCGGCCAGCTCCGCGCAGTCGCCGGGTGATTTGCGTCTATTGCAGCGTTATCTGCAGCAGCAGCAGCGCGACCAGCGTCAGACCATCGCCCTGAGCGACGGCTTGACCCGGTTGTTCAGCAACCAGCGGCCAGTGCTGGCAGCGGGTCGCAATCTGGGCTTGCTGGGCATGGACATTGTCTCGCCGCTCAAGCGCGTTTTCGCACGTCAGGCCATGGGGTTGAAAGGATGAATACAGCGGCTGAGCCGAAGCAGGCAGCGCAGCAATACGACGTGTTGGTGGTGGGTGCCGGGATGGTCGGCAGTGCAATGGCCTGCGCGTTGGCCGACACACGGCTGAGCATCGGGCTGCTTGATAGTCAGCCGCTGGAGCCGATGGTCGCCCCCGCGACAGCCTCCGGATATGACCCGCGCGTCAGTGCGCTGAGCGCTGCCTCGGAGCAGGTGCTCAAGTCACTGGGCGCCTGGCCCCGGTTACCCGGCGATGCCGTGTCGGCCTATCGCAACATGTGCGTGTGGGATGCGGAAGGCACTGGCGAGGTGAGCTTTGATGCGCAGGACCTGGGCGAGCTGCGGCTGGGTCATATAGTCGAGAACTACCAGATACAGAACGCGCTGCTGCAGCAACTGACCAGCAGCAGCGTAGCCCTGCTGCCAGGCCTGCGAGTGCAGGGGCTGGTGCGCGAAGACAGCGGTTGGCGAGTGGATTGCGAGAGCGGTCAACGTTTGCAGGCACCGCTGGTGGTCGCGGCGGATGGCGCGCGTTCCCGCCTGCGCGAGCTGGCGGGTTTTGCATTGCGGCAATGGGATTATCTGCATCACGCCGTGGTCACCACGCTGGAATTGTCGCAGCCGCACCAGCACACCGCCTGGCAGCGTTTCTTGCCCAGCGGGCCGCTGGCCTATCTGCCGTTGCCCGAGCGCAACGGTAAGCACTATTGCTCCATCGTCTGGTCGTTGGTGCCCGACGAAGCCCAGCGCATCATGGCGCTGGATGATGCCGCTTTCTGTAAGGCGGTGACCGATGCGCTGGAAGCTCGCCTGGGCCCGGTGCGCGCTACCGATCGACGCGTCTGTATTCCGCTGCGCCAGTGCCACGCCAAGGAATACGTAATGCCCGGTCTGGCGTTGATAGGTGACGCCGCGCACAGCATTCACCCGCTGGCCGGGCAGGGCGTCAATCTGGGCCTGCTGGATGCGGCTGAACTCAGCGACGTGCTGCACGCGGCGCTGGAGCGCGGCGAGAGCCTGGCCGAGTTGGCGGTATTGCAACGCTACGAGCGCGCGCGCATGGGCCACAACCTGGCGGTGATGGCGGCGATGGAAGGGTTTGAGCGGTTGTTTCACGCCCAGGCCTTGCCGCTGCGCTGGTTGCGCAATGCCGGTATGCAATTGTTCGACACTGCGCCCCTGCTCAAGGCGGAGGTCATCCGCCGGGCTATGGGGCTCAGTGGGGAGCGGCCCAGTCTCGCACGCGCTTAGGCAAAACCGCCTGTGTGTAACGCATGGCAACACTCGTACGTTGATAAGCTAAAGCCTAATCATTATCATCTGGCTTCATTTTATCGACCAAGAGGCGTTCTCATGTCAGTGATTCGCAATGCAGTGGTGATCGGGTTTGCCCTCACCACTCTGGGCAGCCTGGCCCAAGCCAAGGAACTGGTGGTCTACTCCGCACGCCAGGATCATCTGATCAAGCCGGTATTTGATCTGTATACCGAAAAGACCGGCACCACCATTCAGTTCATCACCGACAGCGAAGCGCCGCTGCTCGCACGCCTGAAGGCCGAGGGCGCCAATACCCCCGCTGATCTGCTGATCACCGTGGATGCCGGTAACCTTTGGCAGGCCGAGCAGCAGGGCGTGCTGCGCAAAGTGGAATCCGATGTGATCGATGCCAACATCCCGGCGCAGTACCGCTCCGCCGATGGCTACTGGACCGGCCTGTCCCTGCGTGCGCGGACTATCGCCTACTCCACTGAGCGCGTTGATCCCGCCACCTTGAGCACCTACGAAGCCCTTGCCGACAGTGAGTGGCAGGGCCGTCTGTGTCTGCGCACGGCGAAAAAGGTCTACAACCAGTCGCTCACCGGCACCATGATCGAAACCTTGGGCGCCGAGCGTACCGCGCAAGTGCTGGAAGGCTGGGTGAATAACTTGGCGACCCCGGTGTTCCCCGATGACACCGCCCTGTTGCAATCGATTGCTGCTGGCCAGTGCGATGTAGGTATCGTCAACAGCTATTACTTCGGTCGACTGGAAGTCGCCAACCCGGACCTGCCGGTCAAGCTGTTCTGGCCAAACCAGGCCGACCGTGGTGTGCACGTCAACATCTCTGGCGCCGGTGTGACCCATTACGCCAAGCACCGCAAGGGCGCGGTTGCCTTCCTTGAGTGGCTGACCACAGAAGAAGCACAGCGGGTGTTTGCTGATGTGAACCAGGAGTTCCCGGCCAACGAATCAGTCGCGCCCTCTGCCGAAGTCGCCTCCTGGGGTGATTTCAAGGCCGATACCATCAACGTTGAAGTGGCTGGTCGCCGTCAGGCCGAAGCCATCATGATGATGGACCGCGCCGGCTGGCACTGATCGCAGGCAAAGCCTGGATCGGTTTTTGCCGATATACTGCACGCCCGGTCAATCGACCGGGCGTTTTTGTATCTGTGCTCGCGGGAGTTGCTGTGCTGTATCCATCCACATCCGATAAACGCCACTGGCGCTGGGTTGCCTACGTCGCCGCGGCCCTGGTGCTGTTGCCGTTGTTGGTGCTGGTATTGAGCTGGGGCAGTCTGGACGTACCGATCTGGACCCACCTGCTACAGACGCAGATGGCCCGCTTGCTGAGCAATACCCTGGTGCTGACGATAGGTGTTGCCACCGGCGTGGTGTTGCTGGGCGTCAGCCTGGCCTGGTTGACCAGCCTCTGCGAGTTCCCGGGGCGGCGCTGGTTCGACTGGGCGCTCATGCTGCCCTTCGCGATTCCGGCCTACGTGCTGGCGTTTGTGATGATTGGCCTGTTGGATTTTGCCGGCCCCTTGCAGACGCTGCTGCGTGGCTGGCTGGGCAACGACTTTCGCATGTGGTCGATTCGCTCCACCGGTGGCGTGATACTGGTGCTGGTGCTGGTGTTCTATCCCTACGTGTACATGCTGGCGCGCGGCGCCTTTCTGGCCCAAGGCCGCGGCTTGCTGGAAGCCGCGCGGGTACTCGGTCATACCCCGTTACAGGCCTTCTGGCGCGTGGCTCTACCGATGGCGCGGCCGGCAATTGGCGCGGGCGCCGCGCTGGCCGTGATGGAAACCCTGGCCGATTTTGGCGCCGTCTCGGTGTTCAATTACGACACCTTCACCACGGCCATCTATAAAACCTGGTACGGTTTTTTCAGTTTGCAGACCGCCACCCAGCTGGCCAGCCTGTTGCTGTTGTTTGTACTGGTGGCGCTCTATGCCGAGCGCCGTGCGCAGGGCAGCAAACGTTTCCCCGGCGCCGAGCGGCCGCGACAGGGCGCGCTCTATCGTTTGCGTGGCGTCCGCGCCTGGATGGCCTGCGGTTTTTGCCTGCTGGTGCTCTGTGTCGCCTTCATTATCCCGGTGCTGCAGCTGCTTTACTGGCTACTCAATAGCGGCAAAAGCGACTTCGACAGCCGTTACTGGACGCTGATTCGCAACACCCTGCTGCTGGGCGGCATTGCTGCGCTGGTTACCGTTACGGTTGCACTGTTGCTGGTATTGGCGCGGCGCCTGCAGCCGTTGCGCCGCGTGCGCTCGGCGGTGGCACTGGCCAATCTGGGCTACGCCTTGCCGGGCTCGGTGCTGGCAGTGGGTATCATGTTCGCTTTCAGCTTCGCCGATAACCGCATCCTGATTCCGCTGCGCGGCTGGCTGGGTGCGCAAGAGCCGGCGCCCTGGCTGCTGGGCAGCCTGTTTGCCCTGTTGCTGGCTTACCTGATTCGCTTCATGGCCGTGGCCAGCGGGCCGTTGGATACCTCCCTGGCGCGCATTCGCCCGGCCTTGCCGGAGGCGGCGCACAGTCTGGGGCACAGCGGCCTCAGCGTACTCTGGCGAGTCTATCTGCCGTTGCTGCTGCCGGGCATTCTCAGTGCGGCGCTGCTGGTGTTTGTCGATGTGCTCAAGGAAATGCCTGCTACGCTGTTGATGCGACCCTTTGGCTGGGACACGCTGGCGGTGCGCATTCACAGCCTGACGGCCGAAGGCGACTGGCCGCGCGCGGCACTCCCGGCGCTGAGTCTGGTGCTGGCCGGCCTGGCACCGGTGATCATTCTGATCCGGCGTTCGGCGCGGCGCCCGGGCTAGACGCCACTGGCCGCGCCGCTAATCGCGGCGTTGGGTGAAGGGCTGCACAGCGTGGCGGTTTGCGGCTACAATCCCGGCTTTGAAATCCTACAGACTGAAGGACTGCTGCATGGCCTTGCGGACTCCCCTGTACGACCAGCACCTCGCGGCCGGCGCCAAGATCGTCGATTTTGGCGGCTGGGACATGCCTCTCAACTATGGTTCACAGCTGGAAGAGCACCATCAGGTGCGGCGTGATCTGGGCATGTTCGACGTATCCCACATGACGGTGGTGGATGTCACCGGCACCGAAGCGCAAAACTATCTTCAGTTTCTGCTGGCCAACGATGTGGCTCGCCTCAAGTCATCCGGCAAGGCGCTGTACAGCGGCATGCTGAACGAAGAGGGTGGGGTGATCGACGACCTGATCGTCTACCTCACCGTAGACGGTTACCGGGTGGTGGTGAATGCGGCCACGCGGGAAAAGGATCTGGCGTGGATGAACCGCCAGGCCGAGTCCTTCGCCGTCACCCTCACCGAGCGCCCCGATCTGGCAATGATTGCCGTGCAGGGCCCGCGCGCCATTGAAGTGGCCAAGAGCGTGGTGTCTGACGCTCGCGCTGCGCTGATCAGTGATCTCAAACCATTCCAGGGCCTGCCCGAGGGCAGCTGGTTTATCGGCCGCACCGGGTATACCGGTGAAGACGGGATTGAAGTCATGTTGCCCGGCGAAGAGGCCGCCGCCTTCTGGGACGCGCTGCTGGCCGCCGGCTGTAAACCCTGCGGGCTGGGCGCGCGCGACACTCTGCGGCTGGAAGCCGGAATGAACCTGTATGGCTCCGACATGGATGAAAGTATCTCGCCACTCGCCGCCAACATGGCCTGGACCATCGCCTGGGAGCCGAGCGAGCGTGATTTTATCGGCCGCGCCGCGGTGACCGCGCAGAAAGAGGCGGGCGATCAGCCCAAGCTGGTGGGCCTGGTATTGTCCGAGCGGGCCGTGCTGCGTGGCCACCAGAAAGTCATCGTAGAGGGCGTTGGCGAAGGTGAAATCACCAGCGGCACCTTCTCGCCCACCCTGGGCTACTCGATTGCGCTGGCCCGCGTGCCGCGTAATACCGGCAGCAGCGCCAAGGTCGAAATCCGTGGCAAGCAGCTGGATGTGCGGGTGGTCAAACCCTGCTTCGTGCGCAACGGCCAGTCCGTTGTTGAGTGAGCTGAGTAAGCCGAACAACTTTACGTTTATATTTTGAGGACAGTCCAATGAGCAACATTCCTGCCGATCTGCGTTACGCCTCCAGCCACGAATGGTCCCGCCTGGAAGCTGACGGCACCGTTACCGTAGGTATTACCGATCATGCTCAGGACCTGCTGGGCGATGTGGTCTTCGTTGAATGCCCGGACGTGGGCCGTCAGGTCAGCGCCGGTGAAGAGTGCGCCGTGGTAGAGTCGGTCAAGGCCGCCTCCGACATCTACGCACCCATCAGCGGGGAAGTGATCGCGGTGAACGAAGCGCTGGCCGACTCACCCGAGCTGGTCAACAGCGCGCCCTACGGCGATGCCTGGTTCTTCAAGATCAAGCCCAGCGACGCCAGCGAACTGGACAAGCTGCTGGATGCCGACGCCTACAGCGCGTCCATCTGATCTGCGGTTTTCCCTGTTGCAGTCAAAGCCCTGATTAGCGTCGGGGCTTTTTGCTTTCCCTCTTTTGCTTCACTTGTCTTTTGCAGGTAACCACTCATGAGTAACGCGTTCAGCCTCACTGATCTGGAACAGACCGACGACTTTATCCGCCGGCATATCGGCCCCGACGCCGCCGAGCAGCAAGCCATGCTCGACACCCTGGGCGCCGCTACGCTGGAAGACCTGGTCGGTCAAACCGTGCCGCAGAGCATTCTGCGCAATGAGCTGCTGGAGCTGGGCGCACCGCGCAGCGAAGCCGAGGTACTGGGTTATCTGAAGCAGGTGGCCTCGCGTAATCAGGTGTTTACCTCCTGCATCGGCATGGGCTACCACGGCACCCTGACGCCCACGGTGATCCTGCGCAACGTGCTGGAAAATCCGGGCTGGTACACCGCCTACACGCCCTACCAGCCAGAAATCGCGCAGGGCCGCCTGGAGTCGCTGCTGAACTTCCAGCAACTGACCATTGACCTGACCGGCATGGAGTTGGCCAGCGCCTCGCTGCTGGATGAAGCTACCGCCGCTGCCGAAGCCATGGCCTTGGCCAAGCGCGTCGCCAAGAGCAAGAGCAATCTGTTCTTTGTTGACGAAGACTGCCATCCGCAGACCATTTCCGTGGTGCTGACCCGCGCCGAGGCCTTTGGCTTCGAGGTGGTGGTGGATGACGTCAGCCAGCTGGGCGAGCACGAGGTGTTTGGTGCGCTGTTCCAGTACCCGACGACGTGGGGCGAGATTCGCGACCTCAAGCCGCTGATCGAGCAGGTACAGGCGCAGAAGGGTTTGGCCTGTGTCTCCGCCGATTTGCTGGCGCTGGTAAAACTGACCGCGCCGGGGGAACTGGGCGCCGATGTGGTGTTTGGTTCGGCTCAGCGCTTTGGTGTGCCGATGGGGTATGGCGGGCCGCACGCGGCCTTCTTTGCTACCCGCGATGCCTACAAGCGCGCCATGCCCGGCCGCATCATCGGCGTGTCGGTGGATACCCGTGGCAACCGCGCCCTGCGCATGGCGTTGCAGACCCGCGAACAGCACATCCGCCGCGAAAAGGCCAACTCCAATATCTGTACCGCACAGGTGCTGCTGGCCAATATCGCCAGCTTCTACGCGGTCTACCACGGCCCGCAGGGGCTCAAAGTGATCGCTGACCGGGTCAACCGTCTGACCGCGATTCTGGCCGCCGGCCTGCAAGCCGCCGGTGTTACGCTGCGCAATCAGAGCTTCTTCGACACCCTGACGCTGAACGTACCCGGCAAAGCGGGCGAGATCGTCGAGCGTGCCCGCGCCGCGCGCATCAACCTGCGCATGATCGACGGCGATGCGGTAGGTGTCAGCCTGGATGAAACCAGCACGCGCGCCACCGTAGAGACCCTGCTGCAAGTGGTCGCGGGCGCCAGCCATGGCCAAGACATCGCCGCACTGGACGCCCAGGTTGCCGCCAGCGAGCAGGGCATCCCCGCTGCGCTGCGCCGTACCTCCGAGTTCCTCACGCATCCGGTGTTCAACAGCTACCACTCGGAAACCGAGATGCTGCGCTACATCAAGTCGCTGGAAAACAAGGATCTGGCGCTCAACCACGCGATGATTCCGCTCGGCTCCTGCACCATGAAGCTGAATGCCACCACCGAAATGATCCCGATCACCTGGCCGGAATTTGGTCAGTTGCATCCCTTCGTTCCGCTGGCCCAGGCCGAAGGCTACAAGCAGATGATTGACGAGCTGGAAGCCATGCTGCGCAGCATTACCGGCTTCGACGCCATCTGCATGCAGCCCAACTCCGGCGCCCAGGGCGAATACGCCGGTCTGCTGGCGATCCGCAAGTTCCACGAAGCCAACGGCGATGCGCATCGCGATGTGTGCCTGATCCCCACCTCGGCGCATGGCACCAACCCGGCCTCGGCGATGATGGCGAGCATGCGTGTGGTACTGGTGGCCTGTGACGACCAAGGCAACGTCGACGTGGCCGATCTGCGCCAGAAGGCGGCAGACAACGCCGACAAGCTGTCTTGCCTGATGATTACCTACCCGTCGACCCACGGTGTGTATGAGGAAGGCATTCGCGAGATCTGCGAGATCGTTCACCAGCACGGCGGCCAGGTGTATATGGACGGTGCCAACCTGAATGCGCAGGTGGGGCTGACGCGCCCGGCGGATATCGGTGCCGACGTGTCGCACATGAACCTGCACAAGACCTTCTGTATTCCGCATGGCGGCGGCGGCCCCGGCATGGGCCCGATTGGCGTCAAGGCGCACCTGGCGCCCTTTGTTGCCAACCACCCGGTGGTGCCGCTGGATGGCCCCAACCCGGAAAACGGCGCGGTCAGCGCTGCGCCCTGGGGTAGCGCCAGCATCCTGCCGATCAGCTGGACCTATATCGCGCTGATGGGCGCCATTGGTCTGCGGCAGGCCACGGCGGTGGCGATTCTGAATGCCAACTACCTGGCCAAGCGGCTGGGCGATGCTTATCCGGTGCTGTATAGCGGCCGTAACGGCCGGGTGGCGCACGAGTGCATCATCGACATCCGCCCGCTCAAGGCGGCTTCCGGCATTACCGAGGAAGACGTCGCCAAGCGCCTGATGGACTTTGGCTTTCACGCGCCGACCATGTCGTTCCCGGTGGCGGGCACGCTGATGATCGAGCCGACCGAGAGTGAATCAAAGGCCGAGCTGGATCGTTTCATCGATGCCATGCTCACCATCCGCGCCGAGATCCGCAAGGTCGAGCAGGGCGAGTGGACGGCGGAAGACAATCCGCTGCACAACGCGCCGCACACCCTGGCCGACATCACCGGTGACTGGCAGCGCGGCTACAGCCGTGAAGAGGCGGTATTCCCGCAGGCCTGGGTGGCAGCCAACAAGTTCTGGCCGAGCGTGAACCGCATCGACAACGTCTACGGCGACCGCAACCTGTTCTGCGCCTGCCCGCCGATCGAGTCCTACGAGGACTGAGACCGTCGCCCGCCGGCCGGGGAGCCTTCTTCGGCTGGCTGGCGGCTGTTTCTGGCCAGGGTCAGGATAGCTTCCACGCCGCCACCTTCGCGGTTGTGCAGCTGCACCTGACCGTGGTGCAACTTGGCGACTTCACTGACAAAACTCAAGCCCAGGCCGGTGCTCTTGCGCTGGCCATCCGGGCGCGGCAGTGAGTAAAACCGTTCGAACACCCGGTGCAACGCATAATCCGGCACCGCCGGGCCGTCATTGCCGATGCGCAAGCGCAGCGGGTCCTGCTCTGCTTCCAACTGCACCGTCACCTGCCCGCCGGGCAAGCTGAACTCAATGGCGTTATCCAGCAGATTGCTGATGGCCTGCTCCAGCAAAAAGGCATCGCCCTGCAACTGGGTGCTGCCGGCGTGCGTGAGGTTCAGCTGCAAATTCTTTTTCTGCGCCAGTGGCCGTTTGGCTTCCAGCTCCTGGGCCAGCAGCGCCGCCAGGTCCAGAGCATCGGCCTGCTCCAGGTGTTGAAGTTTTTCTACGCTGGCCAACGAGAGCAGGCGGTCGACCAGCCGTTGCAGGCGTTCCGATTCGCTGTCGATATTGGCCAGAAAGCGGCTGCGCATGGGTTCGGGTACGTTGGCTTCCTGTAGCAGTTCGGCGGCGCCGCGAATCGCCGAGAGCGGAGATTTCATCTCGTGGGTCAGGGTGTGCACGTACTGCTCCACATACGCCTTGCCGTCGATCTCGCGGCGCATGGCTTCGGTCGCGCGGGCCAGGCGTGCCAGTTCGCGGTCGGCCAGTTTTGGCGGGCTGACACGTTCGCCGTTGCGCGCACGTTCCACATAATCCACCAGGCGGCGCACAGAGCGCGTCAGCCAGTAAGACATGCCAGCCCCCAGCAGCAAGGCGCCAAGCAGAATGATGCCACCACGCTGCCAGAAATAGCCGTGCGCCAGGGTGATGAACGGATGCAGGCTGGCGTTGGGCTTGCCCAGCGTCAGCACGCCAGCCAGTTGCTCGCCTTGATACACGGGCGCGGCGATGTACATGAAGCTGCTGCTCTCGTCCTCCGGATCCACCCGGGTGGTGCGCGCGCCGTATTGGCCCTGCAGGGTCAGGGAGACGTCGCGCCAGCGCGAATAATCCGCGCCGGTTTCGCTTGGATCGCTGTGATAAAGCACGGTGCCGGTTTCATCGGTCAGATAAATCACCAGCTCGCTGCGGGTCTTGTGCCGTGACCAGATCTGCGCATCCAGCTGCCGTGCGCGGTAGCGCACTACGGCCTGGCTGAACGGGCTGCCAGCGGCAAAGCCCTGGTCCCAGTGCAGCTCGGCCACTTCGGCCAGCAGGTTGGCGCTGTCCACCAGCACTTCTTCGCTGGCCTGGCGCACCGAGGAGGGCACTTGATTGAGAATGCTGCTGAGAAACAGCACTGTGGCCAGCCCGGCAATCAGAAACCAGGCGATCAACAGCCGATTGCTAAGTGTCACGATTGCGTCTCTGCCGCGCGCATATCAATGCTGTAGCCGAGGCCGCGGTGGGTAATGATAGGGTCCAGCGTGGGAGTGATGCGCTTGAGCTTGGTGCGGATGCCCTTGATGTGGGTGTCCACCGCGCGGTCCAGGCTGGCGCTGGGGTCGTCCCAGGCGGCGTCCATCAACTGGTCGCGGCTCAGCACGTGCTCGGGGTGGCGCAGCAGGGCGCTGAGAATCAGATACTCGTAGCGGGTCAGCTCCAGCCACTGCTGCTGATAGCGAATACGTCGCCGTTCGCTGTCATGCAGAAACAGCGGGGTTTCGTCGCTGGTAGGCGCGCTGCCGGGTTGCGGTGGGTCGCTGCGGGTGCGGCGCAAAATGGCCCGCACCCGCGCGGAAATCTCGCGCGGGCTGAAGGGTTTCACCACGTAGTCGTCGGCGCCAATTTCCAGACCGACAATGCGGTCGACCTCCTCCTTGCGCGCGGTAAGAAACATGATGGGCACAGCGGAAAACTGGCGAATCCGGCGGCACAGCTCAAAGCCGCTCTCATCCGGCAGGCCCACGTCCAGCACCAGCAGATCGACGGGATTCTCCCGCAGCCAGCTCATGCCGTCGCGTGCCAGTGCACACCAGTGGGTTTCAAAGCCTTCGGTTGCCAGCGCGTACAGCAGCGCATCGGCAATCGCCGGTTCGTCCTCGATGATCAATATCCTGTCGCCCATGGGCTGCTCTTTGCTTGACTGACCCGCTGATTGTGGCGGTTTCTGCAGGGGCAGCGCAATCATGCGGCAGGCTCCAGCCAGGCAGTAACCACAAAGCGCTGCGGGCCGCCGCTGGTGAGCGCGGCAAAGGGGTAGCAGGTCACCAGGCGCAGCTCGCCGCGTTGGTATTGCAGCTCGATGTTCTCCTTGCGGCTGTCGACCACCCGTTGGCTGGCGATGCGGTAGCGATAGGTCTGGCCGTCGCGGCCCTGCAACTGCAGTACCTGGCCGGGCTTGAGGTGCTGCACGAAGGCAAAATGACTGTCCTGATGGCCGGCCAGCACCAGGCTGCCGATGCCACCCGGTTGCACGCCGTTGTCCAGCAGGCCGGGGCCGAAGGCCAGGGCCTGGCCGCTGAGGCCGGCGAGCACGTAGCTCTGCTCACCGTTGGGCGCGGTCAGCTTGGCGACCGGCCAGGTATCGGCCCAGGCCCAGGGTTTGGCTGGCTCACCGCTGGCCAGCTGCTGCTCCCAGGCCTGGGCGATCAGTACCTGGGCGAGCAGCGCCTTGCCCTGCAGCCAGAGCCCCTGGCCAGCAGTGCCCAGCGCAGCCAGCAGCAGGGCGGCGGCGAGCAGCTTACGCATGGCGGCGGCTCCCGCTTGCCGGCTGGCGCCAGAACAGGACCAGCATGGCTGCCAGCAGCAGGGCCAGTGCCAGCGACCAGAGCCCGGCCAATCCCAGCGAGGTTTGTGGATAGGCACGGTGATCCACCGGGTTCAGATTGGGGATCTGCTGGCTGTGCAGCGGCTCTTCGACTACGCGTGCGGGTACCGGCTCCAGCGCCACAAAACTGGTGTACTTGCTCATCAGTTGATGCTCCAGCGCCACCGGCAGCACCAGATCGCGGACTTCATCGTCACCGGCCCCGGCGTTCAGTTTGTCCATCATGGCGTCGATCTTGCGTTGCGCCCACAGCCGCGCCACGCCCTTGCTGTTCTGCTGGTCCGGCAGCACCAGGCGTTGCTGCCAGGGCTCGGGTTGTTGGCCGCTGAGGGTGATCTCTTCCGGCAGGCGGTTGAGTTTCATCGCGACTACCAGCGGCTGACCGGCGTACAGGTCCGGCAGTTTCTGTGGCCAGGTTTCGGCTTCAATGCCGGGTGGCAATTGCAGCGCCAGCTGGGTGAGCACCGGCGATTCCAGTTTCTCGAACAGCCGGTTCATCGACTCGCCGACGCCATCGGCATCGTTGATTGCAGTGAACTGGCCGCGGCCTACCTCGGCCGCCTTGCGCAGCAGATAGTTGTTGGGCGCCGCGCCAATCCCCACGGTAAATACCCGCGCCTGGCGCAGCCGCTGGTGGATCATCTGCAGCACGTCGCGCTCATTGCTCACCGAGCCATCGGTGATAAAGATCAGCTGGCGCAGGTAGCCGGGCTCGTTCGGCTGGGTCAGGGCCTCGCGCAATACCGGCAGCATCTCGGTGCCGCCACTGGCCGGCAGGCCCTGTACCCAGCGCCGAGCCTCGTGCAGGTTTGCGGCATTGGCTTGCTGCGGCTCGCGGAACAGCATGCTGTACTCGCTGTTGAATTCCAGCACGTTGAAGCGGTCTTCGGGTTGCAGGCGGCTCAGCGCATACACCACGCTGCTGCGCGCCTGACGAATGCGCTCGCCCTGCATGGAGCCGGAGGTGTCGAGGATCAGAAACACCTCGCGCGGCTGACGTTGCTGGTTATTGGAGCTTGCCGCCGGCGACAGCATCAGCAGCGCGTAGTAACCCTCGCCCACGGCCTCGCTGAATAGCGCCGCCTGATTACCAGCTTCGGCCGGCAACTGCCAGTCGAGCACAAAGTCACGGTCCATGGGAACCGGGTTCTGGCGCAGTGCGATCGCGTAGCCGTGGCCGTCGTAGCGGGTGTCGATGGCGTGGCTGGGGCTGCGTACCTGCGCCAGTTCCATGCCCGAATCCAGATACAGGTTGATCTGCGCCTGATGCGAGTCGGTATTGTTGCCAAGGCCTGTTGTGATCGGGCCTTCCGGACCAGCGGGTCGTGGCGCAGCCGGCTGCTGCGGATTATCCGACGGTGCTGGGCCGGGTACATAGCGCGGCGTCATGGTCAGCGGCAGGCGCAGGCTGAAACGGGTGGCGTCGGGCGCCAGCAACTCGGTATAGCTCAGCGTGACGCTGATCACCTCACCGGCGCCGATGTTGGCAACCGAGGTGCGGAACAGGTTGGGCCGGCTTTGCTCCACCAGGCCGCTGCGCTGGCCATTTTCCTTTGCCTGCTGATAGATCTTGCGCGCCTGTTCGCGCTCGTGAATGGCGCCCTCGATACGCCGCTCGCCGATATCCAGGGTCATGGCGTGCACCGCCGCCTGCTCGCTGACCGGCAATACGTACTGCCCTTCGGCGAAGGCACCACCGGGGTTGCTGAAGGTCTGGCGGATGCGCACCTCGGCAATCGGCCCGCTGATCTGCACATCCATTTCGGTGTTCAGCAGCAACGCTGGCTGCCAGCTCGCGCTGGCGTCATTGCGCAGCAGGAACTGGCCGGTACCGGGCTCGCCGGCTTCGTTGGCCCACGTTGCCTGCGCCAGCAGGCTGCTGATGAGCATTATCCATCTGTTCAAGTACTTCATGTTGCGTCTCCCTGGGTTGCCACCTGGTTTGGGTATGTGGCGAGTGTGGGGACGCTGTTTGTGCCCTTGATGTGGTTTGTGTGTGCAACAAGGGTTTATTTGCCGGCAGCAGGGTTGTTGCCTGGCAAAACCCGACCCGGCTGGTGGTTTGTGGTGACCCTGTTCTGGTGCGCAGCGTCTGCCAAGGGTACATTAGGACGCATCTGAAACAGCACCTGCCACCCGACGGCTTCGGCCGTTACCCGTCGTTCGCCCACAGGGGAGGCGATAGCGCGCGGGGCCTTGACTGTTCGTGTCCGATTCAGCCACAGGAGTAGTGCGCGCCGATGAGCGAAGCCGACAGCCACGCCATTCATACCGAGCTTGATGCCATTGCCGAAGCGCTCGCCAAGGGCAAGCGCAAGCGCGTGCGCAAGTTGCTGCGTGCCATGCATCCGGGCAAGGTCGCCAGCGTGCTGGAAGCGCTCGACCCCGAACAGCGCCAAGCCGCCTGGCAGCAGGTCGATGACAATACCGAAGAGCAGGTATTGCGCCACCTCGATGGCCTGATGGCGACTGCGCTGCAGCGTGATCCGCAGGATGATGACCTCGCGGACGACCTTGACGAAGACGACGAGCACGGCGCTACCACGCAGATTGCCCGCGTGCGTGACGCGCTGGAGGCCGGTAAATTCAAGCGCGTGGGCAAGGCATTCAAGCAGATGCACCCGGCCAAGGCCGCCGGCCTGCTGGAAGCCCTGCCGCCGGATGAGCGCTCTAGCGTCTGGGATATGCTCGACGCCGAGCGCGCCGGCAAGATTCTGGTTCACCTGCATGAGGAAGTACGCGCTCGTCTGGCGCTGGAGATGGATGAGGAGGAGTTAGCCGCCGCCGCCCAGAAGCTCGACTTGGATGATCTGGTAGACCTGATCCAGGATCTGCCTGCCGGTAACGGTCGTCACCTGTTGCAAGCCATGGATGTGCGCAAGCGGCAGCAACTGCTGTCGATGTTGTCCTACCCCGAAGACTCCGCCGGCGGCCTGATGAACACCGACCACCTGTCGGTGCGCGCGGATGTGCGGGTGGGTTCGGTGCTGCGTTATCTGCGCCTGCTGGAAGACCTACCGGACCATACCGACAAGGTTATGGTGGTGGACCGCAAGAACCGATATCAGGGCGTGCTGCGGCTTAGCCGGCTGGTTACCAGCCCGCCGGAAGCCCAGGTGGGCGAGGTGATGGATGGCGAGTTCAAGGCCATCGACGTATCGCTGTCGAGCAGCGAAGTGGCACGCCGCTTTGAAGACCTCGACATTCTCTCCGCCGCCGTGGTGGACGACAACGACGTGCTGCTGGGCCGCATCACGGTGGATGACGTGATGGACATCATTCGTGAAGACTCCGAACGCGCGATGATGAATATGGCCGGTCTGAACGATGAGGCCGACATGTTCGCCCCGGTGCTCACCAGCGCGCGGCGCCGTGCGGTGTGGCTGGGCATCAACCTGGTCACCGCCTTTCTCGCGGCCTGGGTGATCGGCCTGTTTCAGGGCACGCTGGAGCAGATAGTCGCCCTGGCGGTGCTGATGCCGATTGTCGCCAGCATGGGCGGTATTGCCGGCAGCCAGACGCTGACTCTGGTGATTCGCGGGCTGGCGCTGGGGCAGGTAGAAGGGGGTAACGCGCGCCTGCTGCTGGGCAAGGAGTTGGGGATCGGCTTTTTGAATGGCTTGCTGTGGGCGGCGGTGGTCGCCGCACTGGCGATTCTGTGGTTCAAGAGCTGGCAGATTGGCGCCATCATCGCTGCCGCCATTCTGCTCAACCTGCTCTGCGCCGCGCTCTCTGGCCTGTTGATCCCACTGTTGCTACGCAAGCTGGGGATAGACCCGGCGCTGGCCGGCAGCGTGATTCTCACCACCGTAACCGACGTGATCGGCTTTCTCGCCTTTCTCGGTCTGGCGACGCTGTTTCTGCTCTAAACCACTGGCGGGTCAGGCCGCGGGATTGCTGATGCCTTCAATCTCACGCTTGACCGCCATGGGGTCGTCGATGTTCTTGAAGGTCACATCGCTGATGCCGCGACCGGTCAGCTTGACCGTGCCGTAACCAAACATACGACCCCACACGCTCTGCTCGATCTCTACTGTCTCGATGGAGGTCAGTTTCATTTCTTCAGTCTGCCGGCTGATGATGCCGGTCTTCAAAATCACCCGTTTGTTGGTCACTCCCTGCTCGATCGAGCGCAACCGGAAATACTCGTAGATTGCGATCAGCCAGGTAATCCCCAGCGTCGGAATACCAAGCAGGATCCAGATATACATGGGCACCTTGGCAAACCAGTGCAGCTGAAAGATCTTGTGAATGGCTTCGCCGCTGGAAAGGGATTCTTCGATATAGGACATGAAGCACTCGCTGAGACTGTAATAGGACGGCACCGCTGTGCCGGGATGCATGAGACTCTAACCAAATCCGCTGCGCGGCAACAGCCCGACAAGCGGCGGTGTTTCTTCTTGGACACGCAGTGTTGCCGAAAAGTGCTTTTACTTAGCTTGCTAAATGTGTCGAGCGATTTAAAATAAGTGCTTAGCAAGCTAATCAATTTTCAGTTGATTGCCAGACTGATCTCGGAGACCGCATGAGCAAGCTGCCCGGCACACCCCCCTTTCTACATGAAACCCTCAAGCCCTCCATGGGCGCGGCGCTGGGCCGCGTGCATCGACTGTGGCGCGGTGCGATCAACCACGCGGTCGGCGAGCTGGGCATGACCGAGGCACGCTGGGCGGTGATGATGCACCTGGACAAGGTAGGCGAGGGCTGCACCCAGCAGGCGCTGGCCACTGAACTGGCCATAGAGATGCCGTCACTCACCCGCACCCTAAACCAGCTGGAAGCCCAGCAGCTGATCGAGCGTCGCCGCGATACGGCCGATCGCCGGGTGCACTGTCTGTGGTTTACCACGCAGGGCCGCGAGCAGGTGCGCTTGTTGGCCGTGCACATCGCCAAGGTACGTGAAGATATCTATCAAGGCTTGAGCGATCAGCAGCTCGATGCCTTTGCCGAGGTGCTGCTGACCATGGAGAGCAACGTCCGAAGCCTGCTGGCAACCAAGGAGGTAGCGCAATGACACCCGATCAGCTCTTTGCGCGCTGGGTGCGCGCGGCCCTGATTCTGTTTGCCCTGGCGTTTGGTTATTTTCTGGCGGCTGACCTGTGGATGCCGCTGACGCCGCAAGCGCGGGTGATGCATCCGGTGATTCGCGTAGCCCCGCAGGTGAGCGGTCAGGTGGTGGCGGTACCGGTGCGCGACAACCAGCATGTGCAGGCCGGCGAGGTGCTGTTCAGCATTGACCCGCGCCCCTATGAGTTGGCCGTGCAGCAGGCGCAGCTGACGCTGGAAGCCGCCGAGCGCGACAACACCGGTTACGACGCCTCACTGGCGGCGGCCGAGGCTGAAGTGCGTTCGGCGCAGGTTCAAGTCAACGAACTGGCACGTGAGCACAAACGGTTGAGTACGCTGGTGGCCAGCCGCAACGTGTCTCAGCAAATGTATGACCAGGCCCAGTCCAGTTATCAGGCCGCGCAATCCAACCTGGCCAGCGCCAAGGCCCGCGCCGAGCAACTGCGCGTGCAGCGTGGCCTCACCGATGAGGACAACCTGCGTCTGCGGCAAGCGCGTAACGACCTGGAACGCGCTGAGCTGAACCTGAGCTACACCGAGGTACGCGCGCAAACCGCAGGCGTGGTATCCAACCTGCAGATCAAACCCGGCACCTACGCCAGCGTTGGCAACTCCCTGGCCGCGCTGGTCAGTGATGAGGCGGATGTGATCGCCGACTTCCGCGAGAAGTCGCTGGTGCATCTGGCGCGGGGCGAATCGGCTGCCATCGTGTTTGATGCCTTGCCCGGGCAGGTATTTGCCGCGCAGGTTACCGCCGTGGATGCCGGCACCCAGCAGGGGCAATTGCTACCTGATGGCAACCTAGCCGCGCCGGAAACCTCGGATCGCTGGGTACGTGACGCCCAGCGCCAGCGCATTCACCTGCAGCTGGAGCAGCCGGAGGTGCTATCACAGCTGCCCTCGGGCGCGCGCGCCACGGTGCAGCTGTACCCGGTCGGCGGGTTGGCGCAGTTCTTCGGCAGTGTGCAGATCCGCTTGGTCAGCCTCATGCACTACATATACTAAGGCGCGGCCATGCGACCCATTCTGTTGATGAGCAAACGGCAGCTGGAAGCCAACGATGTACGCCAGTGCCTGCGCATCGCCTTTGGCGGCACCCTCGGTTTTGTGCTGTGCAAGCTGATGGGCTGGAACTACGGCGCCTTCTTTGTCGTGCAGCCGATTCTGTTGCTGGCCATGGTGCCCACGCTCAATGCGCATGTAATGCGCCAGTTTCTTGCCAATATGCTGATGGTGAGCTTTGCCGTGCTGGTGGTTCAGGGGCTGTTCGGCGACAAGCCGATCCCCATGATCATGCTGGTCGCGGCCATGTTTGCCTTGCTGTTCCGGCAGATGAGCCGTGGCAGTAACTTCCTGTTTGGCGCCATGTCGATCGTCAACATGTCGATGCAGCTGCACTTTGCCAGCTACCCCACGGCGGATATCGGCGATATCGTGGCCTCCAACATCGTCTCGGTCTTTACCACCCTGTTCATTGCCATGCTGATGCACGTGGTTTTTGCCGACGTTGCGCCACGCCAGCCCCGGCAGATGCCGCCCAAGCCGCTCACCAACCAGCGCCACGAGGTGATACTGGCCACCACGGTAGCCACCCTGTCGTTCATTGTCTTTCAGGTGTTCAACCTGCAAAGCGGGCTGTCGGCGCAGGTCGCCAGCATACTGGTGCTGTTCCCGCTGAACTGGAAAGGCGCCGGCCCGGCAGGCTGGAACCGCGCCCTGGGTACCCTGGTGGGATGTAACCTGGGCCTGGTGGTGCAGTTCGTGTTGATGGATCACTTCGACGTGCTGCCCTTTGTCGCCGTGGGCCTGTGGGTATGCCTGATGCTCTTCGCGCGCATTCACCTGCTGGAGGGCGGCACCGGCGCCGGTATGGCGGCACTCACCACCATGGCCATTCTGTTTGGTCAGTATCTGTCACCCCGTCAGGATCTTTTCTACAGCGACCTGTATCGCTTCTGGTCCCTGGCCATCGCGGTCACCTTGTCCCTGGGGGCGGTCTACCTGATGCACCTGCTGCTAAACCGCTTTGCCGCGACGCGCTTTCAGCTGCCGCCGGCGTAACGCAATTCAGCGTCGCTCCTGTTGTGTACAACTTGTGTATAGATTGTTGCGCCGTAAGGCGTTAGCGTGTATAGCCTGGGCGCCGCGGGTGATTGCACGTCGACCGCGTGACTGTGTACAACCTTGAACCCCCATCGCGAATGGCACTGGCCCGGGAGGGCGGTGTGGCTCGGTGAGGGCAGGGCAGGATGGGAGAATGCGGCATGCCGGCTTTGCAGTCGTTCGGGACAGATTACCGCGCCTTGGTGATTGGCAGTACTGGGGCGCTGGGGCGGGCGTTCTGTGCGCAGTTGCGGGCAGACCCCGGCTGCGCCCTGGTGACTGAACTCAGCCGCCAGTCCACGCCGGCGCTCGATCTTGCCGATCCGCCCAGCATCGCGGCGGCAGCTCAAGCGCTGGCCGGGCAGGGACCTTATCAGCTCATTCTGCTGGCCACCGGGCTGTTGCACGCGCCTGGTCTCGCGCCGGAAAAGTCAATGTCCGCCATCGAGGCAGATGCGCTGCAACGGGTATTTCAAGTCAACAGCCTGGGGCCGGCGCTGGTGATGCGGCATTTTTTACCGCTGCTGGACGCACGTGGCGCCCTGGCCGTACTCTCGGCCAAGGTGGGCAGCATCGAAGACAACCGCCTGGGTGGCTGGTACGCCTACCGCGCCTCCAAGGCCGCGCTCAATATGCTGCTCAAGACGGCGGCGATAGAGCATGCCCGCCAGCATCCCCAAGCGCGTTTACTCAGCCTGCATCCCGGCACGGTGATATCGCCCCTGTCGCAGCCCTTCCGTGGCGCGGCCAAGGCGCGGCCGGCCGCCCAGGCCGCGGCAGAACTGCTCAGGGTAGTGGATAACAGCACAGCAGCAGACAGCGGCGGCTTCTTCGCCTATAACGGAGAGCGATTGCCCTGGTAATCGGCGTTGGCAAACAGGAGGTGCCCAATGAACCTGCAACAACTGATCAAACTGGCCAGCGAGGGTCAGGTGCGTGAGCTTGAAGTGCTCTCGCTGGAAGGCGGCATTTATATCGTGCGCGCCCACCTGCTTAACGGCTGCCATACCCTGCAGGATGCGCGCGGCAATACCTTGCACCTGCGCTCCACCACGCACGTACGTGATCTGCTGCGCGATCTGCCAGCCGACCCACCGGCGCCACCCTGCGTATTGGTGCAACACGTAGTACACGATGAAATGTGCGGCGCCCGCCAGGGCGAGATCGCACCCCTGCGTATGCCGTTTTCGCTGGCGTCCGCATGGTAGCGGCGCAGGAAAGCGGCGCGCCAACCTTCAGCGGCGGCTGCCTCTGCGGCGCAGTGCGCCTGCTGGCCACCGGGCAACCCAACCGGGTTGGTTTGTGCCATTGCCACGACTGCCGCAAACACCACGGCGCGCTCTTCTACGCCGCCGCCATCTTCCCGCAAACCGCCGTCAGCGTCACGGGGGAGACCCACCACTACCAAGGCCGTCACTTCTGCCCGCGCTGCGGCTCTTCCGTGTTTGCGAGCAGCGGTGAGGAAGTTGAAGTGCATCTGGGGGCGCTGGACTCCACGGCGCAGCTAAAGCCTACTTACGAGGTGTGGGCCTGCCGGCGTGAGGCTTGGCTGCCGGATTTTGTGGGTGTTGAACGGTATGAGCTGGATAGGTAGTAGAGTGTTGCAGTAAATTGCTGTCTCGCGGCAGGAAGGCTTTCACGCGGAATAAACAACAATTACTGTTCATCTGCACCTGGTTACGCACCCGACAGTGTCATTCAGGAGGGTACGCGGTTCTGTGGATTGATAGCTCAACGGGATATGCACTGCAGGCGGGGCTGCAGTGCTTACTGATCGCTCCCTGGTGCTGCGCAAGAGCGGTTTGTACAGTGTGTTCTGTATTAGTTAGAAAAATGAGGTAGGCAGCAAATCCACTTTTTTCCAGCGCCTGAGCGGCAAGACTTGCTACGGTACTAGCGTTGGAGAGTTTAGGTTAAGGCCTCTAAAAAACGGTTGGCAAGGATGTTGCGCTGTATTGCGATCAAGATAAGGAATTCGGATGTATAAGCTATTTTCGGTACGACGCGTGGGTGCCGTTGCGGTCGGGGTGATTTTAACTGTCGCCGCTGGCTGTGCCCCGGTTAAACCCTCCTCCGGCTACAGCGCACAGCAGCGCGCTGCACGCGAAGCGCCCGCGACTTCGTTGGCTGAGCTCATTTACCTCGAAATGCAGGCAGTGCATCTAGAGCCACCCGCTTCGGACCAGATCCTCGGTACACGTATTGTTGAGGCGCTTGCAGCGCGCCTTGATCCAGATCGGCTCTATTTGCTGGAAAGCGATCTACAGGCCGCGGCCTCGACGGCATCTCAATGGCCGTCGCGTTATCGAGCAAACGATTTGGAATCTCCGCGCGAGTTGATTCGTCGCTTGCACCGTCGCGTTAAAGCCAGAGCGGCACTGGCGATTGATATGCTCTCCACGGAAAGCCTGTTCGAGAGTGTGACTGTACCAGTGGTGCCAGCTGACCGAGCATGGGCAGCCTCTATGGCGGAGCTTGAGTCTCGCTGGAAGGCGGTGTTGCAGCAGCAGGTTGCAAGCTCTGCCGAGCTGGGCTTAGACAGGCGAACCACTGTCGATGTGTGGTTATCGAGCTACGGCAAATTGCCTCAGGAGATGCTCGCCGAACATCCGGTTGATTCCTGTATGGACTGTATGCATGCGCTGGTGGCCGCCTACGACAGCGCCAGTACCTATTATCCGCAGCATGGCGTCAATTTCCAGCTTGGGCTGGTAGGTGTCGGTCTGACGTTGCGGCTAGTTGGTGATCGCACCGAGATAGTTAACATTGCTCCCGCTGGTCCGGCGTCGCGCGAAACGGGGCTGCGCCAGGGAGATATTATTTTGGCTGTAGGCGAGTCTGACACGCAGTTGCAGACGGTTCTCGGTTGGTCGCTTGATAAAACAGTCGAGCTGATACGCGGAAAAGCGGGTAGCACGGTTTTTCTGAAGGTAATACGGCTTAAGAAGGAGGCGCCGGCCGAGGTGTCGCTCATTGCACTTCGGCGCGAAGAGGTGCCGTTGCAAGAAGCGGCTGTCAGTGGGTCGCTGATCGAGAGCATTCGCGATGGCCGGTCCCGACGTGTCGGCGTGGTGCGGGTGCCGTCGTTCTACTTCGACTATCGAGCGCACCGGCGAGGCGATGCCAACCCTGCCAGTTCCGCTCGTGATCTCGGACGAGTACTCGCGGACTTGAAGGGGCAGGGCGCGGAAGCGATAGTGCTGGACATGCGTGGAAACGGAGGTGGGTCGCTCAAAGAGGCCGTGGACTTGACGGCCTGGTTCATGGCGCCCGAGACAGTGGTATTCATGCAGGGCCGGGACGACCGGACACAGCCGATGACGCCGGACGCGCAGGCGGTGGTCTATAATCAGCCGCTGGTGATTCTGCTCAATCGGAACTCTGCATCGGGTACAGAGCTTTTCGCCGCGGCCCTTAGGGATCGAGGCCGTGCCGTTCTGGTTGGTGAGGGCACTTGGGGTTCAGGGCTGGTTCGCTATCCGCATCAGCTGGCTAACAGGCCGCATACTGGGATCTCCCAGCCAGGAGAATTGTACATCACTGTCGCCCGACTCTATCGGGTTGACGGCGAAGGGATTCAATTAACCGGGCTCAAGCCTGATTTGCTACTGCCCTCTGATTTACCGCTGATGCGCAAGCCCGATCCGTTGGCGCTTCCTGCGAAATCGATTGCGGTTGCTCCGCCGCCGACGATGGGCCTGAAACCCTCTGCGTTTGCGACGCTGCAGGACTTGCATGCAGCTCGATTAGCCGCAGCCGGGCCTGACAGTGACGATACCGACAGCTTCTGGCTAGAGCAGGCGGTAGAAGTCGCAGTTGATCTCGCAATGCTGGGCAAGGATGAGAGCCGATAGGCCAGTTTTGATTTTATAGTCACAGGGTCGGGTAACCCGGTGAGAAGTGATTCGGGTAAGTGGAGTCAAAAAATCTCATTTGACTTCACTTACCACACTCCCACACTGGCATGGCTCAATTTTGCCGACGGCATGAGGTTGCAGCTACTTTTTCTCCAAATCGACCGCTGCCTGCCGGTCAGCATCAATTTCCCTAAAACCCTCCGGCACCACCGCCCACCCATGCGGTCAATCAGATATTCCCATTTGATTAACCGCAGGAAAACCACGCCATGCCCGATTCCGCGTTGCAAGCCGATCTGCCTCGCGACCTTCACTATGTCGACGACTCCCAGCCCGGCATCCGCCGCAAGAAGGTGCGCGGCAAGTTTCAGTACTATGACCCCGAGGGTGAGCGCATCAACGATGCGGATGAGGTGAAGCGGCTGAATGCGCTGGCGGTGCCGCCGGCCTATACCGATGTGTGGATTTGTGCTGATCCGCGCGGGCACCTGCAGGCTACTGGGCGCGATGCCAAGGGGCGCAAGCAGTACCGTTATCATCCGCGCTGGCGCGAGGTGCGTGATATGGACAAATACTCGCGGCTGCAGGAGTTCGGCAAGGCGCTGCCCAAGCTGCGTAAACAGCTGGAGACGCAAATTGCCGAGCGCGGATTCAGCCGCGAGAAGGTGCTGGCCACCGTGGTGATGCTGCTGGATGCGACGCTGATTCGCGTGGGTAATACGCAGTACGCGCGGGAGAACAAATCCTACGGGCTGACCACGCTGCGCACGCGGCATGTGGAGGTGCACGGCAGCGAGATACGGTTTCATTTTCGCGGCAAGAGTGGGGTGGAGCATGAGGTCGGCGTGAAGGACAAGCGCATGGCCAGGGTGGTCAAGCGCTGTCAGGAGCTGCCGGGGCAGAATCTGTTCCAGTATGTGGACGAGGAGGGCGAGCGGCACAATGTCAGTTCCTCCGACGTGAATGCTTACCTGCACAGCCTGACCGGAGCGGATTTTACCGCCAAGGATTACCGCACCTGGGCGGGCACAGCCATGGCGTTGGCGGTGCTGCGGGAGCTGGAATGGCAGCCGGAGTCAGAGGCCAAACGGCATGTGGTGGCCATGGTCAAGGAGGTGGCTCGCCAGTTGGGTAACACCCCCGCGGTGTGCCGCAAGTGCTATATCCATCCCAAAGTGCTGGAGCATTTCAGTCTGGGCGAGCTGTCCAAGATGCCGAAGCCGCGGGTGCGCAAGGGGCTCAAGGCGGAAGAGGTTGCACTGGCGATGTTTCTGGAGCGCCTGGCGGCAGCGGAGCCGAAGAAGGCCAAGACTGGCTGAACCGCGGCTAGCGCTGCACCCAAATCTCTACGCGGCCATTGCGCTGTTCACCGCTGTCGCCGCCGCCCGACGCTACCTGCATGTAGTGGCCGTAACCGGTGTGGCCCTGTACCTGGGTGCCGAGCTCACGTAGCGCTTTGCTGACCGATAAGGCGCGCAACTCTGAGATCATCTGCGCGCGCAGTTCGTCGTTTTGTTGATCGGCAAAGCCGATCAGCATCAGGTCGCGTCCGCTTTTGCCGCTTTGCTGCAGGTAATCCTGAATGCGCAGCAGGTCCCGTTGTGCCTTGTTATCCAGGCGGGTGCGGCCTTCGGCGAAGCGAATGTTGACCGAGAGGCGTTGATAGTGCTCGGTCAGGCGCTTGAAGGTGTCAGGCACGCTGGCGTCGTACACCGGGTCTACGGCGAACGGGGTTTGCGCGAAGAAGCCGGTGGTGCCGGCCAGTTCCTGGCCGGCCTGGCTTTGGGCAAAGTCGATAAAGGCCTGCGCCAATGGCGGCGTATTGGCGCCGGCGGTGTACAGATAAAGACGGCGTGACAGGGGGTAGTCTTCCGTGGCTACCGAGAGCTTGTTGGGTTTGAGCGCCGGGGCATTGCCGTCGGCTATCGCCAGCAGTTTGCTGTTGCGCACCGAGGCAAAGCCGGCAAAGCCGATGCCCGCGGGATCGGCGCTGACGTCGTCAGACAGTTGATCGTTGGACTCGTAACGTTTTGCCTGCTCGCTCAGGCTGTACTTACCGGCCAGTACCAGCGACTTGAAGGTATCCCAGGTGCCTGACTGGTCGTCGCGGGCGTAGAGATGGATGGCGCGGTCGGGCCCGCCAAGGGCGCTCCAGTTGCTGATCTCGCCGGCAAAGATGCGCGCCAGGGTGTCGATGCTCAGCTGGTTTACCGGATTGGACGGGTGAACCAGCACCGCCAGACCGTCGATGACTATAACGTGCTCGCTGGCGGCGCTGACCAGGTCGGCCCGGCTGGCCATGGCGGCGATTTCCTTATCGGTGACGCGGCGTGAGGCGGCCCAGATATCAGCCTTGTTGGCTGCCAGCGCGGCATAACCGGTGCTGGTGCCGTGTGCGGCCACCAGCACCGACAGCGGCTCGCCGTCGCGCAGGGTGCTGAGCACGGTCTCGTTGGCGGTGCCGGTGCCTTTGGTCGTGACCGCGGTCCCGCTCAGTTGCTGCAGAAAGGCAGTCATCAGGGTGGGGGCCAGTGTGGCACCGATGGTGTTGGAACCGTGAATCTCCAGCTGATGCGCGGTGACGTTGCCGGGCAGACAGACGAGGGCTAGCCAGAGAGAGTACAGAAAGCGTCGGTTAACTGAGCGCATTGGTTACCTTGTGTGCAGGGCGGGCGGATTGGGAGGCCAATAGAATGCGACAGAAAGGTGGCGATAACGTTACAGTGCCATGACTTTTAAGTGTTGCTGCGTCAGCTCGGGAGTAATAGGCGGGTTGTCACTGTCTGAAACTCGCGTGCGGCGGCGCGGCTGGCTGACGCCCAGCTGAGCTGATCGGTTCCAGCCGGCGCTGGCGGGTCTTTTCAGTGAGCTGTGGTGGTTCGGAATCGGGTGCAATTTGCCTGACTTCGGCAGTACCATGGCCGGGATCGCTTTGGGCTGGCGCTCTATGCTACAAAGCCCGGCAGGCAGAATGGATTAATCTCACATACGAGAATGGACGAATGTCAAAATTGGATAAAAGTGCTATCGATGCGCTGCTCAAGCAACAAGCCGAAGTTCAATCGGCCTGGATCGAGGGGCTTGAGGAGAGTGGTTCTTCCAGAGGGGTGCGGCCAGAAGAGTTGCGCAAACAGACCTCTGGATTTCTGGCCCTGTTTGCTGACGGCGCTGCGAACGCCGGCACCCAGTGGAACGCCAGCGGCTGGAGTGAAACACGTGAGTTTCTTGAGAAGCTATCGCACAGCCGCGCGCTACAGGGCTTTGACGCCCAGCAGACGGCCAGCTTTATTTTCTCGCTGAAGCGGCCAGTATTCGATGTGCTGCAACGCAAGGCAGAACTGGATCCGGTGACCCTGACGACCAATATCACTAGCCTGTCAGAGCTGCTGGACTCCATGGGCCTGTTTACCGCAAGCACTTTCCAGAAGGCCCGTGAATCCGTTATCAAGCGCCAACAGGAAGAGTTGTTGGAGCTCTCCACGCCGGTGGTCAAGCTGTGGGACGGCATCCTGGCGCTGCCCATGATTGGCACCCTGGACTCCCAGCGTACCCAGGTGGTGATGGAGTCGCTGCTGCAGCGCATTCTGGACACCGGTTCGGAAATCGCCATCATCGACATCACTGGCGTGCCGACGGTCGACACTCTGGTTGCTCAGCACCTGCTGAAAACCGTCACGGCTATTCGCCTGATGGGCGCTGACTGCATTATCAGCGGCGTGCGTCCGCAGATTGCTCAGACCATTGTGCATTTGGGGCTGGATCTGGAAGGTATTGTGACCAAGGCCAATCTGGCCGATGCCTTTGCGCTGGCGTTGAAGCGCGCAAATCTGACTGTTACCAAGGCGAGCTGATCATGGAGCGTATTCCTATACTGAGGATGGGTGAGTATCTGCTGGTCACCGTTCAGGTAGAGATGCACGACCAATTGGCGCTTACCCTGCAGGAAGACCTGGCCACGCGTATCAGTGAGACAGCGGCGCGTGGGGTGCTTATCGATATTTCCGCGCTGGAAATCGTCGACTCTTTTATCGGGCGAATGATCGCCAACATTTCAGGACTATCCAAGATCATGGATGCGCAAACGGTGTTGGTGGGCATGCAGCCGGCAGTCGCTATCACGCTGGTTGAGCTTGGATTGAATTTACCAGGTGTAGCTACCGCAATGGATGTAGACCGTGGAATGCAGTTGCTGCGCGCAAAAGTGCAGCAGCAATGAACATACTGGATGAAGGAACCCAACCCATCCGTACCGAGCAGGATATCGTCATGGCGCGTCAGCTTTGCCGCAAACTGGCTCAGGATTGCGGCTTGCGGCTGGTAGCACAAACCAAGCTGGTTACCGCCGTCAGTGAGTTGGCACGTAATACGCTTATACACGGTGGCGGGGGCGATATGGCCTGGCAGGTGCTGGAAGAAGGCATGCGCAAGGGCTTGCGCGTGGTGTTTACGGATCAAGGGCCAGGCATTGCCGACATGGACCTGGCGATGACCGACGGCTGGACCTCGGGCAGCGGTTTGGGCCTGGGGCTCACCGGCTCCAAACGTCTGGTCAATGAGTTCGATATTGAGACTGCATTGGGCGAAGGCACGCGCATTTCGATCGTCCAATGGAGCTGAACATTGGCGGAAGCCTCACTGACGTCATCGTGATTGAGGAGGAAAGTCAGATCGGCCAGGCGCGGCGTTGTGCCAAACAACTGGCCGAGATGGCCGGTTTTGACCAAAACGACGCCGGCCGCGCCGCGCTGGTAGCAACCGAGCTCACCAGCAATATTCGCAAGCACGCCGGCGGCGGCGAGTTGCATTGCCGAGTATTGGTTTTGCCTGGCGGCAATTGTGTTGAACTGGTCGCCATCGACCGGGGCCCCGGCTTTGATCTCCACCGTTGCCTGCGCGATGGCTATTCGACCGGTGGCACTCAGGGTGAGGGTTTGGGGTCTATTTCCAGGCAGTCACAGTTGCTGGACGTCTTTGCTGATGAACGTGGTGCCGTTGTGCTGGCACGTGTATGCCCTGCCGGGGTCAAAGACGTGCGCTTTGGCATCAATCAGCATGCGTTGAAGGGCGAAACCGCTTGCGGCGATACCTGGCAGTTCAGCGTGAGTGGCAAGAAGCTGAGCGCGCTGGTGATTGACGGGCTGGGCCATGGCGAAGAGGCAGAGGCGGCGGCGCGCGCGGGGCGCGAGATTTTCGCTGCGCGGCCATTCGACAGTCCTGATGCGCTGATGGCTGCCCTGCACCGGGGCATGACTGGTACGCGGGGTGGCGCGGCGGCCATCGCACAATATGAAGGCGATAGTGGCAATTTGCAGTTCTCAGGTATTGGCAACATAGGTGCGCGGTTGCTGTCGCCGGTTAACTCGCGTGGGTTGGTGTCCTATCCCGGCATCGTCGGTGGTCAGTTCCGCAAGATGAATACCTTTGTCTACCCGGAGGCAAGTGGACAATTGCTGCTGATGTACAGCGACGGTCTGCAGACACGTTGGGACATCAATGATTACCCCGGCCTGCTTTTGCAGCACCCTGCGACCATTACCGCGGTGCTGCACCGGGACTTTTGCCGCGGCCGGGATGATGTCACCATCATGGCTATCGATCTGGAGTTGGCCCATGGCTGAATCAACCGAACTTATGCGTCTGCAGGCAGAAAATGCCTCACTGCGGCAGGAACTTGAAGAAACCAACCAGGGCGTGCTGGCGCTCTACGCCGAGTTGGATACCCAGGCGCTTCAGCTCAAGCAGGCGTCCGAGCTGAAGAGCCGCTTCCTGTCGTATATGAGCCACGAGTTTCGCACGCCATTGGGTTCTATATTGAGCATTACCGGCTTGCTCAGAGATCAGTTGGATGGCCCGCTCAATGATGAGCAGCAGAAGCAAGTGGTGTTTGTCAGAACCTCGGCGCAGGAGTTGACCGAAATGGTCAATGACTTGCTCGACCTGGCCAAGATCGAGGCGGGGCGGATTACCATATCGCCAGGCTGGTTCGACATGTTCGACCTGTTTGCTGCCCTGCGCGGTACATTCAGACCGATTGTCGACAGTGAGTCGGTAGACCTGGTGTTTGAAGAACCGGTTGGCATCACTAGGCTGTTTACCGATGACAAGAAGCTGGCGCAGATTCTGCGCAATTTTATTTCCAACGCCCTTAAATTTACTCTCCGTGGTGAAGTGCGCGTGTCAGCGCAGTTGGTGGGTGAAAACGAGGTGCGCTTTGCCGTGAGTGACACGGGCATCGGCATTCCCGAAGAACTGCACGGGCAGTTGTTCGAGGACTTTGTGCAAATCGACTCACCGTTGCAGAAGCGCCTTCGCGGCACGGGCCTTGGCTTGTCACTGTGCAAGCGTTATGCGGAGTTGCTGGGTGGCAGTGTGGGGGTAGAGAGCAATCCGACGGTGGGCTCGACCTTCTACCTTGTCATGCCGGTGTCGCCAAGCGGGGAGGAAGATGATGAGTGAGCGACACCTGCTGATAGTAGACGATAACGCAGCAACGCGTTACGCCATGCGCAGACGGCTGGAAAGTCACGGCTACCGTGTGATCGAAGCGGGTAATGGCGCGGATGGGTTGGCACTGATTGAGGCGAACGGGCTGGATGCAGTGATCCTGGATGTCAATCTGCCTGATATGAGCGGCTTTGATATCGCCCGGCGTTTGCGCGCCGCTCCGCGCACGGCGTTGCTGCCCGTGATCCATGTTTCAGCCGCCTCCATTGATACCCGCGATATCATTTCCGGACTGGATGCGGGCGCCGATGCCTATCTGGTGCATCCGATAGACCCCGATGTGCTGTTGGCCACCTTGGGCACCCTGTTGCGGGTACGCGATACCGAAACCGCGCTGAAGGAGCGGGAAGAGCATTTCCGCGAGATATTCGAAAACATCTCCGCGCCCATTGTGGTGGTGGATTCCTCCCTCAATATTCATAACCGAAACCAGGCTTTCACCCGACTTGCCCTTGATTGCACGGGCGACGAGTTGGACGACTGCATGGTGAAAGATCAAGATGCTACCCTGGATATTGTGCGCGAAGTGATTCGCAACCGTGGTCGCTGGAGTGGCTTGCTGTCCATGCTGGGTGAGGAATCGGATCGCACTACCCAGTGGCAGGTCGCGCCATACCGGGCGCCCGACCTGTCGTTCATTTTTATTGAGGATGTCACCGAGCGGCTGCACAAACAGCGCAGCCAGGAAGAGTTGCTGGCCACTGTCAGTCAGCAGTTGCGAGCTGAAGTCCAAGAGCGTCAGCGCACTGAGGCTCAGCTGCTGCAGGCCAGCAAGATGGATTCGTTGGGCAAGCTGACCGGCGGCATAGCCCACGATTTCAACAATCTTCTGACCAGTGTGATGATGAGCCTCGAGCTGGTCATCGAGCGCGTAAACAGCGGTAAATACGAGCAGATTCAACGCTATGCCGAAGGCGCGTTGCAGTCGGCCAAGACTGGCTCGGCGCTGACACACCGCCTGCTTGCCTTTGCTCGGCAGCAGCCGCTTGCTGCCAGTTCGGTCGATCTTAACGCGCTGGTTGTTTCGCTGGAGGATTTTATCCGTCGCTCGGTGGGCGAGAATGTCAGCCTGGTGCTGGATCTTTCGCCGGTGCCAGCCATTGCCCACGTTGATGCCAGTCAGCTGGAAAGTGCGCTGATCAACCTGGTGATTAACGCCCGGGACGCCCTGCCCGAGGGTGGCGAGATCCGTATCAGCACCCAGTTGCTGGATGTGAGCGGCGATGCTGAACTGACCGATGGACGCTACGTCGCGGCGCGCGTGCGAGACAACGGCACCGGCGTGGCGCCGGAGGTGTTGGATAAGGTGTTCGATCCTTTCTTTACCACCAAGCCAACCGGCAAGGGGACCGGGCTGGGTCTGTCCATGCTGTATGGCTTTGCTGGGCAGTCGGGCGGTATTGCGCGCATGCGCAGTGAGCTCGGACGCTTTACCGAAGTGACGCTGTGGTTACCGGCGGGCGAGACGCTGTCGGAAGAGGTAGTGGCCGATACGCCCCGTGCTGTGGCCGCTACCGCAGCACATGTGTTGATCGTGGACGATATAGCCGCCGTCAGCGTGGTGCTGCGCGAGACCCTGCTGGATGCCGGCTATCGATGCTCTACTGCCGAGAGCGCTGAAAGCGCGCTGGAAGTACTCCAGGCCGATCCGTCCATTGATTTGCTGCTGACCGATATTGGCCTGCCGCGCATGAACGGCAAGGAGTTGGCCAAGCACGCGCGCGCCGCACGGCCCGAGCTGCCGGTTCTTTTCATGACGGGCTATGCCGAAAGCGCCAAGAACCGGGTGAAATTCACCGAGCCCGGCATGGACATCATGCTCAAGCCTTTCAGTACCGCCGAGTTGCTGGGCAAGGTCGCCATGCTCTTGGGCAGGGACGAAGGGGCTGGCTGAGGCAGACCAGGCCGTGGCCCTGTTTGGGCGGGGTGGTTTGCGACGGCCAGCCCCGTTGCAGGGCCTCTTGAGCAACTCAAAAACCTTGTCGATGCAGTAAAGATTAACGGCGTGGTGCCACGGCTTTGGCTATCATGAGCAGACGGTTTTCGAGGTAGGCCAGTACATGTTGCGGTTTGTACGTCCGGTATTGTTTGTCTGCGGGATTCTGATTCTGATCATGTCGGGCCTGATGGCCTGCGTGGCGGCGTTCGCCTGGTGGCGGCAGGATCCGGAGATGGAGGTTTTTCTGATCTCCTGCGGCATTACGCTGAGTTGCGGCCTGTTCCTGGTGTTCAGTTGCCGTACGCCCGGCTTTCACCTTATTTCCCGCCAGCTGTACCTGCTGACCAGCCTCAGCTGGGTGCTGTTGTCGCTGGTCGGCGCCTTGCCGTTGTTCTTCAGCCACTTTCAGCTTAGCGCGGTGGATGCCGTGTTTGAGGCGGTCTCGGGGATTACCACCACCGGCTCTACGGTGCTCAGCGGCATTGAACACCTCGCGCCCAGCCTGCTGCTGTGGCGCTCGCTGCTGCAGTGGCTGGGCGGCCTGGGTGTGATCGGCATGGCGGTGTCGATTCTGCCGTTTCTGCGTATTGGCGGCATGCGGCTGTTTCATACCGAATCGTCCGACTGGTCGGACAAGTCGATCCCACGTATTCAGTCCCTGGCGCGCCTGCTGGTCGTCACCTATCTCACGCTGACTGTCGCCTGTACTACCAGCTACTGGCTGGTGGGCATGACGCTGTTTGATGCCATCAACCATGCCATGGCAACGGTATCGACCGGCGGCTTTGCTACCGATGACCGCTCCATGGGCCGCTTTGATGCACCGGTGCTCTGGGTTTCTACCCTGTTCATGATCCTCAGTGCGTTGCCCTTTACCCTGTTGATTGCCTTTGCCCGGCGGCCATCGCTGATGCTGTTCAAGAACCAGCAGGTGCTGGGGTTTCTGGGTATTTTGCTGGCCGTGACCCTGTTGTTGACCATCGACCTGATCGACCTGAACCTGTTTACGCCCTACCAGGCGGTTACCGAGGCGGCTTTCAATCTGGTGTCGGTCATCACCACTACCGGGTTTGCCGCGGGGGATTACACCCAGTGGGGGACCTTCAGTATTGCGCTGTTTTTTGTGGTGACCTTTATTGGCGGCTGCTCGGGGTCGACCAGCGGCGGCATGAAGGTGTTTCGCTTCCAGCTCAGCTACCTGTTCCTGCGCACACAAATCCGCAAGCTGATTCACCCCAACGGCGTGTTCGTGACTCAGTACAACGGCAAGCCGGTGCAGGACGACATCATTCTGTCGGCCATTGCCTTTTCGTTTCTGTTCTTCGTCACGCTGGCGGTGGTGACGCTGCTGTTGGCGACGATGGGGCTGGATCTGTTGACCAGCCTTACCGCTGCGGCCACGGCGCTGACCAACGTGGGCCCTGGGCTGGGTGAAATTATTGGGCCGGCGGGCAACTTTGCCAGCCTGCCGGACGCCGCCAAGTGGTTGCTGTCGCTGGCGATGCTGATGGGGCGCTTGGAACTGTTGACGCTGATGGTACTCTTTACTCCCATGTTCTGGCGCGGCTGAGATGGCGCGCGGCTGGGGTAACACACTGGGGGAGTGTCGATGCGAATCATAGTCTTGGGTGCCGGGCAGGTGGGCCGTAGTCTGGTCGAACACCTGGCCGGTGAAGCCAATGACATTACGGTGGTCGATATCGACAAGCAGCGACTGCAGATGGTGCAGGAGCGCTTTGACGTAAAGGTGCTGTGTGCGCCGGCCTCGCATCCGGTCACGCTGTCACGGGCGGGCGCGGAAGATGCCGATATGCTGGTGGCCGTGACCAACAGCGATGAAATCAACATGATTGCCTGTCAGGTCGCGCAATCGCTGTTCAATGTGCCGCGCAAGATCGCCCGCGTGCGTGAGCCGGGCTACATGGAGCAGGGCAAGGCGCTATTCGCCAAGGTGGCGGTGCCGGTGGACGTGCTGATCAACCCCGAGGCGCTGGTCACGCAGCATTTGAAAAAACTGATTCGTTACCCCGGCGCACTGCAGGTGATCAATTTCGCCGGCGGCCGGGCGCAGCTGGTGGCGCTGCGTGCGCTGCCGGGTGGCGCGCTGGTGGGGCACGAAATCTCGGCGCTGCGCGATCTGCTACCCTCGGTGGAAATTCGGGTAGCGGCCATCTTCCGTCGCGACCGCTCGGTAGTGCCACGCGGCGATACCGTGATCGAGGAAGGCGACGAGGTGTTCTTCGTGGCCGCCAAATCGGACATTCGGGCGGTCATGACCGAATTGCGCCGCCAGGAAAAGCCCTACAAGCGCATCATCATCGCCGGTGGCGGCAGCATAGGTGCGCGCCTGGCACAGACGCTGGAAAGCGATTACCGGGTCAAACTCATCGAGCACGATCTGCCGCGCTGCCAGTGGCTGTCGCAGCAGTTGCAGCGCACCACGGTGCTGCACGGTAGCGCCTCGGACCGGGAACTGCTGATCGAGGAAAGCATTGAGGCGACCGATGTGTTTCTGGCGGTCACTAATGACGATGAAGCCAACATCATGGCGTCTATGCTGGCCAAGCGAATGGGCGCGCGTACGGTGATCACCCTGATCAGCAACCCGGCCTACGCTGAGCTGGTGCAGGGCGGCGCCATCGACATTGCCATCTCGCCGCAACAGGCAACCATCGGCGCGCTGCTGACCCATGTGCGCAAGGGTGATGTGGTGGCGGTGCATTCGCTGCGCCGTGGCGCCGCAGAGGCAATGGAAGCGGTGGCCCATGGCGACGCCCAGAGCTCACAGGTGGTGGGGCGGCGTCTGGATGAACTGGCCTTGCCCTCGGGTACTGTGGTGGGCGCCGTGGTGCGTGGCGAGAACGTCATCATCGCCCACGACAGCACCGTAATCGAAGACGGCGACCATCTGATTGTGTTTGTGCCAGACCAGCGTGATGTGCCCGCGGTGGAACGGCTGTTCCAGGTGGGGCTGACCTTTTTGCTGTGACCGAGCGGCCGCGTGAAACTCTTGCGGCGCGGTGGCTTTGGCCCCACCCATCTTTCAATTCGGCAGCCTGGCTGCCGGTTAATCAAGGCCGCCATAGAGGGGCCTGTGTAATCCGTGAACGTCCTGAGGAGATAGGCTATGTCGAACGAAGGTTATCATGAACCCGTTGCCGAGCTGAGCGATGAAACCCGCGATATGCACCGCGCCGTGGTATCACTGATGGAAGAACTGGAAGCGGTGGACTGGTACAACCAGCGCGTCGATGCGTGCAAGGATGAAGAGCTCAAGGCGGTGCTGATCCATAACCGCGATGAAGAAAAGGAACACGCCGCGATGACCATCGAGTGGATTCGTCGGCGCGACCCGGTGTTCGATGAACAGCTGCGCGACTATCTGTTTACCGAGAAGAAACTCGGCAAGCATTGAGTGACGCCGAGGCCCGCGTGCTTTGCGCGGGCCAGCGTAGGCTCACTACTGGGGATGGGGCAGGTCCTGCAGTTCGACCATCAGGTCATCCGCCAGATTCTCCAGTGCATCGCGCAGCGCATCCAGGTCGGTCTGCGGGTACACGCCCAGCTGCGCTTCGGCCTTGAACAACAGGTCGGCGCTCATCGGCGCGGGTACGCACTCGGTTTCCAGCGATTCGACGTTAACGCCGTGGCTGGCCAGCACCTGAGATACTTCGTGCACAATACCGGGGCGGTCGTTACCGACCAGGTTGAGCAGCAGTGTTTGCTGCTCCGGCGCATCGGCCAGGCCGCTGACGGCCACTTGTACGTTGATGCCCAGGTGGGTAAGCCCATCCAGCTCTACGCGCAGCGCCTCAACCTTGTCGCTGTCGATATCAACACGCAAAATCCCGGCAAATTGACCGGCCATACGGGCCATGCGGCTTTCCAGCCAGTTGCCGCCGTGCTGATTGATGGCCTGAGCCAGGCTTTCAACCAGGCCAGGTTTGTCGGCGGACATTACGGTGATCACGAGCGGGGTGGTCATGCGGTCTCTCCTGTGAAGCGGCAGATGGCAGTGTGCGAAAGTGGCCCCTGGGGGCGCAGCGTGGGTCAGTCCTGGTAGTAGCGACCTTCGCCGGTAGCGGTCAGTTCCTGGCAGATGGCTTCGAGGTTCTCAAAGTCGTACTCGGACAGGCCGACGTATTCGAGAATGGCGTGACCTACGGCGTTCCATTCGTGATCGACCTTCTGGTTGCCGAGCACGCGATAGGCCTGGCAGATGTGCTCGGCCATTTTCAGAATGGCCAGCAGGTTTTTCTGAGTGGCGTCGCCGCTGCCGGGCGCGAGGAACAGCTGTTGCGCGTTGTGGTGGCTGGCGATGGCCTCGCACAGATGGCGCGGCAGCAGCCAGGATTTGGCGGTGTAGTAGCCGATCACCGCGTGGTTGGTGTTCATACGCTGGTTTTCAATATCGACGATACGTGCCTGATCCTGCGCGTAGGAATCTTCCATTACCTCGATGTAGTAAGGGAAGCGGCTGAGCATCAGCGGGATACCGCAGTTATGAAACAGGCCCAATGCGTAGGCTTCATCGGGTTCGACGCAGCCAATGCGCTTGGCCAGCGTCATGCAGGTCATGGCGATATCCTGCGCGCTATCCCAGAAGCGGTTGAGGTTGACGATGTTTTCATCGGTCAGCTCGCCGCGAATGGACTGCGCGTTGACGATATTGATGACCCGGCTGACGCCCAACAGATTGACCGCCTGCTGAATCGAGGTGATGCGGTTGGCCAGACCAAAGAACGGCGAGTTGACGATCTTCAGCAGGCTGCCGGATAGCCCCGGGTCCTGGCTGATCAGCCGGGCGATGGCCTTGAGGTCAGGGTCGGGCATGACCTGCTCCATCTGCAGGTCAACCATGATCTGCGGCTGGGGCGGCACGCTGATGCCTTGCAGCGCGCTGGTTATTTGCTGATCCGTTAGCTCCGTGGTCATGGTCTGAGAGTCCAGTCCTGTCTCATGTGTCTGACTGTCGAGTTTAGCCGGAGACTAGCGCGCTTGGCACCCTGTATAATCGCCCGCTGGCGACATTTTTCTGCTGAATCCGACCGTCCGACTGGAGTACCCCCCCATGACACTGCCAAGCCTGCGTCTTAAACACAATGCCGACAGACGCATTCGCGGAGGCCATTTGTGGGTCTTCAGTAACGAGGTGGATACCGCCCAGACGCCGCTGACCGAGCTGCAGGCCGGCCAGGAAGTGCAGCTGGAAACCTCGACCGGCAAGCCGCTGGGCCTGGTGTGCGTGAGCCCCAACAACCTGATCTGCGCCCGTCTGCACAGCCGTGACAGCAGCCACGTGCTGGACAAGTCACTGCTGGTGCACCGCTTCAAGGTGGCGCTGAGCCTGCGCGAGCGGCTGTTCGACAAGCCATTCTACCGCTTGGTGTACGGCGAATCTGACCTGCTGCCGGGCCTAGTAGTTGATCGATTTGGCGATTATTTTGTGGTGCAGATTGGTACACCCGGGATGGAGCGCGTGCGTGACGACGTAGTCGCGGCGCTGGTGCAGGTGTTCAAGCCGCAAGCGGTGCTGTTCAAGAATGACAGCGGCGCACGCAAGCTGGAGGGCCTGGAGTCCTACGTGGCAGATGCGTTCGGCGTGATGCCAGAGCTGGTCGCGCTGGAAGAGAATGGCGTGGCTTTTCAGGCGCCGGTGCGTGACGGTCAGAAAACCGGCTGGTTTTACGATCACCGCGCCAATCGCGCGCGGCTGGCGCCCTATGTGGCGGGCAAGCGGGTGTTGGACCTGTACAGCTATATCGGCGGCTGGGGCGTTCAGGCCGCGGCTTTCGGTGCCAGCGAAGTGATGTGTGTCGATAGCTCTGCTCCGGCGCTGGACCGCGTGGAGGCCAACGCCGAGCTCAATGGCGTGGCGGAAAAAATGGTGGTGGTAGAAGGCGATGTGATGGCTGCGCTGAAGGAGCTGAAAAACGCCGGTGAGCGCTTTGATGTGGTTATCGCTGATCCGCCGGCCTTCATCAAGAAGCGCAAGGACATCCGCAACGGCGAAGCGGCGTACCGGCGCTTGAACGAGCAAGCCATGCGTTTGCTCAACAAGGACGGTATTCTGGTCTCGGCGTCCTGCTCGATGCACCTGGAAGAAGACAAGCTGAAAGAAGCCCTGCTCGGCGCCAGCCGCCACCTGGACCGCAACTTGACGATCACCGAGCGCGGCTTTCAGGGCGCCGACCACCCGCTGCATCCGGCAATCCCTGAAACCGGTTACATCAAGTCGTTGTTCTGCCGGGTGACGCCCGTCTGAGGACGGGCAGCCGCAAGCTACAAGCTACAAGCAAGGCGAATGATGCTTGATGTTGTTTGCTTGGGTTGGCTCGGTACTTCCTGCGGCTAGCAACCATAAGCCAGCACAGATCTGCTTGCCGCTTGTAGCTTGCCGCTGGGGTCAGCGCAAGCTGATGATCGGCCAGCCCTGCGCTTCAGCGTGGGCCTTGAGCGTGTCGTCCGGATCAACGGCCACCGGGTGGTCAACCATGCTCAGTAGCGGCAGGTCGTTGTGTGAGTCGCTATAGAAGTAACTCCCCTCCAGTGAGCGATTGTTTTCCAGCAGCCAGCGTTGCAGGCGCGTTACCTTGCCTTCACGGAAGCAGGCAACGTCGGTAGTACGGCCGGTGTAGCGCTGGCCATCGCGCTCGCATTCGGTGGCCAGCAGGATGTCAATGTCCAGTGCGCGGGCGATGGGGGCGGTAATGAAGCGGTTGGTGGCGGTGATGATCATCAGCGTATCGCCGGCCGCCCGGTGCTGCTCGATCAGCTCGCGCGCCTTGGGCAGCATGATCGGCATGATCTTCTCGGCCATGAACTGCTGGTGCCAGGCATCCAGCTGCTCGGGTTCGTGCTCGCCCAGCAGTTGCAGGCAAAAGTTCAGATACACCTGAATATCCAGCTTGCCGGCCAGATAGTCATTGAAGAAGCGGTCATTCTGGGCCTGATAGGCCTCCGGGTCGACGATGCGCTGGGCAACGATGAATTCACCCCAGGCGTGGTCACTGTCGCCGCCGAGCAGCGTGTTGTCGAGATCAAAGATGGCAAGGCTCAAAAGAGGCTCCTGAAGGGTCGGATTCCGGAATTAGAACAGCCGCTAGGATAATCGACTGATCGCATAAATGCGCTCCCGCTTTGCAGCGGCGGGATTGCCGGTTTCTGCAATTGCTGCCTCAGGCGTCTTTGTGGAACAATGCGGAAGATATAAAAGAAGGATACTGGCTGTGATTGACCCCGATGGTTTCAGACCCAATGTAGGCATCATCCTGACCAATGAGTTGGGGCAGGTGCTTTGGGCCAGGCGTATCGGGCAGGACTCCTGGCAGTTCCCGCAGGGCGGCATTCAGCGCAATGAGAGCCCCGAGCAGGCGCTGTACCGTGAGTTGCACGAAGAAGTAGGCCTGTTGCCTGAAGATGTGGAAATCCTGGCGTGTACCCGAGGCTGGTTGCGTTACCGCCTGCCGCAGCGGCTGATCCGCAATCATTCGCAACCGATCTGCGTGGGCCAGAAGCAGAAGTGGTTTTTGCTGCGCCTGACCGCAGAGGAACACCGGGTTTGCATGACCAAGACCGCAAAACCGGAGTTCGATGGCTGGCGTTGGGTCAGTTACTGGTATCCTTTGGGGCAGGTGGTTCCATTCAAGCGTGATGTCTACCGGCGGGCCATGAAAGAGCTGGCGCCCCGGCTGCTCACCAGTCTTCCGGGTTGTTGAATATGCTCAACACGCTGCGTCGAATTGTTCAGGAGGTCAACTCTGCCAGAGATCTGGCAGCCGCTCTGGACATTATCGTGCAGCGGGTTCGTGAGGCCATGGGCACCGAGGTGTGCTCGGTTTATCTGCTCAATCCCGAGATCGGCCGTTACGTACTGATGGCCACCGAAGGTCTCAACAAGGATGCGGTCCGCGCCGTGACCCTGGCCACCAACGAAGGTTTGATCGGTTACGTGGGTACCCGCGAAGAACCGGTCAACCTCGAAGACGCCGCTTCCCACCCGCGCTTTCGCTACTTTGCCGAAACCGGCGAAGAACGCTATGCCTCTTTCCTTGGTGTGCCCATCATTCACCACCGCCGCGTCATGGGCGTGCTGGTTATTCAGCAGAAAGAGCGCCGTCAGTTCGATGAGGGCGAAGAAGCCTTTCTGGTCACCATGAGCGCGCAACTGGCGGGCGTTATTGCCCACGCGGAAGCCACCGGCGCCATCGGCGGGCTCGGCTGGGGCGGCGAAGTGGTACAGGACACGCGCTTCGACGGCGTTGCTGGTGCCCCCGGGGTTGCCATAGGCCATGCCGTGGTAATACTGCCGCCAGCCGACCTCAAGGCCGTGCCAGACAAGCAGGCCAAGGATATCGAGGCCGAAATTCGGCTGTTCCGCGGCGCACTCGACAGCGTGCGCGCCGATATGCAAACGCTGTCCAGCAAGCTGTCCAGCCAGTTGCGGCCGGAGGAGCTGGCGCTGTTCGACGTCTATCTGATGATGCTGGACGACGCTGCCCTGGGTAACGAGGTGATCAAGGGTATTCGTGCCGGCCAGTGGGCCCAGGGGGCGCTGCGCGAAGTGGTCAGCGCCCACGTCGGTCGCTTTGAATTGATGGATGATCCCTATCTGCGTGAGCGCGCGGCCGATGTGAAAGACCTGGGCCGCCGTATTCTGGCCTACCTGCAGGCGGTGGGGCAGCAGGATCTGGTGTTTCCGGAACATACCATTCTGGTCAGTGAAGAGCTGTCGCCGGTGATGCTGGGCCAGGTACCCAAGGAGAAGCTGGTCGGCCTGGTTTCGGTGCTGGGCTCGGGTAGCTCGCACGTAGCCATTCTGGCCCGCGCCATGGGAATTCCCACGGTGATGGGGGCGGTCGATCTGCCCTATACCCGGGTAGACGGTATGGAGCTGATCGTCGATGGCAACCGCGGCGAGGTCTATACCAACCCGTCGCACGAGCTGAGACGTCAGTATCTTGAGCTGGTGCGCGAAGAGCGTGAGCTGGTGCAGGGGCTGGAGAAACTGCGCGATGTGCCCTGCGTCACCCCCGACGGGCATCGCATGCCGCTGCTGGTGAACACCGGCTTGTTGGCCGATGTGGCGCGCTCGCTGGACCGTGGCGCCGAGGGCGTGGGGCTGTATCGCACCGAAGTGCCCTTCATGATTCAGGATCGCTTTCCCAGTGAGAAGGAGCAGCAGGCTACCTATCGCGAGCAGCTCGAAGCCTTTCATCCACTGCCGGTGACCATGCGCTCGCTCGACATTGGCGGCGACAAGGCGCTGACCTATTTCCCGATCAAGGAGGATAACCCCTTCCTCGGTTGGCGGGGGATTCGGGTTACCCTGGATCACCCCGAGATTTTCCTGGTGCAGACCCGCGCCATGCTCAAGGCCAGTCAGGGCTTGAACAATCTGCGCATCATGCTGCCGATGATCAGTAGTCTGTTCGAGGTGGAAGAAGCGCTGCACCTGATTCACCGCGCCTACGGTGAAGTGCTGGATGAGGGCGTGGATGTGCCCATGCCGCCGGTGGGTGTGATGATCGAGGTGCCCGCCGCCGTGTATCAGGCGCGCGAGCTGATCCAGATGGTCGATTTTCTATCGGTTGGCACCAACGACCTGACGCAGTATCTGTTGGCAGTGGATCGCAACAACCCACGCGTGGCGGACCTTTACCATTCGTTGCATCCCGCGGTGCTGCAGGCTTTGCTCAAGGTCGCCGCAGCCTGCCGGGAGGCCGGCAAGCCGATGAGTGTGTGCGGCGAGATGGCCGGTGATCCGGCGGCGGCTGTGTTGCTGATGGCGATGGGCTGCGATGTGCTGTCGATGAACGCGACCAACCTGCCCAAGGTGAAGTGGTTGCTGCGTCAGATCAAACTGACTGACGCCAAGGCGCTGCTGGATGAGGTGATAGAGCTTGATAACCCGCATCTGATTCTCAGCACCCTGCACCTGGCATTGCGCCGTATGGGGCTTGGCAAGGTACTTAGTCAGGCGCGCTGAGCGGCGTGTGCACTAGCGGCCTCATGGGCCTGGCTGTAACCACCGACTTTCCCCCTGGGGCTCTCCCAGTGGGCCAAAACGCTGCTCAATCAACTCCACTTCACCCGCGGTGTGCAGTCGTAACAGGCTGCAGGCGCGCGTACCGTAATCCTGATTGCCCCGGATGAAGGCTGCCGACAGCATGCGCTCCAGATCGCGGTTAACGCCGGTGTTGGGTAGCAGTGCATCGGCATAAATTTGGTCGTCGTGCAGCAGCGACAGCAGGCGGTCGGCGCCGGCTTCGTGCTGCGCAGCCAAACGGTCACGCAGGGCGCTCAATTTCGGCCAGGGCGTATCCAGCGCCGCATTGGACAGTCCGTATACGCCGGCGGGCAAGCGCCGTGGCCGGCCTTCCAGGCTGTTGAGGTACCACAACAGCTCACGGTCGCCGACCAACAGGTTGAAGCCCGCGTAATCGCTCGCTTCGGCGCTCAAGGGTGCCAAGTACCGCTCGGGCGAGAGGGCGCTGTCGAGGTAGTCGAGCACCAGTTTGCCGCGCGACAGCGGTCCACGCATGGCGCCGGGCGTGCGGATGTTGGTCAGCGCGGCGAAGCGACCGTTGCGGGTAACGCCAAGCCAGGTGCCGCCAGCTTCCAGATCCTTGCCGGCGAGCAGATACGGCATGCCTTCTGCGGCCCACGGCTGCGCCGGACGGGCGGGGCGTTGGTGAAACTCGTCACGGTTGCCGATCAGGGTCAGCGGGTATTGCTCGGCCATCTGCCAGGCCAGGGCGATCAGACACATGCAGCTCTCCTGTTGAGGTGCCCAGTCTACCTGCTGGCGGCGGCACTGGGGGAGCGCTGATGGCAGCCTATAATTCAGGCTGGGTGCTGGGTGGCTGTCGCAGCGGACGAGTGGCTGGACAGCGGTTACGGTGCGTGCGGTTTTTCCGCTAAACTAGCGCCCTTGTCGAGTGCCGTGCCGGGTATTCGAGTGTGTTTTGCCGGGGGCGTTGTGGAGTTTCTGATCTATCTGGTTCTGGGCTGCTTCGCCGGTACGCTAGCTGGGCTCTTTGGCGTGGGCGGCGGCATGATCATCGTGCCCGTGCTGGTTTACAGCTTTGCTCTGCAGGGCTTTTCGCCTGAGGTGCTGACCCATATGGCGGTAGGTACTTCGCTGGCAACCATCGTGTTTACCTCGATCAATGCCATTCGCGCGCATCACCGCCTGGGTGCGGTACGTTGGCCGTTGTTTGCCTGGATGACGCTGGGCATAGTCGCCGGCTGCGTGCTGGGTGCGCTCACGGCGGCCTATATATCCGGCCCCATGCTGCAGAAAATCATCGGCGTGTTTGCGATTGCCGTGGCTGTGCAGATGGCCTTCAAGCTGCAGCCCAAGGCAGCCTTGGCTGAGCCAGGCAAGCCTGCATTGTCGCTTGCCGGCGTGGTGATTGGCTGGGCCTCAGCCATTTTCGGTATCGGCGGCGGCTCGCTGACCGTGCCCTTCCTGGTCTGGCGCAGCGTGCCCATGCAGCAGGCGGTCGCTACGTCCTCGGCCTGCGGCTTGCCTATAGCGATTGCCGGCGCCGCCAGTTTTGTCTGGACTGGCTGGGCAGCAACCCCCTTACCAGCCTGGAGTATGGGATATATTTACCTGCCGGCGTTGGTCGGCATTGCGGCAACCAGTATGCTGTTTGCCGGTTTTGGTGCGCGGCTGGCGCATCGTCTGTCGCAAGTGCTATTGAAGCGCCTGTTTGCCCTGTTGTTGCTGTGCGTGGGCATCAATTTCCTTGTTTAGAGAGTGGTTATGCTGACCTACCCGAATATCGACCCGGTTGCGGTATCACTGGGACCGCTGCAGATTCACTGGTATGGCCTGATGTATCTGATCGGCATTGGTGGTGCCTGGTGGCTGGCCAAACGCCGTTTGCCCGATTACTTCCCCGAATGGAACAAGGAAACCCTGTCAGACCTGGTGTTCTGGGTTGCGCTGGGGGTGATTGCCGGCGGGCGCCTGGGCTATGTGCTGTTCTACGATCTGGCGGCCTACATCGACAACCCGATTCTGATACTGGAAATCTGGAAGGGCGGCATGTCGTTCCACGGTGGTTTGTTGGGTGTGTTGCTGGCAGTGCTCTGGTTCTCACACAAGCAGCAGGTCGCGTTTTTCCGCTTGATGGACTTTATCGCCCCGTTGGTGCCTATTGGGCTGGGCGCCGGGCGTATCGGCAACTTTATCAATGCCGAACTCTGGGGTAAGGCCACTGACCTGCCTTGGGCGATGGTGTTCCCGACCGATCCGGATCAATTGGCGCGTCACCCCTCGCAGCTGTATCAGTTCGCGCTGGAGGGTGTGGCCTTGTTCACCATTCTCTGGATCTACTCCAGCAAGCCGCGCCCGACCATGTCGGTCAGTGGTCTGTTTGCCATCTGCTACGGCATCTTCCGCTTTGCTGTGGAGTTTGTCCGGGTGCCGGACGAGCAACTCGGTTATCTGGCCTTCGGCTGGCTGACCATGGGCCAGCTGCTGTGTATTCCGATGATTCTTCTGGGCGCCTGGATGATGGCGCTGGCTTACCGTCGAGAGGGGCGCTTGGCATGAAACAGTATCTAGATCTGATGCGCCTGGTGCGCGACACCGGCACCTACAAGAGCGACCGCACCGGCACCGGTACTTATAGCGTCTTTGGCCACCAGATGCGCTTTGACCTGAGCGCAGGCTTCCCGCTGGTAACTACCAAGAAGTGCCACCTCAAGTCGATCGTGCATGAGTTGCTGTGGTTTTTGCAGGGCGATACCAACATCCGTTATCTGAAGGAAAACGGTGTTTCCATCTGGGACGAATGGGCCGACGAAAACGGCGATCTGGGCCCGGTTTACGGTTATCAGTGGCGTTCCTGGCCGGCACCCAATGGCGAGTCGATCGACCAGATCAGCAAGCTGATCGAGATGATCAAGAGCAATCCCGACTCGCGGCGCCTGATTGTGTCTGCCTGGAACCCGGCGCTGGTCGACCAGATGGCGCTGCCACCCTGTCATGCGCTGTTCCAGTTCTATGTGGCCGACGGCAAGCTCAGCTGCCAGCTGTATCAGCGTTCCGCCGATATCTTCCTGGGTGTGCCCTTCAATATTGCCAGCTATGCACTGCTGACCTTGATGGTGGCCCAGGTGTGTGGCCTGCAGCCCGGCGATTTTGTCTGGACCGGCGGCGATTGCCACCTGTACTCCAACCACATTGAGCAGACCGACCTGCAGCTCACGCGTGAGCCGTTGCCATTGCCAACCATGCGCCTGAACCCGGAGGTGAAAGACCTGTTCGCCTTTACCTTCGACGACTTCACGCTGGAAGGTTACCAGTCGCACCCGCACATCAAGGCGCCGGTGGCCGTATGAGCAGTGACACTTCGATCAAGGTCGCGATGATTGCTGCCATGGGCCGCAACCGGGTGATAGGCCGCGATAACAAGATGCCCTGGCATCTGCCGGAAGATCTCAAGTATTTCCGCGCGACCACCTGGGGCAAGCCGATTGTCATGGGCCGCAAGACCTTTGATTCGCTGGGGCGCCCGCTGCCGGGCCGCAGTAACATTGTGGTCAGCCGGCAGAGCGGGCTGGAGATTCCAGGCGTCCAGGTGGTGAGCAGCATCGAACAGGGCCTGGAGCGCGCGCGGCATCAAGCCGAACTCGATGGCGTAGACGAGATCATGGTCATCGGTGGCGGCAATCTGTACGAGCAGTGCCTGCCGCTGGCTGACCGTCTGTACCTGACCCGCGTGGAGCTTGAGCCTGCAGGCGACGCCTGGTTCCCGGCATTCAGCGAGGCGCACTGGGTCGTCAGTGAGGAACGTGCGGTGGCCGCCGGCGAGGGCTATCCAGCCCACACCTACCAGGTACTTGAGCGCGCGCAAGCGGTTGTTTAGAGGCTGGGAACGCCTTCGATAATGGCGTCCAGCGGGCGTGGCTTGCCGATCCAGTAGCCCTGCAGAAAGTCGCCGCCCCAGTTCGATAGCTGATCGGCGCTGTGGGCACTTTCCACGTAGTTGGCCGTAACCTGCTTGTTCATGCTGCGGGTCAGGGTAATCAAATTCTGCACATAGGCCGCCTTGTCGGGATCGCCGTCACGTGCCAGGTCACGGGCATTGATCTTCACGCCCTTGATTGGCAAGCGGTTGAGATAACCAAAGGCGCCGTATTCCGAACCAAAGTGGTCCAGCCAGATGTCGACGCCCAGCGCGGCCAGCGTTTCGCACAGCTGAGTGGCCTGGCTGGCGTGCTTGAGTAGGGCGTCCTCACGCAGCTCCAGTTGCAGCAGGTGCGCCGGCACGCGTTTCTTCACCAGCAACTGCTTCAACTGATCGGCAAAGCGCGGCTGCTTCAGCTCGCGGTCGCTGAGATTGATCGATAGCCGGCAATCCACGCCGGCATCCTGCCACTGGCGCACGGCGTCCAGTGCCTGGCCAATCACCCAATGGCCCATGGGCAGGATCAAACCGCTGTGTTCGGCCAGTTTGAGAAAGGCGTCGGGCGAGAGCAGCCCGAGCGTTGGATGTTGCCAGCGCAGCAGGGCTTCCCAGGCAACGGTGTCGCCGTGGCGAGTGTCGACTATCGGCTGGTAGTGCAGACGGAACTGGCCTTCCAGCAGCCCGTGGCGCAGTCCTTGCTCGACGTCGAGGTTGTGCCGGGTCTGTGTCTCTTCCTGTGGGCTATAGAACGCATAGGCGTTGCGGCCATTGGCCTTGGCTCTATATAGCGCCTGGTCAGCATGCTGCAGCAACTCAGCGGCGGTGCTGCCGTGGTTCGGGAAGGTGGCGATGCCAACGCTCGCTGAAATCAGCAGGTGGTGACCGCTGAGCGTGATGGGTTCGCTCAGGGTGTGAATGATCTTGCTGGCAATCAGCGCCGCGTCATTCGGATCATGCAGGTCGTTCAGCAGGGCGACAAATTCGTCACCGCCGATGCGCGCGATCAGGTCGTCCTGGCGCATGGTACGACGCAAGCGGTTGGCAATGACCGCCAGCAGCAGATCGCCGAGGCCATGGCCAAAGCTGTCGTTGATCTGCTTGAAGTAGTCGAGGTCGATATACAGCAGCGCGAAACCGGTAGGGCTGCGCTGGCCACGGAGGATCATGCGCTCGAGTTCGTCTTCCAGCAGGGCGCGATTGCCCAGGCCAGTGAGCGGGTCCTGGCGGGCCAGTTGAGCGAGCTTTTCACCGCTGCTGCGGCGCAACGCGGCATGGATCAACGCGCGTTGCAGTTGCTCGGCATCCAGCGTGGCAAAGGCGAGAACATCGTCGGCGCCATCCTCGATTGCGGCGCTGTCCTGCTCGGGTGTGGTGCCGTCGCTGATCAGCACATACAGGGTGCTGCTGGCGGCGCGGCGGGCTTCCTGCAGCAGGGCGACATCATTTGGCAGCAGGCAGGAAGTGAAATTGCCCTTGGCCAGGCGGGAAATAGCTTCGCGCGGGCGGGTGCAAACTTCGACTTCCAGGGGGGAATGCTGGGCGTGGCACAGCTCGAGCAGTTGCTCGCGCTTTTCGGTATTGGGTTCGACCAGCAGTAATTTGGTGGTCGTATGTTCCATCTGATCCGTGCCAGGCATCTTTGGTTTTGTTCGTCCATGCACAATTCAATGACGCCATAATGTTAACGTCATCACAGAATGCTTACAGCTGTTTGATGTAGTCAGAGGGCGGAATCTCCGACCAGCGGTATGGCACATGGCCTCACCTGCCAAGCAGTTGACTAAACTTTTCGGCAACTAGTTCAATGGCAAAATAATGGCGCGGACAGAGCGTCCGCGCCGGGGGGGCTTTTCAGTCTTCCAGCATGCTTTTGTCGCGTACTGCGCCCTTGTCGGCGCTGGTAGCAAGCAGGGCGTAGGCTTTCAGCGCTGTGGTTACCTTGCGTGGGCGCTGCTCTGCCGGTTTCCAGCCCAGCTTGTCCTGTTCGATACGGCGATGCGACAGCTCTTCATCACTGACCAGCAGGTTGATGCTGCGGTTAGGAATGTCGATGAGCACTTTGTCACCGTCGCGCACCAGGCCAATGGCGCCGCCGGCAGCGGCCTCCGGCGAGGCGTGACCAATGGACAGGCCAGAGGTACCGCCGGAGAAGCGACCGTCAGTCAGCAGCGCGCAGTCCTTGCCCAGGCCTTTGGATTTCAGGTAGCTGGTGGGGTAGAGCATCTCCTGCATACCGGGGCCACCCTTGGGGCCTTCGTAGCGAATGATGACGATGTCGCCCGCTTTGACTTCGTCGGCCAGAATGCCCTTTACCGCAGTGTCCTGGCTTTCAAAGATTTTGGCGCGGCCTTCGAATACGTGAATCGACTCGTCTACACCGGCGGTTTTTACCACGCAGCCATCCTGCGCAATGTTGCCGTACAGCACGGCCAGACCGCCTTCTTGCGAATAGGCATGCTCAACGCTGCGGATACAGCCGTGCTCACGGTCGTCATCCAGGGTGTCCCAGCGGGTCGACTGGCTGAACGCCGTCTGCGTGGGAATGCCTGCCGGACCGGCTTTGAAGAAGGTGTGCACTGCTTCGTCGTCAGTCTGGGTAATGTCCCAGGTAGCGATGGCCTCTTCCATGCTGGCGCTGTGCACGGTCGGCAGGTCGGTGTGCAGCAGGCCGCCGCGCGCCAGGGAGCCGAGAATGCTGAAGATGCCGCCAGCGCGGTGCACGTCTTCCATGTGGTACTTCTGGATGTTCGGCGCCACCTTGCACAGCTGCGGCACCTTGCGTGACAGGCGGTCGATGTCGCGCAGGTCGAATTCGACTTCGCCTTCCTGCGCCGCGGCGAGCAGATGCAGGATGGTATTGGTGGAGCCGCCCATGGCGATATCGAGCGTCATGGCGTTTTCGAACGCCTTGAAGTTGGCGATGCTGCGCGGCAGCACGCTGTCGTCACCGTCGCCGTAGTAGCGCTTGCACAGGTCAACAATGGTGCGGCCGGCGCGCAGGAACAGCTGCTCGCGGTCGCTGTGAGTAGCCAGCGTCGAGCCGTTGCCCGGCAGCGCCAGGCCCAGTGCTTCGGTCAGGCAGTTCATCGAGTTGGCGGTGAACATGCCGGAGCAGGAGCCGCACGTCGGGCAGGCGGAGCGCTCGTACTCGGCAACTTTCTCATCCGAGCTGCTTTCATCGGCGGCGATGACCATGGCGTCAACCAGGTCCAGGCCGTGGCTGGCCAGCTTGGTCTTGCCGGCTTCCATCGGGCCGCCGGAGACGAACACCACGGGTACGTTCAGGCGCAGTGCCGCCATCAGCATGCCGGGGGTGATCTTGTCGCAGTTGGAAATGCAGACGATGGCATCGGCGCAATGCGCGTTGACCATGTACTCGACCGAGTCGGCGATGATTTCGCGGCTGGGCAGCGAGTACAGCATGCCGTCGTGACCCATGGCGATGCCATCATCGACCGCGATGGTATTGAATTCCTTGGCTACGCCGCCGGCACGTTCGATTTCACGGGCGACCAATTGGCCCATGTCTTTCAGGTGCACGTGACCGGGCACGAACTGGGTAAAGGAGTTGGCGACCGCAATAATCGGCTTCTTGAAGTCTTCGTCCTTCATGCCGGTGGCGCGCCACAGCGCGCGAGCGCCGGCCATGTTGCGGCCGAAGGTGGAGGTTTTTGAGCGGTAATCAGGCATGAGGGTACTCTCGTGGTGTATTGCAATACGCAAGCATACCAATTCGCCGGGTTGCATGCAGCCGTGGCGCATTCCTCTGGTCACCCATATGGGTGATGTAGAGCGCCAGATACCTTAATGGCGGTAAATAGGTGTCTCGTGTTTTGGGCCCATTCCAGCCGGGCGGCTAGCATGATCCACGCTGCAAAAAGAGAGTGCCGCCCCATCAAGCATCAGGGGCGCCCGATAACACGTTCAATAAAAGGACTCGCACTGTGCCCATGTCTATTGCCACTGTGCGCTCAGCCTCCGTGCTGACCGCGGCACTATGTTTAACGACCACCTTGACCGGTTGTTTGTCCGGTTCCGGCAGTTCTTCCGACGCTGACGTTGACCCGCTCCTGCGCAGCACCGCTTCCGGTGAGTTGCGGGGGGTCGAGCAGAATGGTTATCGCCAGTATCTCGGCATTCCCTACGCGGCCGCCCCGGTGGGCGAACTGCGTTTTGCCGCGCCGCAGGAGCCTGGAAGGTGGAGTGGTGTGCGTGATGCCGACAATTATGGCAGTGACTGCCCGCAAGCGGGTGTAACCACGGATGCGGCCGAGGAGTGTTTGTACCTGAACGTCTTTACTCCCACTACTGCAGGGCCGCATCCGGTGATGGTCTGGTTCCATGGTGGTGCCTTCATTTTCGGCTCCGGTGCCGGCTCTTATGTACCGGCGCGCCTGGTGGGCGAAGATGTGGTGGTGGTGACGGTCAACTACCGTCTGGGCAAGCTTGGCTTTACCGCCCACCCGGGGCTGACCGCAGAACAGAGCGCTTCCGGCAGCTACGGCATCATGGATCAGCAACAGGCACTGCGCTGGGTCGCTGACAATATTGAGGAGTTCGGTGGCAACCCCGAAAACGTGACTATTTTCGGTGAATCTGCTGGCGGTCTCAGTGTACTCAGCCACCTGGTGTCGCCGGCCTCTGCCGGTCTGTTCCAGAAAGCCATAGTGCAAAGTGGTGCCTACAGCCAAACCCAAACCGCCATGGCAACCGCTGAAACCACAGGTGTGGGTTTTGCCGCTGCCCTGGGGTGCTCCGCCGCGACGTCGGCAGAGGAGGTGGCCTGCATGCGCAGCCGTTCCGTCGCTGAAATCATGGCGGTGCCGGCCGGCAGTATTACCCCGACCCTGCGGCCCGACATACTGCCGACCTCGGTGGGCGCCAGTCTGGCGACCGGTGAGTTCAACGATGTTCCGGTCCTGATGGGCAGTAATACCGAAGAGTGGAGCTACTTTCTGGCCAGCCGTGGTGAGGCGAATCCCATCACTGCAGCCAACTATCAGGCAGTCATTGCCGGCACCTTTGGTGGCTTGACCCCCTTTATTGTGGCGCAGTATCCGCCTACGTCCTTTGCCGATGACTACGCTGCGTTGGTCACGGCGGTGGGAACGGACGGGGTGTTTGCCTGTAATGCCAATGTGCAGGTTGACAGTATTGCGGCTCAGGGCACGCAACCGCTTTATGTCTACGAGTTTGCCGACCGCGATGCATTGTCACCTGGCCCGGTCGCGCCCAGTTGGCTGACCCTGGGCGCGACACATGCCTCGGAGATCCAGTATATTTTTGGTTCTGATGAGGGCTTTACCGAGCGCGGCGCCTCGGCCGAGCAAGTGGCCCTGGCCAATACCATGACCGGTGCCTGGGCCAGCTTTGCTGCCACGGGTAATCCGAGCGGCAACGGTCTGACCTGGGTAGACTACGGTGATAGCACTGGCGGTATGCTGTCCTTTCAAACGCCTGCGATAGAGCCTCTTGCTCGTGCTACCTTTCGCACCAACCACAAGTGTGGATTCTGGGCTCCCTAGCAACGGTCCGGGTGCCGGCGCCCGGCTGACAGCGGGTGTCGGCGCAGTCCCCACCCGCTTTGCTTCGAGGTTGTTTGGTGGAGTTCAACAGTAAGGTCATCCCGTTGCATTTGAATCCCCTGGGTTTTATCGAGGGATTCGTGCAGCTGGGTGTGTCCATGCCGGCGCTGTTGGCCGGCACCGGGATTGACCCCGGTATGTTTGCCGATCCCGCGGTGCGTATTTCCTATGGGCAGCAATACCGTCTGCTGCGCAATGGTTTACGTCTGACTGATCACCCCGCCCCCGGGTTGAGCATAGGTATGCAGGTCGATTGGAGTCATTTTGGTCTGATCGGCTATGTGGTGCATTGCAGCCCAAGCCTGAGTGAGGCGGCAGAAGCCTTCATGCGCTATCAGATGATTGCGCAACCTTTCTATACCGTTACAGCCGGCAGACCCGTCGGTTTCATTGATCGTGATGATCGCTTTGTCTTTCCGTTGCGTTGCTTCCCGCCCCCCGAAGCGGACGAAAGGAGCGTTGAACAGTTTGAACTGGACTTTCGCCTGGCGACCACGCTGCGTCTGTGCGTCGCGTGCGGCAATCATCAGGTGCCGGATACCCAGGTGCATGTGGAGCTGACCTGTGTGTCACCGCCGCACGCGCAGCTGTATAACGAGTTGCCCTGCGCCAGCGTGCGTTTTGCCGCCAAGCGCAACGCCGTGGTGGTCAACCGGCGATTTCGCATCGAGCCCTTCCGCTTGACTCGGCAGGCGGCCTTTCGCGAACTGATTGCGCGCTGCGAGCTGGACCTGCAGGCAGCTGGTCTGGAGCCCACCACCACGGCTGCCGTGCGCAGCCAGCTGACTCAGCGATTCAATCGGCGTTTGCAGTTGATGGGCTCGCGCGACTATCAGGAACAACCCCTCACTTTGGCGGCGTGTGCCCAGGCCCTGCGGCTGACTCCGCGAGCCCTGGCACGCAGGCTGGGACAGGAGCATTCCAGCTTTCGACAGATTCTGCAGGAAGTACGTGTAGCCTTTGCGCTGCATCATCTGCAGGCATCCAGTCTGAGAGTCGATGACATTGCCGAGTTGTCGGGATTCTCCTCGGCTTCAAGCATGCGCAGGGCGGTGCGGCAGTCGAATGGTAAAGTGCCTGGCCTCAAGACCCAGAACGTGACCAGGTGACCTGCCGTTTGACAGGCAACCTGCGTTGCTTATAGCGCCTTCTCGAACACCTTGGAATTACGTTGGTAGTTATACAGCTCGGCACGCTTGGCGGGCAGGCGCTCTACGCTGCTGGGCACAAAGCCGCGTTCGCGGAACCAGTGCGCAGTGCGCGTGGTAAGCACGAACAGGGTGTCGATCTTCAGGCTGCGGGCTTGACTCTCGATGTGCTGCAGCAACTGGTCGCCGCGACCACCTTGACGGTAATTGGGGTCGATGGCGACGCAGGCGAGCTCGGCGCTGGTAGAGCCCTCGAGCGGGTAGAGTGCGGCGCAGCCGATGATGGTGCCGTCGCGTTCGACCAGGGTGAACTGGCTGATTTCGGTTTCCAGTACCTCACGTGAGCGGCGTACCAGAATGCCGGCCTCTTCCAGCGGGCGCAGTAAGTCCAGCAGACCGCCGACGTCATCGATGGTGGCGCTCCGAATCTGCTCAAAGGCCTCCTGGGCGACCAGGGTACCGCTGCCGTCCCGGGTGAACAGCTCGTTGAGCATGGCGCCGTCATCGGCAAAGCTGACGATGTGCGAGCGCCGCACGCCGGCGTTGCAGGCCTTGCACGCCGCGCGCAGCAGGTTGCCCGGCAGCGAGTTGCCCAGCTTGCCGAGCAGTGGCGCGGCGCGGGTGGGTTTGAGCTCGCGCAGCAGTTCGCCCTGCTCGTCGCGGATGCCGGTGTCTTCGCCGAACAGAATCAGTTTGTCGGCGCCCAGAGCGGCGGCCACACTGGTGGCTACATCCTCACTGGCCAGGTTGAATACCTCGCCGGTGGGCGAGTAGCCCAGGCTGGAAAGCAGCACGATGTCGTGTTCATCCAGATGCCGGCTGATAGCCTTGCGATCAACGCGGCGCACCTCGCCGGTGTGATGAAAATCGACACCGTCGACCACGCCGATGGGCTTGGCGGTGACCAGGTTGCCACTGGTTACACGCAGCCGCGCCCCCTGTTGTTGGGTGCAGAGTTGCGCCTCGATGGCGATGCGCAACGCGCCGACCGCGTCGGTCACGCAGGCCAGGGTATCCATGTCGGTGATGCGCAGGTCGTTGTGGTAGCGCGAGTTGATGCCGCGTGCGCTCAGCCGTTCTTCAATCTGTGGGCGTGAACCGTGCACCAGTACCAGGCGTACATCCAGGCTGTTGAGCAGCATGATGTCGTGGACGATGTTGCTGAAGTTGGGGTGAGCCAAACCCTCACCGGGAAGCATCAGTACAAAGGTACAGTCCCGGTGCTGGTTGATGTAGGGCGTCGAGTGGCGGAACCAATTGACGTAATCGAGCATTCGCGGCGTTTCCATGCAAAAGAGCTATTAAAGAGTGTGGCGCGGCCGGCTTCAAGCCATCCGCGGTGCAAATGTCTACTGCAGACAAAACTGCTTGATCAGGTTGCGCAGGATATCGACGGTTGGATCTAGCCGATCCATCGCCAGAAACTCGTCGGGCTGATGTGCCTGGTCTATGTCGCCGGGCCCAAGGATCAGCGTCTGCATACCAATCTGGTTCAGGTAAGGCCCCTCGGTGGCAAACGCGACGCTACCGGCGCAGTGGCCGGTCAGTGCTTCGCACGCCTTGACCAAGGGCGCGTCGGCGCCGGTATCCAGCGGCGGCACACCCGGAAACAGCGGTGCGTAGACAATCTCGACCTGGCGTTCGGCGGCAATCAGATCCAGCCGGGCCTGAATGTCGGCACGCAGCGCGTCAGGGTCCATGCCGGGCAGGGGGCGAATATCGAATTCCAGCGCGCATTTGGCGCAGATACGGTTGGGGTTGTCGCCACCATGGATGCAGCCAAGGTTGAGCGTGGGCGTCGGAACGCCGAACAGCGGGTTGTTCCAGCGTTTCTGCCAACTGCTGCGCAGGGTCATAAGGTCGCTAATGACGGCGTGCATGGCTTCCATGGCGTTGTTGCCCAGCGCCGGATCGGAGGAGTGACCCGCCTGCCCGGTGATGTCGATACGCTCCATCATGATGCCCTTGTGCACGCGGATCGGCTTGAGACCGGTGGGCTCGCCGATCACCGCATGCCGCGCTTTTGGCAATCCGCTGGCGACCAGGGCACGGGCGCCGCTCATGGAGCTTTCTTCATCGGCGGTGGCGAGCACGATCAAGGGTTGTTTGAACGGCTGATCGACATAGTCGCGCACCGCTTCAATGATCAGCGGGAAAAAGCCCTTCATGTCGCAGCTGCCCAGGCCGTACCAGCGGCCATCGGCCTCGGTCAGTTTGAACGGGTCATGCTGCCAGCGCTCGGGATTGCAGGGCACGGTATCGGTATGCCCGGCCATCACCAGTCCACCGGGGCCGCTGCCCAGGGTTGCAATCAGATTGGCCTTGCCGGCCTCGCCCGGAATCGGCTGGATCTCGCAGGCAAAGCCCAGATCACCAAGCCAACTGGCGAGCAGGTGCACGACCGGCAGATTGGACTGGTCCATGTCGTCCTGGGTGCAGCTGATGGACGGCAGTTTGAGCAGCGCATCGAATTGCGCCTTAAGCGAGGGCAAAGCCATGAAAACTCCCGGCGGCGTAAGCGAACAGTGAAGTTCAGCTTACGCCGCCGAGTGCCGTTCGTCAGCCGAAAATCCCGGAAAGGATAAAGAAGTAGACGATCGCCAGAATGGCGCCGGCGGGCAGGGTGACGACCCAGGAACTGAAGATGGTGCCAATCACGCGCAGGTTCAGTGCGCCAATACCGCGCGCCATGCCTACGCCCAGGACGGCGCCCACCAGGGTGTGCGTGGTGGAAATCGGCAGACCTATGGCCGAGGCGCCGACCACGGTCGTGGCGGTAGCCAGCTCGGCAGCAAAGCCGCGGCTTGGGGTCAGCTCGGTGATATGTTGGCCGATGGTGGCAATCACTCGGTAACCGTAGGTGGCCAGGCCAACTACGATACCCACACCGCCCAATAGCAACACCCAGCCCGGTACGGTCGACTGGCTGGCGACTTCACCGCCGGAGCTGAGCACGCCGACAATCGCCGCCAGTGGGCCGACCGCATTGGCCACGTCGTTCGAGCCGTGGGCAAAGGCCATGGCGCAGGCGGTGAAGATCATCAGCACGGCAAATACCTTTTCCACGCTGGCGAAGTGAAAGCTCTTGTCTGCCACCGGGTCAGCCTTGATGCGGCTGAGCAGCAGCACACCCACTGCGCAGATGACCGCGCCAAACAGCACCGCCAGGCCCAGGCTCTGCCAGCCGCTCAGGTGCAGACCAACGTGCTTGAGCCCCTTGGTCAGGGTGACAATGGTGACGATGAAGCCGACGGCGAACATGTAGTAGGGCACGTAGCGCTTGGCGTTGGCGAAGGGGTCTTCGGTATTGAGAATCAGCTTGTGCACGCTCATGAAAATCATGAAGGCGACCAGGCCGGACAGTACCGGGGAAATGACCCAACTGGACACGATGGGCACTACGCCACTCCAGTGCACGGCATCGAAGGACACACCCACCGCACCAAAGCCGATCACTGCACCAATGATGGAGTGCGTGGTAGAGACCGGCCAGCCCTTGATCGAAGCGATCAACAGCCAGGTGCCGGCGGCCAACAGCGCTGCCAGCATGCCGAAAACCATCTTGTCCGGCGGGATCATGTCGGAATCGATAATGCCACTGCGGATGGTCTGGGTTACCGAGCCGCCGGCCAGGTAAGCACCAAGGAATTCGAAAACCATGGCGATCAGGATCGCCTGCTTGATGGTCAGCGCGCGGGAGCCGACCGAGGTGCCCATGGCGTTGGCAACATCGTTGGCGCCTACCCCCCAAGCCATGAAAAAGCCAAAGAGGCAGGCCAGAATGAGCAGGACGGTGCCGTACTCTGCAATCAGCGTCATATTCAGTACTCTATTGGGTGCATGGTTCAGCCGGCCCTTAGCGGGCCATCAGCAATTCCAGGCGGTTGCCGACGCGCTGGGCGCGGTCTGCGACATCACCAATCCATTCGATGATCTGATACAGGAACATCACGTCTACCGGCGGCAGGTCCTTCTCCAGTTTGTACAGATCGGAGCGCAACTTGATCTGCATGTTGTCGGTATCGTGTTCGATGGCGTCGAGCTCTTCGATCATGCGCTCGACCAGGGTGACTTCTCGGCCAGAGAAGCCGGTTTCCAGCAGCTCGTCGAGCTCGTTCATGGCCTTCAACGCCTGTGCTGCAGCGTCGATTGAGCGTTGTACGAATGCTCTGAAGGCGTCGCTCAGCGGCGCCGGAATCATCATCTGACGACCCAGCATCAGGCCGGCAATATCCTTGGCGCGGTTGGCAACTTTGTCCTGTACACTGAGCAGCTCCAGCAGGTCCGAGCGCGGTACCGGCAGGAATAGACTCTTGGGCAGATGGACGCGGACGTCTTTCTTCAATTTGTCGGCGTCGCGTTCGAGCTGAGCGATCTGTTTTTGTACGCGCTCGGCCTCCGTCCAGTCGTTGGCGATGACCGCTTCGATGAAGGGCATCAACTGCGCAGCGCACTCATGTGCCTTGGCGATGTGTTGCTGCATCGGGCCAATGGGAGAGCGGCCGAACAGGCTGAGAAAAGGATTGTTAGGCATAGCGCCTCCAGCGGGAGTTGAGGCCGCAAAGTATAGGTGTTGCATGCCTGATCGTCATCCGCCTGACATCAAAAGAACATATTTTTACCGCTTGCTCCTGTGCTGGCGGTATGGCAGAGAATTCCAATGGGCAAAGAAACCGAAATCAAACTGCGTGCCAGTGCCGAGGTGCTTGCGGCGCTGCGTACTCATCCGCTGCTGACTGCTCGCCTGGTCGATGACTGGCAGACCACTACGCTCTACAACCAGTATTACGACACCGCGGCACGGGATCTGGCCAATGCCAAGGTGGCATTGCGTCTGCGCCGCGACGGTGACGCCATCATCCAGACCTTGAAAAGCCGCGGCCAGAGTGTGGCCGGGCTGTCTGAACGCAACGAGTGGGATTGGTACCTCAAGCAGCAGACGCTGGATTTCAGCTTGCTGGGCGACAGCTGCTGGCCGGCGGCGCTGGCGGAACTCGACAAGAGCACCCTGCAGCCGGTATTTACCACCGACTTTCAGCGCACCCGCGCACTGCTGCGCTGGGAGCGCGAAGGCGAAGAAGTTGAGATTGAGGCCGCCCTAGATCTGGGCGAAGTGTCCGCCGCTGACGCGCGCGAGGCCATCAGCGAGCTGGAACTCGAGGTGCGCAAGGGGCCTGCCGTGGCGCTGTTGGAATTGGCGCTGGAGCTGTGCCGTGATCAGGTACTGATGCCCTGTGACATCAGTAAGGCCGAGCGCGGTTATCGATTGTTTGATGCCGGCAGCTATGCGCTGCGTCTGGACAACCCCGGCTGGCAGGCGGATACCAGCGTTGATGGGGTGATCGAGGGGTTGATCACGCAGTTGCTGGGCCGCGTGCAACGTTTGGCAGAGCAATATCGGTTTGCCCGTCAATGGAAGTTGTTCCGCGAGCTGACCGGCAACCTGGCAGCGCTGCGGGCCTGTTTTGGCGTGTTCGATCTGGCGTTGCCGCGCTCTGCCGCGCAGCCGTTCATTGTGCCATTTGACCAACTGCTGGCCGTGTTTCAGCCGCTGGTGCTGGCCGGCTGGGCGGATGACAGTGATGGCGAGGCGGCGCGCCAGCAGGCCAGCGACGTGTTCGATCAGCAAGTGGCGGTCCCGGCGTGGGGCGCGCTCTTTGTCGAGCTTGGGCTCTGGCTGCTGGACAAGCGCTGGCAAGCCAATCGTCCTCCGCGCGGCGACCGCGTGGCGGCGTTGACCCTGCAGCGCTGGTTGCTGGCGGCAGTCGCCAAGGAAATTCAGGAGTTGCGGGTGCCGCACAATAACGACCCTGATCATCACGTTAGCGAATGGATGGATCAATTGCCGCGCCTTGGCCGTTTGCAACTGCTGCTCGGCAACTTCCGTTCCTTTCTGGAAGTGCCCGAGCCCGACCGTTTGTTCGGCGAGTTGAACAAGCTGCAAGCGCTGCTGGAACAGTACCCCCAGGTGGCCGAAGAACAGCGCGAGTTGCTGTTGGCGGCGCTGCGCAAGCAGGGCCAGCGGGTACGCAAGCTCAACGCCTGGCGCGAACTGAACCAGTAGTGGGCTGGCCTGGCGGCGGCTGGGCTGCCAGACTGAGCAGGGATAGCTGAATAATCAAGGGGAGAGGCGGTATGAAGAGTCTGGCGGACCTGGCGATTCCCGGCAGCGATCGGCCATTGGATCTGGGCGATTTTCTCAATGTGCTGCTGGCGCAGGGCCGTATAGCTAGCGAGACGCTCGATCATCTGGTCACGCTGCGGCGTTCAGGCGTCGGTGACACAGCCAAGTTGCACCCGCTGGAGTTCATCGCTGCGCAGGATGTCGAAGATCTGGCGCGCCCCGGCAAGAAGCTGGATCTGGATACCCTGAGCCGTTGGCTCGCAGCCGAGACCGGGCAGCCTTACTTTCGGGTTGATCCACTCAAGATCAACGTCACCGCGGTCACCCCGCTGATGTCCTTCGCCTTTGCCCAGCGGCACAAAATTCTGGCGGTTGATGTCAATGAGCGGGAGGCCACTATCGCCAGCGCCCAGCCGCTGGTCAGCGGTTGGGAGGACAATCTGCGCCACGTGCTGCGCCGCGATATCAAGCGTGTGGTGACCAATCCCGCCGATCTGCAACGCTACACAGTAGAGTTCTATCGCCTGGCCCGCTCGGTCACTGGCGCCAACGCGACAGATCAGAAACAAAGCGGCGTCGGCAATTTTGAACAACTGCTGAACCTGGGCAGCATGAGCCAGGAGCCCGACGCCAACGATGCGCACGTGGTGAATATTGTCGACTGGCTGTTTCAATACGCCTTTGAACAACGTGCCAGCGATATTCACGTGGAGCCGCGCCGCGAGACCGGCAGCGTGCGCTTGCGCATCGACGGCGTGCTGCACACCGTTTATCAGTTCCCGCTGCAGGTCACGGTGGCGGTAGTCAGCCGACTGAAGACCCTCGGGCGCATGAACGTGGCAGAGAAGCGCAAGCCGCAGGACGGCCGCGTGAAGACCAAGTCGCCCAAGGGCAATGAGGTAGAGCTGCGTCTGTCGACGTTGCCGACCGCCTTCGGCGAAAAAATGGTCATGCGGATTTTTGATCCTGACGTGCTGCTGCGCAGCTTTGACCAACTGGGCTTTTCCAGTGAAGACCAACGCCGCTGGCAAAACATGGTCGCGCAGCCCAACGGCATTGTGCTGGTAACCGGCCCAACCGGTTCCGGCAAGACCACCACCCTCTATACCACGCTCAAGCAACTGGCCACGCCCGAGGTCAACGTCTGTACCGTCGAAGACCCGATCGAGATGGTCGAGGACAGCTTCAATCAGATGCAGGTGCAGCACAACATTGAGCTGAATTTTGCCAGTGCCGTTCGCGCGTTGATGCGCCAGGACCCCGACATCATCATGATCGGTGAAATACGCGATCTGGAAACCGCCGAAATGGCGATTCAAGCCGCGCTGACTGGCCACCTGGTGCTCTCCACCCTGCACACCAACGACGCGCCCAGCGCCGTCAGCCGCCTGATCGAGCTGGGCGTGCCGGCTTATCTGATCAAGGCCACCGTGCTGGGCGTCATGGCGCAGCGCCTGGTGCGCACCCTGTGCCCGCACTGCAAGGCGCCGGTGCAAATCGACGAAGATGGCTGGAGCGATCTGACCAGGCCGTGGAACGCGCCGTTGCCAAGCAAGGCGATGCAGCCGGTGGGCTGCATCGAGTGCCGCGAGACCGGTTACCGTGGCCGCGCCGGGGTGTACGAGTTGATGCCGCTGAGCGACGGCATCAAATCGCTGATTCACGCCGATACCGATCTGGATGCCCTGCGCCGCCAGGCCTACAAGGAAGGCATGCACAGCCTGCGGCTGTCCGGCGCGCAAAAGGTGGGCTCCGGCCTGACCACCATCGAAGAAGTGCTGCGGGTCACGCCGCAGAGTCAGCAGGGCTGAAATGGCGCCTCGTTAGGCCGCTTGACTTGTAACGTGTCAGGAGTGTGCGCGCCGGCTCAACTGGGTGATGCGACCAGTACGAAACGCTAGCGTTAAGAGCATGGACCCGGCCCCATTGTGAATGCCTTGCCTATGGATATTCATGATACAACCGTGTTTTTTGTATGCGGAACGGTTAATCTCCTGTTTATGGCTTGAAGCCGCTTTCAGGAGCCCAAGGATGGCGTATAGAAGTAATCCCCTTGTTGATGAGTTAATCGCCACTCTTGTCAAATTGCCCCGGTGGGCCAGTTTGATCATAGCCTTCTTTGTCTGCTTGATGTGTGCCCTCTGTGCCCTCCTTGCGCGCAGTAAGCTCAAGCAGCTGTCTACAACTTCAGAACAGCTACCAGACCGGGCAGCATTTGCCACACCTCTACCTGTTGGTTGGTAGGGCTTTTGGTCGGTTGCCTCTGAAGCAATAACGGAGAATAAATGAGTGGAACAAACCCTCTTTAGAATTACAAAAAATACAGCGGCCGTGGTGGTCGCTTGCACGCTGTTGGCTGGCGCAGCGACAGCGCAAAAACTATACCGCTGGGTTGACGAAAAGGGTGTTTCGCACTTTAGCCAGACACCGCCGCCAGCAACGAGTGAAATCGAATTCGAGAGTCAGCAGCTTGAAAAGCGAAGAGAGGTTGACCTGGAATGCTGCCAGGAAGCCAGGCTGGTTGCGCAGGACATGGCGGGCTACTTGACGCGCGGTCTTCCGCTGATCGAGATCCATTCCTTGGTTAATGTCGAGGGCGTAGGCCAAGCTGAACTTACTGAGCTCGCTAACTTTGCTTCCGACCGTGTCAGGCTCGATATGTCCCCCGTCCGGGTGGGTAGCGAAGCTTATAAAGCGTGCTCTAATGGCGTTTTTCTCGCGTGTAGGACTGGGGCGACGAGCTCGGCAGGTACGCAGGGAAGCAGTGGTAGCGGTTTTTGGGTCAACTCTTCTGTTGTGATAACCAATTCGCACGTGGTGGAGAAGTGCAGTCGTATCTCCGTGGCCGATGACTTGCAAGCAGATTTGCTTTTTAAGGACGCGACCAATGATCTTGCTGCGTTGCGAGTCAGCGGCGTTTCCGGAAATCGGGCACTCATTCGGCGCGATGTGGGCATACAGCACGGAGAAAGTGTGGTAGCTGCAGGATTTCCACTAAGTGGGATCGTGGCCGATGATTTGAATATCACCACCGGAATCGTCAGTGCCGTTGCCGGTATGGGCGGTGATAAACGCTTTGTTCAGATAACCGCGCCCGTGCAGCTTGGTAATAGTGGTGGCCCACTGATCGACCAGAAAGGTTTGGTAATTGGTGTGGTGACCTCCAAGTTGAACGCCATGGGTATGGCGCAACGAACGGGTGATATTGCTCAGAACGTCAACTTTGCACTTAGCTTGGATACCCTGACAAATTTTATGGCGCAAAATGGCATCGCTTTCAATGTCGCGCCACTCGACGGCGAGGATATGACAGTAACCGAGATCAGTCAGAGTGCTCGCGGTTGGACTGTTCCAGTGAGCTGCGAGCCATGAATGGCTGGCTAACGGGGTTGGTTCCCCAGTCTGCTCGTGGCTACCTGCAAGTAGCTGGCTATCCGGCGCGCAAAAGGTGGGTTCCGGCCTGACGACTATCGAAGAAGTGCTGCGGGTCACGCCGCAGAGTCAGCAGGGCTAGGCTCTGCGGGTCGCCAACAGTCGGCGGCCCTTGCTCAGCCTGCTAGAATGCCGCCACACGCACAGCCATAGCGCAGATCCCCAATGAATTACCGCCACAGTTATCACGCCGGCAACCACGCCGATGTTCTCAAGCATGCCTTGCTCCGCCGTCTGTTCGAGCTGATGCAGCGCAAGGAAGCGCCGCTGTGTTACCTCGATAGCCATGCCGGCACCGCGTTCTATGACCTGCAGGGCGAAAGCGCGGGCAAGACCGGTGAGTTTCAGGATGGCATCGGCCGACTGTGGCAGCGCGATGATCTGCCGCTCTGGCTCGGAGACTTTCGCGCGGCGGTAGCGGCGCATAACCAGGGTGACAGCCTGCGCTTCTATCCCGGCTCGCCGCAATTTATCGCCGACCTGCTGCGTCCGCAGGACCGCATGATTCTCAGCGAGCTGCATCCCGAGGATGCCGATACGCTGAAGCAGCACTTTGCTTATAGCGATCAGGTGGCAGTGCATCAGCGTGATGGCTATCAGTTACCCAAGGCGTTCCTGCCGGTGGCGGAGAAGCGCGCCCTCTGGCTGCTTGACCCGCCTTTCGAAAAAACCGATGACTTGCAGCGCTGCGTTAGTGCCGTACAGATCGCCATCCAGCGTATGCGCCAGACGGTGATTGCACTCTGGTATCCGATCAAGGATCTGCGCCTGTTGCGTGAGTTCTATCAGCAGATTGCCGATGCCGGTGTTCCCAAGGCATTACGGGTGGAACTGAATATTCGGCCGGTAGACAACCAGCTGGGTCTCAATGGCTCCGGGCTGATTCTGATCAATCCGCCGTGGCCGATCTGGGAGGAGTTGGAGCAGCTGCTGCCGTGGTTGGCGAGCGTCCTGGCGCAGTCGGGGGAGGGTAGTTACCGGTTGGACTGGTTGGCGGGCGAACCCTGAGGTATCAGGCGGGCACGCGCAGTGCCCACCTGGTCCGCCGGCTCAGGCCTCCAGTTTGAAGGTCAGGCCGGCATGTTCCTGCAGACGCTTGATCAGCTTGTCGCCCATGGCCGGCGCGGTGGTCCAGATGCCCCCTGCCGTGTCGGTGGCATCGCGCACCAGGCAAATGGCGCTTTCGGCAATCATCCGCGAGGTTGAGCCGTAGCCCGGATCACGCTTGCCGGAGACGCTGGCCATGAGCTTCTTGCCGTCTTCATCTTCACCGATAAAGAGCACGTCATAGAAGCCGGTTTCGCGCTCCTCCTTGCTCGGGCCTTCGCCGGGCTTGGGCGCTGAATCGCCTGACAGCGACTTGTCACCCGCTACCGCGTTGGCGATCTTCTCGCCTTGTTCGCCGGGACCGGTCAGCAGCATCTCGTCATAGACAAAGTCCTCACCATAGGCGTGACCCAGCAGCGCGTTGGAGCGGTGCACGTTGCGCGTGTTGATGGCGGCCATGATAAAGGGCGCGGCCCAGCTGCCGAGCGACTCGTCAAACTCGGGCTTGGCTGCCGGTGGTTGCGCCGGGCCGGTGAAACCGGGGGTCAGCGCGAAAGGGTTGCCCAGCAGTTGATAGATCTCCGGGTTCTGCTTGGCGGCAATCAGCGTGGCCTTGAGACTGGCGGCGGTGCCGCCGGAGAAAGTGCCCTTCATCTTGCGCACGCGGCCTTTGACCCGGGGCAGGGTTTTGCCCAGTTGCTCGCGTGCGGCCTGCTGCAGAAAGTACACGCCCAGGTCGAAGGGGATGGAGTCGAAGCCGCAGGAGAACACGATGCGCGCGCCGCTCTGTTTGGCAGCGTCGCCGTGGGCATCGATCATCTGGCGCATCCAGGCCGGCTCGCCGCACAGATCTACATAATCGGTGCCGGCAGCGGCGCACGCGGCAACCAGTTCGGAGCCGTACAGCTGATACGGGCCGACGGTGGTCAGTACGACTTTGGTGCGCTCAACCATGGCCTTCAGGCTGGCGGCGTCTTCGGTATCGGCAACCACCAGCGGTATATCGGCGGGGGCGCCTATCTCGTCGCGCACGGCTTCCAGCTTGGCCTGGCTGCGGCCAGCCATGGCCCAGCGCAGAGCCTTGTCGTTGGCGTATTCCTGGCTCAGGTACTCGGCGACCAGACGTCCGGTATAACCGGTGGCGCCATAGACGATGATGTCGAATTCGGTAGTGGTCTTCATCTGCTCTTCCTGCTGATGGGGGGTGTGCCGGATCACGCTGTGCGATGTTGTGCTGAACTCGCCGCGCTCTACCCGGTCGTAACTACAGTACGGCGTCAGGGTTGTTCGTCAGATAGTCTGGCACAGCCTGACGCCGATGCACCGTTGGACAGACGCAGGTTGATTTCTTATCGACTGCAGGTAAAGGCGCCAAGGCGGGGTTTCGTTACCGCGAATGGCGGGTGATAAAGCTTGCGCATGCCGCGTTATGGCGTGTTGCATGGCGCCTCTGTAGTCCGTGTATTAGGCTGGGTCTGATAAGCACGGGGCTCCCCGGAGCCCCCATACTGTTTGAAAGGACAAGGAGAACCACCATGGCGACTGCAAGTTCAGCAAACACCGCAAGCACCACCACAACCACCACCAGCAAGGAAAAGGAACTGGCGGCCAGCAAGGCGGCCGTATCTGATGCTTATGAGAAATTGATGGAGGCCAAAAGTCACTTCAAGCTGGCGGCTGAAGCGGCTGGTGTGGATTTGAAGCACGACGCTGCCGAACAAATGGCTAAAGGCCGTGAAAAAGCCGAAATCCTGGGTATGCAAGCTAGCTCGTACATGAGAGAGAAGCCTTTGGCTACCTTGGGTATCGCCTTCGCTGCGGGCTTCGTGCTTTCTCAGGTGTTCTCTCGCAAATGAGCGATGGAGCTGCCAAAGATCAGCAGCAGGAGCCTGCCGGCTCTGCTGCTGAGAAACCCGGCATTGAGGATGCGCTGCCGCTGGAACTGATTGAGCAGTTGGGAGCATGGCTAAGGCAAGTCACAGTAGCGGGAAGTGAGCTGGCAAATCTGTTTCGACTGGAGTTGCAGCTCACGCTCGGAGATGCACGACGGCTGGTGATGGTCGGTATTGTACTGTTGCCAATGTTGATCCTGTGCTGGATTGCGTTAGGCGTGCTGGTGAGCTGGCTGGCTTACAGCTTTACTGCCTCGGTGACATTGGCACTGACGGTGTTTTTCCTGCTGCAGACGGTCGTAGTGGGTTTTCTGATTAGCCAAGCCGTCAAGTTCAAGCGGCAGATGGGATTCCGTCGTACCAAGGCGCATGCACATCAGCTTATGCAAGGAGCAAAAGGTGAAACGCCATCTTCTGATTAAAAAAATTGAGGCACAGGAGCGCAAGCTGGCCTTGCGTTCTGAGGTTATCAGTGTCGTCTCCCAGCATGCGCACTTCGCATTTCGTCAGGTGCATCCTGGGTGGTTGGTGGGCTCTGGGATGTTGGCGGGCGTGCTGGTCAATCGAATTGGTATCAATCGAGCCTACACCTTGGGTTTCACCGGTATTAGGCTGTTTCCGATGGTTAGCAACGCGTTCAATCTTGGACGCCACTTCGGAGCGCAGGGATGAACCTGCCGGAGCAGGAGGCTCCGAGCAACGAAATCGAGGAAATCACCGGGCCGCGCAAGAAGGTTCCGCCAGTGCAGATGGCGCTGTACTGGCTGCTTGCGCTGGCCATCGCTTATACCCTGTATTTTGCCAAGACGCTGTTCTTGCCGGTGGTGGTTGCAGCACTATTTGCACTGCTGTTGAGCCCATTGGTAGGGCTGTTCAAGCGTTTTCACATCCCACGCGTGTTGTCCGCCCTGTTATTGCTGGCGCTGATCGGCGTGCCTTTTTCTTTGCTGGGCATGCAGCTGGCTGAGCCCGCACAGAAATGGGTCAAGCGTATTCCCGAGCTGTCGGCGCAGCTGACCGAAGAGCTGGATGAGTTCAGCGAGAAGCTGTCTCCTTCCAAAGAGCCAGTGACAGTGCAGCCGCCCCAGCCACTGGAAATCGAGGAAAAGGAAGGCTTCAGGTTTTTTGGCTGGTTTCGTGATGACGAACCGGAAGAAGAGGAGAAACCACCAAACCCTGCGCCGGCACCTGCGCCATCGTCCGACAGCGCCGTGTCGGATCGCGTGATGCAGGGCGGGGTCGAACTGATGGTGCAGTTGCTCGGCGCGACGCCGCTGGTATTGGCGCAGTTCACCACCTTTGTGATTCTGGTGCTGTTTATGCTGGTTTTTGGCCCGTTGTTGTACAGCAACTTTATCCATGTGTTTCCCCAGGTTCGCGACAAGCAGGCGGCCAATGATCTGCTTGCCGAAGTGCAACACGAGCTGTCTCGTTACATACTCACTGTGAGCATGATCAACACCGCGCTGGGAGCGGTGACGGGTTTCGCGCTTTGGGCCTTTGGGGTCGAGGATGCGCTGCTGTGGGGAGTCATGGTGGCGTTGCTGAATTTTGCGCCCTACGTGGGGCCCATCATCGGTATGGCGATCCTCTGTCTGGCGGGGGTCGTGCAGTACGGGCCAGTGCTGACCGCGCTGTTGCCAGTGCTTATCTATTTCAGTATCAATCTGCTGGAAGCGCAGTTCCTCACCCCTATGGTGCTGGGTCGAAACATGCGTCTGAATCCATTGATTCTGATCCTGTGGCTGATCGCCTGGGGCTGGGTCTGGGGCGTGGTTGGCGTGTTGATCGCGGTTCCATTGCTGGTTTGCCTGAAGCTGGCTGCGGCGCGCCTGAAGGTCCTGCCACACTGGGTTCAACTGATCGAGACGCCGGGTAGCGAAGATATCCCTGAGTCGCTGCGCTAGCGGCTCAGGCTGGTTTTGGCGCGCGCTGAACCAACAGCAATGCGCTGATGATGAGCACACCGCCCAGCAACATCCGCAGGCTGGGCTGCTCGCCGAACAGGTACCAGGCCAGCAGGATGCCGTACACGGGCTCCAGGGCAAAGAACAGTGATGCTACCCGGGCCTTCAGTACAGTCAGGCTGGTAACGAACAGGCCGTGCGCCACCCCGGTACAGAGCACCCCCAACAGCGCTATCCATAGCCAGTCCAATGCCGGCATCTGCAGCATCGCCTTGCTGCTGATTGGCAGCAGGCATAGCGCAATCACCCCATTTTGCCAGCAGGCGATCTGCACCGGATGCAGCTTGCCGCTGGTCAGCCGGTTGCCCACCGATACCGCCGCGAAACAAAAGCCTGACAGTAGCGCCCATAACAGACCGGCTGCACCGCTCTGCTGCAGGTCGAAGCTCGGTGGCACCAGCACCAGACCCACGCACACCAGAGCGACTTTCAGCAGATCCATGCGGCTTGGTTGCTCGCGCCAGATGAGCCATTCCAGCAGCACCACAAAGGCCGGGAAACTGGCGAAGCCGAGGGTGGCGATGCCAACGCCGGAGAGGTCGATGGCGTGGAAAAAGGTCAGCCAGTGCACGCCCAGCAGCAGCCCGCAAACGGCCAGCTGCACCAGTCTGACGGGGCTGAGCCCTGCCAGCATGGAATGCCTATAGAGGCGGGCAAACACCAGCAGCGCCAGAACGGCAAACAGCGCGCGCCCCAGCACGATGACGTCGGGCGCGACGCTGGCGAGCTTGCCGAAGATGCCGGTCAGGCCAAACAGCAGGGCGGCTATGTGCATGTAGATCAGGGCGCGCTGGTGCGTGAGTTCGGGCATCTGACTCTGCCAATGGCAATGGATGGGCGCCCAGTGTAACGGTGAGCGCCACGTTGCACTGTTGTCCGCTGCGCGAAAATTGTCGTCAGTCGCCTGTTACCGCTGCTCGTTGCCGCGCTGCTCGTGGCGACAAACCCCAATGCTGTTTGAACGCCTGGGCGAAGGCGCTGGGGTTGAGATACCCGCAACGCTCGCCGATCAGGGCGATAGGCTCGCGGCTGTGCTCGAGTAACTGGTAAGCCAGACGCAGACGGCGCTGGCGCACATAGTCGGTAGGGCTGCAACCGAACTCCACGGCAAACCAATGGCGCAGGCGCGAAGGGGAGCAATGAGCCACTCGCGCCAGCTCGCTCACTGCCAGGCCTTCAGCCAGATGGGCGTCGATATAGGCATCCAGCGCGGCCCTGGGCAGGCGAGCATTGTACGCGGGTTGGTGCAGTAAGCTCGCCAGGAGCAGGCTGGCCCCGGCAGCGCTCAGTCCGGGCTGGCTGCTGACGACCGCGGCGAGGCTCTGCACCAGGCTACTTTGCTGCGGGTTGAGCGCGCGCAACGCGGTGCGCTCGAGCAGTCGTTGCTGTTGATCCCTGCCCAGGGTCAGCCCCTCCAGGGATTGTTGTGGTGCAATGTCCAGCACCAGGCAGCGACCATTATCGCGGCTGAGAAAGGTATGATCGTCGCCGGGGGCAATGATCGCGACCGCACCGCTGTCGACGCAGGCTCCGCGTCCGGCGAACTCCAGATCAAGGCTGCCGTGCAGGCCGAACACCAACTGGCTGTGGTCGGCGTGCGCATGCGTGGCGGCGGCGCTGGCGTAGTGATGGATGTTCAATCGAAGGCTGGACATGCGGCTATTCTATAAGGAGCGGCGGGCCAGAGAAACCGTGGCGCGCATCGTCGCCCGGACCTTGGCGCAGTTGGGGGTTGTTCGATGTTATATTGCTATCATTCAAGGCAGTGCAAAGATGCAGGTGGCGAGCGTGAATAATAAAACCCACGGCCTTAGACCGTGGATAGACGAATTGAATGAAGCCGAGTTGCCAGCCATGGCGGTGGTGGTGCACGACCTGCTGCGGTTGTCGCAATCCACGACCGCGTCAGTGCGACAACTGGCCGAGGTTTTATTGCGCGACGCTTCGCTTACTTCCAAGGTGTTGCGCGTCAGCAACAGCGTGTATTGCAATCCAGGCCGTGAAGTCGTGCGTACCATCTCGCGCGCCGTGGTGGTGGTGGGGTTTGATCAGGTGCGCATGATCGGCCTGTCGGTCAGCCTGCTTGATGGGCTACTCAAGGACTCACCGCGTGAACAGCTGCAATCATTGCTCGCACGCTCCTTTCATGGCGCCGTGCAGGCGCGCAATCTGGCGCAGCACATCAGTCAGCAGCAAAAGGAAGAGGTATTTATCGCCACGCTGTTGCTGAATCTGGGCGAACTCGCCTTCTGGAGCCACGGCGGCAAGCCGGCCGACGAGTTGGCTGGCGCTCTGGTTGATGCACAGGTTGACCGCGAGAAGCTGGTCAAGCGCATGCTGGGAACCGGTTTTGATCAGTTGACCCTGGGCCTGTTGAAAAGCTGGAACATGGGCGAAATAGGCCAGTTGGTGCAGGCTAGCCAGATCGCCCGCGGCCCGGCCGCCATGGCAGTGGCCCTGGGCGCCGAGCTGGCAGACGCGGTGGCTGCGGATGGCTGGGCCAGCCCGGCCGTGCAGGCGTTGATCGAACCGGTGGGCAGCTTGACCGGGTTGCCGCCGGAGGAAGCCTGGCGGCAGATGCTCAGCAGCGGCGAGGAGGCCGTGCGCATTGCCGGCACCTGCGCCAACAGTGATCTCAAGGCCTGGATACCGCGTACCGACGACTTGCCGCTGGACCTCTCGGACCTGCTGCAAATGGAGCACGCAGCGCCGGCCGCGGTGACCGAGCCAGTCGTGCCAGTCGAGCAGATTGATCGCGCACCGCTGCTGCAGCCCGACCTGGAACTGCTCAAGCTGTCGTTACAAAATCTGCGGCTGATGGCGCGTACGCCGGTCGATGTGGATTCGGCGCTGACCAGCGTGATGCAGGCGCTGCACCGGGGGGCGGGATTTGAGCGGGTAATGCTGGCGGTGCTGGCGGATCGGCAAAGCTGTTTCAAGGCGCGAAAAGTGGCTGGCAAGGGCAGTCAGGGTTGGCTGGAGGGCTTTAGCCTGCCGCATGATCCGGCTTCGATGGCGGCGTTTTCTCGGGCGCTCAAGCAACGCAGGATGCGCTATATCGGCCCCGCCGAGCTGGCCGAGGAGCCGCTCAGCGATGCGCATCGGGCGCAGCTGGGTGAGGGTGCCTTCGCCGTGGCGCCGGTGCTGGCGGGTGAGCATCCGGTCGGCGTGCTCTATGTCGACATGCAGCTGTCTGGCCGGCAAGCGTCCGATACGCAGCTATCGGTATTGGGCAAGGTGGCCGAGTTGGCTGGTCTGGCGTTGCGGCGTCTCAGTCAGGGCTGACACGCCGCAGGTGGCTTAACCTGGCAGGCAGACGCCAGTGCCGCCCAGCCCACAGTAGCCGCCGGGGTTCTTGTCGAGGTATTGCTGGTGGTAGGCCTCGGCGTAATAGAAGGTGGGGGCCAGCATGATCTCGGTAGTAATGCTGCCTTTGCCGGCATCCTCCAGCGCGTTGGAGAACAGGGCCTTGCTGACTTCCGCCTTGGCGCGCTGCGCCATGTCCGTCAGGTAGAGCCCTGAGCGGTATTGGGTGCCGGTGTCGTTCCCCTGGCGCATGCCCTGCGTGGGGTCGTGGGATTCCCAGAATACCTTCAACAGCTGTTCCAGACTGACCTGATCCGGGTCAAACACCACCAGCACCACCTCGTTATGACCGGTGCGGCCGGAGCAGACTTCTTCGTAAGTCGGGTTGGCGGTGAGTCCGCCGGTATAGCCGACAGCGGTAGTGTAAACGCCCGGTACCTGCCAGAAGAGGCGCTCGGCGCCCCAGAAGCAGCCCATGCCAACAATTACTTGCTGCAAGCCCTCGGGGAATGGCGGCTGGATCGGCGTGCCGAGCACGGTGTGGGTGGTGCTGGTCGCGATAGGTTGCTCGCGGCCGGGTAGCGCCTCTTCGGCGGTCGGCATGCGCAGCTTGTACTCAGGTGTGCGTTGAAAAAACATCAGCGGCTCCCGCAACAGAGAAACGGGGCAGGACAGACCTGCCGGATAACCATCTGACCGGCGGTGGACCGGTTTGTTACAGTTTCAGCGCGTCAGTTCGCCGCGCTGCTCCAGTAGGTCGCGCACCAGATAGAGTGCGGCCAGGGCGCGGCCCTCGGTAAAATTCTCGCGCTGGGTCAGTTCGCTGAGCTGGTAGAGGTCGATGCTGTCGACGCGGATGGGCTCGGGCTCATCGCCCGGCAGGCGCTTCACATAGAGGTTGCGCGCCAGCACCACGCTGATTTCCTGGCTCATGTAGCCGGGCGATAGCGACAGCTTGGTCAGCAGCTCCAACTGTTCGGCACCAAAGCCGGCCTCTTCCATCAGCTCACGGTTGGCGGCCTCAAGCACGTCTTCACCGGGTTCGACCAAGCCCTTGGGCAATGACAACTGATAGCTGTCCATGCCGCCGCAGTACTCTTCGATCAACAACGCGGTACGTGCATCCTGCAGGGCCACCACCATTACAGCGCCGTAGCCCTGGCCCTTGTTGACCAGCCGCTCGTAGGTGCGTTCTACACCATTGCTGAAGCGCAGTTGCACCTGCTCGACGGTGAACAGGCGGCTCTTGGCAACAATGCGAGCTTCGAGGGTTTCTGGCTTTTGCGGCATGCGGACTCCGTGGTGATTGGCCTGGTGCTTGGGTATCATAGCCGCACCTGAAGCCCAAGCCCAACTGCCGATCAACCCTATATGCTGAATTGGAACGAGATTGATACCGTGCTGCTGGATATGGACGGTACGCTGCTGGACCTGCACTTTGATAACCATTTCTGGCTGGAGCACATGCCCGCCAGTTACGCTCGCCACCACGGTCAGTCGCTGGAGTGGGCCAAGGCCGAAGTCTACCCGATGATGCGCAACATCCAGGGCCAGCTTGATTGGTATTGCCTGGATTACTGGACCCGCGAACTGGGCATGCCAATCATCGACCTGAAGCGCGAGATAGCCCACCTGATCAGCCTGCGGCCGGGCGCCGAGGCGTTTTTGCAGGCGCTGCAGCGCAGTGGTAAGCAGGTGGTGCTGATCACCAATGCGCACCGTGATTCGCTTTCGCTGAAAATGGAGCGCATCGAACTGCGAACCTACTTCCAGCGCCTGATCAGCTCACACGATTACGGCTATCCCAAGGAAACCCAGAGCTTCTGGCAAGCGCTGCAGGTTGATATGTCGTTTGATCCGGAACGTGCGCTGTTTATCGACGACAGCCTGGGCGTATTGCGCTCGGCGAGGGAGTACGGCATCGGCCACCTGCTGGCCGTACGCGAACCCGACAGCCGCGGCGCTGCGCGAGATACGGAAGAGTTCGACGCGGTTGGAGACTACGCCGACTTGCTCGTTGGCCTTTAAGTCCGACAAGCAGCCGCCAGCCACACACCGCCAGCCACTCCGTCCCTGCTTGCTGCAACAGCCTAAAGCTTGCCGCTGGGCTCCGGCCGTTAGCCGGTGCCCTTGGTGCTGGTCTTGTTTGGCCGCCAGTTCTTTTCGATGTGCTGGATGATCAGACCGGCGACGTCCTTGCCGGTAGTGGATTCGATGCCTTCCAGGCCGGGGGAGGAGTTGACCTCCATCACCACCGGGCCGTGATTGGAGCGCAGGATGTCGACGCCAGCTACGTTGAGGCCCATGACCTTGGCTGCGCGCACGGCGGTCATGCGTTCTTCCGGGGTGATCTTGATCAGGCTGGCACTGCCGCCACGGTGCAGGTTGGAGCGAAACTCCCCCGGCTTGGCCTGGCGCTTCATCGCCGCAATTACCTTGTCGCCGACCACCAGGCAACGAATGTCGGCACCGCCGGCTTCCTTGATGTATTCCTGCACCATGATGTTGGCTTTGAGCCCCATGAAGGCCTCAAGTACCGATTCAGCGGCCTTTTCCGTTTCGCACATGACCACACCGATGCCCTGGGTGCCTTCGAGCAGCTTGATCACCAGCGGGGCGCCGCCCACCATGTTGATCAGATCGGGAATATCGTCCGGTGAGTGGGCAAAACCGGTCACCGGCAGGCCGACGCCCTTGCGCGCGAGCAATTGCAGGGAGCGCAGTTTGTCACGCGAGCGGCTGATCGCTACCGATTCGTTGAGGGGGTAGACGCCCATCATTTCAAATTGGCGCAGCACTGCGGAACCATAAAAGGTAATGGAGGCGCCGATGCGCGGAATGATGGCGTCAAAGCCTTCGAGCTCCTGCCCCTTGTAGTGAATCGACGGCTTGTGGCTGGCGATGTTCATATAGGCACGCAGGGTGTCGATCACGCGAATTTCATGGCCGCGTTCGGTCGCCGCCTGCACCAGGCGGCGGGTAGAGTACAGATTGGGGTTGCGTGACAGGACCGCGATTTTCATGGTGTTTCCTTTAAAGCCTTGGTGCGGTGTTGGGGTGCCTGGGAATCAGGCAAATTCTTGGGTTTGCGGCTTGTCCTGCACGAAGCGTAACCCGGGGTTGATGACCAGGTTGCCGTCGAGCATGGCGGTACAGCCCATCAGCATGCGGTAACGCATGGCCTTGCGGCAGGTCAGGGTGAACTCCACTGGCCAGCATTTGTCGCCCAGCACCATTTGCGTGCGAATGGTGTGGCGCTCCTGCAGGTGGCCGTTGGAGCTTTTGACTCTTTTGAGTTCTATCAGTTGCGCTTCGCACTGACGGGTACGCTGCTTGCTGCGGCTACCGACGTGGGCGTCAAAGCGCACCCAGGTCTCACCGTCGCGTTCAAATGTTTCAATATTGCTGGCGTGCAGCGAAGACGTCTTGGCGCCACTGTCGATTTTGGCGAGAATTTGATCGATGCCAAGCGCCGGCAACCCGACCCACTCGCGCAGGCCAATGACGGTCAAGTGGTCAAAGGTTTTCATGGTGAATTCTCCAGCCCGCAGCCAATGGCGCGCATCATGCGGTAACGCACGGGTTTCGACAAGCCTGTTAAACTGCAGGCCGAAAGGGGAGTACAGACCTTATGCAGCAAGATGGCAAGTTGCGCCTGGATAAATGGCTGTGGGCCGCACGATTCTTCAAAACCCGCTCATTGGCCAAGGCCGCAATCGAGGGTGGCAAAGTGCAGTGTCAGGGCGAGCGCTGCAAGCCCAGCAAGGAAATCCGCGTGGGCGATCAGTTGCAGATACGCCAGGGTTTTGATGTGCGCGAGGTGGCGGTGCTGGTGTTGAGCGAGCAGCGCCGCGGCGCCCCCGAGGCGCAGACGCTGTATGCCGAAAGCGCGGACAGTCGCAATCGCCGCGAGGCCGCAGCACTGCAGCGTAAGGCGCTGGGCGCAGGCGGTCTGATCAGCGAACACCGGCCGACCAAAAAGCAGCGGCGGCAGATCCATCGTTTTCGCGATGAACGTAATGCACCTGCCGACGACTGATTGGTTATAATTCCGCCTTTTGCGAGGAGTCCAGCATGGCGTCGCAGGATATTACCCAACGTTTTCTGTTCGAGAACGCCGATGTACGCGGCGAAATGGTCTCGGCAGATCAGAGCTATCGCGAGATTCTTGCCAAACACGCCTATCCCGAACCAGTCAAGGCACTGCTGGGCGAGATGCTGGCGGCAGCGGTATTGCTGTCTACCACAATCAAGTTTGACGGCCTGCTGGTGTTGCAAGCCAAGTCTGAAGGCCCTGTTTCCACGCTCATGGTCGAATGCTCCAGTGATCAGGCGGTGCGCGGTATTGCCCGTTACGCCGACGATCTGCAAGGTTGCGGCCTCAACGAGCTGATGCCCGGCGGCGTGCTGGCCATCACCATCGACCCTGATAACGGGCAACGCTACCAGGGCATAGTGTCACTGGAAGGGGGCTCACTGGCGGCCGCGCTGGATGGCTATTTTGCCAACTCCGAACAATTGCCCACCCGCTTCCGCTTGCAGGCCGACGGCCGCATGGCGCGGGGTTTTCTGCTGCAGGCGCTGCCGGTCGACCGCCAACCCGACCGCGAGGAGCGCGCCGCCACCTGGGAGCACCTGAATGTGCTGGCCGACACCCTGAGCGCAGAGGAACTGATCGGACTGGATAACGAAACCCTGCTGCATCGGCTGTTTCATCAGGATCCGCTGCGGCTCTTTGACGCACGCCCGGTGCGCTTTGAGTGCAGCTGTTCTGCCGAGCGCTCCGGCAATGCACTGGTGAGTCTCGGCAAGCCGGATGTGCTCGAATTGCTGCGCGAACAGGGCGGTGAGATAGAGGTGGACTGCCAGTTCTGCAACGCGCGTTATCGCTATGATGAGCCGGCGGTTGAGGCCCTGTTCAATGCCGCTGATGAGCATGCCCGCCAATTGCACTGACCGCCGGGCAGACGACGTTTAGCGTGTTGTGATTTTTTTTGGCATAATGGCGCGCCTGCGCGCTGTGTCGGCGCTGTATCAATGGATGATAACTAAACCTTACACCCCCCACGTGCTGAGGCCGGATTGTCGGTCTTTATGGAATATTCGGTCTAAGTCGAAGAGGACTATGTTTGATGACGCAAGCTACCAACACTGTGTACACCGATCTGAGCATTGCTCAGCTGATTGAGCTGGCTATTCAGCGCAAGGAAGGCCAGCTGGCTGATAACGGCGCACTGGTAGTCAAGACTGGCGAACGCACCGGCCGCTCTCCGATGGACCGTTTCATCGTCGAAGAGCCCTCCACTCAGGATGCTGTTGCCTGGGGCCCGATCAACCGCAAGTTCCCGGCCGACAAGTTCGACGCCCTGTGGGACCGTGTTGCAGCCTACCTCGGCGCCAGTGAAAGTTTTGTGTCACACGTGCACGTGGGTGCAGACCCCGAGCATTACCTACCCGTCGTCATGGAAACCGAGACGGCCTGGCACAACGTGTTTGGCCGCACGCTGTTCATCAATCCCGAGCAGTACAACCCGGCCGGGAAAGACCATTGGCAGATTCTCAACGCGCCGCACTTTACTTGCGAGCCCGAGCGCGACGGTACCAACAGCGACGGCTGCGTGATCCTCAACTTTGCCCAGCGCAAGGTTCTGATCGCCGGTATGCAGTACGCCGGTGAAATGAAGAAAGCGATGTTCTCGGTACAGAACTTCCTGCTGCCGGCCAAGGATGTACTGCCGATGCATTGTGCCGCCAACGTCGGCGACGAAGGTGACACCACCCTGTTCTTTGGTTTGTCTGGTACCGGCAAGACCACATTGTCTGCCGACGAGTCGCGCAACCTAATTGGTGATGACGAGCACGGCTGGGCCGAAGGCAGCGTGTTCAACATTGAGGGCGGTTGCTACGCCAAGTGCATTGACCTGTCGCAGAAAAACGAGCCGGTCATCTGGAACGCCATCAAGTTCGGTTCCATTGTCGAGAACGTGGTGATCGATCCCGCTACCCGTACCGCCGACTACGCCGACGTCAGCCTGACCCAGAATACCCGCGCAGCCTACCCGCTGGAGCACGTCGAGAAGCGCGTTGTAGCCAACCGTGCCGGTGAGCCCAACGCGATCATCTTCCTGACCTGCGACCTGACCGGCGTGTTGCCACCGGTGTCGATCCTGAATAACGAGCAGGCGGCTTATCATTTCCTGTCTGGTTACACCGCGTTGGTGGGCTCGACTGAAATGGGCTCTGGCGGCGGTATCAAGTCGACCTTCTCAACCTGCTTCGGCGCACCCTTCTTCCCGCGCCCGGCGGGTGAGTACGCCGAACTGCTGATCAAGCGCATCAACGCCTTCGGCAGCAAGGTTTATCTGGTCAATACCGGCTGGACTGGCGGCTCTTACGGTGAAGGTACGCGCTTCAGCATTCCGACTACCCGCGGCATCATTTCCGCGATTCAGTCCGGCGCGTTGATCGGTACCGAGACCGAGCACCTGCCTGGCATCAATCTCGACGTGCCCAAGGCGGTACCGGGCGTTGAGACCAAGCTGCTGAACCCACGCAACACCTGGGCTGATCCGGCGGCCTATGACAAGGCTGCGGCCGATCTGGCGAAGCTGTTTGTCGAGAACTTCAAGAAGTTCGAGGTGGCTGACAGCATAGTGGCAGCAGGTCCTCAGCTCGGCTGAGCGGCATTCTGCAGTGCTTGACAAAACCCGCCATCCGGCGGGTTTTGTGTTTCTGGGCTGCTGTGCAGGGATGGGCATAGCGTATTGAAATAAAAGGCTTAAAAAAGGTTGACAGCTTTGCGCTGGTCGGTAAAATGGCGCGCCTCAGCAGGGGTTATGTGTTACCAACCACGGCCCAGGTTGAGAGTTTGAAGGTAATTCCGCGATAGCTCAGTTGGTAGAGCAAATGACTGTTAATCATTGGGTCCCAGGTTCGAGTCCTGGTCGCGGAGCCACTTCAAGCAGGATCGGGGTATAGCGCAGCCTGGTAGCGCGCCTGCTTTGGGAGCAGGATGTCGAGAGTTCGAATCCCTCTACCCCGACCACTTTTTTGAGCATGATGGGTCGTTAGCTCAGTTGGTAGAGCAGTTGGCTTTTAACCAATTGGTCGTAGGTTCGAATCCTACACGACCCACCACTCAAACCTCTCTGCAGTCCTCTCGCGACACATTCTTGCAACAGTCCAAACTTATTTGATTTCAAGCCGCTTCAGCATCCTTTGCTGCGTCGCTTTCGCGCGTCTGCGTTTTGTCTGGATCGCGGCAGGTTTGGTTTTCGGTCAACTCGTCAGGCATGCCAGGGAAGGGCGCGCGGCCGCGCGCCCTGAGCGCCTCAGTGCAGTTTCAGGCGGGGTTCTGTTGAGCGGCCGAACTGGTCGCTCAACATCAACATCATGGTCCTTGGCAGGCCGTACAGCGCCATCTGGTGGAGCCGATACAGCGACACGTAGAACATCCGTGCCAGACGGCCCTCAAGCATGACGTTGCCGGTCAGGTTGCCCATCAGGTTACCCACGGCGCTGAAGCTCGACAGCGAGATCAGCGAGCCGTAATCCCGATAGCGGTACTCTTCCTGCGGTTTGCCCTCGAGAATCTTGCGCAGGTTCTTGGCCAGCAGGCTGGCTTGCTGGTGGGCTGCCTGCGCGCGTGGGGGGACGAAGCGGCCCTCGTCGCCCATCGGGCAGGCAGCGCAGTCGCCGAAGGCGAAGATGCGATCCTCACCCTTCACCTGTAGCGTACGTTCAACTTCCAGTTGATTGATGCGGTTGGTCGGCAAGCCCAGCCCGGTAAGAAATACCGGCGCGCGAATGCCCGCCGCCCACACCTTGAGCGTGGCGGGAACCTCTTCGCCGTTGGCCAGGATCAGGCGATCAGCCGCCACTTCCTTCACCGCTGAGCCGGTGTGCAGCTTGACCCCCAGGCCGTTCAGCACCTGGGTAACCGGGCCGCTGATACGCTCGGGCAATGCCGGCAGGAGTCGTTCGCTGGCTTCGATGATGTTGATGTTGAGGTCTTCCGGTTTGATGCGATCAAAGCCATAGGCCTGCAGCATTTGCGCGGCGTGGTGCAGCTCTGCCGACAACTCGACGCCAGTCGCGCCGGCGCCGATGATAGCCACGTTGATCTGCTGCCCGGGGGCCTGCAGGTCAGTCGCCTGGGTCTTCATGTACTGATTGAGCAGGGCGCGGTGGAAGCGCTCGGCCTGGGCGCGGGTATCCAAGAACAGGCAGTGCTCCGCGGCGCCCGGGGTGTTGAAGTCGTTGGTCGTGCTGCCGACCGAAATGACCAGATAGTCGTAGTCCAGGGTGCGGCTAGCGACCAGTTCATTGCCCTTTTCATCGAGTAGCGGCGCCAGGGTAATGTTGCGCTGCTCGCGGTCCAGGCCGATCATGGCGCCCAGCTGGAAGTTGAAGTGGTTCCACTTGGCCTGGGCAACGTAGTTGAGTTCGTCGTCGGTGGAATTCAACGAGCCGGCAGCAACTTCGTGCAGCAGCGGTTTCCAGATATGGGTCATGTTGATATCGACCAGGGTGACCTTGGCCTTGCCTTTTTTGCCCAGTTTGCGACCCAGGCTGGTAGCAAGTTCAAGACCGCCAGCACCGCCGCCGACGATCAGGATGCGGGCGGGCTGACTAACGGATGTTGCGTCTGACATAGGTTTTACTCACGCAAGTATAAGAGCCGGGCGTCAGTCAGGCTGTAAGGCAGGGCAGGGGTCATCGGTGGCAGTGGGGACGAGAGGTTGTCCGCTAGGCGACCACCAGCTGGCCAAGCATGCGCGAGAGCAGGCCGAGTACCAGCACCGAGCCGGCGACCAGGGCAAGCAGAATCCACACCTTGAACGGGCGGCGCGGTACTTGATGAATCGGTGACTCCAGATAGCTGTCTACCCGTTGCTGGTCCTGCGGATTCAGGCGGCTGGACATGACATGACCTTTTTATGGACGGCGCAGTACTGTGCTGCGCGGAGGCTTGACTGACTATGGGGTCATTCTAGTACGCCGCCGCACTTATTGCATCCGCGCTGGGCACGGCTGAGTTTCCATCGCGCGGCTGCTATCATGCTGGGCCAGATGATTCGGAGGTGCTGCATGCTCTCTGCCGCCTTGTTGACGCCCGGCCAGCTATTGCTGGGTACGCTGCTGTATGTATTCGTGCTCCTGGGCGCATTGACGCAGGTGCGCTGGGTGGAGCTGATTGCCGATACACGGCGTCATCACCTGTTCTTCGGTAGTGTTTTCGCCTTGTTTGCGTTGTGGCTGGTGCGCCGCGAATTTGATAACGGCCTGACCGTGCACTTTATCGGCATGACCGCGGTGATGCTGTTGCTTGACTGGCCGTTGGCGATTGTGGCCGGCACCTTGGCGCAGATCGGTTTATGCCTGCTGGGGCTGGATGATCTGGCGGCGCTGGGGGTAAACGGGCTATTGCGGGTGCTGGTGCCCGTGGCCGTCACGCTGCTGCTCAGTCGAACGCTGGAGTCCTTTCAGCCACGTAATCTGTTCCTTTATATTTTCATCAGTGGCTTTTTTGCCGCCGGTTTGGCCGCGGTGGCGACCGTGCTGGTGGGCATGGGCTTGCTCAGTTGGTCGGGTGCGCTACAGGCGCCGAGCAGCCTGGTTGAGCTAATGGGTTACCTGTTGCTGGTGATGTTCCCCGAAGGTTTCATCAATGGCACCGCAGTGGCGGCGTTGATCGTGTTTTGTCCGGATTGGGTCGATACCTTCAACACCGACCGTTACCTGCAGGAACCGTTCGATTCCAACGACAAATCCTGAGCCAGATCAACGTCAACAGTGCTCAGGATGTGGTGCAATACAGTCTTTACCAGGAGATCAGGCATGTCGGCATACAAGATGGCAAAAGCGGTAATGGCACAGGGTATCGAGCAGGCCGGCGCCGAGGGTTATGACGAGCAGGCGTTTGCCCGAGCGATGATGACCGAGGTGATTGCGGTATACCGCCGCGCGCGCAGCATGGATGATATTGCCAGCGAGTTGAAATTTCTCGCTGACAACCTCGATGAGGATGAAGAGTACGCCTTCATGCGCCCCTAAGGCGGGACGCAGGCAGGGGGAGGTTAGAGCCCCTGAATCTCGATGGTGCCGTCGGCGCTGACGGTGACGTCAGACTGGCCACCCTCAACAGCGGGGGCGCTCATTTCCATGTCGGCGGCCATGGCCATTTTTTGCTGGCCACGGTAGCGCATGGGTTGCATGAACTGGGTATTCAGGTTCAGGTTGACGATCTTGTAGCCGGCGCCGCCCAGGCTGCGGGTAGCGATGTTGGCGCGTGACTTGAATGCCTCAATGGCGTCGGCAATCAGCGTATCTTCGGTGTCGCTGCGGCTCGCCGGTGACAGACTGAATTGCATGTCGGCCAGACTCAGGTCGCCGAGCAGCTCGCCAGTCAGGCTCGAGATGGCGGCAAAGTCGCTGCCTTCCAGCACGATTTCCCCGCGTTCACGCCAGGCAATGATGTTTTCGCGCTTCTCGTCGTACACCGGCTGGCTGCTGCGGTTACCGCTGCTGACCTTGACCTTCTCCTGTTTGCGCGCGGTGCTCAGGGCGTCATTGAGGGTCCGGGTGATCTGTTCGGCCAGCTTCGCCGGGTCTTCGTTCTGCGCTTCGGTGAAGAGTGTCACGCTCATGTTGTCGTGATTGACCGAGGTCTCCACCTGCGCATGCAGGGATACCTGGTTGTAACGCAGTGGTTCGGCCTGCGCGGTGGCGGCCAGCAGACTCATGCCCAGAAACAGGCCGGACAAGGGAAGATGAAGTGCACGCATTATTGGGTCTCCTTGATGTTGCTGAATCAGACAGATGGGCGTTGCAACGGTTCCCCGCTCCCCTGAATCGCCGCTTTGTGCGACCCTGTGTCGCGCGAAGCAGCCGCAGTGCGCGCCTATACTGGAGTCTGGCATACCCATGCGATCAATCATGAGCCCCAATACCCTGGCCCTTTCGCCATCCCGACAAAACCTCTGGCGGTTGATTCTTATCCGCCTGCTGGTGCTGCTGGCACAAAGCGTTTCGGTCTTGGCGGCCTATCTCAGTGGCTGGTTTCCGCTGCCCTGGACGCCGCTGCTGCTGGCATTGGGTGGTTCGGCGCTGGTCAGCATTCTGACCCTGCTGCGGCTACGCCGCGACTGGCCGGTAACCAGCCTGGAGTATGGCCTGCAACTGTTGTTCGATATGTTTATCCACAGTGTACTGTTGTATTACTCGGGCGGCCCGACCAACCCCTTCGTGTCCTATTACCTGGTGCCCTTAACCATCGCGGCAGCCACGCTGCCCTGGTTCTTTACTGCCGTGCTGGCGGTGGTGGCAGTGACCTCCTACAGTGCGCTGCTGGTCTGGTATGTGCCGCTGACGGCCTTTGACGTGCCGCTGGGTGGCGGTCTGGTCAGCCTGCACGTGATTGGCATGTGGCTGAACTTTGCCATGAGCGCCGGCCTGATCAGCCTGTTCGTGGTGCGCATGGCCGATGCCCTGCGCCAGCACGCAGAACACTTGGCTGAACGCCGCGAGCAGAGCATTCGCGACGCCCAGTTGCTGGGAATCGCCAGCGTGGCGGCCGGTGCTGCCCACGAGCTGTCGACACCGCTGTCGACCATGAGCGTGCTGCTCAAGGACATCCGCAAGGACTATTCCGAGCCCGAGTTGCAGGAGGATCTGGCGGTGCTGCAGGAGCAGGTCCGGTTGTGCAAGGAAAGTCTGCAGCATATGGTGCGCAGCGCTGAAGACAACCGCCGTCAGCCGGAGCGGGTCGAGCCGGCGGACGACTGGCTGCGGGCGCTGCTGGCACGTTGGCAATTGATGCGGCCGGAGGTGTCCTGGCAGTGGGCGGCCCTGCCGCAGGGCGCGGCTCCCAGCCTGCGGGCCAGCCCGGAGCTGGGCCAGGCCATGCTCAACCTGTTGAACAACGCCGCCGATGCCTGCCCCGAGCAGCTGCGCATCAGCCTGACCTGGGATCAGCGCTGTATTACCCTGCACATCCGCGACCGCGGGCCAGGCGTGCCGCTGCACATTGCCGAACAGTTGGGCACAGCCTTTCTGACCACCAAGGGCAAGAAGGGCTTCGGCCTGGGGCTGTTTCTCAGTCAGGCAGCGGTCGAGCGCATTGGCGGCACGGTAAGGCTGTTCAATCAGAGTGAGGGTGGTACCTTGACCGAAGTAACATTGCCGATTGCACAGGAGATCAGGCATGAGCGATGAATTGAGCCCGGAAGAGCAGCCCCTGCTGTTGCTGGTAGATGACGATCCGACCTTTACCCGGGTGCTGGCGCGCGCATTGAGCCGCCGAGGTTTGCGTGTAGACACCGCCGGTGGCGCCGAGGAGGCGATGCAGATCGCCCGTGAGCGCCAGCCAGACTACGCCGTACTCGATTTGAAGATGGAGGGGGATTCGGGGCTGGTGCTGATGCCCCGCCTGCTGGAGCTGTACCCTGAACTGAAGATCGTTATTCTGACTGGCTATTCCAGCATTGCTACTGCGGTGGAGGCGATCAAACGCGGTGCCTGCAACTACCTGTGCAAACCGGCGGACGCCGATGACGTACTGACCGCGTTGCTATCCGAGCAGGCTGACCCCGACACCCTGGTGCCGGAGCACCCGATGTCGGTCGACCGGCTGCAGTGGGAGCATATTCAGCGCGTGCTGGCGGAACACGACGGCAATATCTCGGCTACCGCCCGCGCCCTCGGCATGCACCGCCGCACCTTGCAACGCAAACTGCAGAAGCGACCGGTGCGTCGGTGAACGGCACCGCCATGCAGGCAAAGGAAAAGCCCGAACCGTAACCGGAACGGGCTTTTTGCTTTTTGCTTTTCGCGGTTCGCGTTAAGCGTTCTGGCGAATGCCGACAATTACCCAGGGCTGGTTGTCTCCGTCGGCACGCTCCAGTGCCCAACTTTCATCAAACCACTGACCCTCGTGTTCCGGATGGTCACGATCCAGGCCACTGAAGCTCACCGTCACCAGGGTGCGGCCGTCCTTCTGGCTGATGCCGTCCAGGCGTGCGCTCAGCTGCTCGACAAAACCGTTGACGGCTGGCGGTTGCTCTTCGCGCTGTTGCATCAGTACCTGGAGCAACGATGGATCGAGATACTCGGCCATGGCCGCGCGATCACCGTCCCGCCAGTGGCGTTGCAGGGTATGGAAGTGCTCCTCGGCGCCGCGCAGAAACAACGGTGCGTCGAACCAGGCTGGTGCGTCCTGCAACAGATCGGCGCTGGCGGTAGCCGCGCCGGGTGCGGCGGTGCGACCGAAAATGGGCGCTTGCGGGCGTTCCATGGTCGCGCCACCCGCCGGTTGCAAATTGGCCTGCGGGCGGCGGGCGAACAGCTTGAACAGCACAAAGGCGATCAGGCCCAGCAGCAGAATGTCGAACAGTTGAATGCCCTCAAAACCATCGCCGAACAGCATGGCCGCCAGCAGTCCGCCGGCGGCGATGCCGGCGAGGGGGCCAAGCCAGCGGCTGGCGCCGGAGCTTGCTGCCGCGCCCGGTTGCTGTTGGCGTCCTGCGGCTTGATCACGGGGTGCTTGCTGGCGCTGCGCCGGCTGGCTCTGGTGGGCAGGGGCACTGCCAAAGCTCTTGCCACCGCCCATGCGACGGGCTTCGGCATCGGGAACGCTGACCACCACCATCAGCATCACAGTAAAAAAGGGCAACATCCAACGCATTGTGCAGTCTCCGGATTCAGTCAGGCGGCAAGTTTGCCAAAGCGTCACGGGCAATGGACATAATTAGTGTGTATGGTTATTTCAGACACCGTGTAAAAGCAGGAGGGCGTATATGTTTGCAGCCATGCGGTCAGAGCGGCTAGAAGCTCTGCATCTGTTCAGCGACCAGCAAACCGGTCTGGAAGCGGTTGTTGCCATTCACCATACCGGCCTGGGTCCGGCGTTGGGCGGCTGTCGCTACCTGGCCTACAACAGCGTGGAGGACGCCATTGCCGATGCCATTCGGTTGGCGCGCGGCATGAGCTACAAGGCCGCGCTGGCCGGTCTGGAGCAGGGTGGCGGCAAGGCGGTGATTCTGCGCCCGCCGCACGTCGCCAACCGCGCCGCGCTGTTTGAGGCCTTCGGCCGCTGCATTGAATCTCTGCGCGGTGGCTACATCACCGCCATGGACAGCGGCACCAGCAGCGCAGATATGGACTGCATCGCCCAGCAGACCGGCCACGTTACCAGTACCACGGAAGCCGGCGATCCCTCGCCGCACACCGCACTGGGTGTGCTGGCCGGCATTCGGGCCGCCGTGCGCGCGCGGCTTGGGCAGGACAGCCTTAATGGTGTGCGTATCACCGTGCAGGGGCTGGGCAATGTGGGTTATGCGTTGGCGCAGCTGCTGCACGCCGAAGGCGCCGAGCTGATGGTCAGCGACCTGGATCACGGCAAGGTGCGCCTGGCCGAAGAGGAACTGGGTGCGCAACCGCTGGCACTGGAGGCAGTGTACGAGGCGCCCTGCGATATTTTCTCTCCCTGCGGGCTGGGCGGTGCTATCAATCAGCGCAGTATCGGCCTGTTGCGCTGCGCGGCGGTGGCCGGGGCGGCAAACAACCAGCTGGTAGACATCGACATGGCCGACCAGTTGGATGCGCGCGGAATCCTCTATGCGCCGGATTACGTGATCAACGCCGGCGGCTTGCTGCATGTGGCCTTGACGCACCGCGGGGTAGCGCACGGCGAGATCGCCGCGCGGGTGAAACAGATTGGCGAACGGCTCGACAGCGTGTTCGCGCAGAGCAAGGCCGAAGGGCGCTCGCCCGCCGAAGTGGCGGACCGCCAGGCCGAGCGGATTCTCTACCCCGACTCGGCGTTCTGAAACCCGCTTATTCCAGCTTGAAGCGCTTGCGCATGCGCTTGTCGAGGAGCGACAGCGGCAGCCAGCGCTTCAGGCGGACCATGCTGCGCGCACTATGGCCAATCAACGCCTGCTCTGGGCGCACCGGGTTTTTCACGTAACCCAGCAGCTCCTTGGCAAAGTCTGCGGCACTGGTGGACTGGGCATTCTGCGAGGCCTTGGCGCGCGCCTGCACCGCTTTCTCCCAGGGTTTGAACCAGGATGTCTCGGACAGCGTGATGGCCGCGCTGGCGTTATTGCCGAAGTCTGAGGCGATGGCGCCGGGCAGCACCGTGAGCACGCCAACGCCAAAGGGATGCAGTTCCATGCGCAGGGCATCAGAGATGGCGTGCAGCGCGGCCTTTGAGGCGCAGTAAACGCCAGAGAAGGGGGTGGTGGTCACGCCGGATACACTGCCGATGTTGACGATCAAGCCCTTGCTGTCGCGCAGCAGGTCAGCGGTATCGCGCACCAGTTGCAAGGGCGCGAACACGTTGGTGTCGAACTGCTTGAGCAGGGTGTCGCGGTCGGCATCCATGATCGGGCCCATGGCGCCGTAACCGGCATTGTTGATCAACAGATCCAGGCGGCCTGCCTCGCTGCGCAGGCGTTGGGCACAGGCCAAGCGCTGCTCGGCGTTGTTCACATCAAGGGTCACGGCTATCGCGCCGCGCTCCACCAGCGGCGCCAGGGTCTGCGGATCGCGCGCGGTGGCCCAGACCTGGTAGCCGGCATCCAGACAGCAATGGGCCAGTGCCTGACCAATGCCGGTGGAACAGCCTGTAATCAACGCCACTTCTTGGTTCATTGTTATTGTCCTTATTGGTTAGCGGATGAAGTCTGCGTGTACCGCCTCGACGCGGTATTCCAGTTCTGCCTCGCGGTACCCGCGGCGCAGGCGCGGCACGCTATAGCAGAGCAGGCGCTCTTCGCCGGGTGCCAAGCGCGCAGCGGTGGAGAAATCCAGTGCCACGCCGGCATCCAGCAAGTTGGTGTCATAACCCGGTTGGCTGGCTTCCAGCTGCCAGCGAATCTGCTGTACGGGGTATTCGCTCTGGTTGCGAATACGCACGGCCAAGGGTTTGCCAAACTCGCATTGTTGCGGCTGATAGGCCAGCGTGAAGTCCAGTTGCTCGATACGCTTGATCTGCTGCCACTGCATGACGCCGACCCCGAGCCCAAGCAGCAGCCCCAGCCCGGCCAGCACGCCGCTGACGGGCAGCATCACGCGCGGGAAGCGCAACAGCAGAATCAGCCAGATGAAAAAAATGGCAACGCCAAGAAATGGCACGGACGTCTCCTCTATCGGCGTGGGGTGCGAGGGTTTGACTGTAACAGAGGGGCCGGGTCAAGACACCGGCGTGTCGGCCCAGTCGAATAATTCACAACTGTTATGCCAGCACTGTTCGGCAAACTGCGGCAAGGGTTCGTCCCGCAGCGCGGCCAGGTGGGCGGCAATCTGCGGGATGTGCTGCGGGCTGTTACGCTGCCCAGCGGCAAAACCCGGCGGCATGTCGGGTGAGTCGGTTTCCAGCACTATACTCGCTGCCGGCAGCTCGGCGACGGTGAGCTGCAGGCGCCGGGCTTGCGGCCAGGTAGCCGCGCCGCCCAAGCCCAGCTTGAAGCCCAGCTTGCAGTATTCAGCGGCCTCTTCGCGACTGCCGGTAAAGGCATGGATGATGCCGCCGCGCTTGAGCTTGAAGCGTTTCAACGTGGCGATGCATTGCGCGTGGGCACGGCGCACGTGCAACAGCGCGGGCAGGGCAAAGTCTGCCGCCAGCGCCAATTGTTGCTCAAACAGCCCCTGCTGGGCCTCGCGGTCGGCGCCGTCGATATAGAAGTCGAGTCCGAATTCACCTACCGCACACAGCTGTTGGTTGCCCACGCAATCCTGCAGTTGCTGGCGCAACTGGTCCAGATGCTGCGGCTTATGCTCTTGGCAGAACATCGGGTGCAGACCAAAGGCTGCGTGCAGCATCGGCTGCTGCTGGCATAGCTGCCAAACCCTTGCCCAGTTGCTGGCGGTCACCCCCAGCACCACCAGGCGCTGAACGCCCAGGCGCACGCAATCGTCCAGTACGGCCGTGCGGTCGTGGTCGAAGGCGGCAAAGTCGAGGTGGGTGTGGGTGTCTATGTAGCGCATGGGGGAACGCTACGCCTGGGCGTCGCGAGCTGCAAGCCTCTAGCTACAAGCCAGCACAGGCTATGCGCCCACTGGGGGCGCGGTTGGGGTTGCTTGCAGCTTATGGCTTGCGGCTTGAAGCTGAGCCGCGTGGCGGCTCAGTGATGCTCGCGGGTGGCGCGGAACTTGATGTCCGGCCAGCGCTCTTCCATCAGGCTGAGGTTGACCCGGGTGGGGGCCAGATAGGTCAGGTGACCGCCGCCGTCCACGGCCAGGTTGTCGGTGGCCTTGTTGCTGAACTCCTCCAGCTTCTTGCGATCGCCGGATTCGACCCAGCGCGCGGACCAGACGTTGATCGGCTCGTACAGGCATTCCACCTTGTACTCCTGCTTCAGCCGCGCGGCGACCACGTCGAACTGCAGCACACCGACGGCGCCGAGGATGATGTCGTTGTTGCGCTCGGGGAAGAACACCTGAGTCGCACCTTCTTCAGCCAGCTCCTGCAGGCCCTGACGCAGCTGCTTGGATTTCAGCGGGTCCTTGAGGCGTACACGGCGGAACAACTCCGGGGCGAAGTGCGGAATACCGGTAAAGCCGATTTTCTCGCCCTCGGTGAAGGTATCGCCGATCTGAATGGTGCCGTGGTTGTGCAAGCCAATGATGTCGCCGGCCCAGGCTTCTTCCAAGTGCTCACGCTCCGCGGCAAAGAAAGTCAGGGCGTCGGCGATGCGCACATCCTTGCCGGTACGCACGTGATGCAGTTTCATGCCCTTTTCGTAGCGGCCGGAACAGATGCGCACAAAGGCGATGCGGTCACGATGCTTGGGGTCCATGTTCGCCTGGATCTTGAACACAAAACCGGTAAAGGGCGCCTCGACGGGCTCGACGGTGCGCTCATGGCTGTCGCGGGACTGCGGCGGTGGTGCCCAGTCGACCACGGCGTCGAGCACCTGGTCCACGCCAAAGTTACCCAGGGCGGTACCAAAGAACACCGGGGTCATTTCGCCCTTGAGAAACGCGGCCTGATCAAACTCGTGGCAGGCACCCTGTACCAGCTCCAGCTGGTCGACAAAATCGTCGTACAGGTCACCCAGGTGCGCGCGGGCTTCAGCCGAGTCCAGTCGTTCGATGATCTTGCTCTCGGTGCGCTCGTGACCGTGGCCTGGTTCATAGACGATGATGCAGTCGCGGCTCAGGTGATATACACCCTTGAAATCGCGGTAGCAGCCGATCGGCCAGGTGATGGGCGCGGCCTTGATGTTGAGCACTTCCTCGATTTCATCCAGCAGCTCGATCGGGTCGCGGATGTCGCGGTCGAGCTTGTTGACGAAGCTGACAATGGGCGTGTCGCGCAGACGGCACACGTCCATCAGGGCGATGGTGCGCGGCTCGACGCCCTTACCGCCGTCCAGCACCATGAGCGCCGAGTCGACTGCGGTCAGGGTGCGATAGGTATCTTCCGAGAAGTCTTCGTGACCGGGGGTGTCGAGCAGGTTGATCATGCCGTCGCGGTAGGGGAACTGCATCACCGAGGTGGTCACCGAGATGCCGCGCTCCTTCTCCATGGCCATCCAGTCGGAGGTGGCATGGCGGTCGGATTTACGCGATTTGACCGTGCCGGCCACGCTGATTGCCTGGCCCATGAGCAGCAGACGCTCGGTGATGGTCGTCTTACCGGCATCAGGGTGGGAGATAATGGCGAAAGTGCGGCGCTTACCGACTTCCTTGGCGATCGGGGAGTTCGACATCGGCTGAGGTGTTCCAGAATGTGACGGCCGGCGCGACCGGGATACGACGTGGCGCCTGGCTTGAACGAAAAGTGGCGGCCATTTTCCCTGATCCGGCACACAGACACAATCGACAGCGGACAAATGACCGGGCCAGCGCTGGCGCCAGCCGGCTATCTTCGTGTTTCCAAGCGCGTGGCCATTGTCTAGTATGGCGCAAAAATGGAGAGCCCCCATGCCCGACGACTTTGGTGACAACCTGCGGCTGCTGTGCAGCTACTACAAATCCACCGCCGAAGTCTGCCGTCGCCTGGGCATCAATCGCCCGCAGTTCAATCGTTACCTCAATGGCAGCAACAAGCCGTCGGATAGCACCATGCGCCGGCTCTGCGATTTCTTCGGTGTGGAAGTCCACGAAATGCTGTTGCCGCATGGGCAGTTTCAGCGCCTGGTGCAGGTGCGGCCGCAGCAGCAGGCGCGTCCGGTAGCCCCGGCGGCAGAAATCGAGCATCTGGCACATTTGAACAGCGTGGGGCAGTCGGGGCTGGAGAAGTACCTGGGTTACTACTTCGAGTATTACCTCTCCATGGCTTATCCCGGCAGTATCTTACGCACCCTGGTGTGCCTTGAGCGGCGCGATGGCAATGTCTGTTATCAGCGAACCGAACGCATCAAATCCAAGCGCGGCGGCAAGCCGTTCCATGGCGTCTACAAGGGGCTGGTGCAGTTTCTGTCTGACCGCATCTTTCTGCTCGATTATGAAACCCTGACCAACTTTGAAATGACTCAGACGATTCTCTATCCGTCGTTCCAGAATCGGGTGGATCGCATTACCGGCCTGCGCCTGGGGGTTTCCGGCAGCGGCGAGCGGGTGCCCTGCTGCACTCGCGTGCTTTACGAGTATCTGGGTACCCAGGTGGACCGCCAGCGCGTGTTATCGCTGTGCGGTCTGTATGCGGCGGATGATCCTGAGCTGGATGAGGATATTCGCGCCTCGGTACGCAACGATATTGGTGCCGGCGACTGGCATTTTCGGGCGCGCTTCTGAGCGCTCAGCCGGCCGAGCGCTCGGCGCAGTAGATGTGTTCCCAATCATCGCGCACCGCCTGTTGATCGCGGCCACCGGCGATCAGCCAGTGCAGCTTGCAGAACGCGGCCTCGGGCGTCATGTCGGCGCCATTGAGTACGCCCTGCTCCTGCAGGGCTGCGCTGGCGGCGTAGGTGCCGGGGCTGACGCCGCCGTCCAGACATTGACTGATGTTCACGACTATCTTGTTCCGCGCCCTGGCACGGCAGAGAAAGGCGTTGAACGCCTGATCGCGGCTGGGAATGTTACCCGCGCCGTAGCTCTGTAGCACCACCGCGCGGCACTGCGGGTCGGCCAGCAAGGCGTCGTACAGCGCGCTGGGCATGCAGGGATGCAGCGTGAGCAGCGCCACGGCGCCGGGCTGAAAGTTCAGCTGCGCGGCGAGGTGCGGCGGGCGTGATGCAGTCTGCGCGCTCAGCATGCGCTGGTGATGTAGCGTTGGCGTTTTGCTCAGCGTGCCCAGCGGCGCTTCGTTGGGACTGTCGAAGGCGGCAAAGCGCTTGCTGCTGACCTTGCGGATACGGCTACCGCGCAGCAGACACTCGTTGAACACCAGGCTGACATCGGCAATACGCGGGCCGGCCGCCAGCAGCAGGGCGTTGCGCAGGTTGTCGGCGGCGTCGCTACCCGGCAGCCCCAAGGGCACCTGCGCGCCGGTGAACAGCACATTCTTTGCGCAGGCGCCCAGCATGAACGCCAGGGCACCTGCGCTGTAGGCCATGGTGTCGGTACCGTGCAGAATCACAAAGCCCTGATAATGCTCCCAGTGCTCGGCCAGCAATGCGGCCAGCCGTTGCCAGTGCGCCGGAGTGATGTTGGCGCTGTCGATCAGCGGTTCCAGTTCCAGCAGGTCGAAGCTCGGCAGCTGCGCCAGGCTGGCGCCGAATTGCTGTTCAATCCTTGCGCGTAACCCTGGCGTGGGCGTCAGGCCCTGCTCGGTGGCGGTCATGCCGATGGTGCCGCCCGTGTACAGGATCAGCACCGCCGCGCTCATGAAGCCTCCTTGTGCGGGGCCAGCATGGACTGTGGGCTGAGCAGCAAATTCAGCTGTGCTTCCGACATCAGGTTCTCCGCAATAATCAGCGCCTTGACCGTACCGCCGGTCATCAACGCGGTGTGCGCAATACGCGAGGCGTTGCTGTAGCCAATGTGCGGCACCAGCGCGGTGATAATACCGATGCTGTTATCCACGTGCGCCGCACATGCCTGCTCGTTGGCAATGATGCCGCGAATGCAGCGGTGCTCGAGCATCTGGCAGGCTTCCTTGAGCATCTTCAGCGAATTCAGCAGATTGTAGATGATCATGGGTTCCATGGCGTTGAGCTGCAGCTGGCCGGCCTCGGCGGCCAGGGTCACCGCCAGGTCGGCGGCAATCACTTGATAGGCGGTCTGGTTCATCGCCTCGGGAATTACCGGGTTGACCTTGCCGGGCATGATCGAGGAGCCGGGCTGCATGGGGGGCAGCTGAATTTCACCCAGGCCGGTTCGCGGGCCGCTCGACAGCAAGCGCAGGTCATTGCTCATCTTGCTCAGCTTGATCGCCAGACGCTTGAGAATGCCGGAGAAGAACACAAAGGCGCCCATGTCCGAGGTGGCCTCGACCAGGTTGGTCGCTGGCACCAGCGGTTTGCCGGAGATGTTGGCCAGGCAGGCCACCACCTTGGCCGAGTAGCCATCGGGCGTATTGATGCCGGTACCGATGGCGGTACCGCCCAGGTTGACCTCGCAGAGTAAGGCACAGGCCTCGCTGATGCGGTCGATGTCCTCACCCAGGGTTACTGCAAAAGCGTCGAACTCCTGACCCAGGGTCATGGGTACCGCGTCCTGCAATTGGGTGCGGCCCATCTTCAGGATGTGCGCAAATTCGCGGCCCTTGTCTTCCAGCGCGGCTTTCAACGACGCCAGCGCCGGCACGAAGGCATCGGCGGCAAACTGGATGCCCAGGCAGGCGGCAGTGGGGTAGGCGTCGTTGGTTGATTGCGAGCGGTTGACGTCATCGTTGGGGTGCAGGAACTGATAATCACCGCGCGCATGGCCCAACTTGACCAGCGCTACGTTGGCGATCACCTCATTGGCGTTCATGTTGGTCGAGGTGCCGGCGCCACCCTGAATCACATCGACGATGAACTGGTCGTGATACTGATCCTGGGTGATGTCCTGGCAGGCAGAGACAATGGCGTCGGTCTTTTCTGTACTGAGCAGGCGGTAGTCGTGATTGGTCAGCGCGGCGGCCTGTTTGACCAGCGCCAGGGCGCGAATCAGTTCCGGAAAGTGTGAAATCGGCACGCCGGTGATGGCAAAGTTGGCGGCGGCGCGCTGGGTCTGGATGCCGTACCAGGCATCGCTGGGCACATCCTGATAACCGAGCAGATCGTATTCTGAGCGGGTGTTCATGGTGGTTTTCTACCGAATGGGGAAGGGGCGCCCCGTGGTTGGGGCGCCGGGTGGTCAGGCTTGCTGGTTGGTTTGCGGATGACGCGGCCAAGCTTCGGGATCCACATCCAGGTCGGCGAAGTCCTCGGCGCGGAACACTGGCGCCGGGTTGCCGGCCTTGAGCTGGCGGTCGTAGTCCTGCATCACGCGCAGGCCTTTCTTCCACAGCATGGCCAGAGCGATGAGGTTGGCCAGGGCAAGCAAGCCCATGGTCAGGTCGGCAAAGCCGAACACGGTACCCAGGTCCATGATCGCGCCCAGGCAGCAAAGGCAGATCACTACCACGCGGAAGCCGTTCATCAGGAACTCGTTACCACGGCCGCCGGTCAGGTAGCTGACGCTGTTCTCACCCAGGTAATAGTTGTAGAGCACGGTGCTGAAGCCGAAGAGCAACATGGCGATGCTCACGAACACCCGGCCCCATTCGCCAATATGGGTAGCCAGCGAAGCCTGCGTCAGGGCCACGCCCTGGCTGGAGTCGGCAAGGCTGGGGTCATAGGCGGTGCCCATGAGGATGATCAGCGCGGTGCAGGTACACAGCAGGATGGTGTCGATAAACACCGAGAAGGACTGCACCACGCCCTGGTTGGCGGGGTGTGGCACAAAGGCCACCGCCGCTACGTTCGGCGCGCTGCCCAGACCGGCTTCGTTGGAAAACAGCCCGCGCTTGACGCCCATCATGATGGCCGCACCAATGCCGCCACCGACCACCGGTCCCAGACCAAAGGCGCTGTTGACGATCAGCATCAGGGTATCGGGAATACTGTTGAAGTTGAGACCCAGTACGACGATGGCAATCAGCAGGTAACCGCCGGCCATGATGGGTACCAGCACTTCCGCGACCTGGGCGATGCGTTTGACGCCGCCAAAGATGATCAGCCCCACCACCAGTGCCAGACCAATGCCGCTGTAGTACAGGGGAATGTCGAATGCGTCCTGCAGCGAGGTGGCGACGGCGTAGGATTGCAGCGCGATAAAGCCGATACCGAAGGTCACCAGCAGTAGGATCGAATAGATCACCGCCAGCCATTTCCAGTTCTTGCCCAGGCCGCGCTCGATATAGTGCGCCGGGCCGCCGCGGAAGGCGCCGTCGGGCTCGGCGGTCTTGTATACCTGGGCCAGGGTACATTCGAAGAAGCTGGTGGCCATGCCCATCAGGCCCACCACCCACATCCAGAAAATCGCGCCCGGCCCACCCAGGGTGATGGCCACCGCCACGCCGGCAATGTTGCCGCCACCGACCCGGCCAGCGACCGAGAGAATCAGGGCTTGAAAGGAGCTGAGGTGACGCTTGTCTGCTTCATGGTGATTGGCGGTGAGGATGCCGAACATCTTGCCGAAATAGCGAAACTGCACAAAGCGCGAGGCGATGGTGAACCACACGCCAAGGCCGATCAGTAGCGCAATCAGAACCTTGCTCCACAACAGATCACTTAGAAGGGACAGCATGACGTACTCCTTAATTCGGTTGAGCCGATTTTTATTGGTTAACGCGGAGGCTCATTGAAACGGAGAGAAACACGCTTGAGTAGTTTGTAACTTGATACGTATTGGCGCTGGTTGGTGCTGCTTGAGCGCCAATCTGCGTTGTTTTTGGTGCGAGGCCAGTGGCCTGCCGAGGCGTTAGGGTTGCCTGCTCAGATCAAACTGGTCCAGCATCAGCGGTGCGCCAAAGTGGTAGCCCTGCGCATAGTCCACGCCCAGGTGGGTCACGGTGTTGAGAATATCTTCACTGCCAACGTATTCGGCAATCACCTTCTTCTTCAGGTAGTGGCCCATCTCGGTGATGGACTTGACCAGCGCGTAGTCGACGTCGTTGTTGTTGATGTCGCGCACGAAGTTACCGTCGATCTTGATGAAGTCGACGGGCAGGCGCTTGAGGTAGGAGTAGGACGACTGCCCCACACCGAAGTCGTCCAGCGAGAAGCGACAGCCGATACTGCGCATCTCCTTGATGAAGTCGGCGGCATCGTCGAGGTTGGTCACCGCCACGGTTTCGGTAATCTCGAATACCAGTTTGTCGCGCGGGACCGGGTAGCGCACCAGGGCATCGAAGATGAAATCGAGAAAGGTTTCATCATTCATGCTGTGGCCCGACAGGTTGACCGAAAAACCGCCAAACAGGTGCAAGTCGTCCAGGTTCTCATGCATCCACTGCAGCACATGCTCGACCACCCAGCGATCGACCGCGGCCATGCGGTTGTATTCCTCGGCCACGCGGATGAACTCTGCCGGCGGCGAAGCCTCGCCGTGCTCGTCGAGCACGCTGAGCAGTACCTCGTAGTGCGGCAGGGTGCGTGCGCTGCCGTTGATCGGGGTGATTTGCTGGCAGCGCAATCTGAGATTGTCGTTGTCCAGTGCCTTGTTGATACGGTTCACCCAGCCCATGATTTCATCCAGCTTTTCCAGACGTTGGTCGCCGGGCCGCACGACCTGCACATCCTTGTAACCGGTGTTTTTTGACAGGCTGGTAGCTGCCTCGACCGAGCGCAGCAGCTCCATGATTTTCTGGTTGCCGTGGCTGAACCCCGCCAGGGCAAGAGCGGTATTGATCACAAAGCTGTGCTCTTCATAGGCGAAGCGCTTGCTCTCGATCATCGCCTTTAGTTCGCGCGCGCTGTTGTAGCCCAGGGTTTCGGCCTCTTCGTTGAGCACGATGGCAAACTGGTCCGCACCCATGCGGCCCACCAGCGTGTCTGCCGGGGCAAAGTTCTTCAGGCGCTGGGCCAACTCCCGCAGGAAGGTGTCACCGGCCTCGTAGCCGCAGGTATTGTTGATGATCTTGAACTGCATGATGTCGATGAAGATCAGGCTGTAGTGGGCCTCGGCAGCATCGGTCGCAGCCACTTTCTGTGCCAATAAGCGGCAGAACTCCTTGCGCGTCAGAAAGCCGGTGAGCGGGTCGTGGCAGGAGTCGAAGGCCAGTTTGTCGTAGACCTTCTGTACCAGTGCATCCAGCCCCTGCTCCACCGCCGGTAGCGCCGCATCGCTGAGCAATACCAGATTGCCGTCGCGCAGCAGGGTTGCGACCCGTTCCAGCGGCAGTTCCAGCTTTTGCGTGCCCTGATGGTTGGCGAACACATAAAGGCTGTCGTCATCCGCGATCCAGGCCAGTTGTACGAGCTTTTCCTGCAGCTTGCCGTGGCTGAGCTCAAACCATTGCGCGGTGCGCAGGTCACGCGCGCGCTTTACCCAGCGCATCAGGGTCTGATCCTGATCGGCCAGAGCGTCGAGTTTTTCCTGCAGGTTAGACTCTGCCGTGTCGCCCGGCCGGTAGCTGACCAGGCTGAGGTCTTCAGGCGCGGCTTGCAGCATACCTTCGAGCTGCTGCAATAACAGACGGTGACTGTGCTGGCCCTCGGGGACCTTGGACAGCCCCTTTTCCAGTAGCCGCAGCAGATCACTATTGCTCAGTGTCCGCTCGAGGCCTGACAGCCGGGCCGGATCGTGCTGCGCCACCAGTTGTTCAACGACCTGCAGGGTGATTTCCCAGGAGCGGCTGGCGACCCCTTCGCGCAGGTAACTGAGGCGCATCAGGTCACGCCAGCCATGTTCGATCAGCGCTATCACCGGCTGCGGAGCAGGCTCGGCCAGCATGCGTCCCAGCTCATGTTGAATCTGACGGTTGGCGTGGCGCAGGCGCTGCTGGCCTTCACAGCCTTGGCGAATCCGCTGCAGGTTGCGTTCAATCAGGCGCTTCTCGCGGCTGACCAGTTGATCCAGCTTGTCGATGCTCTGGCTGAAGCCGCCGCCCTCCGACTTGTCACCCAGAATGCTGCGAATGGCGTCGAGGATCACCGGGGTATTGGCGGCCAGGTTGGTGCTGCTGCGATCCGATAGCAGGGCGATGTAATTGAGTGCCTGGCGAGCGGGATGGCCTTCTGCGGAAAATATCTCCGGGTCCTGCAACATGGCGCGCAGCAGCGGCACCTGCAACTTGCTGAACTCCTCGCGCAGCTCGTTGGAAATACGGTCGCTTTGCAGGATGCTGTCGAACAGGCCTTCGATGGTATCGGCCGCGTCGTGCTCCTGGTCGGACAAACCCGTGGTAGCGCCCTTGGCCTGCTGCATCAGCTCCTTCAGGGCGCCGGGTTTCAGCAGCTGCACGCTACCGTCCAGCAGGCTCTGCTGCAGATGACCCAGTTGCTGAGCGGTAGCCTGGGGTTCTCCGGACACAGCGCTGCCACTGCGGTTTGACTCACCCCGTGCCTGGCGGCGCAGGCCCATCAGCTGGGTGACCGTACCGTAGGCCGATGCGCTCGGGTTGGCGGTGTTCGATGCGCTGGAACGTGGCAGGGGCTGGCTACTGCTGCCAGCCTCTGACGGCGCTTTCTCGGCCGCTGATGGGGCTGCGGCGCTAGCGCCCGGCGCCGGATCAACCTGAGCCGGCGGCGCCGGCGGGCGTTTCTGCAGCGCCTGCTCGGCAAGGTACTGATTAACGTCTATCGAGGGCAGAATGTCGGCATCTATGAACACCTGGTTCAGTTGCTGATAAAAGCCGTCCAGATCGGTGAGCAGGGTTTTCTGCAGTACCGAGTACACCACTTCGAGCTGGGCATAGGGCAGCTGCAGGTGGCGTATCTGATCAAAAAAACTGTTGCACAGCGCCGCGGGGGAAAAGGGGTTGTAGGTCCGCTTACCGTCACGCTGCCCAAAGGCGGCATCGACGCGGATCTGCAGCTCTATCAGCGCCTCGCGCAGTTTCAACTCGACCTTGGAAATGGCGACCCGCACCAGCAGCCAGTCTTCAAAATCATTTTTGGTTACCAGCTCCAGCGGTGAGGCGCGTTTGCGCTCTATACCTGCGCTGTGTTGCTGGGCATTGGCGTTGCCTTTGCTGACCACCATTGCCTCGGCAATCATGCTGCGGCTCAGGGCGGCAAAGATACTCTGACGCTCCTTGCGAAACTGACGGATGGCAATCAGGAACTGTTGCTGTGCGGCGGTACTGGATTGCTGATCTGCGCCGGTGAAAAGAGCTTGTTCGAGCTGCTGGCAGAAGCCGGAATACTGGCTACGCAGGTAATTGTGCAGCACGGTGCAGGCGGCTTGCATCAGGGTCTTGCGGTGTCGGTTGCTGAGCAGTGGTTGCTGGTGCGTCAGCGAGCTACTGCCACTGTTGCTGTCGGCCTGCGCGGCTGAGAGGTGTTGCAGTACGCGGTAGATGGACGGGTCGGGATTGTGCAGCCGCAAACCGACGCCCTGCGGCGTGATGTGCACTATGGAAACCGGCAGACGCAGGTGCTGATTGGCCTGGCGAAAGCTGACGCTGGCCTTGCCCTGCTGGGCTACGAGCTGATGGAGATTGTTGATAATGCCGCCGGCAATGGCGGCATCAAAGGTGATCTGCAAACCGCCCTGGCTGTATTCGCTGATGAGGCAGTGATGGCTATCTCCTTCGGCCAGCGACAGCACCGCATCGACTGCACACATCTGGCGAGGGAATTTCCGTTTTTCCATGAACTGCACCCAGATTGACTACATGGTCACTGGCTATCTTATGTGCTGTATGCGGAAAAGTCTCGCCCTGCGTTTTTCGCCGCCTTGCGGCGCTTTTGGTCAGCGCTGTGCCATATAGGCCCGCCAGCCGCCCAGCGCGGAAATATCGCTGCTGCCTGCGAGTCCGTAGGGCTCACAGATGAAGCCGCAGACCCAGCTGCCATCGGCGATCTGGACCTTGCCGATACCCAGCGGTGCGGGTATGCCGGCGACAAAGCTACCGAACTCGCTGCTGGGGATGGACCAGATCTCCACCTCAATGGCGACGCCGGCGTCTTCGTCGCGAATTAGCCCTGGGCGGAACGGCGGGCCACCGGCCAGCGCGTACATCAAGTAGTGCGGTGCGGTCTGCGTGTGGCGTTTAAGTACCGCACCGCGCTCGCGCAACTGCCAATTCAGCGGCAGGCCATCCAAGTGCGCGCCGCAGACCAGCACATCAATACAGTCGCGCGCGCCGACTGCCTGGTTGTTCAGCGCCGGTTGCGGCAGCTGGCTGCTGCCTGCTGGCAATGGCAGGCGCTGCTGTACACGGTTGGCAATCGACAGCAGCGCGCGGTCACTGAACGCCGGGCCAACCAGGGTGACGCCAAAGGGCAGCCCGGCCTGGGTGAAGGCGGTAGGCACCGCGATTGAGGTCATGTCGACCAGGTTCATATAGTTGGTGTAATAGCCCAGCTGGCTGTTGCGCAGCACGGGTTCGTCGAGCATCTCGGCGATGGTGAACAGGCGCCCCGCGGTGGGCGTCAGCAGGCAATCGAGTCCGGCCAGTTGCTCGTGACAGGCCTGTTTCAGCTCTTCCAGCCGGTACTGCGCCTTGAATAGCGCGGTGGCCGGTGGCTTGCCACCGGGGGCGATGATCTCGCGTACCACCGGGAAGATAGCCTCGGGATTGTCGTCGATCAGCGGCTGCGCAGCCAGATAGCGCTCGGTTACCCAGGGGCCTTCATAGAGCAGCAGCGCGGCTTCGTTGAATGGGGTGTAATCTATGCTGATCAGCTCAATGTCGTCACCGCGCAGCTGTTCAAGGGTGGTGGCGTAAGCGGCGGCGTATTGCTCATCACCAAAGAACTGCAACTGCTCGGCCGGCAACACGCCGATTTTCAGCGGACCGCTGCGCAGGCCGTAGTGACGGGGCTGGTTGTCGAACGGATTGGCGCGGCTGTAGCCGTCGCGCGGATCAAAGCCCTCGGCACAGGCCAGCACGCTGTTGGCATCGTCGCTGTTCAGGGCAAAGATGCTGATGCAGTCCAGACTGCGGCAGGCCGGCACCAGGCCGCTGGCCGACAGCAGACCGCGCGTGGGCTTCAAGCCAACCAGGTTGTTGAAGCACGCCGGTACCCGGCCGGAGCCGGCGGTATCGGTGCCCAGGCTGAAGCTGGCCAGCCCCTTGGCCACCGAGACCGCCGAACCGGCACTGGAGCCGCCGCTGATGTAATCGAAGTCGAAGGCGTTGTGGCAGGCGCCGTGCGGCGAGCGGGTGCCGTTCAGCCCGGTGGCAAACTGATCGAGATTGGTCTTGCCGACCGGCAGGGCGCCGGCGTCGATCAACTGCTGCACCACCTGCGATGACTCGCTCGGCGTATAGGCAAACGCCGCACAGCCGTTGGTGGTGGGGATGCCGGCCAGATCGATATTGTCCTTGATGGCAAAGGGCACGCCCCACAGCGGCGTGGTGGCCGGGTCTTTTCCTGCCAGTGCGGTGAGGTAGGGCTGCTGCTCGGCTTCACTGAGCAGATGAATCCAGATGTAGTGGTCAGCCAGGGCGGCGGCCTGTTCGCGGATACTGGTCAGCAGCTGGGCGGGGGTCAGACTGCCATTGGCGTAGGCCTGTTTCAGGCCGCTGATGCTCATATCGATGGTCATGCGTTGTTCTCCTGCGCGGCGTCTCGCAATACCACCAGCGGTTGGCCGGCCTGTACGCGGCCACCGGCCTGCTGCAATACGTGGGTAACGACGCCATCGCATGGCGCCTGTAAGGGGATTTCCATCTTCATGGATTCGAGGATTAACAGGGTTTGCCCCGCCTTGACCTGATCGCCGACCTTGACCTCGGCCTGCCACAGGCTGCCAGACACGGGACTGTCTACGCCCACGCTGTCCTCTGGCCAGCTGATGTCGTCGGCGGCGCTTTCCAGCTCCTCGCTCTCGAAGTTGAACTGGCCGTTGGCGTGCCACTGGCGCAGCTCTTCGGCGAAGGCGGCGTTGCGCTGTTGCTTGAAGGCGTCGATGTCGTCGGCGTTGTCGCTGATGAAGGCTTCGTGCTCGGCCAGGCTGAACTGGCTTTCCTCGATGCGCAGCGGATAGCGGCCCTGCGGGAAGTCGCGGCGAATCTGCTGCAGCTCCTCGTGGCTGACCTCATAAAAGCGGATCTGGTCGAAGAAGCGCAGCAGCCACGGCTTGCTGAACTCGCGGGTCTGGCGGTAGCGGTTCCACATCTGCAGGGTACGGCCAACGAACTGATAACCGCCGGGCCCTTCCATGCCGTACACACACAGGTAGGAGCCGCCGATACCGACGGAGTTTTCGGCGGTCCAGGTGCGCGCCGGGTTGTACTTGGTGGTCACCAGGCGGTGGCGCGGGTCGGTCGGCGTGGCCACCGGCGCGCCGAGGTAGACGTCGCCGAGGCCCATGACCAGATAGGATGCCTCGAACAGCACCTTCTTGACGTCATCGATGCTGTCCAGCCCGTTAATGCGGCGGATGAACTCCAGGTTGCTCGGGCACCAGGGCGCATTCTTGCGCACCGACTGCGTGTATTTTTCGATCGCCAGCTGGCAGGCTTCGTCGTCCCACGACAGCGGGATGTGCACGATGCGCGACGGTACCGCCAGTTCATTGAGGCGTTCAGACAGTGCCTGCTCGGCCTTGAGCAGATGCTCGAGCAGCGCGCTGTGCGACAGCTGCTGGCTGTCGAAATGCACCTGCAGTGAGCGGATGCCCGGGGTCAGTTCACGCAGACCGGCCACCGGGTTTTGCTGCAGCCACTGCATCAGCGCGTGGGCGCGGAAGCGCAGGCGGATATCGAGCATCTGCTCGCCGTACTCGACCAGCAGGAAGTGGTCGCCAGCGGCGCGGTAGACGATCTCGTCACCGAACTGCTCGGCTGGCAGGCGCTTGAGGATCGGGCTGTCGACCGCCACCGGCTGCCATTCGACCGGAGTGGCGGCCAGTGCGTCGATCTGCTGAATCTGCGCCGCCTCAAGCGCGACCGCCTGCTCGATGCTGACCGGTACAAAGCGCACTTTGTCGCCGGCACGCAGCTGGCCGAGCTTCCACAGGTCGGCGGTGATCACGGTGGCCGGGCAGACGAAGCCACCGAGCGACGGGCCGTCCGGGCCGAGGATCACCGGCATGTCTCCGGTGAAGTCGACGGTGCCGAAGGCGTAGGCGTTGTCGTGAATGTTGGACGGGTGCAGACCGGCTTCGCCGCCGTCTTCACGCGCCCATTCCGGTTTCGGACCTATGAGACGCACGCCGGTACGGCTGGAGTTGTAGTGGATTTCCCAGTCGGTGGCGAAGAAGCTGTCGATGTCCTTGCCGGTAAAGAAGTCCGGCGCGCCGTGCGGGCCGTAGATTACCCGCAGCTCCCACTGGTTGCTGATCGCCGGGCGCAGCTCGCTCGGTACCTCTGCCGCCGCGACCATGCTGACCGCGGCGCTCAGGTGCAACACGTCACCGGTGCGCAGCGCGCGGCCGTTGTGGCCGCCGAACTGACCGAGGGTGAAGGTCGATTTGGAGCCCAGATAGTCCGGGCATTGCAGGCCGCCGAGCACCGCCAGATAGGCACGAGCACCGGCTTCCTTGATGCGGCCAAGGGTCAGGGTTTGGCCAGCGGCGACGTCGATGACCTGCCAAGCGGCAATCGGTTGCTCATCCAGTTTGGCGTCAATCGCGGCGCCACTCAGCACGATCTGGCTGGCGCTGGCAAAACGCAGGGTCGGGCCTTGCAGGGTGATTTCCAATCCCGCTGCATCCGCCGGGTTGTTCAGCAGGCGGTTGCCAAGGCGGAAGGCGTAGCTGTCGAACGGCCCGGACGGCGGCACGCCGACATCCCAGCTGCCGGTGCGGCCCGGAAAGTCCTGAATGGTGGTCTGGGTGCCGCCAGCCAGTACGTCGATGCGCGCCGGCTGGAAGCGGAAGCTGTTGAGGTAGCGGGTGGTGACTTCACCAGCCAGCAGCGCCGGGTCGCGGGTCAACGCGCACAGGTAGTCGAGGTTGGTTTCGCTGCCGTACAGGCGGGTGGCGTCGAGGGTGTTCTGCAGTTTGCTCAGCGCCGCGTCGCGGTCTGCCGCATGCACGATGACCTTGGCCAGCATGGGGTCGAAATAGGGCGGTACTTCCAGCCCGGATTCGATCCAGTGGTCGATGCGGATGCCGTCACCGGAGGGGAAGGCCACTTCGCTCAGCAGGCCTGCGCAGGGCTGAAAGTCGCGGAACGGGTCTTCGGCGTACAGGCGTACCTGAATGGCGTGGCCCTGGGGCTTGAGCGATGTGCGCTGTGCATCCAGGTCCAGGGCATCGCCGGCGGCCAGGCGCAGCATCCACTCGACCAGGTCCACGCCGTAGACCTCTTCGGTAACGCCGTGTTCGACCTGCAGGCGGGTATTGACCTCCAGAAAGTAGAACTCATGGCTGTCGGCGTCGTAGATGAACTCTACCGTGCCGGCGTTGCGGTAGCCGATGCAGCACAGCAGCTTCTCGGCGGTGCTGTGCAGCTCGGCACGCACGGCATCGGTCAGGTTGGGCGCCGGGCATTCCTCGACCACCTTCTGGTTGCGGCGCTGGCTGGAGCAGTCCCGTTCGCCCAGGGCAAGTGCCTTGCCGGCGCCATCGCCGAACATCTGTACCTCAATGTGGCGGGCGCGGGCGATGAATTTTTCCAGAAACACGCCGTCGTCGGCAAAGTTGCTGGCGCCCAGACGCTTGACGCTGTCGAAGGCGCCGTTGAGTTCTTCCAGACTGTGGCACAGCTGCATGCCGATACCGCCACCGCCGGCGGTGCTCTTGAGCATCACCGGATAACCAATGCGCTCGGCCGCGCTTTGTGCGGCGGCCAGGTCGGTCAGCAGATCGGTGCCGGGCAGCAGCGGCACGCCGGCCTGTTCGGCCAGTTCGCGGGCGCGGTGTTTGAGGCCAAATTCCAGCATCTGCTCGGGCGTCGGGCCGACAAAGGCGATCCCGGCGGCCTCGCAGCGGCGCACAAAATTGGCGTTCTCGCTGAGGAAGCCGTAACCGGGGTGGATGGCCTGGGCGCCGGTTTCGGCGGCAATGGCCAGCAGCTTGTCGACCTGCAGGTAGGTATCGGCAGCGGCGCCTTCGCCGAGGCTATAGGCCTCATCGGCCAGTCTGACGTGCAGACTTTCGGCGTCGCACTCGGCATAGACGGCGACGGAGCCGACGCCGAGCTTGCGCAGGGTGCGGATGATGCGGGTGGCAATGGCGCCACGGTTGGCGATCAATACTTTGTTGAACATCACTCTAGCCTTTGCCGGGTCGTCCCAAGCCTGGATACGACAGTGGTCGTCCACTGAAGCGGGTGAATGGGTGGCGCTCAGCGGATCAGTTGTCCCAGACCAGCAACTCGACTGGTGTCGGGTTGTAGCCGTTGCAGGGGTTGTTCAGCTGCGGACAGTTGGAAATCAATACCACGACGTCCATCAGCGCGGTCAGCTCAACGTACTTGCCGGCGCCGGAGATGCCGTCTTCAAAGGTCAGGCCACCGTCTGCGGTGACCGGCACGTTCATGAAGAAATTGATGTTGTGGGTAATGTCGCGCTTGCTGATGCCGTACTCCGGGTTTTCCGCCACGGCGAGCATCCAGCTGTCGCGGCACGAATGCATGCAGCGCTTCTCCAGATCGTAGCGGATGGTATTGCTTTCGCTGGCGCAGGCACCGCCGAGGGTGTCGTGGCGGCCGCAGGTATCGGCGACGATCTCCAGCATGGGGTTGTTTTCATTCGAGCGAATCACCGAACCGGCGGTCAGGTAAACATTGCCCTGCTCGCGGATGGTGTCGGTCACGCTGTAGCGCTCGACCGGGTTGGCGGCGCTGAAGAACAGGGTGTCGGCGGCCTGATTGCCTTCCAGGTCCAGCAGGCGCAGGGTCTGCCCTGCCTTGACGATGCCGATGTAGTAATCGCCGGCGCCGATGGTGGTGCGTTGCGAGGCCGTCTCGGGTTGGCGTGAGCTGGTCTTGATCATGGTGTCCTCGCTTACTTGCCCAGGTGGTACAGGGCGTTGTTCATGAAGCCGCGCTGGTTTTCCGGGCGGAAGTTGCGGCAATAATCGTCATCGTCCACCGCTGCGGCCTGGCTCAGTTCAATCTGCACGGGTGTGTAAGGGTAGGCCTTGGCCTGATTGAGCGGATGCGGGCAGGTGTGCAGCAGTACCAGGGTGTCCATCTCGAAGCGCAGGGCGACCTGGCTGCCGGCGGCGCTGTGGCCCTCCACCAGCTGCAGATTGCCGGCCTTGTCGGTAGCGACCTTGCTGAACAGGTTCAAGTTGGCGGCCATGTCGGCGCGGCCCAGCCCGTATTTGGCCAGCTCGACCAGAAAGGCGTCGTAACCGTTCTGATGCCAGTCGTTGCGCGCCTCCTGGTAGTCGCGTGCACCCCAGCGCTCAGCCACTTGCGCGGCGTTGCTGTTGCCGCACACGGTTTCGTGCCAGCCAAGCTGGTCTTCGACGATCGAGGCGAACACGCGGCCCATGTCGGAGTACAGGCAGTTGCCCTGGGTCAGCTTGAAGGTGTGCTGGCCTTTCAGGGTGTCGGGTGCGTTGTAGCGTTCCAGCAGATTGTCGGGGTTGTAGAACAGCATGCCGACGTTGGCGCCGCCGCCGAGGTCGGTGAGGCGCATCAGGGTGCCGGCGCGTACGCGCAGGGACCAGTGGCTGGCGCCGGGGATTTCAGTGCTGTAGTGCGTGATGCTCATTGCCGGTATCTCCGTAACTGGGTAGCGGTCAGCTGGCGTTGTCGGCCAGCAGTGGCTCAATGGTTTCAGCGGTGGTGCGCGCCGCCGGTTGTCGGGCGCTGCTGTCGATCGGCAGGTCGTAGGTAATGGTGGCGCCAAAGGCTTGCGGCGCGTGCGGGTCGTGGCGCAGCTTGTCGAACACCCACAGGCGGGTACCCAGATGAAAGCCTTCCTTGATGTCGTGAGTGACCATGAAGATGGTCAGCTTGTGCTCTTGCCACAGGCGCAGTACCAGTTCGTGCATGTCGGCACGAATGCCCGGGTCGAGCGCACCAAAGGGCTCGTCGAGTAGCAGAATGCGCGGCTTGCCGAGCAGTGCCTGGGCAATCGCCAACCGCTGCTTCATGCCGCCGGACAGCTCGTGTGGGTACTTTTTCAGCGCCTGACCAAGGCCGACTTCCTGCAGGATGCCTTCGGCCTCCGTGCGAGCCTGCTTGCGCTTGCTACCGAACAGGTAGCCGCTCAAGCCGCGCTGGGCAAAGCCGACCGCCGCCATCACGTTCTCCAGCACAGTCATGTGCGGGAAGACCGAATACTGCTGAAAGACGATGCCGCGATCCGGGCCGGGCTCGTCGGCAATCGGCTTGCCGTCGAGCAGCAGCTCGCCGCTGCTGGGTGATTCGGTGCCCAGCAGCATTTTCAGAAAGGTACTCTTGCCGCAACCGGAGGCGCCCACCAGGGTGACGAACTCGCCTTCCTTTACGTTGATGTTCAGGCGTTCCAGCACCACGTTGTCGTCGTAGCGCTTGCCGACGTTCTTGACTTCAATCATCAGTGGCCTCCTTGCACGTTCCAGGGGAACAGGCGACGACTCAGAGTGGCCAGCAGCCAGTCGAACAGAAACGCCAGCAAGGTAATCCAGGCCACGTAAGGCAGAATCACGTCCATCGACATATAGCGGCGCACCAGAAAAATGCGGTAACCCAGGCCGTCGGTAGAGGCGATGGCCTCGGCGGCAATCAGAAACAGCCAGCCAGCGCCGAGCGAAAGACGCACCGCGTCGATCAGCTTGGGCATCAGTTGCGGCAACAGTACGCGGACGATGATCTGGCTGGTGTTGGCGCCGAGAGTCTGCGCCTTGACCAGTTGTTCGCTGGGAATTTCCTGGGTGCGGCGTTGCAGGTCGCGGGCAATAAAGGGCGTGATACCCAGCGCGATCAGCATCACCTTGGACAGCTCACCCAGCCCGAAGACGATAAACAGCACCGGCAGAATGGCCAGCGGCGGAATCAGCGAGACCACCGTCAGCAAGGGGCTCATGCTGGCGTTGATCAGCGGCAGCGCGCCGGTCAGCAGGCCCACCGCCAGGCCGATGGAGGCGGCGATGGCCACACCCATGGCCAGGCGCTTGAGGCTGTTGGCGGTGTCTACCCAGAACAGGTATTCGCCGGTGCGCTTGCTGGGCTCCAGCGCCATACGGTCGATCGCATCGCCCATCTGGCTGAAGGCCGGCAGCAGCTTGTCGTTGGGGTTGGCCTCCAACCGCGCATCGGACGCCACTATATACACCAGCAGCAACAGCACGAACGGCAGCAGCCCGATAAACAGCCGGGTGGCTGGCGTGGGAGACAGGTTGATCAGTCGCTTCATGGTGTTTCCTTGCGGCGGGGGCCAAGACCCCCGGTGGATTCAAGAGTCCGGGTTACAACTGACCGTCAGCTGCTAACTGCATGTAGCTGGGGTCAAAGCGCAGCTTGATGTTGTTGGGGTCGCCGAGCACACCGGCCGGCGTGCTGATGCCGACAAACCCGGCGTCCGGCGCGCCCTCACCGAGCAGGCCGTGATCGAAGGAGAAATCAGCGACGTATTGCATGGTGGTTTTCAGTGCAGCGTCCTGGGTCAGCGCCAGTGCCTGTTGCGGGGTATAGAACATCTCGGTGCTGTCGAGCTGCGCCTGATATCCGACCAGATCGGTACCTGAGGCTTCGGCCAGATAAGTGCGCACCGCTTCGTCAGCCTGCATCTTCGCCATGATTTCGTACCAGGCTCCAGTCAGCGCCTTACCCAGCTCAGGATGGGCGTTGAGGGTATCGGTATTGATCACCAGCAGGTCGATGATTTCACCGGGAATCCGGGAGGAGTCGAACACCTTGTGGCTGTCGGGCTGGCTGGCGATTTCGTTCAGCAGCGGGTTCCAGGTGGTTACCGCTGTCACATCTGCGGTGCCGTAAGCGGCCACCAGGTCAGCATCGGAAGTGTTCACCACCTGCACATCGGCTTCTTTCATATCGACCGATTCCAGGGCGCGGGCCAGCAGATAGTGGGAGACGCTGAGTTCCACCAAATTGACGTTCTGCCCCTTGATGTCAGCCAGCTGCTGTTTGCCCTTGAGCACGATGCCGTCGTTGCCGTTGGAGAAGTCGCCGACGATCAGCGCGGTGCTGTCGACGCCACCGGCGGCGGGGATGGTCAGGGCGTCCATGTTGGTCATGGTGCAGGCGTCGAACTGGCCGGCGGTGTACTGATTGATGGATTCGATGTAGTCGTTGATCTGCACGACCTCAATATCGATGTCGTACTTGTCGGCCCACTTCTTCACGATGCCGCTTTCGGCGCCGTAGGCCCAGGGCATCCAGCCCACATATATCGACCAGCAGACCTTGAAGCTGTCTTGCGCCTGGGCGGTGGAGGAAAGCAGAAGGGATAAAACCAGTGCGGAAATCTTTTTCATCTTGAACCTCTCATTCAGTGACACGCGGAGCACTCCTGGCTGTGATGCCAATCGTCTCCCGGGCTTTTGTCCCGCCGTGTAACCTTTGACTGAAAGGTCGAGTGCTCTCGGACCAGTCACTGAGCAGATCAGCCGGAACCCTAGCGCTCTATTTGCAAATTGTGTGTTGCAACTGCTTTGAGGAGTGCGAACGCATTTACTAAAGCAAATAGCAGACCAGAAAATCTGCTAGGCGCTGGTGCCCGCTTTAACGGGGCTGTGCAGCAATATGGGGGCGGGGGCGAGATGACGTTATGCCATGTTTTGGTGCGTCATGCGCTTGCTGGGTGTTTTTGGTGCAATCTCGTTGCGTGGCTCGCGAGCCGTTGGCAGCTACTGAAATCAGCTTGCGTCCCAGCCCGCCGTAATCTGTGTGATCACGCTAGGGGTATCTGCTTCAAGACGCTGTAACAGTGCGTCCGGCGCATGGGTCTGTGGGTCGTGCTTACCGCTCCAGCGCGTGATTTCCAGCATGATTGGCAGGAGGTCGCGGCCTTTCTGGGTCAACGAATATATCGATTTAGAGCGATTCTTCTCACTTGTCGCCTTGCTGACGATGCCCAGCTGTTCAAGGCGCCGCAAGCGGTCAGCAAGAATATTGGTCGAGATTTTCTCATCGGAGGAGAGGAAGTCCCCAAACGACTGCTTTGCCTTGAACATCAGATCGCGAATAATCAGCAGCGTCCATTTGTCGCCGAAAGATTCCAGGGCGAAATTGATGGGGCAGTGGGTGCGACAGGGAAACTCTTCCGGCATCTGCAGGTTACCTCGATTTATCAGCAATAGAGATACTAGCATCGGCCTATTCACTACCAAAATTGCTGGCTGGCTGGCTGGCTGGCTTGCGAGCCAGCAGCGCCTACATCTGCCCGCAGATTAGCTCGATAAAAAGTACTTGCAAAATGCAAGTTAGTGAGCGCAAGTTGGCGTTTTCCCCCTCAGGAGTCTGCACCCATGCCGTTCACTCGCCCGGTGTTCATCGTTGCCGTGATAGCCGCATTGCTCATGTTGATTACAGCGCTCTGGTATAGAAGTGGCGGTTCGCCGTTAACCGAAGCGGAGGTCAATAGTTATATGCAGCGTGTTGATGAGCTGCCCCCTACAACACGCGACTTTCTGCAGGGGCTGGATGTGGCCACATTTATGAGAGCTGACGACGGCAAGCCGGTTCACGTGGTTAATCTGTTTCAGCTGAACCCCGACAGCGGCGAGCAGGCGCTGGCTCGCTTCAGTAGGGCAATGTTGCCTCTCTGGCTGAAAAAGGGCGGCTATCCGGTATTTTCCATGCCGGTTGCGTCTCCCAGCGCAGTGCAGCCCTGGGAGTTCATCAGTGTTGTGCGGTATCGCAGCCGACGGGATTTCATGGAGGTGGTGCTGGATCAGGCATATAGCCAAGCGCTGCCTGATCGCCAGGCTGCGACGCAGCTGAATGTGCGGGTGGTGAGTAGCGGAAACGAGTTTCCGCGTCCGCTGCTACTGATCTTCGCGATCCTGGCCAGTGTCCTGATCTTCACCTGGGCGATTGCCGCCTGGCGTAGCAAGGCATCCCGATAAGGCCTTGCCGATACTCGGCAAGCAGCTGGTTGATTTGGCTTGCCACTGCACAGCTGCAGTGCGATGACCGCACGGTCTGCACTGGACTATTGCAGTGAACCTCGGTCACGGGATTCGTGATCCATGCCTATTTCTTTTGAAAACAATAGTTTGAAATCTATGGCACGCGCCTTGCTAAATCCTCTGTGACGCAGCGCTCAATGACTGGGCGCGGCGCCAGACACGACAGAATCAACTACAGAATTTTCGGGCAAAGGCGTCCACCAACATACCTGTTCTCAACAGCTATGTTCGTGGACGCCTTTTTTTGTGCGCGTTTTTCAGGAAAGGGTGCTCATGATCAAGCAAAACGGATTCAGGACTATCAACACCGCCAGCGTATTGGCCGCCTCTTTGGTGGCCTTCAGTCCCGCTGTGCTGGCGCAGGACGTAACGCAAGCGCAATCGCTGAAAGAAGCCGTGACCGAGGGGAAGGTCGGACTGGATCTGCGTTACCGCTACGAGTACGTCGATCAGAATGATGTGAGCAAGGAGGCCAACGCTTCAACGCTGCGCACCCGTCTCAACTTTGCCACCGCGCCTTACAAAGGCTTTGGCGCCTTTGTCGAATTTGATGATGTGACCGAGATCGGCGGCGGCAAGTATAACGACGCCACCGGGCTGCCCAGCGCTCATACCGACTACGCCGTAGTGGCAGACCCGGAGGGGACCGAGGTCAATCAGGCCTACCTGAGCTATGCCGGCGTCCCGGATACCGGCCTCAAGTTTGGTCGCCAGCGCATCATCTACGACAACGCGCGTTTTATCGGCAACGTCGGCTGGCGCCAGAACGAGCAGACCTTTGACGGTTTTACCGTCAACAACACCAGCCTGAGCGATACCACGCTCAACTATGCCTACATCTACAACGTCAACCGCATCTTTGGTGAAGACTCGCCCAAGGGCGATATCGACACCGACACCCATCTGGTCAACCTGTCCTACGCCGGTTTCGATTGGGTCAAGATTACCGGCTACGGTTACTTTCTCGATTTCAACGACACCCCGGCCGGCTCCAACAAAACCCTGGGACTGCGCCTGACCGGTGAGCCGGCGCTGGGCGAAAGCAGCAACCTGGTTTACGCGCTGGAGTACGCCCGCCAGAGTGATTACGCCGACGGTGAAAATATCGGCGCCGATTACCAATTGGCCGAGCTGGGCATCAACGTCAGCGGCGTGCAGTTGCTGGGCGGCTATGAATTGCTCGGTGCTGACGACTCAGCGTTTCAGACGCCCTACGCCACCGGCCACGCTTTCAATGGCTGGGCTGACAAGTTCCTCGCCACCCCGGCTGACGGCCTTGAAGACCTTTATGTGCAGCTCTCGGGCAGCCTGTTCGGCGTCAAGCTGCAGGCGGTTTACCACGACTTTTCCGCCGACGAGGGCAGCGCCCATTACGGGCAGGAGCTGGATCTGCTGGCGGCGAAAAAATTCGGTGACGTGACGCTACTGGCCAAGTATGCGCGCTACGAAGAGGACGAACTCTTCGCCGAGACCGACAAACTCTGGCTGATGGCACAGGTTGCCTTCTAAGCCGACTGACTTTTCACACTGCGAACGGAGATGTCCCATGAAGCAATTTACCCGCAAGACCTTTGGTGCTGGCCTGTCGTTGGCGGTCGCGCTCGTGGTTGGTAGCCTGCTGCCACTGCACAGTGCCCAGGCTGTCGAGGATCTGGAGAAGGAAGAACTCAAGTTCGGTTTTATCAAGCTGACCGATATGGCGCCGCTGGCCATCGCCTACGAAAAGGGCTTCTTTGAAGACGAAGGTCTCTATGTGACCCTCGAGGCTCAGGCCAACTGGAAAGTGCTGCTCGACCGCGTGATTGACGGTGAGCTGGATGGCGCGCACATGCTGGCCGGTCAGCCGCTGGGTGCCACCATCGGCTTTGGTACCCAGGCGGACGTGATCACTGCCTTCTCGATGGACCTCAACGGTAACGGCATTACCGTGTCCAATGCGGTCTGGGAAGAAATGAAAAAGCACATCCCGCTGGACGCCGACGGCAAGCCGCAACACCCGATCAGCGCCGCTGCGCTCAAGCCGGTAATCGAGCAGTACAAGGCGGCCGGCAAGCCGTTCAACATGGGCATGGTATTCCCGGTCTCCACGCACAACTACGAGTTGCGTTACTGGTTGGCGGCGGGCGGCATCAACCCCGGTTACTACGCGCCGGCCAAGGGTGATACCTCGGGCCAGATCAATGCCGATGCACTGCTCTCGGTCACGCCACCGCCGCAGATGCCAGCGACCCTGGAAGCCGGCACCATTTCCGGTTATTGCGTGGGCGAGCCTTGGAACCAGCAGGCGGTATTCAAGGGCATTGGCGTGCCGGTCATCACCGATTATGAAATCTGGAAGAACAACCCGGAGAAAGTCTTCGGCGTCAGCCAGCAGTGGGCGGACGAAAATCCCAATACCCACATTGCAGTGGTCAAGGCGCTGATTCGTGCCGCGGAGTGGCTGGATGCCGACAACAACGCCAATCGCGGCGAAGCGGTGAAAATCCTCTCGCAATCAGCTTACGTCGGTGCTGATGCCGAGGTGATTGCCAACTCCATGACCGGCACCTTCGAGTATGAAAAGGGCGACAAGCGTTCAGTGCCCGACTTCAACGTGTTCTTCCGTTACAACGCCACCTACCCCTACTACTCCGATGCCATCTGGTACCTGACGCAGATGCGCCGCTGGGGTCAGATTGGCGAAGCCCAGCCAGACAGCTGGTACATGGACATCGCGAAAAAGGTTTATCGCCCGGATATCTACGCAGTGGCCGCCAAGGAGCTGATCAGCGAAGGCAAGATTCCGGCCTCGGCCTTCCCGGACTTTGCCAACGAGACCGGCTTCAAGCCGCCGCAGTCCGAGTTCATCGACAAGGTGACCTACGACGGCAGCAAACCCAACGCCTATCTGCAGCAGTTCGAGATTGGCCTCAAAGGTGACGACAAGATCTGAACCGGGAAGCCGGCGGCGCACAGCGCCGCCATCCCACGCGCCCAACCTATGGAGGTGACCGCATGAGCAACAAACTGATTGGTTACATGGAGACGGCCGGGCTGTCCTGGATGGTGCCCATGGTCAAACTGTGCAAAGGCGAAGATGTGCGCGAGCAGGCTGCCGATCTGTTCAACAAGGTAGGGTTGCCGCTGATCGCGCTGCTGGTGTTTCTGGCCCTATGGTCAGCCGGCGCGGCGCAGGTGAAAACCAGCCTGGGCGTACTGCCTGGCCCGGTCGCCGTCTGGCATCAGGCGACCAACCTGTATGACGAACATCTGCAGCAACGCGAGAAGGCCGATGCGTTTTATGCGCGGCAGGAAGAGCGCAACGCCAAAAAACTGGCCGCTAACGCGGACGCCGAGATCAAGTGGCGCGACTATACCGGCAAGCCGACCTTCATTGATCAGATTGGCACCAGCCTGGTCACCGTGTTTACCGGGTTTCTGTTGGCGAGCTTTATCGCCATTCCCTTGGGCGTAGCTTGCGGCCTGAGCCCCAAGCTGTACGGCGCCATCAGCCCGCTGGTACAGATATTCAAACCGGTCTCACCGCTGGCCTGGCTGCCGATCGTGACCATGGTGGTCAGTGCCGTCTACATCAGCGACGACCCGTTGTTTCAGAAATCCTTTATTACCTCGGCCGTGACCGTAACCCTGTGCTCGCTGTGGCCGACTTTGATCAATACCGCCGTGGCCGTCGCGTCCATCGACAAGGACTGGATCAACGTCGGCCGGGTCATCCGCCTGAACTGGGCCACCCAAGTGTTCAAGATCGCCATTCCAGCAGCGCTGCCGATGATCTTCACCGGCCTGCGTCTGTCGCTCGGGGTGGGCTGGATGGTGCTGATTGCCGCCGAGATGCTGGCGCAGAATCCGGGGCTGGGCAAGTTTGTCTGGGATGAGTTCCAGAACGGCAGCTCCGACTCCCTGGGCCGCATCATGGTCGCGGTAATCACCATCGGCATCATCGGTTTTTTGCTCGACTGGCTGATGACCACGCTGCAGGCGTTGCTGTCGCACCAGAAACCGGCAGGCAGCTGAAGCAGCCCTGCACATATTTCTCAGTCAGCGCGCAGCGACCCGCTGCGCCAACCAGAACGAGGTGACAACCATGTCCGTCGTACAGATGCTGAAACGTGAACCGAAAGTGGCAGACAACATGACCGAAATGGGCGAGCAGCAGGACAGCACCGGTGTTAACAAGGGCCGCTGTTTTCTGGAGTTGTCCGGGGTGTCCATCGACTTCCCCACGCGCAAGGGGCCATTCCGGGCGCTCAACAACGTCAACCTGAAAATCGCCAAGGGCGAGTTCGTGTCGATAATCGGTCACTCCGGGTGCGGCAAATCCACGGTGATGAACATCGTAGCCGGGCTGGCGCAGGCCACCGAAGGCGGCGCGATTCTCAATGGCCGCGAGGTCAACGAACCGGGGCCTGAGCGCGCCGTGGTGTTTCAGAACCACGCCTTGCTGCCTTGGCTGACCTGCTATCAGAACGTTGAACTGGCGGTGAAAACCGTGTTCAAGGGCAAGAAAAGCAAGCAAGAGATGCGTGAATGGATTGAGCACAACCTCAAACTGGTGCACATGGATCACGCCATTCACAAGTATCCGGCCGAGATTTCCGGCGGGATGAAGCAACGGGTAGGGATCGCGCGGGCGTTGGCAATGGAGCCCTCTGTACTGCTCATGGATGAGCCCTTCGGCGCCCTGGACGCCTTGACCCGCGCGCACTTGCAGGACTCGGTCATGGAGATTCAGAGTGATCTGAACAACACCGTGATCATGGTGACCCACGATGTGGACGAAGCCGTATTGCTGTCCGACAAGATCGTGATGATGACCAACGGCCCCTCGGCTACCGTCGGTGAAGTGCTGGAAGTGGATCTGCCGCGCCCGCGTGACCGTCTGGCGCTGGCCAGTGACGCGCGCTACAACCAGTTGCGCTCCGAGGTGTTGACCTTTCTTTATGAGCGGCAGCGTCGTCCGGAAGGGGTATGAGGCAAGCCACCTAGCGAGGCAGCAGTGCCTCTGGGGTGATATCGGCGATGGTCGGGGTACCGGCCAACGCCATGGTGACTTCCAGCTCTTCGCGCAGGATACGCAGCATGTGTGCCACACCCAGCTTGCCGGCCACCGCCAGCGCATAAAGCTGGGGCCGGCCGAGCAGCACGGCGTCTGCCCCCAGGGCCAGGGCCTTGAACACATCGGTGCCGCGTTCGATGGCACCGTCCAGCAGCAGGCAAAAGTCCTGACCGACACGCTGGCGGATTTGCGGCAGCATCTCGATCGGACTGGGCACGCAGTCGAGCGTGCGGCCGCCGTGGTTGGAGATCACCGCGCCGGCCAGCCCCATGTCCTGTGCGCGCTGCACGTCGGCCGGATGCAGCAGGCCCTTGAGGGTAATCGGCAAGCGGGTTTGCTGCAGTAGCCAGGCGATGTCATCCCAGGCGGGTACTTCACTCATCATGCCCTGAAATACGATGCTTTGACTGGGCTCGAAGCTGGCGCTGGGCAGCGGCGGACGGTCCTTCAGATTGACCGCTTCCACGCCGGGCGGCAACACGTAACCCGCGCGCTGCGCGCGGTTGCGGATGCCGTGCAAGGGGGCGTCTACCGTCACCATCAGCTGGGTATAACCGGCCGCCTCGGCGCGGCGTACCAATTGCAGGGTAAAGTCGCGGCTTTGCTGCATGTACAGCTGGAACCACTTTGGCGCGCTACAGCGCGCGGCGATGGCCTCCAGGCTGACACTCGACAGGGTGCTGGCGACCATGCCGGTTTCCAGCACGCTGGCCGCCTCGGCCGTGGCCAGCTCACCTTCGGGATGGACCAGAGTCTGAAAAGCCACCGGAGCCAGCAGCACCGGGTGGCGCAGCCGCTCACCCAGTACCTGAGTGTGGGTGCCGCCGGCGGTGCAGTCGACCAGGGCGCGCGGCAGTATCTGCAATGCATCCAGCGCGTTCCGATTGCGCTTCAGGCTGAGTTCATCAGCGCCGCCGCCGGCGATGTATTCCATTACCGGGTGTGGGATAAATGCCGGGGCGTAGCGCGCATAATCGGCCACGCTGACCAGATCGGCGGGGATGGCGCTCAGCGGCGCACGCGGGGTCTCGGGTGCAGACATCAGGTATCCGCCCATTGACGAATCAGGTTGTGATAGATGCCGGACAGCCGCACCACCTCGTCGTGGTGGGCGCCCAGTTCGCTGGTCAGCGCCTGTACGCTTTGATCCAGCTCGAACAGGGTCTCGCGCTGCTGATTGTTGCGCACCATGCTCTGCAACCAGAACACCGCACAGGTTCTTGCCCCAGTGGTCACCGGGGTGACGCTGTGCAGGCTGGTAGACGGGTAGAGCACCAGGTCACCGGCGTTGAGCTTCACGCGCTGGGCGCCGTAGTTGTCTTCAATGACCAGTTCGCCGCCCTCGTACTCCTGCGGGTCGCAGAGAAACAGGGTGGCCGACAGGTCAGTGCGAATCGGGTTGGGGTTGCCGGGCACATAGCGAATCGCGTTGTCCACGTGCAGCCCGTAGGTTTCGCCGCTGCGGTAACGATTGAACATCGGCGGAAAGAGTCTCAGCGGCAGGCCCGCCGAGATGAAAGTGGGGTGTTGCGAGAGGGTGTTGAGAATGATGTCGCCCAACTGCTGCGCCAGTTTGCTGTCCAGCGGCAGTTGCTGGTTCTGCTTGACCTGACGGGCCTGGCCTCCGGCCGTGGCGTTGCCGTCCTGCCAGTCGGCGCAGTTGTCCAGATGGCTGCGGATCTTGCCGACATCCTCGGCGCTGAATACGCCTGCAATCGGAATAATCACATTCATTCCCCTGACAATAGAGCGGCGGCGAAGTTGTCCTCGCCGCCGCTGGTTTCAGCCTGATGTGCGCTTAGAACTTGTAGCGTGCCGTCAGCTGAGCGTTACGGGCATCACCCTTGTAGACGATACTGCCGCCACGGTAAACCGCGGTGTAGTAATCCTCATCGAAGATGTTCTGCACATTCGCACGGAGATCGAACTGCTCGTTGAAGCGATAGCTGGCGAACAGGTCGTACACGGTGTAACCGTCCAGTTTGATGTTACCGCTGGCGCCTTCGTCGGGCTGGCCGCCAAACATTTCGCTGGAGTAGGTCATGGTGCCGCCAAACGCAAAGGCGGGAGTCAGCTGGTAGCGCAGTTGGGCATTGGCACTTTTCTCGGCGAAGTTGGCTTTAGGCCGGCCTTCGTTTTCCTCGTTGTAGGACTCCAGTGTTTCGGAGTCCATCAAGGCTGCGCCTACCTGGCCGCTCAGCTTGTCGGTAATGTTGCCGGAGAGACCCAGCTCGACGCCGTGTACGCGGTTCTTGCCAGTGTTCAGGCTGCCGCCGGTCTGGTAAGAGTCGTTGCCGCCTTCGATGACGTCATCCTTGGTAGTCTGAAACACAGCAGCGGTCAGCAGCAGGCGATGATCCAGCAGGTTCCACTTGGTACCCAGCTCCCAGTTGGTCGACTGCTCCGGCTCCGCCTGGGCGTAGTTGCCCGCGTCGTCGACACAGAGGCCGCCGTAGCCGCAGTTGGTGACCGCGTCGGCTTCGCCGCCGTTGATATTGGACGAGGTACTCCAGCTAACATAAACGTTGCCGTGTTCCCAGGGCGAATAGACGACACCCAGATGGCCGTTCCAGAAACCGTCGTCGTATTCGTACGTGGCTGCCGGAATGATCACGCCGCCGCGGCCAGTACGCTCTTCGGTGTTCAAAGCGTAATCGAAGCGATCATAGCGGGCGCCACCAAAAACTTCCCAGTCTTCGTTGAGCGTGATGGTATCCATTACGTAGGCCGAGACGGTTTCCAGCTCCAGCGCGCTCTGTTTGTCGCTGCGGGTTTTGGTGCCGTTCCAGGCGTTGTTGTCCGGGTTGTAGGGATCGACTACAACACTGCTTGGTGTGGCAGAATAGCCACCGGCATCGGTTTGCTCGTTGGCATACTCGCCGCCAACGATGACCGTATGGCGTACATCGCCCCACATCTTGTCGATGGTCAGGTTGGTTTGATTGCCGATGTAATCGTTTTCCTGCCAGCCGCCAAAGCTGCGGGTTCCGCCGCTGCGCGAGCTGTACGCGGTGACGATGTAGCTGTTATCAGTTGAGCCCACACGGCTTTTGTTTTCCAGCTTGACGCCGTCGCCCAGTTCCCACTCAAAGCCCAGGGTGAAGATGTCAGCACCAGTCTCCTGAAAGTCCAGCCCACTCTGACCAACGTACTTGGCGTCGTCATCCGGCTTGCCATTGTTCATGAAGGTGCCAGGATCGGTACGATCGTCGCTGCGAGCGTAGTAGTAATCCGCCAGCACCTTGAACTCATCCAGCGGCTGGTACACACCGGACAGCAGGGCGCCTTCGCGGCGCTTCTCGGCAGGCGCGCGGTCGGGCACTTCGGCTTCGGTGTACAGACCGTTGAAGCGAATCGCCAGCTCATCGGAGAGCACGTTGTTGGTGTCCAGGGTGTAACGCTGGAAAGCATCTGTGCCCAAGCCGCCTTCTACCGTGGTGAAGTCGTCCCAGATATTGGCTTTCTTGGTCACGCTGTTGACCGCGCCGCCAGTGGAGCCGCGGCCGGCAAAGGTGGAGCTGGGGCCCTTGGCGATTTCGATCTGTTCCAGTGCAAAGGTTTCGCGGGTGATCAGGCCGGGGTCGCGCAGGCCATCGGTGTAGATGTCACTACGTGCTTCGTAGCCACGGATGATGTAGCGGTCGCCGAAGGAGTTGCCGCCTTCACCGGTGCCCAGGGTAATACCTGGCTGTGCTGCCAGAATGTCTTTCAGTTCGGTCTTGCCGGAGTCTTCGATGGCGCTCTTGGTGATCACCGTCATGGTCTGCGGCGTATCGGCAATCTCGCGGGTGTGGCGGCTGTCAGACAACACGCGGGCCTTGTAGGGCGCGGCTTCCTCAGCATAGGGGTTGGCTTCGGCCTGAATGCCGGTGTCTTCGATCACCAGGGTGTCGAGGTTAACTTCTTCTTCAGCCGCGTGCAGGTGGCTGACCATGGCACCGGAGATGGCCAGTGCCAGTGACGTCGCCATGACGCGATGGCCACTGTGCTTGCGTAGGGTAAGGTCCGCGCTGACGGTGCCAGCGGCTGCAGTACGTTTTGTCTGGATCATGCTCTCTTTCCTAGCTGGTTGTGTTCCCTGGCTTACCCAGACTGCTCCCGCTGCACGCTCTCTGGTGGAGCTGTCAGGGGCCGGGTTTGCCTGTGGGCGGGACCGCGATTGACGGTTTCTTCTTATCAGGCTTTGTTATTTGCAGGACCGCCTCAACGGCGGTCGGTCAGCTTGAACTCCACCGGAATAGTGATCGGTAACTGTTGCTCGGTCATATCGTCAGTGAACTCGGGCAGGGGCGTGGCACGCTTGAGCATGTCGAGCACCGCCTGATCCAGGCGCTCAAACCCTGAGCTGGTGCGAATGCTGGCCTGGCTCACCGAGCCGTCGCGGCCCACCACGAAGTACAGAACCGGTGTGCCTTGCTCGTTGCGCCGGCGTGATGCCGATGGGTAGCGCTTGTAGCGGGCGAGTTTGGCCGCCAGCATCGAGTAGTACGACTTGGTCGCGCTGCTGGTACCCCCCGCTGTCGTGGCGTTACCGGTACCGGTCGATTGTTTCAGCTCGTTGGTGTCGGTGTTACTTTGCCCGGTTTCGACCGCTGTCGGCGCGCTGACATCCTGCTTGACCTCTTCTGGTACGGCCTCGCGTACCGGCTCGGGTTTGGGCTTGGGTGGTGTTTTCACCTGTGCCACCGCTTGCTGGCGCGGGGGCGCAGGCGGCGGCTCCGGTGGCGGTGGCGGCGCGACTTGGGGCTTGGGTGGAGCGATTTCCTTCGGCTGCTCAGTTTCCTGGGCTGCGCCCAGGTCACCCAGCATCCCCAGATCAATCTCGATGCCTTGGGCGCCTTGATCGGCGGCATCGCCGACCGGTTTGGTGTACGCCAGTACGGCAAAGGTGAGGAGGTGCGCGGCAAGGGCAACCAATAGCGCGATCAACCAATGATGCGGACGAATCATGATGCCTCACCGCTGGGCTGCGTCAGCAGGGTAATGCGCCGAAAGCCGGCTGCCTTGATGCTGCGCATCACCGCTTGCAGGGTTTCCACCGGCACCTGGCCGTCGGCCTTGACGGCAATGCTGAAGCTTTCCGGGTCGGCCGCTTGCTCGAAGGCAGCTACCAGCGGCGCCTCGAGCGCTTCCAGGGTAATTTCCTGATCGTTCAGCCAGAGCACCTCATCTGCATCTATCAGCACGCGGGGTGCTTCGGCGTCGGTCGGTGTTTCGCTGATCGACTCGGGCGGTGCGATGAACTGCTTGTCCTGCTCGCTGATCTGGCCGGCGACCATGAAAAAGATCAGCATCAAAAACACGATGTTGATCAGCGGGATCAGTTGATCGTCGCTATTGTCCTTGCGCGGTGCTTCCTGGCCGCTGAAGTTCATGGCAGCACTCCGGTCATCGACACCTTGTCGGCACCTGCCTGGTGCAGCCGGTCCAGCACAGTGACCAACGTCTGCGTACGCACGCCAGCGACCGCCTCGACCGCGTAGACGGCCGCAGGGTCTTCGGCGACCAGTGCGCGCAGTGCCGGTAGATCCTGCAGGGCGTAGCGCTTGCCGTCATGGCTCAGCTCGCCGGCGTCGCTCTCGATGCGAATCAGCATGACGGTGTCGGGTTTGCTCTCGGTTTCGTTGGCCGACGACAGGCTGATCTGCCGCCAGTGCATGAAGTCGGAGGACAACATGAAAAACAGCAACAGAATGAACACCACATCGATCAGCGGTGTCAGGCTGATGCCGCGGCGCTTTTTGCCCGGAAAGGCCTCAAGCTGCATTGGCCACCTTCGCGCTGTGCTGCGGCTTGGGCTGATGGGTAAACACCTGGGTGACGGCATCATTCAGGCTGGCGGCGATGCGCTCAACACGGCGCTCCAGCCAGCTGTGAATTGCCACCACCGGAATGGCCACGGCCAGACCCACGGCGGTGGTCAGCAGTGCCTGCCAGATACCCCCGGACAGAATCGAGGGGTCAACCCGGCTGCCGGCCGACTCCATCTGCTGGAAGGCCTCGATCATGCCCAGTACGGTACCCAGCAAGCCCAGCAGCGGCGCCAGATTGGCGATCACCTCCAGTGGCCGCAACAGCAACTTGAGCTGATTCAGGCGGTAGCTGCCCACGCGCTGCAGCTCTTCGCGCAGCAGTGTCTGGTCGGTGCCATTGCGCATGCCGCGCATGGCCAGCAGCAGCACGGCCGGTACGGTCTGGCGGGTGTTCAGTTGCGCGATGGCACCCTCGGCATCGCCCTTATGCCACAACGACAGGCTGCGGTTTACCGCACGGCCGCCCTCGGGACGCGGCAGGTTGAACTGCCACAGCTTGATCAACAGAATGCTCAACGCGACGACCGACATGGCCAACAGAATCCATACCACCGGGCCGCCTACCACCAACCAACCGGTGACCGTATCAAGCATGGAGGTTGGTGCCACGGCACTGTCATGCAAGGCGTTTACCATCGGCTCCGCGGGCAGCTGCGTCGGATCGGTAACGGGAGCCGCTGAGCTAAGCGCATCGGTGGTTGCGGCTGGATCAGCGTTGGAGGCGGCGGTGACGGCTTCGTCTGAGGCGGTGCTGTTGGCTTCAGTGCTCACGGTGTGCTCCGAATAAAATTTGAGGCGCGAATGATAGATGTTCGTATTTGTATTGGCAATGCCTATATTGAACCAGCGCCGCCCGCCACTGGTCTGTACTAACAGGTCCTATTTTTTTGCCTACTATTGACCCTAAGGTCACTTGGTTTTATGGTTCGCACCGAACGTTGAGGCTGGCACGATCCATACGGCTCAAGTACTGACGACGAGACAGCAAGACCGCGGTTTTCAGGCGGGCTTATTGCTTTCGGCGCACGCCTTGGGAAGTAGGCGAACCAAAGTGGGGATACTGATCAGACGTTCGCACCCCCGGGTTGTGTGTTGGCTAACAGCGTTCAGAGTCGCTTCCGTCGGAAAGCGTGCCGTATGGTTTCTGCACTTCGCAGGGGCATTGGTACGTGTGTCTGCCCTGCATCTGATCTTCCTGCCCCCACGCGGTCCGCAACCAGAACTTACGCTTTGGAGCCGACGCCATGTCTATCAAGCTTGATGATTATTTTGACCGCGAGACCTTCAGCCGCATCAAGGCCTGCGCCGAACAGCACGAAACCCCCTTCCTGGTGGTAGACCTGAAAACCATCGATCGTGCCTACGACGAACTGGTCCAGGGCTTCCCGTTCGGCAAGGTTTACTACGCGGTGAAAGCCAACCCCTCCAATGAAGTGCTTGAGCTGTTGAAGAACAAGGGTTCCAACTTCGATATCGCCTCTATCTATGAGCTGGAAAAGGTCATGGCGCTGGGCGTCAAGCCCGAGCAGATCAGCTTTGGCAACACCATCAAGAAAGCACGCCATATCCGCGCCTTTTATGAGAAAGGTGTGCGCCTCTATGCCACCGATTCCGAGGCCGACCTGCGCAATATCGCCAAGGCCGCACCCGGCTCGAAGATCTACGTGCGCATTCTGACCGAAGGCTCCACCACCGCCGATTGGCCGCTGTCACGCAAGTTCGGCTGTCAGACCGACATGGCCATGGACCTGCTGGTATTGGCCAAGGAGCTGGGCCTGGAGCCCTATGGCATTTCCTTCCACGTGGGCTCGCAGCAGCGCGATATCGGCGCCTGGGATGCCGCGATTGCCAAGGTCAAGGTGATCTTCGAGCGTCTGAAAGATGAGGACAACATCACCCTGAAGATGATCAACATGGGCGGCGGCTTCCCGGCCAACTACCTGACCAAAACCAACACCCTGCAGACCTACGCGGAAGAAATCACCCGCTTCCTGCAGGAAGACTTTGGCGATGAACTGCCGGAAATCATCTTGGAACCTGGCCGTTCACTGATCGCCAACGCCGGTATTCTGGTCAGTGAAGTGGTGCTGGTGTCGCGCAAGTCGCATACCGCGCTGGAGCGCTGGGTGTACACCGACGTGGGCAAGTTTTCCGGCCTCATCGAAACCATGGACGAATCCATCAAGTTCCCGATCTGGACCGAAAAACAGGGCGAACTGGAAGAAGCCGTGATCGCCGGCCCGACCTGCGACAGTGCCGACATCATGTACGAGAACTACAAATACGGCCTACCGCTGAACCTCGCCATCGGCGACCGCATGTACTGGCTCTCGACCGGTGCCTACACCACCAGTTACAGCGCGATTGAATTCAACGGCTTTCCGCCGTTGGAGGCGTTTTACGTCTAGAACGATTCAGCCTGCGAACTGCGGTAAGTTGAGCGCAGTGTGTTGAAGCGAGCCCCGCACTGGAAACAGCGCGGGGTTTTTTGTTTATAGGGCACGGGTCGCAGTTTCAATGTGCGAGTTACACGATTGTCCGCTAGCGAGTAACTGGCAGCGCTTGGGTTTGCTACAGTCCGGGCAGGAAAAACACACTGCGTATAGGGATTCGTATGCTGGAAATCGCTTTTGGGGGGCTGCTTGGGTTGGTGCTGCTCGGGCCACTGTTTATGAACTTGGTCGGCCCCTTCATTATTTGGCGGACGCAGAAGATCTCAACCATCGTCCAGTTCGATCCTATCCCCGACGACGACTTTTTTGAGCGCTGTACCGAGGATGTTCCGTATTTCGATGAGCAGATTACGGATGCCGGGTTTGTGGTCGTGGGCAATTCGTCATTGCACGATAGTCACGCCGACACCTACTTCCGTGTCTACTGGCACGAGCACCTGAAGCTGGCAGGAACGGTCGTTGGCATCAGCGCGACCAATCAGCCGGATCTCACCTACTGCGAGTTCTCGCAGAAATTCGCCGACGGCCGGTGGCTGAACGTCTCGAACAGCAACCGCCCTGAAGCCTATCCTTCGCTGCCCATCAAGCAGAGTTTCCAGTTTCCGGAGGTGCTGGTCGTTGACCAACTGCTGTCGTTACATGCCCAGTTGCGGAAACGTCTGAAGGGTGATTTGCAGCCAGTCGATTACCGAGCGGAGCAGGGCTTTGCCGAAATCGCCGCGTTCCTGTGCGAAGAGTCTGATGCACTGCTGAATAAGGGGCTGGTCAAACCCAAAATCGATGCGGACGGCAAGCGGTCACTCAGCCTATTCGGGGCGTTTGTGATGACTTGGCGCTCGGTTTCGCCGGGTAGACTTATTGTTGCGGCAGCCAAGAAGCGAGCGGCTAAACGGTGGTTAGCGCGCGGCTAGGTTGCTGAGTCTCTATTGCAGCAGAATCTAACGTTCGCTGCACCGCCTCTGCTGGTAAGTAATCAGCAGATGGCGTCGATGAAACTGATCGAATGGTAACTTACAGTCAGAACCAAGATAGTGAGTAGCTCGTCCTGAGGTCGGCGCTTTTGCCATACTACTTTCCTGTTTCTCTCAGCCTCCGTCACCTTACCGCAATATAAACAAAAAGCCCGCTTCTGAATCAGAGGCGGGCTTTATTTGGCTAGCGCGCAGCACGTGGCTGGGCGCTGGTCGTTCGCCGTCAGGCAAATTTCTGGATATTTGCCATCAACTCACGCAGTGCTTCGATGTTGTCCTTCGGATGCACGGCGCCTTCGAAGTTGCACAGCTGCTCGAAGTTGGCTGCGACGTCTTCCGGGGTGAAGCCTTCATCGGGGTTGAAGCCAATGCCCAGTGAGCGCTCCCAACGGACTTTACCCATCCAACCACCGCCGACTTCGAACAGGCTGCCGGTTTCTTTGCAGTCTTCAGAGCAGAGGAAGGCAACCAGCGGGCTAACCAGTTCGGGCTTGAGCTTTTCAAAGGCACCTTCGGGGAACAGGCCTTCGGTCATGCGCGTGCCGCCGGTGGGAGCGATGGCGTTGACGAAGATGTTGTTCTTGCGACCTTCGATGGCCAGGGTGCGGGTCAGGCCGTACAGGCCCAGCTTGGCCATGCCGTAGTTGGCCTGACCGAAGTTGCCGTAGATGCCGGAGGTAGAGGCAGTGAAGATGACGCGACCGAAGTTGCTGTCCTTCATGTGCGGCCAGGCAGCGTGGGTCACCTTGTAGGCGCCTTCAACGTGGACCTTGTAGACCAGATCCCAGTCGGCGTCGCTCATTTTGACGAAGCTCTTGTCGCGCAGGATGCCGGCGTTGTTGACGACAACGTCGACGCGGCCGAAGTTATCCATCGCGCACTGGACGATCTTGTCGCCGTCGATCACGTTGTCGGGGTTGGCAACGGCGGTGCCGCCGGCTGCTTTGATTTCTTCAACCACCTGGAGCGCGGCATCGCTGTTGGCGCCTTCGCCGTTGGCGCTGCCACCCAGATCGTTGACGATGACTTTGGCGCCGTGCTTGGCGAACAGTTTGGCGTGGGCGCGGCCGATGCCGCCGCCGGCGCCGGTGACGATGACGACTTTGTCGTCAAAACGAATATCGCTCATGGGTTGTCCCCTGATGGTTTACGAGTGAATGGTTACTGATGCATGTGCACAGATTAAAAGCGGCAGCCAGTGTCGAACAGTCGTTTGATTAAGGCAAGTGCCGGCCGGCGGGTGAATAACCCGTTATAAATGTTGCTCAGGGTCTGAGTCGCGCGGAGGGTCGACTATTTTGCAGCTCGGCGGGGAGCAGGGCGGTATCCAGCAGGGCGGCGGTGCAAATCTCCAGGCTGGCCTTGAGTAACAGGGCCGGCGCGCTGAACGGAAAGGTCAATGGCGAAAATACCAGGCTGCGCAAGATTCGGTCCTCTGCGTCGCATACCACCTTGGCGGTGTTGGCATAAGGGTAGGCAAAGGTCCGAGGGCGTTGGCAAGTGGTGGTGCGCTGCGTGGGTAACACGGTATAGGGCAATGTGCCGAGCAGTGCTGGGTAGCCTGACATGCGGTGGTCCTTGGTGGGTAGATGAGGCGGCATGGTCGGCTGCCCAGCACGGCGGGGCAAGTTGAGTGTTGGGGCTTTGTGATGCAGGTAGCGCTTGATGCGTGAAAGGCTTTTTGAGGGCCACACAGGGCCCCCAAAAAGTGCTGCTCAGACGGTCAGATAACGCTGAATCAGTTCGTCATCCAGTGCGGTCATCTCGCCGTTGGCGACCACCCGGCCGCGTTCCATGATGAAGAAGTGCTCGGCGGCGCGGCGGGCGAAGGGCAGTTTCTGCTCGACCAGCAACACGGTCAGGCCCAGCTCGCTGTTCAGCTTGCGGATCACCTCGCCGATGTCGCGCACGATGTTGGGCTGAATACCCTCGGTGGGTTCATCCAGAATAAGCAGCTTGGGGTCCAGTACCAGCGCGCGGCCGATGGCCAGTTGCTGTTGCTGGCCACCGGACAGGTCGCCGCCGCGGCGGTGCTTCATCTCTTTCAGTACCGGGAACAATTCGTAGATTTGCGGCGGTATCTGGCGCGCCTTGTCGGGGCGCGCGCCCAGTGAGATCTTCAGGTTCTCCTCCACTGTCAGTAGCGGAAAGATCTCCCGCCCCTGGGGTACGTAGCCGATGCCGGCGCGGGCGCGGTTTTCAGTGCTCATGCGGGTGATGTCCTGGCCCTTGAGGCTCATCTGCCCGTCGCGCACCGGTAGCAGCCCGGTGATGCATTTGAGTAGCGTGGTTTTACCCACGCCGTTGCGCCCCAACAGGCAACTGCAGCTGCCTTCTTTCAGTTCCAGATCCAGATCCCAAAGGATGTGGCTCTGGTTGTAGTACTGGTTGATGCCTTGAATGTTCAGCACGCCTTATTCCCCCAGATAAACTTCGACCACACGCGGATCGCTCTGCACCTGATCCATGCTGCCCTCGGCCAGCACCGAGCCCTGATGCAGCACCGTGACCTTGTTGGCGATGGAGCGCACAAAGGCCATGTCGTGCTCGACCACGATCACCGAATGACGACCCTTGAGCGAGGTGAGCAGGGCAGCGGTGTGTTCCACCTCTTCACCGGTCATACCAGCGACCGGTTCATCCACCAGCAGTACGCGCGGGTTTTGCACCAGCAGCATGCCGATCTCCAGCCACTGCTTCTGGCCGTGGGAGAGGGCGCCAGCTTCTTGTTGGTAATGCTGTGTAAGGCCGATCTGGGTGAGTACCTCATCAATGCGGTCGCGCTGCTCGCCACTGAGGTGCTTGTTCAGCGTGTACCACACGTGCTTGTTCGAGGCGGTCGCCAGCTCCAGATTCTCGAACACCGAGAGTGCCTCGAAGATAGTTGGCTTCTGGAACTTGCGGCCGATGCCGCCGCGGGCGATTTCGTGCTCGGAGAGCTTGAGCAAATTGATGCGCTGACCAAAGTAGACGCTACCGCTACCGGGTTTGGTCTTGCCGGTGATCACATCCATCATGGTGGTCTTGCCGGCGCCGTTGGGGCCGATGATGCAGCGCAGCTCACCGTCGTCGATGTACAGGTTGAGGTTGTTCAGCGCCTTGAAGCCGTCAAAGCTGACGCTGACGTCCTCGACATACAGGATGGGGCCGTGCTTGGTGTCCAGCGACTTGTCGAAGGTCGGCGTGGGCTGAACGAGGTCGAATACCTGATCCTTGCGCCAGGTTTCGCGCAAACTGTTGAGCGGGTTCATGCTTTGTCTCCCTTGCGGCGCAGGCGATCAAACAGGCCGACAATACCCTTGGGCAGCAGCAGCGTGACCAGGACGAACAGGCCTCCGAGAATGAACAGCCAGGTTTCCGGCGAGAAGGTGGTAAAGAAGGTTTTTGCGTAGTTGACGCTGAAGGCGCCGACGATGGCGCCAAACAGGGTGCCGCGCCCGCCAGTGGCCACCCACACCACCATTTCGATGGAGTTGAGCGGTGAGAACTCGCCGGGGTTGATGATGCCCACCTGCGGCACATAGAGCGCACCGGCCACCGCGGCCAGCATGGCCGAAAACACGAATAGCCAGAGCTTGTAGGATTCGACCTGATAGCCGCAAAAGCGCGTGCGGCTCTCGGCGTCGCGGATCGACACGATCACCCGGCCGGCGCGTGAGGTCACTATGTAGCGGCAGGCCAGATAACCGATCACCAATGCGATGGCCGAAGCAATAAGCAGACCCACGCGGGTCGCCTTGGCAGCCAGATCGAAGCCGAGGATCTCCTTGAAATCGTTCAGCCCGTTGTTGCCGCCAAAGCCCATCTCGTTGCGGAAGAAGGCCAGCATCAGCGCGTAGGTCAGCGCCTGGGTGATGATCGCAAAGTACACGCCGGTCACCCGCGAGCGGAACGCCAGCCAGCCAAACACCAGCGCCAGCAGGCCAGGCACCAGCAGTACCATCAGCATGGCGAACCAGAACATGTCGAAGCCCTGCCAGTACCAGGGCAGCTCCTGCCAGTTGAGCACCACCATGAAGTCCATCAGCTCGGGGTGGCCGTAGACTCCGCGGTCACCGATCTGGCGCATCAGGTACATGCCCATGCCGTAGCCGCCGAGCGTGAAGAACGCGCCGTGGCCGAGCGACAGGATGCCGGCGTAGCCCCAGATCAGATCGACCGACAGGGCCAGCAGGGCAAAGCAGAGAAACTTGCCGAGCAGGGCGACAGTAAAGTTGGAAACGTACAGCGGTGAATCACTCGGCACCGCCAGATTGAGAATCGGCACGACGATCGCCATGAGGACCACCAGGCCCAGCACCAGCATTCCGCCCCGATCACTGAGTAACAGTCGTTGGGTAAGCATACTTCTTCCCTCGTTGAATTCGTCTGGCTATGGATGGGTTGGCAGGCCGATCAGTCGGCCGCCGCCCGTCCTTTCTGCGGGAAGAGTCCCTTGGGCTTTTTCTGGATGAACAGAATCAGCATGATCAGCACCAGTACCTTGGCCAGCATGGCGCCCGCGTAGGGTTCCAGGAAGTTGTTGATCAGGCCCAGGCTCATGGCACTGACGAGGGTGCCCCAGAGGTTACCCACGCCGCCAAACACCACCACCATGAAGGAATCAATGATGTAGGCCTGGCCCAGGTTGGGGCCCACGTTGGTCAGCTGTGACAGCGCCACGCCAGCTACCCCGGCCACGCCGGAGCCGAGGCCAAAGGTGAGGGCATCAACCCAGCTGGAGCGCACACCCACGGCGCGCGCCATAGCGCGGTTCTGCGACACGGCGCGAACCTTCAGGCCGAGCGTGGTGCGCTTCATCACCAGCATCAGTGCGAAGAACACCATCAGGCCGAAGATCAGGATGTACAGGCGGGTGTAGGTGATCGACAGCACCGGATTGATGCTCAAGGTGCCACTGATCCACTCCGGCGAGCTGACCGAGCGGTTAAGCGGGCTGAACAGGGTACGCACGGCTTGCTGCAACACCAGGCTCAGACCGAAGGTCGCCAGCAGGGTTTCCAGCGGGCGGCCATAGAGGAAGCGAATGACGCCGCGTTCGATGGCAATACCCACCAGCGCGGTAATCAGAAAGGCCGCCGGGATGGCGATCAGCAGGCTCCATTCGATCAGGTCAGGGAAGAGCACCTGTACGCCCCAAGTGGTGTAGGCGCCAATCATGATCAGCTCGCCGTGGGCCATGTTGATCACGCCCATCACGCCAAAGGTAATAGCCAGACCGATAGCCGCCAGCAGCAGCACCGAGCCCAGGCTCAGGCCGAAGAACAGGTTCTCGACAAATCGGTAGAAGCTGATGCGGCCCTGGATTGACTCGATCGCCTCGGCGGCGGCGCTGCGTAGCTCGGCGTCGGCGTCGTTCTCGGCAATGCCGCGCAGGGCGTTGCGCGCTTCCTGTTCCAGCGAACCGCTGAGTTCATCGATGGCGGCCAGGCGCACATCGCGCTCAGGCGATTGCAGTTGATAGACCGCCAGCGCGGTGCTGATCGCATCCTGCACGCGGCCGGACTCTTCCACCTGCTGATGCGCCTGTAACAGGGCTGCGGTTTCGGCATCCACGCCATCACGAATAAAGCGCTGCACGGCGGCGTAGCGCTTATCCGTGTTGGGGTGGTTCAAATTGAGTTGGGCCACTTGGCCGCGCAGTTGCGTGCGCAGGCTGTTGTTCACCGGAATGCGGCGCAAGCCCTTGCTGTCGGCCAGCTCTGCACCGCTCAGGGCATCGGTCAGTTGATCGCCATTGCGAATGGCAACGACCGGTGGTTTGTCCTTGTTGGCCAGCAGGTCACCGCTGACCAGAGCGTTGAAAATATCCGCCAGACGCTCATCGCTCTGGCTGGAGAGCTGCTGCACGGTAGCAGCGCGGTCGCGCAGGCTGCCGCCGGCCAGTTGTTGTACCAGTTGCTCAAAGCTCGGTGGCGTCGCAGGCACGGCGTCGGTCTGGGCTTCGGGCGGAGTATCGGGTGTGGCATCGGGCGTTTGCGCGCTGGCGTGCAAAGGCATCAGGCAGATCAGCCAAAGCAGCGCGGCGTGCAGGTTATGCCGGGGTGTAAAGCGGCAAAGTGGGTTCATAACTGCAGTCCTGAAGGTTTTATTCTGGAGCAAGCAAAGAGGGAGCGGCACGCCACTCCCTCTGGTTCCGCTGGCGCGTGCTGCCGCCAGCAGAGAGCGTCCTGCTTATTGTTCGGCTTGCGCGCCGAGGCAGGTTTTGGTCTTGGTGTTGTAGTTGCCGCAGCTGATAGGCGCAGTCCAGTCGGACTTCAGGTCCTTGCTGCCTTCGAGGAAGTCGGACCAAGCGTCGCCAGGCACCAGCTCGTCGGTGCTGGACACGGTCAGGAACTGGCCGTCATCCTGGATCTCACCGATCAGCACCGGCTTGGTGATGTGGTGGTTTGGCAGCATCTTGCTGGTGCCACCGGTCAGGTTGGGTACTTCTACGCCCACCATGGCATCGATCACCTTGTCGGTATCGGTGGTGCCGGCTTTCTCAACCGCTTTCACCCACATGTTGAAACCGATGTAATGCGCTTCCATCGGATCGTTGGTGACGCGCTTTTCATCGCCAGTGAACTGGTGCCAGGTCTTGATGAAGGCTTCGTTCTCGGGGGTGTCTTCGCTCATGAAGTAGTTCCAGGCTGCCATGTGACCAACCAGCGGCGTGGTGTCGATGCCGGAGAGTTCTTCTTCGCCGACCGAGAAGGCCACTACGGGGATGTCTTCAGCAGAAACGCCCTGGTTACCCAGTTCGCGGTAGAAAGGCACGTTGGCGTCGCCGTTGATGGTGGAGACCACGGCGGTCTTCTTGCCGGCGCTACCGAAGCGTTTGATTTCTGCCACGATGTTCTGCCAGTCGGAGTGACCGAAGGGCGTGTAGTTGATCATGATGTCGTCTTCCGCCACGCCAGCGGCCTTGAGGTAGGCCTCCAGAATGCGGTTGGTGGTGCGCGGGTAGACGTAGTCGGTACCGGCTAGTACCCAGCGCTCAACGCCAAGTTCATCTTTCAGGTAGTCAACGGCCGGGATCGCCTGCTGGTTTGGCGCGGCGCCGGTATAGAACACATTGCGTGAGGATTCTTCACCCTCGTATTGCACGGGATAGAACAGCATGCCGTTCAGCTCTTCAATGACCGGCAGTACGGATTTGCGCGAGACCGAGGTCCAGCAGCCGAAGATGGCATCCACATGGTGCTGTTCCAGCAGCTCGCGGGTGCGCTCGGCAAACAGCGGCCAGTTGGAGGCGGGGTCAACCACGACGGGCTCAAGCTTCTTGCCGAGCAGGCCTCCTTTCTTGTTCTGCTCTTCAATCAGCATCAGCATGGTGTCTTTCAGCGTGGTTTCCGAAATGGCCATGGTGCCGGACAGCGAGTGCAATACACCGACCTTGATGGTTTCCTCGGCCTGCACGCTCAGCGCGCCCAGCGCCATGCTGCAGGCAACGCCCAGCGCGCCGGCTTTCTTGACCAGATTCTTCAGTTTCATGGGTACATCTCCATTGTTGTGATTGTGTCCAGTGATTGGTGTTGAGACAGCATCAGGCGGTCGCCGCCGTGCGGCTGGCCGCTGCAGAACATACGCACAGCACCCGCGCAGGCTGCCAACCGGGTGAGTTGGCGGCTGCGGGATGGGTCGCTAAGAGGGAACCGGGGGCGAGTTTGACGCGGCAGCGCTACAGCGTGGCGCTGTGGCTGCGGTGATTCTGGGTAGTGCCCCTGATATGAGCGAGTCATCGGTTTCCTGTCCGTCGCGGGTAGCTGCCTTGTAGGCACCAAGGGCAGAGCAGGGACCGTGCCAGAGTTTGACAATGTCACGCATTGTCAAATTTTATACTTAAAAATCAGCTTGTTATCTTCAGTTTTTTGGAGTTGCTAAGGTTGTCGGAGACGGTTTTGGTGGCGATACGAACTCTGCTTTAGCACCAGTTTGGTGCTTTGCCCTGATTTGGTGCGTCGCCGATCTCGCCCGCGAGGATGACAAAAAGCTATATGCGTATATGATAAGCATTCTCAGTTAAGGGAGGCTACGCATGGGCGCGCAACTGGCCAATATCTTGATTATCGAAGATGACCTCACCCTGAGCGGGCAGCTCAGTCAGCTATTGCACCATGGTGGTTATGCCATTGACTGTCAGTACGACGGCCCAGCCGGCTTGGAGCGGGCTTTGGCTAGTGAGCCCGACCTGGTGTTGCTGGATGTGAAGCTGCCGGGCCTCAACGGTTTTAGTCTGCTCAAGCGGTTGCGTGCCCAAAAGCAGACACCGGTGATCATGCTTACCGCCTGCGGTGCGGAAGAGGAGCGTATCCGTGGTTTGCGTCACGGCGCGGATGACTACCTGGCCAAGCCCTTCAGTCTGGAGGAGCTACAGCTGCGTATCGATGCAGTGCTGCGCCGCAGCCGCCCGCCACTGGGTGCGCGGCAGGGCGAGCTGGATCAACTGAGTGCGGGTGTTCTGCGGTTGGATCGCGATAGTCAACAGGCGCGGGTGAACGAGACGTTGATTGACCTGACTGCCATTCAGTTCCGCCTGCTATGGCAGCTGGTGGCCCAGCGCGGCGAGGTGCTGTCCAAACCCTATCTGTATCGCACCGTGCTGGATCGCGAATTCAGCCGCTATGACCGCAGCCTGGATATGCACATCAGCCGCATCCGGCGCAGGCTGACCGACGCCGGTCTGGCCGATCCGGTGCAAACCCTGCACGGCCGTGGATACCTGTTCGCATGAATCGCCGCCTGTGGTGGAAGCTGTGCGCCACTCTGGTGCTGGGGATGCTGGCGCTGTTCTGGCTCATCTCGCATCTGACCTGGGAAACCGAAGAGGCAATGAGTTTTATCGCCGAGTCGCATCAACGCACCCTGCGCAGCTATGGCGCGCAAGCCGAAGCGCTATACAACGCGGGCAACGAGCAAGCGCTGAGCGAGTGGCTGCGCAGCGTGCAGGAGCAGGAAAACACTTGGGCGGCGGTAATTCAATCTGACCTTACGCCCATCGCCGGCAGTACTTTTTCGCAACGTTTCACCGAGGGCTTTGGGCTGGGTCGCGACGTGTCGTGGAAGATACATCTGTACTTTGCGGAAAACCCGACCATGGACCTGCCGTTCAGTGATGGCCGTACCCATTTCGTCATCCAGCTGCCAGAACGCATGCGCCCTGGCAACTACTGGTCACCCTCGCGCCTGTTGTTACAGGTGGTGCTGCCGTTCGCAGTGCTGCTGCTGGTGTGTCTGCTGCTTTACCGTCATCTGATGCACCCGCTGCGCCGGCTGGAACTGGCCACCCGGCGGTTTAGTGAGGGCGACTACAGTGCGCGCGTAGGGGCCGATCTGGGCGCGCGCAAGGATGAACTAGCGGGGCTGGCACGCGCCTTTGATGGCATGGCCGAGCGCACCCAGCAACTGATCGAAAACCAGCGTCAGCGTCTCTCGGACATGTCTCACGAATTGCGCACTCCGCTCACACGCATCGAAATGGCGGTCAGCCTGGCGGAGCAGCAACAGGGCGATCAGCTGTTGCTTGAACGTATTCGCGGCGAATGCAACGGCATGCGGCAACTGGTGGAAGATGCCCTGACCCTCAGTTGGCTGGAGAACGAGAGCCCGGTACTGCGCGACGAAAGTCTGGACCTGACCGAGCTGGTCGACAGTATTGTGGATGACGCGCGTTTTGAATATCCAGAGCACAAGCTGAACGTGCAGCTGCCGGCCAGCGCCCGGCTAAGCAACAGCAGTCATCGCGCGTTGGGTCAGGCGATCGAGAACGTGGTGCGCAACGCCCTGGACCATACACCGCGCGGCGGCAGTGTACAGGTCAGCCTGGTGGAGCGCTCAGGCGTCTGGCTATTGAGCGTCGCCGACTGCGGTGCGGGCGTGCCGGGTGACATGCTGGAGCGTATTTTTCAGCCGTTTTTTCGCTTGTCCGGTGGCAGCAATGAGGGACGCAGCGGCTTTGGCCTGGGTTTGGCACTGGCGCGGCGGCAGGTGCAGGCGACCGGTGGTAGCCTCTCGGCAAGCAACGGCGCGCAGGGCGGGCTGGTGATCGAGATGCGCCTGCCGCGCGGCGGGTTGCAAACGTAACAAATGTAAAAGTGGTTTGCGTTACGCTCCAGACAAATGAGAATGCCGTCCAATTGAGAATCAATCACATAAAGACGCATTCAAGGAAGCAGTATGTCTGAGTTCACTTTGCCGCGCACCGCGGTGGCTTTTCGTCTGACGGCCAGCGTTGCCCTGGCCCTTGCCATTCACAATGCCCATGCCGCCGAGCCGGCTGAGTTGCCGGCGATGGAAATCAAGGGCGAACGTCTGCAGCAAAGCAGCAGCGTCAGTGCTGAGGAACTGGAGCATTTTCAGGCGGCCGACCTGGAAGACGTATTCGCTTCACAACCGGAAGTCAGCGTGGGCGGTGGCCACAGCGTCGCGCAGAAGCTCTACATGCGAGGCCTGGAAGACACCCTGCTGAATATCAGCATCGACGGCGCGCAACAAGCCGGCCAGACTTTTCACCATACTGGGCGAATTAACGTTGAGCCCGAGCTGCTCAAGGAAGTGGACGTGCGCGCCGGTACCACCGACGCGCTTTCGGGCCCCGGCGCGCTGGGCGGCGCCATCAAGTTTGTCACCAAGGACCCGGAAGATCTGCTACGGCCCGGTGAGCAGGTAGGTGCGCTCGTCAAAGGTGGTTACTTCAGCAATGCCGAGGGCTACAAGGCCAACGGCACCCTGTTCGGCCGCTTCTCCGATGACTGGTCTGCCATGCTGATGGGCACCTATCAGGATCAAAACGATTACGAAGATGGCAATGGCGATACCGTCACGGGTACTGGCTCACGTCAGCAACTGGGCTTCGCCAAGCTGGTTGGCCATTTGACTGAAGCGCAAACGCTGCGCCTGAGCTACGAACGCCGTGAAGATGATGGCGAACGGAACCAGCGACCGCAATGGGTTACCAGCAGTTTCAATCCGGCTTATCCGCTGAGCAGTCAACGCGAAACCTGGAACCTGGGTTATGAGTTCAACCCTGTGGAAAGTCCATTGCTGGATCTGTCAGTAACCACCTACCAAACCAGCAACCAGCTGGAGCAGAACGTCATTGGCCGTTGGGGCGAGTATGAAGCCGAGGCACAGACCTGGGGCGCCGATGTGCGTAACACCAGCCTGTTGGGCGGTCATGAGCTGACTTACGGGGTGGATTATCGCCGCGATGAAATCACCGCAGGGCCTGGCACGAACCCCACTGACAAGGAACAGGATGGCAAGGTGTACGGGGTTTATGCACAGGATTACTGGCAACTGGCCGATCGTTGGTTGCTCGGCTTCGGTGGCCGCTACGACACTTACAAGTTCAACAGCGCCGATGGCCAGCGTTTTGACGAAACCGGCTTTAGCCCAAATGCCAGCCTGGGCTTTCAGGCTACGCGCAATCTGAATCTTCGGTTTGCCCACACCCAGGCTTTCCGTGGTCCGCAGGTACGCGATGGCTTCAAGGCCGATGTCGCGACAATAGACCCTGGCCTCAAGCCGGAAAAAGCGCGCACCAACGAGATTGGCTTCGATTACAGCAACGGCGGCTGGCTGCTATCGGGCAAGCTCTACCGCACCGATATCAAGGATGCTATTGCTGATCCGGTGCCGCGTCCGACCATGTTCGTCAACGCGGGCGATCTGGAGTCCAAGGGTTACCTGGTGCAGACCGCTTACCACTGGGATGCAGTCAGTGTTGGTCTGAGCTATCACCACAACGACGCGACTATCGACGGTGAAGACCTCAACGTTTACGAGCACAACGGTCTGGGTACCAGCATTGGCGATACCTGGGTAGCGAATGCGGATTATCGCTTCAGCGAATCGATGGAGCTGGGCTGGCAGGCACGTTTTGTTGAGCGTTTGGACTCCATCGATACCGGTGTGGGAGAGATCGACAAGGCCGGGTACGGCGTGCACGATGTTTACGCCAGCTGGCTGCCGCTGCAGAACGACGACCTTACCTTGTCACTGACGGTCAAGAATCTGCTCGACAAGCAGTACCTGGATCACGCCAGCAACGAAGACTTCCAGTCCATTCCGGGTTATGACGGCATCATTGGCTCCTACGAACCGGGCCGCGAGATCCGTCTCGGCGTGGCCATGCGTTTCTGATGTTCAGGCGACTCCTGCAACCCGGCCAGTACCTGGCCGGGTTGATTGCGTTATGGGGGCTGGCACTACCCGTGCTGGCGTTGGAAGACCTGGCCGGGCGTGAGCTGACGCCACCGGCCAAGGTCGAACGCATTGTGCTGGGTGAGGGGCGCTTGCTGCCAGTGCTGGCGCTGCTGGAAGGCCCCGGTGTCTTGGACCGGCTGGTGGGTATGCCGCGCGATCTGCCGCTGGTAGCCCCCGGCACCTATGCGGCCTACGAGGAGCGCTACCCGGCGCTGGCGGATATTCCGCCCATCGGTCAGGGCGCCGCAGATACCTTCAGCCTGGAACAAGTGCTGGCGCTGCAACCGGACCTGGCGGTTTTCAGTCTGCATGGCCACGGGCCGGGGTCCGACAACCCGCGGCTGGTCGAGCAGCTGGAGCGCGCCGGCGTTACCGTGGTGTTTGTCGATTTTCGTGAACAGCCGCTGCGCAATACACCGCGTAGTGTTGAACTGCTGGGCGAGCTGCTTGGTCGGCAGGAACGTGCACAGGCCTTTGCGGCAGATTATCGCGAGGCGCTGCAGGCGGTTACCACGCGCCTGCCGACTCCAGATACCCAGCCCAGCGTTTTTTTGCACAGTCGTGCCGGGCTGGCTGACAGCTGTTGTGAAACTATGGCGCGCGGCATGCTGGCCAATCTGCTCGAGGCAGCCGGAGGTCGCAATCTTGCCCGTGACCGCTTGCCGGGCGCGGCCGGCATGCTGAGTATCGAACTGCTGGTCACCGAGCCCAGTCAGCACTATATCGCCAGTGCCGTTGGCTCAAGGGCGACAGTGCGTGAGGGCGCACGTTACGTGGCGTTGGGGCCGGGTGTTGAGCCGCAGGATGCACGCGCTTCTTTGCAGCGGCTGGTAAGCGAACCTGGAATGCAGCACATAGATGCCATCGCCAATGGCCAGGTACACGCGCTCTGGCACGACTTCTACAACAGTCCGTTCAACGTAGTGGCGGTCCAAGTCATGGCCAAATGGCTCTACCCTGAGCAGTTCGCTGACTTGCAGCCGGAGCACACGCTGCAGCGGCTGCATTCGCGTTATCAGCCGGTCGCCCTGCCTGGCACCTACTGGATTACGCTGTGATGCCGCTGCCGCCTGACACCCTGGCAGAGGGTTACCGGAGGTTGTGGTGGCGCCGCGCTGCGCTTTTGTTGGTGCTGAGCGCTGCACTGTTGTTCGCCTTTGTCTTTGACCTTTCGGTTGGCCCGATGGGGCTGGGCTGGTGGGATGTCGTGCAGCTGGCCTTTGGCTGGGTTGAAGGTGACGCCGCGCAACGGGTCATCGTGCTGGAATTGCGCTTGCCCTACGCGCTGATGGCGGTACTGGTGGGAGCGAGTCTGGGGCTGGCTGGCGCCGAGATGCAAACCGCGCTGAATAATCCGCTGGCGAGTCCGTTCACGCTTGGGATTGGCGCAGCGGCTACCCTGGGCGCCTCGCTGGTGATCGTGTTTGCCCCGAATCTGGCTGGTTTGAGTCAACTGATCATGCTGCCACTGGCGGCGTTTGTATTTGCCGCGGCCTCCTGCGCCTTGCTCCTGGTGGTTGGCCGCACGCTGGGCACCGAGGTGCATACGCTGGTGCTATTCGGTATTGCCCTGCTGTTTGGTTTGAACGCATTGGTGGGGTTGGTGCAGTTCATGGCCGAGGCCGAAGCGGTGCAGCAAATCGTGTTCTGGACGCTTGGCAGTCTGGCCCGCGCGAGTCTGGATCGCGCTGCCTTGCTGGCCGTGGTACTAGCGGTGTGCCTGCTGTTTGCGTTGCGTCAGGCGTGGGCCATGACCATGCTGCGCACAGGCGAAGATCAGGCGCGCAGCCTTGGGGTGCCGGTTGGTCGATTGCGTGCAGCGGTGTTATTGCGGGTCAGCCTGTTGACCGGCGTGGCGACTGCGTTTGTGGGCGAGGTAGGTTTTATCGGCCTGGTTGGCCCGCATATCGCTCGCCTGCTGCTGGGTGAGGACCACCGCTTCTTTTTACCGGGCAGCGCGTTGGCCGGTGCTTTGCTGCTGTCGCTGGCGTCCATCGCCAGCCGTGGCATCCTGCCCGGTGTGGTGCTGCCGGTCGGGTTGGTGACGGCGCTGGTGGGCGTGCCGCTGTTTGTCGGCTTGATTCTGGCTCGGGGAAAGAGGGCCGGGCTATGACGCTGAGCATATCCAATCTGAGCAGTGGCTATCGGGCGCGTAGCGTATTGCAGCAGATCACGCTGCCAAGCATACCGGCGGGTTCGCTGGTGGCATTGATCGGGCCTAATGGCGTAGGCAAGTCGACGTTGGTCCGCGCGCTGGCTGGCTTGCAGCCGGCCAGCGGACAGGTAACGCTACAGGACGGACCGCTGGCTACGCTGTCGCCCCGCGAGCGGCAGCGCCGCGTGGCCTACCTGCCGCAAACCCTGCCGCAGGCGACTTCGCTGGTTGTTTACGAAATGCTGCTCGGGGCCGCCTACCTGAGTGGCGAGACTATGCAAGCACAGATCACCGCTGCCATCGCCCGGGTGGCGGATTCGCTGGGGATCACCGAGTTGATGTTGCGGCGCCTTTCCGAGTTGTCGGGCGGACAACGGCAGATGGTCGGCCTGGCTCAGGTGCTGGTGCGCCAGGCGCCGTTGTTGCTACTGGATGAACCCACCAGCGCGCTGGATTTGCGCTGGCAGCTGAATGTCCTTGAAGTGGTGCGCCGCTATGTGCGCGAGCGGCAGGCCATCGCGCTGGTAGCCAGTCACGACCTGAATCTGGCGCTGCGCTTTGCTGATCAGGTGATCATGTTGGCGCCGGGTGGCGACTGTCGCATGGGCGAGCCGTTGCAGGTGGTGACGTCGGACTCTCTGCAGACCTGCTACGGCGTGCAGGGTAGGGTAGAGACCTGTTCGTTGGGGTATCCGGTGGTGCTGGTGGATGGGGTGGCGGATCTATAAAAGCGGCCCAGTTACTTGCAAGCCGTCGAACAGTGCACGGACCCCATTCCCATCTGCGCTACTCGCCCGCTCAGATGGGAGTTTTGGTCCGTGCTCCGTACGTAAATGTGCTTGTTCCGCAGACCAGCCTAGTTCGCCTTACACCAACTCAATCGCAATCGCCGTCGCCTCACCACCCCCAATACACAGCGACGCAACACCGCGCTTGCCGCCGGTGTTCTGCAGGGCGTTGATCAGGGTGATGATGATGCGCGAGCCGGTGGAGCCTACCGGGTGGCCCTGGGCGCAGGCGCCGCCGTAGATGTTGACCTTGGCATGATCCAGACCGTGTTCGCGCATGGCCAGCATGGTTACCATGGCGAAGGCTTCGTTGATCTCGAACAGATCCACGTCGTCCTTGCTCCAGCCGGTCTTGTTGAACAGGTTGCTCATAGCGCCGATGGGGGCGAGGGTGAACTCGCTCGGGTCCTGGCTTTGGGTCGCATGGCCGACGATGCGGGCCAGCGGCTTCAGGTCGCGGCGTACGGCTTCGGCGCCGCTCATGATCACCAAGGCGCTGGCACCGTCGGAGATGGAGCTGGCGTTGGCCGCCGTTACTGAGCCGTCTTTCTTGAAAGCGGGTTTAAGGGTTGGAATCTTGTCTAGATTGGCGTTGTGCGGCTGCTCATCATCCTTCACCACGACCTCGCCGTTGCGGGTTGTCACCGTCACCGGGACGATTTCCTTGTCGAGTGAACCGTTCTCGATAGCCGCTTGGGCGCGTTTCAGTGATTCGATGGCGTAGGCATCCATCTCGGCGCGGGTAATGCCATTCTGATCAGCGGTATCCTGCGCAAAGGAGCCCATCAGGCGGCCGGTGCGGGCGTCTTCCAGACCGTCGAAGAACATGTGGTCCTTGATCTCGCCGTGGCCCATGCGCAGGCCGGTGCGGGCTTTTTCGATCAGGTAGGGGGCGTTGGACATGCTCTCCATGCCGCCGGCGACCATGATGTTGTTGCTACCGGCCTTGATCAGATCATGGGCCAGCATCACGGCTTTCATGCCCGAGCCGCACAGCTTGTTGATGGTGGTACAGCCGGTAGCGGCGGGTAGACCGGCGTTCAGGCTGGCCTGGCGCGCGGGGCCCTGCTTGAGCCCAGCGGGTAGCACGCACCCCATGATGACCTCTTCGACCGCGTCGGCTTCGATGCCGGCACGACTGATGGCTTCGCGAATACTCAGGGCGCCCAGATCAACCGCGCTGACGCTGGACAGGCTGCCTTGAAAGCCGCCCATGGGCGTGCGCGCACCGCTGACGATAACAATGCTGTTGTCGGACATGCTATTTGGCTCCATTGTTGTGATTTTGAAACTATGAATCAGTATTCAGTCATAAAGCGACTTTTATTTACAATTATACGCTTAATGGCCCTGATTAAAATCCGTATGATGTTTTGTGGTCGTGCCGGCTGAGCTATTCTTTAGGCTGTTTTCCATAGGCTGATTGGGCTCGCGCACTGCTCCCATGCCCTGACAATCCCAAAAACACTAGGTCATTTCATGCTTAATACTCGTATCCTCAAGCCCACCGACGAGGCACATTCCACGCCGTTGTTGATCAAGAACCTGTTGCTCTCCGGACAGCGTTACGAGCGTACCCAGGAAATCATCTACCGGGATATCAGCCGGTACGATTACACCACCTTCAATGAGCGTATCTGCCGCCTGGCCAATGCGCTGAGCAAAGCGGGCGTCAAGGCCGGCGACACAGTCGCCATGATGGACTGGGATAGCCACCGTTATCTGGAATGCATGTTTGCCGTACCTATGCTCGGCGCCATCATGCACACCATCAACGTTCGCCTGTCGCCAGACCAGATTCTCTATACGATGAATCACGCCGAAGACAACGTGGTGCTGATCAACAGCGAATTTCTGCCTATCTACAAGGCGATAGAGAATGACCTGACTACCGTCACCACGACTATCCTGCTGACCGACGAAGACAACAAGGAAGCCGATCTTCCGGGCTTCGCCGGCGAATACGAGCAATTGCTGGCCGCTGCCGAGCCAAGCTACGAGTTTGCCGACTTCGACGAGAACTCGGTTGCTACCACTTTCTATACCACCGGTACTACGGGCAACCCCAAGGGCGTTTATTTCACCCATCGCCAACTGGTTTTGCACACGCTGGCGCAAGCCACCTCGCTGGGTGCGCTGGACACCGTGCGCATGCTCGGCAACCGCGATGTTTACATGCCGATTACGCCGATGTTCCACGTGCATGCCTGGGGCATTCCCTATACCGCGACGCTGCTGGGTATCAAGCAGGTGTATCCAGGTCGTTACGAGCCTGAACTGCTGGTCAAGCTGATCAAGGATCACGGGGTTACCTTCTCGCATTGTGTGCCGACCATTCTGCAAATGGTGCTCAATGCTGAGGGCGCCAAGGATTACGACTTTGCCGGCATGCGCGTGATCATCGGCGGCAGCGCCTTGAACCGTACCCTGTATGAAACGGCGCTTGCCAAGGGCATGCAGCTCAGCGCGGCTTATGGCATGTCGGAAACCTGCCCGATGATTTCTGCCGGTTATATCAACCTGGAGCTCGAGGCCGGCAGTGAAGACCAACGCGCCGCCCACCGCATCAAGGCCGGCGTGCCCGGACCATTGGTTGAGGCGCAGATTGTCGATACCGACGGCAATAAACTGCCCAAGGACGGCAAGACCCAAGGCGAGCTGGTATTGCGCGCACCCTGGCTGACCCAAGCCTATTTCCGCGAGCCGGAGAAAAGCCAGGAGCTGTGGGAAGGTGGCTGGATGCACACCGGCGATGTGGCGACCATCGACGCCATGGGCTTCATCGATATTCGTGACCGCATCAAGGATGTGATCAAGACCGGCGGCGAGTGGTTGTCTTCGCTGGAGCTGGAAGACCTGATCAGCCGCGATGCCAGCATCAAGGAAGTCGCCGTGGTCGGGATTCCCGACCCGCGCTGGGACGAGCGGCCCTTTGCTCTGGTAGTTGCCGCAGCAGGGCAGGAGGTTACCGCTGCCTCGCTGTGCGAACACCTCAAACCGTTTGTCGAGGAAGGCCGGATCAACAAGTGGGCGATCCCCACGCAGATTGCCGTGGTCAAGGAAATCCCCAAGACCAGCGTTGGCAAACTCGACAAGAAGCGTATTCGCGGTGAGATCGCGCAGTGGCTGGAGTCTGGCGATAGCTGTATTTCTTCCCTGAAGTAACACCTTGACGCAGGCAGAGCCCGCCCGCCAGTTAGCTGGTTGGCGGGCTTTTTATTGCGTACTCACTGGCCCGTTGATCAATTGTCACTGAATGTCTCATTGCGAAGGTGGCCGTAGGCTCGGTATCAGCGCTACAGGTCACGAGAAACAGGGGCTGGCGCGAGGCCTATGGCAGCCGGAAAGCCGCTGTAATGGGACAGTTGGGCTTGATTGCCATCACGCCAGTCTATAAAGTGCGCAACTCCTCAAGGAATATAAAAAGCCTAATAATCCTGAACGCTGTGTTGTGTCGGTCTATCGGACTGTACGGCACGGGCGTTTTCGTGCGTCTACACTTTATGCAGGCGCGATGGCGCGCTTCCTTGATGTCACCCGTCCGGCCTTGCTGCTGCGTCGTATTTCAGCAGCGTTGAGCCGCCAATAATCAAGCAAAACAGGGCGAATCGATGAAACCCATAATTCTTGCTTCTACTTTCCTGGCCTCTACGCTGGCCGCGCAGATCAGCTTTGCCGCTGCCGATGCAGACAAGGTTGCCGAGCTGGGCAACAGCCTGACCCCCGTTGGCGCCGAAGTTGCCGGCAATGCGGCGGGCAGCATCCCGGCCTGGACCGGCGGTCTGGCTACCGATGCAGCTGCTGTGGATGCCAATGGCTTTTTTGCCAACCCCTACGCGGACGATCAGCCGCTGTTCGTCATCACCGCAGCGAACTACGAAGAATATGCCGATCAGTTGGCCCCCGGTCAGATCGCGATGTTCAAGCGCTACCCTGACACCTTCAAGATGCGCGTGTTTGATAGCCGCCGTAGCGTAGCGCTGCCACAGGAAATCAACGACGCCGCCAAGCACAACGCCGCCAATACCGAGCTGGTTGCCGGTGGTAACGGCTTGACCAATTACCAGATGGCCTATGCTTTCCCGATTCCCAAGGATGGCCTGGAAGTGATCTGGAACCAGATCACCCGTTATCGCGGTGCTTCGCTGCAGCGTACCGTGACCCAGGCGACCCCACAGGTGAACGGCAACTACAACCTGGTGCGTTTCGTTGAAGAATACGTGTTGCCCAGTGCGTTGACCGACTATGACGCCAGCGCGCCCAACGAGATGCTCTACTACTTCAAGCAGCAGGTCACCGACCCGAGCCGTCTGGCCGGTAACGTATTGCTGGTGCACGAGACCATCAACCAGGTCGCCAACCCGCGTATGGCGTGGATCTACAACGCTGGTCAGCGCCGCGTTCGCCGTGCTCCGCAGGTTTCCTACGACGGTCCGGGTACTGCTGCCGACGGCATGCGTACTTCCGACAACCTGGACTTGTACAACGGCGCGCCAGATCGTTACGACTGGAAGCTGAACGGCAAGCGTGAAATGTTCATCTCGTACAACAACTACGAGTTGGCTTCACCGAGCGTCAAGTACGATCAGATCTTCCAGGCCGGCCACATTAACCAGGATCTGGTGCGCTATGAGCTGCACCGCGTCTGGGATGTTGAAGCCAATGTGAAACAGGGCGAGCGTCACATCTACGCCAAGCGTCACTTCTTCCTTGATGAGGACTCCTGGCAGGCTGCGCACATCGACCATTACGACGGTCGCGGTGAGCTGTGGCGTGTGGCCGAGGCGGAAGGCCTGCAGCGCTTCCCCGACAAGGTGCCTAGCTATGCCATGGAAACCCTATATGACCTGATGGCTGGTCGTTATCTGGCCATGGGCATGAACAACGAAGAGCGTAACAACTACGACTACAGCTACAAGGCGTCAAGCAATGACTTCACGCCCACGGCGCTGCGTCAGGCAGGTGTTCGCTAAGCGTTGAGCGTGTCGCCTCGCTGACGGCAGGGCGGCACAGGAAAAAGGCGTAGGGGTTGTTGCCCCTACGCCTTTTTTTGTGCGCGCCGATCAGCTGTTCAGAAGCTGACTGCAAAGCTCAGTGCGGTGCCGGAGACGCCATCACCGAACATCTGGCGAATCAGTATCCGGGTGCGGGTAATAAAGACCGGGTAGGCGCTGGAGTCGAACTCGATGCCGGCGCCAATGGTCGATAGCCGGTCAAACCCCAGCGCACCGCGTTGCTCACCCAAATACTCGGAGTGGGAGTATTCCAGCACGTAGCGCAGCGGGTTATGCATGACGGTCCAGCCGGTGGGCGCGCGGTACCGGGTCCACAGGTTGGCGGTCTGTGCCGTCACGTTGCCGTCGATGGCCTTGTCACCGCCAATGTTCTGCAGGTCGAGGTAGCTATAGCGTAGCTCCAGATCGGCCTCGTACTCCTCGCGCACACGCTCCCAATCGAGCATCATGGCGCCGCCCAGACCGAGCGCGCCCATTTGTCCGTCGTCGAGAAACTCGATCTCGCGGTCCAGTTCGTAGTTCAGGTAGAGCCGCGCACTGTTGATATCGCTGCTGATGTAGCCCAGCGCGACATTGCCGATCGGGCGCAACACCCATTCATCATTCAGCGCAAAATCCCAACCGATGCCACCGGCGGCAGTGAGCGAGGTCCATTTCACTGGAATGGTGCGGGTTTGCACGCCATTGGAGGCGACAAATTTGGGGTCGTAACGACTGTAGGCAATAGAGCCCTCGAGGTACAGCGGGACCTCATCGCTCATGGTCGCGCCGCCGCCGAGCTGCGTCATGGTGAGTGCCGGGTCCCCGGTGTCGTTGTCGCTGATCTGCAGGGCGCTGGAAGCCAGGTCCAGGGTCATTGAATAAGACATCAGGGTGAGGATGCCATTGACCTTGTCTTCCACATTGGCAGTGGTCAGCCGCAGTGGCTCGGCGGCCAGGGGCGGGACGCTTAGCAAGGCCAGCAGGGCGATGTTGCAGGGCGTTCGGGACATGATTCGGGCGCGGTTCCGTTATTGAATGGCGCTAATATACAACGAATAGTCAGAGATACCTGCCGCCACCATGGCGCTCGGCCCTGATGGCGGCGCGCGGCTAGAAGCGCCATACGGCGCCGCCGCCCAGGATGTGCAGCGCGCTGCGGTCATAGCTGCCGTTCAGGCTGTCGCCGGAGCGGCTTTTGCTCTGCGACACGTCCATATCGCCGAGCCAGACCAGGGTGTAGGCCAGGTGCAGGTCGGTATTATCGTCCAGTGCGTAGTTCAGGCCGCCGGCAAATCGCCACGCGGCGGCGGCCGGGTTGTCGACGGTGCGATCAGCGTCGTCGACCATGGTGCTGTCGTAGGCAATGCCCATGTTCCAGCGCAGCTGGCGGGTGGCCTGATACTGCGCGCCCAGGGAGGCGTGCCAGGTATCCTTGTAGCGGCGGTCTACGCCGGTGGTCACGCTGCCCCCGGCAGCTTCTACCTCTACTCCTATGTCGCCAAACTCACTCCAGTCCTGCCAGCCCAGGGTGCCGAGCAGGGTCCACTGCGGGTCGAGCCGGTAGCTGGAGCTGAGCAGCAGCGTTTGCGGCACCTGCATGCCCAATTCCAGGCTGCGGATGTTGGCGGTCTGCAGCGCGGCATCCAGCAGCGGATTGTTGATGTTGTCGAAGCTCGGGCGATCCTCAAACTCAAGCTCGACCTTGCTGGTGTAAGCAAGGCCCAGGTCCACGCGCTCATTCAACTGGTAGAGCAGGCCCATGTTCAGGCCGATGCCGATGTCGGTGTCCTGGTATTCCAGCTGGCCGTCGCTGCGCCCGCCACCCAGGCCCAGTACGTTGTTGTCGACGGCTGCCTGGGTGCGGTAGTAGCCGTACATGATGCGGGGCCCGATGCCCAGTGACAGCTTGTCGTCCACCTTGTAGGAATAGACCGGTTCAAAGCTCAGGCCAATCACCGCAGCCTGCTGGGTGAAGTAGCGCCCGGCCCAGTCATCGTCGTACTTCACCGCCAGCCCGAAGTTACCGTACATGCCGAAGCCGATACTGGATCTGTCGTCAATCTGGTGACTGATGAAAAAACTGGCGCCGGGCAGGTATTTCAGCGCATTGCCGCCGTTGTTGCCGTCGAAGTCGCTGGAAGCGTCCGCGGCAAACTTGATGTGCCCAATGACCAGTTGACCGCTGGCATTTACCTGAGTCCCTTCCAGTCGCGAAATGCCCGCCGGGTTGTTCATCAACACGCTGGGGTCGCTCGCCAGCACAGCCGCGCCGGCATTGGCCAGACCGGCGCCCTCCTGGCCAACCTCATACAACATGATGCCGCCAGCGCTGGCCTGGTGCGAGCAGGTCAGGCTCAGCAACGCGGCAGCGCCGCTCTTGAACAGGCGGCGCGAGTGTTGTTTTCTATCCATGGGCAAACTCCCTCAAATGGTACGGCGGCGGCCTCTGCTGGGCTAAACACCAGCTTAGCCAAGCTGGGCATCTTGGCCAGCCGAGGGCGCTTGAACACACCTGAGGAGAAAGCCCGGCTTGCCGGCTGCTATCATGCGGCTGGTCGCGTGATGCGCGTCGACCTCCCTGACCGCCAAGAGGATTACCATGAGCCTTGCACCTGCCGCCCTGATCCGTGAAACCTTTCCCGTCGGCCCACTGGGCTGCAACTGCACCATCGTGGGTGATCCGCTGACGAAAAAGGCGCTGGTAATTGACCCGGGCGGAGACCATCAACTGATTCTCGATCGCCTTGAGGTGCTGGGTCTGCAGGTCGTCAGCATTATTCATACCCATGCTCACCTGGATCACTTTCTGGCCTCGGGTGAAATGAAGAAGGCCACTGGCGCCTCCTTGCACCTGCATCAGGATGATCAGTTCCTGTGGGACAATCTGGAGATGCAATGCAAGCGATTTGGTGTGCCCTACACACCCGTGCCAGCGCCGGACCAATGGTTGCAAGATGACGAGGCCTTGGCTTGCGGCTGCGGTGTGGCGCTTCACACGCCGGGACATACACCGGGCTCGATGAGCTTCTGGTTCCCGCATGACAAGCTGCTGATCGCGGGCGATACCCTGTTTCGGCGGGGGATTGGACGTACCGACTTATGGGGCGGCGATTATCAGAAAATTGAACGATCCATCCGTCAGCGGCTCTATAGCTTGGATGACGATGCCGTAGTGGTAACTGGCCATGGCCCGGAGACCCGCATCGGCGACGAGAAACGCGAAAACCCGTTTATTCGTGGTTGAACCGCACTATGTGCGGTGTGTTACGGCATCGATTGCGCGGCTCCGGATGCTAATCCGCCTAGAGCCCGCCGTGTGATAAAGATGACACTGATAACAGTTGAAAGGGAAAAATTATGAAAAGCCAAGGTTTGATTGCTGCCGGCGTGTGCGCGCTGGTACTCACCGGTTGTACCAATAACCCCTACACCGGCGAAGAGCAGGCTGGTAAGTCTGCTGTTTACGGCGGTATTGGCGCCGTGACAGGTGCCGCTATCGGCGCTGCCACCTCCAGCAGCAAGGACCGTGGCAAGGGTGCATTGATCGGCGCTGCTGTCGGCGGCGCCGCCGGTGGTGGTTACGGTTACTACGTCGACAAGCAGGAGCAGCGCCTGCGTCAGGAGCTGACCGGTACTGGGGTACAGGTTGTGCGCAATGGAGACAGCATTCAACTGGTCATGCCGGGTAATATCACCTTCGCGTCCGGCTCCTCCGATATCTCCAGCAGCTTCTATCCGACATTGAACTCGCTGGTGAAGGTGTTCAAGGAATACGACAAGAACGCCATCAACATTGTGGGTCATACCGATAGCACCGGGTCTAACGAGTTGAACATGCGCCTCTCGCGGGAACGTGCCAGTGCGGTCGCCTCTTACCTGTCAGGTCAGGGTGTGCCCGGTGCACGCATCAGTAGCGCCGGTGTTGGGCCGAGCCAGCCAATTGCCAGTAATGATACCGAAGCGGGTCGAGCGCAGAACCGCCGGGTTGAGATCAACCTCAGCCAGCTGTAATACGCGCGAAAAAAACCGCGCTGAGAGCCTTGCTCCAGCGCGGTTTTTTTGTGCCTGGCAGTCGTGCCTAGCCGTTGTTTTGGCGGGCGCGATCTGTGGGCGTTGGGTACTGCGCGTGCAGCCTGGCCAGATGCGCATCCTTGTCGAGCCACAGCTGACTTACCCATGCCTGGAATTCTGCTCTGAATTCAGCATCCTGCTGGTAGTTCTTGCCAAGAAATTCGCTGGGGATGGGTTTCAGCTCGCAGTGCATGACTACGTGTGGCACCTGACCGCTTAGCAAATCCCAGAAACTGGGATTGCCGTTGGGGTAGTGAATGGTGATGTCGAGCAGCGAGCGCAGCTGCGTGCCCATGGCATCCAGTACAAAGGCAATGCCGCCGGACTTGGGCTTGAGCAGATACTTGAACGGCGACTGCTGTTGGGCATGCTTGGCGGGTGTCAGGCGGGTGCCCTCCAGGAAGTTGAACACCGCGACCGGCGTGGTCTTGAACTTTTCGCAGGCCTTGCGGGTGGTTTCCAGGTCCTGGCCAGCCTTCTCGGGATACTTCTCCAAGTAGGCCTTGGTGTAGCGCTTCATGAAGGGGAAGTCCAGCGCCCACCAGCACAGGCCAATTACCGGTACCCAGATCAGTTCCTGCTTCAAGAAGAACTTGAGCATCGGCATGCGGCGGTTGAGTACGTGTTGCAACGCCAGAATGTCGACCCAGCTTTGATGGTTGCTGGTGACCAGATACCAGCCGCGGTAATCCAGCTGGTTGAGGCCTTCAACTTCCCAGTGGGTGCTGCCGACCAGCTTCATCCAGCCACTGTTGCAGTACATCCAGAACTCGGCAATCTCGATCATGATCAGAGTGCAGAGTTTCTTCAAGCTGGAGATGGGGATCAGCTTGAACAGTGCCACGCAGAACAGCAGCGAGGCGCAGCACAGCGTATTCAGCGCCAGCAGCAGGGTAGCGATGGTCCCGCGCACGAAGGCAGGTAGAAAAGACAGCATGGGTGGTGGGCTCTTCAGCAGGATCGCTAGGGCGATCGTTCTCGTTATGTCATTGGTTGTTATAGGCCTGTATGGCCGTCAACGCGATGGTATAGACAATATCGTCTACCAGCGCGCCGCGCGACAGGTCGTTGACCGGTTTGCGCAAGCCTTGCAGCATCGGACCGACGCTGACCACGTTGGCGCTGCGTTGCACCGCCTTGTAAGTGGTGTTGCCGGTATTCAGGTCGGGGAACACAAACACAGTGGCCTGGCCGGCCACCGGGCTGTCTGGCGCCTTCTGGCGGCCGACACTGGCAATCGCGGCGGCATCATACTGGAGCGGGCCGTCGAGCAACAGTCCGGGTTCGCGCTCTCTGGCCAGGCGCGTGGCCTCGCGTACCTTCTCGACCTCGCTACCGCTGCCTGAGCTGCCGGTCGAGTAGCTGATCATCGCGACCTTGGCCGGAATGCCGAAGGCTTCGGCCGAGCGCGCGCTTTGAATGGCGATTTCAGCGAGATCCACCGCAGTGGGGTCGGGGTTGACTGCGCAGTCGCCGTACACCAGTACCTGCTCGGGTAGCAGCATGAAGAAGATCGAAGAGACCAGGTTGTAACCGGGGGCGGTCTTGATCAACTGAAAGGCCGGGCGAATGGTGTTGGCTGTGGTATGGATGGCGCCGGAAACCAGGCCGTCGACTTCGTCCAGGGCCAGCATCATGGTGCCCAGTACCACGTTGTCTTCCAGCTGCTGCAGGGCCATAGGCTCGTTCAGGCCCTTGCCCTCGCGCAGCTTGACCATGGGCGCAACGTAACGCTCGCGTACCGCGTCCGGATCTATGATTTGCAGGCCGTCGGGCAGGGTGATGTGCTGCGCACGCGCAACCGCTTCTACCGAATCGCGCTTGGCCAGTAGAATGCAGTTGGCAATGCCGCGACGTTGGCAAATGGCGGCGGCCTGCACAGTGCGTGGTTCGTCGCCTTCGGGCAACACAATGGTCTTGGCGGCATGCTGCGCCTGGCGCACCAGCTCATAACGAAAGGCCGGCGGTGACATGCGCTTCTCGCGCGGCGTATCGCAGCGCTTGGCCAGCCAGGCGTGGTCGATGTGCGAGGCGACGAAGTTGGTCACGCGTTCGGCGCGGTCGCGGTCGTCGATCGGGATTTCGCGGTTCATGCGATCCAGCTGAGTGGCTGTATCGAAACTGTTGGTGCTGACGCCCAGAATGGTCAGGCCCTGATCCAGCGCGGGTTGGCATAGCTGAACCACTCGTGGGTCTGGCGCCATGTCGCCGGTCAAAAGCAGACCGGCCAGTGGCGTGCCGGCCAGTGAGGCCAGGCTGCTGGCAATGATGATGTCGTCGCGGTCGCCGGGGGTAACAATCAAGGTGCCAGGTTTCAGGCGATCAATGATGTTCGGCACGGTGCGTGCGCACAACGCAATTTCCATCACCCGGCGCTGTTGCATGTCGCCCGGATGATAGATGGTGGTTTTCAGCAGGGTGGCGATGTCGGCGGTGCGCGGCGCGTTGAGTTCATCCTGCCAGGGTACGCAGCCAATCAGGCGGAAATCCTCGGTATCCAGCCGCACCGATGCCTGCTTGAGCGCCTGGGCAAAACTCTTCAGGGTGTTTTTCAGCGCGCGGCCATCGGGCACATCGGCCAGCGCTTCGTCCTCAAGGTCATGCACCTTGTTGACGATGACGCCTAGTACCTTGGGGTGCGACGGGCCACCGAAGGCCTGGGCGTGAATCTCGATGCGATCGGCCAGGCTGGCCATGTCATCGCCATCGGGCGTGGTGACCAGAATGACATCGGCATCCAGGCTTTTGGCCAGCGACTGGTTGATTTGCGCGGCGTAGCTGCTCTGCCGCGTCGGCACCATGCCCTCCACGACCACCACGTCGGCGTCCTGCGCGGCCTGTTGATAGCGGCTGACCATTTCTTCCATCAGGTCGTCCAGCTCACCGATGGCCAGCATGTGTTCGACCTCAGCGAGCGGCATGGCGGCAGGCGGTGTCAGACCCAGGGTACGGCTGATCAGCTCCGTTGAGCGCTCGGGCCCCTCGTCGCCTGGATGGGGTTGGGCGATAGGCTTGAGAAAATGCACGCGCAGGCCGGTGCGTTCCAAGGCGCGGATCAGGCCCAGACTGGTAGAGGTGAGGCCCACGCCAAAACCTGTGGGTGCGACAAAGAAGGTGTGTTGGCTCATGCCGGCGATTCCGTTCGGGTGGGTTCGCGGTCCAGCAGCGTCAGGCTCTCTTCTGCGATCTGCCGCTCTTCATCGGTTGGTATGACCAGAATAGCGGGTGAGCCCGTAGCTTCAATGCGCCCGGCTTCGCCGCGGGCGAGGGCGCTGTTACGGTCGGGGTCAACCCGTAAGCCCATCACGCCCAGGTGGCTGAGCGTCAGGGCGCGGGTCAGCGCCGAATTCTCGCCGATGCCGCCGGTGAAAATCAGCCCGTCGATGTGCGGTAGCGCGATGGCCAGTCCGGCCAGCGAGCGCGCCAGGCGGTAGCAGAATACCTCGATGGCCAGCTGTGCTCCGCCGTGGCCGTTGGCCCGCGCCTGCTCCAGCTCGCGCATGTCGTTTGACAGCCCCGAAAGCCCCAACAGGCCGCTCTCCCGGTTCAGCAGCTGCTCGATGCGCGGCAGATCCCAGCCCAGGGTGCGCGCGAGATGGGCGTGCAGGTTGGGATCGACGTCGCCACTGCGGGTGCCCATGACCAAACCTTCCAGCGGGGTGAGCCCCATGCTGGTATCCATGCTCTTGCTATCCAGAATGGCGCAGCTGGAGCAGCCATTGCCCAGATGTGCGCTCAGCCAGGCGCCCTTGCCGTCCTTGCGCCCCGTCAGCAGACTGGCCTGGTTGGCCACGTACTGATGACTGGTACCGTGGAAGCCGTAGCGACGCACGCCGTGCACCGCGTACAGCTCGTCTGGCAGGGCATAACGAAACGCGTGCGGCGGCATGCTCTGGTGAAAGGCGGTGTCGAATACGGCAACCTGGGGGATGTCTGGCAGCAGGGCCATGGCAGCGCGAATGCCGCTCAGATTGGCGGGGTTGTGCAGGGGCGCCAGCGGCGCGTTGGCCTCGATGCCGGCCAGCACCTCGTCGTCAATCAGGCGGGCTCCGGTGAACTGCTCACCGCCATGCACAACGCGGTGACCCACTACGCTGATCGGCCCGTTGCTATGTTGTTCTACCAGTGGCAGCAGTGCGTTCAGGGCCGCCTTGGTGTCAGCGTCGGGCAGGCTGTGGCTGTCGCCGCCGGCGTAACTGTAGCTGGCCTGGGGCGTGTTCAGACGTTCGGCCTGTGCTTCAAAGACGGGCTCGGAACTTCCCTGTTGGCGCAGTGCCAGCTTGATCGATGAGCTGCCACCGTTGATGACCAATACCAGGCGATCTCTCATGGTATGTCAGTGTTCCCGTTTCGTAGGGCAGCTTCAGGCTGCCAGTAATGTTGGCGCGTGTTGCGCAGCGTGCCAGCAGTTTGATGCCAGCGGGTCTTTAAGGTTCACTGTGGCGTTGGCCAGCCCGGCCGCTTGCAACTGAACTGTGAACCCTTGTCTTGTGTTGGCCGCCGGCCTCATCTTCAGTCGGCCCGCTAGTCGGGTCAAGCCGTGCGTTTGCGGGTTAATCCGCGTACACTCACGATTTTTAAGCAAATGATAGGAACGAGATTATGCAGATTGCTGCCAACAAGGCTGTTTCCATCGATTACACCCTGACCAATGCAGATGGTGAGGTGCTGGATTCCTCCAATGGTGGCGCGCCGCTCGTCTACCTGCATGGTGCTGGCAATATCATTCCGGGTCTGGAAAAGGCACTGGAAGGCAAGCAGGCTGGCGATGCCGTGAACGTAACCGTTGAGCCGGCAGAAGCCTACGGCGAGTTCAATGCCGAGCTGATCGCGGTACTGGGTCGCAACATGTTTGAAGGCGTTGATGAGTTGGAAGTCGGCATGCAGTTCCACGCTTCCGGTCCGGATGGCAGCATGCAGATCGTTACCATCAAGGCACTGGAAGGCGATGAGGTTACCGTTGACGGTAACCACCCGCTGGCCGGCGAGCAGCTGACCTTCGACGTCAAGGTAGTTGAAGTACGCGAAGCGACCGACGATGAAATGGCCCACGGCCACATTCATGGCGAAGGTGGTGTAGAGCACTGATAACAGCGCTTTAGCCTACTAAAAAACCAGCCTTCTACGGCTGGTTTTTTTTCGCCTGGAGAAAACCCGCGGCGCAGGCGCTCAATCTATCACTATCACTGAGATCAATATTTATCTTTGCCGCTATTAAATAAAGTTGACCGGTCGTATAGTGCTGGCATGAATACGATCCAGGACAAACGCGCGCGCATTTTGGCGGCCGGTACCAGCGTCATGCTGCGTAAAGGCTACAACGGCACCGGCGTGCAGGAAATCACCCAGGGCGCCGGTGTGCCCAAGGGCTCCTTCTATCATTATTTCGAGAGCAAGGAAGATTTCGCCATTCAGGCCCTGCACTACTATTACACGCCGCGCATAGAGCGTTTTGCCGCAGCGCTGAGCGCCCCCGAGCTGTCACCGCGCGAGCGTATTCTGCGTTGTTACCGCGACCTGATCGGCTACTTCGCCAATCAGGAGCAGCCCTCCCATCAATGCTTCATTGGCAGTCTCTGTCATGAGAAAGCGGATGAGAGTCAGCCGATTGGTTATGCCGCTGCGGCTATCCTGCAGCGCTCCAGCCAGGTGTTGGCTGAGTGCCTGGAGCAGGCGCGTACGGTTGGCGAGATTTCCCCGGATCAGGATCCTGCGGCGCTGGCGAGCTTCATTGGCGCGGCCTGGGAGGGCGCCTTGCTGCGCATGAAGACCGATCGCCAGATAGCGCCGCTGCGGGTATTTATCGATCAATTGGAGCGCCTGCTGAGCGCTTGAATAGCTCTTTCAATCAACCAAGACGACCGGTCAGCTTTCGGCCTTACAGCGTAGCTGACCACGACCCAAGAGGAATAAATCATGTCTGCCGATGTAGCCCCCCTGTTTGCGCCTATCACCCTTGGTCCGCTGACCCTGAGCAACCGTATTGTGATGGCGCCGATGACCCGCAATTTCTCGCCCAAGGGCGTGCCTAATCAGGGGGTGGTGGATTACTACCGTCGCCGTGCCGAATCCGGCGTTGGCCTGATCGTCACCGAAGGCACCGTGGTCAACCACGCGGGCGCCAACGGCTACCACAACGTGCCGCACTTTTATGGTGAAGAGGCGCTGGCTGGCTGGAAGCAGGTGGTCGAGGCCGTGCACGCGGCTGGCGGCAAGATTGCCCCACAGCTGTGGCACGTGGGTAACGTACGCCGCCTGGGTACCGAGCCTGATCCAGAGGTGCCAGGTTATGGCCCGATGGAAAAGCAGAAAGAAGGCAAGGTGCTGGTCAAGGGTATGACTCAGGCTGACATCGATGACGTGGTTGCTGCCTTTGCCCAGGCCGCGAAGGACGCCAAGGAAATTGGCTTTGACGCCATTGAGCTGCACGGCGCGCACGGCTATCTGATCGACCAGTTCTTCTGGGAAGGTACCAACCAACGCACCGACGGCTACGGCGGCAGCATGGAAAACCGTGGCCGCTTTGCTGTTGAGGTGATTCGTGCGGTCCGTGCAGCGGTTGGCCCTGACTACCCGATCATCTTCCGCTTTTCGCAGTGGAAGCAGCAGGATTACACCGCACGTCTGGCGCCTACCCCTGAGTTGCTGGAACAGTTCCTGGCGCCCCTGTCGGACGCTGGCGTAGATATTTTCCATTGCTCGCAGCGTCGTTTCTGGGAGCCGGAATTCGAGAGTTCCGATCTCAATCTGGCAGGCTGGACACGCAAGATCACCGGCAAGGCTGCGATCACCGTTGGCAGCGTGGGCCTGGACGGCGAGTTCCTGGAGTTCATGGTGAATACCGACAAGGTGGCCCAGACCGCCAACATTGATGACCTGCTGACCCGTCTGGCGGCCAACGAGTTTGATCTGGTGGGTGTGGGTCGTGCCTTGCTGGTTGATCCGCAGTGGGCCGCCAAGGTGCGCGAAGGTCGTTTCGCCGACATCGAACCCTTCAGCCGCGAAGCGCTGAAAACCCTGGTCTGATGCGGTCCGGTACCGGCGCCTACTTGCTCGGGACTGCCTGTACCGGAATGCTCTGACCCAGCGCTGCCTGCAACAGACAGCGCTCGAAACGTTGCACTATCGCCTGCCAGTCCAGCTGGCAGGCGCGGTGTCTGGCGTGCAGGCGGATGCTGCGACGCCCTTCTGCATCCTGTACCAGCCAGCTGAGATTATCGGTGAACAACTGATCATGGCTGGGCGGTGCCAAGCAGCCACTGTAGCGATCCTGAATATGTTGATGGGCAGCGGCGGTGTCGAATGCGCAGACGGCCAGGCCCGACGCCATGGCCTCGGTCACCACATTGCCAAAGGTTTCAGTCAGGCTCGGAAAAACGAAGATGTCGGCGCTGGCGTAGGCGCAGGCCAGCGCATTGCCGGTCAGCGCGCCGGTAAATACCGCGTCCGGCATACGTTTGCGCAGCTCGCGCGCAGACGGGCCATCCCCCACGATTACCATGTGCAGACGCGTACCCTTTGCTTGCTGGGCTGCGCGCAGCTTGTTCCAGCTGTCTATCAACAACTCCGGGTTTTTCTCCGGCGACAATCGCCCTACGTGCAGCAGCACTATGTCGTCGCTGTTGGCGCCCCATTGTTCGCGCAGGCTAGAGCTGCGATGGGTGGGGTGAAAGTGTGTGCAATCCACGCCGCGGCCGAGCAGTGACAGATTCTGCACGCCCAGGCGATTCAGTTCGCGCTGCTGGGTCGAGCTGGCGACCAGTGTCTGGCGTGTCTGGTTATGGAACCAACGCAGATAGCGCAGGGCGGGTTCGTGAAACAGCCCCAGGTGAAAGTGGTTACTGTATTGCTGGAAATTGGTATGAAAACCGCTGATCACCGGGATTTTCATGCGCCGCGCCAGGCGCAGCGCCGACCAACCCAAGGGACCTTCAGTGGCCAGATAGACCGCATCCGGGCGCTGCCGGCTCCACAGGCTTTTCAGCTTGCGAGCGGCTGGCAGACCCCACTGCAGCCCGGGATAACCGGGGATCGGCAAGCCACGCACGCAGCGCTCCAGCAGGTTGCCGGACTGGGTGGAGCCCGGCTTTTCACCGGGTTGGGCAGGGCGGATCAGTTGTACGCGATGATTGCGGCCCAGCAGTCCCTCGCAGAGCTTGCCCAGCGTATTACTAACGCCATTGATTTGCGGCGGATAGGTTTCTGTCACCAATGCGAAGCACTGGCCGGAGGGTTGGGCTATGTTCATGATCCGAGTATGGCGTCGGGTCATGATGCCGGCGTGACATATTTATTACGTTTTTATGATGTCCGGCTGCGGCGTTCGCGTACCCACAGCAGGGTGGAGCCAGCCACGGCCGCGGGCATCACCAGCAGGTTCACCAGCGGAATCAGCATGCCGACGTAAACCGGCAGGCCAAAGCCAAGGGAGATGCCGCGTCGCCCGCGCATCCAGCGCAGCATGTCGATGAAGCTGACCTTCTCGTTGTCGGCCTGATAATCAATGTACTGCACCGCCATCATCCACACCCCGAACGCCAGCAACAAGGGTGAGGCAACCAGATTGACCACCGGCACCAATGTCAGTAACAACAGAACGCCCATGCGCGGCAGGTAATAAACCAGTTTGCGCAATTCGCGGCCAACGCTTTGCGGCACCACCAGCAGTATGTCGCGGTAACTGGTGGGCGGGCTGACTTCGTTGCGCTCCTGTTCGGCGATTTTTTCCGCCAGAAAGCCATAGAAAGGTGATGCGATGATGTTGGCCACCACGCTGAAGCCAAAAAACAGCACCAGCAACACCACCAAGGCAAACAAGGGCCACAGCAGCCACTCGATGAACGCGGCCCAGTCCGGTAGCTGCGGCATGAGTTGCGCCATCAGCAGGTCGAACTGCTGAATACCCCAGCCGATCAATGCGGCAAACACTACCAGGTTGAGCGCCAGCGGAATCAGCACGAAGCGGCGCAGGCCTGGTTGCCTGATCCGCTGCCACCCCTCCTTGAGGTAATCGGGGCCGCGCAGAACGTCGAACGTATCCTTCATGGTGCTGGGTTCCTCAATGAAAAACGGGCTTGGCAAAGCCTATAGGGGTAAACTATTTGGCTGATACAGTCTTTACAATTTTCATAATCCGATGGACGCCGTAAGCTGCGTCCCTAGATGACTCGGGAGGGTCGCGATGAGTGTTTTGGTGAACCGCACGGCACCCAGTTTCGTTGCGCCAGCGGTCTTGGCCGATGGCAGCATTGTAGAGGATTTTGACTTCGCCTCGCTGCGCGGCAAATATGTTGTGGTATTTTTCTGGCCGCTGGACTTTACCTTCGTTTGCCCGTCGGAAATCATCGCGCACAACAATCGCATGGACAAGTTTCGCGCGCTGGGCGTTGAAGTGGTCGGCATTTCGGTCGATTCGCAGTACACCCACTACGCCTGGCGCAGTACGCCGGTCGAAAAGGGCGGTATTGGCCCGGTCGGCTTCACCATGGTGGCTGATGTCAAACACGAGATTACCCGCGCCTACGGTGTAGAGCACGAGGACGGTGTGGCCTTGCGCGCCTCGTTTCTGATTGATCGCGCAGGCATCGTGCAGCATCAGGTGGTGAATAACCTGTCGCTGGGACGTGAAGTCGACGAGATGATTCGCCTGATAGACGCGCTGCAGTTTACCGAGGAGCACGGTGACGTGTGCCCCGCCGGCTGGCGCAAGGGGCAGCCCGGCATGCAGGAAAGTCCTGAAGGTGTAGCCAGTTACCTGGCCAAGCACGCCTCGGAGCTTTGAACGAATTGATTTCCCAGAGTGATCAGCCCTGTGGCGGGGTCCCCTTACCCCAGGATCGCTCTGCTTTTTTTATCGCGCCACTGCGGTGGTGAATCGGAGGATTTTATGTCTGAAGTGCGTCATTCCCGTCTGATCATTCTGGGCTCCGGCCCGGCCGGCTACAGCGCCGCAGTTTATGCTGCGCGCGCCAACCTGAAACCGCTGCTGATCACCGGCATGCAGATGGGCGGTCAGCTCACCACCACGACCGAGGTCGACAACTGGCCGGGTGATGTTGAGGGGCTGCAGGGGCCGGAACTGATGGAGCGTATGCGCAAGCACGCCGAGCGCTTCGAGACGGAAATCCAGTTCGACCACATCAACAAGGTCGATCTCAGCAAGCGCCCGTTCACCCTCTGGGGCGACAGTGGCGAGTATCAGTGCGACGCGCTGATCATTGCCACCGGTGCCTCGGCACGTTACCTCGGCCTGCCGTCTGAAGAGGCGTTTATGGGCAAGGGCGTTTCTGCCTGCGCCACCTGTGATGGCTTCTTCTACCGCAACCAGGATGTGGCGGTTGTAGGGGGCGGCAACACCGCCGTTGAAGAGGCGCTGTACCTGGCCAATATTGCCAAGAAGGTGACTGTGGTGCACCGTCGTGAGGTGTTCCGCGCCGAGAAGATTCTGGTCGACAAGCTGCTGGCACGGGTTGCCGAAGGCAAGATCGAGCTCAAGCTGAACGCACAGCTGGACGAGGTGCTGGGCGATCAGAGTGGTGTGACCGGCATGCGTATCGCGCTGAACAGCGGCGGCACCGAAGATATCGCCCTGGCGGGTGTGTTTATCGCCATTGGCCATACACCGAACACCAGTCTGTTTGAAGATCAGCTGGATATGCATGACGGCTATCTGAAGATCAAGAGCGGCACTGAGGGTAATGCTACCCAGACCAACATCCCCGGTGTATTCGCCGCGGGCGATGTAGCTGACCATGTATACCGTCAGGCGATCACCTCAGCCGGCGCGGGTTGCATGGCCGCACTGGATGCCGAGCGCTTCCTCGACGAGCTGTAAGCAGTAAGTTGTGCCTTGGAAAAGCCTCGCCTGCGCGGGGCTTTTCTGTTTCCGGTGGCTGTGAAATCATGCGCCGCACACCCGGGTTGAGGAGGCGGCATGCAGGAGTTGTATCTGGTCATCATTCTGACCCTGATGGCAGGCATGGCGATGCCGCTGGGCGCTCTGCTGGCGGGCATAGAGCAACTGCGCCCGGATTGGCTGAAGGATGAATACCGTCACGGCATCATCGCCTTTGGTGGTGGTGCGCTGCTGTCGGCGGTTGCCCTGGTGCTGGTGCCCGAAGGTATTGCGCCACTGTCACCCTGGCTGGCGGCGTTGTGCTTCGTTGGTGGCGGCGCTGCATTCATGGCGCTGGATATCTTGCTGGACCGGATTCACACCCCCGCCGGCCAAATGGCCGCTATGCTGTCGGATTATTTGCCCGAGTCGCTGGCGCTCGGCGCCGCCTTTGCCGTGGGTGAAAGCAGCGGCCTGCTGCTGGCCTGCCTGATGACGCTGCAAAACCTGCCGGAGGGATTCAATGCCTGCCGCGAGCTAAGTGCAGCCACGCACTATCGCGCGCCTCGAGTTGCGCTGATATTTGCCGTGATAGCGCTGCTAGGGCCACTCTTTGGCGTGCTGGGGTACGCCTGGCTATCGGCTTATCCGGGTGTGGTGGCGATGGTCATGCTGTTCGCTGCCGGCGGAATTTGCTACTCGGTGTTTCAGGACATCGCGCCCCAGGCCCGTCTGGAAAAGCATTGGGCGCCGCCCATGGGTGCGGTGCTTGGCTTTGTGCTGGGCATGGTCGGTCATCAGCTCACGCTAGGCTGAGTCGATTTCCTGCAGGCCAGGCGAGAAGCGCCGGGCTAAAGCGGCTATCATGTTTCAGGTAACGGCGTGTTGCGGTTGGTTGATGACTGCCAGCCTCGGCTGCTGCCCTCTTTTGGTGTGCTGTCTTTGTTGAGGAATGCCCCATGAAACGACTTTCCCTGCTGGCTGCTGTTGGCGTGTTTGCACTCTCAGGTCTGGCCTCGGCCAGTAGCTTTATTGCGACCACCGATACCATTGGTGCCTCCTTGGCCAACAGCGTTGAAGGTACCAGCGATGTCAGCTCCGGCGGTAACGACAAGGTGCTATTGCAGGCGCAGGACGATGCAGCCAGTTTTGTTGCCAGCGGTGGCGCCATTCGCGGGGTGCGCCTGGAGGCCGCGCTGGCGCATATTCGTCAGCAGCAGCCTGCGCTGAGCGCCACTGACATGCAGCTTGCCGAGGCCATTCTCGCGCGTTGATCGGGTTGTCGCCCGGCCGTCTCTCACGCCTGCCCGTCGTATTACGCTGGCTGTTGGGCTGTGGCTTGCTGGTTTCTCTGCAGGTGCAAGCCGAGCTGCAGCTGGTGCTGCAGCCGCGCGGGTTGAGCCCTGAGCAGCGTCAAGCCACCGAAGCCGTGCTGGCGGAGGCGCAGACGAGTCTGCCGCCCAGTCTGCGCCAACGCCTGGATAAGCGCATTGCAGTGCGTTGGAGTGAGCGCCTCAATGCCAATGTGATTGGGCGCGCCAGTAGCAGCGGGGCATTGCTGCTTAACCGCCGCTGGCTGCCGCGCTTGCTGGCGGTAGAGAGCGGCCCGCAGGCGCATTCCGAATTGCTCGCCACACTCTTGCATGAGGTGGCGCATTTCTATGATCGCGTCGCTTACTGGCCTGAGGATCAGCGCGCCTTGCTGCTGGCCTGTCGTCAGCAGCAAGAGAGTCTGGGGCGGGTGGGGTTGCCGCCCCGTTGCCGCGGGCAGGGTGAGCGCCATTTCAGCCTGAGTGATGATCCGCGCCTGTTGGATTTGGCTGGCTGGCCAGAGCAGCCAGAACAGCGCGGCGTGCGCGCAGATACCAATCCGCAGCGGGACCGCAGCCCCGACCGCTATGAGCTGAGCAGTCCGAGCGAGTTTGTCGCGGTCAATCTCGAATATTTCCTGCTCGACCCGCACTACGCCTGCCGCCGCCCGGCGCTGCAGCACTACTTCCATCAGCACTTTGGTTGGGCACCGCCGGGCGCAGATGACTGCGCCTCGACGCTACCCTACGTAAACGCCAGTCTGGATGAGCACCAGCAGGCGCTGGGTCGGCTGGACCCCGAGCGGGTGTATGCCGTGCATTATCTATTGGCAGAGCCCAATGAAGCGTGGGCCAGCCGGTGGGGGCACAGCATGCTGCGGTTGGTGGTCTGCGCGCCGGGCCGACCGCGCGGACCGGACTGCCTACTCGACGTCAGTGAGCATCTGGTGCTGTCTTTTCGCGCCTTTGTTGAGGATGTGCAGCTCTCCAGTTGGGATGGGCTGGTCGGCAACTACCCATCGCGCCTGTTTATTCTGCCGCTGACGCAGGTGGTGGATGAGTACACCAAGCTGGAGTTGCGCAGCCTCAGTTCGGTACCGCTGCGGTTCAGTCGGTCTGAGCTACATGACCTGCTGCAGCAAGCGGTGCAGCTGCATTGGAGTTATGACGGCGACTACTATTTCATCAACAACAACTGCGCGGTAGAAACCCGCAGGTTGTTGCGCGTAGGCACGCAAAACCCTGCGCTGCGCGACCTGCAGAGTATTACCCCGACTGGCCTGCTGAGCTTGTTGACGGCGCGAGGGATAGCCGATCAGCAGCCTTTGCAGGATCGACAGCAAGCGCTGCGCCTGGGCTACTTTTTCGACTCGTTCCGAGAGCGTTATCAACTGATGTTCACCCAGGTGCAAGCTGGTCTGGATCTCCCGGCGCCGGATGTTGAGGCGTGGTTTGCCCTGGGTGCTGAGGCACGTGCTCAGTGGTTGGAGCAAGGCGATGTGCGCACCACGGCGGCGCTACTCCTGCTCGAGCAGGCCGCGCAGCGGCGCCAGCTGCTACTGGTGCGGCAGGAGTTGAAGGAGCGCTATATGGCAGGGCGCGGCGGCGGTGATACGCAGTTGGGTGAGGCTGAAGGTTTGCTGCAGGGGCTGCTGGCGCAAAGTGGGTTTCTCAGTCGCCCGGCAGAGCTGCTTCCTGCGGGTTACGGTCTGCCTCAGCCGGATGAGTGGCAGCAGTTGCAGCAGCAGAGCGAAGGGCGCCGGGCCAGCTTGCAGGCCATGACGGCACGTCTGGAAGATCAGTTGTTGGCACTGTTGGATGCCGGACGGCAGGCCGAGTTGAACGGCGGTACGCGCAATATACGGCTGCTGGCTGAGCGCTTGAAAGCGCTGCACCAGGCTGCGGGTGGGCTGCAGTTGCCATAATGCGGGCACAAAAAAACCAGCTCAGGGCTGGTTGTTTCGGGGCTTGCTGTCACCATCTGGATTGTTCAGATGGTGCCTCGAGGGAGAATCGAACTCCCACTCTGTCACCAGAAACGGATTTTGAATCCGCCGCGTCTACCAATTCCGCCATCGAGGCTCGCATGCTTTTCACAAGCCGGCGCGGAGTATACGAAGCTGTAGCCGGCAAGGTCAATCCTCCTGTCGCAATCGTTGTGCGCGCGGATCGCGGCGAAGCGCGTTTTCGGCTACCATAAGCCCCCTTTGAATTGCCTCCGGAACCGCTCCCCGCATGCGTCTCAGTGATTTTGCCTTCGATCTGCCCGATGAACTTATCGCGCGTCACCCCTTGGCCGAGCGGCGCGGCAGTCGCCTCCTGTGTCTGGACGGCCCCAGCGGTGAGCTGAGCCACCGGCGGTTTGTTGACCTGCTCGAGTATCTGCAGCCGGGCGATCTGATGGTGTTCAACAACACGCGGGTTATTCCGGCGCGGCTGTTTGGTCGCAAGGAGACCGGCGGCCAGCTGGAGGTGCTGGTTGAGCGTGTGCTGGATGAGCACCGCGTGCTGGCCCATATTCGCTCCAGCAAATCGCCCAAGCCGGGTAGCAAAATTCTGCTGGAAGGGGACGCCAGCGCCGAGATGGTTGCGCGCCACGCGGCGCTGTTCGAGCTGCGCTTTGCCGAGCCGGTACTACCACTGCTCGACCGCGTCGGTCACATGCCGCTGCCGCCCTATATCGACCGTGCGGATGACAGCGCCGATCGTGAGCGCTATCAAACCGTGTATGCCAAGCGCCAGGGCGCCGTTGCCGCGCCCACCGCCGGCCTGCACTTTGATGCGGGCATGCTGCAGGCAATTCGCGATAAGGGCGTAGAGACTGCCGAGGTGACCCTGCACGTGGGTGCCGGCACCTTCCAGCCGGTGCGCGTCGAGCGCATCGAAGAGCACGTGATGCATCAGGAGTGGCTGGAAGTCGGCCCCGAGGTTGTGGCTGCGGTGGAGCAGTGCAAGGCGCGCGGCGGCCGGGTGATAGCGGTGGGCACCACCAGCGTGCGCTCACTGGAGTCCGCCGCGCGCGATGGCGTGCTCAAACCCTTCAGTGGTGATACCGATATTTTTCTCTACCCGGGCAGACCCTTTCATGTGGTTGATGCGCTGGTGACCAACTTCCACTTGCCGGAGTCAACCCTGCTGATGCTGGTCTCGGCCTTCGCTGGTTACCCCGAAACCATGGCGGCCTACGCGGCTGCGGTGGCCGAGCGGTATCGATTTTTCAGTTACGGTGATGCCATGTTCATTACCCGCAATCCTGCCCCGCGTGGGCCAGAGGTATCGCAATGAGTCATATGTCCTTTGAACTGCTGGCCACCGACGGCAAGGCCCGTCGCGGCCGGCTGAGCTTTCCGCGTGGCGTGGTGGAAACCCCCGCGTTCATGCCGGTGGGCACCTACGGTACGGTCAAGGGCATGTTGCCGCGCGATGTCGAGGCCATCGGCGCGCAGATCATTCTCGGCAATACCTTCCATCTCTGGTTGCGCCCCGGCACCAAGGTGATTCAGCAGCACGGCGATTTGCACGACTTCATGCAGTGGAAGGGGCCGATCCTGACCGATTCCGGTGGCTTTCAGGTGTTCAGCCTGGGCGCCATGCGCAAGATCAAGGAGGAGGGCGTCTACTTCTCCTCGCCGGTGGACGGCGCCAAGGTATTCATGGGGCCGGAGGAGTCGATGCAGGTGCAGCGCGAGCTGGGCTCCGACATCGTGATGATCTTTGACGAGTGCACGCCCTATCCGGCGGATGAAGACACGGCGCGCCGCTCCATGGAGCTGTCGCTGCGCTGGGCCAAGCGTTCCAAGGCGGCGCATGAGGGCAATCCGTCGGCGCTGTTTGGGATCGTACAGGGCGGCATGCATGAAAATCTGCGGTTGCGTTCGCTCGAGGGCCTGTGCGAGATCGGCTTCGATGGTCTGGCCATTGGTGGCTTGTCGGTCGGTGAGCCGAAAGACGAAATGATGCGTGTACTGGATTTTCTGCCTGGCCATATGCCGCCGGAAAAACCCCGTTACCTGATGGGCGTTGGCAAACCTGAGGATCTGGTGGAAGGTGTGCGCCGCGGGGTCGACATGTTCGACTGCGTGATGCCCACGCGCAATGCGCGTAACGGCCATCTGTTTACCGAGGCGGGGGTGATCAAGATCCGCAACGCGGTGCACCGGCACGACCAAAGTCCGCTTGATCCGGCCTGCGACTGCTACACCTGCCAAAACTTCTCGCGCGCCTATCTGCATCACCTGGACAAGTGCGGCGAAATGCTCGGCAGTATGCTCAATACCATCCATAACCTGCGGCATTATCAGCGGCTTATGGCAGGTTTGCGCAGTGCCATTCAACAGGGTACATTGACCGACTTTGTGGATGACTTCTACGCCAAGCTGGGTCTGCCGGTTCCTCCGCTGCAGGCTTGATTAGCGCCCGGATCGCCCCCATAACCGATTTTCTTGCAGTTCAATAACAGGAGTGTCACATGAGCTTTTTCATTCCCGCCGCTATGGCGCAATCAGCTGGCGGCGCAGCCGCACCCGTGGGTGCCGGTTTCGAATGGATTTTTCTGGTCGGTTTTGTCGTCATCTTCTATCTGATGATCTGGCGTCCCCAGGCCAAGCGTGCGAAAGAGCACAAGAATCTGCTGGCCAACCTGTCCAATGGTGATGAAGTGGTAACCGGCGGCGGTATTCTTGGCAAGGTGAAGAAGGTCACCGATGAGTTCGTTGTGCTGGAAGTAACCGAAAGCCAGGAGCTGAAGTTTCAGAAAGGCGCCATCGTCGCCGTACTGCCCAAGGGCACACTGAAAGCCATCTAATCCTTCATGTAGAACTCTGTTCCGGGCGCCGATAAGGCGCCCGGACTGCTATCAGGCCCTGATATGCTCAACCGTTACCCCCTCTGGAAGTATTTGCTGATTGTGGCCGTGCTCGCGCTTGGCCTGATCTACGCCATGCCCAATCTGTACCCGGATGATCCTGCCATCCAGATTTCCGGTGCCAGCTCTACGCAATCCATCGAACAGTCCGATCTGAACCGAATCGAGCAGGCGCTGGCCGCCGCCGGGTTGCAGACCAAGGGCAGCGAGTTGGGCAGCAACAACCGTTCCGGTCTGGTGCGTCTGGTCAATCGCTCCGACCAGCTGCAGGCGCAGGATGTGGTGCGCGACGCGCTGGGCCGCGATTACGTGGTGGCGCAGAACCTTGCACCCACCACGCCCGAATGGTTGAGCAATATCGGCGCTGGCCCGATGACACTGGGCCTGGATTTGTCAGGCGGCGTGCACTTTCTGTTGCAGGTCGACATGGACAAGGCGCTGGAGTCGCGGGTTAACGTCTACCAGAGTGAAGTGCGTGGCCTGATGCGCACCGAAGGGCTACGCTATCGCAGTCTGCCGACACAAGGCACCACGCTGCAGTTTGGCTTTGCCGACGAAGAGCAACTGGCTGACGCGCGCCGGCTGATTGGCAAGCAGTACAGCCAGTTTGCCCTGACCTCGGTTGAGAAGGATGGTCAGCAGGTGCTGCAGTTGGCGTTGACCGATACCGAAGTCGCTGCGATTCGCGAGTACGCGGTCAAGCAGAACCTGACCACCGTGCGCAACCGGGTGAACGAGTTGGGTGTGGCTGAGCCTCTGGTACAGCGTCAGGGCGCCAACCGCATCGTGGTTGAATTGCCAGGTGTGCAGGACACCGCCGAGGCCAAGCGCGTACTGGGCAAGACCGCCAACCTGGAGTTCCGTCTGGCTGCGGAGCCCGATGCTGCCGCCGCCACGACCGAAACCTTTGAATACCACGGCAATAACGGCCGCCCACCGGCGCAGGTTGAGCGCAGCATCATCATCACCGGTGATCAGGTGACCGATGCGCAGTCCAACTACGACGAGAACGGCCGTCCGCAGGTGAATATCAAGCTCGACAGCCACGGCGGCGAGCTGATGAACCGTGCCACCCGCAACAATATTGGTCGCGGCATGGCGGTGCTGTTTATCGAGCAGCGCCAGATCAGCCGTACGGTGACGCAGGAAGTCGATGGCGTTGCGCAGCAAGTCGAGATTCCGGCCTTCGTTGAAGAAAAGTCGATCATCAGTCTGGCCACAATTCAGAGCGCGCTGGGCAACCAGTTCCGCATTACCGGTCTGGATTCCCCGGCTGAAGCCTCGGAACTGGCACTGCTGCTGCGTGCCGGCGGTCTGGCGGCGCCCATGCACTTTGTTGAAGAACGCACCATCGGGCCAAGCCTGGGTGCGGAAAACATCGCCAAGGGTGTGACGGCTACACAGGTCGGCTTTGCTCTGGTATTGGTTTTCATGTTGCTGGTTTACCGCGCTTTCGGCGTGTTTGCCGGCATTGCATTGACCTTCAACCTGGTGCTGTTGCTGGCGCTGATGTCGATGCTGGGTGCGACCCTGACCCTGCCGGGTATTGCCGGTATCGTGTTGACCCTGGGTATGGCGGTTGATGCCAACGTGCTGATCTTCTCGCGCATCAAGGAGGAGGTGGCCAACGGCATGTCACCACAGCGTGCGGTGCACGAAGGCTTCGATAAGGCGTTTTCCGCCATTATCGACGGTAACCTGACTACGCTGCTGGTGGGGGTCATCCTCTTTGCCATGGGCTCCGGTCCGGTCAAGGGATTCGCCGTAACACTGTCGCTGGGGATTCTGACCTCGATGTTCAGTGCCATCATGGTCACCCGTGCCATGGTCAACCTGTCCGTCGGTGGACGCGACATCAAGAAGCTGTGGCTGTGAGGATCAATCCATGACAAATATCAAAACCATTAATTTCCTCGGCCTGCGCAAAGTTTTCTTCGTTGTTGCCATTGTGCTCATGATTGCGTCTATCGGCAGCCTGGTGGTCAAACAGTTGAATCTGGGCCTGGATTTCACCGGCGGTGCGTTGGTGGAGCTGAATTACACTCAGCCCCCTGAGCTGGAAGATATTCGTACAGTGCTGCGAGGTAACGGCTGGAACGACGCGGTGGTGCAGAACTTCGGTGCTTCAACCGATGTACTGATCCGTTTGCCCAGTGACAACCCGGACCTGGGTGCGGAGATCGCCGAACTGGTCAAGCGCCAGGATGGCAACGATGTCTCGGTCAAACGGGTGGAGTTCATCGGCCCGCAGGTGGGTGAGGAGCTGCGCGACAAAGGCGGTATCGGCATGCTGCTGGCGCTGGGCGGCATCCTGCTGTACGTCTCGCTGCGCTTTCAGATGAAGTTCGCCGTGGCGGCCATTGTCGCGCTGTTCCACGACGTGATCTTTACCCTGGGTGTGTTTTCGCTGTTTGGCTTATCTTTCGATCTGACGGTACTGGCAGCACTGCTGGCAGTTATCGGCTACTCGCTCAACGATACCATCGTGGTGTTTGACCGCGTGCGTGAAAATATGCGGGTAATGCGCAAGACCGAACTGACCGACATTATCAACATTTCGACCACGCAGACGCTGGGTCGAACCTTGGCGACGTCGTTCTCGACCATTCTGGTGCTGCTGGCGCTGTTCTATTTCGGCGGCGAGAATATTCACGGCTTTGCCACAGCGTTGTTGATCGGTGTGGGCGTGGGTACCTACTCCTCGATTTACATTGCCGGCGGTTTGCTGGTGACCATGAAGCTCACCCGTGATGATCTGATACCGCCGCAGATCGAAGAGGCGATCGACGACCGGCCCTGAGTTCCGGATTGCCGGCGCAGCTTCAAGCAGCAAGCTTTAAGCTAAAAGCTCGAAGAAAAAAGCAAAACCCACATCAACTTGGTGTGGGTTTTTTAATGGGCGTGGCTTGATGCTATGTTTTTTCAGTCGACACTTCGCTTCCAGCTTCCAGCCCAAACGCTGCCCACAAAAAAGGCCCACACCAATCAGGGTGTGGGCCTCTTAATCAGCTAATGCACGGCCAGCTTGTAGCTCGCCGCGCGAAGCTTGCAGCCGGGTTAGAGCTTCATGCCTGAGGTCAGGTGCGGCTGGATGGCGGTGAGTACCGCCTTGAAGCACTTGGGATTGCCGGCAACGATGTGGCCCTTGTCGAGGAACTGATGACCACCGGTGAAATCGCTGACCAGGCCGCCTGCTTCCTGGATCAGCAGTGCGCCAGCGGCCATGTCCCATTCCGCCAGACCAAACTCCCAGAAGGCATCAAAGCGGCCAGCGGCAACATAAGCCAGATCGAGGCTGGCAGCACCGGCACGGCGAATGCCGGCGGTCTGACCAACCAGGCTGCGGAACATGCCCAGGTAGTTGTCCAGCGCGTCGATCTGGTTGTCGCGGAAGGGGAAGCCGGTACCCAGCAGCGCGCCGTCAAGCGACTTGCGATTACTCACCCGCAGGCGGCGACCGTTGAGTGCGGCGCCACGGCCACGGCTGGCAGTAAATTCTTCCTGACGGATCGGATCGAAAACGACCGCGTGCTCGATGCGGCCCTTTACCCGACAGGCGATGCTGACGGCAAAGTGCGGCACGCCGCGAATGAAGTTGGTGGTACCGTCCAGAGGGTCGATAATCCAGACGGTATCGGCACCTTCACCCTGGCCGGGCTGGAAACCGGATTCTTCGGCCTGGATGCTGTGATCCGGGTAGGCTTTGCGCAGCTGGGTGATGATGGTTTGTTCGGCGGCGCGGTCGATCTCCGTGACGTAGTCGCGAGCATCCTTCTCGTCGACGGTGAGAACATCAAGACGTTCCATGGAACGGTAAATCAGTTCTCCGGCGCTGCGCGCGGCGCGCAGGGCGATGTTCAGCATGGGCTGCATAGGGATGTATCTCTGTCAGGAAGATGAAAAGCCGGAAATTGTAGCAGATAACCCTGGCAACATGAATGCATCATGGCTATCAGGGTGCAGCTTTTGTAAGATGCAGGGTCCATTCTGGCTCGTATAGGTGCTGCTGTGTTGAATAATGTGCGTGTGGTGTTGGTCAACACCAGTCATCCCGGCAACATCGGTGGGGCTGCGCGGGCGATGAAAAACATGGGGTTGCACGAGCTGGTGCTGGTGGATCCGGTACGCTTCCCTGACCCGGAGGCCAATTCACGCGCATCGGGCGCCGATGATGTGCTGCAGCAGGCACGCATCGTCGGCACGCTGGAAGAAGCGATCGAGGACTGTGTACTGGTGCTCGGTACCAGTGCCCGCGATCGGCGCATTCCCTGGCCCGTGCTGGACCCGCGCGAGGCTGCAGATGAGGTGCTGGACCGACTTGAGGCGGCCGAAACAGGCCCCATCGCCATTGTATTCGGGCGCGAGGACTCCGGTCTTACCAGCGAAGAGCTGCAGCGCTGTCAGTACCACGTGCATATTCCGTCGATGCCGGATTTCAGCTCGCTCAATCTGGGCGCGGCCGTACAAGTGCTGGCCTACGAATTGCGCATGCAGTCTCTGCAGCGCGCCGGCGCGCCGACCAAGATGCACAAGGTTGAAACCACTGCTCTGCCGAATGAGATTCCTGCTACGGCGGGCGAGCTGGAGCAGTATTTTCAGCATCTTGAGCAGGTGCTGGTTGAAATCGGCTTCCACGACCCTCAAAAACCGAGACAGTTGATGCCGCGTTTGCGTCGCCTGTACGGCCGCATTCAGGTCAATCGGATGGAAATGAACATCCTGCGCGGCATCCTGACCGAAACCCAGAAGGCCATCGGAGTCAAAGCATCCGGTGCGCGGAGACGTTAAGCATGTTTGAACGCATGAAAGAAGACATAGCCAGTGTTTTCCACCGTGACCCTGCTGCGCGCAACACGTTGGAAGTGCTGACTTGCTATCCGGGTCTGCATGCGGTCTGGATGCACCGGCTGTCGCATGGACTTTGGGTGCGCAACGCCTTTTTGCTGGCGCGCATGGTATCGCACCTGGCGCGCTGGTTGACCGGTATCGAGATTCACCCCGGCGCCAAGCTGGGGCGTCGTTTTTTCATTGACCATGGCTTTGGTGTAGTGATTGGTGAAACTGCCGAGATTGGTGATGATGTGACCCTGTATCAGGGTGTCACGCTGGGCGGCACCAGCTGGGATCAGGGCAAGCGCCATCCGACGCTGGAAGACGGCGTGGTGGTGGGCGCTGGCGCCAAGGTATTGGGGCCCTTCACTGTCGGTAAGGGGGCCAAGATCGGCTCCAATGCCGTGGTCACCAAGGCAGTGCCGGCCGGTGCCACCGCAGTCGGGATTCCCGGCCGGATTATCGTCAAGGAGGCGGATCAATCGGCCGACGAGCAGCAGGAAGCCAAGCGTCAGGCGATGGCCGAGAAGCTCGGGTTTGATGCCTACGGTGTAAGCCGTGACATGCCGGACCCGGTCGCGCGCGCTATTGGGCAGATGCTGGATCACATGCAGGCAGTTGATAGCCGGCTGGAGGGTATGTGCAAGGCGCTCAGCGAGCTGGGCAGTGATTACTGCGCCAAAGAGCTGCCAGCACTGGGCGGCGAGGACTTCGAGCTGTTGAAGGACGATACCGATGCTGCAGTGGACGCTGAACGCAACGACACCACTGCACGCTGAGGCAATCGCATGAAGCAACCCATTTACCTGGATTACGCAGCCACCACACCGGTCGACCCGCTGGTGGCGGAAAAAATGATGGCCTGCCTGACGCTGGACGGCAACTTTGCCAACCCGGCGTCGCGCTCGCACCTCTACGGCTGGAAAGCCGAGGAGGCAGTCGAGCTGGCGCGTCGTCAGGTGGCTGATCTGGTGGGCGCTGATCCGCGCGAAATCGTCTGGACCTCGGGCGCCACTGAGTCGGATAACCTGGCGATCAAGGGCGTGGCGCATGCGCAGGCTGAGCGCGGTCGCCATATCATCACCTCTAAAATCGAACACAAGGCGGTGCTCGACAGTTGCCAACAGCTGGAGCGCGAAGGCTTTGAGGTGACCTATCTGCAGCCTGGCGCTGAGGGTGTGATTACCCCGGAGCAATTGCAGGCGGCGCTGCGTGACGACACCGTGCTGGTGACGTTGATGCACGTCAACAACGAAATCGGCACCATCAATGACATTGCGGCATTGGGTGCGCTGGCGCATGCCCGCGGCGTGCTGATGCACGTGGACGCCGCGCAGTCGACCGGCAAGCTGGCGATTGACCTGCGCACGCTGCCGGTCGACTTCATGTCGTTCAGCGCGCACAAAACCTACGGCCCCAAAGGGATTGGTGCCTTGTTCGTGCGCCGCGGCCTGGCGCTGCGGCTACCAGCGCAGATTCACGGCGGTGGGCACGAGCGTGGCATGCGCTCTGGCACCTTGGCCACCCACCAGATCGTGGGTATGGGCACGGCCTTTGAGCTGGCCGGCAAGCTGCTGGCGAGCGAGTCGGCGCGCATTGCCGGCCTGCGCGACAGCTTGCTGTCCGGCCTGGCGGCGTTGCCGGACGTTACCCTCAACGGCAGCGCGCAGGCGCGGGTGCCGCACAATTTGAATCTCGCGTTTGCCGGGGTGGATGGTGAGCTGCTGCTGTTGGCGCTGAAAGACCTGGCGCTGTCGAGTGGTTCGGCCTGTACCTCGGCGGCGGTTGAGCCCTCCTACGTGCTGCGTGCCATCGGTCTGGATGACGAGTTGGCGCACAGCTCTATCCGGCTGTCGCTCGGTCGTTATACCCGCGAAGAGGACGTCCTGCGCGCTGCCGAGATCATCTGTCAGGTAGTGCAGCGCCTGCGCCAGGCAGCCTGAATTCGCCGCCAGTCGGGAACCGCGCTGCTGTTATCTATTTGTCTTTAACCTGCGTATAATCCGCAGGTTAACCATCTTTTATCATTTCAATCCGAAAAAACTGTCTGGAGAGTTACATGGCCGTTGAACGCACCCTGTCCATCATCAAGCCCGATGCCGTCGCCAAGAACGTTGTTGGTCAGATCATCAGCCGTTTCGAGCAGGCTAACCTGAGCGTTGTTGCTGCCAAAATGGTTCAGCTGTCTCAGTCTGACGCCGAAGGCTTCTACGCCGAGCACAAAGAGCGTCCTTTCTTCAAGGATCTGGTTGCCTTCATGACTTCCGGTCCGGTTGTCGTTCAAGTGCTGGAAGGCGAAGGCGCGGTACTCAAGAACCGTGACCTGATGGGCGCAACCAACCCGAAAGAAGCCGCTGCCGGCACCATTCGCGCCGACTTCGCCGAGTCTATCGACGCCAACGCGGTACACGGTTCCGACTCTGCAACTTCCGCTGCACGTGAAATCGGTTATTTCTTCGCCGAAACCGAGCTCTGCCCGCGTACCCGCTAAGCTTATCCTTACCTGTTCAACCAAGTGATGTGATCACCATGACCAATGCAACCAGCAAGACCAATCTGCTGGGTCTGACACAGCAGAAACTGGAAGCTTTCTTCGAGGAACTGGGAGAGAAGCGTTTTCGTGCCGGCCAGGTTATGAAATGGATTCATCACTATGGTGTCGACAACTTCGATGACATGACCAATGTCGGTAAGGCCCTGCGCGAAAAGCTCAAGGCCTGCGCCGAGATTCGGGGTCCCGAGGTGGTCAGTGAGGATATTTCCCGCGACGGCACACGCAAGTGGGTCGTGCGGGTTGCCTCGGGCAGTTGCGTGGAGACGGTGTATATCCCGCAAAATGGGCGTGGCACGCTGTGTGTCTCGTCCCAGGCGGGTTGTGCGCTGGACTGCAGCTTCTGCTCGACCGGCAAGCAGGGCTTCAACAGTGATCTGACCGTGGCTGAAATCATTGGCCAGGTGTGGATCGCCAACAAGTCCTTCGGCTCTGTACCCGCTACCGTGGATCGCTCGGTGACCAACGTAGTGATGATGGGCATGGGCGAGCCGCTATTGAATTTTGACAATGTCGTCGATGCCATGCAGTTGATGATGGACGACATGGGTTACGGCATCTCCAAGCGCAAGGTGACGTTGTCTACCTCGGGCGTGGTACCGATGATCGAGAAACTGGGCGAGATCACCGATGTTGCCCTGGCACTGTCGCTGCACGCGCCGAACAACGAGTTGCGCAGCCAGTTGGTGCCACTGAACAAGAAATACCCGCTTGAGGTGTTGCTGCCGGCGTGCAAGAAGTACATTGCCGGTCTCGGCGAGAAGCGCTCGTTGACGATTGAGTACACCCTGCTCAAGGACGTCAACGACCGTCCGGAGCACGCCGCGGAAATGATCGAGCTGCTGCGCGATATTCCTTGCAAGATCAACCTGATACCTTTCAACCCCTTCCCGCATTCGGGTTACGAACGGCCAAGCAATAATGCCATTCGCCGCTTCCAGGATATGTTGCATCAGGCTGGTTATAACGTCACCGTGCGGACTACGCGCGGGGAGGATATCGACGCAGCCTGTGGCCAGTTGGTCGGTCAAGTGATGGATCGCACGCGCCGCAGCGAGCGCTATATCGCTGTGCGCCAGTTGGCCGCCGAAGCAGAGAGCGCGGAACCGGCGCGCGGCAGCAACCACTAATACTCTTCAGCCAGGAAGGATGATCGCATGAGTAAGTCTGCAGCCCTGATGTTAACGCTGAGCCTGCTGCTGACCGGCTGCGTGACCACCGGCGACACCAGCCGCAAGGTCGACCCGGAGCAGGCGCGCGATGCCTACATACAACTGGGCCTCGGTTACTTGCAAAAGGGTGAGACCGAGCGGGCGAAAAAGCCGCTGAGTGAAGCCTTGGCGCTGGATCCCAAGTCGGCGTCCGCCAACACCGCGCTGGCGCTGGTGTTCCAGTATGAAGGGGAGTACGAAACCGCCGAAAAGCACTTTCGCGCGGCCTTGAGCAGTGACCCGCAAAACGCCCGTATTCTGAATAACTACGGCGCTTTCCTGCTGGATCGGGAGCGCTACCCGGAAGCGCTGGGCTATTTCCAGAAGGCTTCGGAAGATACGCTCTACAGTGAGCGCTCGCGCGTGTTCGAAAACCTCGGCCTGACCTATCAGCGTATGGGCGCCACCAGCGAGGCGCGCGAAAGCTTCGAGCGGTCACTGCGCTTGAATAGCCGTCAGCCACGGGCCCTGCTGGAGTTGGCGCAGCTGGAATTCCAGGCGCAGGACTACGTACCTGCGTGGCAGCATTATCGCGCCTTTGCCGAAATGTCCGGTCAGAATGCAGCCAGTCTGGGGCTGGGTATCCAGCTGGCAAAACGCTTTGAAGATCACAGTCGGGCCGCCAGCTATGCCCTGCAGCTCAAGCGACTCTACCCCGCTAGCCCTGAAGCGAAAGCGCTTATGGAGTCTGAATAATTATGAGTTCCGAACGTCATGATGCAGGTGCAGGCATGGCTGAACAACAGCGTCTGAGTAACCCGGGCGATACCCTGCGGGCCGCGCGGACCGAGCGTCGCATGACGCAGGTCGAGATTGCACAGAACCTGAAAATTTCGGTGGCAGCGGTAGAGGGCATCGAAAACGGGCTTTACGATCGTCTTCCCGGTGATACCTTTGCGCGTGGCTATATCCGCAGCTATGCGCGCCTGGTGGGGCTTGATCCCAATCGGCTGGCGGTAGAATTCGATCGTTTCCGCGGTATCGAGGCGCGTGAGCGCCCGGTCAGCGGTATCAGTCGTGTGGCGGAGCCGCGCCGCAGTGGCGGCGGTGCGATGCGTTGGGTCAGCCTGCTGATTGTGCTGGCGCTGGTTGCCTCTGTGGTTTGGTGGTACGACAACCGTTCCAGTCAGGTGGTCGATGCGCTGGATGAAGACGCGCTTGACGATGACGCGCTGCTGGATGAAGTGGAAGTGGACGCGCTGACCTTGCCACCCTCGATTGCCGAACAGGCCGAGAGCCTCACCGATGAGCAACTTGGTCTGAGTACCGCCGCCGCGCCCGACGAGGCTGGGTCGACTGAGGGTCCCACTACAGCCGCGACAGAGCAGACGCAAGAGGTTTCCGACGCCGCTGCCAGTGCAGCCTCGGGTGGCACTGTTGAGCCGACACCTGCGGCCGACAATACCGCGGAGCCCGCTGCAGCGCCGACCGAGGCCGTAGCGGGTAACGCCACACTGAATATCAGTTTTACCGCCAACTGCTGGGTGCAGATCAAGGCGGTCAACGGTGCGGTGCTGCACAGCGCGTTGATGCAGGCGGGGCAGTCGATCAATCTTGACCACGAGGGCGCAATGGATCTGGTGATCGGTGATCGCAGCGCTGTTGAGTCCATTCGCTATCGTGGCGAGGCCGTTACCTTGCCGCAACAGAGCCAGTCGGGCGTTGCTCGTCTGCGCCTGGGTCAGTAAGAGGTTACTCCGTTATGCAACATCAATCGCCGATCAAGCGCCGTGTTTCCCGGCAGATCAAGGTCGGTTCGGTACTGGTAGGGGGCGATGCGCCCATTTCAGTGCAGAGCATGACCAACACCGAAACCTGTGATGTCGCCGCGACGCTTGGGCAGATTCAGCGCCTTGAAGCCGCCGGTGCAGACATCGTGCGTATCTCCATTCCGAGTATGGAAGCTGCCGAGGCTTTCGGAGAGATTCGCAAGCAAACGCGCATGGCGCTGGTTGCCGATATTCATTTCGATTACAAGATCGCCCTGCGGGTGGCGGATCTTGGCGTTGATTGCCTGCGTATCAATCCGGGCAACATCGGTCGTGAGGACCGCGTGAAGGCCGTGGTAGATGCGGCGCGCCACAATGGTATTCCGATCCGCATCGGCGTAAACGCCGGTTCGCTGGAAAAGGACCTGCAAAAAAAATACGGCGAACCCACCCCGGCGGCACTGGTGGAGTCGGCCATGCGCCACGTTGACCATCTGGATCGGCTTGATTTCCAGGATTACAAGGTCAGCGTCAAGGCCTCTGATGTGTTCATGGCGGTGGGCGCCTACCGCCTGCTGGCGCAACAGATTGAGCAACCGCTGCACCTGGGCATCACCGAGGCCGGTGGCTTGCGCTCCGGCACAGTGAAGTCGGCGGTTGGTCTCGGCATGCTTCTGGCCGAGGGAATCGGTGATACCATCCGCATCTCCCTGGCGGCAGACCCGGTCGAAGAGATCAAGGTCGGTTTCGATATCCTCAAGTCGCTGCACCTGCGCTCGCGCGGCATTAACTTCATTGCCTGCCCCAGCTGCTCGCGGCAGAACTTTGATGTGATCAAGACCATGAATGAGTTGGAAAGCCGCCTGGATGATGTGCTCACGCCGCTGGATGTGGCGGTCATCGGCTGTGTGGTGAATGGCCCGGGTGAGGCGAAAGAGGCTGATATCGGGCTCACCGGCGGCACGCCGAACAACCTTATTTACCAGGATGGCAAGCCGGATCAGAAGGTGGACAACGCCGAACTGGTCGATCGCCTGGAAAAAATGATTCGCGACAAGATTGCTGCCAAGCAGGCGCTGGACGCCAACACCATAGTGCGCGGCTGAACGAAAGGAAAGATGCTTTGAAAACCCTGCAAGCCGTGCGCGGCATGAACGACATTTTGCCCGCCGATAGCGCTCTCTGGCAGTACTTTGAGCGCACCGTAGCCGACCTGCTGACGGGCTACGGCTACCAGCAGATTCGCCTGCCGATTGTTGAGCCTACCGAGCTGTTCAAGCGCTCCATCGGCGAAGTCACCGATATCGTCGAGAAGGAGATGTACACCTTCGATGATCGCAATGGCGACTCGCTTACCCTGCGCCCTGAAGGCACGGCCGGTTGTGTACGCGCCATGCTGCAGCACGGGCTGTTGGGTAGTGGTGTCGGTCAGAAGGTCTGGTACACCGGACCGATGTTCCGCCATGAACGCCCGCAGAAAGGACGTTACCGCCAGTTTCATCAGGTGGGTGTGGAAACCTTCAATCTCACCGGTCCGGACATCGACGCCGAGCTCATCGCCCTGTCGTGGCGGCTGTGGCAACGCCTGGGTATTAGTGATGCGGTCAAGCTGGAGCTCAATAGCCTGGGCACCTCTGCTGACCGCGCGCGCTACCGCGACGACCTGGTGACCTACCTCAAGGCGCGCTTTGAGCAACTGGATGAAGACAGTCAGCGCCGGCTGGCGAGCAACCCGCTGCGCATTCTCGATAGCAAGAATGAAACTACCCAGGCGTTGTTGGTAGCTGCCCCCAAGCTGGCGGATTATCTGAACGACGAGGCCCGAGCGCACTTTACCGAGTTGCGCGTGCTGCTGGATGCTATTGGCATTCCTTACCAAATCAACCCGCGTCTGGTGCGCGGGCTGGACTACTACGGCCTCACGGTGTTCGAATGGGTGACTGACCAATTGGGCGCGCAAGGCACTGTCTGTGCCGGTGGTCGTTACGATGGTCTGGTCGAGCAGCTGGGAGGCAAGGCGGCACCGGCGGTTGGCTTTGCCATGGGCATCGAGCGGCTGTTGCTGTTGATCGAAACCCTCGGCAAGGTGCCCGCTGAACTGGCCCGGCAGGTTGATGTCTATCTCGTCACGCTGGGCGAGGCTGCGGTAACGGCTGGCTTGCGTCTGGCAGAGCAGCTGCGCGATCGCTTGCCAGGGTTGCGCCTGGTGGTGCACGCGGGGGGCGGCAGCTTCAAGAGTCAGTTCAAGAAAGCGGACAAGTCGGGCGCGCTTTACGCTCTGGTGCTGGGAGAAAACGAAGTGGCCGAGCAACAGATCGGGCTGAAGCCACTGCGTACTGAAGAAGAACAGGAAAATCTGAGCTGGCAGGATTTGCCGGCTCGGCTTGCACAGATTATCTGAGCGACAATCGCATCGCTTGCTGAAGGCTAAGGAGTTAAGGGTGGCTTACGAGACAGAAGAAGAACAGGTAGAAAAACTCAAGGATATGTGGCGTCGCCACGGTGCTCCTCTGCTGACTGGCGTTGCCATTGCGTTGGCCGGTGTGTTTGGCTGGCAGGCCTGGAACAATCATCAGGACGCACAGGCGCGCAATGCATCAACACTCTACCAGTCGATGCTGGAGTCAGTGCTCTCAAGCGACTCCGAAGCTTCGCGGGCGCGGGCCGCAGAGCTGGCCGCCCAATTGCGCGAGGAGTACGCCAGCACCCGCTACGCCGATTACGCTGCGCTCATGCAGGCCCGCCTGGCCGTCGAGGCCAAGGACTTCCCGGTAGCGGAAAAAAGTCTGCGTGATGTCATCGACAGCAGCAAGAACAGCACTCTGCAGGAAGTTGCGCGCCAGCGCCTGGCTCGCGTGCTGGGCCAGGAGCAGCGTGCGGAGGAAGCGCTGGAGCTTTTTTCGGCACCGGTTGAAGGTACCGAGCTGCGTGCCACGCGCGAAGAAATTCGTGGTGATCTGTTACTGAGCCTGGGTCGTGGCGATGAGGCACGTGATGCCTACAAGGCGGCACAGGAAGCCCTGCCGGACGCTTCAGCGCGACCGCAGCTGCAATTGAAGCTGGATGATCTGGCGGAGGAAGTCTAGTGAAGTTGAAGTCTCGTTATCTGGTGGTTGCCTTGGCCGCGCTGGTTGCAGCGGGTTGTGGCAGCAACAGCAAGAAAGAATTGCCGCCGGCAGAGCTGCAGAAGTTTGATGCCGAAGTGAAGCTCGACCGCGTGTGGAAGCGCAATATCGGTAACGGTCAGGGCGACCTGTTCAACAACCTGACCCCCGCGATGGATGGCCTCACGCTGTATGCTGCCGACGCCAAAGGTCGTGTCATGGCGCTGGACCGTGAAGACGGCTCGGTGAAGTGGCAGGTCAAACTGGATGAGCCGCTGTCGGGTGCGGTGGGTGCTGGCGGTGGTCGGGTCATGGTCGGCACGCTGGATGGCCAAGTCATCGTTTTGAGCGACGCCGACGGCAGTGAAGAGTGGCGCAAGAGCGTGACCAGTGAAGTTCTGGCACCGCCGCAGACCAACGGCGACGTAGTTGTGGTGCAAACCCAGGACGACAAGCTGGTAGCCCTGGATATCAGTAGCGGCGAGCAGCGCTGGATCTACGAAGCCAGTCTGCCGGTACTGACTGTGCGTGGGCACAGCACACCAGTGGTAAACCTGCGTCAGGTCTTCGCCGGTCTGGCCAGTGGCAAGGTCGTCGCTCTGGCCGCTGATAGCGGCGTACCCATGTGGGAGCAGCGTATTGCGCAGCCCCAGGGACGCTCCGAACTTGAGCGCATGGTCGATATCGACGGTCAACTGCTGCTGGTCGACGACAAGCTCTATGTCGGCTCCTTCCAGGGCAATCTTGCCGTGCTGGATACCCAGTCCGGTCGACCGCTGTGGCAACACCCAGCGTCGACCTATGTTGCACCGGGTGTCGGTTTTGGCAGCGTATATGTGAGCGAAGCAAATGGCACCGTCGACGCTTTTGACGACGGCAGTGCTTCCGAGCTGTGGAGCAACGACAGCCTGGCGCGCCGCCAGTTGACCGCTCCTGTGGCGATCAGCAGCTATGTGGCGGTAGGCGATTTTGAAGGCTATCTGCACCTGCTGGCACAAACCGATGGTCGCATGGTGGGTCGTGTCAAGGTCGATGGCGATGGCCTGCGTGCCCAGCCGATTGCTCTGGGTGACACCCTGTACGTGTTCGGCAACAGCGGCGATCTGGCGGCCTACAAGCTGCAGTAAACCGAAACAGGTTATACTTTCCCGGCCGCTGCGCTCGCTTGCGCAGCGGCCGTTTTGTTTTCTTGGCACGCCAGGCGTGCGCGGAGTGATCATGGTTCCTGTTATCGCCCTCGTGGGGCGGCCGAATGTCGGCAAATCCACGTTATTCAACCGCTTGACCAAAAGTCGCGATGCCATCGTGGCCGACGTATCGGGTCTGACCCGTGATCGCCAATACGGCGAAGCCTCATGGCAGGGCAAGCCTTATATTGTGGTGGATACCGGCGGTATCACCGGCGAAGAGGCAGGCCTGGATATGATCATGGCCGGGCAGTCTCTGCAGGCCATTGAAGAGGCTGATGCGGTGCTCTTTCTGGTCGATTCGCGCGCCGGTCGTACCGCTGGCGACGAGCTGATTGCCGAGCATCTGCGCAAGCGCAACAAGCACACCTACCTGATCGCCAACAAGATTGATGGCGCCGATCCGGATGCGATTCTGGGCGAGTTTTCCAAGCTTGGCCTGGGCGCGCCTATCGGTATCTCCGCTTCACACGGTCGCAACATCAATCCGATGCTGGATGCCGTGCTGAACGACGAAGCCTGGGACCAGGTCGCCACCGATGAAGACGGCGTGCCGCTGGTGGTTGAGGCCATCGGCACCAAGATCGCGGTGATCGGCCGCCCCAACGTGGGCAAGTCAACGCTGGTCAACCGTATGCTCGGTGAAGACCGCGTGGTGGTATTCGACCAGGCCGGCACGACCCGCGACAGCATTTATATTCCCTATGAGCGCCACGACAAGCCGTATACTCTGATTGATACCGCCGGTGTGCGGCGCCGCGGCAAGGTATTCGAGGCGATCGAGAAGTTCTCGGTGATCAAGACCCTGCAGGCCATACAGGACGCCAACGTGGTGATCTTTGTGGTCGACGCACGCGAAGGTATCGTCGAGCAGGATTTGCATCTGCTGGGCTTTGTGCTGGAGGCCGGTCGGGCTCTGGTCATTGCGGTGAACAAATGGGACGGCATGGAGAATGAGGAGAAGGAGTTCGTCAAGACCGAGCTGCAACGCCGGTTGATCTTCGCCCAGTTTGCCGATCTGCACTTCATTTCCGCGCTGCACGGCAGTGGTGTGGGCTTGCTGTACAAGTCGGTAGACAAGGCGTTTGAAAGCGCCATGACCAAGATCCCGACGCGGCGCATGACCGAGATTCTGGAAGACGCGGTCACCGAGCACCAGCCGCCCATGGTCAACGGTCGCCGAATCAAGCTGCGTTATGCGCACCTTGGTGGCTCCAATCCGCCGATCATCATCGTGCATGGTAATCAGGTGGATTCGGTGCCGCGCTCCTATACCCGCTACCTGGAAAACACCTATCGCAAGGTGCTCAAGTTGGCCGGTACGCCTATTCGAGTGGAATACAAGGGTGGTGACAACCCCTACTCGGAGGTGAAGAACAAGTTGACCGAGCGTCAGGTCAACAAGAAGCGCCGCCTGATGAGTCACAACAAGAAGTCTAAGAAGAAGAGCAAGGATCGGCGTTAACCCGAACCAGAGGCACAAAAAAGCCAGCATCCGAGCTGGCTTTTTTGTGCCTGTGCAGCGCTCTCTTTACTCAGTCGCCCAAAGCCGGGTAATCGGTGTAGCCGACTTCGGCGCCGCCATACAGGGTGCTGGGGTTAATCTGGTTCCACTGCGCTCCTTGGCGAATGCGCTCAACCAGGTCCGGGTTGGCGATAAAGGGGCGGCCGAAGGCGGCGAATTGGGCTAACCCTGACTGGATTGCCTGCTCGGCGCTCTCGGCGTCCAGGCCGCCAGCGAGAATGAAGTCGCCTTGGTACACCTCGCGCAACGCCTGCAGCAGTTCATCAAAGCCCTCATAGCTGCCGCCGGCCCAGTCTGGCTTGTTGATATGCACATAGGCGAGCTTGCGGCTATTCAGCTCGTTCAGCAGGTAGCTGAAGGTTTCCAGCGGATTGGCGTCGTGCACGTCGTTGAAGGTACCCAGTGGCGAGAAACGTACGCCAACGCGGCCAGCGTCACCCATCGCGGCGATGGTTGCATCCACCACTTCGAGTACCAGTCGCGCGCGATTTTCCAGGCTGCCGCCATAGGCGTCGCTGCGCTGATTGCTGTCTGAGCAGAGAAACTGATCCAGCAGGTAGCCATTGGCCGAGTGGACCTCAACACCATCAAACCCGGCCTTGATTGCATTGCGGGTGGCCTGGGCATAAGCCTGCACCAGGTCGGCAATCTCCTCGGTCTCTAGCGCTTTTGGCATCGAGGCAGCGGCCTTGTGGTGGCTGCCGTCTGGCTCCTGCACATACACATCGGCCTTGGCCTGCAGCGCGGAGGGTGCCTGTGGTGCCTTGCCTTCGGGTTGCACCAGCGTGTGCGATATCCGGCCAACGTGCCAGAGCTGGGCGAATATGCGACCGCCGGCGCCGTGCACTGCATCGGTGACCTGCTGCCAGCCGGCAATCTGCTGTGCACTATGAATGCCGGGTGTCCACGCGTACCCCTGACCTTCAGGGGTGATTTGAGTGCCCTCGCTGATGATCAGGCCGGCACCGGCACGCTGGCGGTAGTACTCGGCGTTGAGCGCATAAGGCACATTGCCCGGCTGCTGGCTGCGCTGACGAGTCAGCGGCGCCATTACTGTGCGGTTGGGAACATCAAGACTGCCAATGCGGGCAGGTTGCAGTAATAAGGGGGTAGTCATGGTGGCGGCAACTCCTGGTCGTGGCATCGTTGTGATACCTGAGTGCAGCCCATTATGGGGGTGGCATTCCTTTTAACAAGTACGTACGATTTTGGCAGTCACTTACCATTGGGTAAGTTTAGAAGGCAAGGGCAAGCGTATGGCGATCAATGAACAGCAGGCCGCATTGGCCGAAAGTAAGCGGCTGGTGCAAGGCGATAAGGTGTACAGCACACCCATCGAGGTCACGCTGGAGGTGATTGGTGGCAAGTGGAAGTCGGTTATTGCTTATCACATCATTCAGGGGCCGCAGCGCTTCTCTGAGCTGAGGCGACTGATTCCGGGTATCACTGAAAAAATGCTGACGCAGCAACTGCGCGAGCTTGAGCGCAACGGGGTAGTGACGCGCACGGTGTTTGCCGAGGTGCCACCGCGTGTGGAGTACCGCATTACCGAGCACGGCGCGAGCCTGCAGCCGGTGCTTGAGGCCATGTGTTTGTGGGGCAGGGGGCATTGGCAGCAGTTGGCTGCCAAGCCCTAGCCGTAAAGATTAAGCCGCTTTCGAGTCAGCCTGGCGCAGCGCGCGGTTCAGTGCGCTGAACAGGGCGCGGAAGCTAGCTGTAGTCAGGTTCTCGTCAATGCCGATGCCGTGCAGCGGGCGGCCGTTATCCAGGCGAATCTCGATATAGGCCGCTGCCTTGGCATTGCTGCCGGATCCGATCGCATGCTCGTGGTAGTCCATGATTTCTACCGCGACCGGCAGACCGGCGACCAGTGCTTCCAGCGGCCCCTTGCCGAGGCCACGCCAGTGCAGCGTCTCACCCTGGTCAAGCACCTCAACGTCGACGGCGCTGGTACCGTTCTCTTCCTGCAGGCGATGGCGAATCAGCGCGTAAGGGCTGGTGGCTTGCACGTACTCGCGCTCCAGCAGGTCGTGGATCTGCGCTGCGGTCAGTTCCAGACCCAGGCGGTCGGTTTCGCCCTGCACTACCTGGCTGAACTCGATCTGCATGCGGCGCGGCAGGCTGATGCCGTACTCCTGCTCCAGCAGGTAGGCGATGCCGCCCTTGCCGGACTGGCTGTTGACGCGAATCACGGCCTCGTAACTGCGCCCGATGTCAGCCGGGTCAATCGGCAGGTAGGGTACTTCCCATATGCCGTCGGCCTGCTGCACCGCAAAGCCTTTGCGAATGGCATCCTGGTGCGAGCCAGAAAACGCGGTGTGCACCAGATCGCCCACATACGGGTGGCGCGGATGCACAGGCAGCTGGTTGCACTCTTCAACGACCTTGCGTACCGAGTCGATATCGGAGAAGTCGAGGCCGGGATGGATGCCCTGGGTGTAGAGGTTCAGCGCCAGGTTCACCAGATCAACGTTGCCAGTGCGCTCGCCGTTGCCGAACAGGCAGCCCTCAACGCGGTCAGCACCGGCCAGCAGACCCAGTTCGGTGGCGGCCACGCCGGTGCCACGGTCGTTATGGGTATGCAGACTAACCAGTACGCTGTCGCGGCGGCTGATGTGGCGGCAGAACCACTCGATCTGATCGGCGTAGATGTTGGGCGTCGACACCTCGACCGTAGCGGGCAGGTTGAGAATTACCTTGTTGTCGGGCGTCGGTTGCCAGACATCGAGCACGGCGTCGCAGACTTCAATCGCAAAGGGCAACTCGGTGGAGGTGAAGATCTCCGGCGAGTACTGGAATGTCCATTGCGTGTCGGGCTGCTTGGCGGCCAGTTCCTTGATCAGCTTGGCAGCGTTCACGGCAATGTCGGTGACACCCTGCTTGTCCTGTTTAAAGACGATGCGGCGAAAGCTCGGGGCCGTGGCGTTGTAGACGTGTACGATCGCTTTCTTGGCGCCGCGCACCGATTCAAAGGTGCGCTCGATGAGGTCGGCGCGCGCCTGGGTGAGCACCTGAATGGTCACGTCATCAGGAATGTGGCCATCGTCGATCAGGCTGCGGACGAAGTCGAAATCGGTTTGCGAGGCAGACGGGAAGGCCACTTCTATCTGTTTGAGACCGATGGCGACCAGCGTTTTGAAGAAGCGCAGTTTACGCACCGGGTCCATGGGTTCGATCAGCGACTGGTTGCCGTCACGCAGATCCGAGCTGCACCACAGCGGTACCTCGGTGATGGTTCTGGACGGCCACTGGCGGTCGGGAATATCAATCGGCGCAAAAGCGCGATATTTACTGGAGGGGTCGCTGAGCATACTCATGATCGGGTTTCCTTGCTGCACGGGCCTCTCGTGAAGGCCGAACGTCTGAACGTGGGTGTTTGTTGCAGTAAAAGGTAATGAGTGTGCGCGTTGATTTCAACAGGGAATAAATATTTGGCAGAATTAATCAGTTGAACTGATTTTTGCGCATTTTATTTTGCTTTGCGCGGCTTTTCTGCGCTTGGTTTGCGCAAATTCGCGCAGTGGCTTTTATGGCTTGAACGCGCCAATGAAGATCGCCGGATCTACACGGTTGCCGTTAAGGCTGATATTCCAATGCAGGTGTGGCCCGGTGGCGCGACCAGTAGCGCCTACCTTGCCGATAAGACCGCCGCGCTCAACCTCATCGCCTAGACTGACGTCGATATGGGAGAGGTGGCAGAACATGCTGATCAGGCCCTGGCCGTGATCGATGAACACCGTATTGCCATTGAAGAAGTAGTTGCCGGTCAGAATCACCTTGCCGGCAGCGGGAGCCTTGATCGGGGTGCCTGTGGCTGCTGCAAAGTCCAGCCCGGAATGCGGGTTGCGCTCCTCGCCATTGAAGAAGCGCCGCAGGCCGAACGCGCTTGAGAGCGCTCCTGGCACCGGCCGGTCCAGCAGCAGGTTGCTGGGTTGGCGCGGGCTGAATTCCGCGTAGGCGGCGAGCTGGGCGTCCAGTTCGCGCTGGATGCGGGCCAGTTGGGCGGGCGCAGGATTGACCTGGCTCTTGTTGCGCAGGGTAATGTGCTGCTCTTCATAGCGCTTGCTGCGCACCTCAAACCCGATCTGGCCGCCATTGGCCAGTACCAGCTGTTGCTGGCCCGGTTTGGTTTTCAGATCGATGCCGACAATCGCAATCCAGCGCTCACCGTCTTCGCGAATCGTCAGCACCGGTTTGCCCTGGTAGCTGGCCCGTGGCGCCTCACTCTGCTCCGGCAGGCCGACCACTGCCACGCCGCCCGGCACCGGGTGATTGAGCAGCCGCGTAATAAAACCTTCAGCCTGGACAGGCAGGCTGCAGAGGATGAGCAGCAGGGTAAACGTCAATTTGCGCAGCATGATCAGTCCAGCAGTGACAGGGTGTAAGGGGCGTCGTTCTCGACGCGCACATTCAGCTCGCCGTCGTGCAGGCGGGCCTTCAAGCGTTGGCCGGGTTGAGTTGTGGCTGCGCTGCGTACCGGCGTGCCCTGGTCATCGAGCAGGATGCTGTAGCCGCGGCCCAGGGTTGCCAGCGGGCTGACCAGATGCAGCGTCTGCGCCGCTTGCTCAAGTTGTTTGCGCTGTTGCTTGAGCTGCTGCTGCATAGCGCGTGGCAGACGCAGGTCGAGCTGCTGCAGCTGTTCGCGTAGCTGGCCGAGGCGACGGCCGGGGTGTTGGGTCTGTAGCCGCGTACGCAGGTGCCCCAGGCGCTGCTGCTGTTGCGTCAGTTGCTGGGCCAGCGCACGCTGCAGGCGCAGTTCCAGCTCATCGAGCCGCTGCGCCTGCTGACTCAGGCGCTCGCCTGGATGGCGCAGACGCTGGCGCAGGCTATCCAGTTGCAGCCGTGCGCGGGCCAGGCGCTCGCGCAGGCGTTGTACCAGGCGGCGCTCCAGTTGCTCTACCTGGCGTAACAGGGCCTGGGTGTCCGGGCTGAGTAGCTCAGCGGCAGCCGACGGGGTAGGCGCCCGCACATCGGCGACGAAATCGCAGATGGAGACGTCGGTTTCATGTCCCACGGCGCTGATAATGGGGGTTTGGCAGCCGGCTACGGCACGCGCCACTATTTCTTCGTTGAACGGCCAGAGGTCCTCCAGCGAGCCGCCGCCGCGGCTGATGATCAGCGCATCAAAGCCGCCCCGGTCGGCCAACTCAAGCGCGCGCACCAGTTGCGGTGCCGCCTCTCGACCCTGTACGGCGGAAGGCACTATCACCAGCTCGATGAAAGGCGCGCGGCGCTGGAACACACTGATGATGTCGCGCACCGCGGCGCCACTGGCGGAGGTGATCACGCCGATGCGCGTTGGGTGTGCGGGCAGCGGACGCTTCAGTGTCTGCTCGAACAACCCCTCGGCCATCAGCTTGGCTTTCAGGGCATCAAAGGCCTGGCGCAGCGCGCCATCTCCGGCCGGCTCAATGCTATCGACGATCAACTGATAGTCGCCGCGGCCCTCATAGAGGCTTACGCGCCCGCGGGCACGCACCTGCAGGCCGTCTTTCAAGGCCAGCTTCAGGCGAGCGGCATGTTGGCGGAAGCAGGCACAGCGGATCTGCGCGCGGTCGTCCTTCAGAGAAAAGTACAGGTGGCCAGAGGAGGGGCGGGCCAGATTGGATAGCTCGCCTTCTACCCAGATGCGCGGGAATACATCCTCCAGCAATTGCCGTGCGCGGGCATTGAGCTGGCTGACACTGAGTACGTCGCGCTCGGCGCCGAGCTGTTTGAATAGGGCGTCATCGTTCATGCGGGCATTCTAGTGCATTCGTTGCGGCTGAGGGGGAGGCGCAAAGTAAATTCGTTTTGACGCATCATTGTAATTGAGTGCAAGGCGCTCGATAGGTATAATGGCGCGCTTCCATTTTCCCGCTCGGGAGCCCTGCTATGCTGCGTATTAGCCAAGAAGCCCTTACCTTTGACGATGTTCTGCTGGTGCCCGGATATTCCGAGGTGCTGCCGAAAGACGTCAGCCTCAAGACCCGGCTTACCCGGCGTATTGAATTGAATATCCCTCTGCTGTCCGCCGCCATGGACACCGTCACCGAAGCCCGTCTGGCAATCGCCATGGCGCAGGAAGGTGGCATGGGGATCATTCACAAGAACATGACCATCGAGCAGCAGGCTCTCGAAGTACGCAAGGTCAAGAAGTTCGAATCCGGTGTGGTCAAGGATCCGATCACCATAGACGCCAGCGCCACCGTCGGCGACCTGGTCGAACTGACGCGTCAGAACAATATCTCCGGTGTGCCTGTGCTCTCCGGCGGTGATCTGGTCGGTATCGTTACCGCCCGCGACATTCGCTTTGAAACGCGCATGAATGCGCTGATCAGCGATGTCATGACCCCCAAGGACAAGCTGGTTACCGTCAAGGAGGGCGTCAGCGCCGCGGAAGTACGCGAGCTGTTGCATCGCCACCGCATCGAGAAAGTGCTGATTGTGGATGATGCCTTCCGCCTCACGGGCATGATGACCGTCAAGGACATCGAAAAGGCCAAGGCCTATCCCTATGCTGCCAAGGATGACCAGGGTCGTCTGTTGGTGGGTGCTGCGGTGGGTACCGGCCCGGAAACGCCGGCGCGGGTTGAGGCGCTGGCTGCCGCTGGCGTTGACGTGATCATCGTCGACACCGCCCACGGCCACTCCAAGGGCGTGCTGGATCGCGTCACCTGGGTCAAACAGAACTTCCCCGACATTCAGGTTGTGGGCGGCAATATCGCCACAGCCGCGGCGGCGACTGCGCTGGTCGAGGCGGGCGCCGATGCCGTGAAGGTAGGCATTGGTCCCGGCTCTATCTGCACCACGCGGATCGTCGCTGGCGTGGGTGTGCCGCAGATTTCCGCGATTGCCGATGTGGCTGCGGCGCTGAAAGATACCGGCGTACCGCTGATCGCCGACGGTGGTATCCGCTTCTCCGGTGATCTGTCCAAGGCGATTGCCGCTGGCGCCTCTGTAGTGATGATGGGCTCCATGTTTGCCGGTACCGAAGAAGCGCCGGGCGAAGTTGAGCTGTTCCAGGGGCGCTCTTACAAGGCTTATCGTGGCATGGGCTCGATGGGTGCCATGGCGCAGAGCCAGGGTTCTTCGGATCGCTATTTCCAGGATTCCAGCGCCGGTGCCGAGAAGCTGGTGCCTGAGGGCATTGAAGGGCGCGTACCTTACAAGGGCTCGCTGTCGGCCATCATCCATCAGTTGATGGGCGGTCTGCGTGCCTCCATGGGTTACACCGGTGCCAGCAACGTTGAAGAGATGCGCACCAAGCCTGAGTTTGTGCGTATTACCGGCGCAGGCATGAGTGAGTCGCACGTGCATGATGTGCAGATCACCAAGGAAGCACCGAACTACCGTATTGGCTGAGTTATTTCCGCTGAACGGGTGAAGCTGAAGGTGGGGTAGTGGGGCAGGGTATCGTAGATACCAGGCCGGCTATCTCACCTTCAGCTTTGCAGTTTCAGCCCTATGTCATTTTCCTGAGGAAAGCCCATGTCTCTGCACGACATTCACGCGCACCGCATTCTGATTCTTGATTTCGGTTCACAGTACACTCAACTGATCGCCCGCCGCGTGCGCGAGATCGGCGTGTATTGCGAAATCCGCGCCTGGGATATGACCGAGGCAGAAATCCGCGAGTTTGCGCCCAAGGGCATCATCCTGGCTGGTGGCCCGGAATCCGTTCCACAAGCCGGCTCGCCCCGCGCACCGCAGGTGGTGTTTGAGCTGGGTTTGCCGGTACTGGGCATCTGCTACGGCATGCAGACCATGGCGGATCAGCTGGGCGGCAAGGTGCAGGGTTCCGAGAAGCATGAGTTTGGCTACGCCCGCGTTGACCTGGTGTCACAGGGTGAATTCCTCAAGGGCATTGAAGATGCGGTCAGCGACACCGGCGTATTCGGTCTTGATGTGTGGATGAGCCATGGCGACAAGGTCATCAGCCTGCCCGATGGCTTCCATATTCTGGCCAGCACGCCTAGCTGCCCGATCGCTGCCATGGGCGACGAAAGCCGCCACTTCTACGGCGTGCAATTCCACCCGGAAGTTACTCATACCAAGCAGGGCCTGCGCATCCTGTCGCGCTTTATCCTTGAGCTCTGCGGCTGTGAAGCGCTGTGGACGCCGTCTAACATCGTGGAAGATGCCATTGCCACCGTGCGCGAGCAGGTGGGGGACGCCAAGGTGTTGCTGGGGCTGTCCGGCGGGGTTGACTCCTCCGTGGTGGCGGCACTGTTGCACGAGGCTATCGGCGATCAACTGACCTGCGTGTTCGTCGACAACGGCCTGTTGCGCCTGCACGAAGGCGAGCAGGTGATGGCCATGTTCGCCGAGAACATGGGCGTGAAAGTAGTGCGCGCCGATGCTGAAGACAAGTTTCTGTCGCGCCTGTTGGGCGTGACTGACCCGGAAGAGAAGCGCAAGATTATTGGCCGCACCTTTATCGAAGTTTTCGATGAAGAAGCCACCAAGCTGCAGGGCATCAAGTTTCTGGCGCAGGGCACCATTTACCCCGATGTGATCGAATCCGCTGGCGCCAAGACCGGCAAGGCGCATGTGATCAAATCGCACCACAACGTGGGTGGCCTGCCGGACGACATGCAGTTCGAGCTGGTTGAGCCGCTGCGTGAACTGTTCAAGGATGAAGTGCGCAAGATCGGACTGGAGTTGGGCCTGCCCTACGACATGGTCTACCGTCATCCCTTCCCGGGCCCTGGTCTGGGTGTGCGTATTCTCGCCGAAGTGCGCAAGGAGTACGCCGAGATCCTGCGCCGCGCCGACCATATCTTTATCGAAGAGCTGCGCCGTGCCGACCTGTACCAGAAGACCAGCCAGGCCTTCGCCGTCTTCCTGCCGGTCAAATCGGTGGGTGTGGTGGGTGATGGTCGTCGCTACGAGTGGGTCATCGCACTGCGCGCGGTAGAAACCATCGACTTCATGACCGCGCGCTGGGCACATCTGCCCTATGAGTTTCTGGAGCTGGTTTCCAACCGCATCATCAATGAAATCAGCGGTGTGTCGCGGGTGACCTACGACATTTCCAGCAAGCCGCCGGCGACCATTGAGTGGGAGTGATCCTCACGTTCGTCTAGTTCGGCAAAACGGCCCGCATTGTGCGGGCCGTTTTGGTTTTGGCGGCTAGTTATTACTCTGCGGCGCGACATCAAGCGCCCACTCGGGTTTGAACTGGTAAAGCCAGGTTTCGGTCAGCGGCTTGCCGTCCAGCTCCATGTACATGCGTAGATCGGCGACCTGATCGGGCGCGAGTTCCAGATCAAAGCTGGCGCGCCAGACGTTGCCGTTGGGCACCGGGCGGGCAAAGGTGCGGCTGATTTCACCGACGCTGGTGCTCACCTTTACCTCGGGAAAGACGCCGTAGGGTATCTGCCGCAAGACCTCGGGCCGATCAAACTCCACGGTGAAGTTGTAGACGTTGTCCGGGCGCTCATGGCCGGGCTGGCCGCCGCGGCCGATGCGGGTGGCGATGGCCTGAGCAATGGTGGTGGCCGGAACAGGGCTCAGGTTCTGCCAGTGCAGGCGGTAATGCAGGTCATAGCTGCTGCCTTTGCTGGCTTTGCCTTCGGGTACCCAGAAGGCGCCAATATTGTCGTGGATCTCGTCGTCGGTAGGGATCTCCAGCAGCTGCACACTACCTTTGCCCAGCGGCTTTAGCGGTTCGACCCAGACACTGGGGCGGCGGTCATAGAAAACGCCGTCCTGATAGTGATCGAAATTGCGGTCGCGCTGCAGCAGACCAAAGCCCTTGGGGTTTTCATCGCCAAAAGCCGAGACGCGCGTGGCCTCAGGGTTGTTCAACGGGCGCCAGATGCGTTCGCCCGAGCCGGTCCAGAGTGCAAGTCCGTCAGAATCGTGCACCTCGGGCCGCCAGTCCTTGAGGCGCTCGGCACCGTATTCGCCAAACCAGAACATGGAGGTCAGGGGCATCAGTCCCAGGCGCTCGACGTCCTCGCGCAGGAACACGCGCGCTTCAACCTCCATGCTAACGGGCGCGGTGCGGTCCAGGCCGCGGGTCATGCGGAAGCGGTAGGCGCCAGTGACGCTGGGGCCATCGAGCAAGGCGTATACAGTGACGGGGGTCTCTGGCGAAGCGCCGCTGGTCTGCTCGATATAAAACTCGGTGAAGTCGGGAAACTCCTCGGGCTTGTCGGCGACCGCGGCGTCAATCGCGATGCCGCGTGCGGACTGGCCATACTGGCCATCGGCGCCAATCGAGCGAAAGTAGGAGGCGCCCTGAAAGGCCACCCAATCCTGCCGCGCCCAGTCTTCTGCCGTGTGCCATTCCTGCAGGCGAAAACCGGCGAAGCCGGCGTCGGCTGGCAGCTTGCGCGCCGGGTTGTCCGCTGGCATATCAAAGAAATCGGCTGAATAGGGAATCTCGACGGCTGCGCCCTGATCAACCATAAACAGGTGTACGCCCTTGGGCGCGTATTTGCCCAGTGGGAAGAACACCAGCGGGTAGCCGGCGCTGTCGCTGGTGCCGGGCTGTCCGGAGAAGGGCGCGCGCTGAGTATCAAACACCAGTTCGCCGTGCCGCGCGTAGTCGATCTGCTGGACGACCTCGGGTGCAGGCAGCGCGGGGGGCTGGTAAGCCGTGCCGGCCATGCTGCGCGCGCGCTCCACCAGAGCATCGTAACTGAACGACTGTGGCTCGGTTGCGGCGAGTGCGAAGGCTGGCAGTAGCATGGCGCCGGCGAGGGCGGCGGCGCGGCTCAAACGGTGTCGTCGATTCATGGTGTGCAGCTCATATTCCATCGGGCGTTGGTGGCGTTGGTCATCACGTCCTGAATGGGGCGGATGCTTGCATCAGTCCGGCGTGACCGGGCGCTCTGGTGTACCTCAAGTGCTCACAGCTAAGCCTTTAGTGCGCGCTTAACGCGTTTGGTTTCCATGTTGATGCTCAGGCAACGAGCGGCTGCGTCTTTCCATGCAGGTGCATAACCCTGCTGTTGGCTGCATTGGGTGGGCGCAGAGTAAGGAGAAGTATGCGTACTGGTGATAATTGTTATCATTAGCAAGAGATTTATCATTATAATGCGACGCTCAACACGTGGCCGCACTCCCACAATAACGCCAGCAGGCGAATGGCCAACCTCATCTCATCATCTAAGGACCCTTGGTATGACTGACACTAAAGCGCCGGCTAGTTCGCCGCGAGCCCCTTGGCAACACTCCGCAGCCGCCCTGCTGTGCTGCGCTCCCTTGATGGCGTTGCCGCTCGGCGCCAGCGCGCAGGCGGCCGACGAGAACAGTGAGGCGGAGGTGTACCGTCTGGCGCCGGTTATCGTCAATGCGCAGGTCGCTGCTGACGACGACGCCAACTCGGTCGTGGCCCAAGAGCTGTGGGTCGGCGGTAAGGTGGCGACCAGCATTCTCGATACACCGGCTTCGGTCTCCGTCATTACTGAAAAAGAGATGGAGCAACGGAGCGTAAACACGACCGAAGAGGCGCTGCAATATACGCCCGGTATCATCACCGACTACTACGGAACCGATGACCGCAACGACTATTTCAAGATTCGCGGTTTCCAGGCCACGACCTATCGCGATGGCCTGACGCTGGGTTCGATGCGCGGTGTGCGCGAAGAGCCCTTTGCCTACGAGCGCATTGAAGTACTGCGTGGCGCCAACTCCACGCTGTTTGGCCCGGCCGACCCGGGTGGTTCGGTGAATTTCGTCAGCAAGCGGCCGCGCTTCGAGCGTTTTGGCCAGGGCTATCTCACCTACGGATCCTTTGATCACAAGGAAGCGGGCGTGGACGTGGGAGACGCTCTGAACGAGAGCGAAACCTTGGCCTATCGCTTTACCGGCAAGGTCCAGGACAGCGAGCGTGAGTACGACTACTCGCGTGACGATAACGAATTCGTGATGGGCGGCCTGACCTGGGAGCCAACCGCCTTTACCTCCGCCACGGTGATTCTGGATTATCTGAGTCAGGACAGTACGCCCAACAGTGGTGGCTATCCGCTGGGCCAGGAATATGATCGCAGCGACTTTTTCGGCGAGCCGGACTTCAACTATCACGATGTTGAGCGCACCAGCATGACCGGTAACCTCACCCACGATTTCGACAATGGCTTTGTGCTGCGCAGTAACCTGCGTTACAGCGAGCTGACGGATGATTTTGGCTACATCTATCTGGCTGACAACGCGGCCACGCCAGAGACTGATCGCGCCTACTTCGGTACTGATAGCGAAGCCGAGGAGCTGATCGGCAACCTGATGCTGCAGTACGATGCGCGCTTTGAATACATTGATAGCAGCACTTTATTGGGGGTTGAGTACCGCGATGCCTCAACCGAAGACAGCTCCTTCTATGGCGCTGCCGATCCAATTGACCTTGCCAACCCGGTCTACAGCGGTGCTCCCGCCACGCTGAACGTATACAGTGGCAACAAGCAGGACTACACCACCAAGTCGATATTCCTGCAGCAAAACCTGTCGTTCAGCCACTTCATCGTCACCGCTGGCGTGCGCAACGATTCAATGGATCTGGCCAGCACCGACATCGCCGGGGTCAAGGCGTCGGACGACTTCTCGGAGACCTCTTTCCGTGGCTCGCTGACCTATATGATCAACGATGAGATCTCCACCTATGTCAGTATGGTTGAATCGGTTAAGCCGCCCTCCATTGGCGTGACGCCTGAGCGTGGCAAGCAGTATGAGGTTGGTCTGAAGTACGCACCATCCGGCATGAATGCGATTTACTCGGCAGCGGTCTACGAACTGACACAGGATGATGTCACCATCGCGGTGGTGCAGGATAACGGCACCATCGAGCGCGAAACTGTCGGTGAAACACAGGTAAGGGGGCTCGATCTTGAAGCCAAGGCAGAGCTGACCGATCGCCTTAGCCTGGTTGGCGGTTACTCCTATATGGAATCAGAGGTCATTCGCGGCACGCTGCGCAACGGCACTTCGCTTGAGGGCAATGCGTTCACCGTGGCACCGGAAAACTCGGCCTCTCTGTGGGGCTATTACACTCTGCCGGGTGAGCACTTGAGCTTCGGGCTGGGCGCGCGTTACACCGATGCCTATTATTTTGACGCCGCCAATACCGCCGAAAGCGACGCAACTACGCTGTTTGACGCGGCTGTAAACTACCAGATCGTCCAGGGTGTTGACCTTGCCCTCAACGTCAGCAACCTGCTGGATGAGCAGCACGTGGTCGGCTCCGGTACCGCGGATTACTACAATCCGGGCCGTGAGATGACAGCGAAGCTCAGTTACAGCTGGTAAGCCGATTGGTGTTGACGCAAAGGCCGCGCGGGAAACCGTGCGGCCTTTTCTATGGTTGTTACGACAGCCGCTGAGCGGCACTACGACGGTCTTTACCCGGCGGCAAGCCAAACAGCCGCGCGTACTCGCGGCTGAATTGCGAAATGCTCTCGTAACCGACCTCGAACGCCGCTCGGCTCGCCGTCAAGCCGCCGGCGTGCAGCAGGCGTCGCGCCTCGATCAGGCGCAGCTGTTTCTGGAACTGCAACGGCGACAGTGTGGTTGCGGTGCGAAAATGCTGATGAAAAGCCGAGCGGCTCATACCGGCAGCAGCGGCGAGTCGGGTTACCGACAATGTCTGGGTGTAGTCCGATCTGATCAGCGTAACGGCGCGCGCGATGCGTCGTACATGGCTATCCGGCAAGCCGAGCTGTCGCACGCTGTCGCCGTGTGGCCCCATCAGCAACCAGTGGTGTATCTCGCGCAGCAGGGCGCCTTTCAGTGCAGCAAAGGTTTGCGGGCGATGCAGTGCTTGCACCAACCGGCGCACTGCATCCTTCAGCTCATGCTCGGCTTGCGAGCGCTCTGCCTGCGTAGCGGGTGTCGCCTGGTTGAGCAGTGTCAGTTCGCTCATCAGGGGTACATCCAGATCCAGCGCTACAGCCAGGTAGGGCGTTGCAGTACTGGCGCTCACAATGCGGCTGAGGGTTGGCAGATTGCTGCTCACCAGCATGCTATCGCCAGCGCCAAAGCGGTGTTGGGTTGTGCCAATGCTCACCTGTTTACAGCCCTGCAGCACCAGGCACAGCAATGGCCTGGCTAGTGCATGCTCCAGTTCGGTCGGTGCAGAGCTGCGCACCAGGGTAAGGCCAGGCAACGCGGTGTGAGTCAGCCCGTCGGCGTGGGCTTGGCTGCGGGTATGAAGCTCTACTGCCTGTAACAGGTCATTTGACATGCGGCATTGTGATCTCGCAGCGCGCGTAGAGTAAAGTCGATCTGGACAATCGGGCAAATATGCGAGACGTTATGGCAGCCTGGATTCTGCATTAAGGCCTAAAGTGGCATGGTGATCAACGTCCATCCGGAGATTATTATGCAAGATAAAACCAAGTCGAGTATGGCCGCAAAGGCAGCCACAGCTGCTTCGTCTGCCGCTCCCCATGCTGGGGTGCAGGTGCTCGGTGAACAGGGCAGCGAAGGGCGCAAGGCGTTCTACATTCATATTGAGGCGCTGCCGGGCAAAGAGCAGCAAGTCATGCAGATGCTGCGCGATATCCGTGATTGCGTGGAGCACGAACCGGCCACCGGGCCCTGGTTCGCCGTGCGATTGGCGCCTACCACCTTTGCTATTTTTGAAGCCTTCCCTGACCTGGCTGGACGCCAGGCGCATGTCGAGGGCGGCGGTGGGGACATCTTCCGCGATCTGACCCGCATGAATGCGATTCTGGCCTTTCCGGCGCAGGTGCATAGGGCGGATGTGCTGATGAGCAAGGACAGTTTCGCCCATTTGCCGCAGTAGCACGTACGTGACTACCGGTCAGCTGCTATCGCTGGAGGGCGATGACAAACCGCAGCAAACGCCGCCAAGGTAGCTATAATTGCGCAGGTGTCCAGCGTGCGACCGGTAGCGCTTCAAGGCGGGCCGGATAGCGCATCAGGGATGGACAACCAGGCCGTTACGGTCAGCTAAAGGAGCTGCGCGGTTGCTACATATCAGGGGCGATAGGGTCTTGAAACGAGTCATCTGGCTGCTTACGGCCTGTCTTATGCTGGGACTGGTCGAGGCGCGTGCAGCGACTGCGGAGTTCACCGACTGCCGGGACGAGACAGCCTTGTTGCGTTCGCTGGAGCGTGAACGGGCCGCGGTCAACGCGCAGCGGCGGGTATTTGATTCCATTTATTCCGATCAGTTTGCGGCTGACCTGACCATAGAGCAGGCGGTGGCGCCAACCTCGACGCAACTCGGGCAGTGGAACTGGCCGGAGCAGATCGACTGTCCATCACTTGAAGAGCAGTACCAGAGTGCACGCGCCGGCCTGTTGCGCTCACAGCAACGGCTCAGCCGTCAGCAGGCGGTCTGGCTGGATCAGCCGGAGGCGGTGCGCGATGCACTGAGTCGGGTGTGGGAATCGCGGCAGAGACTGACCGCGCAGGCCGCAGCACTGCGCGCGGCCAGTGAGGCAGACAGCAGCCCCGCGCTGACCGCGAGCCTTGCGGCGGCGGAACAGGTGCAAGGGCGACTGAGTGAACTGCGCCGCGAGTTCTTCTCCCAGCTATCGGCACTGCATCTTGAAGTCACCCCCGGGCGCATCGCTGAATGGCTGGCACTCTGGCGACAGTCCTACGAGATCCGCCCCGCTGCGGGGCAGCCGGATGCGCAGACACTGTCCGCCTTGGCGCCGGTGCAACAACAACTGCTGCTCGATTACTACCGCCTGGCACGGCACGATGTGCTGGTGCAGCGCAATGCACTGAACAGCGTTCGCGGCTGGCTGTGGCAAGAGCGGGCCCGGGCCTTTGCGCAGCTTGATCCGCGCGAGACGCGCCATCTGTTGGCCGAGGAGATGCGCGCCTTCACCACCCGCCTGACCTGGCTGTTCAGCGATGTACGTCTGAGTTACCTGGATACCGGTGGGGCTGGGGGCAGAACCTCGCTTTGGCTAACGCTGGTGGAATATCTGTTTGGCATTCTGGCTGCCGTTGCATTGGTGGTGCTGGCGCGCGCGTCTGCAGCGCCGGCGGCCCGATTGCAAAGCCGTTTTGCGCACTGGAGTCGCAAGCGGCGGCTGGCGTCCAGGCTCAGCAGGGTGACCGCGAGCGTGCCGCTGTTACTGCCGTGGCTGGTGGGGTTGCTCGGCCTGCAGGTGCTGTACGAACTCTACACGCATTATCATCTGGCCCTATTGACCCTGCTGACGCCGCTGGCCCGGCTGTTCATCCTTTACGGGTTACTTTGCCTGGTAGGGGAATGGCTGCTGCAACGCATTGCGCAGCAGGCTGGCAGCTTTCTCAATCAGGAACAGCTGACACAGGTGCAACGCGCTGCGCGGGTTTCTGCCGCGGTGCTGGTGCTGTTTTTGCTGGCGAAGGACTTTGTGGCACTGGGAGTAGGTCCGTCCAGCTTGCTGGACTGGTGCCGGGTGCTCAGCCTGCTGGGCATCTTGCTGGCGTTGGGGTTGCTGCTGCGCTGCCGGCGGCAGGACTTTATTGATGCACTCAAGTCGGTGCTGCCATCGCGCTTTGATGACACTCTCGATCTGTTGTTGAGTGAGCGTTACTTTCTGCTGATAGCGCCGATCACTGCGCCGCCACTACTGGTAGCGCTGCTGGCCACCTTCCTGCACAAGTCGCTGTTCGACTATGACTGGTATCGTCGTTTGTTCGCGCGCAGCTTCAAACTTCGCGCCGCGGCTACGGAAAGCGCTCAGCCGGAACTTGAAAGCGATGCACAGGCACTGGCGGGCTATGAACACTGGTTTCTGGAGTCAGGCGACGCGCAGATACCCTTTATCGATTCGGGTCTGTACAGCCATGTGCGCAAGGGTCTGGACGCTTGGCTCGAGGACAAGAGCAGTGAGAATTCGCTGCTGTTGACCGGGCCGCGGGGTGCCGGCAAGTCTGCGGTGCTGCAACAGCTGTCCCAGGCGCTGGGTGAAGAGCACAGCGAGCTGCAGGTACGCCTGTGCAATGTGACTGGCAAGCTTTGCACCCGTGACGAGGTGCTGGCCCTGCTCGGCGACGCGCTTCAGTGTGATTTGACGGCGGGGCCACCGGCGCTGGTGCATACCGATGCCGAGCGACAGCCCACGCTGGTTATTCTGGATAACGCGCAGAACCTGTTCCTGCGTCGGGTGGGCGGGCTGAGTGGCTGGGAGACCCTGCTGGGCCTGGTCAACACGCGCATCGAAAATGTGTTCTGGCTGGTGGCTATCAATAATCAGAGCTGGGCCTATCTGAGCAATATCTACGGCAGGGATTACCAATTCCGCAAGGTGCGCACCACCCGGCGGTGGTCACAGAACGAAGTACGCTCGCTGATCCTGTCGCGCAACCACCTGAGCGGGTACAAGATTCGCTACGACGACATTCTGCTCGCTACCCGCGGTCCGGAGGCAGGCAATATTCGCAATGCCGAGCAGTTGTATTTCAGTCTGTTGTGGGATGCCTGTCAGGGTAATCCGTTGCTGGCGTTGCGGCTCTGGCTGCGCTCTATCCACCTGCAGGGCAATACCGTCGTAGTAGGGCTGCCGGATGAAGTCTCGGCCGCTGCACTTGAGCAGATGGACAACGATCTGCACTTTGCCTACGCCGCAATAATGATTCACGAGAACATGACCAGCGACGAGCTGGTTACGGTTACGGCATTGCCGGAGCGGGTGGTGCGCGCCGCCCTGAAGAGCGGTTACGACGCGGGCTTTCTGCAGCGCTCGGATAACAAGCGTTATCGCATCGTACCGCTCTGGTACCCCCCCATCATGAGGCTTCTGGCCAGGAAGAACCTGCTGCATGAATGACGATAATCTTGCCAGTCAGCTATCTACCTTTGTAGATATGTTCAACGCAGGGACCATATTCCTGTTGTTCTTCTGCATCTTCGTGCTGTGGCTGATCAACTGGCTGATCCGGCACATGATGGGCCGGGTGATGACGCGCTTCCCGTCACGCCGCTTTGCTGTGATGCAGCTCACCACCTTGCTGAGTTTTGTGCTCTACATCATCGGTGCGATCGTGTTGGTGGTAGGCGTATTGCGCCCGCCGCAGGAGTTTCTGATCGCGATTGGCGGCTCTGCAGCGGTGGCGGTGGGCTTCGCCCTCAAGGACGTGGCGGCGTCGCTGATTTCCGGTTTGATACTGCTGTTTGACCGCCCGTTTCAGGTCGGTGACAGAGTCACCTTTGATAACGTCTACGGCGAGATCATGGCGATCACCCTGCGTACGGTTCGGCTGCGCACGCTGGATGACAACATCGTCACCATCCCCAATTCGCGCTTTATTACCGACGTGGTGGCCTCGGGCAACCTCGGCGCAATGGATATGATGGTGGTAACCGACTTCCATCTGGCGCTTGATGCCGACATTCAGCAGGCCCAGGACATTGCCCGTCAGGTGATCGTGACCAGCCGTTTCGCGTATCTGAAGAAACCGGTGACCTTTGCCATAGAAGAAGTGCAGGTCGCCGAGCGCTTGGCCATTCGCCTGCGAGCCAAGGCCTATGTGCTGGATGTGGATTACGAGAAGGCATTCCAGAGTGATGTGACGGTACGGACGTCCGCCCTGTTCCGGGAGCGTGGGGTGTTGCGGCCGGCGGGCTGAGCGGGGTTTCTTAACTGCCGCCCCTCAGGGCGACAGATGAACCAGGGGGTTGGTGTTATTCAGCTTGCTGGCTCTTTGCCGGCTGCATGGTGGCCAGTTCACCGCGGCTCCAGCTGATCAGTTCACGCGCCAGTTGGTCCGACGCCGCGCCCAGCCCTTTTACCACTGCGGGAACCTGGGGATCGTCCAGCGCCTGTTCCAGCTGAAAGTGCCTGGCGGCAATGACGCGGCGTGTGGTGGGATCGACGAGCTTGGCATCCAGAGTGACGTTGACGCGTGGCGTGCCGTTCACATAAACGGTCTGGAACCGCCGCAGATCACTGTACAAATGGACGTCACTTTCCAGCGCCTGATTTTCGTTGGTGACGGTGTTGAAGCTCCCTTCTTGCTGAAACGCTTGAATCAGATGCTCGCGCAGCAGTGCGGGGTTGGGATCGCTCCAGCGCGCGCCCTGATAGCTGTTGATGGTGTTTTCATCCGGGCTGACCATGATGCGCGGGGCCTGCAAGGCGTAACTGGCGTCGGGTGTGGTGATGCGCAGCGAGAGCGGCAGTGGCTGGGCCTGACTCGCCGTAAGCTGTGGGCTCGGCAGCCGGTAAAAAGTAATGGGCTCGGCCTCGGGCAGCACCGTGCAGGCGCTGACCAGGCCCACCAGCAGTAGGCCGGCACCCAACTGCAACGTGCGACGCGCAATCATGGTTGAAACTCCTGTTTGTTTTCACGTCCCAGCAAAAAGCGGGCGGGGTCGTCCTGTAGCCGGCGGGTCAGCAGGCGCAGCTCGGCCAGCGTAGAACGTAGTTCGTTGATCGCGGGATCCAACTGCCCCAGACCTTGCATGCCGCTGGAAAAGGCCGCCTGGTTGTCATTCAGAATCTGCTCAAGGGTGGCACTTGACTGTGCTACCGAGGCCATCGCCTGTTCCGCGCTGTCGAGGGTTTGCGCGCCCTGGTTGGTGACCAGGCGATCGGCGTTGGCGATCAGCTGATTGCTTTGCTCCAGTGCAGCCTTGGCGGCGCGGCTGGTTTCGGTCAGCTCAACCAGTAGTTGCTGCAGGTTGCCGTCGGGGTTGGAGATGCTGTCGGTGGCCTGGTGCAGCCCTTCGAGGGTTTGGCTCAGGTGCTCGACGTTTTCCTCGGACAGAATATCGCGGGCACTGACGATCAACTTGTTGATGTTGGTCATCAGGTCCTCGCCGTTGGCCAGCAGGCTGGAGATGGGTGACGGCTTTGCCGGTATTACCGGGTCTTCGCCGTCCACGCCCTCCAGCGGCGGGCTGTTGAGTTTGTCGTGGCTCAGCTCAATGACCGAGTTGCCGGTGATGCCGGTGAACGACAGGCTGGCTGTAGTGCTCTGCTTGATGGGGACGCTGGGGTCGATGCGAATGCGTGCGCGCACCTTGCGCGGGTCTTCTTTATCGAGCGTCAATTCAGTGATGTCACCGATGCGAATGCCGCTGAACTGTACGGCGCTACCACGTGACAGGCCGGTGACCGCTTGCTTGAAGAGCACGGTGTAGTAGCGGTACTCGCTGCTGGTGCTGGAGCTGCTCATCCAGATGGCAAAGCTGATGGCTGCGAGTGCTGAAAGCACTGTAAACAGGCCGATCAGCACATGATGGGCACGGGTTTCCATGGTCTAGTTAGACTCCGGGGTAAGGGCTTGGTGGCTGGCGGCGGCGGCGCGGCCGCGGGGGCCATGAAAATAGTCCTGAATCCAGGTGTTGTCTGTTTCGCTGACGCGTTGCAGGCTATCGGCCACCAGTACGCGTTTTTCCGATAGTACCGCAACGCGGTCGCAGATGGCGTAGAGGGTGTCGAGGTCGTGGGTAACCAGGAAAACACTCAACCCAAGGGCGTCACGCAGGGTTTTGATCAATTGGTCAAAGGCCGCAGCGCCGATCGGGTCCAGGCCGGCGGTCGGCTCATCCAGAAACAGAATATCGGGATCCAGCGCCAGGGCGCGGGCCAATGCCGCGCGCTTGACCATGCCGCCGGACAGCATGGATGGGTATTTGTCGCCTGCCTCGGGCGGTAACCCGGTAAGCGCCACCTTCATGCGCGCCAGGTGCTCGGCATCCGGGCGGCTCAGGCCCGCGTGCTCGATCAAAGGCAGGGCGATATTTTCCAGCACGGTCAGCGAAGAAAACAGCGCGCCCGCCTGAAACAACACGCCGAATCGGCGCTCCTGTTGTGAGCGTTGCTCCGGCGACAGCGTCTGCAGGTCCTTGCCAAATACCTTGACCGAGCCGGCATTGGGTCGGCGCAGGCCGACAATGGAGCGCAGCAGCACCGACTTGCCGGTCCCGGAGCCACCCACCACGCCGAGAATTTCGCGCGGATAGATGTCCAGGTCCAATTGGTCGTGAATGGTCTGGCTGCCAAAGCGATTGACCAGGCCGCGCACTTCCACCAATGGCTGCTGCTTGTCTGTTTGCTCGCTCACCAGCCCATCTCCATATAGAACAGCGCTGCCAATGCGTCGACCAGAATCACCACGAAGATACATTGCACCACGCTGGAGGTGGTGTGCTCGCCGACAGACTCTGCGCTGCCGCTGACCTTGAAGCCTTCCAGGCAGCCGATAACGGCGATCAGAAAGGCAAATACTGGCGCCTTGGCGATGCCGAGCAGGAAATGCCTGAGTTCAATGTTCTGGTGCAGCATGCTGAGGTACATGGTTGGCGAAATGTCCAGCGACAGTGCGCAGACCATGGCGCCGCCGAACAGGCCAGAAAGCATGGCAATGAAGGTGAGGGCCGGCATGGCGATCAATAGCGCCAGTACCCGCGGCAACACCAGAATCTCCATCGGGTTCAGCCCCAGTGCACGGATTGCATCGACCTCTTCGTTGGCTTTCATCGAGCCGATCTGTGCGGTAAAGGCGCTGGCGGTGCGACCGGCCATCAGAATAGCCGTCAGCAACACGCCAAACTCACGCAGGAACGAGAAGGCAATCAGGTCGACCGTGTAGATGCTGGCGCCAAAGGACTCCAGTACGGTGGCGCCAAGAAAGGCGATCACCGCACCCACCATAAAGGTCAGTAGCGCGACGATGGGAATGGCATTGAAGGCGGTTTGCTCGATCTGCGCAACTATCGCGGTTAACCGCCAGTTGCCGGGACGCAACAGATTGCGTGCCAGGCCGCTGAGGGTCAGACCGATAAAGCCCAAGAGTTCGATGACGTGGGCATACAGTCCGGCCATGGCTGCGCCGATACGTTCAAGCAGCGCGATAAGCAGCAGGGGTTCGGATCTGATGGTGTCCGGTTGGTCGCTGCAACTGCTGGCAATGCGTTGCAACAGCGTGCGCCGTTCGCTGCTGAGGTCCTGACTGCTCTGGCTGGCGCGCTGCAATTGCTCCGGGCCCAGCAGCTCGGCCAGCAGTTGACCACCGGCGGTATCCAGTCCGGCCAGCTGGCTGAGATCTACTTCGCTGATACTCTGGCGCTGGCTGGCAGGAACCTGGGCGATCAGTTCGCGTAGTTCGCCGTAATGCTGGAGAGTCCAATCACCGGCTATACGCAGCGGTTCAGAGGCAGATTGGGGCAGGCGGAAAAAGGCGGATTCGGAAGTTGGCATGGAGTGGGTTGCCCGCGCTGCTGGCAGCGCGGGCTATGGCCTCAGGGCTTGCGCTTGATGCCGTAATCTTCGGACAAGGTGCCGGGGCCGCCGCTGTCCTTGGGAGCGTAATCGCGTGGTGGCTCGAGGCTGTCGAAGGCGCCTTCGTGGTGCTTGCGGCTGCCGGGCGCAATGGGCGCGTCTTGGTCCAGTGCGGCGAGCAGACGCTGGCGCGTCATGTCGTCAGGAGCCAGTTCCATGGCGCCATGGGTCAGGTGCTCCTGAATGTCCTGATAGCTGCGATTGAGCCGGCCGGCCAGGTTGGCGGTGGTCTTGAAATGCGACGCAACTTCCTGCTGATACTCTTCGAAGCGCAGTTGCAGACTCTCAAGCTGGGCCTGGGAGCTGGATGAGTTGCCGCTGCTGAAGCGTCGCGACACTTGGGCCAGTACTACGCCGATGACGACGCCTACTGCCAGGGCAATGGCTGTTGCTATCCAGAGATTCTCGCTTGCTTCCACCTTGGGTCCCTCATCTATAGGTTGATGCTGCCAGGCAATCGTATTTTTGCTGTCAGAGCATAGTCTTACGGTAACGACATTTACTGGCCAAGGCTAGTGTCTATATCGGTACCGGGCGTTCTATTCAGTGCCCCGGCGCCGCCTGTGCTGGTGCAGGCGTGTTCCTTGCCAGTCGCGGTGGCCAGAGGTCAGAATATCCTACTTGGAGCGCCGCTGTTGTCGGCAGTTCCGCATGTGCGACGCCATTCATGCAGTAGTAGTCACGGAGAATGCCATGAGCCGTCCAGGCGAAGAGCAGGTAGTTATAGAAGGGCCCGCCGGCCCGCTGGAAGCCTTACTGACCCGCGGGGATCGTCCGGGACTGGTGGCGATCATCTGCCATCCCAATCCTGTGCAGGGCGGCACCATGCAGAATAAAGTCGTGCATACCCTGATGCGTACTGCGCGGGATCTGGGCGCGGCGACCCTGCGGTTCAACTTTCGTGGCGTGGGCAGCAGTGCCGGAGAGCACGACTACGGTGTTGGCGAGGTGCAGGACTGCATTGCGGTTATTGAGTGGGCGCGCGCCGAACTGCAGATGAGCTCGCTCTGGTTGCTGGGGTTTTCCTTCGGCGGTTACGTTGCCGCAGCAGCGGCCTCAGCGTTGCCTGTGTGGCCTGAGCGCTTGATTCTGGTTGCGCCCTCGGTGGAAAAGCAGCGCTTTGCTGAGCTCAAGCCCTTGGGTGGGCCGGCCGTGGTGATGATGGGCGAAGACGACGATGTGGTCGCGCCCGAGGCGGTGTATGCCGCCTTCGCCGATGAGCCTGGTGCTACAGTGCAACGGTTTGCCGAGACAGGGCACTTCTTCCACGGCCAGCTAGTGCCGCTGAAAGCCGCTGTTGAGCAGGCCCTTGGCTAGTAGTCGGATTGCCAAGGGGGGAGCGGGCGAGTAGAGTAGCGCACCCGTCGTACTCCCTTTGGTAACAGCGTATGTCTCCCCTTGAGCGTTACAAGGCGGACCTTCAGCGTCCGGACTTCTTCCATGATCCAGCCCAGGAAAAGGCAGTTCGCCATCTGCAGCGCCTGTTTGATGAGCTGATCGCCAGTGACCAGGCCAAACCCGGATTGCTCGGTCGTTTGCGCGGCAAAAAGCCGGAGCCGGTCAAGGGGCTGTATTTCTGGGGTGGTGTCGGGCGCGGCAAGACCTACCTGGTCGATACCTTTTTTGACGCGTTGCCGTTTGAGCGCAAGATGCGTACGCACTTCCATCGTTTTATGCAGCGCGTGCATCAGGAACTCAGGGGGATGAAGGGCAAGAAGGATCCGCTCAAGCTGATTGCCGGGCGTTTTGCCGAAGAGGCGAGGGTGATCTGCTTTGACGAGTTTTTTGTCTCGGATATTACCGATGCCATGATTCTCGGTAGCCTCATGGAGGAACTCTTCGCGCAAGGGGTAACGCTGGTCGCAACGTCCAACATCGTCCCCGATGGCCTGTACAAAGACGGCCTGCAGCGGGCCCGCTTTCTGCCCGCAATTGCCTTGCTGAACAGTCAGACCGAAGTGGTCAACGTCGACAATGGCGTGGATTATCGCTTGCGCGCGCTGGAGCAGGCCGAGCTATATCACTGGCCCCTCGATTGCGAGGCCAACGCCAGTCTGCGGCGCAGCTTCGACAGTCTGGTGCCTGACATGGATGAGGTGGTCGAAGGCGAAGAGCTGATGATCGAGAATCGGGGGATCAAGTCGATCCGAGTCTGTGAAGACGTAGCCTGGTTCGAGTTTCGTGCGCTTTGCGACGGTCCGCGCAGTCAGAATGACTACATCGAGCTGGGACGTATCTTCCACGCGGTATTGATTGCCAATGTGGAACAGATGGGGGGCAGCAAGGATGACATGGCGCGCCGCTTCATCAATCTGGTCGATGAGTTCTATGATCGCAACGTGAAGCTGATTATTTCTGCTGAGGTTGAGCTCAAGGATCTGTATACCGGTGGGCGGCTGGAGTTTGAATTCCAGCGTACCCTCAGCCGGCTGCTGGAAATGCAGTCGCACGAGTTTCTGGCCCGCGCGCACAAGCCCTGATTATTCCTCGTGCTGGCGCTGGTATTGGCGCCGGTACTGGTTGGGGGACAGCTCGGTGTGTTGACGAAACAGCCGCGCAAAGAAGCTGGCGTCGTCGTAGCCCACATCGTAGCTGATGGTCTTGATGCTCTGTTGGCTGGTACTGAGCAGCGTCTTGGCCATCTCAATGCGTAGCCGCTGCAGGTACTGCAGTGGTTTGTCCCCGGTAGCCTGCTGGAATCGTCGCATGAAATTGCGAATGCTCATGCCGTGTCGGCTGGCAACATCCTCAAAGCGGAATTTCTCCGCAAAATGCCCTTCCAGCCACTGCTGAATCTGCAGTATCGCCAGGTCCTGGTGCATTTTTTGCCCGCCGAAGCCGATCACGCCGGGTGAGTAGTTGCGCTGCACCTCGTAAAACACATCCCTTGCCACGGTTTGTGCCACACCGGGGCCGCAGAGTCTTTCCGCCAGGTGTACGAAGAGATCGCGCCCTGAGCTGATACCGGCGGCGCAGAGTACGGCGCCGGCGTCGGTCAGGTGTTTGTCGCGCTGCAGCGCCACGTGCGGGAAGCGTGCGCTGAAATCATCGTAGTAGCGCCAGTAGGTGGTGGCTTCTCGCTGGTCGAGCAGCCCGGCGGCGGCGGCCCAGAAAGCGCCGTTGGCGACCGCGCCGATCAGTGCTCCTGCGGCATGCGCGCTTTTTAGCCACGGAATTACGGTGGGGTAGCGTGCCAGCAGTGCGTCGAAATCGCCCCAGAATGCCGGCAGGATAATCAGTTGCGGCGCGGTCTGGTCGATGCGGGTCTGAACGGGCAGCGGGTCCTGGCTGAAACTGGTTGCAGGGCGGTCGTCGGGTGCGGCTATTAAAGTGCTGAAGCTGGGTGTGAGTCCAAGGCCGCGTTGGCGCCCGTCGTTGAGACTGGCCATATAAAAGAAGTCTTTTGCCTGCATGACAGTAGAGGCAATGGTGCAGTCGGTGGCCAGAATGGCGACCTGCTGCAGCGCAGGCGAAGCTGAAGTTGACGCGGGCATGCTGGCTGTCTTTTGTGCTGTATCGGACAAGGTGCGGCAGAAATGCCGTGTTCAGCCTGGAGTTTGGCTTGCGCTGAGGGATGCGGTCAAGCGCATGACCTTAGGTTGAAGATCATGCGCCAGAGAGGATGGGGGTCAGGGAGCGGGGTTGGGTTGGCTCTGGTGGATCTCGGCGATGGCCTGCAGGATGCTGTCGGTGAGCCCCATGTTGACACTGCTCAGGTTGCGATTGAGCTGGTCCATGTTGGTAGCACCGATAATGTTGCTGGTAACAAAGGGCTGACGCGTGACGAACGCCAGGGCCATCTGCGCCGGGTCAAGGCCATGGTCGCGCGCCAGCTGCACATAGCGTGCACATGCCTTCTGCGCTTGCGGGTTGCTGTAGCGAGTGAAGCGGGTGAATAACGTCAGTCGGCCCTTCTCTGGCTTGAGGCCGTTGAGGTACTTGCCGGTCAGTGCGCCAAACGCCAGAGGAGAGTAGGCCAAAAGCCCGCATTGCTCTCGCAGCGACATTTCCGCCAGGCCAATCTCATAGGTGCGGTTCAACAGGTTGTAAGGGTTTTGAATCGAGACCACGCGAGGCCAGCCGCGCGCTTCGGCCAATTGCAGAAATCGGCTAACGCCCCAGGGTGTTTCGTTGGACAAGCCAATGTGGCGAATCTTGCCGGCCTGTACCTGCCGATCCAGCGCTTCAAGCGTGTCTTCGAAGGGGGTCAGCTCGTCGTCGACATGGTGCTGATAACCCAGCTGGCCAAAGAAATTGGTACGGCGATCGGGCCAGTGCAGTTGATACAGATCGATATAGTCTGTCTGCAGTCGCTTCAGACTGCCCTCAAGTGCGCTGTCGATGTGCTCGCGGGTGAACCGTGTGCGGCCGTCGCGCAGGTAGCTCAAGCCGTTGCCGGGGCCGGCAATCTTGCTGGCCAGAATCCACTTCTCGCGTTCACCGCGCTGCTGGAAGAAGGTGCCAATGATGCTTTCGGTGCGGCTGTAGGTCTCGGCCTTGGGTGGCACTGGATACATTTCGGCGGTATCAATGAAGTTGACGCCAGCATCGCGTGCACGATCAATTTGTGCGAAGGCATCAGCTTGCGAGTTCTGTTCACCCCAGGTCATGGTGCCAAGACAAAGGGCGCTGACTTTCAGGTTGGTGCGGCCGAGGGGGCGGTATTGCATGGCGTGCTCCTTGGTTGCCGAAGTGTGGGCCCATTATTGACCATGGATCCAAATAAAGGTTGTATTTTTTCAACGCCTTGGCATAATGCCCGCCACTTTCGACAGGATGCCTAGCCTGTCGTTGTTGTTTACAGCGCAGATGCCACCCAGACCCACGCAGCCCCCACTGAGTGTCTGTTCTAGGCTTTGTTGTCTTGTAAAAACACATTTCATTCTGTAAGATTCGCCGTCTTCTTTATAGAGCGGCCTCTGAGGCTAGGATTAATGAAAACCTTCAGCGCAAAAACTGAAACCGTAAAACGTGATTGGTACGTAGTTGACGCCAATGGTCTGACCCTGGGTCGTCTGGCTACCGAGATTGCTTCACGTCTGCGCGGTAAGCACAAGCCCGAATATACCCCGCACGTCGATACCGGTGATTACATCGTAGTCATCAATGCAGAAAAAGTGCATGTAACCGGTAACAAGACTCAGGACAAGATCTACTACAGCCACTCCGGGTTTCCGGGCGGCATTAAGTCGATCAACTTCGAGAAGCTGATCCAGCGTGCTCCTGAGCGTGTGATTGAGAGTGCTGTAAAAGGTATGTTGCCGAAGAACCCTCTGGGTCGTGCCATGTATCGCAAGATGAAGGTCTATAAAGGATCTGTTCATCCGCATACCGCACAACAACCCCAAGAACTGAAGATCTAACAGGAGTTCACTATGTCGGCGACACAGAACTACGGCACCGGCCGTCGTAAAACCGCCACCGCTCGCGTATTCCTGCGTCCGGGTTCTGGCAACATCTCTATTAACAACCGCAGCATCGACGTGTTCTTCGGTCGCGAAACTGCTCGCATGGTTGTTCGTCAGCCGCTTGAGCTGACCGAAAGCACCGAGAAGTTTGACGTGTATGTTACCGTCAGCGGCGGTGGTATCTCTGGCCAGGCTGGCGCCATCCGTCACGGGATCACCCGTGCGCTTATGGAATACGATGAGACTCTGCGCGGCGCACTGCGTAAAGCGGGTTATGTTACTCGTGACGCACGTGAAGTTGAGCGTAAGAAAGTGGGTCTGCGTAAAGCGCGTAAGCGTCCTCAGTACTCCAAGCGTTAATCGGCTTTTGCCGTTCAAAGCGCCCGGGCTTCCGCTGGAAGTGCCGGGCGTTTTTGTGTCTGCGGCAAGGTGTCGCAATGAACTATGCTGTCTGGAGCGGTTGAATGACGCGGCATTCGGTATAGTGTCTACCTGCCTTGGGAGTGGATATCACCTTGTCAAAAAAGGGGTTTTTCATTACCATCGGTTTCATTTTGTGCAGGCAGTATAAAACTTGAAAAAGGCCTTGGAAAAGGTCTGAAATTAGCTGATGGGAGACGACTGGATGAGTAATGACGGCGTGAATAATGGCCGGCGTCGCTTCCTGGTGGCCGCCACGAGTGTGGTCGGTGCCGCCGGAGCAGTAGGGGTCGCAACCCCTTTTGTGGGAGCTTGGTTCCCGAGCGCCAGGGCCAAAGCGGCTGGAGCGCCGGTGAAGGTGAATATCAGCAAGATCGAGCTGGGTCAGCAGATTGTTGTTGAATGGCGCGGTCAGCCAGTGTTCGTCTCTCATCGCACGCCTGAAGCGATCGCTCTGTTGGATGACACCGATTCAGAGGTGGCTGATCCGCAATCCGAAGCTTCCAATCAGCCCGAGTACGTCGACGGCAAGACGCGGGCGATCAAGCCTGAGTTGCTGGTCGTCATGGGTGTGTGTACGCACCTTGGCTGCTCTCCGCTGTTCAAGCCGGAAGTCGCATCTGCAGATATGGGAGCCGACTGGAAGGGTGGCTATTTCTGCCCCTGTCACGGTTCTCACTACGATATGTCCGGTCGGGTATTCAAGGGCCAGCCTGCGCCATTGAATCTGCCGGTTCCGCCTTATTCCTACGAGTCTGATGACATTGTCGTGATCGGCGTGGATCAGGAGAGTGCCTGATGAATAAATTGATGCAGTGGGTCAATGAGCGGATGTCGGTCAATCAGGTGATGGAAGATCACCTGACCAAGTATTACGCTCCCAAGAACTTCAACTTCTTTTACTTTTTCGGCTCGCTGGCTATGCTGGTGCTGGTCAACCAGCTGATTACCGGCATCTGGCTGACCATGAGCTATGAGCCTTCCGCTGATGGTGCGTTCGCGTCTGTCGAATACATCATGCGTGACGTGGAATACGGCTGGCTACTGCGCTATCTGCACTCGACTGGCGCGTCTGCCTTCTTTGTTGTGGTGTATCTGCACATGCTCCGCGGCCTGATGTATGGCTCTTATCAGAAGCCGCGTGAGCTGATCTGGCTGTTCGGTATGATGATCTACCTGGTGCTGATGGGTGAAGCCTTCATGGGCTACCTGTTGCCGTGGGGGCAGATGTCCTACTGGGGGGCGCAGGTAATCATCTCGCTGTTTGGTGCCATACCGTTCATTGGTCCCGATCTGGCACAGTGGGTACGCGGCGATTTCCTGATCTCCGGTATCACCTTGAACCGCTTCTTCGCGCTGCACGTTATTGCGCTGCCGATCGTGTTGCTGGGTCTGGTTGTGCTGCACATCATTGCGCTGCATGAGGTCGGTTCCAACAACCCTGACGGTATCGATATCAAGAAGTTCAAGGATGAGAACGGCAAGCCCCTAGATGGGATCGCCTTCCATCCGTATTACACCGTGAAGGATATCGTCGGTGTGGTGGTCTTCCTGTTCATCTTCTGCGGCATTGTGTTCTTCTTCCCGGAAATGGGTGGTTACTTCCTCGAGAAGCCGAACTTTGAAATTGCCAACCAGTTGAAGACGCCTGACCACATTGCGCCGGTATGGTACTTCACGCCGTTCTACGCGATTCTGCGAGCGGTGCCCTCGATTGCCGGCTCGGCGTTCCCTGGTGTTGTTGCCATGGGTGCGGCCATCGCGGTGCTCTTTGTTCTGCCCTGGCTGGACCGCAGTCCGGTGCGTTCGATCCGTTACAAGGGTTGGATGAGCAAGCTTGCGCTGTTCCTGTTCTGCGTGGTCTTTGTGATTCTCGGAATTCTGGGCGCGGTGCCGTCCACTCCGGCACTGACCAAGCTGTCGCAAGTTTGTACCGTACTGTACTTCGCGTTCTTCATCCTGATGCCGTTTTACACGCGCCTGGAGAAGACCAAACCGGTTCCGGAGAGGGTTACTGGCTAATGAAAAAACAATTGATTGCCCTGTTTTTCGCGCTGGTTCCGGCGGTCTCCATGGCTGCTGGTGGGCACGGCGTCGCACTGGATGCGGCGAACATTGATCTTACCGACAAGGCTGCGATGCAAGATGGTGCGCGCACATTCGCCAACTACTGCATGGGTTGCCACTCTGCGCAGTATCAGCGTTATGAGCGAGTAGCAAACGATCTGGGTATCCCTGAGCAGCTGATGCTGGACAATATTGTGTTCACCGAAGGCACCCTTATCGGCGAGCACATGAAGAACGGCATGCGTCACGACGACGCCAAAACCTGGTTTGGTGCAGCGCCGCCGGACCTGACTTTGGTTGCCCGTGTGCGCGGTACCGACTGGCTGTATACCTACCTGCGGACCTTCTATGAGGATCCCGAGCGCCCATTGGGTGTCAACAACAAGGTATTCCCCAATGTGGGTATGCCCAATGTGATGGCAGAGCTGCAAGGGCGCCAGGTGGTGGGTTGCAAAGCCATGCCGGTTAAGAGCCATGATGGCAAGGTTCAGCGCGATACCCTGACCGGCGACATCATGAAAGAAGAGCAGTGTGATGTGCTGACCATCGTGCCGGATACCGGTACGCAGTCGGAGGAGGAGTTCGATACTACGGTGAAAAACCTGGTGACCTTCCTGGCCTACTCGGCAGATCCGGTCAAGCTGGAGCGTCAACGCATTGGTGTTTATGTGCTGCTCTATCTGGCCTTCCTGTTCGTGTTTGCTTACTTGTTGAAGAAGGAATACTGGCGCGACGTGCATTGATAGCCGGTATTTGCTGATGATCGGTGCGCGCCCTTTGGGGCGCGCACTTGTTTCTAGGGTATAATGCCGTTTCGTTTGCGCGGGCAGAGGCTCGCGTTTTCTTGTGTTTCATGCTGCATTCAGTGTGCTTGCCGCAGTCCGCTAAAGGATGAGGGTTGATTTATGGGCGTCACCGCCAACAAGCGTTCTTCGATGGCTTTTTTCTCCGATCCACGTGACCACTACTGCCACCGCGTACGTATCGTACTGGCGGAGAAGGGTGTGACCGTCGATGTGGTTGATGTAGAGCCTGATAATCACCCGCAAGAGCTGGCTGAAACCAACCCTTACAACAGCGTGCCGACGCTGCTGGATCGTGACCTGGTGCTCTACGAGCCCAACATCATGATGGAATACCTGGATGAGCGTTTCCCGCATCCGCCGCTGCTGCCAGTCTACCCGGTGGCGCGGGCCAACAGCCGCCTGCTGATGTATCGGGTGCAGCGTGACTGGTGTCGTCTGGTGGACATTATTGTTGATGCCAAAAGCGCACCGGCTGCTGTCACCAAGGCGCGTAAGGAACTCCGTGAAAGCTTGACCGGTGTCGCACCGGTATTCGCGGAGATGCCTTTTTTCATGAGCGATGAATTTAGCCTGGTTGACTGCTGCATTGCCCCTATTCTCTGGCGTTTGCCTGAGCTCGGTGTCGAGCTGCCAAAGCAAGCGAAGCCGCTGCAGGATTACATGGATCGCGTGTTCCAGCGTGAGGGTTTTATTGCCAGTCTTTCTGCTGCCGAGAAGGAAATGCAGTAACTCATTCGACGCAACCAGAGGAGCAAGGCATGACGGAGATGAATTCCAGTCGCCCCTACCTGATTCGAGCGCTGTATGAATGGATTCTGGATAATCAGTGCACGCCCTATCTGTTGGTTAACGCAGGCTTTCCAGGCACCGCTGTGCCTGAAGGTTTTGTTGAAGACGGCCAGATAGTGCTGAATTTATCACCCAGTGCAGTGCGTCAGTTGGATATGGATAACGAGCGCATCTGCTTCGATGGTCGCTTTGGCGGCGTTGCCCAGCAGGTATGGATTCCAGCCGAGGCGGTCATGGCCATCTATGCACGTGAAAATGGCCAGGGCATGGTCTTTGAGGTTGAGCCTGTCAGTCCTCCGCCTGCGCCGACTGACAGTAGTGACAGTGCCGGAAAAGCGCCGAGCAAGCCCGACAGTGGCCGGCCTTCATTGAAGGTGGTGAAGTAGACTGCACTGTGTAGAGATAAAAAAAGCGCCACCTCCAGTTTGGGGTGGCGCTTTTTTTTACGGCCGTTGGAATGCTTAGTTGATGTACTCGAACAGCTTGACGATGCGCTGAACGCCACCTACCTGCTGAGCTTCGGAGACGGCCATGGTAGCTTCGCTTTGGCTGACCAGGCCCATCAGGTACACCACGCCGGCAACGGTGACGACCTTGATACGGCTACCAGGGATGTTGCCGTCGGTCAGCAGGCGCGCCTTGAGGTTGGCGGTAATCAGCGCATCCTGATTGCGAGCCAGTAGTGACAAGGGTGCGATGGTGCTCAGCTCGTTGTGCACCACCTTTACACGCTGGGTGTTCTTGGCCGCTTCGCCAGCAATTGCGATGAGCTCTTGACGCGGCACCTGGCCGGCAAGGAGGACAACGCCGTTGTAGCTGGTGACAGAGATGCGACCCTGGCGTTCTATGTCGGGGTGCGCTTTGTTGACGTTGACCGAGACTTTGGTCTCAATGAACTGATCATCAATACTGCTGCCAAGGGTGCGGGTGCCGCGATCGTCTTCAATGGGGGTGTCGCGGGCGGCGGTCAATACACTGGTGCAGCCGGTGAGTAATACAAAAGCAGTAACAGCGAACAGGCGGATCATTCCTCGCTCCCGAACAGTTGACGATCAATCAGGTCGCACAAACAGTGAATGGCCAGCAGGTGCACCTCTTGGATGCGCGCGGTAGAGCGGGCAGGTACCCGAATCTCGACGTCCTCAGGCAATAACAGTGAAGCCATTGCGCCGCCATCGCGGCCGGTCAGTGCGACCACCAGCATCTCGCGGTCGTGAGCGGCCTGGATGGCCTGCATGACGTTGGCGGAGTTGCCGCTGGTAGAAATAGCCAGCAGGATGTCGCCGGGCTGACCCAAGGCGCGGATCTGCTTGGAGAAGACCTCTTCGTAGCTGTAGTCATTGGCAATCGAGGTGATGGTCGACGCGTCGGTGGTCAGCGCTATGGCGGGCAGGCTTGGGCGTTCGCGCTCGAAACGGTTGAGCAGCTCGGAGGAAAAGTGCTGAGCATCGCCGGCAGAGCCGCCGTTGCCGCAAGTCAGGATTTTTCCCTCGTTGAGCAGCGCATTGACCATGGCTTGGCTGCCTTGCTCTATGCTTGGGCCGAGCACATCCATGGCGCGGGTTTTGGTCTCGATGCTGTCGGTGAACAGCTGTCTGATGCGGTGTTGCATGTCCATAGGAGAACTCGCTAGCAAGTGAAAGCCTCTCGGATCCAGTTATAGGCAGCAGGATCCGCGGGATTGCCTTCGGCGGCAATGACATCGAAGCGGCAGGGGCGGTTGGCCAGTTTCGGATGATGCAGAAGAAAGTGCTGGGCGGCCAGGATGACGCGCTGTTGCTTAGCCTGGTTGACACTTTCTGCTGCGCCACCCCAGCGGTTGTGGCGCCGGTAACGCACTTCGACAAATACTACTGTATCCCCATCACGCATGACCAGATCAAGCTCGCCTTGCTTGCATCGGTAGTTGCGCGCGAGACAGCTTAGACCGGCCCGGCACATGATTTGTTCAGCCAGGGCCTCGGCCTGATTGCCTGTTCGTTGCTTGGGCGTAAAACGCAGCATTAAAAGCGTTCGTCGAGTACCGCCGGTTCCAGTAGACCGTTTTCGATCTGCCCCCACGCCAAATCACGCTGAATGCGTCCGCCCTGGCCGAGCGAGAGCAGGCCTGTGGCGCCGTCAATGCGGGTGTCCGGATACTGGCGCATCTGGGGTAAGCGGCTAAAGATGCGCTGCGCGTCTATGCCCATGGCGTAGAGGCGGCCCAGTGGGCCCGCGGCTTGTGGCCAGTTGCTGGTGACGCTCGCGTAAAGCGGGTCGTCCTGATCCAGAAGCCAGGGGGTTTCTGCTACCAGCAGGCCATCCAGGTCAGTGTTTTGCGTGCCACTGGGGTCCACTTGATAGGAGTGCGAGGTGGCGTAGACCGGCAGGTCGGCAGCGTACTGGAAAGCAAGGGTGGGCTTGATCTGTCTGGCCTGCAGCGGTGTAGCGGCAAGAAATAGCGCATCCAGGTCCTGGCGGGGTGTTGGTTGTGCTTTGACGTCGCCCAAGATGCCCTGAATGTTGTTGGCGCGCCGTTCGCTCTGGCGGATTTTCAACAGTTCGCCCATCTGGTTGGCGACGGTAGCCGGCTGGTCGACGATCTCCTGCCCCAGCAGCTCCCCGCCTAGCGCTTCCCATTGTTGCTTAAAGGCGTAATTGGCGCGTTGGCTCCAGTCGTCGCTGGTGGTCAGTGTCGCCATGCGACGGCGTCCGTCTTCCCAGGCGCGCACGGCGGCCGAACGGGCTTCATCTTCTGGCGCCAGGCCAAACTGGTAGAAGGTCAGCGCATTATTGCTCTGCTGCTCGCTGTAGTTGAGCGACAGCACAGGCAGTGGCAGCTCTGGTAGGCCGGCAAGATAAGCAACCTTGTCCTTTTCCAGTGGCCCGATGATCCATTGCACGCCCTCCGCCTTGGCCTGATTCAGTGCCTGCAGCGTATCCACGTATTGGGTGCTGTCATACAGGGTGACCTGTGGCTGTTCTATGCCTTGGCTCTGCGCCTGATATTGCGCAGCCAGAAAGCCGTCACGTAGTGCTTGGGCGACATTGGCCAAGGGGCCGGAAAAAGGTAGCAGCAGGCCAATGTGAGTGGGACGGCTGGCTTGCAGCTCCTGCAGTTGCTCCATCGCGTCGGGAAGCTTGCTGTTGGCAGGGTGGTTGGGGTAGGTCTCGCGCCAGGCCTGCAATGCTTGAATCTGCAGGTCCAGGTTGCTGTTCTGGCGGTTAATCAGTGCCAGTTGTACCCAGCCGGCAAACTCGCCGGTGGCAGAGGTAGAGGCTTGCTGCAGGGTAGGGGTGCTGGCCTTGGCGAGGCTATCCCAGATTGCCTGTTGGTTGTTGCTCTGCGAGGTTTCCGGTAGCAGGCTGTTGATGAACATGCGCTCACGTGCGGCATCGATCGGCTGTTCGTTGGCGTCGTAGATGTCGGCACGCAGTTGTTGCACGCGTAGTTGCTCTTCCAGTGGGCGACTATCGAGTTGCTGAATTGAGGGGTGCTGCATGGCGCGCAGCGCGCCGGCGTTATCGCCCATCGCGAGTGCGCTCTGGGCCTGCAGTTCGCTGAAGCGGATCTGTTGCTCGGTCGGCAGTTTGCTTTGGGGCACGCGTTGCAGAATCTGTTGGGTGCGTTCGGCATCGCCGGCCTGCATTGCGGCCTGGGCGGCATACAGGCGCATCAGGTCCGCTTCAGCGCCTTCTTCACGGTCTGCATCTTTTAACAGTTGATCTACCGAGGCTTGTGGCGTGCGCGGCAGGTCGTCCAGTTGGGTTGGCTGAGATGAGCAACCGACCACCAGCCAGCTAAATGCAATGCTAAGGGCGGACAGGCGAAGAGTGCGGGGCATGCGGAGGTGTCCTTACGCGGCGGGTCGCAGCGAGAGTGCTTCCCTTGAGATGATCAATGTGAGCATTGTAACCAAGGGCCCTGCCAATCTCCAGGCAATCGCAGTGGTCGTTGCTGCTCCTGTACAATGTGTCACAGATTACTACTCGGGGTATTTATGACGACCAGCACCGGTACGCTCTATGTGGTTGCCACGCCCATTGGCAACCTGCAGGACATCACGCCGCGCGCGCTTGAGGTACTGCGTTCGGTGGCCTTGATCGCCGCGGAGGACACCCGCCACAGTGCGCGCCTGATGCAGCACTTCGGTATCGCCACGCCGATGACCGCCTGTCACGATCACAACGAACGTGACAAGGGTGAGCGGTTGGTGGCGCGCTTGCTGGCTGGAGATGATCTGGCGCTGATCTCGGATGCCGGTACACCCTTGATTTCGGATCCTGGCTATCACCTGGTGCGGCAGGCGCGGGAGGCTGGGGTCAGGGTGTCGCCCTTGCCCGGTGCCTGCGCGTTGATTGCTGCTCTAAGTGCAGCGGGCTTGCCGTCGGACCGCTTTGCCTTTGAGGGCTTCTTGCCTGCCAAAGCGCACGGTCGTCGGCAGCGACTGCAGGATCTCGCAGCGGAGCAGCGTACCTGGATGGTCTATGAAGCGCCGCATCGTCTTTTAGAGTGTCTGGATGATATGCGCGAGATCCTCGGCGGCGAGCGGCGGGTGGTGTTGGCTCGGGAGTTGACCAAGACCTTTGAAACGCTGCGCAGTGCGCCGCTGACGGAGCTGGCAGATTGGGTTCGGGGTGACAGTGATCAGCAGCGCGGTGAATGTGTGCTGGTAGTGGAGGGTGCACCCGCGCCGGCGGTCGATGCAGTTTCGGCAGAAGCCGAGCGGGTTCTTGACGCACTATTGCACGAGCTGCCGGTAAAGCAGGCTGCGCGTCTGGCTGCGCAGATCACCGGTGAGCGCAAGAATCAGCTTTACCAGTTGGCGTTGCAGCGAGGCGAGCAGGGCGACTGAGGTCGAGCGCTGTGCGGTGTTTTCTGCTTGCTCTGGGTGGCGAACGCGGCTAACCTTGCCGCCAAGAGTTGGCTGGACAGTCGCTCTGTTGGTTCCTTCTGGCGCTGGCAGGGAGGAAAGTCCGGGCTCCATAGGGCAGAGTGCCAGGTAACGCCTGGGAGGCGTGAGCCTACGGAAAGTGCAGCAGAAAGCAAACCGCCTAAGCGCGCAAGCGCCGGTAAGGGTGAAAAGGTGCGGTAAGAGCGCACCGCGCAGCTGGTAACAGACTGTGGCGTGGTAAACCCCACTCGGAGCAAGACCAAATAGGAATCCATTGGTGTGGCCCGCACTGGATTCGGGTAGGTTGCTAGAGGTCACCAGTGATGGTGATCCCAGAGGAATGACTGTTCTCGACAGAACCCGGCTTACAGGCCAACTCTTATTTTTCTTCTCGTTGTGACTCCCGTCTCTTTTAGATCAAAAAAATCTTACTCTTCACAATCCACTTTAAGTTGTGAGGGGATCTGTTTGCTTTGTTTCTTCTTTGTGACCTCCCCTGTTCCCGGTTTGTAGGTAAATCCCTCCCTTTTCTCTCTAAACCCCTGCTCTGCAAGGCTTTTTTCCTCAAATGCCCGCTTGACGCTGTATCGGCGCATTTCTATAGTGTGCCAAAGTGGTACGAAGTGGATAAAAGTGGGAAATATTGGCGCCAAGCGTCATAAAACCAAAGGGGAAGGTGAAGAGCGTGTTTCGGGGATCCAACGCCATCAATCTGGACGCCAAGGGGCGACTCGCGATGCCTGCGCGCTATCGCGATCGCTTGGTGGAGTCCTGTGGCGGGCAGTTGGTGGCGACTATTGCACTCGAGGAACGTTGCCTCTGGATTTACCCCTTGCAGGAGTGGGAAGCGGTTGAAGCGCAATTGCGCTCAGCGCCGAACATGAATCCCGCAGTCAAACGTCTGCAGCGCCTGTTGATTGGTAACGCCAACGACCTGGAGCTGGACAGTAACGGCCGCTTCGTTATTCCACCGCTGCTGCGCGAACACGCTGGGCTGGATAAGAAAGTCATGCTGGTTGGGCAAATCAATAAATTCGAGCTCTGGAGTGAAGAGGCCTGGACGGCCACCACCAGCGCCTATCTGGAAGAATCGCAGGAAGCCGGCGAGTTGCCGGTTGAACTGCATTCCTTGAGCCTATGACCGCGCAAGCCAATTATCAGCACATTAGTGTGTTGCTCAACGAAGCACTGGAAGGGCTGGCGATAAAGCCTGCAGGGCTTTATGTCGATGGAACCTTCGGGCGTGGGGGACATAGCCGCGCGCTGCTTGCTGCGCTGGCGCCCGAGGGGCGATTGGTCGCCTTCGATAAAGATCCGGAAGCCATCCGGACAGGTAACGAACTGGCGGCCATAGACGGCCGCTTTGTCGTTGTGCAGCGCTCATTTGCCGACATGGCGCAAGAGCTCAAGGACAAGGGTTTGCACGGCAAAATCGACGGCGTATTGCTGGATCTTGGCGTGTCTTCGCCGCAGCTGGATGACCCGGAACGCGGCTTCAGTTTCCTGAACGATGGTCCGCTGGATATGCGCATGAATCCCGGCTTGGGGCAAAGCGCCGCGGACTGGATTAATAGTGCCGCCGAGGCGGATATCGCCACCGTGCTCAAAGAGTACGGTGAAGAGCGTTTTTCCAAGCGCATGGCGCGCGCCGTGGTAACCCGCCGCGCACAGATTCCCTTTACCCGGACCGCCGATCTGGCGGCAGTTATCAAAGAAGCCAATCCAGCCTGGGAGAAGGGTAAGCACCCGGCGACGCGTGCCTTCCAGGGTATTCGAATCTTCATTAACCGTGAGCTGGATGATCTCGCAGACGGCCTGCGCGCCGCGCTGGATGTATTGGCGCCCGGCGGCCGCCTGGTAGTGATCAGCTTTCACTCGCTGGAAGATCGTCTGGTCAAGCAGTTCATGCGCCGTGAAGCCAAAGGCGCGCCGCTGCCGCGCGACTTGCCGATTCGCGATATCGATATTGCGGTGTCGGTCAATCTGGTGGGCAAGGCAATCAAACCCTCGGCGGCCGAAGTCGCTGCCAACCCACGTTCGCGCAGCGCTGTGCTGCGTATTGCCGAGAAGCGCTGATGAGCACTGCTGAGCAGCCAGTCAAGCCACAACGCCACTTGCCGGCCGGCAGCGGCTGGCTGTTGCTGGCTGGCGTGCTGGTGGTGGTCAGTGCGCTGGCGGTTTCCTTCAGCGCGCACTGGAGTCGTCTACTGCTGAACGAGCTGGCGGGCCAGATTGAAGTGCGCGAAAAGGCGCAGGCCGAGTGGGGGCGCCTGGTATTGGAGCAAAGCACCTGGACGGCTTACAGCCGGATCGAGCGTATTGCCACTGAGCAGCTGGGTATGCACGTGCCTGAGCCGGCCGACGTGATTCTGGTGCAGCCATGAAGAAATTCGGTTTCAAGCCCAACGGTAGCCTATATCCCTGGCGTTTTCGCCTGGTGATCGCGCTGCTCGGCTTGTGCTGCGTCGCTGTGGCCTGGCGGATTGCCGAGCTGCATGTGCTGGATGAGGGTTTCCTCAAGAGTCAGGGTGACAAGCGCAGTGTGCGGCATGTGCCAATTCCGGCGCACCGCGGGCAGATTACCGACCGCAATGGCGAGCCTCTGGCCGTGAGCACACCGGTACTCACCATCTGGGCCAATCCGTCGCAGCTGATCGATCAACAGGCCCATTGGCCTGATCTGGCCCGCGTACTGGGTACCGACCTCTCTACCTTCTCCGAACGACTCAAGGCCAACGCTGACAAGGAGTTCATCTACCTGCGTCGGCGCATGACCCCGCTGGACGGTGAAGCCGTCATGGCGCTCAAGGTACATGGCGTTTACAGCATCGAGGAATATCGCCGCTTTTATCCGGCCGGCGAAGTGGCGGCGCACCTGGTGGGCTTCACCAACGTCGACGAAAAAGGCCAGGAAGGGCTTGAGCTGGCCTATGACCAGTGGCTGCAGGGTGTGCCGGGCAAACGTCAGGTGCTGCAGGATCGTCGTGGCCGTCTGATCAAGGATGTGCAGGTCATCAGCAACGCGCGCCCCGGCAATGACCTCAAGCTGTCGATCGACCTGCGTCTGCAGTACCTGGCTCACCGCGAGCTGCGTGAAGGCATGAAGAAGTTCGAGGCCAAGGCCGGCTCGATCGTGATGCTCGATGTGCGTACGGGTGAAGTGCTGGCGATGGTCAACCACCCAAGCTACAACCCGAACAACCGCTCCAATTTGCAGCCGGGCATGATGCGCAATCGCGCGATCATCGATGTGTTCGAGCCCGGCTCTACCATGAAGCCCATATCGATGACGGCGGCGCTGGCGACTGGCCGCTGGAAGCCGACTGATCAGGTCAATGTCTATCCGGGTACCATGCGCATTGGCCGCTATACCATTCGTGACGTTTCCCGTGCGCCGGGCGGCGTGCTGGACCTGAGCGGCATTCTGCTCAAGTCGAGTAACGTCGGCATGAGCAAGGTTGCCCTGGATATCGGCGGCCAGGCGGTGCACGACGCCATGCAGAGCGTAGGGCTCGGCGAGTACACCGGGTTGGGCTTCCCGGGTGAGCGGGTTGGCAAACTGCCCAGCTACCGCGAGTGGCGCTCAGCAGAAACGGCCGCACTCTCCTATGGCTACGGCCTGTCGGTTACCGCCGTGCAATTGGCTCAGGCCTATTCGATTCTGGCCAACGATGGTCGCAAGGTGCCGATGTCGCTGCTGCGCGTAGACGAGCGTCCGGCGGGCCAGCAGGTGCTGCCAGAGGCCGCAGCGAAAACCGTACAAGGCATGTTGCAGAACGTGATCGAGGCTGAGAGCGGCACCTATCGCGCTCGTGTGCCGGGCTACCACGTGTCCGGCAAAAGCGGCACGGCGCGCAAGGCGAGCACCTCCAGCAAGGGTTATCAGGAAGACTCCTATCGTTCCCTGTTTGCCGGCTTCGGCCCGAGCAGCGATCCGCGCATTGCAATCGCCGTGGTGATCGATGAACCCAGCGAGGGCGGCTATTACGGTGGTCTGGTGGCAGCTCCGGTGTTCAGTGGGCTCATGTCCAACGCCCTGCGCCTGATGAATGTGGCGCCGGACAACCTTGGCGACATGCAGCAGGTAGAGCTGCCCACGCCCCCGGCCACAGGAGAGCGCGGATGAAATTGGCTCGCCTGTTTTCTGGCCTGACGGACGCAACGGTAGAAGTGCATGGCATGGCGCTCGACAGCCGTCGTGTGCGCCCGGGCGATCTGTTTATTGCGGTACCCGGACTACAGCAGGACGGCCGCGACTATATTACTCAGGCGGTTGCCGCCGGTGCCGCTGCCATTGCTTATGAGTCGGCGGGTTACCGCGTGCCGGCCTTGCCGGTGCCCGCGGTGGCGGTAGCCGGTTTGCAGCAACAGTTGTCCGCACTGGCCGGGGTGTTTTATCAGCAGCCCAGCCAGCAACTGAAGGTGGTCGGTATCACCGGCACCAACGGCAAAACCAGTGTGAGCCAAATGTTGGCGCAGGCACTGGCGGCTCTGGATAAGCCCTGTGGCGTCATTGGTACGCTGGGCAGCGGTATGCCGGGGCAGCTGACCGAACATGGCATGACCACGCCGGATGCGCTGGTGGCGCAGGCGCAGTTGGCCCGTTTGCAGGCCCAAGGCGCCAGTCACGTAGCGATGGAAGTGTCGTCGCACGCCCTGGACCAGGGGCGGGTGGCCGCGGTGGAGTTCGCTGTCGGCGTGTTCACCAATCTGAGCCGCGATCATCTGGATTACCACCGCGATATGCAGCGCTACGGCGCCGCCAAGGCGTTGCTGTTTCAGCGGCCATTGCGCACGGCCGTGATCAACCTGGATGACGATTTTGGTCGCCAGTTGGCCGCGCAGTGCGCCTGTCCGGTTATCGGCTACAGCCTCACCGACCCCTCAGCCGAACTTTATTGCAGCGACATCAGCTACAGCAGCGACGGCATTTGCGCCCGTCTGCAGGCGCTGGGCCGCGAGCTTGAATTCACTAGCCCGTTGCTGGGCAGTTTCAACCTGAGCAACTTGCTGGCGGTCATTGGCAGCCTGCTGGCGCTGGATGTGATGCTGGAGCAAGCAGTCGATCAGGTCGCCCGGTTGCAACCCCCGGCAGGTCGCATGCAACGCCTGGGTGGCGGTGCAACGCCTCTGGTCGTCATTGACTACGCCCATACCCCGGATGCCTTGGACAAGGCGCTGGCAGCACTGCACGAGCACGCCAGCGGTCGAGTCGTTTGCGTCTTCGGCTGTGGCGGCGATCGCGACAAGGGAAAGCGCCCGCTGATGGCAAAAGTGGCAGAGCAGCACGCCGATGCTGTGGTAGTCACCAGCGACAATCCGCGCAGCGAGCCAGCGCAACAGATTATCGAGCAAATTTGCCTGGGGATGGAACGCAGCAGTGCTGCCACCGTCATACCGAACCGTGCGAGCGCTATCGCCGAGACGATCGCCGCAGCGAATATCGGCGATGTGATTCTGCTCGCCGGCAAAGGGCATGAAACTTATCAGGAGATTGAAGGCGTGCGTCACCCCTTCAGCGATATAGAACACGCGCGACAAGCGCTGCAGCAGTGGGAGGCGGCGCATGCTTGAAGCTATCCGGCTGTCCGCGCTGCTGAAGCCGCTGGCCGCCACCATGAATAGTGTAGATACGCATTTTGACAGCGTAAGTATTGATGCCCGTGGTGTGCAGCCGGGCGGCTTGTTCGTTGCGCTGGCCGGTTCGCGGGTCAATGGCCACGACTTTGTCGCCCAGGCGCGGGATAACGGCGCCGCCGCAGCCATGGTCGAATACCTGGTTGATGACGAGCTGCCCCAACTGCTGGTGCACGATTGCCAGTTGGCGCTGGGCCAGCTGGCGGCGCTGGTACGCGAAAGCTACCAAGGGCAGGTCATCGCGATTACCGGCTCCAGCGGCAAGACCAGCGTTAAAGAGATGCTGGCCTCGATTCTGCGCCAGGCTGGCCAGGTACTGGCCACCGAAGGCAATCTCAACAATGAACTGGGTGTGCCGTTAACACTGCTGCGTCTAAAGGCGGAGCACCAATTCGCGGTAATCGAGATGGGTGCGGCGGCGGTAGGTGATATCGCTTACACCATGACGCTGGCCAAGCCGCAGATCAGTGTACTGACCAACGCCGAAATGGCGCATGTAGGTCGCTTTGGCAGCCCTGAGAGTATCGCCAAGGCCAAGGGCGAGATCGTCAGCGAATTGCCAGACGGCGGCAAGGCGGTGCTGAACCTGGACAGCCCCTGGTTCGAGCAGTGGTATCAATTGCTCGGCAGCAAGCGCACTGCCTGCTCGTTCAGCCTGAAAAATCCGACCGCGCAGCTGCGCGCCGACAATATTCAGATGGATGCCAAGGGGTGTCCTGCATTTGAGCTGCAGACGCCCGCGGGCGCGGTGTCGGTTCAGCTGCAAGTGCGCGGTCAGCACAACATCGCCAACGCCCTGGCTGCGGCCGGTGCGGCGCTGGCGGCGGGTGTGTCGCTCGACTGCATCAGCGCCGGTCTGAGCGCATTGCCACCGGTAGCCGGCCGCGGCAATAGCGTCCCAGGTATTGCTGGTGCACAGATCATTGATGACAGTTACAACGCCAACCCTGCCTCGGTGAAGGCCGCGATCGACCTGCTCGCCGGACTTCAGGGTACCCGCGTGCTGGTGTTGGGCGATATGGGTGAATTGGGCGAGTGGGCTGAGGCCAGCCACCGTGAAGTGGGCGAGTATGCAGCCCAGCAGGGGCTAGATGCACTGTATGCGGTAGGTACGCTGTCCGCCCTGGCAGTCCAGGCCTTTGGTGAGCACGGACAGTTATTTGCCAGCAAGCAGGATTTGATCGAGGCGCTCAAGGGCCGCCTGGATATCAGCACCCAGGTGCTGGTGAAGGGCTCGCGCAGTGCGGGCATGGACGAGGTTGTTGCCGGCCTAGCGGCTGCGGTTGACACGCAAAATAACGAAAACAGGGTCAACTGACATGTTGCTTTTACTTGCCGAATTTCTCCAGCAGTACTACTCCGGTTTCTCGGTATTCCAGTACCTGACCCTGCGCGGCATTCTGGGCGTGCTGACCGCATTGACGCTGGCCCTGTTCCTGGGCCCCTGGATGATTCGTACCCTCAGTTTTCGCCAGATCGGGCAGTCAGTGCGCAATGACGGCCCACAGTCGCATTTGTCCAAGGCCGGTACGCCAACCATGGGTGGTGCGCTGATTCTGGTTGCCATCGGTATCAGCACGCTGCTGTGGGCCGATCTGAGCAATCTGTATGTCTGGGTGGTATTGGGCGTTACCTTCAGCTTTGGCGCGGTGGGTTGGGTAGATGATTACCGCAAGGTGGTCGAGAAGAATTCGCGCGGCCTGCCATCGCGCTGGAAGTACTTCTGGCAATCGGTGTTTGGTCTGGCAGCTGCGGTAATACTTTATCTGCACGCGCAGACGCCGGTGGAAACCACACTGATCGTGCCCTTTTTCAAGCAGGTCGAATTTCAGCTGGGTGCGTTGTTCGTGGTGCTGACCTACTTCGTTATCGTTGGCTCGAGCAATGCGGTCAACCTCACAGACGGCCTCGACGGCCTGGCGATCATGCCGACAGTGATGGTGGGCGGAGCACTGGGTATCTTTGCCTACCTCTCGGGTAACGCCAAGTTCGCCGAATACCTGTTGATTCCCTATGTTCCCGGCGCCGGCGAGCTGATCATCTTCTGCGGCGCGCTGCTCGGCGCCGGCCTCGGCTTCCTCTGGTTCAACACCTATCCCGCCCAGGTATTCATGGGCGATGTAGGCGCGCTGGCGCTGGGCGCAGCCCTGGGCGTCATTGCGGTGATTGTGCGGCAGGAAATCGTGCTTTTCATCATGGGCGGGATTTTCGTGGTGGAGACCCTGTCGGTGATTGTGCAGGTGGCGTCGTTCAAGCTGACCGGTCGCCGGGTGTTCCGCATGGCGCCGATTCACCACCATTTTGAACTTAAAGGCTGGCCTGAGCCGCGTGTCATCGTGCGGTTCTGGATCATCACCGTGGTACTGGTGCTGATCGGTCTTGCCACTCTGAAACTGCGTTGAGGATATTTGGGTGTCACTGATTACCACGGACAAACAACGGATTATCGTCGGGCTCGGCAGCAGCGGGCTCTCGGTCGCCCGTTATCTGGCGGGCCGCGGTCTGCCGTTTGCCGTGGTCGATACCCGTGAGAATCCCCCGGGTCTGGACAAGCTCAAGCGTTTTGCACCCATGGCGGATCTGTATCTGGGCGAACTCGATGAGGCCTTGCTGTGCTCTGCCGGTGAGTTGGTGGTAAGCCCGGGTGTGGCATTGGCTACGCCAGCCCTGCAGGCAGCGGCCAAGGCCGGGGTGTCTATCGTCGGCGATATCGAGCTGTTTGCCCGCGAGGCCAAGGCGCCGATCGTGGCCATCACCGGCTCGAACGCCAAGAGCACGGTAACCACACTGGTGGGCGAGATGGCCGCAGCGGCCGGGGTGGCGGTTGCCGTTGGCGGCAATCTGGGTACACCGGCGCTGGATTTGCTCGACCAAAACGCAGAGCTTTATGTGCTGGAGCTGTCGAGTTTCCAACTGGAAACCACCGACCGCCTCAACTCACGGGTCGCGACTGTGCTTAATGTCAGTGAAGATCATATGGACCGCTACAGTGGTCTGGCGGCTTACCACCTGGCCAAGCACCGCATTTTCCGCGGCGCCGAACAGATCGTGGTGAACCGCGATGACGCGCTGTCGCGCCCGCTGGTAGCTGACCAGTTGCCGTGTTTGACCTTCGGCCTGTCGCGCCCTGACTTTAAAGGCTTCGGCCTGATCGAGCAGGAAGGTGAGAGCTGGCTGGCGTTTGAGTTCAACGCCCTGATGCCGGCCAGTGAGCTGAAGATGCGCGGTGCGCATAATCAGTCCAACGCCTTGGCCGCGTTGGCTTTGGGCCACGCGGCAGGCCTGCCGATGCAGCCGATGCTGGATACCTTGCGCCGTTTCACCGGTTTGCCGCACCGCTGTCAGTGGGTGGGCGAGCACGCCGGCGTTACCTATTTTGACGATTCCAAGGCAACCAATGTGGGCGCCGCGCTGGCCGCCATCAACGGTTTGGGCAGCGACCTTGGCGGTAAGCTGGTGCTGATCGCCGGCGGCGACGGCAAAGGCGCCGACTTCACCCCGCTGAGTGCACCCTGTGCGCAGTATTGCCGGGCAGTGGTTTTGCTGGGGCGTGACGCAGATAAACTGGCGGCGGTATTGCCCGCGGGCGTCGACGTGAGCCGGGTTGATACGCTTGAGGCTGCGGTGTCCTTGGCGGCGGAGAAGGCTGAGTCTGGTGATGCGGTACTGCTGTCGCCCGCCTGCGCCAGTCTCGATATGTTCAAGAACTTTGAGCAGCGCGGTCAGCTGTTTGCCGCCGCTGTCGGGAGGTTGAGCGTATGAACTGGCTCGCCACCGCCCGTGACGCCAGCGCGCCTTTGCTGGGCGAGCGCCGTTTCGATATGGACTTGCCACTGCTGGTCGGCTCACTGTGCCTGCTCGCGCTGGGGTTGGTAATGGTTACCTCTGCCTCAATGGAAGTCGCGGCGGGCCGCCTGGGTGACCCCCTGTATTACATGAATCGGCAGATTGTTTATCTGTTGATTGGTCTGTTGGCGATGGCGGTCACCCTGGCGGTACCGGTGCGGGTCTGGGAACAATTCCGCTTCCCGCTGCTGTTCCTGGGGTTTGCCCTGCTGTTGGCGGTGTTGATTCCGGGCATTGGCCGTGAAGTGAATGGCAGCTGGCGCTGGATTGCCGTCGGCCCGATCAACGTGCAGCCGTCAGAGCTGGCCAAGTTGTTTGCGGTGGTTTTTCTGTCGGGCTACCTGGTGCACCGCCAGGATGAGGTTAAAGAGCAGTGGTTTGGTTTTATCAAACCCTTCATGGTGTTGGGCCCGATGGCTTGGCTGTTGATCATTGAGCCGGACTTTGGCGCCACGGTGGTGTTGATGGGCGCTGCCACCGGCATGTTGTTTCTCGGCGGCGTCGGGCTCTTCCGCTTCCTGCTGCTGTTCGGCTCGCTGGGCGGCCTGGCCGGTTTGCTGGTCGCCTTCGAGCCCTACCGCTTGCAGCGCCTGACCGGTTTCCTCAACCCCTGGGACGACCCCTACGGTACTGGTTATCAGCTCACTCAAGCGCTGATTGCCTTTGGCCGTGGCGAGTGGCTGGGTGTCGGTCTGGGCAACAGTATTCAGAAGCAGTTCTATCTGCCGGAGGCGCACACCGACTTTGTGTTCTCTGTGCTGGCGGAGGAGCTGGGCATGATCGGTGCGCTGGCCGCGTTCGCGCTGCTGATTTTTGTCGCGATCCGCGCGCTGTACATCGGTCTCTGGGCCGAACGCGCGGGGCTGATGTTTTCAGCCTACCTGGCCTACGGTCTGGCCATCATGTGGTGTGGGCAGGTGCTGATCAACGTTGGCGTGAACATTGGCTTGCTGCCCACCAAGGGGCTGACTCTGCCTTTTCTCAGCTACGGTGGCAGCTCGCTGGTGGTCTGCTGTGTGTCGCTGGGGCTGTTGCTGCGGATCGACTGGGAGCGCCGTCAGGCGCTGCGGGAGGCGTCCAATGGCTAAGACATTTCTGGTCATGGCCGGTGGTACCGGCGGTCACGTGTTCCCTGCGCTGGCCTGCGCGCGCATGTTGCGTGATCAGGGCTACGACGTGCACTGGCTGGGTACTCGCCGCGGCATCGAGGTTGATCTGGTACCGCAGGCCGGCTTCCCGATTCACTACATCGATATTCAAGGCCTGCGCGGCAAAGGCAAGCTGGATCTGCTCAAGGCCCCTGTGCGTATTGTGAAAGCGTTGGTTCAGTCGTTGAAACTGCTGGCTGAGTTGAAACCGGTCTGCGTACTGGGTGCCGGCGGCTACGTTACCGGGCCGGGCGGGCTGGCTGCCTGGTTGCGGGGTACGCCGGTGGTGATTCATGAGCAGAACGCGGTGGTCGGTACGGCAAATCGGTTGCTCTCGCGTATCGCCAAGCGTCGCTGCGAAGGTTTTGCCGGTAGCTTTGTGGGCGATGAGCGGCGCCGCAGTACGGGCAATCCGGTGCGCGAAGAGATTTTTCAGGTGCCGGCATTGGATTGGACTGCTGATCGTCCGCTGCGCTTGCTGGTGCTGGGCGGCAGTCTGGGCGCTATGCCGTTGAACACGCTGCTGCCGGATGCGCTTAGTCGTCTGCCGCAGGCGCAGCGGCCTCAGGTGGTACACCAGTGCGGCAAACAGCATCTGTTGGTTGCTCGTGAGGCCTATCAGGCGGCGGGTGTACGCGCCGACGTTGAGGCGTTTATCGCCGATATGGCTGGTGCCTATGAATGGGCCGATCTGGTGATTTGCCGCGCTGGTGCGCTGACTGTCTGTGAACTGGCTGCTGCTGGCCGACCTTCGTTTCTGGTGCCGCTGCCGCATGCGATTGACGATCACCAGAGCGCCAACGCGCGCTATTTGGCTGAGCGGGGCGGCGCTGAACTGTTGCCGCAGGCCGAGCTCAGCGGCGCGTTGCTGGCTGAAAAACTGACAACTTATATGAATCAACCGGAGTTACTGCGAGAGATGGCCCAACGCGCCCGCGAACAAGCAACCCCCAACGCCACGACCGATGTGGTCAAAGCCTGTCTGGAGGTCGCCCGTGACCAGTAACAAACGCGCCCAGGCGACCTTCACGCTGCCCGAGATGCGCCGCATCCGCCGCATCCATTTCGTTGGCATTGGTGGTGTAGGCATGTGCGGTATTGCTGAGGTGTTGCTGAACCTGGGTTACGAAGTATCCGGTTCGGATCTCAAGCGCTCGGCGGTGACTCAGCGGTTGGAGAACTTTGGTGCCCGGGTCGACATTGGCCACCGTTCCGAGAACCTGCAGTCGGCCGATGTGCTGGTGGTCTCCAGTGCCATCAACCCGCAGAATCCGGAAGTTGCTGCCGCCATCGAGCAGCGCATCCCGGTGGTGCCGCGCGCCGAAATGTTGGCCGAGCTGATGCGCTATCGTCACGGAATTGCCGTGGCCGGCACCCATGGCAAGACCACAACCACCAGCCTGATTGCCTCGGTACTGGCTGCCGACGGCAAGAGCCCGACTTTTGTGATCGGCGGCCGCCTGACCGCTGCCGGCACCAACGCGCAGTTGGGTGAGAGCCGTTATCTGGTGGCGGAAGCCGATGAGAGCGACGCCTCTTTCCTGCATCTGCAGCCGATGGTCGCGATCGTGACCAACATCGATGCCGATCACATGGCTACCTATGAGGGGGACTTCAACCGCCTCAAGCGCACCTTCGTCGAATTTCTGCACAACTTGCCGTTTTATGGCGTGGCGGTACTTTGCATCGACGATCCGGTGGTGCGTGAAATTCTGCCGCAGGTGAACCGCCAGGTGATCACCTATGGCCAATCCGACGATGCCGACATCCGTGCGGTGGACATTCACCAGACCGGCATGCAGACCCACTTCACCGTGCTGCGCGACGGGCGCGAGCCGCTGAAGGTCTCGGTCAACATGCCCGGCGTACACAACGTACTCAACTCGCTGGCGACTATCGCGGTAGCGACTGACGAGGGCGTATCCGACCAGGCCATCGTCAACGGCCTGACCGGCTTTCAGGGGGTTGGTCGCCGTTTTCAGGTATATGGCGACTTCAGCTGGGCCGATGGCCAGATCATGCTGGTCGATGATTACGGCCATCACCCACGCGAAGTGGCCGCTGTTATCAAGGCGGTTCGCGCTGGCTGGCCTGAGCGTCGCCTGGTGATGTTGTATCAGCCGCACCGTTACAGCCGCACCCGTGACCTGTATGAGGACTTTGTGCAGGTACTGGGTGAAACCAATGCCCTGTTACTGATGGAAGTCTATCCCGCAGGGGAAGAAGTGGTGCAGGGCGCGGATAGCAAGCACCTGTGTCGCAGCATTCGTCAGCGCGGCCAGATCGACCCTATTTATGTAGACCGTGACGCCGACGTCATGCCGCTGCTCGAAGCCGTATTGCAACCGGGCGACATCCTGCTGACGCAGGGCGCGGGTGATATCGGCGGTCTGGCGCAGCAACTGGCTGACGCCTTGGCTGCCCGCAACACTGGAGGTGAAGCCTGATGGTCGATGTAGCTGCCTTTGGGCGCGTAGCCGTGCTGTTTGGTGGAACCTCTGCCGAACGCGCCGTGTCGTTGAAATCCGGTGCGGCGGTGCTTGAAGCGCTGCTCGGTGCCGGCGTGAATGCCTACGGCATCGATGCGGACGAGCGTCTGGCGGAGCAGTTGATTGCTGAGCGGCCTGATCGCGTGTTCATCGCGCTGCACGGCCGTGGTGGTGAAGATGGCAGCCTGCAGGGGCTGTTGGAGTCGCTACGTATTCCTTATACCGGCAGTGGCGTAATGGCGTCTGCGGTTGGCATGGACAAGTTGGTCACCAAGCAGATTTGGCAGAGCCTGGGTTTATCCACTCCGGCCTACGCCATGCTGGGAGGTATTGATGAATGTGCTGCCATCGTTGAGAAACTGGGTACGCCGCTGATCATCAAACCAGTACACGAGGGTTCTTCGATCGGCATGGCCAAGGCCAACAGCCTGGCTGAATTGCAGGACGCCTGGCGCGGTGCGCAGACCTACGACGATCAGGCGCTTGTAGAACAGTGGGTGCAGGGCGCCGAATTCACCGTGGCCATTCTAGATGGCAAGGCGTTGCCAGCCATCCGTTTGCGCACACCGCACAATTTTTATGACTACGACGCCAAGTATCTGGCCAACGATACCCAGTACCTTTGCCCATGCGAGTTGCCGGCAGAGAAAGAGGCCGAGTTGGCCGAGCTGAGTCTGCGCGCCTTCAATGCGGTTGGTTGTCGTGGTTGGGGTCGGGTTGATGTGATGCAGGACGAAGCAGGGCGTTTCTATCTGCTTGAGGTCAACACCGTGCCGGGCATGACCGACCATAGCCTGGTGCCGATGGCGGCGAAAGCCACGGGCATGTCATTCACTGATCTGGTGCTGGCGATTCTCGCCGGCGCCCGTTGCTGAGTACGGGGCACCTATGTTGGGGCAGATGATACGCGAGACTCGCAGCACGCCGGCAGCACGACGCAAAGCGTCGAGCCGCGGCGCGGTGCGCGTGGCGCCGCCTGCTCCCCGCGTTAGCGCGCGCAGCCGCTTCAGTCGTCCCTCGTTTGACGGCTTCGGCCGACGCTTGCAAGGGTTGATGTGGCCGCTGCTGCTAGTCGCGCTCGGCATGGGCTTGTATGAGCTGGGTAGCCGTTTGATGCCCCTGGCGGACCGCCCGGTGGCGCTGATCACCGTAGAGGGTGAGCTGCAGTACATCGACAGGGCTGCGGTGCAGCAGGTGATTCAGCCGTACCTGCACGAACGCTTTCTGGGTATCGATCTGGACGGCTTGCATGCCGACCTGCTGGCGATGCCGTGGGTCGCAGATGCTTCAGTTCGGCGGGTATGGCCGGACAAGCTGGTGATTGACCTGGATGAACAGCTGCCCATCGCCCGCTGGGGTGATCAGGCGCTACTGAACAATGAAGGCAAGGCGTTTGCGCCGGATGATATCAGCCGGTTCGCGCAACTGCCGCAGCTCAACGGGCCGGAGCGCGCCAAGCGTCGGGTGATGCGTCATTACCAGCAGTTCAGCAGCCTGCTGCGGCCACAGGGCATGGTGGTCAGCAAGCTGGATCTGCGCGATCGCGGCAGCTGGTTTTTAACCACCGAAGACGGCATTGAAGTGCTGCTCGGTCGCGACAATCTGGTGGACAAGATGCAGCGGTTCATGACGGTCGAGCAAATGCTGCTACAGGATCGTCGGGAACTGATCGCGCGGGTGGATCTGCGCTACAGCAATGGCATGGCCGTGGCCTGGCGCGAGCCAGTTGAACCGGTCGAATCGGGGGAGTAACGGAAAGACTATGGCAAGCAAGCAGGGTAGCAGGATGATAGTGGGGCTGGATATCGGCACCTCCAAGGTCGTGGCACTGGTCGGCGAGATCGGCGCGGACGGCGAGCTGGAGATCGTGGGTATTGGCTCGCACCCCTCACGCGGGCTGAAAAAGGGCGTGGTGGTCAATATCGAGTCCACCGTGCAGTCGATTCAGCGGGCCATCGAAGAAGCAGAGCTCATGGCCGGTTGCCAGATCCATTCGGTATTCGCGGGGATTGCGGGCAATCACATCCGCAGCCTGAACTCCAACGGAATAGTCGCGATTCGTGACCGTGAGGTGGTGCAGGCCGATATCGAGCGTGTGCTGGATGCCGGTCAGGCGGTGGCCATTCCGGCGGATCAGAAAGTGCTGCACATCCTGCCGCAGGAATATGTGATCGATAACCAGGAAGGTGTGCGCGAGCCTCTGGGCATGTCGGGCGTGCGGTTGGAAGCCAAGGTGCACCTAGTGACCTGTGCACTGAACGCGGTGCAGAACATCGAGAAGTGCATCCGTCGCTGCGGGCTGGAAGTGGAAGACGTGATTCTCGAGCAACTGGCCTCCAGCTATGCGGTGCTGACGGAAGACGAGAAAGAACTGGGTGTGTGTCTGGTAGATATTGGCGGTGGTACTACCGATATCGCCATCTTCACCGAAGGCGCTATTCGCCACACCGCAGTGATTCCGATTGCCGGCGACCAGGTTACCAATGACATCGCCATGGCGCTGCGTACCCCGACCCAGTACGCCGAAGAGATCAAGATTCGTTATGCCTGCGCACTGGCCAAGCTGGCCGGCCCGGAAGAAACCATCAAGGTGCCGAGCGTCGGCGAGCGGCCACCGCGTGACCTATCGCGCCAGGCCTTGGCCGAGGTGGTCGAGCCGCGTTATGACGAGCTGTTCACCCTGATTCAGGCTGAACTGCGCCGCTCCGGTTTCGAAGACATGATCCCGGCGGGCATCGTTATGACCGGCGGCACCGCAAAAATGGAAGGCGCCATTGAGCTGGCCGAAGAGATTTTCCATATGCCGGTGCGCCTGGGCATGCCGCAGGAGTTCAAGGGGCTGACCGATGTGGTGCGCAATCCGGTTTACGCGACCAGCGTGGGCCTGTTGCATTACGGCATCAAACACCACGGCGAACAGAGCAGCAGCCCGAGCGACAGCGGCCCCAAGGTGCCGGTAGTCGAGCGGGTGAAGAAGTGGTTTCAAGGCAATTTTTAAGCTTTTGCAATTTCAGTAGCAGACCCGCTCAAGCGGGCTAAATGCAGTAAACGAAACGAAAACGAAACGAGTCTGTACTCAAGGAGAAGGTCATGTTTGAACTGATCGATAACGTCCCGCAGAACGCAGTAATCAAAGTTGTTGGTGTAGGCGGCGGCGGCGGTAACGCCCTGCAGCACATGGTTGTCAACAACGTAGAAGGTGTGGATTTCATCTGCGCCAATACCGATGCGCAAGCGCTGAAGAATGTCAGCGCACGCACCGTCCTGCAGCTGGGTTCAGCTGTCACCAAGGGTCTGGGCGCTGGTGCCAACCCGCTGATCGGCCGTGAAGCGGCCATCGAAGACCGCGAGCGCATCGCTGAAGTATTGCAGGGTGCCGACATGGTGTTCATTACCGCGGGTATGGGTGGTGGTACCGGTACCGGTGCAGCGCCAATCGTCGCTGAAGTGGCGCGCGAAATGGGCATTCTGACCGTGGCTGTAGTCACCAAGCCTTTCCCGTTCGAAGGGCGCAAGCGTCTGCAGATCGCTGAAGAAGGTATTCGTGAGCTGGGCCAGCACGTTGACTCGCTGATCACCATTCCGAACGAAAAACTGCTGACCGTGTTGGGTAAGGATGCCAGCCTGCTGGCCGCGTTCAGCAAGGCCAACGACGTGCTGTTGGGCGCCGTGCAGGGTATTGCTGATCTGATCATGCGTCCGGGTATGATCAACGTCGACTTCGCCGACGTGAAAACCGTTATGAGCGAAATGGGCATGGCCATGATGGGTACCGGCCACGCCAGCGGCCCGAACCGCGCCCGTGAAGCGGCAGAAGCGGCGATTCGCAGTCCGCTGCTGGAAGACGTCAACCTGATGGGTGCGCGCGGTATTCTGGTTAACATCACTGCCGGCCCAGACCTGTCGCTGGGTGAGTTCTCTGAGGTAGGTAGCACGGTTGAAGAATTTGCTTCCGAAAGCGCCACCGTGGTGGTGGGTACCGTTATCGATCCAGAACTGCGCGACGAACTGCGGGTCACCGTGGTTGCAACCGGTCTGGGTGCCAAGGTCGAGAAGCCCGTCAAGGTAGTCGACAATACCGCGGTACAGGCGCAAGCTGCTGCAACACGCCAGAGTGAAGGTTCAGCGCCAAACTACCGCGACCTTGATCGTCCTACCGTGATGCGTAACCAGCATCCGCAGGGCAGCGCGGCTGAACGCTTGAGCCGTCCGGCAGAAGACCTGGATTATCTGGATATTCCGGCCTTCCTGCGGCGCCAGGCCGATTGATCTGATCAATCGGCAGCATAGGGCTTATTGGTATTCATCAAAGGCGTACTTTGCTATTATGCACGCCAATTTGTTGAAAATTATTCGCAACTAGAGCGGACCCAGTCAAGCATGATCAGACAACGCACACTGAAGAACATCATCCGGGCCACTGGTGTTGGTCTGCATTCGGGTGAGAAGGTATACCTCACGCTGAAACCGGCACCGGTAGATACCGGGATAGTGTTCTGCCGCACGGATCTCGACCCTGTGGTCGAGGTCCCGGCGCGTGCCGAGTTCGTGGGTGAGACCACCATGTCCACCACCCTGATCAAGGATGGCGCCAAGGTTGATACGGTAGAGCATCTGCTGTCTGCCATGGCCGGTCTGGGTATCGATAACGCCTATGTTGAGCTGAGCGCCTCCGAAGTGCCGATTATGGACGGCAGCGCCGGCCCGTTTGTGTTCCTGATCCAGTCCGCTGGTATTGAGGAACAGGACGCTCCCAAGCAGTTCATTCGCATCAAGCGTGAAGTGACTGTTGAGGAGGACGGCAAAACCGCCACCTTCGTGCCCTTTGAAGGTTTCAAGGTTTCATTTGGTATCGATTTTGACCATCCGGTTTTCCGCGGTCGAAGTCAGAACGCCTGTGTGGATTTCTCCAGCACATCGTTCGTCAAGGAAGTCAGTCGCGCTCGTACCTTCGGTTTCATGCGTGATATCGAGTACCTGCGCTCGCAGAACCTGGCATTGGGCGGCAGTGTGGACAACGCGATTGTCGTTGACGAATACCGCGTACTCAATGAAGACGGTCTGCGCTATGAAGACGAGTTCGTGAAGCACAAGATTCTGGATGCCATTGGTGATCTTTACCTGTTGGGCAAAAGCCTGGTGGGTGAATTTCAGGGCTACAAATCCGGTCATGGGCTGAACAACAAGCTGATTCGCAAGCTGCTGCTCACCAAGGATGCGTGGGAAGTAGTCACATTTGACGATGCAGGGACGGCGCCGATCTCCTTCATGCGCCCCGCTGCAGCGGTTTGATGTCGCGGACAACAGAGTAGTCGTCTGACACCTATCTCGTTTCGTTTCTATTTAACGGCCACTTCGGTGGCCGTTTTCTTTTTTGTGGTAATCCGCGTGCCAGACAAGGGACACGGGGTCTGGGTTCCGTTCTGGCGCTGTCTTTTTGTGCCTTCTGGCTGTCTCTAGCTGTCGGCGTGATGGCGTGCCAGTTTTTCCAGTGCGCTGCGCAGCCGGGCGTCTGTAACGCCCTCCGCGGTGTCCCGCAGGTGTTCCGCAGCGACCTGTGAACGCCGCATTGTGCGAACTGGTGGTGCTTTTTTGACCAGTGGCGGTTGTACCTTGCAATGAATTTTCGTTAAGGTTGCGAATTCTTTGTAGGCCTGTAACTGGCGTATGAGACGTTTTTGCTGGTACCTGAGGCGGGTTGCCCACTGGCTGCTACTTACCACCATGCGCAGGACGCCATCTGTACACGAGGCTACCTTGCAGTGTTCTCGGGCAGCGGGTTCAAGCTGAGTCTCTACCAGCGCCTGTAACCGCTCCAGGTTTTTCGCTTGGGCATACAGGTGCTTCAGCGTCATGTTGGTGCGCAGCAGGTCAACGGGTCTGCGAGCGTCCAGCGGGTAGAAGGCCATGCAGGTGTATACCGGTTTGGAGTGATAGAGCGGTCATCCTATCAGAACCGCCATCGTGATTGTTTGAGGTCGTTATTTGAACATTATTATTCTCACTGGACGCCATGGCGCGTCACGTACGCTGACGCTGGGGGCTCCCTGGGTTGTGGCGGGTATTGCGCTCTTGGCTGCGTTGCCGGTGACTGCGGCGCTGCTCACTTGGCAGCTGCTGAGCGCGGGTGCTCCGCCACCCGACGAGGTGGCGGCAGTCGACAGTACGCCGGAGTGGCAGCAAGTTCTCCACGACTATGACATCGGTGATGTTGAGGCGGACGACGGAACCCAGGCGCAGATAGAACGCATGAGCCAGCAGCTGGCGCGGTTGCAGATGCGCTTGACCCGTCTGGATGCGCTGGGCGAGCGCTTGACCGAGTTGGCGGACTTCTCTGATGGCGAGTTCAACTTTGGTGATGAAATCGATCCAGGCATGGGTGGCCCGGAGCTGCGCAGCGGTGATGATCTGAGCTATCACGCGCCTGACCTGCAGAACGTAATTGAGCAGCTGTCGGAGCGGATAGACGATCGTACTCAACAACTGCAGCTGCTCGAAGACCTGATGGTTAGTCGGCAATCGGATGTTGATTCCGCACTGGACTTCAAGCCGGTGCGTCTGGGGCACCTTTCCTCTGGTTTTGGCCGCCGTACCGACCCCATTACCGGGCGCATCTCCATGCACACCGGGCTGGATTTTGCCGCGCCCCGCGGCACACCTATATATGCTGTAGGCAGCGGCGTAGTGGTTTTTGCCGGGCGCAATGGTGCCTATGGAAACATGGTTGAAATCAACCATGGCGGTGGTTACAAAACGCGCTATGCGCACACCTCGGTTATCAAGGTCAGCAAGGGCGACCTGGTGCAAAAGGGTGAAGAGATCGCTGCGGTTGGCAGTACCGGACGCTCTACAGGCTCGCATTTGCACCTCGAAGTCTACCGCAACGGCATGGCCGTAAATCCCGCGCGTTACGTCGCGTTGAAATAGTCCTTTTTTGCCCCCATTACTGAAGCTCGGATGTCACGACAGTGGCGTCCGGGCACGCTGCCGGGTGCGCGGTTTATTGTCAGGCAATAATCAGAGTAGAATGCCTTTTTCCAGGCGCCCGCCCGCCGCAGGTTTCGGGTGCGCCGATCACCAAATGGATATCGAAGTCGACTATGTTTGCGCCTTTAATGAGAAAGCTGTTGGGAAGCAAGAACGATCGTGAGTTGAAGCGGATGGGCAAGGTCGTCAACACGATCAACGCTCTGGAAGAAGGCTTGAACGCACTGAGCGACGAGCAGCTGAAGGCCAAGACCGAAGAGCTCAGGCAGCGGGTGATTGGTGGTGAGACCCTGGATGCGGTGCTGCCTGAAGCTTTTGCGCTGGTGCGCGAGGCGAGCAAGCGCGTGATGGGCATGCGCCACTTCGATGTGCAGATGATCGGCGGTATGGCATTGCACGAAGGCAAGATCGCAGAGATGAAGACTGGCGAGGGTAAAACCCTGGTCGCCACGCTGCCGGTCTACTTGAATGCGCTATCCGGCAAAGGTGTGCACGTGGTCACGGTGAACGATTACCTGGCCTCGCGTGATGCCAACACCATGCGCCCGTTGTACGAGTTTCTCGGTATGTCGGTTGGCGTCGTGGTGCCCTTCCAGGACCCGCAGGAGAAGCGCGCCGCCTACCGCTGCGACATTACCTACGGCACCAACAACGAGCTGGGTTTCGATTACCTGCGCGACAATATGGCCTTCCGCCTGGAAGACAAGTTTCAGCGCGAACCCAATTTTGCCGTAGTCGATGAGGTTGACTCGATTCTGATTGATGAGGCGCGCACGCCGTTGATCATCTCGGGGCCCGCCGAAGACAGTTCCCGCCTGTATACCGCTATCAACACCCTGATTCCCTTGCTCAAGCGCGGTTATCCTGCTGAAGAGGGCGAAGAGTCGGTCGATGGGCATTACAGCATCGACGAGAAGACCCGTCAGGTTGAGTTGAACGAGGCGGGGCACCAGTTCGTCGAAGAGTTGCTGGTCAAGGAAGGCTTGCTGGAAGAAGGTGACAGCCTGTACGCCGCGCAAAACCTGAACCTGCTGCACCATGTGCATTCTGCGCTGCGCGCGCACACCTTGTTCCATCGCAATGTCGAATACATAGTGCAGAACAATCAGGTGCTGCTGGTAGATGAGCATACCGGCCGTACCATGCCCGGCCGCCGTTTGTCCGAGGGCTTGCACCAGGCCATTGAGGCAAAGGAAGGCTTGAAGATTCAAGCCGAGAGCCAGACGCTGGCGTCGACTACCTTCCAGAATTATTTTCGTCTCTACACCAAATTGTCCGGCATGACCGGTACGGCTGATACCGAAGCCTTTGAATTTCGCCAAATCTACGGCTTGGACGTATTGGTTATACCCACCAACAAGCCGATGGTGCGCAAGGATCACAACGATCTGGTGTACTTGAGTATCGACGAGAAATTCGCCGCCATCGTGGCGGATATCAAGCAGTGCATGGAGAGTGGTCGTCCTGCACTGGTGGGTACCGCGTCAATCGAGTCATCCGAAGTCGTGGCGCAGCTGCTGACCCGTGAGCAGATCCCGCACAAGGTGCTGAATGCCAAGTATCACGAGAAAGAAGCGGAAATCATTGCGCAGGCCGGCCGCCCCGGTGCTGTGACCATTGCCACCAACATGGCAGGCCGGGGTACCGACATCATTCTGGGCGGCAGCTGGGAAGCGGAAGTCGCCAGTCTGGAGAACCCGACCGAGCAGCAGATTGCGCAGATCAAGGGCGAGTGGCAGCAACGTCATCAGCAGGTGCTGGAAGCAGGCGGCTTGCACATCATTGCTTGCGAACGTCACGAGTCTCGTCGTATCGACAACCAGCTGCGCGGCCGCGCCGGTCGTCAGGGTGATCCGGGTTCCAGTCGTTTCTATCTGTCGCTGGAAGATAGCCTTATGCGCATCTTCGCCTCCGACCGGGTGAAGAACTTCATGAAAGCCCTGGGCATGGAGAAGGGCGAGGCCATCGAGCACCGCATGGTCACCAACGCCATCGAGAAAGCTCAGCGCAAGGTTGAAGGGCGCAACTTCGATATTCGCAAGCAATTGCTGGAATACGATGACGTAGCCAACGAGCAGCGCAAGGTGATCTACGGTCAACGCAACTCGATTCTTGCCAGCGACAACGTGCAGGAAACTATTCAGGCCATCCGTGAAGACGTGGTCTCCGATCTGGTTGGCCAGCATATGCCGTTCGGTAGCCTGCCTGAACAGTGGGATATCGCCGGCCTTGAACAGCAACTGGCCAGTGAGCTGGGCTTGCACTTGCCGCTGCAGCAGTGGCTCGATGACGACGAGACGCTGACCGAAGAGGGCGTCAACAAGCGCGTATTGGAAGCGCTGGTGCTGGCCTATGAAGAGAAGGAGTTGCTGGCCGGTGCCGACGCCATGCGCTCGTTCGAGAAGCAGATGCTGTTGCGCGTGCTGGATGATCTGTGGAAAGAGCACCTGGCCACCATGGACCACCTGCGTCAAGGTATTCACCTGCGTGGCTATGCGCAGAAAAACCCCAAACAAGAGTACAAGCGCGAAGCCTTCAACCTGTTTGAAGAGATGCTGGGCAATCTCAAGCGCGACACTGTGCGCGTCTTGAGCCATGTGCAGATCAAGCGTGAAGATCCTGCAGAGGAAGAGGCTCGTCTGCGTCAGCAGGCGGAAGAGCTGCAGCGACGCATGCAGTTCAAGCACGAAGAGCTGGCTAGTGTTGCCGATGCGCAACCAGCGGAGCCGGAGCAGGTCGCCGCCGCACCAGCCGCGCCGCAGACGCGCGATGGCGCCAAGGTGGGGCGTAACGACGCATGCCCCTGTGGTTCCGGTAAAAAATACAAGCACTGCCACGGGCAGATAAGCTGAAACAAGCTTGAAGCTATAAGCCGTTAGCTTGAAGAAGGTGTGTGGGGGGTGACGAGTTAATCGTAACCCCCCACACTAGCTTCTAGCTTCTAGCTTCTAGCTTCTAAATTTAATTTCCTTGGAGTGTCCGCCATGCCCGTTGGTCTCGGCCCTTTGCCCGTTTTGCATCCTGTTCCCGGTTTTCGCCTCGGTATCGCCTCTGCTGGCATCAAACGGGTGGGGCGCAAGGACGTCGTTATTATGGAGGCTGCCGAGGGCGCGAGCATTGCCGGGGTATTCACCACCAACGCGTTCTGCGCTGCGCCCGTAACCCTCACGCGCCAGCACCTTAGCTGCTCGCCACGCTATCTGCTGGTCAACACGGGCAATGCCAACGCCGGTACCGGCAAACCAGGCATGCAAGCTGCTGTCAGCACGTGCGAGGCGCTGGGGCACCTGGTGGGTGTTGATGCGCAGCAAGTGTTGCCATTCAGTACCGGCGTAATCGGTGAGTTGCTCCCTGCCGCCAAGGTTATCGATGCAATGCCCGCAGCGCTGGCGGATCTGTCTGAGGGCAATTGGGCGGTCGCGGCGGAAGGCATCATGACCACCGATACTCAGCCCAAGGGGAGCAGCCGGCAGATTACCCTGGCTGGCCAAACGGTCACCATCACCGGCATCTCCAAAGGCGCAGGTATGATCCGCCCGAACATGGCGACCATGCTGGGTTATGTAGCAACCGACGCCAGAGTCGCCCAGTCAGTGTTGCAGCACATGGTGAAAGCGGCTGCAGATCTGTCGTTCAATCGAATTACCATTGATGGCGACACCAGTACCAACGATTCCTGCGTGCTGATCGCTACCGGCTTGGCCGATATGCCCGAAATAGCCTCCACCGACAGCGCGGAATATCATCAGTTGGCTGAGGCGGTTAACGCGGTGATGCTTGAGTTGGCGCAAGCCATTGTGCGTGACGGCGAAGGCGCCACCAAGTTCGTGACGGTTCAGGTAAATGGCGGCGCTGATCGCGATGAGTGTCTGGATGTCGGCTACGCCGTAGCGCATTCCCCTCTGATCAAGACCGCACTGTTCGCTTCAGACCCCAACTGGGGGCGTATTCTCGCTGCAGTGGGTTATGCCGGCGTCGCGAACCTGGATGTCGAAAAGATTGATGTTTATCTGGACGACGTTTGCATTACCCGTAATGGCAGCCGTGCTCAGGAATATCTTGAGGAGCAGGGCGCCGCAGTGATGACACAGGCCGAAATCACCATTCGCATCGAGCTGGGGCGTGGCGATTGCACTGAGACGCTGTGGACGACTGATCTTTCGCACGAGTATGTGCGGATCAATGCCGAGTATCGTACCTGAGTAGAGATGCCAAGGCAGCATTACGCTATAGGCAGCCTCAGGGCTGCCTTTTTAATGCGCGAGCGATGCAGGGCAGTAGCGCGGCTGCGCAGGCTCGCGGTCCAGGCGTAGGCGCCCAACGCGGTTGATAATCAGCAGGCGCGCGTCATCGCCCTGCTGGTGTGGGCACAGGCGTAATGTGCCAGCCAGAAAACCGCCGTTAACCAGTTCCGACTCCCCCAGAGCGTTGTAACGCAAATAACGAGCGAGTGCGCCGCTGCCATGAATGTGGTGCACGCTGGCCGCCATATCCTGACCTAACAGCTGGTCACCCTGATCAAAGAGCGTGTTGCTGTTGCGGTCAATGAATATGCGCCAGCCGGCATTCCAGTCACCGTCAACCGGGGCCATGGTGACCGCCTCATTGCGCCGCACTGCTTCTTCGCGAGTTTGTTGTATGCTGCGCGCCAGCTGTTCCTTGCCGACGTCCATGCGCTGGTTGTCGATCAGCCGACCGAACGCCGGCAGGCCTATGCTCAGCAATATGGTCACGAGTGCCAGCGCGGTGAGCAGTTCTACCAGGGTGAAGCCCTTGCAGCGCATTGCCTTCTCCTTGTGCAAGTCGCACGCTTTTGCCCTGAAAGGCAGGTTAATTACCTGTCATGCTGCGCATTCGACCGGCTATCGGTGCAAGCAAGACGTTGTCACTGCCTATTCTTATATTGCATGAACTACTAGGAGGGTTGTTTTGATGCGAAGTGTGAAGGGGTTCACTCTGATCGAGATGATGGTGACCATCGCGGTGGCGGCGATATTGGTGGCTTTGGCATTGCCTTCATTCCGCAATTTGATTGTCAGTAGTCGGCTGAATGGCATTGCGTCCGATATGGTCGATATCGTCAGCTTTGCTCGCTCTGAGTCGATTAAGCGCAATAGCACTATCCAGTTGTGCCGTGCTGCAACGGCTACTGCCACCACTTGTGCCGGCGCGTCGGGCGATTGGGTGAACTGGGTAGTGCTGTCAGGCGCTAACGTGCTACGCCGCGGCGCGCTGAATACCTATGGTGGTAGTGTAGAAATGACCTCAACTTTAACCAATGATCGCGTCGACTTCGGGGGCGATGGCCTGGCTAGAACTGGCGGGAGCCTCATTGCCGAGGCAGAGATATCAGCATGCTCTACAGACGGGCCCTCAGAATCCGTGCGGGATGTGAAGTTCGGTGCGGCTAGTCGTGTTTCAATTGTCAAAGTAGCAGGAGTTTGCCCATGAACGGCCGACTTTCTCAGCGTCAACCGCTCTATAGTCAGCGTGGTATCGGGTTGATTGAAGTATTGATCACCGTGTTGGTGCTGTCTATCGGTTTACTTGGTTTGGCAGGGCTGCAGCTTGCCTCTCTGCGCAATAATCAGAGCGCCATGGAGCGCTCAATGGGTGTTATGCAAAGCTACTCGATAATTGAGGCCATTCGTGCCGATGCGGACTCGGCCAAGAATGGCCGTTTCAACGTTGGTCTGGACGACGACCCTTCTGCTAACGCGACTTTTCCGGCAAAGGCTGTTCAGGTTTGGCGCGCGCAGCTGACTCAAAATTTAGGTGACGCGGCCAAAGGCTCTGTTACATGCAACAGCACAGACTGTACGGTAATTGTTCAATGGGATGACAGTCGTGGCCTGGGTGGCAGTGCTACCCAACAGATTACGACCGAGGTACAACTATGAAAGGCGGAGTCGTGAGTAAGTACAAGCGCTGGTTGAATACGCCAACGTCATTCAAAAGCCGCGGCTTGGCGTTGGTTGAGCTGATGATTGCTCTTGTATTGGGGTTGGTAATCATCGGCGCAGTAACTGGCATTATGCTTTCCAACACCCAAAGCTTTCGTACCAACCGCGGCCTATCTCAACTCCAAGATGGCGCCCGTGTTGGCTATGAGTTGCTTGCCCGCGACATTCGCCAGGCCGGAAATATGCCTTGTGGCAACGATATCCCGGTGGTCAATATCCTCAACCCAGCGCAAACAAACAACGTGCCTTGGTACTACGACTGGGATAACGCCTTTATTGGCTACGATGGGGATTCGGCTCTGGCAAATGTAGACAACCAAATAGCCGATACCGAGTCGCTGGTGATGCTGTCGGGTGATGCTGGCGGCGTTTACGTGGAAGACTACGACACCAGCAACAACTCCGCGAATTTCACAGTTGGTACCGCGTCGGGTAATGCTCACGGGCTGCTCAATGGCGAGGTTCTGATGGTATGTAACGAAAGCCAAGGTACCATTTTCCAGATGAGTAATGGGCAAGGCAACAACGCCGACAAGTTGGTTGTTAATACAGGCAACTCTCAGTCTCCGGGTAATTGTACCAAGGGGCTGGGTGAAATCATTCCCGGCAATAACGCCAACCAACCTTGCAACACAAATGGTAACCAAGGTCCTTATGGTCACAACTCGGTAATTGCCAAGTTGACTGCTACTGCGTGGTACATAGGTGATAACGGTAGGGCAGGTGAAGGGGGGCGGTCGCTTTACATGGCTCGCCTGAGTAACAACGCAGGGGCCGGTGATGTTCAGCAGATTGAGATTGCGGCGGGCGTAACCAGTATGGCATTGCGTTACCGGCTTGCCGACACCTCTGATTTTATTGACGCCAGCACTGTGGGTAATCGCTGGGCGGACGTCAATGCGGTTGAAGTGACGCTAACGCTGTTGACGCAGGATCAGAATATTTCAACCGATACCACTGTTGATGAGGGGCGCTTGGGCCGCGCTCTTACCAGTGTCGTTGCCATCAGGAATCGCTCCCTATGAATACTTCACACTTACGCTCACGTCAGTCCGGCGCGGCGCTGCTGGTAGCGCTGATAATGCTGCTGGTGGTTACGATGATCGGGTTGGCTTCCATCCGCAGTACCACGCTGAACGAAAAAATGAGCTCAAATATGTACGATCGCTCGCTCTCGTACCAGGGCGCAGAGGCAGCCCTCAGGGCGGGTGAAGCGGCCATAGAAGCTGATCAGACGTTGGGGCGGGACTGCACCAACGCGAATACAAACTGCCCTTCAATTCCGACAAATACTTTTACAAACAATACCGACGGTTGGGCGACGGTGGCAGCGGATTATCGTGTAAATAGCGCCAAGCTTGGGTCTACGCCGCAGTATTACATCGAGAAGATGGGCACTGTTGGCGGCACCGACGAGCTGGATATCGGCAGTAGTGCCAACTGTGCCAATTACGCCGGTTGCGACCAGTCTGCTCCCAATGCGGTGTTGTTCCGAATTACAGGTCGAAGCGGTGTTCCTGCCGGTGATGGGCGCTCGGTTGTAGCGCTGCAGATTACCGTGAAGCAGAACCTCTGATGCGGCATACAGGAGAACCTAAAATGAGAAACCTATTCAGAGTGTTTGCACGCTCCGGCACCTCCACTTTCATTGCTTCACTGCTGCTGGCCAGTGCCAGTGCGCATGCGGCGGTTGATATAGATCAACAACCTTTGCTGGTGGCCAAACCGGTTCCAGGTAATATGGCAATCATCGGCTCGTTCGAGTTTCCGACTATGGTCACTCGCGCATACAAGGCGGCATATTCAACTAGCGGTGAATATGTAGGCTACTTTGATAGCGCTAAATGTTATAAATATAATTACAATAATAACGAGGCTAATAGGTATTTTTATCCTGTTCGCATAGGAAGTAACTGTAATCAGGCTGATGAGTGGAGTGGTCACTACCTTAATTGGTCGACTATGCAGTCGATTGATATTTTTAGGCATATATTGACTGGCGGTTACCGTCAGGTTGACACGCCTACGATGACAGTTTTGGAGAAGGGCGTACAGACCGGGCAGGGGGGTAGTGCTAATAACTTCCCTGATGCAAATATTTCATCAAATGTTGCAAGGTCGACTCCCACCACATGGGGGGCGTTCAATACTAGAATTGGTATCGCCAACACCCGTATGGGAAACAAAATGCGCTTTTCCCGTACCGGCAATCTGAATAACACGCCTACTGCGTATAATCCAGCTGTCCACGGATATGGTGGCAGCAAAAGCTTTAGTGATGCAACTGTTTATGAGGTGTCTGTGCGCGTGCAGGTTTGTACGTCAGCACTGCCGGAGTTAAATTGTGTTGACTACGATCAAGGCAAAAAGCCGGAGGGTCTGATTCAAGCGAATTCGGACAATATGCGCTACAGCGCATTTGGCTATATAAACGATAACTCTGGTGGGACCAGTAACCGTAATAGCGAAGGCGGTATCATGCATGCCCGCATGAAGTATGTAGGGCCTTATGCTATTAACGACAATAATAATGAAGAAGCTAACGCTCACGCAGAGTGGAATGAAAATACAGGTGTGTTCATAAACAACCCGGATCCCACAGATGCATCGTCAACGCCTTATGGAAATACTCCCGTCGTCAATAGTGGTGTCATAAGCTATATTAATAAAAGCGGGCTTATAGTCCCCAATACGCTATTCAAGCGGTATGACAACGTCAGTGAGCTTTACTATACGGCTTATCGGTATATCAAGGGGCTCTCTAATCGTTCGGAATATATTAGCTTGAATGCGACTGGTGATAGTCTTGATCGACTGGTAGGCGGCCTGCCAATTATTGATTGGCAGGCTACTGAGGCGGATGATCCACTCCAGTTTAGCTGCCAAAAGAATTTTTTCCTGGGTATAGGTGATACCAATACGCACAATGACGATCGAGTACACAAAAGCGATGATCCCTTGGCGGAAACTGATTTTGATTTGCTGCGGGCGCAAATGAGCTCCCAGGAGGGCGGCATCAATGTTACGGGCGCCGGTACGGGGACAGATAGAATATCGGTGCTTGCTTATGATGCTAATACTTCGGATCTGCGTCCTAATATGGAAGGGAAGCAGTCAGTCTCTACATATTGGATTGATATTCTTGAGTCTGGTTTGAAAGGCAGGAGAAATAACCCTTATTGGTTGGCTGCAAAGTACGGTGGGCTCGAGGTACCTGAAGATTTCGATCCCTACGATATTCCCGCGAACATGCCTAACTCTTGGTGGCACACGACCGGAGAAACACTTTCAAACAATGATCTGCGACCTGATAATTTTTATGTCGTTGCGAGTGCGCAGGATATGGTTGATGGCCTGGTGCGCGCGTTTTCTGATATTCAGCAGGAGCAAACAGGTAACCGGTCATCGCTTGCCCTCAATTCAACTACCCTAGAAGCTGGGTCGGCCAGTTTTCAGGCGGTCTACACCAGCGGACAGTGGACTGGGGATTTGAACGCATTCACTATTGATTCAACTACTGGGTCTTTAAATCCTACGCCTGCTTGGACTGCATCGTCCAAACTGCCCGCGCCGGCGAATCGTGTGATTAAAACGTGGAATGGCAGCTCCTTTGCTAACTTTACTTACAATGGGCTGAACAGCACAGCTCTGCGTGATGCCTTAAAAAATAACAGCGGAGACTCACCGGCCGACATTATTCAGTATCTGCGCGGCGTACGAACGTTAGAGAATAACTCCACTGGCTTCCGTGTCCGCCAAGGCGTTCTAGGCGATATTGTTGATTCGCAGCCGGTCTATGTCGGCAAGCCGAGCTCAACGCTGTATGCCGGGCGCTCGTTCACCGGGGCCTCTTCATATACAAGCTGGGCAGCTGCTTTAAATCGGACCCCTGTAGTATATGTGGGTGGTAATGACGGCATGTTGCATGGGTTCAATGCGACTACGGGTGACACTTTAAGTGGGGTCGAAACCTTTGCTTATGTTCCCAAACGCGTCATTGAAAATGGCATGGGAGAGCTCGCTTCTCCGAGTTATGATCACCGTTACTTCGTTGACGGCGAATTGACGGTAGCCGACGCTTACGACGGCAGTAACTGGCGGACTGTTCTCGTTGGCACGCTTGGCTACGGCGGTGTCGCGAAAGACAGGTCTACTACCAGTAATGCCTTGTTTGCGCTTGACGTGACTGATCCTGCTAATGTCACTTTTCTTTGGGAGAAGAGCTCTACTGACATTCCCCAGTTGGGTAATAACATTGGCAAACCGGTTATTGCGCAGATAGCGAATGGTAACTGGTCTGTGATGATCGGCAATGGGCCTAACAGCAGTAGTGGTGTCGCTTCGCTAATTAGCATCAACGTCTTCACCGGGGCGGTGACTACCACTGCTATGTCTACGGCGGTTGATAACGGTTTGTCCGCCATTCGTGCCTGGGATCAGGATGGTGATGGCATCACCGATACTGCCTACGCCGGTGACTTGCAAGGTAACCTGTGGAAAGTGACGGGGCTGGCAAACACACCGCGTACGGTCACCCAGCTATTTCAAGCTACCGATCCAAGTGGTGTTGCTCAGCCCATTACCGCTACACCGCTTGCGGGTAGGTCGCCCTACAGCCAGGAGGTATGGCTTTTCTTCGGCACTGGACGTTACGTTAATACTGACGATCTGGCTGATATGCAGGTGCAAACCTGGTATGGATACACCGATAACGATAGCGGAACCACAGCGACTAGAAGCGATATGCTAGAGCGTGAAATTCTATTGGATGTTGCTGTTTCTTCTGAAGTTTCCGCTCGTGTCATTGAACAAGGCGCGCGTGAAGATCTGGTTGGAAAGCAAGGCTGGTTTATCGATCTCTACCAGGTTGCCAGTGATGGCTCAAAGTCCGCTCTCGGCGAGCGCATGATTACTCAAAACCAGTTTCAGGGTAGTGCGCTTATCGGTAACACTCGTATTCCTGACTCGAGTGATCCGTGCGCGCCAAGCGGTCGTGGGGTGATCATGTCAATCGATCCGTTCACTGGTGCTCGGCTCGCAGATACTTATTTTGACCTAAACGGTGACGGTGATTTCACCGATGCTGATAAAGTGCAGATAAACGGGGTTTGGACAGTTGTATCTGGTATTGGGCTTAACACGGGCTTCAGTAACCCCTCGTTCCTGGATAGCAAGATGTATATTCCTACGGATGACGGCGCCATACGAGATCTCGACATAAAGCCGTTTTCAGCAGGCGCCGGCAGGACCTCCTGGCGTGAATTGATAAACCTGGGGAATTGACATGATGTCTTGGAAAAAGATGGGCGCGGTTCGTCGCAGTGACTCGACTCAATCAGGTTTTACCCTGATTGAGGTGATGATTGTGGTCGTGGTAATTGGCATATTGGCCGCGATCGCGTTCCCGTCCTATACGGCTTACGTAACCCGCTCTTACCGGGACAGTGCCAAGGGCTGCCTTTCCGAGTATGTGCAGTTCATGGAGCGGTATTACAGCACTAATCTCACTTATCTAGGCGCTGCGCCGGTGCTTGGGTGTAGTACGGAAGCAGATATGGAGAATCGGTACGTGTTCACTGTGGATACGTTGGCGCAAAGCACCTACACAGCGAAAGCCACCGTTAGGGGGGTGCAGCAAAGCAATGACACCAAGTGCGGCAGTCTCAGCATCAACCACCTTGGCGTCAAAACAGCCAGTGATGCGTCGTGCTGGTAATCCTCCTTTGTTAGAGCGGCGTTCAGCGCCGCTCCAACAACACCCCGCTCTCCATATGATGGCTATACGGAAACTGATCGAATAGCGCGCAACGCGTTATTCGGTGGGTTTTGTTAAGCTCGTCCAGATTCTGCGCCAGGGTCTCCGGGTTGCAGGAAATGTACAGGATGCGATCGTAACCTTTGATCAGGTCAAGCGTTGCGGGGTCGAGGCCGGCCCGTGGGGGATCGACAAATACAGTGCCGAAGTTGAAGTTGCTCAGGTCAATGCCCTGCAGGCGGCGGAATTCGCGTACGCCGGTCAGTGCTTGAGTAACTTCTTCGCTTGCCAGTCTTACCAATGTGACATTCTCGACCTGGTTCATTTCCAGGTTGGCAACGGCAGAGCGGACTGAGCTTTTTGATAGCTCGGTTGCCATGACTTTGCGAAAGCGAGTGGACAGGGGCAGCGTGAAGTTGCCATTGCCGCAATACAGCTCCAGCAGGTCATCGGTGTTCTCGCCAGCAGCATTCAGCGCCCAGCCAAGCATGTGCTGGTTGACGCCGCCGTTAGGCTGGGTAAAGCCGCCCTCTATTTGCTGGTAGCGCCACGGTTTGCCGGCTACCTCCAGCTCCTCGACAACATAATCTCGCTCCAGCACGCGCTTGCGGCCTCGGCTGCGCCCAATCAGTTGGATGTTCAGCGCTTGTGCCAGCGACTTGGCAGGGGCATCCCAGTCATCGTCGAGCGGGCGGTGATAGCAGAGGGTGAGCAGTGCCTCGCCGGACAACGTTGTGAGAAACTCAACCTGGAAGAGTTTGCGTCCGAGTAGCGGGTCTGCCTTGCAGGCTTCCAGCAGCGGCGTCATCAAGTCGTTGATGCGTTTGCTGGCAATAGGAAGCTGGTCTATCAATACCGCCTTATGCTTATCGCCGCGCTCGAACATGGCGTAGTGCGGCTGTCCTTGTTCGTACCAGAGGCGAAACTCGGCGCGCAGGCGAAAGTGCTCCGGAGCCGATTCGAACACCTCAGGCTCTGGCGCAGAATAAGGTGCGAGCAGGGAACACAGGCGCTCACGTTTTTCCGCCAGCTGCGCGGCGTAGTTGGCAGGATCGAATGCAAGGCCCATTAGTTAAACAACGCCAGTTTGATGACAAAGAGACCAGCCAGAACGTAGAGGCTGGGGTTGAGGTCTTGCCAGCGGCCTGAGAGCAATTTGATTGCCGTCCAGACGATAAAGCCAGCTGCGATGCCGTTGGCAATCGAGAAGGTCAGCGGCATCATGATCGCCGTAATCACCACAGGGGCCGCTTCAGTAAGATCGTCCCAGTCCACTTGAACCAGGCCGCCGGTCATCAACACGGCAACAAACAAGAGCGCTGGTGCAGTAGCGAAGGCGGGTACGGCGCCGGCCAGTGGCGAAAAAAACAGGCTGAGCAGAAACAGTAAAGCGACCACGCAGGCGGTAAGCCCAGTACGACCGCCAGCCGCAGTGCCGGCAGCCGATTCGATGTAACTGGTGGTAGTAGAAGTGCCTAGCGCCGCGCCAGCCATGGTAGCGGTGCTGTCTGCCATCAGGGCGCGCCCCAGACGCGGCATTTTTCCGTCTGCATCGACCAGGTTGGCGCGTTGGGCGACCCCGATCAAGGTGCCTGAGGTGTCGAATAGATCGACAAACAGGAAGGCGAAGATGATGCTCAGCATGCCAACTTCCAGTGCGCCCTTGATGTCGAGTTGCATGAGTGTGGGTGCGAGGCTGGGTGGTGCCGAAACCACGCCGCTGGCCTGGCTCAGGCCGGTTATCAGGCTGATGGCCGTTATCAGCAGGATGCCGATCATTACGGCGCCGGTTACTTTACGGTAGGCCAGCGCGACTATTACCGCGAAGCCGGCGGCAGCCAGCAGGGCGCCGGGCTGGGTCAAATCGCCCATGGAGACCAGGGTAGCGGGATGGTCGACCACGATACCTGCGTTTTTCAGTGCAATCAGCGCCAGGAACAGGCCGATGCCGGCGGCAATCGCTGAGCGCAGGGCCATGGGTATGCTGTTGATGATCCACTCGCGAATACGAAAGATGCTTAGTAGAAAGAACATCAGGCCGGACAGGAAGACTGCGCCCAAGGCGACTTGCCAGCTATAGCCCATGGAGCCAACGACCGTGTAGGAGAAGAAGGCGTTGAGCCCCATGCCAGGAGCAAGGGCGATCGGGTAGTTCGCCCACAGGCCCATGATCAGTGAGCCTATGGCAGCGGCCAGGCAGGTGGCGACAAAGGCCGCGCCTGGGTCTATTCCGGCATCGGCCATCATCATCGGGTTGACGAAGATGATGTAGGCCATGGTCAGGAACGTTGTCAGCCCGGCCAGCAGCTCGGTGCGCACAGTGGTGCCGTGTTCGCGAAGTTTGAAGAGTTTTTCAAGCATGGTGGGTGCTTCCGGGATGTGGGCAGAAAGCCGGTCATTGTAGCGGATTCGCTCTCGTGGGTGAATTTTTGCCGGGCTTGTGTCAGGCTTGTCGGCCATTTTTCTGACTGGAGGCTCGCCATGAGCAACACTTTTGACAACGACGAACAGCGCGTCAGCTACGGCATTGGCCGCCAGATGGGCGAGCAATTGCTGGCCAGCAACATCCCTGACCTGACGTTGGACCTGGTTGCTGCAGGCCTGCGCGATGCCTATAGCCAACAGCCTAGCCAGGTTCCGGAAGCCGAACTGCAAGCTGCGTTTCAGCAGTTGCAGGAGAAAATGCGCGCTGTAGCGCAGGAGGCCGCCAAGGCTGCTGCGCAGGCGGGTGTGGATTTTCTGGCAGAAAATGGCAAGCGTGATGGCGTTGTGACGCTCGCTTCAGGTCTGCAGTATGAAGTGGTGACCGCGGGCACTGGTGCCACGCCAGACGCCAGCTCCACAGTGCAAACGCATTATGAAGGTACGCTGATTTCCGGTGAGGTCTTTGACAGCTCCTACAAGCGCGGCCAGCCAGCCGAGTTTCCGGTGGGTGGCGTGATCGCTGGTTGGACCGAAGCGCTGCAACTGATGCAGGAAGGTGCCAAGTGGCGTCTGTTTATTCCGTCTGAGCTGGCTTATGGCGAGCGCGGTGCGGGCAACAGCATTCCGCCGCACAGTGCGCTGGTTTTCGATATTGAGCTGTTGAAGGTGCTGTAAAAACCTTTCGTTGCAAAGGTTTTGCCGTGAAGGGCGAGTGCTAGCTCGCCCTTCGTTGGTTCGGTTGGTGCCTGTTGTTGAGATGGAGCTCGGCATCAGGTGCGAGCGCAGACGTTTCTTGGGTGCGATGATTCCTTTTGTGCCTTCGTAGTGAGCTTGATGGCAAAGGTTGTCGCGGTGGTAATGACGCTCATCGTGCCTGTGAGGCGGTAGCGCCATTCGAGTGATCTAGAATTTGCGATCCACTGCAAAGCGCGCCAACTGCTCCAGGGAGTCTCGGTATTCGGACGCGGGTAACACCTGCAGCAGCTGGACGGCTTCGTCGGCCTGCTCGCGGGCCAGGCCTGCGGTATAGTCCAGAGCGCCTGAGGCTGCAACTGCCTCGCGAATCGGCGCGATATCGTCCGTGCCGCCCTTCTGTATCGCCTGACGAACCAGTGCCGCCTGCTCTGCAGAGCCATGGCGCATGGTGTAGATCAGCGGCAGGGTGGGCTTGCCCTCGGCCAGATCGTCGCCCACATTCTTGCCCATTTCGGCAGCATCGCCGCTGTAGTCAAGCAGGTCGTCCATCAGCTGGAAAGCGATACCCAGGGCGTTGCCATACTGGCGCAGGGCTTCGGTCTGTTGCGCGTTTGCTTCTGCCAGAACGCCGGCGGTGTGGCACGCCGCTTCGAACAGCATGGCAGTCTTGCTGCGAATCACCTCCATGTAGGTGGCTTCGTCGGTGTTGGCGTCGCGCACCTTGGACAGCTGCAGTACCTCACCTTCGGCGATGACGTTGGTCGCGTTGGCGAGAATTCGCATGATCTGCATGTCGCCTAAGGCGACCATCATTTCAAAGGCGCGTGAGTACAGAAAGTCGCCGACCAGTACGCTGGGAGCGTTGCCCCAGAGTGCATTAGCAGTGGAGCGGCCTCGACGCAGGTCTGAGGTGTCGACTACGTCGTCGTGCAGCAGGGTGGCTGTGTGCAGAAACTCGATTATCGCGGCCAGGCTGTGCTGACGTGGGTCGGACAGTCCGCAGGCACGTGCGCCCAGCAGAACGACCAGGGGGCGCAGGCGTTTACCGCCGGCACTGATAATGTAGTGGCCGATCTTTTCTACCAGCGGGACTCGCGAATGCAGTTGCTCAAGGATGAGCTGATTCACCGCATCAAAATCATCGGATACCGGTGCGTAGAATGGCAGGGTGGTCATCGGTTGCAGACTTCCTGAAAAGGTTCCGCGGCATGCTAGGTTGCAGGCCATTTACTGTCAAGAAAAGCGCAGTCTATCAGGCTTGTACGGTGCTTGCGCAAAGCGGCGCGCTTGAGTACAATCCTCGCCCCTAAGATACAGCATCCCTGTTTTGACAATGGCAAGGTCGGGTCCGATAGGCGGAGCCACTTGCAGCCATGCCAGCCACTAATGATTCTAACCAAGCGCTGGGTGAGCAGGATTACGGAGAAAGCAACATGTACGCAGTCATTGTTACCGGCGGCAAGCAATACAAGGTCGCTGAAGGCGAGTTCCTGAAAGTAGAGAAGCTGGACGTTGAAACTGGCGCCAGCATCGAATTTGACAAGGTTCTGCTGGTTGCAGACGGTGATGACGTTAAAATCGGCGCTCCCGTTGTTGCAGGCGCTAAAGTGACTGCTGAGATCAGCGCTCACGGCCGCGGCGATAAGGTTCGCATCATCAAGTTCCGTCGTCGTAAGCACCACATGAAGCGTCAGGGCCACCGTCAGTGGTACACCGAAATCAAGATTACTGGCATCTCTGCCTAAGCTGATTCAGGAGATATAGACTCATGGCACACAAAAAAGCAGGCGGTTCCACGCGCAACGGTCGCGATTCAGAATCCAAACGCCTTGGTGTAAAAATGTACGGTGGCCAGGCCATCATTCCGGGTAACATCATTGTTCGTCAGCGTGGCACCGAGTTCCACCCTGGCAAGAACGTTGGCATGGGCAAGGATCACACCTTGTTCGCCAAAGCTGAAGGCGTGGTGAAATTCGAAGTTAAGGGCAAGTTCGGTCGTCGTTACGTTAATGTCGTAACTGCCTGATAGCTCTTTGCTGCTGAAAAGCCCCGTCTTGCGACGGGGCTTTTTTGTTTGTAGCGTACTCTTTCCATTAGCCCGTCCCGACAGGGAAGGGGAGATAGATGAAATTCGTTGATGAAGTGTCCATCACGGTCAAGGCCGGTGATGGTGGTAATGGCTGCATGAGTTTCCGCCGTGAAAAGTTCATCCCCAAGGGTGGGCCGGACGGTGGTGACGGCGGCGACGGTGGCTCCATTTTTCTGGAGGCGGATGCCAACTGGAATACCTTGGTAGATTACCGTTACACCCGCCGCTTTAATGCGCAGCGTGGCGAGAATGGGCGCGGCAGCGACTGCACCGGTGCCAAGGGTGAGGATATGGTGCTCCTGGTGCCGGTGGGCACTACCGTAATCGATGCGGGTACCCAGGAAATCATTGGCGATCTCACTGAGCCTGGCCAGCGTTTGCTGGTGGCGCAGGGCGGTTTCCACGGCTTGGGTAATACGCGCTTCAAGTCCAGTGTCAATCGCGCGCCACGGCAGACGTCCAATGGCTCGCTCGGTGAGTTGCGCGACCTGAAGATGGAATTGAAGGTGTTGGCCGATGTGGGGCTGTTGGGTCTGCCCAATGCCGGCAAGAGCACCTTCATTCGTTCGGTTTCCGCCGCCAAGCCGAAGGTGGCGGATTACCCATTCACGACCATGGTGCCCAATCTGGGTGTGGTTGATGTGGGTCAATTGCGTAGCTTTGTGATCGCCGACATTCCTGGTGTGATTGCCGGCGCTGCCGATGGTGCTGGGCTGGGCACGCGCTTTCTCAAGCACTTGTCGCGCACGCGGCTGTTGCTGCATCTGGTTGATATGGCGCCCTTGGATGAGTCTGACCCGGTGGAAGCGGTCGAGACCATTATTCATGAGTTGGGCAAATTCAGTCCGGCATTGACCATGCGCGAGCGCTGGTTGGTGCTGAACAAGTGCGACCAGTTGCTGGAGGATGAGCAGCAGGCCGTGCTGGATGATGTGGTTGAGCGTCTGGAGTGGGAGGGTCCGGTATTTGTTATTTCCGCCTCCGAGCGTCAGGGTACGGCAGAGCTGGCCAAAGCGGTAATGAATTGGCTGGACGAGCGTCAGCGTCAGATCGAGGATGATGAAGAGTACGCCGCCGAGGTGGCTGCGCTTGATCAGCAGATCGAGGACGAGGCGCGGGCGCATATTCAAGCGCTGGATGATCGTCGTGCGCTGCGTAAGCAGGGTATCGCTGTTGATGGCGAAGAGGACGACGATGATGACGAAGACGACGAAGATGGTCCGGAAATTTTCTACGTCCATTGAGTCGGTTGAGCGGTAAGCCCGGCGCGCGCAGCGCCGGGTCTGGCATGAACTTGGGCAATCTGTTGATGGAATCAGCATGCGCGAAAAGGTAAGCGGAGCCCGCCGTTGGGTGGTCAAGATTGGTAGTGCCCTGTTGACGGGCGATGGTCGCGGGCTCGATCGCGCGGCGATGGCAGTGTGGGTCGAGCAATTGGCCGCGCTGCGTGCCAGCGGTGCCGAGCTGGTGCTGGTGTCGTCCGGTGCTGTTGCTGCCGGCATGAGTCGGCTTGGCTGGACCGAGCGACCGAAAACCACCCACGATATGCAGGCCGCCGCTGCTATTGGTCAGATGGGGCTGGTGCAGGCGTGGGAGTCGAGCTTTCAGCAACATGGCCTGTCTACCGCGCAGGTGTTGCTCACCCATGACGATCTGTCTGATCGCAAGCGCTACCTGAATGCGCGCAGTACATTGCGGGCGCTGCTGGATCTCAATGTGATCCCGGTGATCAATGAAAACGACACCGTGGTGACTGACGAAATTCGCTTTGGTGATAACGATACCCTGGGGGCTCTGGTAACCAATCTGGTTGAGGCTGATCTGTTGGTGATTCTCACCGACAAGGATGGCCTGTATACCGCTGATCCCCGCCACAATCCGCAGGCCGAGCTGATTTCCGACGCTATGGCGGATGACCCCAAGCTGGATGCTATGGCTGGCGGCAGTGCTGGTGCTCTGGGGCGCGGCGGTATGCAGACCAAGTTGCGTGCGGCGCGACTGGCTGCGCGCTCCGGTGCGGCGACGGTGATCGTAGGTGGGCGCATAGAGCGTGTGGTTGCTCGTCTGCATCAGGGTGAGGCGTTGGGTACTTTGCTGTTGCCTGAGCGCGGGATGTTGGCGGCGCGCAAACAGTGGCTGGCTGGTCATCTGCAAACGCGCGGGCGCTTGTTGCTCGATGAAGGGGCCGTAAAGGCGCTTACCACGGGTAAGCACAGTCTGTTGCCGGTCGGTGTTTCGGCAATAGAGGGCGGTTTCCGGCGTGGCGAAATGGTGGTTTGCGTGGCGCCGGACGGGCGGGAGGTTGCTCGCGGCCTGGTTAATTACGGTGCGCAGGATGCGGCACGTATTCTGGGTAAGTCCACCGAGTCGATTGCGCGCATTCTCGGCTATATCGATGACCCTGAGTTGATACACAAGGATAACTTGGTGCTGATCTGAAGTGTGTGCGCCGCGTTTGGTGGTTTTTGTGGGGTGAGATGCGGCTCGACCTTCCTGGTTGATGCTCAGGCAGCTTTGTTTGCAGGTAAGGGGTGGTTGCATCTCGTCCAGCGGCGTTGCGTTTGATGTGCATGGTCGAGATGGTGCTCGACCTACCCGAGTAAACAGCCAGGTCAGGTGTTTTCTGGAGAGCTGTTAGGGGGGGGTGTTGGGGTTTGGCTCGGCGAATGAGCTTGAGGGTATATATTCAAGGCAATAAAAAAACCGGCTCATGGCCGGTTTTTTTATTGCAGCAAGAATCGCAGATCAGGCGGCTTCAGCCATTGCCTTGATGTGTGCGTTCAGGCGGCTCTTGTGGCGAGCGGCCTTGTTCTTGGCAATGATGCCCTTGTCGGCCATACGGTCGATGACCGGAACGGCTGCAGTATAGGCAGTTTTGGCTTGCTCGAGGTCTTTGGCGTCGATCGCTTTGACAACGTTCTTGATGTAAGTGCGGACCATGGAGCGCAGGCTTGCATTGTGATTGCGGCGCTTCTCGGCCTGCTTGGCGCGTTTCTTGGCTTGAGGTGAGTTGGCCACCGTCGTGCTCCTCAGAAAATCTGGATGAATTAGGTACAAATAAGGCCGCGTACTATGCAGCCGAGACAGGTTAATGTCAAGAGGGCTGAGGAAATCCGACGGGCGGCGCTGTCACTTTGAGATGCAGCGCTGCCGGCGGTCTGTCGCGGTGCGCGGAGTATACAGAGAAAGCCGCCTGCACGCTTCTATTTAGTTGCGCTCTTGTATGCTGCGCACCTGACAAGGCGACGTGCGGGACGCTATGATGGCGGCTTTTGCCGGCGCCCAAATCCATGTCCCAGACTCCGCCCTCCGATAGCACGCCAACCAAGGCGCCCAGCCTGCTCCGTTCGGGGATGGTGGTGAGCATCATGACCTTGTTGTCGCGGGTTCTGGGCATGGTACGCGATGTGGTGGTGGCGGCGTATTTTGGTTCGCAGTCAGAGGCCGACGCCTTTTTCATTGCCTTCAAGATCCCCAATTTCCTGCGCCGGTTATTTGCCGAAGGCGCCTTCGCCCAGGCCTTCGTGCCGGTGCTGTCTGAATATCGCTCAAAACGCGCGCTGGCGGATGTAAAGCAGTTGGTCGATCGGGTGACGGGTACGCTAGGCCTCACGCTGGCGGGTATTACCGCTCTGGGTGTCGCCGGTGCGCCAGTGTTGATCATGCTGTTTGCGCCGGGCTTTCACGATGACGAGGCCAAGCTCGGCCTCGCTACCGATATGCTGCGCATCACCTTCCCCTATCTGTTTCTCATCTCGCTGACTGCGCTCTGTGGTTCGATTCTGAACAGTTACGGGCGTTTTGCGGTGCCAGCGTTCACCCCGGTGCTGTTGAATGTCTGCATGATCGGCGCCACCGTGTGCCTCACCCCCTATTTCGCGCAACCCATCATGGCGCTGGCCTGGGGCGTATTTATCGCCGGCGTTGCACAGTTGCTGTTTCAGTTGCCGTTTCTGGCGCAGATCAAGCTGCTGCCAGTGCCTCGACCCGATCGCAAGGATCCTGGGGTCAAGCGCATCATGACGCTGATGATTCCGGCCCTGTTTGGAGTCTCGGTGAGTCAGATCAATCTGCTGCTGGATACCGTGCTGGCGTCTTTCCTGCAAACCGGCAGTATCTCCTGGCTTTACTACGCCGACCGTTTGTCCGAGCTGCCGCTTGGCGCCTTCGGTATTGCCATCGGCACCGTGATTCTGCCGGCGCTGTCGCGGCAGCACTCGGCGGATGACCCACGTGCCTTCGCCCGTACCTTGGATTGGGCGGTGCGTATGGTGCTGCTGGTGGGCGTGCCCGCGGCCATCGCTTTGCTGTTGCTGGCTGAACCGATGATTGCGGCGCTATTTCACTACGGCGCAATGACCGATCAGGATGTGGTGCAGGCGGCTGCAGCGCTGCGTGCCTATTCCGTGGGGGTGATGACCTTCATGCTGATCAAGGTGTTGGCGCCTGGTTACTTTGCGCGGCAGGACACCAAGACCCCGGTCAAAATCGCCATTATCTGCATGATCGCCAACATGGGCATGAATCTGCTCCTTATCTGGCCGCTGGCCCACGTGGGGTTGGCGCTGGCCACCTCGCTGTCGGCGTTGCTCAATGCCGGTCTGCTCTGGTGGGGCTTGCGTAAGGCCGGTGTCTTTCAGGCGCAGCCTGGTTGGCTGCTGTTTGCGCTGCGCCTGCTCGCGGCCTGTGTGGCCATGTCGCTGGCGCTGTTGTGGCTGGCGCCGCCGACGCAGGACTGGCTGGCTTGGGGCTGGCAGCGCAAGGCATGGGAGATGACGCAGTTGGTGGCGGCAGGTATGGGGGCTTATCTGCTCGTGTTGCTGGCAGGCGGGCTGCGCCTGCGTGATCTGCGCCACGCCTAGCGGGTCGGGCGACGGCGGGCATGACGCTGGTAGCAGCAAACCTGTATACTCCAGCGTTTCGACTGATCCACCATTAACGAGCATTATGGAACTGGTCCGCGGTCTACATAACCTGCGGCCCCGGCACCGGGGCTGTGTCGCAACAATTGGCAACTTCGACGGCGTGCACGCCGGCCACCAGGCGATTCTGGCCCGGCTGCGTGCGCATTCCGAGCGATTGGGCTTGCCGGGTTGTGTGGTGATCTTCGAGCCGCAACCCCGCGAATACTTTGCCCCCGATGCGGCGCCGCCCAGGCTCACCCGTCTGCGCGAAAAACTCGCGCTGTTGCAGGCCCAAGGCGTTGACCGGGTGCTGTGCCTGGCCTTCAATCGCCGCCTGCGCGAGCTCAGCGCGGAGCAGTTCGTGCAACAGGTGTTGATCGATGGCTTGGGCGTCAAGCATCTGGAGGTGGGCGACGACTTCCGGTTTGGATGTGACCGCTCGGGTGACTTTGCCTTCTTGCAGAGCAGCGGTGTGAGTCATGGCTTTACGGTCGAGGCGGCCAATACGGTGGCCGAGAGCGGCGAGCGTATCAGCAGTACGCGCTTGCGCCAGGTACTGGCCGAGGGTGACTTTGCCCTCGCCGAGCGGTTGCTGGGTCGCCCGTTCAGTATCAGTGGCCGGGTGTTGCACGGCCAGCAACTGGGTCGCACCATCGGCGCGCCGACCGCCAATGTGCAGCTCAAGCGCGTCAACCCACCCCTGCACGGTGTGTATCGGGTGAGCGTGATGCTGGATGGCGAGCTGCGCAAGGGCGTTGCCAATATCGGCAAGCGGCCGACGGTCGCGGGCGATGGCAGCGCCCACCTTGAGGTCCATCTGTTTGATTTTGCCGGTGACCTGTACGGTCGTCGGCTCGACGTCGTGTTTCATGAAAAACTGCGGGACGAGCAACGCTTCGACTCGCTGGATGCATTGCAGGCGGCAATCAAGGCTGATTTTGCCGCGGCCAGGGCCCAATGGGGCCTGTGAACTTAAAAGAGCCTGAACCGAAATGACCGATTACAAAGCGACACTGAACCTGCCTGCCACGGACTTTCCGATGAAAGCCGGGCTGCCGAACCGCGAGCCGGAAACCCTCAAGCGTCTTGATGGTTTGTACCAGCGCATTCGCGAGGTTAGCCAGGGCCGCCCGCAGTTCATTCTGCACGATGGCCCGCCCTACGCTAACGGCGTCATTCACATCGGTCATGCGTTGAACAAGATCATCAAGGATATGATCACGCGCTCCAAAACCCTGTCGGGTTTTGATGCGCCTTATGTACCTGGCTGGGACTGTCACGGCCTGCCTATCGAGCACAAGGTTGAAACTACCCACGGCAAGCATCTGCCGGCCGACAAGGTGCGTGAGCTTAGCCGCGCCTACGCCGCCGAGCAGGTCGCCCTGCAGAAGGCAGATTTTATCCGCCTGGGTGTGTTGGGCGATTGGGATAACCCCTACCTGACGATGAACTTTGCCAACGAAGCCGGTGAGATCCGCGCACTCGGCAAAATGGTCGAGCAGGGTGTGGTGTTCAAGGGCCTAAAGCCGGTCAACTGGTGTTTCGATTGTGGTTCGGCACTGGCCGAGGCTGAAGTCGAGTATCAGGACAAGAAGTCCGATGCCATCGATGTCGCCTTCCTTGTAGAGGACGCTGACAAACTGGCAACTGCTTTCGGTCTGGGCGCGCTGCCCAAGCCAGCCGCTATCGTGATCTGGACCACCACGCCCTGGACCATTCCCGCCAACCAGGCGCTGAATGTGCATCCGGAATTCAATTACGCGCTGGTCGATACCGGCGAGCGCCTGTTGCTGCTGGCTGAAGACCTGGTGGCTGACTGTCTGGCGCGTTACGGCCTGGAAGGCGAGGTGATTGCCACTGCACCCGGCGCCGCACTGGAGCTGATCAACTTCCGTCATCCGCTGTACGAGCGCCTGTCGCCGGTTTACCTGGCGGAGTATGTCGAGCTGGACGCGGGTACCGGCGTGGTGCACTCCGCGCCCGCTTACGGTGAGGATGACTTCCGTACCTGCAAGCAATACGGCATGACCAACGACGATATTTTCAGTCCGGTGCAGAGCAACGGTGTGTATGTCAGCGATTTGCCGTTCTTCGGCGGTCAGTTTATCTGGAAGGCCAATCCAGCCATCGTGACCAAGCTGGAGGAAGTGGGTGCCTTGCTCAAGCATCAGAGCATTCAGCACAGTTACATGCACTGCTGGCGCCACAAGACGCCGCTGATTTACCGTGCCACCGCGCAGTGGTTCGTCGGCATGGACGTCCCGGTCAAGGGCGGTGAAACCCTGCGAGAACGCGCACTCAATGCCATCGAGCAGACTGAGTTCGTGCCGGCCTGGGGCAAGCAGCGCTTGCACAACATGATTGCCGGTCGCCCGGACTGGTGTATCTCGCGGCAGCGTAATTGGGGCGTGCCGATTCCCTTCTTCCTGCACAAGGAAAGTGGCGAGCTGCATCCACGCACGTTGGAATTGATCGAGCAGGTTGCTGAGCGCGTGGAGCAGGGCGGCATTGATGCCTGGTTCGACATGGACGCCAGCGAACTGCTGGGCGACGAAGCCGGTCAATACGACAAGATTACCGATACCTTGGATGTCTGGTTCGACTCCGGCACCACGCATTGGCACGTCATGCGTGGCTCGCACCCCATGGGGCATGCGGCGGGTGCGTTGGCCGATCTGTATCTGGAAGGGTCTGACCAACATCGGGGCTGGTTCCACTCGTCGCTGCTGACCGGGAGCGCTATCGATGGTCATGCACCTTATCGAGGTCTGCTGACGCACGGCTTCACGGTCGACGAGAACGGCCGCAAAATGTCCAAATCACTGGGTAATACCATCGCGCCGCAGAAGGTCAATGACACCTTGGGCGCCGACATTCTGCGTTTGTGGGTCTCCTCCACCGATTACTCCGGTGAGATGGCCGTCTCCGATCAGATTCTGCAGCGCAGTGCCGACGCCTACCGCCGTATTCGCAATACCGCGCGCTTCCTGCTCTCTAACCTGAACGGCTTTGACCCCAAGGTCGATGCCTTGCCGGCGGAGCAGATGCTGGACTTGGATCGCTGGGCAGTTGACCGCGCCCGTTTGCTGCAGGCGGAAATTGTCGAGGCCTATGACACCTACAAATTCTGGAACGTTTATCAGAAAGTGCACAACTTCTGCGTTCAGGAACTGGGTGGCTTCTATCTGGATATCATCAAGGATCGCCAGTACACCACCCAGGCCAACAGCGTAGCGCGCCGCTCTTGCCAGACTGCGCTTTATCACATCGCTGAAGCCTTGGTGCGCTGGATAGCACCGGTGTTGTCCTTCACCTCCGAAGAGCTTTGGCAGCACCTGCCAGGCGAACGCAATGAGTCGGTCATGCTCAACACCTGGTACGAGGGGCTTGCTGAACTGCCATCGGATCAGGCACTGGGGCGCGTGTTTTGGGACACCGTCATGGGCGTCAAGGAAGCCGTCAACAAGGAGCTGGAGAACCTGCGTAACGCGAAGGCGATCCGCGGTAATCTGGAGGCCGAGGTCACCCTGTTCGTAGAGCCGGCACTCGACGAGGCGTTGAGCAAGCTGGGCGACGAGCTGCGGTTTGTGCTTATCACCTCGCAGGCAGCGCTGGCTCCGTTGGCGGACGCCCCCGACGAGGCTGTGGCTACCGAAGTGCCGGGTCTGAAGCTGCGTATTCTCAAGTCGGCGGAAGCCAAGTGCGCGCGTTGCTGGCATTTCCGTGCCGACGTGGGCAGTCACGCCGCGCACCCCGACATTTGCGGGCGCTGTGTGGATAACATCGAGGGCGCTGGTGAGGTGCGTCATCATGCCTGAGGCCAAGGGGAGTCTGGCCTGGCTATGGCTTTCGGTACTGGTGATCGCGCTGGATCAACTGAGCAAGTGGATTGCGGTCTCCAACCTAGAGATGTACCACCAGGTGCCAGTAATCGAAGGGCTGTTCAGCTTTACCCTGGCGTACAACACCGGTGCGGCGTTCAGTTTTTTGGCGGATGCTGCAGGCTGGCAGCGTTGGTTGTTCGCCGCCATTGCCGTGGTAGTCAGCGTGGTGCTCTGCATCTGGCTGTCGCGGCTGGATCGCAGCAAGCGTATGGAAGCCATCGCGTTGGCGCTGATTCTGGGCGGCGCGCTGGGCAACCTTTATGACCGTGTGGTGCTGGGGCACGTAGTCGATTTTATTCTGGTGCACTGGCAGCAGCGCTGGTTCTTCCCAGCCTTCAATATCGCCGACAGTGCCATTACCGTCGGTGCTGGCTTGCTGATTGTGGATATGTTTGTCGGTAAAAAGCAGGCTGAGAGCTAGAAGCTGGTAGATGCGGGCAGGACGCTTTTTCCGCGAGGCGCATGAACTGTATAGCCGCACACTGGTTTGGTTTGTTCCCGGGAAGGTCGAGCTCCATCTCGACCAGCGGCAAAAGCCGCACCACCGCGAGCCGGGATGGAACCCGGCTGTCCCTGGAAGCGGCTCCGCTGCACAGCGCTTCCCCGACGGATGTATTACCTAAATCAAATTCGAGATACCAAAATGACAGACCTGCGCATCAACCACGACACCCAGGTGACCCTGCACTTCACGCTGAAATTGCCCAACGGTGATGTGGTCGACACCACGCTGGATAAACAACCGGCGACCTTCAAGGTGGGTGATGGCAGTTTGCTGCCTGGCTTCGAGCAAGCGCTGTTCGGTCTGCAAGCGGGAGATAGGCGTAGCTTTGCGATCGAACCGGAGCGCGGCTTTGGGCCGGGTAATCCGCAGAATGTACAGAGCATAGCGCGGGATCAGTTCGACGAGATGGAGCTGGAAGAAGGCCTGCTGGTGATTTTTCAGGACGCTGCCGGCGGTGAGCTGCCGGGTGTGGTGAAAACTATCCACGAGAAGGTGGTAGAGGTTGACTTCAATCACCCCTTGGCAGGTAAGGTCATCACCTTTGACGTCGAAATTGTCGCGGTGGCGCCGGCCTGACCGGCTTATCGGTCAGTCATCGCAATCAGCGCAATGATGCTGGATAATTCGCCCATCAACAGACTAATGCCCCGAGGTGCTCATGCAGATCAAACTGGCTAATCCGCGCGGCTTCTGTGCAGGCGTTGATCGCGCCATCGAGATCGTCAATCGGGCACTGGAAGTCTTTGGCCCGCCTATTTACGTGCGTCATGAAGTGGTCCACAACAAGTTTGTGGTGGAAGACTTGCGTAGCCGCGGTGCGGTCTTTGTGGAAGAAATTGACCAGGTGCCGGATGACGTCATTGTTATCTTCAGTGCCCATGGCGTTTCGCAAGCCGTGCGGCAGCAGGCGGCCGATCGCGGTCTCAAGGTGTTTGATGCGACCTGTCCGTTGGTCACCAAGGTGCACATGGAGGTTACTCGTTACAGCCGAGATGGTCGGGAGTGTGTGCTGATCGGCCACGCTGGCCACCCGGAAGTGGAGGGCACCATGGGGCAGTATGATGCCAGCCAGGGCGGCGCAATCTATCTGGTGGAGGAACAAGCAGACGTTGCGCAGTTACAGGTTCGCGATCCGGAGCGCCTGGCCTTTGTTACCCAGACTACGCTATCGATGGACGACACCGCCCGTGTTATCGATGCCCTGCGCGCGCGCTTCCCGGCGATTGACGGTCCGCGCAAGGACGACATCTGCTACGCCACTCAAAATCGGCAGGATGCGGTCAAGCAGCTGGCCAGTGAGTGTGACCTGGTGCTGGTTGTCGGCAGCCCCAACAGCTCGAATTCCAACCGTTTGCGCGAGCTGTCTGAGCGCATGGGTACGCCGGCGTATCTGATCGATGGGGCAGATGAAATCAAACCGGAATGGCTCGCCTCGGTAGCCAGTATTGGTGTCACCGCAGGGGCATCAGCGCCGGATGTGCTGGTGCGTCAGGTGATTCAGCATCTACATGCGCAGGGCGCTACCGGCGCAGAAGAGCTGGCCGGGCAGGAAGAGAACATCGTTTTCAGCATGCCCAAGGAATTGCGCGTGGTAGAGGTTCAGTAGTATTGCAATGGCCAGCGTTCAATTGTCGCTGGGCCAGAACGCGTTTATACCTGCTACCCCCTGCGCGCCAATGTCGAAAGCCCGCGCAGAGTGCGATGGTTGTAGCCCTCCGAGTAGATAGACCGGCAGGTTGCCCTCGGTTATCAGTTGCTCAGCCTGTTCCCATCCCAGGGGGTTGGCGTCGGGGTGGCTGGCGGTGGTTTGCACGGGTGACAGGGTTACAAAGTCTACGCCCAGTGCGATCGCCATCGAGAGCTCTTCTGCGTTGTGGCAGGAAGCTGCCAGCAGGCCGCTGAAAGGCTTTTGGGCTTTCTGTCCGTCTGCCTGCTGCTGCCAAAGCCGCCTTAACTGGGCACTGTTAAGATGCCAGCCGCAATCTGTCACGCGCGGCTGCACATCGCCTTTCAACAGCCACTTGAAGTCGTCGCCGTAGCGCTGCGTCACGCGCTGTGCGAGCGCGTCGTAGGCTTCTGGCTGCAATTGAGTCTGGCGTAACTGAATCAGTGGGACGCCTTCGCCTCTGACCTGGTCCAGGCCGCGAAAAAGCGTTTGTTCGTCGCAGTCGGGCGTGATCAGGTAGCGTTCCGGCAGCTGCGCGGCGGTAAGGATGGGCCTATTGGCTGCGGGAAATTCAAACTGGTTGAGCTCGGCGCTTTGTACCCACCGTATTGGCTGACCCTCCGCACCGTGGGCGATACCGCTGAACCTGTCGACCAGCCACACGTCCAGACGGATTGACTTGTCGGGGTAGTCATGCCGGATATCGATTAGCGGTCTGGCCTGAATCACCTCAATGCCAAGCTCTTCCTGTAGCTCTCTGCGCAGCGCCGCAAAGCGGGACTCGTCTGGTTCCAACTTTCCGCCAGGAAACTCCCACAGGCCGCCCTGATGTGAGCTGTCAGGCCGTTTGGCAATGAGTATCTGACCGTCCAAGTTCTTGATGACGGCCGCCATCACGTGGATGCGGCGCATCAGGTCGCCGTATTTTGGCTGGTTCTGAGGCTCATTGCGGCGGCAGATCCTCGGAAAACACATCCTGCTCCTGATCGTTACCGGGTATCACATGCTCCTCCGAGGCCCAGGCGCCCAGGTCAATAAGGCGGCAGCGGTGAGAGCAGAAAGGGCGATCAGGAAAGCTGGCATCCCAGGTCACCGGCGCCAGACAGGTGGGGCATTCGACGCTGAGTGTCATATTTCTTTCTCCTGCAGCATGGCGAGATACTGTTGATGCAGCGCATCTACCTGTTGATGGAGGTGAGCCAAATCGCGGTCGTTGACGATAACGTCGTGGGCCTGGCGTAGTCGCGCCTCCCGCTGTGCCTGCACTTGCATGATGGCCCTGACCTGCTGTTCTGAAACCTGGTCACGTATCGCCGTGCGGGCCAACTGTAGCTCTTCGGGAACGTCCACCACGATGACGCGACTCGTCAGCCGGTGTTGGCCGGACTCAACCAATAGGGGGGATACAAGCAGCGCATAAGGCGATGCAGCGCTGTGCAAGTCGCTGATGATTTCTTCGCGTATCAGGGGGTGCAGCAGTTGCTCCAGCCAAACGCGTTGCTGTGGATCACTGAACACCTGTTGGCGTAGGGCGGCGCGATTTAGCTGGCCATCCTCCAGGAGGATCTCGGCACCGAAGCGATCAACGATATGCTGCAGTGCGGGCTTGCCGGGCTCTACGACTATGCGCGACTTCAGGTCGGCGTCCACTACGTGAATATCGTGGGCGGAAGAAAAGTAGTTGGCGGCGGCGGTCTTGCCACTGCCAATGCCGCCGGTCAAGCCAATGATCATGGTCATAACTGCGAGTGCTGGTATCCGAAAGTGAGTCACCTGCCGCCCAAGGCGGCTGATCGCCAACTTAGAAGCCGGCGAACTTTAGATAGGTGCCAGTGATTGTCTCACCCCAGATCAGTGCAATCCAGCCTGCAATCGCCAGGTAAGGGCCAAAGGGCAGGGGTGTGGTGTTGTCCTGCCCGCGTGTCTTCAGGATGATGATGCCAAGAACGGCACCCACCAGCGAAGATAGCAATATGGTCAATGGCAGTATCTGCCAACCACCCCAGGCGCCCAGCATGGCCAGTAGCTTGAAGTCACCATAGCCCATGCCTTCCTTGCCAGTCACCAGTTTGAATAGCCAATAAACCGACCACAGACTGAGATAACCGGCGACCGCGCCCCACAGTGCCTCGTGCAGAGAGGTATAGATCGCGAAACTGTTGGCGATCAGCCCAAGCCATAACAGCGGCAATACCAGTACGTCGGGTAGTAGCTGGGTATCGGCGTCGATCATGCTCAGGCTGATCAATCCCCAGGTCAGTACCAGCATCCCGGCAGCCGGCCAACCAAAGCCGTATTGCCATGCTATCACCATGGAAAGCAGAGCGGTCATCAGTTCGATCATGGGGTAACGCGGGCTAATACTGCCCTTGCAGTGGCCGCAGCGGCCTCTCAACAGCAGATAACTCAAAAGCGGCAGGTTTTGCCAGGCCTTGATCTCGGTGTTGCAGTGAGGGCAGTGTGAGTGCGGGAGTATGAGGTTGTAGGTCGGCTGAGCAGGCTGCTCTTCGTCAGGATGCAGCATTTCTCTGCTTTGCTGCAGCCATTGGTTTTCCATCATCTTGGGCAGGCGATGAATCACCACGTTGAGGAAGCTGCCGATAACCAGTCCCAGCAGGCCCGCGAGTAAAATAAAGGCCAGCGTTTGGCTGGCCAGGTAATCGAGAAGCTGCATGCGTTTATACGACGTTGCCGAGCTGGAAGATAGGGAGGTACATGGCTACGATCAGCCCGCCAACCAAAATGCCTAGAACGGACATAATCATAGGCTCTAGCAGGGTCGTGAGGTTGTCTACTTTGTTGTCAACTTCTGCTTCATAGTAGTCCGCAACTTTTTCAAGCATGCCATCGAGGTTGCCTGATTCTTCACCGATGCCGGCCATTTGAGTAGCCAGTGAAGGGAATACATTTGTATTTCGCATCGAAAAGTTCAGCTGCGAACCGGCTGAGACATCTTCTTTGATTTTCATGACAGCGTTGTAGAAAACGACGTTGCCTGACGCGCCTGCTACAGAGTCGAGGGCTTCTACCAATGGCACGCCTGCTGCAAAGGTTGTGGAAAGAGTGCGTGCATACCGCGCTACAGCTGCCTGGTAGATAATATCCCCGATAATGGGAGCTTTCAGCAAGGCGCGGTCTTCCGCGTCTCTAAATCGCTTTGAGCGGAGGTGAGCTTGAGAGTAGGCGTACCCAACAGCGATAATCAAAAAGAGGGCCACGAACCACCAGGCTTGCAACCATTCAGATAGGCCAATCACGAAAAGTGTGAAGCCAGGTAGTTCTGCTCCAAAGTTGGCGAAGACCTCTTGAAAACTGGGCACAACCTTTAGCAGCATGATCGCTGTCACGATGATTGCGACAACTACAACCGAAATGGGGTAGGTCATAGCCTTTTTAATTTTAGCTTTGAGCGCTTCGGTTTTTTCTTTATAGGTTGCGATACGATCTAGAAGTGACTCAAGGCGGCCAGACTGCTCGCCTGACTCCACCAAGTTGCAAAAGAGATCGTCAAAATATTTAGGGTGTTGGCGCAGTGAATCCGCAAGGGTGTTGCCAGCAGCAACATCAGTTTTGATTTCGGTGACTAGCTTAGCCACGTTCGGATTTTCAGCGCCCTCGGCAATGATCTCGAAAGCCTGAATGATGGGAACCCCTGACTCCATCATCGTCGCCAACTGGCGAGTAAAAAACGCGATGTCTAGAGGCTTTATCGCCTTTGCTCGCTTGCCAAATAGGGTAGACTTGCGATTGATTTTGGTAACCAAGATGCCTTGTTTGCGCAGCTGGTTCTTAATCAATGCAGGATTTGAGCCCTGAGTCTCCCCCGTAATTTTGGTGCCTTTACGGTCTTTACCTTCCCACTTGAAGGGGTAAAGTTTCTCTTCCTTGGCCTTTTTCTTGGCAGCTGCAGGATTCTTTTTTAGTGCTGCTTGTTGCGCCATGACTTAATCCTTGGTCACTCGGTTAACTTCCGCCAGGCTGGTAACACCCTCTTCTGCCTTCATAAGGGCCGATTGGCGCAAGCTTCTAAAGCCCTCGCTCTGGGCTACATCAGAAATCTGAATAGAGTTGCCGTCTTCCATGATGATGCGCTGCATCGCAGGCGTAATTTTGACGACTTCATAAATACCAACACGTCCTTTATAACCATCTTTACAATTTTCGCAACCCACAGGGCCAAATATTGTAATGCCGGCATCGACCTGCTCTGCCGAGAAGCCTTCCTCCAGCAGTGTTTCGCGGGGAATTTCCATCGGCTTCTTGCAGCTTTTACAAAGCCGGCGTGCCAAGCGCTGAGCGATGATCAGATTTACCGACGTTGCGATGTTAAAGGAAGGCACGCCCATATTGCGCAAACGAGTCAACGTCTCAGCAGCACTGTTGGTGTGTAGCGTAGACATCACCATGTGGCCGGTTTGGGCTGCCTTGATAGCGATCTCCGCGGTCTCGAGGTCGCGAATCTCCCCAACCATGATGATATCCGGGTCTTGCCGCAAGAACGCGCGCAATGCTTTGGCGAAATCCAAGCCTTGCTTAGGGTTCACGTTGACCTGATTTATGCCTTCCAAGTTGATCTCTACCGGGTCTTCTGCAGTGGAGATATTGCGCTCCATGGTATTGAGAATGTTCAATCCGGTATACAGTGAAACCGTTTTGCCTGAGCCGGTAGGGCCTGTCACTAAGATCATGCCTTGCGGGCGCTCAAGTGCCGCCAAGTACATATGCTTCTGGTCGTCCTCATAGCCCAGTGCGTCGATACCCATCTTGGCGCTTTCGGAATCGAGAATACGCAGCACCACCTTTTCGCCCCAGAGAGTTGGGAGGGTGTTTACGCGAAAGTCGATGGCTTTGTTCTTGGATATCTTCATCTTGATACGGCCATCCTGCGGCTTGCGCCGCTCGGCCATGTCCATAGACGACATTACTTTCAAGCGAGCCGCAATCCGCACACCAAGCTGCTGTGGTGGCTTGGCCACCTCGTGCAAAATGCCGTCGGTACGGAAGCGAACTCGATATGTCTTCTCGTAAGGCTCGAAATGCAGGTCAGAAGACCCCATTCGTACCGCGTCCAAGAGCATTTTGTTGACGAAGCGAACTATAGGGGCGTCGTCAGCGTCAGTACCGTTGTCTTTGTTATCGTCGTCGGTAACTGCCTGAACGTCTAGGTCGTCAAGGTCTGCGTCTGCCATATCGCCTAGTCCGCCGGTAGGGCTGTCCAGGAACTTATCGATAGCAGTATGCAGCTTGTCGTCCTCTACTATTACAGCATCGGTCATCAGTCCGGTGTTGAACTGGATGTCGCTAAGCGCTTGTTGGTTGGTTGGGTCGGATATGGCTAAATAGAGGCGCGAGCCTCGCTTGAATAAGGGCAATACGTTGTGTTGACGAATTAGCTTCTCGCTAACCAACTCACTCGGTTGCGTTTCTTTGTCTATGGCGGTTAAGTCAAAGTAGGGATAACCAAACTCTTCAGCACAAACCATTGCGAGGTCACGGGAGCTAGCAAGCTTGCGCTGTACGAGGTGCGTGATCAGTGGGATCTTGTCTTGGCTAGCCTGCTGACTTGCCTTAGCTGCGGTGTCGGCATCGAGCAGCCCATCTTGAACAATGCGGCGTGCCAGCCCAGATAGAGCGGGGGTTTCCATAATCCTTTGGCGTCTCTAATTGCGAAATGGCTTTAGATACGGGGACTATAGTACATACGCTATAGATAATGCACCGCAAATAACGCTGCGAGCACATGTCGCCATTTGAGGAGTGACCAAAAATGTCACCTTCTGACGCCTAGGGTACGGATATCCGTCCATTTAGCTGTAGGTTATTGCAGGCGCTATCGCCCATGCCTTGCAGGGTTGGGTTGTGTCGAGCTTGTGGCACAAGTTGTGCATTGCACCTTTCAGCCTCTAGGCTATCTCACACTTAAGGAGTTCTAAATGAAAGCTCAAAAGGGTTTTACCTTGATCGAACTGATGATCGTTGTTGCGATCATCGGTATTCTCGCCGCCATCGCTCTGCCGGCATACCAAGATTACACCAATCGCGCTAAGGCTTCTGAGATCGTACTGGCCGCCAGTTCTGCGCGTACTTGTGTAACTGAGATTGTTCAGTCGAACGGATTTGGCGCCCAGTTGGCGACCTGCGATAGCGACTTCATCGGCACTCAATACGCGACCAATTTGGCAGTGGCGAACGATGGTACTATTACCATTGACAGCCAAGCTGGTGAGTTTGATGAGACCATTACTGTGACGCTGACTCCTTCCGGTACCTCGCGCAACAACATCGCCGCTTGGATTTGCTCCGGTACCCCAACCAAGTGGATGCCAGGCTCTTGCCGTGGCTAATCGCTAGCCAAAAAAAACCCCGGCTGTCTAGCCGGGGTTTTTGTTTATGTACTTAGTCGGGAACTCGTTGCAAGTGGGTAAATTCGCGAAGCTGTCGCTGGTATTATTTTGCGCTGTACTTTTGGTGCTTATATATATTCCGGGAATTTCCGGAGCTCTTTATTACGATGACTACTCGAATCTTGAGGGGTTGGCGAGTATACAAAGCTGGGGAGAGGCTTGGTCCTTTGTGAGTGGAGGCCATGCCGGCCCGTTAGGTCGGCCCATTGCCCTCTTGAGTTTTGTCCCGTTTGCGTCTGGTTGGCCTGAGAATAGCCAAGGTATTCTCTTTTTTAATGTTGTTGTTCATTGCTTCAATTTTCTTTTGTTTTTTCTAATCGGACGTGAATGCCTTGCATTGATCGGCAATGTTGAGCGTCGGTTGCATTTTCGTGTAGCGCTAATGTCTGCGCTGATGTGGGCGGTTTTGCCTATATTGGCATCGGCTTCCTTGATTGCTATCCAGAGAATGACGGGCCTGGCGACATTATTTGGCTTGATGGGGTTGTTGGGCTTTATCAAGGGCTATGCTTGGGCTGTGCGTGGGCCGCTTTTTGGTACGCTTGCGCAGTTATCAGTGTTGGGTTTGGGTACGCTGCTTTCGATATATACGAAGGAAAGCGGAGCGCTTTTCCCTGTGTTTGCTCTGCTGATCGATTTCTTTGTGGTAAGGCTAAAAGGTGAGCGCGATGGGTGGCCTTGGCTGAGAAGGTTGGTGCTATGTGCTCCCTTGTTGTTTGTCCTGTTTTATATTTCACCTATCCGCTTCGATTGGTTTGCGGTCAATAGCTATAGAGGATTTTCACCTGCGGATAGGGTGGTGACCGAGTGGGTGGTCCTGTGGGAGTACCTCTATAGAGGGTTTTTCCCTCAGTCACCTACTGCGTATGGTCCATTCCATGACTATTACGGTTTAAAAACTCTCGACCTAGGCGTTATTGCTGCTGGTATGTCGTGGCTAGCAGTCTTGTTGTTCGCGTTCGCTTATCGAAGCCGTTACAAGTTTTTTAGTTTTGCCGTTTTATGGTTTGTTGCTGGACACCTTATTGAATCAACAAGCCTTATGCTCGAGCTCTACTTTGAGCATAGAAACTATGTTGCTATGTACGGCATATGCTTGTTTTTGACCGTTGCAGCCTTTACTGCGAAAGGCAAGATAGCACGTGTTGCACCTTGGCTTCTCGGGGCCTATATCGTGTTGCTTGCTGCTGTTTTGTTGGCGATTACTAGTCTCTGGGGGCAACCACAAGAGGCCGCGGACACTTGGAATAAACGTCATCCAGGGTCTGCTAGGGCAGCTTTGCACGCTGTTTTTCTTGAGCAAAGCAAAGACGATCTCGCCGCGCTGGGAGAGCAGAATAGCGAATATATCTCGCGAGAGAGGATGGCATTTGCTCTGAAAGTCTTGGATAGAACCAAGCAGGCATGTCCGGATTGCTTGGATATCAGGCTGCAAGGCGTGATGTATTCATGTGTTATTTCAGATGGTCACGATACCGCAAGCAGAATGCGAGAAGCGATTTCCGTAGCAGAAACTGGCCGGATAAATGTAACGGTTGTTGATCAGCTTTTTAATTTGCACACGCTACTGTCTGCAAATCAATGCGGGTCGCTAGGTTTTTCAGATCTACTTTCATTGATTGAGCTCCTTGAACAGAGTTCTAAGATGAACGTTGCCGTGTATGGAGCAAAAATCTACTTTGTTAAGGCGATGATTGAGCAAGAACTGGGACAGGTTGATATGGTATGGCGCTCTTTGTCCCAAGCTGAGAATATTGCTCCTGACGCGGTGCCTGTTCTTCAGTACCAAGTCTACTTTGCTCTGGAGCAGGGAGATATAAGTCGTGCTGAGCAGGCGATTGCCAGGCGTGAAAATGACGCGCAGGTAGCTTCAACCTTGCCGGCTGAGTTGCTATCTGCCATGAAACAAGCAATAGCGGAGGCGCGCGAGTGAAGGTGAGTGTTGTATTGCCAGCTAAGAACGAAGGAGTCTCTGTCGGGAAGGTTGTAGCTAATATTGTTGCCACGTACCCAGGTTTTGAAGTAATTGTGGTCAATGATGGCTCTTCAGACGACACCGAAAGTGCGGCCAGACAAGCCGGAGCGTTGGTTGTATCGCACCCATATAGCAAAGGTAATGGAGCTGCGATCAAATCTGGCGCAAGGGTCGCGTCTGGCGACGTGATCGTATTTATGGACGCGGATGGCCAGCATGACCCCGCAGATATTCAAGGGTTGCTCGACCTAATTGGTGATGGTTACGATCTGGTAGTAGGTGCCCGACAGCAAGGCTCTCAAGCTAGCATAGGTCGGGGAGTGGCTAATGGGTTTTATAACAGGCTCGCCACCTACATGACAGGACGTAAGGTAGAGGACCTTACTTCGGGCTTCCGCGCGGTGCGAGCAGCTAAGTTCATGGAGTTTGTCTATCTGCTACCAAATGGTTTTTCCTATCCAACTACGTCAACAATGGCGTTTTTCCGTGCAGGTTACTCGGTGGCTTATATGCCTATTCATGCTGCGAAACGTGAGGGGCGAAGCCACATAAGGCCACTGCGTGATGGTCTACGATTTTTGCTTATTATTTTTAAAGTCGGCACTTTATACTCGCCGCTTAAACTATTTGCGCCCATTGCTGCTATTGCGTTTTTTATGGCGTCAGCTTGGTATGCCTACACGCTCGGCACTTTTGGCCGATTTACCAATATGAGCGCGCTTCTTTATACTGGAAGCGTGATGGTTTTTCTTATGGGACTTATCTCCGAACAAATTACTGCCTTGATGTATAAAGGTGATTGATAATTGCGTTGATTGCGGAAATTAAATGATGCTTAGCATAGAAGTCGTCATTCCGGTTAAAAATCCGGGCAGGGTTTTCGCTGAGGTTATAGAGTCCTGGCTGAATCAACAGGTTGGCCAAAAGTGTGATGTGAAAATATGTGTTGTGGATGATGGCTCTACGGAGTCTGACAGCGTTATTCGTCACCTCCCGAAACTGGAAGAAGGGCATACCATTCGTGTAATAAGGAACGAGAAATCTCTCGGGCGCGGGGGAGCAGTCAATGCCGGCGCAGTCACTAGTGTGGCGGATTATTTAATAATTTTGGATGCGGACTGTAGGGCAGAGTCAGAGCTTACGCTTATGTCCCTTCTTCCCTACCTGGGTTCTAACGCTGCTGTTGTTTTTGGGAAGCTAAAGTCAGAAGGATTTGGGTTCTGGTCTGAGTATTTCAATCAGTTAATGCTAGATCGAGAGCGTGAATTTTACGATGGCAATCCGCTCGCATTCTCAACTCAGTACTGTGCGGTTTCACGCGAGTATTTTGTCAAGTCCGGCGGGTTTGATTGTGCCTATACACATTATGGATTTGAGGATCGTGATTGGATTATTAGACTGATTGAGATGGGCGTACAGCCAGAGTACGCTGTTGAATCAGCCGTTTATCATGATGATGACATCTCACTGCCTACTGTATGTAAAAAAATGTTCGAAGCAGGGAGCTATACTTCATATATATTTAGGGCGCGACACCCTGAGGCCTATGCGGAGATGGCGTACAGTCGTGTCGATATTAATAGTGCGGGTTTCTTTTCACGTGTACTGCTCTGTTTTTTTTCTTTGTTTAGACAGGGTGTTCTCGTTATTGCCAAAAATATCGTTTCGCGACCACTTCCATTTTTCATCAAGCGATTTTTCGTTAGACTAGCGTCGGCCGTGTTCTATTTTTCCGGAACCCGTTACCAGCGACAATATGTTGCTGAAGAAGAAATGTGAAGTGGTGATAAGTCTTCGGGGTGGTGTGCTTCCGGCTGCTAGTATGGCTCTTAGAGCGATAACGCTTCTTTCTCGTTTTTCCCTTCTTTTCCTTGCGGCGAAGGCGCTTACCCCATACGAATTTGGTTTTTTTGGTTTGTTCGCAGCGTTAGTCGTCTTTTTCCAATATGTGGCTGGCGCTGAGTTTTATGTGTACTCAGCGCGAACCTTGCTGGGGCAGCGAAAGATTTATGTCTCTGATGTATTGTTGTCCCACGGTGTTTTTTTGTTTTGCACGGCACTGACAATTTGTGTTTTTTATGTCGTGTTTATGCTGTTTTTTGCTGACAACGGTTGGGCTTCTGTTGGCTACTTTCTTATCCCTATATTTTTATTCGAATTAGTTGGCCAAGAGTGCGGTAGACTTCTGGTGGTATTAGGTAAGCCGTTTGGTGCAGGTGTTGTGATGTTTTTTCGCTCAGGGATTTGGGCTATCCTTATGAGCGTGCTGCTATTTTTTTTTCCGGATGATATAGGCTTAAAAGATCTTTTGCTCGCCTGGATGCTGGGCGGGTTGGTAGCCGCTACGCTGTCCCTGATTCTGATTAAAGAAAAGCTTTTTGCCGGAGGTGCTCGCAGATTCCTGGGGTGGCATTGGGTTTGGTTGGGGGTTGGTACCTCACTACCGTACTGGCTCTCTTCGTTATCGCTTAAGGCGATAGGAACCTTGGATCGTTTCCTGTTTGAGGACTTCGTTGGCAGTTACGTTCTGGCTGCGTTTGTGCTGTATGCGGGTATTGCCGGTGCGATAGGTTCTTTCTTGGATGCAGGGGTTTTTAGTTACTTGTATCCGAAAGTAATGTCTGCATGGGAGTCTGGGGATTCGGATGTATTCAAATCCTTGTTGCGTAAAATGTTGTTTTCTGCTTTTGTGTTTTCGATATTAAGCTCGATTTTTATATTGCTGGTGTTTCCATATATACAGCTCTTCATTCGGAATGATGTGTATTTCGAGTATATGGGGATTTTGCTTTTCTTGTTGTTGTCGCAAGTGGTCTTTTCTTTGTCTATGGTGGCGCATTTTGCATTGTATGCGCAGCGGCTGGATAGAGCGGTTTTTGCCTGCCATGTAAGCATGCTGCCTCTATTTTTCTGCTCTGTTTATGTGGTCTCTTTTTACTCTTCTATCTATGCGGTGCCTGCTAGTGTTTTCTTTGCATTTCTGTTTTTGATGCTAGCCAAGTGGGCGGTCTATTTTAAGAAGACGCCGTCCAAATTTCGACTGATTTAATTTTATGGAGACTCTATGGTGCGTGAGATGGACTTATACGTCTGCAAGTTCTCGTCTTGGTACCATCTGCTGGGCGTGCTGGCTTATTTTAAGCGTCTAAAGACCAAGCCCCGCTGCATTGCCTTTCTGGCTACCCCTTTTAAAGGCGTTAGCGCGCGAACGAATGAAAGAGTAATGAGCGAATGCGCGGAAGAAGTTTTTTTCTTGAAGTCAGTCGACGAGCTGAATTCGCTTTTACTAGATGCACGATGGGAAAGAAAGCGTGTAGGGTTAGTGACACCAACGAAACGGCCTTACAGGGTATATAAGCTTATTAGTAGCAAGGCAGCTTCAGTCAAGCTGATACTTACGGAGGAGGGGCTGGGGTCTTACGGCGGTTACCGGCAGGACGTTAAAGCATATTTGAGAGAAGACTTGGCGCGCGTGAAGTTGCCATTGCCTATAAAATATGCCTTGGCGCTGGCCGTAATATTTCTTTTGAATTCGTATTTCAAGTTTCGCGTGAATGAGCGTTGCTTTATTTTTGATAGTTCATTTAGGCTGGATCAGCGTATGAGCTCGTCGTATTTGGACGTGCTAGACACGCTGAGCCCCATGGATTTTTCTTTGCCTGGCGCAGGAAAATATATTCTAGTCGTGACGCCGCCTGTGGTGGAGTTAGGTTTGATTAGCGAAGAGCAATTGCTTGCAGAGCTTGACGTACTTCGTGTTTCTCTCACAGGGTTAGCTGATCTGTTGATCAAGCCACACCCCATTGAAAATGTGACTAAATACAGGAAGTTTGCTGTTCTGCCGGCAGACACTCCGGCAGAGTGGATTTTGATGCGTTGCTCTGAGCAGATTGTTCAGGTTGTCACACCTAGCTCTACATTCGCTTATGTGTCCAAATTCCTCTTCGGTCGCGAGACCCGCCGCTTTCCTGGCTTTGATCCGCTTTACGAAACATTAACCGACCGTCAACAAAGACTAGTCGCTTCCGGACGCGCCTGGTAAATGATGGATGACGCTTTGCAGATTTCGACCGAACGCGGTCCATCCAAAGTCTAGTGCGAATCTGCTACACATATCTGGCGTTGTGCTTGTGGTCTTCAGATTTTCTATTACTGCCTGTGCTAGTGCACCATAGTCCTGCCGTTCAATCAGCTCTCCTGACGTTCTGTTTTTAACCGCATCTACTACTCCTCCGGTAGCAAATGCTACTGTAGGTAAGCCATGCGCAGCGGCTTCGATAGCAACCATGCCGAAGCCTTCAGGGTCGTTGGGTATAGCGCGGACTGGGAATACGTGTAAATGGGCTGCCTCATACACGGTAGCCAGGTACGTTTTTTCGGTGATTACGCCGAGAAACTTGATGTGTTTCCCGACACCTGACCTATTAGCTTGCTCCTGGATGCTTTCAACAGTCTGCACGCTTGCGCCAAGCGAGTTTTTCGGTGCCTCGCCAACGATAACTAGAACAGCGTTTGGCTCGGCACTTACTATTTTCGGCAAGCTGAACTCAACAAACTCCCGTAAACCCTTGCGTGTCGTTAATCGCCCCACGGACAGCAGGATTTTCTTGCCCTCTAACCCCTGTTGGCGCTTGAATTTGTTGATTCGGCTTAAAGGTTGTGCGGCTTCCGGCAGGGTGACTCCCGGGAATACGATACTTATATTTGCGGAAGGTACCCCTGCGGCTAGAGCTAGCTCCCGTGTAGGGGTGCTATTGACTATGACGGTATTGAGCTTCTTGAACGTTGGGCGCCAGACCTTGCGATAAAGCCAGTGGTCAACCGTAATGTCAAAACCATGGAGGTAAGCTGCGGACCTGGCCCTGCATACTTTGCTGAGCAGCCATACCGAGGGCGAGGTTAGACCGCTGCCTGCTAGCACTGTATCTGGCCGCCAGAATATTGCGCTCCACAGCCCTTTTATTAAACTGACCAAAAGAAACAGCGGCAGAGGCTTTATAGGTGCCTCTGCTAGTTGCACTGCTTCAGGCTTGTTAGCGGCAGCACCTCTCGGGCCAATCACGCACACATCTGCATGTTTAGACAGCTCATCAGCCATGTGCCAGTTAAGTCGTTCCATTCCTCCCACCAGCGGCGGCAGGTTACGGGTGATGATCAGTATCTTTTGTCGCTTGGGATCAGGCATTAATCACGTTCTCCCCTTGGGTACGCCCTCGGGTGTCGATGATAAGCTTCGCATGCTCGGACAAGCTCTCGTAGTCAAATCCGTCATGGTCCGTTGCTAGTACCAAGCAGTCGTAACTTTCAATATTAGAGAATGTCAGCTCGACCGATTTCAGGTCAAAATGATAGTCACGCTTCTGCGGAAAACTTGGCACATGCGGATCCGAGTAAGCGACATCGGCCCCCTTGTCCTGCAAGAGCGACATGATCTCCACTGCGGGCGACTCTCGGGTGTCGTCGATGTTCTTCTTGTAGGCTAGGCCTAGCACTAGAATGCGGCTGCCTTTGACGGATTTGCCGTGCTCGTTGAGTGCGTCGGCAACCTTCTGCACCACCCAGTGGGGCATGTAGTGGTTGATCTCACCAGCCAGTTCGATGAAGCGGGTATTGATCCCGTACTCCTTGGCTTTCCAGGTGAGGTAGAAAGGGTCGATCGGGATGCAGTGGCCGCCGAGACCAGGGCCAGGTGTATAGGGTACGAAGCCGAAGGGTTTGGTGGCGGCCGCGTTGATCACCTCGTGAATATTGATGTCCATCTTGTCGGCAACGATCTTCATCTCGTTGACCAGGCCGATGTTGACTGCGCGGTGGATATTCTCAAGCAGCTTGGTCATCTCGGCCACGCGGGTATTGCTCACCGGCACCATGGTTTCAATCGCGTTGGCGTACAGCGCGCTGCCAAGTTCCAGGCACTGGCTCGTCATGCCGCCGATGACCTTGGGGATTTGCGCCGTGCTGAAGTGCGCGTTACCGGGGTCTTCTCGCTCAGGAGAGTACACCAGCGCGCAATTGACGCCAGGGGTGAAGCCACATGCCCAAAGTCGCGGCGCCAGCAGTTCTTCTGTCGTGCCGGGCCAGGTTGTGCTTTCCAGGCTCATCAATTGGCCAGCCTTGAAAAACGGCAAAATGCTGTCAACGGTATCTGTGACGTAGCTAAGGTCGGGTTGATGGTGGCTATCCAGCGGGGTGGGTACGCAGATGATCTGTGCATCCACCTCAGCGGTGCGGCTGAAGTCTGCAGTTGCCTCAAAGCCGCTTGCGCGGGCCTGGTGAATAGCCTCGCGGGTGATGCGCTCAATGTAACTGCCACCGCCGTTCAGGATGGCAACTTTGTTTGCATCGATATCAAAGCCAATGACCTTGATACCCATGTCGGCAAAGCGCAGTGCCAACGGCAGGCCGACGTAGCCCAGTCCGTAGATACCCACAACGCACCGTTTTGATTCAATTCTTTCAGAGAGTTCCCGCAGGCAGGTATCGGGTTTGTTGCTTTCGAGGGCGGTGCGGGGCATAGGTTGAACGTCCATCTTCCTTGGCGTGGTCAGTCGGTCGATGATTGCAAATGCCCGGTAGTGGAGCAAGTAGATATGCAGCTAAATCGCCGGCGTCAGCAAGTTACCCTGAAGCAGCGTCTCACCCGCCTGCCATAAGCGCCATTCGCCGCGCTGGCAGGCGTTCCATTGCTCGTTATTGGTCAGTGGTTCCGTGGCGATAACGGTGACTATGTCGGCGCTGGTGGTGTGCTCGGTAAAGTCGATGCTGACCTCTACGTCGCTAAGGTGTGCTGCGCCGAACGGCGCTCTGCGGGTGATCCAGTGGAGCTTGCTGGTGCAGAGGGTGAAAAGCCAGTCGCTGTTGCTGAGCATGATGTTGCACACCCCGTGCTTCAGCAGGGGCTGGCAGGCCTGGCTTAGCGTTTGAATCAGATCGGAGGTGTCTGGTGGCTGCTCATAGTGTTGGCTCAGGGTATTGAGCAGGTGGCAGAAGACCGCTTCGCTGTCGGTGTCGCCAACGGGCCGGAATGGGCCCTTGGTCGAGTCAAAGTTGGCCAACTGTCCGTTGTGAGCAAAGGCCCAGTACTGGCCCCAGAGCTCACGGGTAAAAGGATGCGTGTTGGCTAGGCTGACGCCGCCGACGTTGGCCTGGCGGATATGGCAGATGACGTTCTGTGACTTGATGGGGTAGGACTCGACCAGCTTGGCAATGGCTGAGTCATGGCATGGGTTGGGGTCGTGAAAGCAGCGCACGCCCTTGCCTTCATAGAAGGCAACACCCCAGCCATCGCGGTGAGGGCCAATGCCACCACCGCGGCGCATCAACCCGGCAAAGCTGAAACAGATGTCGGTCGGTACGTTGGCGCTCATACCCAGTAGTTCACACATTATTCGCCCCGAGTTACGCCGCTGGTTAAAGAGTGGATTAACTCAGTTTGAGTCTTAGCTGTAAAGCGCTGGCCGGGCTGGCTCATACACGCAGCCACGCCTTGTTGTGTGCTGACCTGGCGACGCCGGGTATCCAGTCAATTTGCTTTGGTTAACCTAGCGGCGAGTGCCTGCATCTAGATCTGCCTGTGCTCAGAGGTGCACCTGCGGCAGCGAGATCCAGGCACGGGGTACGTCAATCCGGCGGCCCTTTATCGCTTGGCTCGCTCACTGGTGTCACGCGCAAAGTATGGGCTTAGGCTTAGCGCCAGCTACGCTCGGGCCGTTTCCGTTTGTCTCTAACGAGCGCGCAAACAGGACGGAATAGCCGTTGCGAGATGCCCACCATGGCTAAACGTGCGCACCAATATGGTGCTCATGGCGCTGGCAGGCGCAAATCAATTTCAAAATGTGTCGCCTTGTGGTTGTCTGCCGCAGGCTCTGGCTCAAGGCCAGAATGATCTTTCTTTGTGAGCTGTCCCCAGTATTTATGATGCTGTGACCAATTGGTCACAAAATTGCATTATCCTCTTCAGCCTCAAATTACATCGATTTAAGTCGATGGCTGTTTTTTGGTGCGTTTTACATTTCTGGCTTAACTGCTTGACTTGAATCAAGGCCTGTTGATCGCAAGACGGCGATGCTTGGCGATGAATCGAATACACCTTACCCGGTACGAGGACTTCTACAATGAAACAGCTCACCCCGATGGACTCTCACTTCTTCTACTTTGAGGCGCCCAATCAGCCGATGATGATTGGCAGTCTCTGGCTTTGTGATCAAAGCAGTGCGCCGGGTGGGTTAGTGCGACATAAGGAAATTCTGCAGTACATCTCGGATCGTTTGAATACCACGTCTTTCTTTCGCCGTCGGCTGGAGCAAGCTCCCTTTCAACTGGACGATCCTTACTGGTTGGATGACGAAAACTTTGACCTCGAATATCACGTGCGCCACGTTGGTTTGCCGCAGCCGGGCGATTGGCGGCAGCTGTGCATTTTCACTGCGCGCACTATGTCGCGCAGCGTGGATATGGAGCGTGCGCCATGGGAGATCTACATCATCGAAGGCGTCAACAATGTTGAAGGCTTGCCGCCCAACAGCTTCGCGGTACTGATCCGCTTCCATCACGCCTATGTTGACGGCAAAGCCAGTCTGGAGCTGACCACAGCGATGATGGAGGAGACCGCGGAACACGAGTACGGTCGCCGTGACCGGGTGGAGGTAGCCGAGCGTGCACCCACCCGATTGGAGATGTGGGCCCGCACCACCCCGCGCATGATGGGGCAGACACTGCGTAGCATGAAGGCCGGCTGGACAGTCGGCCGCAAGGGCATTGAATTGGCCCGCCGTTTGCGCGACGAGGCCAAGCCGGAACAGACACGCGTACCCAAAAGCATCTTCAATACCCAAATTTCCCCACACCGCTCTTATGGTGCCTTTACCTGGCAAATATCCGAGCTCAAGCGCATGCGCCAGCTTTGCCCGGGCTCGACGCTGAATGATGTGGTGATTGCGATTATTGGTGGCGGTATGCGGCGGTATCTGTCGCACCACAACGTGTTGCCCAGCACAGGTTCGCTGGTGTCCATGTGTCCTGTCTCCATTCGCCCAAGCGAGGCCAACAAGGATTGTGGCAACCTGATTTCCGCCATGTTTATCGGCATCGGTACCGACGTACCCAATGCGGTAGATCGCCTGCACGCGGTGCAACGCAGAACGGCCAAGGGCGTACCGCTGGCCAAGGAAGTGCTGTGCGACCTGAGCAACGCCTTCGGCGACATGATCCCGCCCTATATGCGCGCGCTGGGCGCCTGGACGCAGAATCGCATACGCTCGGTTGGCCGCTTTCCGATGATCAATACCGTGATCACCAATGTGCCGGGCATTCCGGGTATGCAGCCGCGTTATTTCGCCGGTGCCAAGATCGTCAACGTTTTCCCGCTGGTACCGATTTCCGATGGCATGGGTATCAGCCACGGTATGACCGGCATCTACGATGAGCTGAATCTGGGTGTAGTGGCCGATCGCAAGATTGTTGGCGACATGGACACCTATATCGCCTGCATGGAAGCCTCCACCCAAGAGTATCAGGCACTGATGAAAGAGCTTGAAGCGACTCAGAAGGCAGAGCAGGCCTTGACCGCTGTGGCGCCTGATACGGCTAACCAGAGCGCCGAAAGCAAGCCTGGGGAGGCTGTTTCGGTGCCGGAAGGTAAGGCGGTACCAAGTGCGCGCAAGCGCAAGGCGGAAAAGATTGCCGCCGCCGAGCCAGATCCCAGAGCGTCCGATGTGCAGCCGGCTAGATCGGCCAGCAGCGCGCGCTAGTTTTTCGATACAGGCAACCGGCGCCGTCGTGGCGCCAGAGGTACGAATATGGGCTTGAAACTGTTTCAGCGTGCGCGCAGCAAGTCGTTGCTGCAGGCAATGGAAAATGCAGAAACCTATGACGAGTGGGCCGAGCTGGCTGCGGAGTATGACCACGAGCACGGTCTGGACGACTGGAAGCAGGATGACGCCTGTGAAAGCTATGATTACCGCTCGCTACGTCAGCGCCTTGATGTGTTGCGCGATCTGCGTTTTCGGGGCGACTTTCACCAACTACTGTTCGCGCTGAACGAGGGGGTGCACGGCAACCTCGGCGGCATGGGTAAGCCGTCGTTGTACAACAAGGCGCGGCTGGGTACCAAAACCCTGATTACCCGCTACATAGACGAGCTCTGCGGCGCTCTGAAGGATTTGAACGAGGTATCTGACGACATTATCCCGCTGCAGGAGAAGCAGGACTTCTTCCTGCGGGCCAGTCATTGCAACGGTCGTTCTGCGTTGATGCTCAGCGGTGGCGCGGTGCTGGGCTTCTTTCATGCCGGCGTGTTGAAGGCCCTGTTCGAGCAGGGGCTGCTGCCGGAGATTATCTCAGGCTCCAGCGCCGGCTCGATACTGGCGGCAACCGCCTGTACTCACCACGATGATGAGCTGCGCCACCGCCTGAGCCTGGATAACCTGCACCACGATGTGGAGGAGACCACCGCGATCCGACCGACGCTCTCGTTGCTGGGCAATAACCGGCCTGCCATGGATGCGGATAACCTGCGTGACTACCTGGCGAAAATCATCCCCGACATGACCTTTCAGGAAGCCTTTGAGCTGACGGGTCGCAAGCTGAATATCACGGTAACGGGGCTGTCGACGCAGCAGGCGCCGCGCCTGCTGAATGCCATTACCTCGCCCAACGTGCTGATTCGGTCGGCGGTGATGGCCTCCTGCGCGATATATGGCGTTTACCCGCCGGTCACTTTGATGTGCCGCAACGCTGCCGGTGAAACCGTGCCGTATCTGCCAGGTATGAAATGGATTGACGGCTCTTTTGCCGACGACCTGCCGGCCAAGCGCCTGGCGCGCCTGTATGGCGTCAACCACTTCATTTCCAGCATGACCAACCCGGCTGCGCTGGCGATTACCCCGGATCCGGATGTGCCGCGCACGCGGCTGCGTTCGCTGGTGAATTTTCAGGCCCACTTCATCAAGATGGGGGCGGCCGAAGCCATGCGCTTCAGCCGCGACAACATCCGTATCAAGTCACCGGTGATCAGCTTGATGCAGCACCTGACCTACGGCGTACTGGCGCAGGACTACACGGCCGACATCAATATTTTTCTGCGTAACCGCTGGGATCATCCGCTGCGATTGTTGGCCCCGCCCACCCGTGAGGCCATGCACCGTCTGATTCACGAGGGCGAGCGCTCGACCTGGGAAAAGGTGGAAATGGTGCGTAATTGCACCGCGGTCAGCCGTACGCTTGATCACATCCTGCATAGCCGTGGCTGGGAGAAATAGAGTTACGCGCCGGCGGCGATAATAGCTGGCGGGGCCACTGTGCGGCAGCCAGCTTTAATCCAGGAAGGCGCAGGGTCGAGATGGAACTCGACCTTCCCGGGTGACGGCCCTGGCGATGACGCCGGAGTGGGCGTGTTGCGACGGATATTGCGTTTACGCTTTTCAAGCGCAAGCCGGCTGCGCACAATGGCTTATCCGCACTGATTGAGACCCATCGCCATGAGTACTGAAGACCTGCCATTGTCTGGCCGCCGCATCGCGCTGCCGGAAAGCCGTGAACTTGACCTCTTTGCCGACATGCTGATCAAGCGTGGGGCCGATGTCTTGCGCTGCCCGCTGGTATCCATTCACGACGCGCCCGATCCCGAACCGGTCCGCCAGTGGATGCAGGCGTTGATTGCGCAGCCCTTCGATCAATTGATTTTACTGACCGGTGAAGGGCTGCGCCGTATGGTCTCGCTCGCCGAGCGCGAGGGCGGCAGTCTGCGCGACGACTTTGTGGCTGCGCTGGCGCCGATCAGCAAGCTTACACGTGGCCCAAAACCCGGCGCCGCGCTGCGCAAGCTGGGCCTGAAAGCCGACCGCGTGGCGGTCGCGCCGACCACGGAGGGCGTTATTGACACGCTCAAGGGCGAGAACCTGGAAGGCCAACGGATAGGGGTTCAGCTGTATGGCAGCGACCCAAATGTGCGCCTGATCGAGTTTCTGCAGGGCGCGGGCGCCGAGGTCAGTACGGTGTCTCCCTATATTTATGCGGATGATGTGGAAGATACCCAGGTAGTGCAGCTGATCGACGCACTCCTGGCCGCCGAGGTCGATGCCATTGCGTTCACCAGCGCCACCCAGGTACGCCGTCTGTTTCAAATTGCGCGCCGGCGCGAGGAGGGCGAGCCGCAGTTATTGTCCGCTCTGTCACGCCTCACGGTGGCCGCCGTCGGGCCGGTCGTAGGGGATGAGCTGGTAGCCTATGGCGTGCAGGTAAATCTGATGCCTGAAAGCAGCTTTTTCATGAAGCCGCTGGTACGTGAATTGGTACGAGAGCTGGGCAACCCTGCCAGTGCCAGCACACTCGAAGACTGATTACCCGCGCGTGCCGCGTACCCTGCTGCAGGTCGAGGCTTGTCAGCAGGCGCCCGGCGGCGCAACAATGCCGTATTGCCCTCCCTGTATGCCAAGGATGCTGGATGACCACTGATTCCGCTGCGCTAGAACAGAACCTCCGTCTCAAGCCCGAACAACTGACCGTCCCTATCGACCTCGCCAATATGGGGTTCACCACCACCGATGACTTGGAGCCGTTCCGTGGCATCCTCGGTCAGGAGCGCGCGGTTGAGGCGCTGCAGTTCGGGGTGGCTATGCATCGCCCCGGCTATAACGTGTTTGTCATGGGTGACCCCGGCACGGGCCGTTTCTCTTACGTGCTGCGCTATCTGCGAGCGGAAGCCAAACGGCAGATCACCCCGCAGGACTGTGTTTACGTCAATAACTTTGATGAACCGCGTGAGCCCTGGGTGATCAGCCTGGCGCCCGGCACCGCTGGCGAGTTGATCAGCACCCTTGAGCAGTTTATCGACAATCTGCTGGCAACCTTCCCGGCCGTGTTCGAGCACCCGGCCTATCAGCAGAAGAAGAGCGCTATCGACCGTGCTTTCAACCAGCGTTACGACCGCGCCATCGATTCGGTAGAGCGGCGCGCGCTGGAAAAGAGTATTGCCATCTACCGCGATGCGCAGAACATTGCCTTTACGCCGATGAAAGAAGGCAAGGCACTGGATGAGGCGGAGTTTTCGCAGTTGCCCGAGGAGGAACGCGACCGGTTTCATGCCGATATTTCGGCGCTGGAAGAGGTGCTGAACGAAGCGCTGTCTAGCCTGCCGCAATGGAAGCGCGAGTCGAGCAACCAGCTGCGCGAATTGAACGAAGAAACCATTACCGAGGCCCTGCAACCCTTGCTGGAGCCGCTGCTGGAGGCCTATTGCGGTAATCAGGCTGTGTGCGAATACCTGCAGGCCATGCGCCAGAATCTGCTGAAAACCGTCATCGACCAACTGGTCGAAGAGCGGGTGCTGGAGGCCAAGCCAGACGCCTACAAGAAGCAGATGCTGGTTGAGCAATACAGTCCCAGTTTGATCGTTGGTCATCACGGCAGCGGCGGCGCGCCGGTGGTGCACGAGCCACACCCGTCCTACGACAACCTTTTCGGCCGGGTTGAGTACAGCCCGGAGCAGGGCGGTCTGGTCACCAGTTATCGGCACATTCGTCCTGGCGCTTTGCACCGGGCCAATGGCGGCTATTTGGTGCTGGAGGCCGAAAAGTTGTTGAGTGAGCCCTTTGTCTGGGATGCGCTCAAGCGCGCCCTGCATTCACGTCTGCTGAAAATGGAATCGCCTTGGGCCGACATGGGGCGATTGGCCACGGTTACCCTCACGCCGCAGGTTATCCCGCTGAACCTCAAGGTGGTGATCATAGGTTCACGGCAGGTGTACTACGCCTTGCAGGACCTGGATCCGGACTTTCAGGAAATGTTCCGCGTGCTGGTGGATTTTGACGAGGATCTACCGCGCACCACCGACAGCATTGAAGGTATGGCGCAGTTGCTGAAAACGCGTACGTCGGAGGAGGGGCTGGCACCACTGACTGCCGCCGCCGTTGCGCGTGTGCTGACCTACAGCGCTCGGCTGGCAGAGCATCAGACGCGCCTCTCGGCGCGCATCAGCGACATCTTTCAGCTGGTCGCCGAGGCCGACTTCGTTCGGCAGCTCGCCAGCGACCCCTTGACCGACACCGCGCACATCGAGCGCGCCCTGCGTGCCAAGGAGACGCGCACAGGTCGTGTGAGCGCGCGTATTCGTGAGGATATGGTCTCGGGGGTGATTCTGATCGATACCCAGGGCGCGGCGGTGGGCAAGTGCAATGGCCTCACCGTGCTGGAGGTGGGCGATTCGGTGTTCGGCGTTCCCGCGCGTATCAGTGCGACCGTGTACCCGGGTGGCAGCGGCATTGTCGACATCGAGCGCGAGGTGAACCTGGGGCAGCCGATCCACTCCAAGGGCGTGATGATTCTTACCGGTTACCTGGGTAGCCGCTACGCGCAGAACTACCCGCTGGAGATTTCTGCCAGCATCGCGCTGGAGCAGTCCTACGGGTACGTGGATGGCGATAGCGCCTCGCTGGGCGAGGTCTGCACGTTGATCTCCGCGCTCTCGCGTACTCCCTTGCAGCAGTGCTACGCGATTACCGGTTCGATTAACCAGTTTGGTGAAGTACAGGCCGTGGGTGGCGTGAACGAGAAGATAGAAGGCTTCTTCCGGCTGTGCGAGGCGCGTGGCTTGACCGGTAAGCAGGGCGCGATCATTCCCCGCTCCAATGTGCCCAACCTGATGCTCGACGAAGCGGTGTTGGCAGCGGTGCAGGCCGGACAGTTTGCCGTTTACGCGGTGGCGCATGTCGACGAAGCGTTGGCGCTGTTGGCTGGCGAGCCGGCGGGCGAGATGGCTGCAGACGGCGAATTTACCGCAGGTAGCATCAATGCACGGGTGGTATCGCGCTTGGCCGAGATTGCCGAGCGCGACCGGGAAGAAGAAGCCGAGGAGCCAGAGGGCGACCCACCCGCGGCGGGTGAGCGCGGCTGAGGCCAGATGCGGCGCCGGCCAAGGGCGCTTTTACAAACCTTGTCTACAGACTTATCCACAGGCTGGCGCCGAACATTGGCTGACATTGTCCAACGTATTCCACAAACGGGGTCTTGACCCCCGCGTTGGATTGTGAATTCAAGCCCCTGGTCAACTTTCTGCAGGCGGCGTGGCACTAGGCCTACAGGAGGCTCGCGCTTGCAGACGGCTGGCTTGCGCGTATTGAGTGTTTTTTGAACGGCTGCGTGCAGTACCTGTGTTTTCAGGGTGAAGCGCAGTTATCTGCGTTTTGCACACAGTGTTATCCACAGATACTGTGCACAACTGCGCTGGTATCATGCTGGCTGGTTTGTTGATTCCCTTTTGAGTCGAGGTAATAGCGGTAATGGAGCGTTTACTGGAAAACATGATGTATTCGGCGCGCTGGATTCTGGCCCCGATCTATTTTGGTCTGTCATTCGCGTTGCTGGCGCTGGCGGTCAAGTTCTTTCAAGAGCTGGCCCACCTGGCGCCGCACCTGCTGGAGATTGCCGAGGCAGACCTGATTCTGGTCGTGCTGTCGCTGGTCGACATGGCTTTGGTAGGTGGCTTGCTGGTGATGGTGATGATTTCCGGCTACGAGAATTTCGTTTCCCAGCTCGACATCGAGGACGGCCGCGAGAAGCTCAGCTGGCTGGGCAAAATGGACTCGGGCTCGCTGAAAATGAAAGTCGCCGCTTCTATTGTGGCGATTTCGTCCATTCACCTACTCAAGGTGTTCATGAACGCGCAGAACATCCCCAACGACAAACTCATGTGGTATGTGATCATTCACATGACCTTTGTCGTATCGGCCTTCGGCATGGGCGTGCTCGACAAATTGGCCAAGAACGGCAAGGGTGATGCCGGTCTGCCTGACTGATCAGCTGGCCTGCAGCACCACAAACTTGCTGGACGCTGCCAGCTGAGTGACTTCATTGAAATACTGACGCAGTTTGATGTGGTAACCCAAGTGGCGGTTGCCCACCACCACCAGCTTGCCGCCGGCCGCCAGCGCGCGGCGGCTTTGGCTGAACAGGCGCAGGGCGATGTCGTCGCCCACCACCTGCTGCTGATGAAACGGCGGATTGCACAGCACCAGATCCAGGCTTTGCGCCGTTACCCCCAGCAAGCCATCATCGACCCGGAACCCCGCGTCGCGACCGGCAAAGGCGCTGTGAAAGTTGTGCTCGGCACTCGCCACTGCCGCGTAAGATTCGTCGCAGAACAACAGCTCGGCTGAGGGGTTGTGCAGTGCCGCCATCAGGCCCAGTGCGCCGTTGCCACAGCCCAGGTCGGCTATGTGCTTGGCCTGTTCAGCCAGGACGGGAATCAACGGCAGCAGTAGACGAGTGCCAATATCCAGCCGCTCACGGGAAAACACACCGGGCAAGTTACGCAGCGTCAGCGACGTGCCTTCCAGGGCATAGCCGCTGTGCAGCTCCGCCTGCGGTGGGTTCAGATGAGGGTCGAGGGTCGCGCTCAGCAGACGCGCCTTCTTCCAGCCCAGCGATGCCTGGTAGGGGCCGATATAAGTGGCCAAGAGGTCGCCAGCACGCGGTGGCAGATGCTTGATCATGGCGCCGGCCATCACCACTGCGCCGGGCAAGAGCTGCGGCCGCAAGCGCTGCAGTTGGTCTTCCAGCAGGGTCAAACTTTTGGGTACGCGCAGCAGCACCCGCTGGTAGCGGCCCGTGGGTGTAGCGCTGCCGGGCACAAAGTCGACTGCGTCGGCTGGCAGGTGGTTGGTGTCGAGATTCTCGCTCAACGCTTGCTTGCTCAGCCAGGAGTCGCCCCAGCTACTGGGATTCTGTGCGCTCAGCGCGCAGGCCAGTGCACCGAATTGATCGTTGATGATCAGTAACGGACCTTCGTTATTGCTGGCATTCAGTTGATTAAGCAGATACTGATCCGCGGCATCGAACGCCTGCAGAGTCGGATTGCGGGTCGGCGGATAACGGGTGAGTGTCAGGTCGCCGTAGGGGGAGTTGAAAGCGTGCATGGGCGGGCCTTTGCGAATCAGGCCGATCAGTATAACCCAGGACGCCTGGGGGCGGAGGGGCCGCCCCCGCGGGGACTAGCCGTTTTGCTGTTTCAGCAGGTCGCGGATTTCACTCAGCAGGACTTCTTCCTTACTGGGGGCGGGTGGCGCGGCCGGAGCAGCCTCTTCCTTGCGCTTCAGGCTGTTCATGACACGTACGGCAACGAAAATCGCGGCGGCAATGATCACAAAGTCGACAACGCTTTGGATAAACAGGCCGTAGCCCAGCGTCACCGCCGGTAGTTCGCCCTGGGCTTCCTTCAACACTATAGCCAGGTCGGCGAAGTCGACGCCGCCGATCATGAGTCCCAAGGGGGGCATGACCACGTTGGTGACGAACGAAGACACTACCTTGCCAAAAGCGGCACCGATAATGATACCCACCGCCATATCGACCACGTTGCCGCGCAGGGCGAAGGTCTTGAATTCTTGCAACATACTCATACGCACTTCCTCGCTGGCGCCGACGCGGCGCGTGAGCTTTGATAATGCGCAGCCCTCAACTTTGTTTCAATCGTTTTTGCAGGGTCTCGCAGACAATGCGCAGAGCCTGAATGCGCGCGTAGCGTTTGTCGGTTGCTGGAATAACGTGCCAAGGAGCATGGGCGGTGGCGGTGTTTTCGACCATATCGTTCATGGCATTCACGTAATCCGGCCACTTTTCGCGGTTACGCCAATCCTCATCGGTGAGCTTGTAGCGCTTGGTCGGGGTTTTCTCGCGCGCCTCAAAGCGCGACAACTGTTCTTCCGGTGTGATGGCCAGCCAGAACTTGATCACCTGAGTGCCAGCCTTGTGCAGCTGCGCCTCAAAGTCATTGATCTCGGCATAGGCTTGCTGCCAGCGGAGCTCGGAACAAAATCCTTCGACCCGCTCTACCAGCACGCGGCCGTAATAGCTGCGATCAAATACCACCACCCTGCCTGGCGCAGGGATGCGCCGCCAGAAGCGCAGTAAATAGGGTTGGCTGCGCTCTTCGTCAGTGGGTGCGCGGGTGCCGTGCACACGCAAAATACGTGGATCGAGACAACGTGTGATACGGCGGATGGTGCCCCCCTTGCCGGCGGCGTCCGCCCCTTCGAATACCAGCAGCAGGCTACCTTTAGCAAAGGCGGGGTGGCGGATCAGGTCGCGCAACTGCTGTTGGTAGTGCGCCAGCTCGCGTTTGTAGACATCTTTTTTCAGCGCGCAGTCGTAGTCTAGCTCGGCCAGGCGGTCATGCTTGCTGGGCTGCCAATCGCGCTGGTCAGGACGCAAGCCCTTGCCTTGCAGCTGGTGTTCCATGGCCTGCAGCAGTAAGCGGCCGACCTGCAGATCGCGTTGGTCTGGATCGCTGCTGGGTACCCGAATCCAGGGCGCGATCGCGCTTGAGGTCAGCTCGCTCATGCGATCGGCGGCCTGGCGGACGGCGGAGTACTCGGTGGTGCTGAATTCGCCCCACTCACGCATGGCCAGGCTGTCGTACTGCTGTTGTTGCTCGTGGGGTGGATAGTTCTGCGTGTGGTCGTCATCCAGGTGCAGCCAAAGCTTGAGCAAACCGACGCCTTCGGCTACCAGCTGGTTCTCAAAGCGGGTGATCTGCGCCATTTCGACGGTGAAGTGTTTTTCCGAAAGCTGCCCACGGCTTAACCGGATAAGCGGTTGGTGATACCAGGAGCCCAGATAGAATCCCAGCGTGCCGGCGGGCGGCAGGCTGCGCCAGTAGCGCCATAGCCGCGGCATTTTGCGTTCTACGCCCTGCGGCAGGGTAAAGGCGCGGGTGTTCAGGTAGCGATTGTCCAGCCAGTCGTAAAAGGTGTAGATAAGTTCGGCCTTGCCGGCCAGGTCGTTGCCGCTGACCAGTAGCAGCACGGGGCCCAGATTAGATTTTTGCAGTTCGAACTGGGCCTCCAGCAGGTCTTCGCAGAGCGCTTCACGCTGTTTTTTCACACTTTTTTCTTTGCTCATTTACTGGCCTTTTTTGATGCTGCTGGCAGAAATGCGAGCCAGACGGCGGGCAAGGGTTGTTTGTTACTTCTCAGCTCGACAACAATAGCCGTTTTGCGTTCGAACCCTGTGCATTATAGGTCGGGCCTCGCAGGTCGCGCCTCGCAGGTCGGGGCGGGCGCAATTCCGGCGGAGGATGCATGGCGAAAACCAAACGCGTATACGGCTGCACCGAGTGCGGCGCAACCTTTTCCAAGTGGGCTGGGCAGTGCCCAGAGTGCCAGGCCTGGAATACGCTCGTAGAGACCGTGCTGGACACCACGCCCACCGGCGGTAGCCCCACGCATAGCAGCAACTGGGCCGGCCAACAGGCGCAGGTGAAAACGCTGTCAGAGGTTTCGACCGAAGAAATGCCGCGCCAGCCCAGTGGCTCGTCCGAACTAGACCGGGTGCTGGGCGGTGGCCTGGTTGGCGGCTCTGTGGTATTGATTGGTGGCGACCCGGGCATCGGCAAGTCGACCATTCTGCTGCAGACGCTGTGTCGCCTGGCGCAGGCTATGCCGGCACTGTACGTGACGGGCGAAGAGTCGCAGCAGCAAGTAGCGATGCGGGCGCGGCGCCTGGGTCTGCCGGAAGATCAACTAAAGGTGATGACCGAAACCTGCATTGAAAGCATTGTGGCGACCGCTCGTCAGGAGCAGCCGCGCGTCATGGTGGTGGACTCCATTCAGACCATTTTCACCGAGCAGTTGCAGTCGGCGCCGGGTGGCGTGGCGCAGGTGCGCGAAAGCGCTGCCTTGCTGGTGCGCTACGCCAAGCAGAGCGGCACCGCCATCTTCCTGGTGGGCCATGTCACCAAGGAAGGTTCCTTGGCCGGCCCCCGCGTGCTGGAGCATATGGTGGATACCGTGCTGTACTTCGAAGGGGAGGCGGATGGTCGCTACCGCATGCTGCGCGCGGTGAAGAACCGGTTTGGCGCGGTGAATGAACTGGGCGTGTTCGCGATGACCGACAAGGGCTTGAAGGAAGTCGCCAATCCATCGGCGATCTTCCTCTCGCGCTACGACGCGCCCATTCCCGGCAGTGTGGTAATGGCAACCTGGGAAGGCTCGCGGCCGATGCTGGTGGAGGTGCAGGCGCTGGTCGACACCAGCCATCTGGGCAATCCGCGCCGCGTCACCCTGGGCCTGGATCAGAACCGGTTGGCCATGTTGCTGGCGGTACTGCACCGCCACGGCGGGGTCGCAACCTACGATCAGGATGTATTCGTCAACGTGGTCGGCGGCGTCAAGGTGCTGGAGACCGCCGCCGACCTGGCCTTGCTGGCAGCTGTCATGTCGAGCCTGCGCAATCGGCCGCTGCCGATGGACTTGATGGTGTTTGGAGAGTTGGGGCTGTCCGGCGAGATTCGGCCGGTGCCCAGTGGTCAGGAGCGCTTGAAGGAGGCTGCCAAGCACGGCTTCACGCGCGCGATTGTGCCCAAGGCAAATGCGCCCAAGGAGTCGCCCAAGGGGATGCAGGTCATTGCCGTTACCAGGCTGGATCAAGCGCTGTCGGCGATTTTTGAGTAAAACGCCGCTGTTGTGGCCTTAGCCTGAAGGTTGTCGCTTGAAGCTGCGCTAAAGCGCAGCTTCATAGCAGCGCTTTAAGCTCCCTTTCCAGCAACGCCGCATCACCGGTATTGAGCGCGATCAGGCGTCGCAGATGGCTGATGGAGTCCAGATCGATGTGCTCGCAGACAAAGCCGAGCAGGCCCTCTTCGGCGTGACTCAAGGTGGCTTCCATGCGGATCTGCTGGCCGTCGTTCAACTCGATGATGGCGCTGAAGGGGGCTTGTGGTTGGGCTTTATCCCAGCTGTCGGGCTGCAGTACCAGCAGGCCATGCAGCGAAATATCGATCAATTGCACCGGGCTTTGCCAGTGGTCCTGTTGTAACAGGGTGTTGGCATCGAAGGGTACGCGGGTAAAACGGCGTCTTTCATCACTCATGGATTGCCTCCCGGGGCGATGCAGTCGGGTGTTGCTGCCGGGCTGCTGCGTTGCGGCCAATGCTGGCGCTGCGCAATCAGTCTTGTTGGGTTAACTATAGCGTCTTTCTGCTGAACAGCCCGGACCGCCTGGCGGTCCGGGCGGGGCATCAGGCCAGTTTCTTGTAACGTACCCGGTGCGGCTGCGCAGCGGCTTCGCCCAGGCGCTTCTTGCGATCGGCTTCGTACTCGGTGTAGTTGCCGTCGAAGAACACCACCTGCGAATCGTCTTCGTAGGCAAGGATATGGGTGGCGATGCGGTCAAGGAACCAGCGATCGTGCGAGATCACGATGGCGGAGCCCGGGAAGTCCAGCAGCGCTTCTTCCAGCGCTCGCAGGGTTTCCACATCCAAATCGTTGGAGGGTTCGTCAAGTAGCAGCACGTTGGCGCCACGCTTGAGCGTGAGCGCCAGGTGCAGACGACCACGTTCACCACCAGACAGGTCCTTGACGAACTTTTGCTGGTCGGAGCCCTTGAAGTTGAAGCGTCCAACGTAACCACGCGAGGGTACTTCGTAGTTGCCCACCTTGATCATGTCGAAGCCGTCGGATACCTGCTCCCATACGGTCTTGCTGCCGTCCAGGTCATCGCGGCTCTGGTCGACGCTGGCGATCTCGACGGTTTCACCGATGTCGATGGCGCCGCCATCGGGTTGCTCCTTGCCGGTAATCATGCGGAACAGGGTGGATTTACCCGCGCCGTTACCCCCGATTACACCGACAATCGCGCCCTTGGGTACAGCGAAGGACAGGTTGTCGATCAGCACCCGATCACCATAGCCCTTGGTTACACCGTTGAACTCGATGACCTTGTCGCCCAGGCGCGGGCCGGCCGGGATGTAGATTTCGTTGGTCTCGCTGCGCTTCTGGAATTCCTGTGATTGCAGTTCTTCAAAGCGTTGCAGACGCGCCTTGGACTTGGCCTGGCGGCCTTTGGCACCCTGGCGTACCCACTCCAGCTCGGCCTTCATCGCCTTGGCGTGGGAGGCTTCCTGCTTGGCTTCGGTGCTCAGGCGGGCGGCCTTGGATTCCAGCCACTGGGAGTAGTTGCCTTCAAAGGGGATGCCCTGGCCGCGGTCAAGCTCGAGAATCCAGCCAGCGACGTTGTCGAGGAAGTAACGGTCGTGGGTAATGGCGACCACGGTACCGGGGAAGTTGTGCAGGAACTGCTCCAGCCAGGCGACGGAGTCGGCGTCAAGGTGGTTGGTTGGTTCGTCCAGCAGCAGCATGTCAGGGGCTGAGAGCAGCAGGCGGCACAGTGCGACACGGCGCTTCTCGCCACCAGACAGGTGCTCGATGGTGGCATCCCACGGTGGCAGGCGCAGCGCGTCGGCGGCGACTTCCAGTTGGCGCTCAAGGTTGTGACCGTCAGCGGCCTGCAGAATGGCTTCCAGCTTACCCTGCTCGGCGGCCAGTGCGTCGAAGTCGGCATCGGGCTCGGCGTAGGCGGCGTAGACTTCATCAAGGCGTGCCTGGGCAGCCTTGATCTCACCTACCGCCTCTTCAACGATATCGCGAACTGTCTTGGCAGGATCAAGTTGTGGTTCCTGCGGCAGATAACCTACCTTGATGCCAGGCATTGGGCGGGCTTCGCCTTCAATCTCGGTGTCGACCCCGGCCATGATGCGCAGCAGGGTGGATTTACCCGCGCCGTTGAGGCCCAATACGCCGATCTTGGCGCCAGGGAAAAAGGACAGGGAGATATCTTTCAGAATCTGACGCTTCGGGGGGACGACTTTCCCAACCCGATGCATGCTATAAACATATTGAGCCATGGGGGCAGAACCTGTTGAATGGGGGGTAGAAAACGCTTCGTCATGCAGCGGCCTGGCTGCGGCGGCGAAATTGCAGGCAAGGCTAGCCCAACTGGGCTTCAAGGGCAAACACCGGCCGATGATGGCCAGGGCTGACGGCGAATTGGGGAGTTCCGCCAGCAAGGTTCAAGGGAATTGAGGTGATAAGCCGCTCTATATCCTGATTTCAAGACAAGTGATCATATTGAATAATAATAACAGTGAATCGCAATGGCCCGCCGAAGACGGCGCTGTCGGCTCCTCTGCCCAATCCCAGTCGGTGCGCGTGGGCTACTTTCTTATCGCTGCTGCCGGCGTGCTGGTATTGGCGCTCCTTGGCTGGCAGTCCTGGAATGATTATCTGGCGCTCAAGCGGCAGCATCAGATTCAGGTAGAAGAAAGCATTTGGCTGACCGCTGATCAGATGGCGCTCAATCTGGCCGTGACCTCTACCGCGCTGCGGCGCGTACTCGATTACCAATCACCCGAACCGGGCGCCGGATCGTTGCAGGTAGTGCAGGATCTGTTGCCAGGCGTGCTTAATGTGCGGGAGATGAGCCTGGATCGCCCAGGCGCACAGCCCCCGGCCGCCTGGCAGCAAACCGCGCGACGCCTGGCTCTGGGCGGCGAGTCCTTCGGGCTGGATTCCGATCTTGAGCAAAATCAACTGTTTTGGACCTTGGCCAGCGAACGCGCCGGGCGTTACTGGGTGCTGACTCTGGATGGTCGCGCACTGGCATCGCTGGTGTCGTCTCGCGGCGCGCAGGGTTACGTCTGGCTGTTGGAGGACGCCGGGCGCAGCCGGGTGCTGGCGCGTCAACTCGAAGGGCGACTGGTGTACTCCGGCAACGCGCCTATGTCGGCGCAGGAGCGCGAACGGGTGGTCGTCAGCGCGCCGGTTCAGGGTACCTTGTGGCAGGTACGCGGTCTGGTTGATGCCGATTACTATCACCGCCAACTGGGCCCCTTGTTGCTGAAACGCATGTTGCTGTTATTCGGCTCACTGTTGGTGCTGCTTGTGGTGTTGTGGCTGTTGCTGCGGCAAACCCGGTCCAACCAGCAACTGCGGGCGCGTACAGCGCAGTCTTTTCGGCATATGCAAGACAGCGAACGGCGTTATCTGGATGTGTTTCGCGGTGTTGATATGGCGCTGTGCCTGGCGGATCTATCCGACCTCAAGTCCTTCATCATGCGCAACGGCCTGCACGACAAGGCAGCGCTGGATCAGTGGCTGGCTGACAACCCGCAGCGCCATGGCGAACTGCTGGCGACTATCAATTTGCTGGAGGCCAATCAGGTAACCCTGGACTTGCTGCAGGTAGCGTCCCTGGAGCGACTCACTATCCTTTTGCGCGGTGAACAACAGGTACGGGTGGGCGGCGCGCGGTATCGGCTGATTCTGGCGCTGGTCAATGGGGACGCGCGGGTTGAGCTGGAAACGCCGGTGCAGGGGGCTGACGGCGAATTGCGCTACCTGTGGATGGTCATGCGTCTGCCGCGCGATATTGATGAGTTGCATTCGGTCACTCTGAGTATTACCGACCTGACCGAGCGGCGGCGTATGGAACTGGCAATGCGTGAACGCGAGCAGTTCTGGGCCTCGGTCGTGCGCTCTGTGCCCGATCTGGTGTATATCCGCGACATTCACAAGATGGGCGCCGATCAGTTCTTCTTCAGTAACCGCTCGCTCGCCACTCTGCTGGGCTACAGCGCAGAGGAAGAGGAAGCCATGGGCGACAGTTATCGCAACCGGCTGCTGCATCCTGATGACCTGGAGTACATGGAGGTAAACCGTCGCCTGCAGCTGATCCTGTCCGATAATCGCGTACTGGAATGGCGCGTGCGCTGGCGCCACAAGGACAACGGGTGGCGCTGGTTCAGTATCCGCTCGCGGGTATTCCGGCGCGCCGCCGATGGCAGTGTCGAAATGGTTATCGGTTTTGTGCGTGACGCCCACGCGCAAACGCTGGAGCGGCAGCATATTCAGCGTTCTGAAGCTCGCTATCGGCTGATGGCCGAAAATATCAGCGACATCATCTGGTCAACCGATAGCGAGTTTCATACCGATTTCATCAGCCCCTCGGCGCAGCATGTGCTGGGCTACAGTGCGGACTATCTGCTGCAGCATGGTTCGGATGAGATCATCGTGGGTGATCGTTACGTCGAGTTCATGCGTGATATCGCGCGGGAGCTGAGACCCCAGGTTTACAACGCTGAAAAAGCCAGGGCACTGCGCAAACGCGGCTTTCACAGACAGATCGTGTCCGACGCCATCAAGGCTGACGGTCGCAAATGCCCGCTGGAAACGCGCGTCTCGCTGATGTGGAATGAGCAGGGTCGTTTTCTCGGGCTGCTGGGCGTAGCGCGTGATATTACCGAGCAGCGGCGCACCGAAAATCGTCTGCGCATGGCGGCCACCGTGTTCGAGAACACCACCGGGGCGGTGCTGGTAACCGACCCGGCAGGTTACATTGTGCAGGTGAACGAGAACTTCACCCGCATCACCGGTTATCGCAGCGACGAGATCATTGACCAGCTGCCAGTGGTGCTGACCGCCCGCCTGCACGAAGAAGCCTTTTACCGCGAAGTGATGATGGCCCTTGAGCAGCAAGGACGCTGGGAAGGTGAAATCTGGCAACAGCGCAAGGACGGCGAGGCCTTCCCCAGCTGGGCCGGGATTACTGCGGTGCAAGACGGCGACGGTGACCTGGTCAGCTACGTCTGCTTTTTTGTCGATATCAGTGAACGCAAAGCCTCCGAGGCGCGCATCCAGAGTCTGGCCTATTACGATGTGCTAACGGGGCTGCCCAACCGCACGCTGTTTCAGGACCGCCTGCAAGCGGCGTTGCAGCTGGCTGCACGGCGTTCGGAGTGGGTTGCCGTGCTGTTCCTCGATCTGGATCGCTTCAAGCCGATCAACGACAGCCTCGGCCACGCCGCCGGCGATACCGTGCTGAAGGATGTCGCGCGGCGCCTGCGTCGCTGCGTGCGCGAGAGCGACACAGTGGCGCGTATGGGGGGCGACGAATTTACCATTTTGCTTGCCGGGCTCAGCGATCACGACGCCGCGCTATCGGCTTGCATGCATGTCGCGGAAAAGGTCTTGCTGGCGCTGGGGCCAGCGTTCGTGCTGCAGGAGCGGGAGTTCTTTGTCAGTGCCAGTATCGGTATCGCGTTGTCACCGCTGGATGGTGCAGAGAGCAGTATGCTGCTGAAGAACGCCGATACCGCCATGTATCACGCCAAGGCAATGGGCAAGGACACCTTCCAGTTCTATCAGAGCGAAATGAACGCCCGTGCGCTGGAGCGCCTGGGGTTGGAAAATGACCTGCGCCACGCGGTGAATGAACGGGCTTTTCATCTGGTCTATCAACCGCAATTCAGCTGTGGCAATGGTCGCCTGACCGGCGCAGAGGTGCTGCTGCGCTGGAATGACCCTGAACGTGGCGCGGTTTCACCGGCTGACTTCATTCCCATTGCCGAGGAGCTGGGACTGATTCGGGTGCTCGGCGAATGGGTATTGGACCAAGCCTGCAAACAGCTCGCGCAGTGGCGCATGAGCGGCTACACCATGCCCCGATTGGCGGTTAACCTGTCGGCCATGCAGTTCGATGACGGCCAGTTGGTCGAGCAGATCTCCGGCACTCTGGAGCGTTACGGGCTGCCGCCGCAGGTACTGGAGCTGGAGCTGACCGAAAGTATTCTGTTACGTAACCTGGAACAGACCATGAGCACCCTGAACCGGTTGAAAGACAAGGGCGTACATATTGCCATTGACGACTTCGGCACCGGTTATTCGGCGCTCAATTACCTGAAGGACTTCCCGATTGATACGTTGAAGATTGATCGCGGGTTCATTCATGCCATGCAGCCGGAGACCCGCGATGCTCGTCTGGCCGAAGCCATTGTGGCCATGGGCCGCAGTCTGCAACTGCGGGTGATCGCCGAGGGGATCGAAACCGAGGAGCAGTATTGCCTGGTTGGCAGTTTTGGTTGTGATGAGGTGCAGGGCTTTCACCTGGGGCGGCCGGTAGAGGCTGGCGCATTCGAGCAGCGCTGGCTGCGGGCGATTGAATGAGCGTTTTTTGCTCACGCCTGAATGCTTTTCAAGTGCCAGTTGGCGTCGCTTGCGTTAAAATGCGCGCCTCTTTTGTTTCTGAACGACCTAGCAGGGGGCCGTTACATGTTTAGCCGTTCCAACGATATAGCCACATACGATGCCGACCTTTGGGCAGCCATGCAGCAGGAAGAAGTGCGTCAGGAAGAGCACATTGAACTGATTGCCTCGGAAAACTACACCAGCCCGGCGGTCATGCAGGCGCAGGGCTCGGTTCTGACCAACAAGTATGCCGAGGGCTACCCGGGCAAACGCTATTATGGCGGTTGCGAGTATGTTGACGTGGCGGAACAGCTGGCCATTGATCGCGCCAAGGCGTTGTTCGGTGCCGATTATGCCAACGTGCAGCCGCATGCGGGTTCACAGGCCAATAGTGCGGTGTTTCAAGCGCTGCTGACCCCTGGCGATACCGTGCTGGGCATGAGTCTGGCGCATGGCGGTCACCTGACCCACGGTGCGACGGTCAACTTTTCCGGCAAGCACTACAATGCCGTGCAGTACGGCATCAACACCGACACCGGTCTGATCGACTACGACGAAGTTGAAGCGCTGGCGCTGGAACACAAGCCGAAGATGATCATTGCCGGTTTCTCGGCCTACTCCCAGGTGCTGGATTTCGCCCGCTTCCGTGCGATCGCCGACAAGGTAGATGCTTACCTGTTCGTCGATATGGCTCACGTAGCTGGTCTGGTTGCGGCGGGCGTTTACCCGAACCCGGTGCCCTTTGCCGATGTGGTTACCACTACCACGCACAAGACCCTGCGCGGTCCGCGCGGCGGCCTGATTCTGGCCCGCGCCAACGAGGCACTGGAGAAGAAACTGAACTCTGCGGTATTCCCCGGTGGTCAGGGCGGCCCGCTGATGCACGTGATTGCTGCCAAGGCAATCTGCTTCAAGGAAGCCATGAGCCCCGAGTTCAAGAGCTACCAGCAGCAGGTGGTCAAGAACGCCAAGGCGATGGCAGCCGTGTTTATCGAGCGCGGCTTCGATGTCGTGTCCGGCGGCACCGAGAACCACCTGTTTCTGCTGTCGCTGATCAAGCAGGACATCACCGGCAAAGACGCAGACGCTGCCCTGGGGCGTGCCTTCATCACCGTAAACAAGAATGCCGTCCCGAACGATCCGCGCTCGCCCTTCGTGACCTCGGGTCTGCGTATCGGTACCCCAGCGGTGACCACGCGTGGCTTTGTTGAGGCGGACTGTCAGGCTCTGGCTGGCTGGATTTGCGATATTCTCGACAACATGGGCGACGAGTCTGTGATTGATCGAGTGCGTGAGCAGGTCAAGCAGATCTGCGCCCGGCTGCCGGTCTACGGTGACTGATAGCAACGGCTGCTGAAAAAAACCCTCCGCGACTGAGTCGGGAGGGTTTTTTTATGGGTGGTCGCCAGGCTTATGACAACTAGTTTAATATTTGACGTTATTTTAATGACATCGTCGCGCCTGCCCGGCTGCGAAGCATGACGGCAGCGGTATGCCGGTCTAGTCTGATTGGAAAATAATAGGAATGCATCTCATGAGGCTGTGGGCCTGCTTGATGACATCGCTGGCGTTGCTGATTGCCGACATGCCGTCGTTGGGTGCACAGGAGGCGGCGTCGCAGTCTGCCGTGTCGGCTGAGAAGGTGACCCGTGACCCCCTGCAGGTGGGCATCATGCATTTTCCCGGCTATTCCGAGGTTAATGCCGATGGCGAGGCCAGTGGCCACACGGTGACCCTGATAAAAAAACTGATGGATGAGGCGGGCTTGCCCTATGAGGTGCGCATCTTGCCGGCCGCTCGTATCTGGAAGGGCCTGGAAGACGGGAGCGTGCAAGTTTGGCCGGGTATCGTCAACAAGCCCGGTCTAGAAGCCTATACCCTGCTTACCCAGCGCCCACTGGGCGTGGTTGGTATCAACCTGTATTACCCGCCCGATAGCCCCGCGCCACAATGGCCGCAGGGCATCAAGGGCAAGCGGGTGATCCTGATCACCAATTACACCTACACCGCGCAGCTGATGCGCACTCTGGATGACCCCGCCTTGGCGCTGACCTTCCATAGTGGTAGCTCACATATTGGCGCGGTACGCATGCTGCTGCGTGGTCGCGGCGACTATCTGCTGGATTATCGAGCCCAGGTAGAAGCTGTGACCAAGCAGTTGAATATCGAGATGTTGCCGCATTTGACCGTAGCAGAGCAGTCGATGCGCCTGGTGGTGTCGCGGCGCACACCTGGTGCCGCGGAATTGGTTCAGCAATTTGATCTGGCGTATGACCGGTTGCAGGCGCGCGGCGAGGAACTCGACATAACGCGGCAGTAACGCACAAAGTTGCGTGCCGAGGCTTGCGCGGTTGTCAGCTGCTTGATTGAATAGCGCAGATTTTGCGTATTGGCCTTTTGCTATCGGCCAGCGCGGTAGGAGTATTTTCCAAGGGAAGGGATAGTGATGTCGGATAGTTTCAAGGTGGTGTTCAAGGGTGAGCTGGTGCCGGGCATGGAAGAGCCGGCGGTACGCGGCGAGTTGCTGCGTCTGGGGTTCGATGAGCGACAGGTCCAGTCGCTGCTGGAAGGTCGCCGTGTCACCATCAAGAGCAATCTGAGCGCGGCAAAGGCCGAGCGTTACCGCCAGCGCCTGCAGGCGGCAGGCTTGCTTACCGAAGTGGTGGCGGAGAGTGGTGCCGAGCAGACGCTGGCCGTTGAGTCATCGGTACGCCGCGAGCCCGTGTTGTCTGACAATCTTCCGCCTGAGGTGCCCTATGTGGGCAAGGCCAAGCCCCCCGGGCGGCGCCCGTCGCGCATTCGCTTTACCGGCGACGGCGGTGAATATTTCGGTATCTGGATTGTAAATATCCTGCTGCTGATTGTGACACTTGGCTTCTACGCGCCCTGGGCCAAGGTACGTAACCTGCAGTATTTTTACGGTCATACGCTGCTGGAAGATACCAGTTTTCAATATCTGGCCGATCCCTGGGTTATCTTTCGTGGCCGCCTGGTAGCCATGGTCGCTCTGGTGATCTGGTCTGTTGCCTCGAGTTTCTTTCCCCTCGTCGCGATGGGGCTCTTGCTGATTTTTGTCCCTGTGCTGCCCTGGATCATAGCGCGGTCACTCAAGTTTCACGCTATTAACAGCGCCTATCGCAACATTCGATTTGATTACAACGGCGGCTACTGGCAAGCGGTGCAGGTGATTTATCTCTGGCCGCTGCTGGCAATTGTCAGTCTGGGTCTGCTCATCCCGTTTTCCGCGCAGCGCTGGTATCACTTTCTAATCGGTAACATGCGCTACGGGGCTAGTGAGTTCACGCTTAACCTCTCCGTCGGCGCTGTCTACATGCTGTTTCTGCGTATGTTCGGCGTTTTGCTCGGGTTCGCTGTATTGGGGGCTGTGCTGGGAGAGTTTGTGCACGAGTCACTGGCTTTCGTGCTGGCAATCCTGGGCTATCTGGCGCTCTTCGGGTATCTGCTGGCGGGTATTCAGAACCTGGTGACCAATGCGACCTCCCTGGAGAATCACGGCTTCGAGTCGCGGTTGGGCAAGCGGCGCATGCTGTGGATCTACCTTAGCAATAGCGCCCTGGTGATGCTCACGCTCGGCTTTTACACGCCCTGGGCCAAGGTGCGGATGGCGCGCTACCGTGCCCACTGCACGCAGATGCTGATTCACGGTGATCTGGATGGCTTTGTGGCTGGTCAGGCCCAGCATGCCGGCGCGGTGGGGCTGGAGTTGGGCGACGTGTTTGATGTGGGTATCTCCCTTGTCTGAGGCGCGGGTTGCCGGACGCTTTTTCGATGGGCAGTCCAGCAGCAGTCAAGCGGCGTGTGCAACCGTGGTGGGTGACCAGTTGCATCTTGAGGTGGCGGGCCAGGTAAGACGTTATGACGCTGATGAAGTCCGTCTTGGCGTGCAGGTCGGCAAGGCAAGCAGCTATCTGCACCTGGCCGATGGTGCGGTGCTCGAATCGCTGGACGTGCCGGGTTTGCAGGCCTTGTCACGCGCGCTCACGCGCTCCGGCAGAAGTAGTTGGCTGCAGCGCCTGGAAGTCAGCCCCAGGCTGATCGTCTGCAGCCTGGTGGCGGTAGTGGCGTTCTCCTGGCTGGGGGTGGTTTACGGCGTCCCTTGGCTCTCCAATCAGATTGCCCACGCCTTGCCAGTTGAACTCGAGCGGCACCTGGGTGAGCAGTCGCTGGACGCACTGGACGGCTTCTGGACTGGCCCCAGCGACCTGACCGAGGCCCGCCAGCAAGAAGTGCTGGCTGCGATGGCGCCTCATTTGCGTGCTATGCAGCAAGCCTATCCCAAGCATCCTCTGCAATTGCACTTTCGCTCGTCTGACAGCTTGGGGGCCAATGCCTTTGCGCTACCCGGCGGGCACCTGATATTTACCGACGAGATGGTCGCGCTGGCGGAGCACGATGAGGAGCTGGCGGCGGTACTGGCGCATGAGGTAGGCCACGTGATACACCGGCACGGATTGCGCAATGTGGTACAGAGCTCATTGCTGGTGTTTGTGATGGTATCGCTGACTGGGGATATCTCGGCAGCATCCGATATCACTACCGGGTTACCCGCGCTGTTGGCGAATTTGAGTTATCAGCGGGATATGGAAACCGAGGCGGATGGTTTTGCCTTGACCTTTTTGCAGCAGCAAGGCATTGCACCGCAACGGTTTGCCGACATCATGACGCGGCTTGATCCGCCGTCTGAGGGAGAGTCTGACGACGCGGCGAGCGGGTTAGGCAGTTTCCTGTCTACCCACCCGCCGACGCCAGAGCGCCTTCAGCGCTTTCAGACTGCTGACTGACCCAGGCCCAGCGTGCTCAGGGTACGGGTGCGTACCCGCTTGAGCAGTTCGGCGTCGGTGATCAGTGACTGGCCATAAGATGGCACCAGTTCCTTCATGCGTGCCTGCCACTCCGGGCTGGCGATGCGATCCTTGAAGCAGCGTTCCAGTACATCAATCATCGCCTGTACAGCAGTAGAGGCACCAGGTGATGCGCCCAGCAGGGCGGCGAGGGTGCCGTCCTTGGCCGCAACGATCTCGGTGCCAAACTCCAGCTTGCCGTGACCCTTGGCGTCTTTCTTGATGATCTGTACACGCATACCTGCGTTTTGCAGCTCCCAGTTCTTCTCCTGCGCATCGGGGAAGAAGTTGCGCAGCGACTCGACGCGGTCCTTGTGCGACTGGAAAGACTCGGCAATCAGATACTTGGTCAGGTCCATATTGTCACGGCCTACCGCCATCATGGGCGCCAGGTTGTAGGGCTTGACCGAGGAGAACAGGTCAAATACTGAACCCTTTTTCAGGAACTTGGTGGTGAAGCCGGCAAAGGGGCCGAACAGCAGGGCTGGCTGGCCGTTGATGATGCGCGTGTCCAGGTGCGGAACCGACATCGGTGGTGCGCCGACCGGCGCCTTGCCGTAAACCTTGGAGCTATGACGCTTGACCACTTCGGGTGCCTTGCAAACCAGCCACTGCCCGCTGACCGGGAAGCCGCCGTAGCCCTGGCTTTCATCGATCTGAGATTTCTGCAGCAAGGGCAATGAGCCGCCGCCAGCGCCGAGAAATACGAACTTGGCGTTGAAGGTTTTGTCTTCGCCGCTCTTTTCGTCTTCGATGTTGACGCGCCAGTGACCCTTTTTGCTCTTGCGCAGGCTTTTAACCGAATGCTTGAGGCACAGCTCAAAGCCGTCCTGCTGCTTGAGGTGGTCGATCATCTTGCGGGTCAGTGAGCCGAAGTCGACGTCCGAGCCGTGTTCGACGCGGGTGGCGGCGATCGGCTGCTTGGCGTCACGGCTGGACATGACCAGCGGCATCCACTCGCGCAGGGTTTCCGGCGCGTCGCTGTATTGCATTTCGGCAAACAGGTGATGGTTGCTGAGCAGTTCATGACGCTTGCGCAGGAATTCAACATCCTTCTCGCCCCAGACAAAGCTCTGGTGTGGCGTGGTGTTGATGAAGTCGGATGCCTTGGGCAGGATGCCCTGCTCGACCAGATAGGTCCAGAATTGCAGGGTTACTTCAAATGATGCATTGATGGCCAGGGCGCGTTCGATGGCGATATTGCCTTCGGCGTCCTGAGGGGTGTAGTTCAACTCACAATAGCCGGCGTGGCCGGTTCCGGCGTTGTTCCAGCCGTCGGTACTTTCGTGAGCAACGTGGTCCAGACGCTCGACCAGGGTAATGGTCATCGCCGGATCCAGCTGTTTGAGCAACATCCCTAGTGTAGCGCTCATGACACCACCACCGACCAGCAATACATCTACATTTCTTGCTGTCATTAACATGTCGCCTCTTTGGTAAAAATCAAGGAGCCTCTTGAGCTCTCCAGTGATCATACTGGCCAATGTCGGGGCGGCTAGCAAACGGGCTTGTTCTCGACCAAGGCTTGTGGCTGGCATCGAGAGCACATCAAGCGGTGTGCTGTCTGCTCCGAAAGCCCTGGTGCGGCAGCATCAGGATAACCATCAGTAACAACATGCTGGTTAACGACAGGCGCTCCGGGGAGTGAGCTGCCAGGGCTCAATGGACTGACTGTGATCGGCCATTGGAGTAGTTCAGAGAGGCGTTATCATACCGGTTAAATCGGGTCGGTGACAGAATCAAAGCGGCGACAATGACGCCAAATAGGCAGGTTAGCCCTGCAGAAGCGCTAATTTACGCGTCAAAGGCAGCTTGGGCCGCCACTGCCCTCGGCGGACGTCGGGGCTTTCTCTGTCGTGCCGCGGTGGTTGCCGCGCGATGTTTAATTGATCCGGCACAATGGGTTTGGCGTCATTTCGCGCTAGGCTCTGCGCGTCGGGTAGCGAGCCGGGTGAGCTGCTTATGAATTTCTTTGAGGGGCGTTGATGCAGGATTTTGTGGTGGTGGGTGGTGGTGTGATGGGGTGCCTGAGTGCGCTGAACCTGCTTGAAGCAGGCTGTCGGGTGACTCTGCTTGAGCGCGGTGAGTGTGGGCGGGAGGCGTCATGGGCGGGGGGTGGCATCGTTTCACCGCTGTATCCGTGGCGATATGAGGAGCCGGTGCGCGCGCTGGCAAACTGGTCGCAGGGTTTCTATCCAACCCTGGCAGCGCAGCTGCTGGCGGCGACCGGCATCGATGCTGAAGTAGCACCCTGTGGTTTGCTGTGGCTGGATCACGCCGAGCGTGCGCAGGCGCGGGCCTGGGCGCAGACGCACCAGCAGCCGCTGAGCGAGGTAAGTAGCCCTTTTATCTATCAGCGTGTGCCGCAGCTGGCCAGCGGCTACCAGAGTGCCCTGTGGCAGGCGGACCTGGCGAACCTGCGCAACCCGCGGCTGCTGCAGGCGTTGCGCGCGCGATTGTTGCAGTTTGCCGAGTTTCAGCTGCATGAACGCAGCCCGGCGTTGGCGCTTTTGTGTGACGGCCAGCAGGTGACCGGGGTGCGCACGGCCACCGCCGAGCACCGCGCTGATGCCGTAGTCGTGGCGACCGGCGCCTGGACCGGCGACTGGTTGGCGCAGGCGGGCGTAGCGGTACCGGTGGTACCGGTAAAGGGTCAGATGTTGCTGTACAAGCGTGAGCCTGGCTGGCTGAAGTCGGTCGTGCTGCATGAGGGGCGTTATGCGATTCCGCGCAAAGATGGGCATATTCTGATCGGTAGTACGCTGGAACACGCGCAATACGATAAACGCACCACAGAGGAGGCGCTGCAGTCACTGCGGTATTCGGCCGAGGCGCTGTTGCCGGATCTGGCGGCGATGGCGCCGGTTGCACAGTGGGCTGGCTTGCGGCCCGGCTCGCCAGAGGGTATTCCCTACATCGGACCGGTACCGGGGTTGGACGGCCTGTGGCTTAACGCGGGGCACTACCGTAACGGGCTGGTGTTGGCGCCGGCGTCATGCCGGCTCTTGGCTGACCTGGTGTTGCAGCGTGAGCCGGCGTTGAATCCGCAACCCTACCTGCCTGCTGGACGGCTCTGATCAGCTCTGCTCAGTCATCCAGCCCGAGTTTTTTCAGGCGATAGCGTAGCGAGCGGAAGGTCAGGCCAAGCCGCTTGGCGGCAGCGGTCTTGTTCCAGCGGGTTTCTTCCAGGGCCTGGGTAATGGCTTGACGCTCGATATTGTCGAGGAAGTCCTCCAGATGGTCGATCTGGCTGAAGTCGGCATTATCGTCTGCGCCGGGACTGGGGCAGCCCGACAGATGCAGGTCTGCCGCTTCGATACGCTGGTTTTCGCACAGGGTAAAGGCGCGCTCCAGTGCGTTCTCCAGCTCGCGTACGTTACCGGGGAAGCGGTAGTTGCACAGCAGTTCCATGCCTTTCTCGGCGACCTGCGGCACGGGCAAGCCATTGCGTTTTGCCAGTTTGCCGAGAATGTGGCGGGTCAGCAGCGGCAGGTCTTCGCGGCGCTCGCGCAGCGGTGGTACATGCAGCTCGATCACGTTGATGCGGTAGAACAGATCCTGCCGGAAGCGCCCTTCGGCCACCTCGTTGGCCAGATCCTTATGAGTGGCGCACAGCAGTCTGACGTCGACCGACTCCTCCTGCTGGGTACCTAGCGGCCGCACTGCTTTCTCCTGAATGGCGCGCAGCAGCTTGACCTGCATGGCCATAGGCAGATCGGCTACCTCGTCGAGAAACAGGGTGCCGTGGTTGGCGGCCTGAAACAGCCCGGGTTTGTCGGCCACGGCACCGGTAAAGCTGCCCTTGCGATGGCCAAAAAACTCGCTCTCCATCAACTCTGAGGGTATGGCGCCGCAGTTTACCGGGACGAAGGCTTGCTCTGCTCTGGGGCCGAGCGCATGAATGCGCCGCGCTACCAGCTCCTTGCCGCTACCCGACTCACCGCTGATATACAGTGGCGCCTGGCTGCGTGCCAGTTTGGCAATCTGCTGGCGCAGGCGGTCGATCGGCGGCGAAATACCCAGTAGCGGGTCCTGGCTTGGCTCGTTCTGTCGGTCGTCGGGTGGATTGAGCTTGAGGGCGCTGCCGACCAGTTCGCGCAAACGCTGCAGGTCAACCGGTTTGGTCAGAAAGTCGAAGGCACCGGCCTTGAGCGCATTGATTGCGGTGTCGAGGCTGCCATAGGCGGTGATCATCGCAACCGGCGTGTCGGGGTTGTGTTGCTGTATATGGCGCACAATGCTCATGCCGTCACCGTCGGGCAGGCGCATATCGGTGAGGCAGAGCGCATAGTGGTTTTTGCGCAGCAACGCGAGCGCCTCGGCCATGCTGGACGCGCTCTGGGTGCAGACATCCATTCGCCCGAGCGTCATGTCCAGTAGCTCGAGAATGTCGGGCTCGTCGTCGATGATCAAAACGGTGGGCTTGCTCATGTCAGCCAGGGGTGCTCCGTGCCTTTGGGTAGTGTTTTGCGCTCATCATACCAAGCGTTTTGGATGCGCAAAGGTAATGCGCATACAACTGCCGGTCGGTGTGGCCGCCTCATATTCCAGGCGCGCCTGGTTGCTTTCGCTCAGCTCGCGGGAAATATACAGGCCCAGTCCGGTGCCGCTGGCCTCGGTGGTGTAGAACGGCTCAAAAATATGCCCTACGTGCTCGTCTGCCACGCCGGGACCATAATCGATGACTTCCAGTGTAGGCAATTGGCTGATGCCGTCTTCGTAGAGCTTCAGGTAGATCGTTCGCTCGCTGCCGGCGCTGCCACTGTAGCGCAGTGCGTTCTGGCAGAGGTTGTTGAGTACCTGGGTCATCTGGTTGGGGTCGATACGCGTGAGTATGCCTTCTTTCTCTATCTCGCACTCGATGATGTCGGTCGGCGGGTTGGCGGCACGAAAGTCGGTGAGAAAGCTGGATGTCCAGAGCGCCAGATCAACCAGTTGGGGCTCGCTGGGCCGGCGCCGGGAAAGCTCCAGCACGGTTTCAATAACACGGTTCATGCGTTGAGAGTGTTGCTGAATAATCTCTGTCAGCCGCACATCCTGCTTGCACAGCTGGTCGGACTCATTGAGCAACTGGGCGGCATGGCTGATGGCGCCCAGCGGGTTGCGTATTTCGTGGGCAATACTGGCAGTCAGCCGCCCGAGCGAGGCCAGTTTGAGCTGTTGCGCCTGCTGCGCGACCTGGGTGTTGTCGTCGAGGAAGATCAGGATGGTCTTGTCGCCACTGCCGCCAAGGGGTTTGAAATTGGCGAGTATTTCGGCGCTGCCACTATGGCTGTGGAACGAGGTGGAGCGAGTGGAGGGGTTGCGGCGCCATTGTTGCAGCCGCTGGTCCAGCTCCGGCACCAGTTTGTCCAGCGCCGGGCCGGCCTGAATGGGTCGTGCCAGCATCTGCGCGCTGGCTTCGTTGCCGGTGATGATGCGGTTGTCCGGGCCCACCACGATGATGCCGGTGCGCATGCGCTGAATGATCAACTGATTGAGCTGTTCAAGGCTGGCCAGGCTGGCGGCTTGCTGCTGTGCCAGGGATTCGGACAGGTACAGTCGCCGGCTGAAACGTTGCACGAAGAGCGCGACGGCGAAGTAGATACAGCCCAGCACACCCACTTGCAGGTAGCTCTGGCCTACGTAGGGGTGAGTCAGGCTGAGAAAGAAGGTCAGATAGATCAGGCCGATACTGGCCAGTGCCGGCAACAGCAGACCAATGCGGCCATGCAGCAGGATATTGCCGATGGCCACCGGAATGATCAGCAGGTTGCCGAAGCCGCTACCCACCCCGCCGGCGGCGAAAAAGATCACGCCAAGCAGGCCGATATCGACCAAAGTGACCAGAAACACATGCAGGTCGCGGCGGCCACGATGCAGCAGCAGGGCAATCAGCACGTTGATGAACAGGTAAATCCAGCTGGCTTTCTCGTAGATCGCCGGATTGCTGAGTTCCAGCAGGCCGTCGCGCAATACCGCGTTGGTCAGCAGGGTAAGGCCAAAGCCGAGAATGACGCGATAGAGGTTATACAGGCGCAGTATGCGCGGGCGGTGCGAGTCTATCTGCTGTTGCTCAGTCAGGTTCGACATCGCGATGCTCCGCGCAGCAATACCAGCTGTCGTGGCCGCGCAACGCCCGATCCTGCGGCAGGTGCACCTGGCAGTGCGCGCAGCGAACCATCACGGGTGCCTGATCTGGCTTGGGAGTGGTCGTGGTATTGCGTTGCCGGTTGAGCTGGGCACGCCGCCAGAGCGTGAGGGCCAACCAGGCCAGCACACCGAGAATAATAAGTTTTATCAGGCCCATGACAACTGCTATGCGAAATGAAAGTGCCCCAGTGTAGCCCATTGACCGGCGCAGCCAAAGCGCCGCCATAGGCTACTCACCTGCCTCGGCTACGCGGCGATTGCGAGCCCGCGGTGCATGCCGGACAATAGGCAGCAATATGAGTCAGGAGAGTAAAGATGGCAGCTACCTTGCGCGTCGTGATGGCCCAGCTGAATATGCGGGTCGGTGATATTCCCGGCAACCTTGAGCGCATCATCGAAGCCGCCAGACATGCGCGTGACGAGCTGGGCGCACGGGTGATTGTGTTTCCCGAGCTGTCGCTGTGCGGCTATCCACCCGAAGACCTGCTCCTGCGCTCCAGCATGCAGGCCAGGGTAGCGCGTGGGTTACAGCGCCTGTGCGACGAGGTGCGTGGTATCTACCTGGTGGTGGGTTATCCGTGGCAAAGCGATGGCCTGTGCTACAACATGGCAGCGGTGATTGCCGACGGTCAGATGCTCGCTTCTTACGCCAAACAGCAATTGCCCAACTACCGCGTGTTTGATGAAAAGCGCTATTTCACCGAAGGTGAGGGCGCGTGCGTGGTGGAAATCGACGGTCTGCCGGTGGCGATCAGTATCTGTGAGGATATCTGGCACCCGCAGCCCATGGCCCTGGCTAAAGCAGCGGGCGGCCGCTTGATGCTTAATCTGAACGCCTCGCCGTTCCACATGGAAAAGCAGCAGGAGCGTGAAGCCATGTTGGCTGAGCGCGCGCAGGAGGGCGGCATGCCGATCATCTACGTCAACCAGGTTGGCGGTCAGGATGAGCTGGTGTTCGACGGTGGCTCGGTCGCAGTCGGTAGCGCCGGGCACGTCGCCTGCAGGGCCGGCGCCTTTGATGAGGGTTTGCACGCGGTCGACGTTCTGTTCGATGAAGCCGCGGTAAAGCTGCGCCAGGGAGGGCTGGCCGCGATGCCGGAGCTGGAAGCGAGTGTTTACCAGGCGCTGGTTACCGGCGTGCGGGATTACGTCAATAAAAATGGCTTCAAGGGTGTGGTGTTAGGGCTGTCTGGTGGTATCGATTCGGCGCTGACCCTGGCGGTCGCAGTGGATGCGCTGGGCGCCGAGCGGGTTGAAGCGGTAATGATGCCGTACCATTACACGTCGGGGATGAGTCTGGAAGACGCCGAGGCTCAGGCCAGGACGCAGCACGTGACCTATCGCGTGTTGCCCATTGCCGCCATGGTAGAAGCCTTCATGGCAACGCTGGAACCGGTGTTTTCCGGTCTGCCGCGTGACACCACCGAAGAGAACCTCCAGGCCCGTTGCCGTGGCACCCTGCTGATGGCGCTGTCAAACAAGACCGGTGCCCTGGTGCTGACCACGGGTAACAAGAGCGAGATGGCGGTGGGTTACGCAACCTTGTACGGCGATATGGCCGGCGGCTTTGATGTGCTCAAGGATGTACCCAAAACGCTGGTTTTCCGCCTTGCAGAGTACCGCAATACCCTCGATCCGGTGATTCCGCAACGGGTGATAGATCGCCCGCCCTCCGCCGAGCTGGCGCCCGACCAGAAGGACGAAGATTCGCTGCCAGCCTACCCGGAACTGGATGAGATTCTGCGCCTGTATATCGAACATGACCTGTCGGCCAGCGCCATCATTGCAGCGGGCTTTGAGGAGGATGTCGTCAAGCGGGTGGTACGCCTGGTTGACCTGAACGAGTACAAGCGGCGTCAAGCTGCCGTAGGTGCGCGGGTAACCCAGCGCGGCTTTGGCCGAGACCGGCGTTATCCGATCACCTCGGGTTGGGCAATGGATGATTGAGTAGCCACAAGCCACAAGCAAGAGCGGCTTTACTGAAGTGAGAGTTAACTTACGCTGACGCAGCTTGCAGCTGCGCAACAAAAAGCCCGCGTCAATCTGCGTTGACGCGGGCTTTTTGTTGCGGCTTTGGGCTTAGTCGATCAGGCCGAAGGTCACGCGGTTCCAGAACGAGCGGCGACCCTCTTCGCCGTGCACGCGCACTTCACGAGGCAGCGCAGCGACGGCGTCCTGGTACTGACGATCCATCTGGCGCTCCATTTGAGTCTTGGCGGTGCGTGGCGGCGGTGCAGTGACGGCATCCAGGGCGCTGACCGACATGGACTCCATCCAGTTCATTTCTGGCTGGCTGGGCTCGACGTGATGCTTGAACTTGCCATCAGCCAGGGCAGGGTGCTCCGGATAGTTCAGCTTCAGCGTTTCCAGCGCGCTGTCGGCCAGGTCGTACATGGCCAAGCGGTCATAGCCGGCTACCATCAGCGCCAGGCCGTTGCCTACCGCAGGGGTCTGCTGGTAGTTCTCGACAATGTAGCGACCGCGGTTGGCGGCGGCGAGATAGGCGCCGCGCTTGAGGTAATAGTGGCCAACGTGAGCATCGTAATCGGCCAGCAGGTTGCGCAGATAAACCATGCGTTTGCGTGCATCGGGCGCGTACTGGCTGTTGGGATAACGGTTGATCAGCTGGGCGAAGTCGTTGAACGAATCACGCGCAGCGCCGGGATCGCGGCGGGTCATGTCCAGCGGCAGAAAGCGCTCGAAGATGCCCTGGTCGCGGGTAAAGGAGGCCAGTCCGCGGACGTAATAGGCGTAGTCGACATTCGGGTGCTGCGGGTGCAGGCGGATGAAACGATCGGCAGAGGCAGTAGCGGCTTCGGCTTCAAGATTCTGGTAGTAGGCGTAGATCAGCTCCAACTGTGCCTGGTCGGCATAGCGACCGAAGGGATAGCGGGACTCCAGCGCACGTAGCGTCTCGATGGCCGGCGCGTAGTTTTCTGCGTCCAGATCGGTTTGCGCCTTGCGGTACAGTTCAGATTCGCTAAGCGACTCGTCAATGACTGGCTTGTTGGAGGAACAGGCGGCGACAAAGGCGAGCAGACCGACCAGCAGGAGATGTTTCAGCGACATATCATGACATCCGAATGGGCGGCACCACGCTGTTTCCACAGCAGCCGTCCTGTTATAGTTGGGGCTTGTGCAGCAGTCCCGGCAAACCGGGAAAAGCCGTATTTAACCACAGCGCAGAGGCGAAACCAAAAGGGATTGCATCTGCTTCTACGTCCCCCGCACCATCCAGTGAGCTCCGCATGTCCGATCGTATTCTTTTGTCTGCACAGGTAAGTCCCGAGTCGGGTGGTCAACGCCTAGACCAGGTGGCGGCGCAATTGTTCCCCGACCACTCGCGTTCACGCCTGCAGGGCTGGATCAAGGACGGCAGCTTGCTGGTCGATGGCGAGCAGAAGCGCACCCGTGACACCGTCTACGGCGGCGAACAGCTGACGCTGGATGCCGAACGTGAATTGCAGGGCGACTGGCAACCTGAAGCCATCGCACTGGACATCCTCTATGAAGACGATGCGCTGCTGGTGATCAACAAGCCGGCGGGCCTGGTGGTTCATCCGGCGGCCGGACATCAGGACGGGACTCTGCTGAACGCGCTGCTCCACCACGCCCCCGAGCTGGCCAAAGTGCCGCGCGCGGGCATTGTGCACCGACTGGACAAGGACACAACGGGGCTGATGGTGGTGGCCAAGACCATCGAGGCGCAAACCGATCTGGTAGCGCAACTACAGGCGCGCAGTGTCAGCCGCGAGTACGAGTGTGTGGTCGTCGGCGTGATGACCGCGGGCGGCAAGGTCGATCAGCCGATTGCCCGACACGGTAGCCAGCGCCAGAAAATGGCGGTGGTAGCCGGCGGCAAGCAGGCGATCAGTCATTACCGCGTCATCCAGCGCTTCCGCGCGCACACCCATGTAAAGGTGAAGCTGGAAACCGGCCGTACCCATCAGATTCGCGTACACATGAGCCATATTTACTTCCCGCTGGTCGGCGATCCTACCTACGGCGGTCGCCTGCGTATTCCGCCCGGCGCCAGCCCCGAACTGATTCGAGAGTTGCGTGAATTCCCCCGCCAGGCGCTGCACGCACGGCGTTTGGAGCTGCTGCACCCGGTTGATGGCCGCACCATGCAATGGCAGGTGCCGCTGCCAGCCGATATGCAGCATTTGCTGGCGTTGTTGAAAGAGGATGGTGAGATCGCCGAATGAGCCCACTGTGGATCAGCGCCGAATGGCCGGCGCCCGCCAATGTCCGTACCTGTATCACCACCCGCCGGGGTGGCTGTAGCCAAGGTCCGTGGAAGGGGTTCAATCTGGGTACCCATGTGGGCGATGAGCCGACCCACGTTGCTGCCAATCGGGCGGAGTTGCAGCGCGTGCTGGGCTGTACACCGGCCTGGTTGAATCAGACCCATAGCACCCTGGCCTGCAAGGCCAATCCCGATCAGGTGGCCGACGCCGACGCCAGCTGGACCAACGAGCGGCAGATCGCCTGTACCATAATGACCGCCGACTGCCTGCCGGTACTCTTTTGCAACAAGGATGGTACTCGCGTGGCGGCTGCTCATGCAGGCTGGCGTGGCTTGCTGGAGGGTATTCTGGAGCTGACGGTGAGCAGTATGGGAAGCCCCGGTTATGCCCTGATGGCCTGGCTTGGGCCGGCCATCGGGCCACAGGAGTTCGAGGTTGGTCCGGAGGTACGCGACGCCTTCATTGCGCATGATGCCCAGGCGCAGGCTGCATTTGTGCCGTCCAGCCGCGAGGGGCATTATCTGGCGGATATTTATCAACTGGCGCGGCAGCGGCTGGCCAAGGCGGGTGTTACCGCGGTGTATGGCGGTGGCCTGTGTACGGTCAGCGAGCCTGCACGCTACTTCTCCTACCGCCGCGATGGTAAGACCGGGCGCTTCGCGTCATTGATCTGGTTGTCGTAAGCGACAAAAAATTGACCCTTATCAGGGTTTGCTGCCTTGAAAGCGCGATAATCGTCCTTATTAAACTGTCATGCACAATGACTTTGCCCGTCTCGCTGCGTCGAATCGGGCCTTTTAATACAGGACGAATGCCATGCGTATTGACCGTATGACCAGCAAATTACAAGTCGCCTTGTCCGACGCGCAATCGCTCGCCGTGGGCCGTGACCATTCCCAGATTGATACGCTGCACCTGTTGGTGGCTCTGCTTGAGCAACAGCAGGGCTCGATCAAGCCGCTGTTGATGCAGGTCGGGTTTGACATCAATACCCTGCGCAGTGAACTCGGCAACGCGCTCGACAAACTCGCCACCGTCACCAATCCGACCGGCGACGTGAGCATGTCCACGGATCTGGCGCGCCTGCTCAACCAGGCTGATCGCCTGGCACAGCAGCGCGGTGATCAATTTATCTCCAGCGAGCTGGTATTGCTCGCGGCCATGGACGACAAGACCAGTGCCGGCAAGATTCTGCTGGGGCAGGGCGTCTCGAAAAAGGCTCTGGAGAACGCCATCAACAACCTGCGCGGTGGCGAAGCCGTAAATGACGCCAACGCGGAGGAGTCGCGCCAGGCGCTCGACAAATACACCGTTGATCTGACCAAAAAGGCCGAGGACGGCAAGCTCGACCCCGTGATCGGCCGTGATGACGAAATTCGTCGAACCATTCAGGTATTGCAGCGCCGCACCAAGAACAACCCGGTACTCATTGGTGAGCCTGGCGTGGGCAAGACCGCCATTGTCGAGGGCTTGGCGCAGCGTATCGTTAACGGTGAGGTGCCGGATGGCCTGAAAGACAAACGTCTGCTGTCGCTCGACATGGGCTCGCTGATTGCTGGCGCCAAGTTCCGTGGCGAGTTTGAAGAGCGGCTCAAGGCCGTACTCAATGAGCTTTCCAAGCAGGAAGGCCGGGTTATCCTGTTTATCGACGAGCTGCACACCATGGTGGGCGCCGGCAAGGCCGAAGGGTCGATGGATGCCGGCAATATGCTCAAGCCGGCCTTGGCGCGCGGCGAGCTGCACTGTGTTGGCGCCACCACGCTGGATGAATACCGCCAGTACATCGAAAAAGATGCTGCGCTTGAGCGTCGTTTCCAGAAAGTTCTGGTGGATGAGCCGAGCGAAGAGGACACCATCGCGATCCTGCGTGGCCTGAAAGAGCGCTATGAGGTGCACCACAAGATCACCATCACCGACGGCGCCATCATTGCCGCTGCCAAGCTGTCGCACCGCTATATCACCGATCGCCAGTTGCCCGACAAGGCAATCGATCTGATCGACGAGGCGGCCAGCCGCATTCGCATGGAGATCGACTCCAAGCCCGAAGCACTGGACCGTCTGGAGCGGCGCTTGATTCAGCTGAAGGTTGAGCGCGAGGCGCTGAAGAAAGAAGACGATGACGCGGCGCTCAAACGCCTGGAGAAGCTGAAAGAAGACATCGTCAAGCTGGAACGCGAATACGCTGACCTGGAAGAAATCTGGAAAGCGGAGAAGGCTGATGTGCAGGGCTCGGCACAGATTCAGGAACGCATTGAGCAGGCCAAGGCAGAACTTGAGCAGGCGCGCCGCAAGGGTGATCTGAACCGCATGGCCGAGCTGCAGTACGGGGTGATCCCGGACCTGGAGCGCAGTCAGCAGATGGCCGAGCAGCACACCAAGCCGGATAACCAGCTGCTGCGCAACAAGGTTACCGATGAAGAGATTGCTGAAGTTGTCTCCAAGTGGACCGGCATCCCGGTGTCGAAAATGCTCGAAGGCGAGCGCGACAAACTGCTGCGCATGGAAGACGCGCTGCACAACCGGGTAATCGGTCAGCACGAGGCGGTAGTGGCGGTCTCCAATGCGGTGCGGCGCTCTCGCGCTGGCCTGTCTGACCCGAACCGTCCAAGCGGCTCCTTCATGTTTCTGGGGCCAACCGGTGTCGGCAAGACCGAGCTGTGCAAGGCGCTGGCCGAGTTCCTCTTCGATACCGAAGAGGCCATGGTGCGCATTGATATGTCCGAGTTCATGGAGAAGCACTCGGTGGCTCGCCTGATCGGTGCGCCGCCCGGCTACGTTGGTTACGAAGAGGGTGGCTACCTGACCGAGGCAGTGCGCCGCAAGCCGTATTCAGTAATCCTGATGGATGAGGTCGAGAAGGCGCATCCGGATGTGTTCAACGTGTTGTTGCAAGTGTTGGAAGACGGCCGTCTGACCGACAGCCAGGGCCGCACCGTGGACTTTCGCAATACGGTGATCGTGATGACCTCGAACCTGGGTTCAGCTCAGATTCAGGAGCTGGTGGGTGACCCGGAAGCACAGCACGCCGCGGTGATGGATGCCTTGGGGCAGCACTTCCGTCCGGAGTTCATCAACCGGGTGGACGAGGTAGTGGTGTTCGAGCCGCTCGGCAAGGAGCAGATTGCAGGTATCGCCGAAATTCAGATGGGCCGCCTGCGTGAACGTTTGGCCGAACGCGATCTGGATCTGCAACTGACTGACGAGGCGCTGGAGAAACTGGTTGCTGTGGGTTACGACCCGGTTTACGGCGCGCGGCCGCTTAAGCGGGCGATCCAGCGCTGGATCGAGAACCCGCTGGCGCAGCGGATTCTGGCGGGTGACTTTGCCCACGGCGAAACCATTCAGGCTAAGGTTGAGAACGACGAGTTTGTGTTTAGCCACTGACGGATAAAGCTGCGGCCTGACCAATGCCGCTGGAGTAGTGGCGGCTCCATGGGCTAAAGCTTTGGCCATAGGTCGTAGCTGGGTTTAGCGACACAAACAAAAAAGGCGACGCGAAAGCGTCGCCCTTTTTGTTTGTGTATTCACATTAAAAGTGCCAAATAAAGCAATTTAAACAGACTTGAATATAAAACTTAAAAAAAGAATTTAGCGCATCCGTATAATGCGGACGCGCCAGATTCTTTCTGTCGTGGTAATTAGCTATTTAAATAACTACCACGTTGCTTAGCTACGAGCGCGCTCGGCATCGCGAAGGGATTTTACCTGGTCGTGGTTACGTAAAACACCCTCGTACTGACGCTGCACTAGTTGGCGTATATCTTCGGGAAGTGCTTTCTCCAACGCCTCTTTGTAATTCTTTTTGGCAACATCTTCGCCGCGCTCGCATTCATTGAGTACGGCTTTATCATCTTTACCAGTAATCATAGACTTGAGGTCTACCCAGCGGCGGTGCATGTCACCACCAATGCTGGTTGAATCTTCAGGCTTGCCACCTAGGCGGGCAACCACTGCCTGCAGTTCTTGGGCGGCTTTACCGCACTCAAGCGACCGCTGGGAAAAGAGGGTTTTCAGGTCTGAGCGCTTGGTATCTTCAGCACATACACGGAAGCCTTCTTCTCCGTCTTTGCTGGTTTCAATCAGATCGTTCAGGGTGGAAATCAGTTCTTTCGTATCAATCGTGTTCATGAAGTAGCTCCTGCGGGTAGTGCGAGTGGGTGGTATACAAACTGACCCGGTAGAATAAAAAATGGTTCAAATAAATTCTTGCGAACGATGAAATAAATGGAGTGAACGCTTCGTTGTCAACGTGGTCACAATTCAGTGTTACCGACCCTGAATGAGGTTAGCCGAGATGAATGCTATTGATCTGTTAAAAAAAGACCATACAACAGTAAAAAGTCTGCTTGCCAAGCTTACGGATACCACGGAGCGGGCAATAAAAACGCGTTCAGAGCTGCTCGAGAAAATACGCACTGAAGTTTCAATTCATACGACGCTTGAAGAAGAGCTGTTTTATCCGGCTTTCAACAAAGCGGGTGCTAAAGACGAAGCGAAGATGGTAGCCGAGGCGAAGGAAGAGCATCGTGCAGTAGAAGAGCTGGTATTACCGGATCTGTTTAAAACCGATCCAGGCAGCATCAATTTCTCTGGACGCATGAAGGTGCTCAAAGAGTTGCTGGAGCACCACATCGAAGAGGAAGAGGAAGAGATGTTCAAGGATGCCGCTAAGCTGATGAGCAAAGATCAATTGCTGGAGCTTGGAAAAAAAATGGAAGAAAAACAACGTCAGCTCAAAGCAGCCAAGTAAACCCCATAAAGCCGGCAGCGCTTTGAGATAAACGATCACGTCAATCGTCTGTGTCATCCGGCCGGTCGCCACGCGTATTAGGCGGGGAGGTGACCTCCCCGCCTGCTTTCCTTACAGCAGCATCGAACGAATATCTCCCAAAAGCTCACCAAGCCGCTTGGTGAACTGCGCCGCCGCGGCGCCGTTGATGGCGCGGTGGTCGTAAGACAGTGACAGCGGCAGCATCAGCTGCGGCTGGAACGCCTGGCCATCCCACACGGGCTGCATGGTCGCCTTGGAGACGCCCAAAATGGCTACCTCCGGGCTATTCACAATAGGCGTGAAATAAGTCCCGCCGATATGTCCCAGGCTGGAGATGGTAAAGCAGGCGCCTTGCATGGCGTCGGCCCCGAGCTTCTTGTTGCGCGCCTTCTCGGCCAGCTCAGCTGCCTCACCCGCCAGCTGCAGCAGGCTCTTCTTGTCGACATCGCGTATCACCGGAACCAGCAGCCCGTCCGGCGTATCGACGGCAAAGCCGATGTGCACAAATTTCTTCTGGATCAATTGCTTGCCGTTTGGCGCCAGTGCGACGTTGAAGCCAGGCTGCTCATTCAGCACATGCGCGCAGGCTTTGAGCAGGAAGGGCAGGATGGTCAGCTTGACGCCGGCCTTTTCTGCGACCGCTTTTTGCTCCTTGCGGAAGGCTTCCAGCGCGCTGATGTCGGCCAGGTCAAACTGGGTGACATGCGGCACGTTGAGCCAGCTGCGGTGGATGTTGGCGGCGCCGACCTGTTGCAGGCGCGTCATGTCCTTGGTTTCGACCTCGCCAAAGCGTGAGAAATCGACTGCGGGCACGGCGGGGATGCCGGAGCCGCCGACAGCGGCGTTCCCGGATTTCTGCTGTTTCATCACCGCCTGCACGTGTTTCTGCACGTCTTCCTTGAGGATGCGCTCGCGTGGGCCTGTGGGCTTGACGTCGACCAGGTCGATACCAAACTCACGAGCCAGCATACGCACGGCCGGGCCGGCATGGACCTTGGCGCCTTCGCGGCTCGGGCCGCCGACCGGCGGCGGAGTTTCCACGTCGGGCGTTTTGCTCTCGCTGGCGGCGGACGCTGCCTGCTTTGGCGCTTCTGCCTTGGCATCGTCGGGGCTTTCCTTGGCGCTATCCTTGTCGCCTGCGGGCTCAGCGTCGTCCGCCTCACCCTGAACCTGCATGTGCATGATCAGGTCGCCGGTTTTGACGTCCTGCTCAAGCTTGACCTCAATGGACTCGATCACGCCAGCAAAGGGCGCGGGCAGCTCCATGCTGGCCTTGTCGGATTCAAGTACCAGCAGCGACTGGTCGGCTTCGACCTTGTCACCCTTGCTGACCAGAATCTCGATGACCTTGGCGCCCGCATCCGAACCCAAGTCGGGTACCTTGACGGCTTCACTCTTGCTTGCCGCCTTTTTCGCTGCGGCTTGGCTCGGCTCGGATTTCTTCTCTTGCGCCGGCGCCTGGTCTTTCGACTCTGGTTGTTTAGGCTTTTCGGCCTCGGCAGGCTTTTCCTCGGATTCGCTGTCCTCGTTGCTATCGCCGCTGGCTATCTCCAGTTCGATCAACGCATCGCCTTCCTTCAGGGTGTCGCCAAGCTTGGCCTTGATGGCTTTGACCACGCCGGCCTTGGGGCAGGGCACTTCCATGCTCGCCTTGTCGGATTCCAGTACCAGCAGCGATTGTTCCGCTTCTACCGTGTCGCCTTCGTTGACCAGAATTTCGATGACTTCACCCTCACCGCCGCCGATGTCGGGTACTTTGATGACTTCACTCATACCGTCGCTCCTCAGCAGTCCAGTGGGTTGATCTTGTCGGGGTTGATGCCGAAGGTCTTGAGTGCATCAGTCAGCACCTTGGGCTTCAGCTTGCCTTCTTCCACCAGCGCGCTCAGCGCGGTATAGGCCACCCAGTGGCGATCGACCTCAAAGAACTCACGCAGTTTGCGGCGGCTGTCGCTACGGCCGAAGCCATCGGTGCCAAGCACCTTGTAAGTGCCCGGAACCCATTCGCGGATCTGGTCGGCGAACAGCTTCATGTAATCGGTCGACGCGATAACCGGGCCGCTGCGTTTTTCCAGACACTGCTCAACAAAGGTCAGTTTTTTCTTGCGCGTGGGGTGCAGGCGGTTGTCACGCTCAACAGCCAGACCGTCGCGGCGCAACTCGTTAAAGCTGGTGACACTCCAGATGTCGGCGGTAACGTCAAAGTCGTCCTTGAGGATCTTCGCCGCCTCGCGCACCTCGCGCAGAATGGTGCCGCTGCCCATCAGCTGTACATGCAGCTCGCCCGGCTTGCCGGTGGAGTCGAGCAGGTACATGCCGCGCATGATGCCGTCCTGCACCTCTTTGCCCTTGGGCATAGCGGGTTGCTCGTAGGCTTCATTCATCACGGTCAGGTAGTAGTAGACGTTTTCCTGCTCTTCCATCATGCGCCGCGCGCCTTCGCGAATGATTACCGCCAGCTCGTAGCCGTAGGTCGGGTCGTAGCTGCGGCAGTTGGGGATGGTGCTGGCCAGAATGTGGCTGTGCCCGTCTTCGTGCTGCAGACCCTCGCCATTCAGTGTGGTGCGACCGGCCGTGCCGCCGATCAGGAAGCCCTTGGCGCGGCTGTCGCCAGCGGCCCAGGCCAGATCACCAATACGCTGGAAGCCGAACATCGAGTAAAAAATGTAGAACGGCAGCATCGGTTGGTTGTGCGTGCTGTACGCGGTACCGGCGGCTATCCAGCTCGACATGGCGCCCGCTTCGTTGATGCCTTCCTCGAGAATCTGGCCCTTCTTGTCCTCGCGGTAGAACATCACCTGATTCTTGTCGACAGGCTCATACAGTTGGCCGACGGAGGAATAGATGCCGAGCTGGCGGAACATGCCCTCCATGCCGAAGGTGCGCGCCTCGTCGGGCACGATAGGCACGATGCGCGGGCCCAGCTCCTTGTCCTTCACCAGTTGCGAGATGATCCGCACGAAGGCCATGGTGGTGGAAATCTCGCGATCACCGCTGCCATCCAGAATGGCTTTCAAGGTATCCAGTGGTGGCACCGGCACGCGGGCGCTTTCGACCCGGCGCTGGGGCATGTAGCCGCCGAGCGCTTCGCGGCGCGAGTGCAGGTATTTGTACTCGGCGCTGCCTTCTTCTGGTTTGTAGAAAGGTAGTTTTTCCAGCTCGTCATCGTTGACCGGAATGTCGAAGCGATCGCGGAATTTCTTCAAGCTGTCGATATCGACTTTCTTAGTGTTGTGCGCAGTGTTCTGGCCTTGGCCAGCACCGGTGCCGTAGCCCTTGATGGTCTTGGCCAGAATCACGCTTGGCTGACCTTCGTGGTGCACGGCGTCGTGGTAGGCGGCGTACACCTTGTAGGGATCATGGCCGCCGCGGTTGAGCTTCCAGATCTCTTCGTCGGAGAGGTCTTTGACCATCTCCTGCAGCTCGGGACGGGTGCCGAAGAAGTGCTCGCGCACATAGGCGCCATCGTTGGCCTTGTAGTTCTGGTAGTCGCCGTCGACCGCCTCCTCCATGCGCTGTTGCAGCAGGCCGTTGTCATCCTTGGCAAACAGCGGGTCCCACATGCGGCCCCAGATCACCTTGATCACGTTCCAATCGGCGCCGCGGAAGCTGCCTTCCAGTTCCTGAATGATCTTGCCGTTACCGCGTACCGGGCCATCGAGGCGTTGCAGGTTGCAGTTGATGACGAAGATCAGGTTGTCGAGTTTCTCGCGGCCGGCCAGCGCGATGGCACCGAGCGACTCCGGCTCGTCGGTCTCACCGTCACCAACAAAACACCAGACCTTCTGTTTACCAGGCTCGATAAAGCCACGGTGCTCCAGGTACTTCATGAAGCGCGCTTGATAGATGGCCTGGATCGGACCCAGGCCCATGGACACGGTCGGGAACTGCCAGAAATGGGGCATCAGCCAGGGGTGCGGATAAGAGGACAAGCCCTTGCCGTCGACCTCTTGACGGAAATTGTCCATCTGTTCTTCACTGATGCGCCCTTCCATGAAGGCGCGGGCATAAATGCCGGGGGAGGCGTGGCCCTGGAAGAACACCAAATCGCCACCGTGCTCTTCGGTCGGCGCCTTGAAAAAGTAGTTGAAGCCAATGTCATACAGGGTGGCGCTGGAGGCGAAGGTGGAAATATGGCCACCCAGGTCCGGGTCTTGCTGGTTGGTACGCATCACCATGGCCAGCGCGTTCCAGCGCACCATCGAGCGGATGCGGCGTTCCATGAACAGGTCGCCGGGCATGCGGGCTTCGTGGGTTACCGGGATGGTGTTGCGGTAAGGCGTGGTGATGGCGTAGGGCAGGGGGGTGCCGGTGCGGCTGGCTAACTCGCCCAGGCGCGTCATCAGATAGTGCGCGCGATCTTCACCTTCGTTGTCGAGTACGGATTCCAGGGCATCGAGCCATTCCTGGGTTTCGAGCGGATCGATATCATCTTGCTTCATTGTGGTCTCCAGACCTTGTGGGTCCTGCAAGTGCCGGAAGGCGCCAGCCTGCCCCAGTCTTGATGAACTGTCGGCAGATGATGCGCAGCTTTCGCTAACACCTGTGGGTGTTGTGACACGGGTTGACTGATATTGTTCTTGTAGTTTTACTACAAAAAAGCGGGTTTATCTACCCTCCCATGGTCTTATATGTAGCTTTGCTACATTGTGACCGCGCAGTTCCCGCTGTCTGTGCTTTCCTGTCGCGTATCGCCATGGCAAGCTGCCGTTTCGGTTTTTGTACAGGATAGACCATGGCCATTTCTCTGCCGTTACTGCCGGATTTGCTGCGCCCCTCCCTGGAACACCACTTGGCACAGTGGCGTGCCGCGCTTGAAGCCGCCGGACTGGCAGAGCGCGCTGACGAGCTGGGCGCCGAGTTTGAACAGCAGTTGCCCCAAGTGCTGGCCGGCAGCGATTACGTCGCTGAGCAATTGCGCCGCGATCCTCAGCTGGCCTGGCAGCTGCAGGAGGAGCAACGTCTGCAACGACCTCTGCAGGAGGGTGAAATGCGGCGTCTGCTTCAGCAGGCGCTCGCAGGGCTGGCGAGTGAAGAGGAATTGGCGCAGCGCCTGCGGCGCTTTCGCCAGGCGCAGCAGGTGCGCATCATCTGGCGTGATCTGACGCGGCAGGCGCCACTCGCCGAAACCACGCGTGACCTGTCCGACATGGCGGATGCCTGCATTGACGAGGCCTATCAATGGCTCTATGTACAAACCTGCGCCTCGCTGGGCGAGCCACGCAGTGCCGCTGGCAAACCGCAGCATATGGTGGTGCTGGGCATGGGCAAATTGGGCGCCTTTGAGCTCAATCTGTCCTCCGACATTGATTTGATCTTCGCCTATCCCGAACCCGGCGAAACCCAAGGTGGTCGCCGCAGCCTGTCCAACCAGGAGTTTTTTATCCGGGTCGGGCAGAAGCTGATCAAGGCGCTGGACGCGCACACGGTCGATGGCTTTGTTTTTCGCGTAGACATGCGCCTGCGCCCCTACGGCGACAGCGGCGCGCTGGTGTTCAGCTTTGATGCGCTGGAGCAGTATTACCAGAGCCAGGGGCGTGACTGGGAGCGTTACGCGATGATCAAGGCGCGGGTAGTGGCTGGCGATCAGGCAGCCGGTGCCGAGCTGCAAGCCATGCTCAAACCCTTCGTATATCGACGTTATCTGGACTTTGCCGCTATCGATGCGCTGCGCAGCCTGAAGCAGATGATTCAACGCGAGGTGCAGCGCAAAGGCCTGCAGGACAACGTCAAGCTGGGCTCCGGCGGTATCCGCGAGGTGGAGTTCATCGGGCAAGCATTCCAGTTGATTCACGGTGGGCGCGACCGAGCGTTGCAGCAGCGGCCAATTCTGAGCGTACTGCAAACCCTGGCGGCGAATGATTATTTGCCCGGTGCGGCAGTAGAAGAGCTCACTGCGGCTTATTGTTTTTTGCGTGACACCGAACACGCGCTGCAGGCCGTGGATGACCGCCAAACGCAAATGCTGCCGACCGATACGCAGGGCCAGGCGCGTATTGCCTTTATGCTGGGCTTCGCCGACTGGGCAGGGTTTCGGCAGCGTTTGGATCAAGAGCGCGCAACCGTCGCACGGCATTTTGCCGGCGTGATTGCCGATCCTGATGAGGATGAAGCCGAACCGGCAGCGCCGCATTCTGACTGGCTGCCCCTGTGGGAAGGCACGCTGGACGAGGCCCAGGCACTGGAACAACTGAGAGCCGCTGGTTTTACCGACGCCGTTGCTGCCTGGCGCCGGCTCGGCTCGCTGCAGGCCTCTGGTCGCGTAAAGGCGATGCAGCGGGTCGGGCGTGAACGGCTCGATGGCTTCATGCCGCGGCTGTTGGCGATGGCCTGTGAACAGGACAATGCCGATCTGGCGCTGGAACGGGTGCTGCCGCTGATTGAAGCCGTTGCGCGTCGCTCGGCTTATCTGGTGCTGCTGACCGAGAACCCCGGGGCCTTGCGTGAGCTATTGGTGCTGTGTGCCGCCAGTCCCTGGATTGCCGAACAGATCACCCGCTATCCGGTTGTACTGGATGAGCTGCTCAACGCCGGGCGTTTGTATCGTCCGCCGGAGCCGGACGAGCTGGCCGACGAGCTGCGTCAGCAACTGCTGCGCATCCCTGAGGACGACCTGGAACAGCAGATGGAAACCCTGCGCTACTTCAAGCGCGCCCATGTTCTGCGGGTGGCGGCGTCGGAGATTGGCGGCACGCTGCCGTTGATGAAGGTCAGCGATTATCTGACCTGGATTGCCGAGGCGATTCTGCAACAGGTGCTCAAGCTGGCCTGGCGTGAAATGGTGTCGCGGCATGGTCAGCCAGCACGGGCCGATGGTTCGCGCTGCGAGCTGGACTTTATCGTGGTGGGCTACGGCAAGGTGGGTGGCATCGAGCTGGGGCATGGCTCGGATCTGGATCTGGTGTTTATCCACGATGGCGATCCGCATTCGGAGACCGACGGTGCCCGAGCCATCGAAGGCAGCAAATTCTTTACCCGCCTGGGGCAGCGCATCATTCATATGCTCAACACCCAGACCGTGTCGGGCGCATTGTACGAAGTTGATATGCGCCTGCGCCCCTCCGGTGACTCGGGTCTGCTGGTCAGCTCGCTGGCCTCCTTTGCGCGTTACCAGCGCGAGGAGGCCTGGACCTGGGAGCACCAGGCGTTGGTTCGCGCGCGCTCGCTGGCGGGTTGTTCAAGGCTGACCGAGGGCTTTGCGGCGCTGCGCGCCGAGGTGCTGGGAGCGCAGCGTGACGAGTCAGCGCTGGCGCGTGAGGTGACAGGCATGCGGCAAAAAATGCGCGATAACCTGGGCACCTCGGCGACCGCTGCGGGCACTACCGCCGATGCCTTTACCGCTGAGCGCCTGTTTGACCTCAAGCAGGATGCCGGAGGTATCGTTGATATCGAATTTATGGTGCAATATGCGGTTCTGGCCTGGTCGTGCCGGTACCCCGAATTACTACGCTTCACCGATAACATCAGGATTCTTGATGAGCTGCACAACGCCGGCCTGATCGCCGGCGAAGACGTACATCGCCTGCAGGAGGCTTACAAGGCCTACCGGGCGGCGGCTCATCGCCTGGCCTTGCAAAAGCAGCCGGGCAAAGTAAGCGGCGACCAGTTTCATGATTTCCGTCATGGAGTCATCAAGCTATGGCAGCAGATGCTGCCGACCCCAGAGCCTGACCCCGCTGCGTGAGGGGCAGGCGTGCTGGAGCGCTCAGGCAGAACCAAGAACGCAAGACTGACAGAATAGAGAATATGGAGCTGGCTGCTATGTCGATGGCCGATCGTGATGGTGTTATCTGGTTTGATGGTGAAATGATCCCCTGGCGTGACGCCAACGTGCACGTGCTGACGCACTCGCTGCACTACGGTATGGGCGTATTTGAAGGTGTCCGTGCCTACAACACCCCGGACGGTACGGCGATTTTCCGCCTGCAGGCGCACACCGATCGCCTGTTTGATTCCGCCCACATCATGGGCATGAAGATTCCGTTCACCAAAGAGCAGCTGAACGAAGCGCAGCGCGCCGTGGTACGTGAAAACGGCCTAGAAACCGCCTACATCCGGCCGCTGGTGTTTTACGGCTCCGAAGGCATGGGTATCCGCGCCGATAACCTCAAGGTGCACGTTGTGATCGCTGCCTGGCACTGGGGCGCTTACATGGGCGAAGAAGCGCTGGAGCGTGGCATCAAGATTCGCACCAGTTCCTTCACTCGCCACCACGTCAACATCACCATGACCCGTGCCAAGGCCAGCGGTGCCTACATGAACTCCATGCTGGCGCTGCAGGAAGCAGTTTCTGCCGGTGCTGACGAGGCGCTGCTGCTGGACCCGGAAGGCTACGTGGCCGAAGGCTCCGGCGAGAACGTGTTTATCGTCAAGAACGGCACCATTTACACGCCGGAAGTGACCGCCTGCCTGAACGGCATTACCCGTGCCACTGTGCTGGCGCTGGCTGCGCAGTTTGGTGTGCCGATTGTCGAGAAGCGCATTACCCGCGATGAGGTTTATATCGCGGACGAAGCTTTCTTTACCGGCACAGCCGCCGAAGTCACGCCGATTCGCGAGCTGGATGGTCGTCAGATCGGTGAGGGTCGCCGCGGTCCGATTACCGAGAAGCTGCAAAAGGCCTATTTTGACCTGGTGACCGGTCAGACGGGCGAACACGCCGACTGGCGGACGCTGGTCAAGTAAGCAGCAAGTTGCAAGCCACAAGCGGCAAGCTGTCGGGAGCGACTTTTTGCCGCCTTGTTTGGGTTTCTTGCAGCTTGCAGCTTGAGGCTTGCCGCTTATGAATATTCTAATTGTGGGTCCGAGCTGGGTAGGCGACATGGTGATGGCGCAGACCCTGTTTGTGTGCCTGAAACAGCAGCACGGCGAGGCGTGTCAGATCGACGTGCTGGCGCCGGACTGGAGCCGCCCGATTCTCGAGCGCATGCCGCAGGTGCGGCAAGCGCTGAGTTTGCCGTTGGGCCATGGTTCACTGGAGCTGGCAACGCGCCGGCGTATTGGCCGCGAGCTGGCCGGACAGTATGACCAGGCGATCCTGCTACCCAATTCGCTAAAGTCGGCCTTGGTGCCGTTTTTTGCTGGTATCCCGGTACGCACCGGTTGGCGCGGTGAAATGCGTTACGGGCTGCTGAATGACCTGCGGGTGCTCGACAAGGAGCGTTATCCGCTGATGATCGAGCGCTTCATGGCATTGGCCTATCCGCTCGAAGCAGAACTCCCGAAGCCTTATCCCAAACCTGCCTTGCGGATAGAAGACAGCTCGCGCGCGGCAGCGCTGTCGCGCTTTTCTCTTGAACTCGATCGCCCCGTGCTGGCGCTGTGCCCCGGTGCCGAGTTCGGTGAAGCCAAGCGTTGGCCGAGCGAGCATTACGCCAAGGTAGCGGAAGAGAAAATCCGCGAGGGCTGGCAGGTCTGGTTGTTCGGCTCGAAGAACGACCACGCCGTGGGCGAGCAGATTCGCGCGCGACTGATTCCCGGCCTGCGTGAGGAGGCGGTCAACCTGTCTGGTGAGACCAGCCTGGCTGAAGCGATAGACCTGCTCTCCTGCGCCGCCGCCGTGGTGAGCAATGACTCGGGTCTGATGCATGTGGCTGCTGCGCTGAACCGGCCGCTGGTGGCGATTTATGGTTCTACCTCGCCAGGCTTTACCCCGCCGCTGGCCGATCAGGTGGCCACCGTGCGGCTGGGCCTCGAGTGCAGCCCCTGCTTTGATCGCACCTGCCGCTTTGGCCACTACAACTGTCTGCGCGACCTGCCTCCGGCGCAAGTAATCAGCGCGCTGGAATCGTTGGTTGGCGAGGCCTTGTCTGACCCGCAGGGTAATTAGCCGATGCGCGTGTTGGTGATCAAGACCACCTCGCTCGGCGATGTGATTCATACGCTGCCGGCGATCACCGATGCTGCTCGCGCGCTGCCGGGTATTCGCTTTGACTGGGTGGTCGAGGAAGGCTTTGCCGAAATTCCCGCCTGGCACCCGGCGGTTGATCGTGTGATTCCGGTGGCTGTGCGGCGCTGGCGCAAAAACCTCTGGCAAACACTGCGTGGCGGTGAGTGGCGCGCGTTCAAACAGCGGATCAGTGAAACCCGGTATGACCTGGTGATCGACGCGCAGGGTCTGCTAAAAAGCGCCTGGCTCAGCCGTTACGCCCGCGGCCCAGTTGCCGGGCTGGACCGGGAATCGGCACGTGAGCCGCTGGCCAGTCGGCTCTATCAGCAGCCAATCAATGTGCCCTGGGGTCAGCATGCCGTCGAGCGCACGCGGCAACTGTTCGCCCGGGCGCTCGACTATAGCGTCCCGGAGGGGCTGGGCGATTACGGACTGGCGCTAGCGCAGGAAGTGCAGGCGCAAGAGCAGCCCTACGTGGTTTTTTTGCACGGCACTACCTGGGTGACCAAGCATTGGCCTGAGCGCTACTGGCGGGAGCTGGCTGAGCGTGTCAGCGCTACTGGTGTGCAGGTCAAGCTACCCTGGGGTAACACGGCGGAGCAATCCCGCGCCCAGCGCATCGCTCAGGGGCTGCAAGGGGTGCAGGTGCTGCCCAAGTTACCTTTGGCCGGTGTGGCTCGCGTGTTGTCGGCAGCGCAGGCCTGCGTTGCGGTGGATACTGGGCTGGGGCATTTGGCTGCTGCGCTGGATGTGCCGACGCTGTCATTGTTCGGCCCAACCAATCCTGGTTTTACCGGTGCCTATGGCCACGCCCAGCGGCATTTGGCCAGCGATTTTGCCTGTGCGCCCTGTTTGCGCAAAACCTGCAACTATCAGCCTACGCCTGGTGACGCCCAGCAATTCGACCTGAGTACGGAGCAGCCGCTATGCTTCACCCGGTTGGCGCCTGATGTGGTTATGGCTCAACTGCACACCCTAATCTCCGCAACGAGAGCTGACTGATGCAACTGGCCTTTGTGCTGTACAAGTACTTTCCGTTTGGCGGGTTGCAGCGTGACTTCATGCGTATTGCCCAGGTGTGCCAGGCTCGCGGGCACGCCATCCGTGTTTACACCATGATCTGGGAAGGTGAGGTTCCGCCGGGATTCGAGGTGATAGTTGCCCCGGTCAAGGCGCTGAGCAATCACAAGCGCAACGAACGCTTTACCGCCTGGGTGCAGGCTGACTTGGCCAAGCGCCCGGTGGATCGTCTGGTTGGTTTCAACAAGATGCCAGGGCTGGATGTGTATTACGCTGCCGATCCCTGTTTTGAAGACAAGGCCCAGACCCTGCGCAATCCGCTATATCGCCATTTCAGCCGCTACCGGCATTTTGCCGAGTATGAACGCGCGGTCTTCTCGCCGGCGGTGGGCACCGACATTCTGATGATCTCCGACGTACAGCTGCCGTTGTTTACCAAGCATTACCGCACCCCGCTGGATCGTTTTCATATGCTGCCGCCGGGCATCTCGCCGGACCGCCGCGCGCCGGCCAACGCCGCTGAAGTGCGCGCCGCCTTTCGTCAGGAATTCAAGGTGGCTGACGACGAATTGCTATTGGTACAGATTGGCTCCGGCTTCATTACCAAAGGGTTGGATCGCTCGATTCGCGCGCTGGCCGCGCTGCCCGCTGATATGCGCAGCCGTACGCGCCTGATGGTGGTTGGTCAGGATGATGCGGGCAGCTTTCAGCGTCTGGCACGCTCGCTTGGTGTGGCCGAACGGGTCCAGTTTCTCAAGGGCCGCAGTGATGTGCCGCGCTTCCTGCTGGGGGCTGATCTGCTCATTCACCCGGCCTACAATGAAAATACCGGCACCGTGTTGCTTGAAGCGCTGGTGGCCGGTCTGCCGGTGCTGGTGACCGATGTCTGCGGCTATGCGCACTACATTGAAGAGGCCGACTGCGGCCTGGTGGTACCGTCACCTTTCACGCAGACCACACTGAACAAGATGCTCGCCGACATGCTGAATAACCCGCAGCTGCGCCAAGACTGGAAAACCAACGCCCTGCGTTTCGCCGACCAGGCTGATCTGTACAGCCTGCCGGAGAGGGCAGCCGACGTCATTTTGGGAGCGGCTGCGTGACCTTGGCACTGAAAGAGCCCTTCGCCACCCTATGGGCCGGACGCGACCCCTTTGTTGAGGTAGAGCGCCTTGACGGCGAGGTGTTCCGCGAGCTGGAAGCGCGTCGTACCTTGCGCACCGAGGTGGCAGGCAAAGGCTACTTTGTAAAAATTCACCGCGGCGTCGGCTGGGGCGAAATCGTCAAGAACTGGACCACGCTGAAAGCGCCCGTGCTGGGCGCGGGGCAGGAGTGGCAGGCGATCGCAGCGCTGCAGCAGGCCGGCGTGCCGACCATGACGGCGGTGGCCTTTGGTGAGCGCGGCCGTAATCCTGCTGCGCAGCACTCGTTCATCATCACCGAGGAGCTGGCGCCGACCATCAGCCTGGAAGATTACAGCATGGACTGGCTCAGTCAGCCGCCGGAGCCAGCGCTGAAGCGCGCCCTGATCGAGCGCGTGGCGCAGATGACCGGGCAAATGCACCGTGCCGGCGTCAACCACCGCGATTGCTACATCTGTCACTTTCTGCTGCATACCGATCAGGAGATCAGTGCGCAGTCGGTCAGCCTGTCTCTGATTGATCTGCATCGCGCGCAGATCCGCAACAAGGTGCCGCTGCGCTGGCGCAACAAGGACCTGGCCGGGCTTTATTTCTCCGCATTGAATATTGGCCTTACCCGCAGCGACAAACTGCGCTTTCTGCGGACTTATTTTGCGCTGCCGCTGCGGGACATTCTGCGTCAGGAAGCACCGTTGTTGCGCGCGCTCGAGCGCAAGGCCGCGAAACTCCAGACGCGCTTTGCGCGCAAGTACGCGCCCGGCGCCGAGTCATGAAACGCTGGACACTCAACCCCGAATACGCGACCGGGGACAGCGGGCGGCTATTTGCCGATATGGACTCGGTGTTCGCACTGCAAGGGGAGCAGATCACCAGCGACCCGATCAGCAGCGTGCACAAGGTGTGGGTGCGTGATCGCTTCTATTACGTCAAGCGTTATACCGGCGCTGGGAAGAATCTACGCCGGTATATTGGCCGCTCGCGAATTCAGGCTGAATGGGAAAATCTGCTGCGGTTTCAAGCGTGGGGTATTCCTACCGCGCCGGTGGTTGCCTTTGGTTCAGAGCGGCATGGCGGTGCCTTCGTGCGAGGCGCGCTGATTACAGAAGAGTTGCGTGCGACCCGTGATCTGGCCAGTCTGGCCAGGCAGGATGATTCTCGCCTCAGTGATGGCGCATGGGTTAAACATGTTGCCAGGCAGGTAGCCTGGGCTACCCGCATGATGCATGATCAGGGCTTCACCCATAACGACTTGAAGTGGCGCAACATTCTGGTCGACGAGCGCGCTCTGGCCAAAGTGTATTTTATCGACTGTCCGGCCGGCACCTTCTGGCGTGGACCTATGCTGCAGTACCGCATTACCAAGGATCTAGCGTGCCTGGACAAACTGGCCAAGCAAAAGCTCAGTCGCGCGCAGCGGCTGAGGTTCTATAAAACCTACCTGGGGCGCTCGGGGTTAACGTCGCAGGACAAAAAACGCATTGCGTCCATCGTGTCCTTTTTTGAGGGTAGAGAATGAGTAGTTTGCCCTTCGTGGCAGTGAACGCGCACGAGGTGCTTGCGCGTCATGGCGTCAACAGTTTTGCCGCATTATGGGCGCTTGAGCTGGATGCGGTCGACGCGCCGAATACCGGCCGTGGCGGCTGGAGTAGCGTGCACCGGCTGGAACTCGAGGATGGAAACGGCGACCTGCAATGTTTTTACCTCAAGCGGCAGGACAACCATTGCACGCGTACACTACGGGCGCCTTTTGGCGAGCCGACCTTTGCCCGCGAGTTTCGTGCGGTTCAGCAGTATGCAAAGCTGGGTATACCCGCGTTGGAGGCCGCTTTCTTTGCTCGGCGTACGGTCGATGGCCGGCAGCAAGCGGTATTGCTGACCCGCGCGTTGGATGAATACGCACCGCTGGATGAGTGGTTTGAACGTTGGCCTAGTCTGGCACCTGCCGAGATACGCACCCTGGCGCAAGCTGCAGGAGCGCTGGTCAGAGCGTTGCACAATGCTGGTGTTATCCATAATTGCCTGTACCCCAAACACATTTTTCTCAAGTTGCACGGTGACGGTGCTGGCGCGCGTCTGATCGACCTGGAAAAGACACGCAGTGCCTGGTTCGGGCAGCGCGACTTTATCCGCGACCTGGAAACCTTGAGCCGGCGCAGTGCGGCGCCGACACGAACCCAGCGGCTGCGCTTTTTGCTGGCCTACTGTGGGCAGCAGCGTATGAATGCACAGAGCAAGGCATTGGTACGACAGCTATTGGCGCGCCAGGCCGGCAAGGAAGCCAAGCGATGACGCTGACCGCCCAGCTGCAAGAGGCGGGTCGCGCGCCGGCCCTACCGATGCGAATTCCGCTGAGCGGCGGTGGCTCAGTAACGGTGGATCAGTGGCTGCGGGTATTGCCCGGCAAGCGGTTGGTGGCGCGGGCGATGCAGGATGATACACCGGTGCTGCTCAAGCTGTTTATCGGCGCTGGTGCAGACCGTCATTGCGCGCGTGAGCGCTTGGGTCTTAGCGCACTGGCGCAGCAGGGCGTGGCCACCCCCAAGCTGCTGGCCGAGGGCGAAGTTGAAGGTAGCGGCCGCTACCTGATAACCGAGTTCTTGTCCGCTGCACAAACGTTGCAGCAGGCATGGGAAGCCCTGCCTGGTCGTGAGCCGGGCCAGGCTGAGGCAATGGGGCTGCTGGGCAAGGCCTTGGCGGTCATTGCCGAGCTGCACAGCAAGGGGCTGGCGCAAACCGATCTGCACCTTGGTAACTTCTTGCTGCAGAGCGAACAGCTATTTGTTATCGATGGTGATGCCGTTGAGGCATTGTCACCCGGCCGGCCACTGACCGCAGAGCAGGCGCAGCAAAATCTGGCGATCTTCTTTGCGCAGCTGAAGCCCGAGTGGGATGCGTTTACCGAGCTTTTGTTGATCACTTATCTGCAGCATAACCCGCTGGCGTTGAATCCCGATAAACTGGCAGCCTCCATTGCGCGCGTGCGCAGGCAGCGTCAGGACGACTACCTTGGCAAGTCGCTGCGCGATTGCACCCTGTTTTCCGTACAGCGCAGCTGGCAATGCTTTACCGCTGTGGTGCGCTCAGAGAGCGAGCGCATGCGCGGCTTGCTCGGTGACCCGGATAGCTACTTCGGCGCGCAGCCGCTGCTCAAGGACGGTGGTAGTAGCACGGTCGCCAAGGTTGCGCTGGGGGACGGCTCAGTCGTCATCAAACGCTACAATATCAAAGGGTTGATGCATTGGCTGAAACGCTTTTGGCGTCCCAGTCGGGCTTGGCACTCGTGGCAGGCGGCGCATCGCCTGGCGTTCCTGGGTGTCGCTACTCCGGCGCCCCTGGCAATGATCGAGCGACGTTTTGGCCCTTTGCGCCGTGAGGCCTGGCTGATTAACGAATACTGCGCAGGCGATCATCTGTTCAGCGTCCTGGGTGAAAGTGGTGAGATGGAGCCTGACGAAACAACGGGCCCTGCCTTGCTCAAGGTTTTTCAACAGCTGGTGGCTGCGCGTATCAGCCATGGCGACTGTAAAGCTACCAACCTGCTGTGGCTGGACGGCGAGGTGCTGCTGATTGATCTCGATGCTATGCAGCAGCACCAGAGCCCAAGCCAATGGCAACAGGCCTGGGCCAGGGACCGTGCCCGTTTTATCCGTAACTGGCCGCAGGGCAGCCCGCTTGCGAACTGGTTGGAACAACACCTGCCGGTTGTCGCAGCGAAAACTGATTAGATAAACAAGAGGAATACCGTGGGACTGACGATACTTGGCCTTTCAGGCGCCCTGAGCCACGACCCGTCTGCAGCGCTGTACATTGACGGAAAACTCATCGCAGCGGTAGAGGAAGAGCGCTTTGTGCGTGACAAGCATGCAAAGAATCGCATGCCCTACGAGTCCGCCAAGTTCTGCCTGGAGCAGGCGGGCATCACGCCTGCGCAAGTGGATATAGTCACCATCCCCTTCGCGCCCATAAGCCTGTTCGGCAGCAAGGCGCGCTGGCATTACGCCAAGCGTTACTGGTACGCGCCGGACCGTTCACTGGACGCTCTCCTGACTGGCAATCGCCGCTTCAAGCGGTACCGCAAAAAAATTCTATGGTGCCTGGAGCAGCTGGGATTTGATGCGAAAAAGGTTCGTCTGGAGCCGGTGGAGCATCACCTGGCCCACGCTTCGAGTGCCTATCACTGCTCCGGATTCACCGAGAAGACCGCGATCATGGGCATCGATGGCAAGGGTGAGTATGCAACCACTTTCTTTGGCTACGGCGAGAACGGCAAGATCCACAAGATCAAGGAGTTCTATGATCCGGATTCGCTCGGTGGTCTGTATGGTGCACTGACCGAATACCTGGGTTTTGAGATGCTCGATGGCGAATTCAAGGTCATGGGCATGGCGCCATATGGCGACGCCGCCAAATACGACTTCTCACGGCTGGCCAAATTCGAGAAGGGTGAACTGATCATCAATACCGATTACGCCAACGTGATCGGTTTCCGCCGTTACAAGGATAAAGGCAAGGGCTATTACTTCTCGCCCAAGCTGATCGAATGGCTGGGACCCAAACGCGAAGGCGATATCGCCGATGACCCCTACGTGCACTACGCCGCCAGCATGCAGGCGCTGTTTGAAAAGCTCGCGCTGGAAATGATGGACTACTATCTGGGCGACATTCTGCGCGAAACCGGTCGCCTTGCGTTTGCCGGTGGCTGCGCGCTCAACGTCAAACTCAACCAGCGAATCATTGCGCGGCCCGAGGTCAAGGAGCTGTTTGTGCAGCCGGCTTCAGGTGATGCCGGCACGGCAGTGGGAGCGGCGTCCTATATCTCGGTGCAGAACGGCGTCCCGGTCGAGAAGATGGAACACGTCTACCTCGGGCCGGCCTACAGCAACGAAGACATCATTGCCGCCTGTGTGCGCCACCCGAACAAGCCCGAATGGGAAAAGATCGACGATGTGCCGCAGGAAATTGCCAAGGTGCTGGTCGAGGGCAATCCGGTTGCCTGGTTCCAGGGGCGCATGGAATTTGGTCCCCGCGCGCTGGGCGGCCGCTCCATCATCGGCTGCCCCAGCGTCAAGGGCGTGGCAGATCGCATCAATGAGCAGATCAAGTTCCGCGAGCGCTGGCGTCCATTCTGCCCGTCCATGCTTGATACGGTGGCGGAGAAGATGCTGAGTGTTGACCACCCATCGCCCTTCATGACCTTTACCTTTGACGTCAACGATGAATGGAAACGGCGGGTTCATGAAGTGGTGCACGAGGATGGCACGGCGCGCGCACAGGTGCTGAAGCGCGAGTACAACCCGCGTTATTACGACCTGATGAAGGAGTTGGAAGCCATGACCGGTAATGGTGTAGTGCTCAATACCTCGCTCAACCGTCGTGGTGAGCCCATGGTGTGCTCACCGAAGGACGCGCTTGATATGTTCTTTGGCTCGGATCTGCAGTTTTTGATTATGGAAGATATTTTGGTGGTCAAAAGGAGTTCGCCGGATTGAATTCGCTGCTCGGTTATCGACGTGACATTGATGGGCTACGAGCCATCGCGGTATTACCCGTGGTGCTGTTTCATCTCGGCGTGGCGCCTTTCTCCGGCGGTTTCGTCGGCGTGGATGTTTTCTTCGTTATTTCGGGCTTTCTGATCACCAGTATTGTCTACCGTGAGCAGCAGGCCGGTACGTTCAGTTACGCCAGGTTCTATGAGCGCCGGATTCGGCGTTTGTTTCCCGCGTTGGCGGTCATGTTGCTCGTTACCGGTGCGGTCGCCTGGTTTGTGCTTTTGCCTGAGGACTACAAGCTGTTCAGCGAAGCGCAAGGGCTATCGGTCCTGTTTCTGGCCAATATCCACTTTTGGAACAAGACCGATTACTTCAACGATGCTGTCGCCAATATCCCGCTGTTACACACCTGGTCATTGTCGGTAGAGGAACAGTTTTATCTGCTTTTTCCGCCGCTGTTGCTGTTGCTTGTTAAGCGTTGCCCCAAGCGGGTAAACCTGGCGCTATTCGGGTTGGCAGCGCTGTCGTTGCTGGCGGCGCAAAAAGCACTTTCCTCCGTACCGGAAAGTGCTTTTTATCTGGTTCACCTGCGTGCCTGGGAGCTGCTGGCTGGTGCGTTGCTGGCGACTGGAGCGGTGCGTCCTATAGCGGGGCGGTGGCTGCGTGAAAGTTGCGCTTTTTTCGGGTTAGGGCTTATTGCTGGCAGCGTCTTTTTGTTGGACAAGCAAACGGCATTCCCGGGATTGTCTGCCGTGCCAGCGGTGTTGGGGGCTGCCCTGATAATTCATGCCGGTGCCTCTGGTAGCACGCTGGTTGGCCGCCTGCTAGGAGTTAAAGCCCTAGTCTTCCTTGGGCTTATCTCCTACTCACTTTACCTTTGGCATTGGCCGCTTTTTGTCTTTGCCGGCTACTACCAGATAGAGCCGCTGGGAGCAGTTGAAAAGCTGGGCCTGTTTATTCTGGCCTGTCTGCTCGGATGGCTTTCTTGGCGCTATGTAGAGTCGCCTTTCCGTCGAGCAGGTGAGCTTGGTGAGCGTAGACGGTTTTTTCGGCGGACGGGTTGGGTCGCAGGTGCGCTTATCTTAATTTCCTTGCCCGGAACGATTAGCAAGGGCGCGGCTTTTCGGTTGCCTGACGCGGTAGCTGAGATATCAGCAGTCGAAGAAGAGAGTATTCCTTTTCGGCGGCCATGCTTCGGGCTTTCCGTGGATGATGTTGATAACGAGCGCAATCTCTGTGTGCTGGGTGATGAGGGCGACACCGACTTTCTTCTCTGGGGAGACTCCCATGCACTTTCTCTTGCTCATGGCTATGACTTGGCGGCGAAAAAGCTAGGGTTGTCCGGGCGGTTTCTTGCGCGCTCTGAATGTCCTCCGGCGTTGGGTAGTCGTGAGTATCGCTCGTCCAAGGTCTCTTGCGGTGGTTTTAACGAAGGGGTGGTGCGCTACCTGGAGCGTCACCCGGAGGTAAAACAGGTTGTTCTGGTTGGGGTCTGGTCAAGCTATTTTGCGAGCGACGCTGGATCTGACCCCGATGAAACCAGCTTTTCAAGCGGTTTGGTACGTACTGTGAGCTATTTGAGCGAGACTCGCCGAAGCGTGGCATTGGTCGAGCAAGTGCCGCTGATTGACTACAGTGTGCCGCAAACGTTGGCCAGGGTCGCCTGGTATGGACGGGAGCTCGACGTCCGTCCTCTGCGGGAGCAATATGAGGTGAGAATGGAGCAGTCGCAGAGGGTGTTCGACTCCTTAGCCGAGCAGTACGCGCTCCAACGAATCAATCTTGCCGACGCCTTGTGTGACGCCGAGCACTGCAATGTAGAGTTTGCCGGTCGCCCTTTGTACCGTGACACGAACCACCTGAGTAAGTGGGGGGCTACCATGGTTGTTCCTCGGCTGGTGGAGGCATTGAAAGCCAATGTGTTGAGTCGCGAGGAAAGTGAGTGACCATAGTCAGCGAAACTGACTGTTTCTCCATACTTGCTCACAGATTTTTTGGGTGGGACGCGAGCAGGCTCATTCAAGTGGTGAATGACAGGATAGGGTATGGCTAATAAAACCTTTTATTTCTCGAAGATGTTTCAGGCCGTCCCTCATCTGGCACAGGTGGCTGAGGTGCTGCCGGGAACTTTTGTGACCACTCGTCGCTCAACGCTAACGGCGGTAAGGCGTCTTTATCCTGGCCTTGCGACGGCGTACATGCCCAAGTATCTCGGGCCTTTCAGCTCCGGTGTGCGCGGACTGAAGCAGGCTGACGTGATTGTCACAGGGTCACCTTATCGCAGTTTTCTAGAGCCTTATAGCGCTAAAAAAGCGACCGTTTTCCACGGTACCTACATGATGCTGTCTCGTGAAGCATTGCTGCGCAATACTCACTTTGACTTGCTTTGCACTATTGGCCCCCGTATGCAGGATATGATCGGTCGATTTTCTGATGTTTCGCTAAATACTGTCCAAACCGGTTTTTTACCATTTTGTGAGTACCCCGAACAGAGCACCCAACAGCGCACTGCGGTGCTGGCCGGCATGGGGCTGGAACCTCAGCAAAAAACCGTTTTGTACACGCCAAGCCGTCGGGGGCTGGGTTCATGGAATCGAGTGGCGGAGCAATTGGTTAGGACTGCGCCTCCATCATTGAACCTGGTATTACGCCCCCATCCCAGCCAATCACTGACCTCGAGGAAAAAGGACCGGGAGAGTTTTGCGAGGGTCCAAAGGTTAATCGAACAGCGCAAACATGCTTATCTTGACCTTGGGACACGCTCACTGGCTGACCTTGTTTCTGTAGCAGATCTTGTTGTGTCTGATGCCAACTCGCCGAGCGAAGAGTCACTCTTTTTTGATGTGCCGCAGCTGTTTATCGAGACAGATGATTTTTCTCAGGACGTATTGCGCTCTATGGGGCTGAGGGAGCAAATGTATTTGGATGACCTGGAGCGTCTTTTGACTTTATATGATTGTGGTCCGCGTATGGTTATTGATGCGTCTCCAGACTTCTCCGATGTTCTGGAAAACGCTATTGCTGATGCCAACACGTATGCTGAACGGCGAAACATCTACTTTTCTTGGGTATTTGGTCAACGTGACCGGCTAGCCAACCATCGAGTGGCAAACGCCATTCAACATCAATTTTATTAAGGGCCAACTCATGCTGACCAACAAGACCATTCTCATTACCGGCGGCACTGGCTCGTTCGGCAACACCTTTGTCCCAATGACACTGGAGCGCTTCAACCCGAAGAAGATCATCATCTTCTCCCGTGATGAAATGAAACAGTGGGATATGGCTAAGAAGTATGAAGGCGATCCGCGCCTGCGTTTCTTTATTGGCGATGTGCGCGACAAGGACCGCCTGTACCGGGCGCTGGATGACGTGGACTATGTGGTCCATGCTGCTGCAACCAAGATTGTGCCTACCGCCGAGTACAACCCGTTCGAGTGCGTGAAGACCAACATCAACGGCGCGATGAACCTGATCGACGCCTGTATCGACAAGGGCGTCAAGGGCGTTGTGGCTCTGTCTACCGACAAGGCCAGCTCGCCGATCAACCTGTACGGCGCGACCAAGCTGGCGTCCGACAAGATGTTTGTTGCCGGCAACTCCTACTCGGGCGAGCACGGCACCCGTTTTTCCGTTGTTCGCTACGGTAATGTCATGGGCTCGCGCGGCTCGGTCATTCCGTTCTTCATGTCGATCAAGGACAAGGGCGTGCTGCCAATCACCGATGAGCGCATGACGCGCTTCATGATCTCCCTGGAAGAAGGCGTTGAGCTGGTCTGGCATGCTTTTGCCGACATGGAAGGGGGCGAGATCTACGTGAAGAAGATCCCTTCGATGAAAGTGACCGATCTGGCGCGGGTGGTTGCGCCGGTTGCCCGTCAGGAGGTTATCGGTATTCGCCCTGGCGAGAAGCTGCACGAGCAGATGATCAGCGCTGAAGACGCCTACTACACCTACGAGTATCCTGAGCACTTCAAGATTCTGCCGACCATCCACGAGTGGGCTACCTGCCCTAAGCGGATCAAGGATGGCAAGAAGGTGCCCGAGGGCTTTGTCTACGCCAGCGACAACAACAGCGAGTGGATGACCGACGCTCAGTTGCAGGAGTGGATTGACGTTAACCGCGAAAAGATCGGGAGTATCTGATAGATGATACCCTACGGACGCCAGGAGATCAGTGAGCAGGATATCGAGGCGGTGGTTGCTGTCCTGCGCTCGGATTTTCTGACGCAGGGCCCCATGGTGCCGCAGTTTGAGCAGGCGCTGGCCAGCAAGGTCGGTGCGACTCACGCGGTGGCGGTCAACAGTGCGACCTCGGCGCTGCATATTGCCTGTCTGGCGCTGGAGCTGGGGCAGGGCGATTGGCTGTGGACCTCTCCGGTGACCTTTGTGGCGTCGGCCAACTGCGCTCTTTACTGTGGGGCGCAGGTGGACTTTGTCGACATCGATCCGCGTACCTATAACCTGTGTCCGGTGGCGCTTGAGCGCAAGCTGATCGAGGCCGAAAAGCAGGGGCGGCTGCCCAAGGTAGTGGTGGCGGTGCACCTGTGCGGCCAGCCCTGCGACATGCAGGCCATTGGCGCGCTGGCCAAACGCTTCGGCTTTGCCGTGATTGAGGATGCCTCGCACGCCATCGGCGGGCGCTACCAGGGTGACTACGTGGGAAGTGGTCGCTTCAGCGACATCACTATTTTCAGCTTTCATCCGGTGAAGATCATCACCACCGCCGAAGGCGGCATGGCGGTCACCAATGATGAAACGCTGGCGGCGCGCATGGCGCTGTACCGCAGTCACGGTATTACCCGTGATCCGTCGCTGATGGTCGGGGAGTCTGATGGCCCCTGGTATTACCAGCAGATCGAGCTGGGCTTCAATTACCGCATGACCGAGCTGCAGGCGGCACTGGGTGTCAGCCAGCTGGCTCGGCTGGATGACTTTGTTGCTCGCCGCCACACGCTCGCTCGCCGCTATGATCAGTTGCTGGCAGCGCTGCCCGTCACCTGTCCCTGGCAACACGCCGATAGTTACTCCGGTCTGCATCTGTACCCAATCCGTCTGCAGCTGGAGAAGATTGCCTTGAGCCATCGTGAGGTGTTCAAGCAACTGCGTGAGCGTGGCATCGGGGTAAATCTGCACTACATTCCGGTACATACCCAGCCGTATTACGCGGCCATGGGTTTTGCTGCCGACGATTTTCCGCAGTCGATGGCGTATTACCGAGAAGCCATCAGTTTGCCGATGTACCACTCCCTGACTGAAGCGCAGCAGGATGAGGTAGTCGGCGCCTTGGCCGAAGTTATTCGCCTATGAAGGTTGCAATTATTCCTGCTCGAGGTGGCAGCAAGCGAATCCCTCGGAAAAATATCAAGCCTTTTTGTGGAAAGCCGATGATTGCTTGGTCGGTCGAGGTTGCATTGGCTAGTGGATGCTTTGATAAGGTTTTTGTCTCCACCGACGACCAAGAGATAGCCGATGTTGCTGCGCAGCTGGGCGCGCAGGTACCTTTTTTGCGTCCGGCCAACTTGGCTGATGATTTAACTGGGACGATCCCGGTGATGCAACACTACATCCACGCGTTAGAGGAATACACATCTATTCAGCTCTCGGAGGTTTGCTGTCTCTACGCTACTGCGCCTTTTGTTCAAGCAGAGGATTTGCGCCGAGGGCTGACTGCCCTTAGAGATAATGGCTGTGACTACGCTTTCTCTGTGACCTCTTTTCCTTTCCCGATCCAGCGGTCCGTGCGCATTATGGACGATGGAAGAGTGGACATGTTCTACCCCGAGTTTATGAGTGTCCGTTCGCAAGATTTGGAAGATGCCTACCACGATGCCGGCCAGTTTTATTGGGGGACGGCCAGCGCTTGGAAAGCCGGAAAAGCAATATTTTCGAGAGGCTCTGTTCCTGTGATCTTACCGCGGCACCGGGTTCAAGATATAGACACTGCTGAGGACTGGGGGCGCGCTGAGTGGTTGTTTAAAGCTTTGCACAGGCCGCAATGATGGCGTTGCATATCGCATTTCGAACTGATGCTGCGCTCTGGATCGGCACGGGACACGTCATGCGTTGCCTGACTCTGGCCGATGCTCTCATTGCGGCCGGGCATGATTGTCATTTCATCTGCCGCAGCCATCGCGGCCACCTGCTGGATGTCATTCATGGCCGCGGTTATACAACGACCGTACTGCCTGCGGCGCTGCAGCAGGCTGAGCCGGTGGCCGGCTCACATGCTCATTGGCTTGGCGTCAGTGCTGAGCAGGATGCCGCTGATACGGCTGCAGTCTTGCAGTCGAAGGGCTGTGACTGGCTGGTGGCCGATCACTACGCGCTGGACGCGCAATGGGAAGCACACATGCGGGCATGCTCTGGTCACGTCCTGGTGGTTGATGACCTGGCTGATCGCCCGCACGACTGCGACCTGCTGTTGGATCAGACCTACAGCAGACGAGCAGAGGACTATCGTTCGCTGGTCCCGGCCAGTGCCCGGCTGCTATGCGGTAGTGCCAACGCGTTGCTGCGCCCGGATTTTGCCGCGCAGCGTGACGCTTCATTGGCCCGGCGCGCTGTGCAGCCATATCCGCTGCAGACGATTTTGGTCTCCATGGGCGGTGTTGACGCTGACAATGCCACCGCTGAGGTACTGCGTGGGCTCGCAGCGACCCAGGGCGCTGGTTCTCTGGTGGTGACGGTTGTCATGGGCGGGCAGGCCCCTTGGCTGGGCGAGGTGCAGCAGTTGAGCCAGTCTTTGGCGCTTGATGTGACGGTGCTGGTCGATGTGAGTGACATGGCATCTTTGATGGCGCAGGCTGACCTAGCAATTGGCGCCGCAGGCGCGACCGCCTGGGAGCGCTGCTGTCTGGGTTTACCCACCTTGATGGCTGTATTGGCGGATAACCAGCGACTGGTTGCAGAGGGGCTACGCGCTGCTGGTGCGGTGCAATTGTTGCCAGCTGTTAACAGTCTGGCTGCGTCTCTACCTGGTTTGCTTGAGGGGTTTCTCGCCGACGCCGAGCAGCTCCGGCAGATGAGCCGCCGCGCGGCCGCGCTGGTGGATGGTGGCGGCGCCAGACGGGTTGTGGAGACCATGGAGATGATGTCATGAGTGGCGTGATTGCAGGTAACCTGCGGCCGCTGGCGGAGCCTGACCTGGCGCTGGTGCGTAGCTGGCGTAACCATGAGTCGGTGCGTCGTTATATGTATACCCGGCACGAAATTGCCGAACAGGAGCATCGTGACTGGTTTGCCCGCTGCGAACAGGACCCGCTGCGCCACCTGCTGGTCTATGAATGTGATGACCAGCCCCGCGGATTTGTACACTTCACTGTGCAAACTGCCGGTAAGGTAGCGGACTGGGGGTTCTACATCGCGCCTGAGGCGCCGCGCGGTACGGGCACAGGGTTAGGCCGTCAGGCGTTGGAATATGGCTTTCAGCGTCTGGCTTTGCACAAGATTTGTGGTCAGGCGCTGGGTTTTAACCAGCGTTCAATCGATTTCCATCGCAAGATGGGCTTCTGCCAGGAGGGAATGCTGAGAGATCAGCATTTCGATGGGCAGCAGTTTCATGATGTCATTTGCTTTGGCCTGCTCGATTCCGAGTGGCAGGTACGGGGCTGAAGGAGGCTTTTCATGTCTGGTACACCCAGTATCTCCATCGCAGGGCGGCGCATTGGGCTTGACGCGGAGCCCTACATCATTGCCGAGCTGTCGGCTAACCATAATGGGCGCCTGGAGACGGCGCTGCAGATTATCGAGCAAGCCAAGCACGCTGGTGCCGATGCGATCAAGCTGCAGACCTATACTGCGGACACCATAACCCTGAACTGTGAGACGGAAGACTTTCAGATAAAGGGCGGTCTGTGGGACGGAAAGTCGCTTTACCGCCTCTACGAAGAGGCACACATGCCATGGGACTGGCATGCGCCGCTGTTCGAGTGCGCGCGGCAGCACGATATCACCATTTTCAGCTCGCCGTTCGACAACACGGCAGTCGACCTGCTAGAAGATCTCAACGCTCCTGCGTACAAGATCGCTTCGTTTGAGGCTATCGATCTGCCGCTGATTCGTTATGTAGCGAGCACCGGAAAGCCGATGATTATCTCGACAGGCATGGCTGACGCCGATGAGATTTCAGAAGCGATTGAGGCGGCGCGATCAGGCGGCTGCAAGGAGCTGGCGGTACTCCATTGTGTGAGTGGTTATCCTGCGCCGGCAGAAGACTACAACCTGCGTACCATTCAGGACATGATGCAGCGCTACGGGCTGGTTACCGGTCTGTCTGATCATACCCTGGACAATACAACGGCGATCGCCAGTGTGGTTCTCGGCGCGTCCATCATTGAAAAGCATTTCACTCTTGACCGCAGTGGCGGCGGGCCGGATGACAGCTTCTCGCTCGAGCCCCCTGAACTCATGGCGTTGTGCCGAGACAGCAAAACTGCCTGGAGGGCGCTGGGCAAAGTTGACTATGGTCGCAAGTCCAGTGAACAGGGCAATGCGAGGTTCCGCCGCTCTCTCTACATTACTAGCGCGCTGCGCAAAGGCGATGTGCTGACCCGTGACAACGTTCGCAGTGTGCGCCCGGGATTTGGGCTGCCGCCAAAAATGCTGGAGGAAGTTCTGGGGCGGCGGGTCAATCGCGATGTGGAGTTCGGTGCTGCGTTAACGCAGGATCTCATTGAATAGGAGTGACCCTGGGTCACTCCTTGGGGCTGATCTGGTTCTGCTTGCGTGTAATGTAGGTAACGTTTCCCGGTACATCCTTGTTGATGAAGCTCATGGCGCCATTGGTGACGTTGTCACCAATGCTTAGCCCGCTACCAATGATGCAGCTGTGAGCGCCTATATCCACATCGTCACCCAGCGTGATCGACTCATTGTTGGCGTCGACTGAGCCGATCGTCGTGCACTGTCGTAAGTTGCAGTTCTTGCCGATGACGACGCCTGAGTAGATCACGATTGCAGTGGGGTGGCCCAACCATAGACCTTTGTCGATGCGCGCCGCCAACATGATTTCAACGCCAAATTTGCGCGCAAGCGATTTATTGATTTGCTTGGCAATGGATTGTGTCCCGCATCGGGACGACGTGTGCAGGTTTTGCGAAAGGCGCAACCAGAAAAGGCAATGGTAGGAGTTGTTACGGCGCATCCGGCGCAACAGCTTTTGCCAGGAGAAAGGCTTGTCCTCGCCAAGGATTTCGTAATGCCAGAGCTTTTTAGTTCTTTATAAGTGGTCAGCATAGCCTGCTTCGTCGAGGCGCCTCATGCGCCAGGGAAAAAGGTTTTTACTCTGGGGTTAACCAGAGCCCAGTCACTCTCGTAGCGCAACAGGTGCCGGTAATTTCGATTGCGCATACCCGTTGAAAGCGGTCGGTTGAGGCAACGCATGTCGGAAATATCGATCAGGCCCAACGCTCCGTCGGGTGTTAGTACTATATTGCCCAGGTGCAGGGAGCGGAAGTAAACGCCCAGGTCGTGTAGCTCGGTGATAAAGGTAGCTAGCTGAGCGAAAAGCTCGATCTGTTCGATCGAGCTTTCTTCGTTGAGCAACTTGCGCAAAGTGTCGCCGGCCAGGGGTTCATAGTGCACTACCGAGCGATAGGGGGCTTGCATCTTGTACAGATTGATTACCCTGGGGCAAGGAATTCCCAGCTGTGTCAGCTGTTCGGCGTTCTCGGCAAAACGCTTGGCCGGCGGGAAGAACAATGTTTTCGAGAACCAGCTTTTGCGCCTGAACAGCTTCAGGAAAGTGCCGTCCGCGAGGATCAGCACTTTCTCACCATAGCGATCCTGCTCCAGTACTTTGGCGTCTTCACGCCAGCGCTGAAATTGTTCGTTGCTGAGTTCCTGCATGCGGCTATCCTGTAGCAAAAAAGGCATTTTAACTTACTTTTCAACGCGCAGCCTGCCCGTAGGCGCTGTGATAGACTCCCTGTCTCTTGTTTTCACGTGAAGAGCTCATGACCGATATTCAGAAAGAGAGCTTTGCCCGCTCAAGTGCCCGCATTTATATGCGCCTGCTCGGCTACGTCAAGGCGTACTGGGTTCCCTTTGCGATAAGCATTGTAGGCTTCGCCATTTTTGCCTCCAGCCAGCCGGCCATGGCCTGGGTGTTGAAGTATTTTGTCGACGGCCTGAATACCGGCGACAACGCGCTGTTTTTCGGCGTGCCCATGATTTGGGGGTTTCCGCTGTTCATTATCGCCGTGGCCTTTTATCAGGGGATAGGCTCCTTCCTCGGCAACTACTACATCGCTAAGGTGTCGCTCGGCGTGGTGCATGACTTGCGTACTGCCCTATTCAATAATTTCCTTACGTTGCCGAACAGCTATTTCGACGCTCACAGCTCCGGCCACCTGGTTTCTCGCGTGACCTTCAACGTGACCATGGTCACGGGTGCGGCGACCGATGCAATCAAGGTGATTTTCCGTGAGGGCCTTTCGGTCATTTTTCTGTTTGCTTACCTGTTGTGGATGAACTGGCAGCTCACCCTGGTGTTGATGGCAATTCTTCCGGTCATAGGCGTAATGGTTAATAGCACGAGCAAGAAGTTTCGCAGCCAGAGCAAGAAGATTCAGACGGCGATGGGTGATGTAACCCACGTCACTTCCGAGACTATCCAGGGCTACCGTGTAGTACGCAGTTTTGGCGGGGAGCGTTACGAGAGCGAGCGGTTCGGTAAGGCCAGTGAGAACAACCGCGCGCGTGGCCTGAAAATGACCCGTACCGGTGCTGTATACACGCCGACACTGCAACTGGTGACCTATTCAGCCATGGCGGTAGTGATGTTTCTGGTGCTGTTTTTGCGCGGTGATTCGTCGGTCGGTGACCTGGTCTCCTACATCACGGCGGCTGCACTGATTCCCAAACCGATTCGCCAACTTTCCGAAGTCAGCGCGAACATTCAGAAGGGTATTGCGGCGGCTGAAAGTGTATTCGAGCAGTTGGATGAGGAACCTGAACTGGATCAGGGAAAGCTGGAGCGGGAACAGGTCAGCGGCCAGCTGGATGTATGTGATTTGGGTTTTGTTTATCCAGGTACGGACAAACCCGTGCTGATGGATATCAGCTTTTCGGTGAAGCCGGGTCAGATGGTTGCCTTGGTAGGTAGGTCAGGTAGTGGCAAGTCCACGCTAGCCAACCTGATTCCTCGTTTTTACAATCATGATGACGGGCAGATTCGCCTTGATGGTGTACCTGTGGAGCAGTACCGATTGCGTAATCTGCGCCATCACATAGCACTGGTTGGCCAGAACGTGACGTTATTCAACGATACCATCGCCAATAATATTGCCTACGGTGACCTTGCTGGTGCCCCCCTGGAAGATATCAAGGCTGCGGCAGAAGCGGCCTACGCCAAGGAATTCATCGATATGCTGCCGCAGGGCTTCGACACCATGGTCGGCGAAAATGGGGTGTTGTTGTCCGGCGGTCAGCGTCAGCGCCTGGCAATTGCTCGCGCGCTGCTCAAGAATTCACCTGTACTGATTCTTGATGAGGCAACCTCGGCTCTGGACACCGAGTCTGAACGGCATATCCAGGCAGCGTTGGATCGCGTTATGCAGGGTCGCACCACCCTGGTCATCGCGCATCGCCTGTCCACTATCGAGAAGGCCGATACCATTCTGGTGATGGATCAAGGTCGGATTGTCGAGCGTGGCTCGCATGCGGAGCTGTTGGCGTTGAATGGCTATTACGCGCGATTGCACAGCATGCAATTTGAAGAAGAGAAGCAAGGCTAACGAGCAACCCGCCGGCGCTCGTTGCCGGACTCGGATACAGGTAACAGATACGATGAAATTGACCATGCCCCGTTTCGATTCCGCGCCGGTTCTGGTGGTTGGGGATGTGATGCTGGACCGCTATTGGCATGGGCCTACACACCGGATTTCACCAGAAGCGCCGGTGCCGGTGGTCAAGGTCGAGCAGATTGAAGATCGCCCCGGTGGTGCCGGCAATGTGGCATTGAATATTTCGGCGCTTGGTGCGCCGGCTTGGCTGGTGGGCGTGACCGGTCAGGATGAGGCCGCCGAGAGTCTGCAGCAGAGGCTGAATGCCGCAGGCGTGTATTGCGATTTCCAGCAATGTGCCGGGCAGCCGACCATCACCAAGCTGCGGGTGATGAGCCGTCACCAACAGTTGATCAGGCTGGACTTTGAAGAACGCTTTCAAACCGATGCCGAGGCATTGTTGGCAACCGTGGGTGGCTTGCTGGACAAGGTCAAGGTGCTGGTGCTGTCGGACTACGGCAAGGGCGCTTTGGTCAACCATCAGGCGCTGATCAAATTGGCCCGTGAACACGGGGTGCCGGTATTGGCCGACCCCAAGGGCAGCGATTTCTCAATCTACCGCGGTGCCAGCCTGATCACGCCCAACCTGTCCGAATTTGAGGCGGTGGTAGGCCGTTGCGCCAGCGAGCAGGAACTGGTCGACAAGGGGATGGCGCTGGTCGCCGAGTTGCAGCTGGATGCGTTGCTGGTGACGCGCAGCGAGCAGGGCATGACCTTGCTGCGTGCCGGCGAGGCGGCGTTGCACCTGCCCGCGCGGGCGCTGGAAGTCTTCGACGTCACCGGGGCGGGAGACACGGTGATTTCCACCTTGGCGGCGGCGCTGGCGGCGGGTGAAAGTCTGCCTAGCGCGGTGGCCTTGTCCAATATTGCGGCAGGTATTGTCATCGGCAAGTTGGGCACCGCGGCAATCAGTGCGCCAGAGCTGCGCCGCGCGGTTCAGCGCGAGCAGGGCAGCGAGCGCGGTGTGGTGGGTGTCGAGCAGTTGCTGCAGGCGCTGGATGATGCGCGCGCGCATGGTGAGCGTATTGTGTTCACTAACGGCTGTTTCGATATCATCCACGCCGGTCACGTCGGCTATCTTGAGGAGGCGCGCAGCCAGGGCGACCGACTGATCGTTGCAATCAACGATGATGCGTCGGTCACCCGCCTTAAGGGGCCGGGTCGGCCGATCAATAGCGTTGAGCGGCGCATGACGGTACTGGCTGGTCTGGGCGCGGTGGACTGGGTGATCAGCTTCAGCGAGGACACACCCGAGCGCCTGCTTGAGCAGGTCAAGCCGGACGTGCTGGTTAAAGGCGGCGATTATAACGTCGGTCAGGTCGTCGGTGCGTCTATCGTGCAAGCCTACGGGGGTGAGGTGAAGGTGCTCAATTTTGTCGAGAGTTGCTCGACCACGGCGATTGTGGAAAAAATCCGCGAGCGCGACCAGGGTTAATCCTGCATCGCTCCTAGCGCTGGCAGAACCCTGTCTGCCAGCTGCAGTGTGGCGCCGCCACTACCCAGCCCTGCTGCTCGGCAAAAGCTTCGCTGAGCGTCATGCCAGCGGTAGTCTGCGGCACTAGCTCGCCCTGTTGCAGGGTAAACAAGCGGCCATTTGCGGCGCCATCCTGGTATTCGGCGAGAAACAGCTCGGGACGCCGGTAGTCCATTTGCGCCACCAGTTCTCCGCTTTCTTCATCCAGAAACTCATCGGTGTGCAGCAGTGAGAGGCGCTGGGCGGATGCTGGCAAGTGCAGTTGCAACTGATAGACCAGTTGCAACGAATTACTCGGTAGATGCACGTAAGCGCGGGGCCGCTCCAACAGATTCAGCTCGCGGCACAATACCGGCCTGCTTGTGCTACTGCGCGAGGTCAGGCGAAACACCTGTTCCTCGTCCAGCGCCAGGCTATCGGCATAGGGGGTAGGCAGCCAGGTGTCCTGATAACGTCCCTGCAGCCAGCCGGATTCCGTTTCAACCAGCAGCTCTTCGGCTATCTCGGTCATGGCGGTAAGCAGCGGCACGCGGAGCTCGTGGGCTGGCACGTAGCCTGACAGCAACTTGAGTACGTTGTCGCCGTGGTCGGGGCGATCCTGGCGTACCAGCAAACGGAATTCCCGTTCCTGCCAGCTCAGGTACAGATCGACCGAGACACCCAGGTTGGCCACGATTAGATCAAAGTTCTCCGGGTCGGCTACCGTGATCGCTTGGCGGCGCGCTTGCATTTCGGCAAAGCTCAGTGGGTTGCCAATCGGGTTGTAACGCAGCACCTCGGCGCTGGCCTGTACCTGTAGGGCCTGCGTCTTGAAAACGATCGGATTCTTGCGTGCAACGATCAGGGTCATGCGTTACTCCTGTTGCTCGAGTACCGCGGCAGCGGCCTGCACATTCTGCTCGAGATGGCGCGGCGTGATGGTGCCGATGATGGCGCTGGTCACCGCGCGGTGTCCCAGTACCAGGCGCAAGCCCTGTTGTACCGGGTCTTCGCCATCCAGGCAAAGATGCCCGCTGGCCAGCGCTTTTTTGATCAGGATGCCCTTGTTGTGTGACAGGGCAAAGTCGAGCACCGGACGCTCGCCCTGCTCGTTCAGGTTATAGGTGACCATGGCGCAGTCGCCCTGTTGCAATGCGCGAATACCGCCGTCGATGGTCTTGCCGGAAAACCCGAACGCGCGAATCAGCCCCTGCTGCTTGAGTTGTTGCAGCGTGGGGTAGACCTCGTCATCCAGTACTTGCAGGTCATTGCCATCGGAGTGCACCAGCACCATGTCCAGGTAATCGGTATGCAGGCGGCGTAGCGAGCGTTCAATAGAGCGCCGGGTATGTGCAGCGCTGAAGTTGAAGCTGGACTCCCCCGCACTGAACTCCTCGCCTACCTTGGTACATATCAGCCAGTCACTGCGCTGTCCGGCCAGCAGCGGGCCCAGCCGCTCTTCGCTGGTGCCGTAGGCGGGCGCAGTGTCCAGCAGGTTGATGCCTAGGTCGTGCGCCTGCGCAAGCAAGCTGCGAATTTGCTGATCCGAGGGCAGCTCGAAGCTGGTGGGATACTTTACGCCCTGATTACGACCGAACTTCACCGTGCCCAGCCCTAGTGGGGACAGCTGCAGGCCGGTATCGCCCAGGGCGCGATAGTAGGGACGCAGTGTCATGGGAAGCAGATATCCCACACCGGTGCGGATACCTTGGGTCTTGGTAGCTCGCTGGTGGATTCAGCACGGTTGGCGGGTGTTACCTGCTGCGCCCCCAGCATTTCAATGACCTGGTCCGCAAGGTTGGGCGCCAGTGCCAGCTTGGTCGGCCAACTGATCAGGGCGTTGCCGACCGCTTGTACAAAGGCGGTATCGGGCCGCACCAGGCCACTCTGGGCCGGTTCGGCGCGGTTTACCGGCAAGGTAGTCCAGCGGGTTCCCTCCAGCGAAACCCAGGGCAGCAGGTCCTGCAGCTCGCGTTTGGCTTTACTGATCAGCTCATCAGGCCCTTGGCCGGCACCCTGTTCCGCCAGGTCGCCACCCAGATACCAACACCATTGACCATCGGCACACGGATGTGTGGTTACGGTCAGCCGGGGTTTCGGGCTGCTGCCCAGACAATGCGCAAACAGTGGCGGCAGTGCTGGGCCCTTGACCAGTACCATCTGCAGCGGTCGGCGTTGCATGGCCGGTTCTGGCTGCTGCCAATCGCTGAGCAGCGCTTCGGTGCCTTCGCCAGCGCTGAGAATGTAGCGTTGCGCCTTGATCTGATGTTGTTGCAGGCGTACCGCTTCGATACTGCCGTCGGCGGCGCGCAACAAATGCGGTGAGCTGTCGGAAATCAGGCTGTCGCCGGCCAGTTCGGCAAGGCGCTGCACCACGGCAGGGACATCGACTACCAGCTCGGCCAACTGGTAAACCTTACCCTTGAAGGCGCGGTCGGCAAACACGCGGGGGAGTTGCTTGCCCTTGATCTGCTCTACGCGTCCGCGCAGGGCCTTGCTGGCAAAGAAGCCGGCCAGGTTGCTGATCAGGCTGCCTGGGGACCACAAATAGTGATGCTCCGAGAGTACGCGTACACCTTGCAGGTCGAGCTCGCCGGTGCCCGCCAGGCAGGCACGCCAGCGCTCAGGCATATCGGCGATGGCCTCGGCGGCGCTGCTCAGCTTGCCGTTCAGCGCATATTTGGTGCCACCGTGAATGATGCCCTGTGACTTGACGCTTTGGCCGCCGCCAAGGGCGCCACGTTCGACCAGCAAAGTGCTGTAACCCAGTTGGCGTAGTCGGGCGTTGAGCCAGAGGCCGGCAATGCCGCCGCCAAGGATACAGATGTCGGTTTCGAGGGTTGTGCTCATGGGCTCCCGGTGCTTTAGTCAAGATGGCTTGCGGGGCGGGCAACGCCAGAATCGGCTTCTCCGAGACGGTTGCCCCCGCGCGGCAAAGCCCTAGTATAGACATTGCCGGGCCTACTGGTCACATCTGCTACGCTATGCCGCGCCGGCCCACAGGAAGAAACCATGACACGCACGCTATACAGCCTTTTCTTTACCCTCTGCATGCCGTTGATACTCGTGCGGTTGCTGTACCGCGCCTGGCGCGCGCCAGCCTACGCCAAACGCTGGTCCGAGCGCTTTGCGCTGGGCGGCGATATTCGCAGTGAGGGTATTTGGGTTCACGCGGTGTCGGTCGGTGAGAGTATTGCCGCCGCGCCCATGGTGCGGGAGTTGCTCAGGCGCTATCCCCAGCTGCCGATCACCATCACTTGCATGACCCCTACCGGTTCAGAGCAGATTCGCAAGCTGTTCGGTGGCCAGGTAGGGCATGCCTATTTGCCTTATGACTTGCCCTGGCTGCAGCGGCGCCTGTTGCGCAAGCTGCAGCCGCGCGTGGGCATTATCATGGAAACCGAGCTCTGGCCCAATCTGGTGGCGGAATGTGAGCGGGCGGGGGTGCCCGTGGTATTAGCCAATGCGCGCCTGTCTGAGCGCTCGGCCAACGGCTATCAGCGGGTCAGCTGGTTGGTGCGACCGATGTTCGCTGCGCTGGACTGGGTGGCAGTGCAGAGCCAGGCTGAAGCGATCCGCTTTGCCGCGCTGGGCGTGGATAAATCGGCGATGACGGTAACTGGCAGTATCAAGTTTGATTTTCGCCCACCGAGTGAACTGCTGGCGCAGGCTGCCAATCTGCGTGCCGTATGGGGTAGCCGGCCGGTATGGATTGCTGCCAGTACCCATGCCGGTGAAGATGAGCAGATCCTGCGCGCGCACCAGAACTTGCTGCGCCAGCTACCTGACGCATTGTTGATACTGGTACCTAGGCACCCAGAGCGTTTCGACAGTGTCGCCCGGTTGGTCAGCGATGCCGGCTTGGGGCAGGTTAGGCGCAGCCAGGGTGGTACGCCGGCGGCGACCGATGCGGTGTTGCTGGGCGACACCATGGGCGAGTTGGTGATGCTCTACGCCTGCGCCGACGTGGCGTTTGTTGGCGGCTCGCTGGTGCCCAATGGCGGGCACAACTACCTGGAGCCGGCAGCATTGGGCTTGCCGGTGTTGTCCGGGCCGCACCGCTTCAATTTTGTCGAGATCAGTGACCTGCTGCAGGGGGCGGGTGCATTGCAGGTAGTCGCCGATGGACGCGCACTGGAACAGGCGGTGCTTCAGCTGCTGAACGATGCCAGGTTGCGTGAGCAGGCCGGCAACGCGGGCAAGGCGGTCGTGGAGGCCAACCAGGGCGCGCTTGAGTTATTGCTGCAGGGTATCGGACAGCGGCTGCAGCACTGAGGCTCATTTGCCCAACAAAAAGGCGCACCGGGGGCGCCTTTTTTGTTGGGCAAATGAGCGCCGCTCAGAAAGTGGAGCGGTCGAGTTGCTCATCTGCCGGGGTGGCAGGGGCTTGGCGGCCCATCGACATGCGCTCGATCTCTTCCTCGGTAGGCTCGGGGATAAAATCACGGTCGGGATCGTAGTCCGGGATCAGCCAGTTCGATAGCTCTTCCAGATCCTGTGGGCTGAGCGTGCCAGCGGCCTGTTTCAGGCTGAGATTGTCGATGATGTAGTTGTAACGCACAGTGTTGTAGTCACGTACGGTACGGAACAGGTTGCGCTGCGCTTCGAGCACGTCTACGACGTTGCGAGTGCCCACCTCGTAACCGGTTTGCGTGGCGTCCAGTGCCGCCTTGGCCGAGACGATGGCCTGGCGGCGGGCATCCACCTCTTCAACGCTGGAGGTCACGGTGCGATAGAGGTTGCGGGTGCTTTCTACCACACGGCGCAGCTGCGCTTCGCTGAGTTGTTCGGCTTGGGTCAGGCGGTAGGTGGACTCACGTACCTGCGAGGTCGTCAGGCCACCGGTGAACAGCGGCATGCTCAGCTCTACACCGAAGCTGGTCAGCGCGGTGTCGTTGGCTGTCTGGCCAGCACGGGCAATCTCGGCTCCGCCATTGGTGTCGTTATAGCGCACAAAGGCATCGACCACGGGGGCGTAGCCAGCTTTGCTGCTGCGCAGGCCATCCTCGGCGCTGCTGATTGCATAACGTGAGGCCAGCAGGTTGAGGTTCTGTGCCGAAGCGGTTTCTACCCACTCCTGCAGGTTGGCTGGCGCCGGTGGTAGTACCGGCAGTTCGTGGCTGATGCCATACAGGCTGTCGTAATCCTGGTTGGTCAGCCGGGTTAGAGCCTGGTAGCTGACATCCAGATTGGTCTGGGCGGTCAGTCGGGCAGCGCGTGAGCTGTCGTAACCGGCGCGGGCTTCAAGTACATCGGTGCGCGCGGACAGGCCAACGTCAAAACGTTCTTGCGCCTGCTCCAGCTGGCGCTCAAAGGCATCTTCCTCGGCTTTGGCGGTGGCCAGGTTGTCCGAGGCGCGCAGCACGTTGAAGTAGGCCTGGGAGACTTCCAGAATCAGGTTCTGCTGGGTCGCGGAGAATTCCAGTTCGGCCTGTTGGCTCAGGGATTTGGCCGATTGATAGTCGAACCAGCGATTGGCGCGGAACAGCGGCTGGGTCAGGCTGGCCTGATAGTAGTGCGTGTTGTACTCGTCGCCACCTACGCCATCGATTTCGAGATCTTCACGCGTAGCTCCCGCGCCTATGCCGATGTTGGGCAGCAGCTGCGAACGTGCCTGGGGCAGGGCTTCCTGACGCGCCCGGGCATCGGCTTGCGCTGCGGCCAGGTCGGCGTTGTTCAGCAGCGCTTCCTGGTAGATTGTCATCAGATCGGTATTGGCAGCGGCATGGCCGGAAACGCCGGCGAGCAACAGGGCAGCAAACAGGGGGCGCAGCATGCATGGATCCTTCGCATGGTTGGAATAATCAATCAAGGCTAAAGAGCGCGCGTCCCGTGGTCAAGCAATGCATTGGACCTCTGGCGGAACAAAGTGTTTTGGCAGCATGAGTGGGCACAATCGACGTGGATATCGGCCGGCTCGCGGCGATTTTCAAAGCGGCAAACAACGGCGCTGTTGTGCGGCTTGCTGGCGAGCCTGTGAGCTTCTAGACTGTGCCCGACATCTTGACGGGGTGCTGCCGCTAACGCGGGGGCTGAGATGATACCCGTTGAACCTGAACCGGTTAGTACCGGCGTAGGAATCGAGATATGTGCCTGCAGCCTGCCGCGAAAGCGGACGGATGTTTGGCCTTTTCGGTTCCCTGCGAAAGCCCAACGCAGTGGAGCATAACAATGAACAGCAGATTGCCTGATACCGCCATCGCCACCTCGGGGGCCGATAGCGCCGCCACCCAGCCTTTCCCGAATTCCCGCAAGATCTACGTGCAGGGTTCACGCCCGGACATTCGCGTGCCCATGCGCGCGATCAGCCTGGCCGACACCCAGACCGACAAGGGCAATGAGCCCAACGCCCCGGTGCTGGTATACGACACCTCCGGCCCCTACACCGACCCTGCAGTGCAGATTGATCTGCGCGCCGGTCTGGCTGACGTGCGCGGTGCCTGGATTGATGCGCGCGGCGACACCGAGGTGTTGCCGGGGCTAAGTTCCGAGTTCGGTAGTGCCCGTCTGTCCGATCCAGCATTGGATCACATGCGCTTTGCTCATGTGCGCACGCCGCGCCGCGCCTTGCCTGGACGCAACGTTAGCCAGATGCACTATGCGCGCAAGGGCATCATCACGCCGGAAATGGAATACATTGCCATCCGCGAGAATATGAAACTGGCCGAGGCGCGCGCTGCAGGGTTGTTGCAGGACCAGCATCCAGGGCACAGCTTCGGTGCCAGCGTGCCGGCGGAAATCACCCCCGAGTTTGTGCGTGACGAGGTCGCCCGTGGCCGCGCGATTATTCCGGCCAATATCAATCACACCGAACTGGAGCCGATGATCATTGGCCGTAACTTTCTGGTGAAGATCAACGGCAATATCGGCAACTCGGCGCTTGGCTCCTCTATCGAAGAAGAAGTGGAGAAAATGACCTGGGGTATTCGCTGGGGCTCGGATACGGTGATGGACCTGTCCACCGGCAAGAATATCCACGAAACCCGCGAGTGGATCATCCGCAACTCGCCAGTGCCGATTGGCACAGTGCCTATCTATCAAGCATTGGAGAAAGTCGATGGTATTGCCGAGAACCTGACCTGGGAGATCTTCCGCGATACGCTGATCGAACAAGCCGAGCAAGGCGTGGATTACTTCACCATTCACGCTGGCGTGTTGCTGCGTTACGTTCCGATGACCGCCAAGCGGGTTACCGGCATCGTTTCGCGGGGCGGCTCGATCATGGCCAAGTGGTGCCTGGCGCACCATCAGGAAAACTTCCTCTATACCCACTTCGAAGATATCTGCGAGATCATGAAGGCCTATGACGTGTCTTTCTCGCTCGGCGACGGCCTGCGTCCCGGCTCGATTGCCGATGCCAACGACGAGGCGCAATTCGGCGAGCTGGAAACCCTCGGCGAGCTGACCAAATTGGCCTGGAAGCATGATGTGCAGTGCATGATCGAAGGCCCGGGCCACGTGCCCATGCAGTTGATCAAGGAGAATATGGACAAGCAGCTTGAGTGTTGTGACGAGGCGCCATTCTATACGCTGGGGCCGCTGACTACCGACATCGCGCCGGGTTACGACCACATCACCTCTGGCATCGGCGCCGCCATGATCGGCTGGTTCGGGTGCGCCATGCTGTGTTATGTGACGCCCAAGGAGCATCTGGGGCTGCCCAACCGCGACGATGTGAAAACCGGCATCATCACTTACAAGATCGCTGCCCACGCGGCGGATCTGGCCAAGGGGCATCCGGGTGCGCAGATTCGCGACAATGCCTTGAGCAAGGCGCGCTTCGAGTTCCGTTGGGAAGACCAATTCAATCTCGGCCTTGATCCGGACACCGCGCGCGCCTACCACGACGAGACCCTGCCCAAGGATTCGGCCAAGGTGGCGCACTTCTGCTCGATGTGCGGGCCCAAGTTCTGCTCGATGAAAATCACCCAGGAGGTCCGCGACTATGCCGCGGCGCAGCGTATTGACGCGGTGGACTTGGCGGTCGAGGAGGGCATGCAGGCCAAATCACAGGAGTTTCGCTCCACCGGCTCGCAGTTGTATCAGAAAGTCTGAGATGCTCGGCAGCCAGTCGGACACTGGTTGCCGAAAGCTTGCCGTCGCCCCTGCAGATATGCGAGTTTAGAGGCTTGGTCGCGGTTCCGGGCAACCATTGTCCGGCCCGCCGCGAGCCTCTTCATTCTCTGTTCACGCAGGTTGTGCTGCGGCCGTTGGTCGCCGACAACCCTTGGGGGTTATGTGACGGACTTTACCCGTGCCGATGTCGAGGTGCTGGATCGGCAGACCGGATTCAAGGGTTTCTACCGGCTGGATGTGCTGACCCTGCGCCATCGCCTATTCAACGGCGGCTGGGGACCGGCGTTGCGACGCGAGCTTTTTGTGCGTCACGATGCGGTGTGCGTGCTGCCTTATGATCCCTGGCTTGACCGGGTAGTGCTGATCGAGCAGGTGCGCATAGGCGCCATCGACAAGAGCGAGCGGCCCTGGATGCTGGAGCTGGTCGCTGGTTTGATCGATAAGGACGAAGCGCCCGAGCAGGTGGCCCATCGCGAGGCCGAGGAAGAAGCCGGCCTGCAGCTGCTGAAGCTTACCCCGATTACCCGTTATTTCCCGTCACCCGGTGGCAGCGACGAGCTGGTGCACCTGTATCTGGCGACGGTTGATAGCCGTGGCGCCGGCGGTGTGCATGGGCTGGAAGAAGAGGGTGAGGACATTCGCGTGAGTCTGTGGCCGCGCGCCGAAGCCGTTGCGGCACTGGCCAGTGGACGCATCGACAATGCCGCGACCATCATAGCGCTGCAATGGCTCGAGATGCAGGCCGCGCAGCTGCGCGCCAGCGCAGGCCCGCAGCCATGAATGCATTACGCAAGCCGCGTTATCGCGTAGATCTGATCGGCCTACAAGCGCTCTGCGAAACCAATTACTGGCGTCTGCTCAAATTGATGCCGGCCATGCATGAGCAGGATGAACGACGCATTACCCTCGATGCTGGCGATGGTCAGCCGCAGGCGTTGCAGATGCGCGTGCTGGAACGCTGCCGCTATACTTCCACGCTGCTGCTCGCGCACGAGCGCAATCACGAGTGGGTCACGCCGCCAAGTATGGAGGTGCGCCTGTATCACGACGCTGGCCTGGCCGAGGTGGTGGCGGCGTATAACAGTCGGCGCTTCCGTGGCGTTTATCCTTACCCCAACGAGCAAATGTTGCAGCCCGATGAGAAATACCAGCTCAATCAGTTTCTCGGTGAGTGGCTTGGCTACTGTCAACGACATGGTCAAAGTGCGCAGCCGTTCTCGTTTGTACAGTGATCGCTGCCGCGGCTGCTGTGACTCAGTCGCTGGAATCTGCTCGCGGCAGCGTTCATGATTGGCGCCGGGAAGCAAATCAGGAATGGAGTATCCATGTCGTTAGCAGAATCGGCAGGCACCGATTACGTCTGCATAGTGCAGTTGACCGACAGCCACCTGTTCGCCCGCGATAGCGGCGATCTGTTGGGGCTGGATACGCTCGACAGTCTGAATTCGGTTATCGATCTGGTACTGCATGAAATAGCCCGCATGGATCTGGTGCTGGCCACCGGGGACATTACCCAGGATGGCAGCGAGGATGCCTATCGGCGTTTTATCAGCGCCAGCCTGCGGCTGCCCGCGCCCTGTCATTGGATTCCCGGCAATCACGACGACGCGCAGTTGATGCAGCGGCTGGGTAATGCCTCGGGCATGAGCCGCGACTGGGTCGATATCGGCAACTGGCGGATCGTGCTGCTGGATTCGAGCATTGCTGGTTCGGTAGCCGGCTATCTGGCCGACAGCCAACTGCAGCGTCTGGACGATGCGTTGGCGACCGCTGGCGAGCGGCACCTTATGGTGTGCCTGCATCACCATCCGGTAGACATCGGCTGTGACTGGATGCAGCCCATCGGCTTGCACAATGCCGCTGCGCTGTTCGACCGCTTGAGCGGTCAGAGCGCTGTCAAGGCGGTACTGTGGGGGCACGTGCATCAGGAATTTGACCGGGTGCGCCAAGGTGTCAGGCTACTTGCCACCCCCTCGACCTGCGTGCAGTTCGCTGCGGATAGCAGAGATTTTGCCACCGATACGCTGGCGCCGGGTTATCGCTGGTTGCGTTTGTACGACGATGGGCGGTTGGAAACCGGGGTTTCGCGCCTGCCGCCCGGAAGTTACCTCCCCGACCCCGATGCCGAAGGCTATTGAGCCGGCCCTGACTTCCCCGGTTGCCCGCAGTGTGCCGTGCTTGCCTTCGCGCTTTCTGCGCAGCTCTCGTCAGCGGGTGATAGGTGCGCTGCAGCCATTGGCAGTGGCGCCACCGGACAGATACTATGTGTCGCAGATTACCGTGTGGCAGATGCCGACGCGCAGAAAAGCCGTCGGGTACGGCGTGCCAGCGGCCTCCGTTGCGCCGGCCGCAGCATGAAGAACAAGGAAAACCGCCAAGACCATGTCCCAATCGACCTACAACGCGGATGCGCTGGAAGTACTCAGCGGCCTGGACCCGGTTCGCCGTCGTCCCGGTATGTACACCGATACCACTCGCCCAAATCACCTTGCGCAGGAAGTCATTGATAACAGCGTTGACGAGGCGCTGGCGGGGCATGCCCGAACCATTACCGTAACGCTGCACGCGGACAATGCGCTGGAAGTCAGCGACGATGGCCGCGGTATGCCGGTGGATATTCATCCCGAGGAGGGCGTCTCCGGGGTCGAGCTGATTCTCACGCGGCTGCATGCCGGCGGTAAGTTTTCCAACAAGAACTACCAGTTCTCCGGCGGCTTGCACGGGGTGGGCATCTCTGTGGTGAACGCGCTGTCGCTGCGCGTCGAGGTGCGGGTCAAACGCGATGGTCAGGAATACGCTATGGCCTTCGAGAGTGGCGAGAAGGTGCGTGAGCTGGAAGTGACCGGCACGGTAGGCAAGCGCAATACCGGTACCACGGTCATGTTCTGGCCAGATCCCAGCTACTTCGATTCGCCGAAGTTCAGCATTGCGCGGCTGAAACACCTGCTCAAGGCCAAGGCCGTGCTGTGCCCGGGTTTGAAAGTTGAATTTGATGACCGGCAAAGTGGCGAAACCCACAGTTGGTACTACGAAGACGGCCTGCGTGACTACCTGGTAGACGCCTGTGCCGAATGGCCAAAGCTGCCGGAAGAACCCTTCACTGGCAGTCTGTCCTCCAGCAAGGAGGCGGTTGACTGGGCGGTATTCTGGCTGCCAGAGGGTGGCGAGCTGGTGCAGGAAAGTTACGTCAACCTGATTCCCACGGCTCAGGGCGGCACCCACGTCAATGGTCTGCGCGCCGGCTTGCTGGAGGCGATTCGCGAGTTCTGCGAGTTCCGTAACCTGCTGCCGCGCGGTGTCAAACTGGCGCCGGAAGACATTTGGGAGCGGGTCAGCTATGTGCTGTCACTGAAAATGGCCGAGGCGCAGTTTTCCGGGCAGACCAAGGAGCGCTTGTCTTCCCGTGAATCTGCGGCCTTTGTCTCGGGCGTGGTCAAGGATGCGTTCAGCCTGTGGCTGAATCAGCATGCCGACATCGGCCTGCAGTTGGCGGAACTGGCGATCAGCCACGCCGGGCGTCGCCTCAAGGCCGGCAAGAAAATTGAGCGCAAGCGCATTACTCAGGGGCCCGCGCTTCCGGGCAAGCTGGCCGATTGCGTGGGTCAGGATACCCGCCGTTCCGAGCTGTTTCTGGTTGAGGGTGACTCTGCCGGTGGCAGTGCCAAACAGGCGCGAGACAAGGAGTTTCAGGCAATCATGCCGTTGCGCGGCAAGATTCTGAATACCTGGGAAGTCGACTCTGGAGAGGTGCTCGGCTCGCAAGAGGTGCACGATATTGCCGTGGCCATCGGCGTTGATCCGGGCGCCGTGAGTCTGGAGCAGTTGCGCTACGGCAAGATCTGCATCCTCGCCGACGCGGACTCCGACGGGCTGCACATCGCCACCTTGTTGTGCGCGCTCTTCGTGCGCCATTTCCGACCATTGGTTGAGGCGGGTCACGTTTTTGTAGCCATGCCACCGCTGTATCGTGTGGATATTGGCAAGGATATCTACTATGCGCTGGATGACGCCGAAAAGCAGGGCATCCTTGACCGCATCGAGGCCGAGGGCAAACGTGGCAAGGTTCAGGTAACCCGCTTCAAGGGGCTGGGTGAAATGAATCCGCTGCAGTTGCGAGAAACCACCATGGCACCGGATACCCGGCGCCTGGTGCAGTTGACCGTCGATGATACGCAGGATACCGAGCAACTGATGGACATGCTGCTGGCGAAGAAGCGCTCAGGCGACCGCAAGACCTGGCTGGAGAGCAAGGGCAACCTGGCCGAGGTGCTGCTTTGAGTCAGACAGCCAGGGCCCTCTTGCTGGGTTGTAGCTTGCTTGTATGCTTTTCTGCCACGGCCTTTGAGCGCTCGCCGGAACTGACCCTGCAACACGCGGCGCCGGTCGACGGCATGCCGCGTGGCAATCTCTCTGCCTTGCAGTACTGCGGCGAGCGTTTGCTTTCGGTGTCAGACCGGGAAGATCAGACCCTCTATGAACTGTCACCGTCGGAGGCGGGCTGGCAGGCCGCTGGCGAGTACTTTGAACTGCCGGACAACGCACCCAGCATGCTGCCCGTGCAGCTGCTGGCTGGCGCCTGGCTGCGCGGCCTGAGCGGTCAGGCTCTGGATTTCGAGGGGCTTGCCTGTGATGCTGAAGGTAATCGCTATCTGGTCAGTGAAAGCCAATTGGGTGTGCTCAAGCTGCCGCCGGCTGCTGCCGAGCCGGTCAAGGGGCATTGGCTGGACCTGGATTCGGCGGTCTACCGTGAAGGCGAACGTCAGGGCCTGTGGCAGCAGGTAAATGCGCTGGCCGAGGGCGTGGCCATCAATGCCAGCGCCGATACGCTCTGGTTGGCGGCAGAGCGGCAGGGCCGCGGCTTGATCAAACTCCAGCGTCAGGGGGATCAGTGGCGTTGCCCTTTGGCCGGTTGTGTGTTGCTGGCCGAACGGCGCTTTCTGCCTACTGATGCCTTTGCACCGGGCGTGCTGAACAAAGAAGTATTGCCGGTCGATTTCTCCGATTTGGTGCTCTGGCAGGGCAAGCTCTGGACGCTGGAGCGTAACGCTCATCAAGTCTGCCGGCGCAGCCCGCTGTCGGGTGCGCGCGAACGCTGCTGGTCGTTTGCCCAGACAATACTGTCCGACCCCTATATTTACCCGGACGCTCCCTATGGGCTGGCCGAGGCGCTGCTGATCAACGAGGACGGCATCATGATCGGGCTGGACAACAATGATCGCGTGCGGCCCGACGGTGATGGTCGGCCGTGGATATTCCAGTTTGCGCTGCCAGCCGACTGGCAGGATGGCGCCAAAGGTGACTGAGGCACCGCCACCGAGCCAGCGCAAACTCGGCACCGGAATGTTGATTCTGGCCTGGGCCGCTGGCCTCTTGCTGGCTGCCTACTGGTTCAGCGGCGTGGAAGAGCGACAGCAGAATCCCAACCAGCAGCCAGAGTCGCTGCACCTGGACAACGCGGTCGAGGTGCGGCTGGAAGCCAATCGCCAGGGTCATTATGTGGTGGATGGCCAGATCAATCGGCACGCCGTGACATTCCTGGTGGATACCGGAGCTTCCTTTGTGGCCATCCCGGCCGAACTGGCGGAGAAGATGGGGCTGGAGCGCGGGCGCAGCTTCATGGTCGAAACCGCCAATGGCACCGCACCGGGTTTCAGTACCCGTCTGCAGAGTCTGCGCATTGGTGACATCGAGTTGCATGATGTGGACGCCGGGATAGTGCCCGGCATGGGTGGTGATGGCGTGTTGCTGGGTATGAGTGCCCTGCGACAACTGGATTTCAGTTCGCGCGGCGGTGATCTGCTGCTGCGCCAGTATCAATGAATTTGCAGTAGGGTGGCCGGCTTTCGCGGGTTGCCATAAGGGAGAACAAGTATGAGTGATGGCCTGGACCTGAGCCTGGAAGGGGTAGAACGCCGCACGCTGGCGTCTTTCACCGAAGAGGCTTATCTCAATTACTCCATGTACGTCATCATGGATCGTGCACTGCCGCACATTGGCGATGGCCTGAAGCCGGTGCAACGACGCATTATCTATGCGATGAGCGAGCTGGGGTTGTCGGCTACCTCGAAGCACAAGAAGTCGGCACGTACCGTGGGCGATGTTCTGGGCAAGTACCACCCACACGGCGATTCCGCCTGCTACGAAGCCATGGTGCTGATGGCGCAACCTTTCTCCTACCGCTATCCGCTGGTTGATGGTCAGGGTAACTGGGGGGCGCCGGACGATCCCAAATCGTTTGCCGCGATGCGTTACACCGAAGCGCGTCTGGCGCGTTACAGCGAGGTGCTGCTGAGCGAATTGGGGCAGGGCACTGTCGATTGGCAGCCCAACTTCGATGGCACCATGGACGAACCCATGGTTTTGCCGGCGCGTCTGCCGAACCTGCTGCTTAACGGTACCACCGGCATTGCCGTGGGTATGGCGACCGATATCCCGCCGCACAACCTGCGTGAGGTGGCGGCGGCCTGCGTGCGCTTGCTGGATGATCCGGGCGCGGGTCTGGATGAGATCCTTGAACACGTCAATGGCCCGGACTTTCCTACCGAAGCGGAAATCATCACCCCCCGAAGTGACTTGCTCAAGATCTATGCGACCGGCCGCGGCTCGGTGCGCAGCCGCGCGGTGTGGAGCCGGGAAGATGGCGATGTGGTGATTACCGCCTTGCCGCATCAGGTCTCCGGCGCCAAGGTGCTGGAGCAGATCGCCAGCCAGATGCAGAACAAGAAGCTGCCGATGGTCGCGGATCTGCGGGATGAGTCGGACCACGAGAATCCAACCCGTATCGTCATAGTTCCGCGCTCCAACCGAATCGACCTGGACGAGCTGATGCAGCATCTGTTCGCGACCACGGATCTGGAGCACAGCTACCGCGTCAACATGAACGTGATTGGCACTGACGGCAAGCCGGCGGTGAAAGATCTGTGGACATTGCTCAGCGAGTGGTTGGGCTTTCGCGTGGCAACGGTGCGCCGGCGCCTGCAGTTCCGGCTCGACAAGGTGCTGGCACGCCTGCACCTGTTGGAAGGTTTGCTGGTTGCTTTCCTGAATCTGGATGAAGTGATTCACATCATCCGTACCGAGGAGCACCCGAAGGCCGAACTGATAGCGCGTTTTGATCTCAGTGAGCTACAGGCTGATTACATCCTGGATACTCGGCTGCGGCAGCTGGCGCGCCTGGAAGAAATGAAGATTCGCGGTGAGCAGGATGCCCTGGCCGCCGAGCGTGACGAGCTGCAGAAAATACTGGGCAATGAGCGCCTGCTGCGGGACAAGGTGCGTGATGAGCTGGTAGCTGATGCAGAGACTTACGGCGACGACCGTCGCTCGCCCCTGGTCGAGCGTAAGGAGGCCCGCGCCCTGTCGGAAACCGAACTGGTGCCCTCCGAGCCGGTAACGGTGGTGCTGTCAGAGAAAGGTTGGGCGCGCTGTGCCAAGGGGCACGACATTGATGGCGCGAGCCTGAGCTATAAGGCCGGTGATGCCTTCCTTGATCAGGCGGCAGGCCGTACCAACCAGCAGGCAGTGTTTATCGATAGCACGGGGCGTAGTTATTCGTTGCCCGCGCATACTCTGCCGTCTGCGCGGGGTCAGGGCGAACCGCTGACCGGCCGCTTCAACCCGCCGGCTGGGGCAAATTTCGATACGGTCTTGATGCCCGATGACGAAGCGCTGTATCTACTGGCTTCGGATGCCGGCTACGGATTTGTGGCCCAGGGTGCTGACCTTCTGGCGAAGAACAAGAACGGCAAGGCGCTGCTTAGCGTGCCGGAGGGAGGGCGTATCCTGCCGCCGCAACGGGTGAAAAACCTGCAGCAGAGTCAGCTGGCTGCGGTCTCCAACGAGGGGCGTCTGTTGGTGTTCAATCTGGCAGAGTTGCCGCAATTGTCGAAAGGTAAAGGCAACAAGATTCTCTCGCTACCGTCGGCGCGGGTGAAAACCCGGGAGGAGTTTGTTGCCGGCTTAGCCGTGCTGCCGCCGGGCGCCTGTCTGGTGTTGACGGCTGGAAAGCGGACCCTGACCCTGAAGCCTGCGGATCTTGACCACTATTGTGGTGAGCGTGGGCGCCGTGGCAATAAACTGCCACGTGGCTTCCAAAAGGTCGATGCGGTAACGGTCGAGTTGCCTTCTGCGTCGAGCCCGCCTGCGGCTCCAGTGACAGAGTAAACGCCTGGCGCCGGGGCTGACTTAGCCCTGGCGCTGGTTATAGAGCTTGTTGAGTTGGCTTTCGATCATGGATTGATAGGGCTCCAGCAGCCGCTCGATACAGAAAATACCGGGCTGGCTGGCCAGGCGTCTGGCTACAGCGCTATCGGCCAGTGTGCCGGCCCCGGCCAGGTCTGCGTCTACCAGCAGCAGGTTGCGGCTGTGTTGCAGCTGGTCTAGCGTGCGCTGTCCCAGTTCGTGCTCAGCCAGAGCCTCGTCGCTGATGGTCTCCAGTCCCGGTGCGTGACATAGCGCCAACTGCAAGTGCAGCGCGATACCGGTGTCCGCGATCTCAATCTGCAGGTCGTGACCCAGTACCCGCAACAGTTCACCGCAGCAAAGACCGTGGGTCAGTTCGTCGCGGGTGTTCTCGGCGCCGGGGCTGAACAGCAGTACGCTGGTGCCATCGTACAGGGTGTGTTGCTGGCCGGCGTAGAGCTGGGCGGCCCTTTGAATGTGTTCACGGTAGCGCTCCAGCAGCGCCATCAGGCGCTGGCGCGGCAGGCGGCGCAGCGCCTCCTGATTACCCAAGCGCACCGCCAGCATCGCATGGTGAGGCAGTGACGGGGCGGCTGCTTCGGCTTGGTCGTCGGCTACTGCTGCGCTTTCAGCCGTGTCTTCTGTGCCTAGAGCGTTTTCTTCGGCGTTGTCTGCAGGTTCTGCTATTTCGTCTATCGGCTTGTCGCCACCTTCTGCCTCAAGGTCATCAGCTAAGCCGGCCGGTTCGATGTACTCCGGCACTGTGGAGTTAACGCTGATTGCGGGTTCGACTGTGCTCACCGGCGTGGGTTCTGGCTCCGGCTCTGGGTACAGGCCGCGTTGCAGCGTCAACGTACGGGCAAATTCACCTAGCTCATCCTGTCGCCTGCTGGCTGGCGCCGGGTAACTGGGAGCTGTATCCCACTGGGCGATGGCGGCGAGGTCGCGGCGCAGTCGTGTAGCCCAGTACCAGGCCAGCAAACCGGCACACAGAGCGAGGCCGACCAGCGTCCAGAGCACTTCCTTGACCAGGTTGGAGCTTGGTTGGCGTAGGGGCTGGGCCGCCAGTACCAGCTGAATCTGGCCGGCGACCTGGTCCTGCTGCAGTACCGCGGCAAGATAACGCCCCTGGCCAGGTGCGCGGTTGTGCGCCGCGGGCTTGGCACCGGCTTCGGCGATCACTCGATTGGTCGGGGAGTACAGGCTGACATGGGCGATCAGGGGATTCTGGTTCCACTCGGCCAGGAGGATGTTAAGGCTCAGATTGTCCCCGGCTGCCAGTGGTTCGGCGGCGCTGGAGGCGATTTGCCGCGCCAGGGCACTGCCAATGCGATCAGCCTGGGTTGCGATGTCACGTTGCAGGTGCACTTGGCTGAACCAGAGGGTTAGCAGAAAAAGCACCAATAAGGGCACGACGGCCAGTAGCGGAACCGCGTAACGAAACTTGCTGCAGCTTTGTCGAAACTGGGTATAGCTGCGCAGAAACAGGTTATCTGGGGTAGGGCTTGAGCGGCTCAAAGTGGACTCGACGTTGGCAGGGGTGGGCAAAGGCTGGCCGCTGGCGGCTCAAGCGCCGAGTATAGCCATTCCCTCTGCATGGAAAAAGGGTTCATCTGTGAGGCCGTTGCCAATTCCGGGTAGAATGTCGTTTTCAGCTTGGCGCATGAGGTTACCTTGAAGGAAATCGTCCTGATCAATATTACCGGCCCCGACCGTCCGGGGCTGACAGCGGCTATTACCGGCCTGCTGGCCAAGGCCGAGGTTAACATTCTGGATATTGGCCAGGCCGTTATCCACGACACTCTTTCGTTCGGGATACTGGTTGAGATGACTGGTGAAGAGGGCCTGTCGGATGTGCTCAAGGATGTGCTCTTTCGTGGTTACGAGCTGGACCAACAGGTGCGCTTCACGCCGGTCAGTGCCGACGAGTACGGGCGCTGGGTTACCGGTCAGGGCAAGGCGCGGCACATAGTGACGCTGCTGGCGCGACGAGTAACGGCAGAGCACATCGCGCGGGTTAGCGAAATTACTGCGCGCTATGGGCTGAATATCGACCATATCGACCGTTTGTCTGGCCGTATCCCCGAGGGCCTGCCGGCGGATCAGGGCAAGGGCTGTATCGAATTCTCCGTGCGTGGCGAGCCGGATGACCCGGCGGCTTTGCGCGCCGAGTTTCTCGCCATCGCGCAGGAATTGAGTGTCGATATCGCCTTCCAGCAAGACAGTATCTTTCGGCGTAACCGCCGTCTGGTGGTGTTCGATATGGACTCGACGCTGATTGATGCCGAGGTGATCGACGAACTGGCCAAGGCGGCTGGAGTTGGCGAAGCGGTGGCGGAGATCACCGAGCGTGCGATGCGCGGCGAGTTGGATTTCAAGGCCAGCTTTCGCGAGCGTATGGCGTTGCTCAAAGGGCTGCCAATCTCCACCCTGGAGCAAATCGGCGAGTCGCTGCGCCTGACCGAGGGCGCCGAGACCTTGATCGCGCAGTTGCGCCGACTGGGCTACAAGACCGCCATTCTGTCTGGCGGCTTTACCTACTTTGCCGAACAGTTGCAGCGTCGTTTGGGGATTGATTACGTGTTCGCCAACGCGCTGCCGGTGGAAAACGGTCTGGTAACCGGCGCAGTGCAGGAGCCGATTGTGGACGGGCAGCGCAAGGCGGAGCTATTGCGTCAACTGGCGCAGCAAGAAGGTATCAGTCTGGAGCAGACCATCGCGGTGGGGGATGGCGCCAACGATCTGCCTATGCTGTCGATCGCCGGTCTGGGTGTGGCCTTCCGCGCCAAACCCTTGGTCAAGCAGTCGGCCAAGCAGGCCATCTCTACCCTCGGCCTGGACGGTATCCTTTACTTGCTGGGCTTTCGCGATCGTGAGGGTGGTTGAGCGCGGTCAGACGTGAATAAAAAACGCCCGGCTCGCCGGGTGTTTTTTATTCAGTCAGCTGAAAAGTCGTAATTCATAGTGTCGCTGGGGGGTTGCAGATAATGGCCCTGAATATAGTTGACCCCGGCCTGCCATAGGGTCGGCATCATGGCGGCGCTGTCGACATAAGGGACTATGGTCAGCTTGCCTTGCGCGTGCAGCGTCGAGACCATTTCCTTTAGTGCCTGAACTGCATTGGGATCAGACAGATCGCGGGCAAAAGAACCGTCGATTTTGATGTAATCGGCATGCACGTGCTTGAGAGAGGCGTAAGGGTTCAACGCACCGCCGAAGTGGCTTAGCGAAACCTTGCAATGCATGGCGTGCAGCGCTTCGGTGTGCGCCTTGGCCTGCTTGAGGTAGGTGTTCACATCGGCGTCATTGAACTGAAAAATGATCGAGTCCGGCGGTAACCTGGCCTCTTTGAGCTGCCCCGCGATCCACTCGACGAGCTCCGGGTTCTGCAGGCTGGCGCTACTGAGGTTAAGCAGCAGATGGGTGTCTGCGCCCTTGTTACGATGACTGCTGAGCAGGCGCGTGGCCTGGGTGATGACCCAGCGATCGATCTCTGCGGCCAGTCCGGCTTCTTGCGCGGCAGGCAGAAAGTCTGCTGCCGGTACTTCCTCGCCTTCGTGATTGAGCAGGCGCAAAAAGGTCTCGTAGTTCTCTGCTTCATCGCCGCGCAAGCTGATGACGGGTTGGAACAGCAGGCGGAAACCATTGGTCTCAAGCGTATGCTTGATCAACGCAATCAGGTTGCCACGGTTGGCCTGATGGGCCAGCTCCTCGAGTGGGTTGAACACCTTGACCGCGTTGCCGTTGGCATGGCTTATCTGATCTGCCAAGCGGTGCGCGCGATTGACTGCCTCGGCCGGATCTGCGCTGGTTTCGCTGATGGCCGATACACCAATACTCAAGGTGATCTGTACTGTTCTGCCATTGGCTTCAAACAGGTTGGCTTCGACTTTCTGGCGCAGTTTATCGAGTGTCTCTACTGCTGCCTCCGGCTCTTTGCCGGGTATCAAAACGCTGCAGGCATCATCGCCGAACCGGGCAATCAGCGTGCCCTCGGCGAAATGCTCGCGTAGCAGTTGCGCTATATCGGTCAGCACCAGATCAGCGCCGCCCAGTCCGATGTCGGCCTGCAGGGTGCTGAAGCCATCAATGCTCATGTAGGCAAGGCTGCTGGTTTGGCCCAGCCGCACGGCATTGTCGCGGATCGCTTCCAGTTCGTCCTGAAAGTAGGCGCGGTTGAACAGGCCGGTAACCAGGTCACGGCTGGCCATGACCTTGAGTTTTTCTTCGAACTCGGCGCTGGCGGTTTCTGCTCGGATGACTACCTGGGTACAGGGCTCGCCGTCGTAGCTGGCCGGCGAAAAGCTGAGCTGGATGGGAAACTGTTTGCCGCTGCTGTCGAGACCTTTGCAACGAATCTCGTTCTGGCCGCCCTGCTGCACGTACGTACGCAGGAAGTCCTTGAAGCGTGTCTGGTCCTCTGACGCGATCAGGCCCACCATGGGTTCGGCAGCGAGATCGTCGGCATCGTCATAGCCAAACATCTGGATATAGGAGCGGTTGGCGTAGATGTGCATGCCGTCGTGCACGTAGGAAATGGCATCCACCGAGCTGTCGAGCAGCAACTGGCAGCGCTTCTCCGCTTCGCGCAGACTTTGTTCCGCAATACGACGCTTGCGGCGCGCATCCAGGTTGGCCAGCTCGCGATTGGCAACCAGCGTCAGCAGCGCATCGCTTTCATCGCTCAAGGCGTCCTGCATCCCGGCGCGCAGAGCGTCAATGCGCAGTTCTGTGCTGGGCGCTGGAGTTAGCAGGATAAAGGGAATGTCGCGGGACTGGCGGGCAATCAAGGCGACGGCTTCGTGCGCCGTCATGAAGCTGGTTTCAGGCCTGGCGAGGCACAGATCCCACGTTTGCTGCAGGGATTCCTGAAGGTCTTCGACCGACGTGATGCGATGCGCGCGTGTCGCATGTCCGGCATTGCGCAACAGGCTTACCAGGCGCTCTGCGTTGTTTTGCGAGTCGTCCAGAATCAGCAGCTTGATGGCTTGTTTTTCTTTGCCCATGGTCGTCCGCACAGAGCGGGCTGGCTAGTGCGCAGCCCTTGATAATTAGACGATTGAATTTACAGAGACTTCCAAAGGGAGTCAAAGTCATCCTCGGTGCTGACCGTCAGGGATGAGGGATTAGTCTCAGATTGAGGTTTCTCTTCCTTGACCTGTTCAATCAGATGGTACTGGAACTGACTGAAGCTCCCGGTAGCTGTAATGCGCTCGGTCAAGTGGGCACGCTGGGAATGACCGGGCCGATGGATGATGATTTTGCTGTTGATCTGAAATGGCAGGCGCGGGGTGATGATGGTGGCCGGGCGATCAATGGCCGTTACTTCTGGCAGCATCAGCGCACGCAGGAACTGGCTTGGTTCACCGGTCTTGCGCAGCAGCTTGGCAGCGCAAGGTGTGCAATGTGGTGCGACCAATTCGATACCCATTTGTGTGCCGCCACCGCGAACCTGCCTGATCCAACGCACAACGGCGAGGCTCCAGTCCTCTTCGTTGGCTTCCTGAATGCCTAGCAGTTCTCCGGCTTGCAACTGCTTTGGCACCTCTTTTGGCCAGGTCAGGCAGAAGCCGCCGGGGCTGTGGTTGACAATGGGCAGGCTGTGGATGGGATAGCTTTCCTCGCCCTCTTCATCATCCGCGCCCGCTGCACCGTTGTAGTCGATCTGCTCGACACCGGCGCCGTTCCAGTCAACCGAATGGGCGCCGTCAAAAGCGCCGGTCCAGCCACTCTGCTTGCTGCGCTGGGCAGCGTCGGAAAAGGGGTTGGTTTCCATCTCTTCGGCATCGACAAAGCGGGCGAAGGCCTTGCCGGCAATGCGGTAGTGCGTGGCGCTTATACCAATGCTGACTTTCAGCTGGCCACCGCTGAGAATGCGATTGAAGGTACGCTCGGCGAGGTCGCCCCAGGATTGGCTGACGTGTTGCAGCAACTCGACACCCATGTTCTCGGGGATATGCAGTTCGCCGCGGTAGTCGCCGCTGCTGAGCATGTAGTTCTTGATGCATTCGACCAGTTCACTGGTATCCAGGCCGAGACTGTTGTCCAGGCTTTCATCGCGAATCAAGGACTTGTAACGAGGCGGGCAGTCCATGTCGGGATTGATGATAAACAGTGCTTTGGCGTCGGTGGGCTGCACGATGTGCGCCACGCGGCTCCAGTCTTCCAGCGTCGAGAACAGGCGGCCCATGGCGCTTTGACGCATCTGGTTCGGCCGCGCGGAGCCCATCAGCAGGGCAATGATGTAGCTTTGCTCAATGCTCAGAGGCTTTTTGTTCGTGCTCTCCTTGTCGGGAACCGGGGAGAGGTGCAGCTTGCGCTTGCGCGCCAGTTGATACAGTTGGTGCAGTTCGAGCCAGACCCCATCTGCGACCGGGCAGTAGAGCTGGAAGGCGCGTAGCAGTGGGCCACAGAGGCTGCGTATCGAGCGCTGCAGCGCCAGCGTCATCTGGTTGGCATGATCACGGGATTTGATGCTGCGCTCCTGTGCCACCACGATCTTGTAGCCATTGGCCAAGTGGTTTTGCAGTGATTGCGAGAGGTTGGCAACCTTGCGCGGTTTGTCTTCAAGGACGATGGATTGCCCGAGATAGTATTTCGACAATGCCGTGCATACGTAGTGCACTTCAGGTCGGATGCGCTCCAGTATGGCCAGCCGCTTGTCGGCCGCAATTTCAAACTGGTTCAGTTCTATCAGTCCCTGATATAGCTGACGGGCGGTTTCCCCGATATTGGCTTTTGGCAGGTTGGCCAGCCACTGGGTAATGCCCTTTTCTGTGCCTTCTGCAAAACTCAAACTGCTGAGTGTTTGCTGAGGAATACGCAAATGCAATTTTTGCGATGTGCTATCCATAACAGTCTTATCCAGTACAAGCGGTTCCGGCCAAAGCCTGTCAGCCAGGTGGCTGATACATACTCGGCACGTTAAGGGTCAAGTCTTCTATTGAAGACACTGTAGCAGCTTAGTCTCTAACTGGCTAAGCGCCGCATTCAGCGCTTACACGGGCCGCCACAATGCCCTTGTTATCTGTGTTCCGGTTGATTCAACGACTGGTTGCAGGCCAATGAAGAATGTCCTGCGTTGCCAACCGCGATTTAAAACAGTCGTTATCAGATGCCTTCTAGCGCGCCTTGCCTGAACAGTGAGGCTGTTTCCTTGGCCTGTGTCGCTTCAGCTGCCAGCGAGTTCGACAGGTATGGGGACCTTGCCAGGCTGGCCGGCAACCTCTCTTACCAGGCGGGGCACCAGGTAGCCCGGTAGCCGCGTCAGCATCTGGCCGACAAGCTGCTTGGCGTCGGAATCGGCGCAATGGAAATGGGCCGCGCCTCTGACATGGTCAAGCAAATGCAGATAATAGGGCAATATGCCATTGTCGCCTAGTGCTTCGCTCAGGGCTATCTGTGCCTCCAGGTTGTCGTTGATGCCGCGCAGCAGCACCGCCTGGTTCAGCAGGGTTACATTGGCTTGGCGCAAACGTGCGGTGGCGCCGAGCATTTGCGCATCCACCTCGTTGGCGTGGTTGCAATGCAGCACCATGGTGACCGGCAGGCGAGTGCCGCACAGAGCGGTAATCAGGTCGTCGGTGATGCGCTGAGGGATTACCACAGGCAAGCGCGTATGGATACGCAGCCGTTTGATGTGGGGGATGTCGGCAATCTGCCGGGTCAGCCAGCTGAGCCGGCGGTCATTGGCCGCGAGCGGATCGCCGCCGCTGTAGATCACCTCATTGATGGAGCTGTCCGCGCGGATGTAATTCAGCGCCTGTTCCCACTCCGCAGTGCTGAGGTTGTTGTCATCGTAGGGGAAGTGCCGGCGAAAGCAGTAGCGGCAGTTGATCGCACAGCCGGCGGTAACTACCAGCAGCAGACGGCCGTGATATTTGTGAATGATGCCAGGCTGCGCGTTGCTGTGCTGCTCGCCCAAGGGGTCGCTGACATAGCCTGGCTGCTCATCCAGCTCAGCTGACAGAGGCAGCACTTGCAGCAACAGAGGGTCTTTGGCGTCGCCTGGCTGCATACGCTGCAGGTAAGGCTCGGGCACACGCAGCCGGAAATCTCGGTCGGCGGCCAGGGCGCCGGGTAGCAGGCTGAGGTCGAGTTGCAGTCGTGTCAGCAGAACCCGTGGATCGGTAATGCTGCCCGCCAGCAGGTTTTGCCAGCTGGCAGACTCAACACGAGCTGAAGAACCATGTATCATTGGCGTTTTTCCGCGCATGGGTGTCAGGGTATCCGACTGGCTGCCTCCAACTGTTGTCAGAACGGCGCGTTGTCGGATTATCCGTTTAATTGAAAGTGGGAATGTCTGTATGGCCAATTATTCTACCAATGAATTCAAACCGGGTCTTAAGGTGATGCTCGATGGTGACCCTTGCTCGATCCTGGAAAACGAGTACGTTAAGCCGGGCAAAGGGCAGGCTTTCAACCGGGTCAAGGTTCGCAACCTGAAAACCGGTCGCGTCAACGAGCGTACTTTCAAATCGGGCGATTCATTGGAAGGCGCCGATGTGATGGATCGCGAGATGGAATACCTGTACGCCGACGGCGAGTTCTGGCATTTCATGGCCACTGACGGTTCATTCGAGCAGTATGGTGCCGATGAAAAAGCCGTGGGCGACTGCATCAACTGGATGAAAGAGCAGGTTGTTTACCAGGTCACGCTGTACAACGGTGCCCCCATCGCAATTACGCCGCCGAATTTCGTTGAGCTGGAAGTGGTAGAAACCGATCCTGGTGTGCGTGGCGATACCTCCGGCGGCGGTACCAAGCCGGCCAAGCTGGTGACGGGTGCCGTGGTGAAGGTGCCGCTGTTCATCAACACTGGCGATGTGCTCAAGGTTGATACCCGTTCCAGCGAGTATGTTGGCCGCGCCTGACCTTTAGTTGGCAGCAAGAAACCGGAGCCTGGCTCCGGTTTTTTTGTGCCCGATGGGAGACTGTTCATGAGTATCGACTGGAAACCGGGTGCCTCGCTGGCCGCACTGCGCCGTCGGGCAGAGATCATCAATCAGATCAGGCGTTTTTTTGCCGACCTCGACGTGCTCGAGGTGGATACCCCAAGCCTGTCCCATGCGGCGGTGAGCGACCCCTTTCTGTTCCCGTTTGCGACCGACTACGTGCCGGAGGGCGGTGGTGCCGCGCAGCGTCTGTATTTGCACACCTCCCCCGAGTACCCGATGAAACGGCTTTTAGCCGCCGGCAGTGGTGCGATATGGCAGTTATGCAAGGTGTACCGCAATGGCGAAGTGGGCGGGCGCCACAATGCCGAGTTCAGCATGCTGGAGTGGTATCGGCCGGGCTTTGATCATCATCGCCTGATGGACGAAGTGGATGCTCTGGTGATGCAGGTGCTGGGTTCGTCTCCGGCCAGGCGGGTCACCTATGCGGCAGTTTTTCTTGAGCATACAGGGCTGGATATTCATACCTGCAGCGATGCGCAATTGCAGGCGCTGGCATACGCACGCTGTGGATTCGAGGGTGAACTGCAGCGCGATGGCTGGTTGAATCTGCTGTTCTCCCACTGTGTTGAGCCGCAGTTGCTGGAACCCACCATGGTGTATGCCTTTCCTGCGTCGCAGGCGGCGTTGGCGCGGGTGGTCGAGGGTGACGACAGGCTGCCGAGTGCGGCGCGCTTCGAGCTGTTTGTCGCCGGCATGGAGCTGGCAAACGGCTATTTTGAACTGACCGACGCGCAGGAGCAGGCGCGACGCTTTGCGGCGGATCAGGCGCAGCGCGAGCAGTTGGGGTATCCGGTGCTGCCCCTGGATGAGCCGCTGCTGGCAGCCCTGCAAGCGGGTTTGCCTGAGTGTGCCGGGGTGGCACTGGGGGTGGATCGCCTGATCATGCTGGCGCTGGACGCCAGCCGTATTGATCAGGTAATTGCCTTTGATTTGCGTCGCGCCTGATCAGGCGCGCGTGGTGCCCAGCAGCTGGCCCATACTCACGGCGCTGCCGGCTTTCAGTTCGGCCTGCCAGTTGGCGACATTGGGCCCAAACAAAACTATGGCAGTTGAGCCCAGCTTGAAACGGCCCATTTCCGCGCCTCGGTCCAGGCTGGGTGCTGCCTGGCCGTAGGCCGTGGTGCGCAACTCCCGGCTGGGTGGGGCAACCAGGCCGGCCCACACGGTTTCCACTGAGGCGACGATCATTGCGCCGACCAGTACGACGGCCATCGGGCCTACGTCGGTATCAAACAGACAGACCACACGTTCGTTGCGGGCGAACAGCTCGGGTACGTTTTCAGCAGTCGTCTGGTTGACTGAGAACAGCCGTCCCGGCACATAGATCATCTCAGTCAGGGTGCCGCTGTAGGGCATGTGAACCCGGTGATAGTCACGGGGCGACAGGTACACGGTGGCAAACTCGCCACCCTGAAAGGCCGCTGCGTGCTGTGGATTACCGCCAAGCAGCTCGGTCACGCTGAAGCTGTGTCCCTTGGCCTGAAAGATACGGCCGTGTTCAATTTTACCCAATTGGCTGACAGTGCCATCGGCCGGGCAAAGGATTCCGCCAGCAGTGTTGTCCAGCGGACGTGCATCCGGTTTCAGTGCACGGGTGAAGAAGGCGTTGAAGTTGCTGTAAGCAGTTGGGTTCTCTTCCAGCGCCTGACTCATGTCGACCTTGAAGTGACCGACGAACCAGGTGATGAACGGGTTCTTTACCCAGGCCCAGGTGCAATTCGCCAGGCAGCCTGCGAGGCGCGAGAGCAGGTGATGGGGGAGCAGATACTGCATCAGAATGAATAAGCGCGCGCGCATGAAAAGTCCTCAGGATTCGACAGGGGTGTCTGGGTGGTTGCCCCACTCGGACCAGGATCCGGCGTAGGCCTGGATATTGGGGTAACCCAGCACCTTGGCGGCAAGATAGGTAAAGCCGGAGCGGTGATGGGTTTGGCAGTGGGTGACTATCTGCTTATCAGGCGTAATGCCCAGAGCCTGTATCTGGTCAGCAAGGTCGCGGCGCAGCCGCAGGCCACGTGCGGGGTCCATGCCCGCGGTCCACTCGAAATTGACCGCGCCCGGAATATGTCCGCCTTTGGCGGCCAGCACCTTTTCACCCCGGTACTCTTCGGGTGAGCGGGCGTCCCAAATGACCCGTTCCGGGTTGTTGAGGTCGGCCAGCAGCTCATCGGCGGTTACAGTATGGCGGCTGTTCAAGGTCAGCTGCGGTTGACTGGCAGGAGCCTGGTTCACCATGGTCTCCAGCGCGTGGCCGGCCTGTTTCCAGGCCGTGAGGCCGCCGTTGATGTAGCTGTAGTGCGGGTGCCCGATGCAGTCCAGTAGCCAGATGAAGCGGCCGGCCCAGCCGCCGCCTTCGTCGTCGTACACCACGTAGTGCAGGTTCGAATGGTGGCCGAGCTCGCCGAACATTGCCTGCAGCGTGTCAGTGTCCGGTAGCAAACCCGGCCGCGGCGCTGCGGCAGCGGTGCGCGACGGTGCCAGGTGCACGGCGCCGGGCAGGTGGCCGGCGAGGTAGTTTTCGCGTTTGCTCAGGTCTACCAGGCGAAAAAGCTGCTGGTCCAGCGACAGTTCGAGTGCCTCCGGTTCGATCAGCAGGGGCAGGGCAGTCGTCGTCATAGTTGACGCATCTCCGGGCGATTGAGGTCGGGCGAGGGTGTGCCCATGAACGCGCATTGTAGCGGATTGCCACGCTGGGTCTATCGCTGCTCGACCCTGCAGGCTAGGCGCGTTGTTTGAAGTTTAATAGCGCGTTGAGTACGCAATTGGCCGTCTTGATCAGCGCTTTCTGGCGCTGTTGGTCAAGCAAGCGCTGGTTACCGGGATTGCAGGCAAACAGCAGGCCCAGTACTTGACCGTTGTGCAGGATGGGCACCAGTTCGAAGGTGCTGTCTGGGGCCATGCTGCGCAGTGCGCCAGGCAGTATGGGCCCCAGACGGGTAAGTTCGGCGCTGTCGAGGTGATGGCAAGTGTCGCTGCTCAGCCAGTTGCCCCAGGTCGAGGCGCGTGGGTTACCCAGGCGTACGCCAGTGACGCTCTGCTCCGAGCTAAAGCCTAGCGCCGCACCCACCACCAATTGCTGGGCTTTGCCGTTGAACAGAGCAACCCAGCACTGCTGCAGCCCCAGGCCGTCATGCATGGCTTTGAGTGCACAGTCGAGCAGTTCGGGCAGGGTGGTGAAGGGCGTAGGTTGAGCGTTCAGGGTCAGACACAATTGACGCCAGCGTTCCGGTCGGATCGGCGCCGCGGGTGTTTGGCCGGCGGGCGCACTGGCCGGTTTGGCCGCGGGCTCCAAGGTTGGTGCGTAATCGGCTGGCCAAGGCAGTGATACGGCGGGTAGCCAATTCTGGCCTGGGTTGGCCTGATGTTGCGCACGAGCACTGTTAACGGCGCTTTCATGGCTGATGTGCTGCGTCTGATCGACACTGCAGCCAAGATAGAGTGCGCTGAGTTGCTGCCAGCGCAGGGTATGAATGGCGTACCAGTTGTGGTGCGCGCCGAGCGCGATGCCGGTGGCCATCAACAGGCTGTTGGCGGGTTGGGTAAGCCAGCGATACAGCTCGCGGTCGCTGTCCAGGCGCGCCTGCTGGTCCTGTGGATTGTTCGCGTTGCGGGCGATATGCAGCGCCTTGACCATGGTACGGCGGCTGCTGTTCATCGACCGGTAGCCCTGCAGGATCCACGGCGGTAGCCACCAGTCCTGAGCAACCTGTTGAACCAAGACAAAGCCTGCGGCCGTGGTCTCGGCGATCTGCCGCTTGCTGACATTGGCGGGTAGCACGCCGCGGTTCATGGCGTCCCATTGTTCGAAGATGTGCGGTTTGATGTAGGTCAGCGCCCAGAGGGGTGAGAGAAACAGCAGGGTTGCCAGGGACATCTCGTGCCACAAGCGGGCAATGCGTTGCGAGAACAAGCCATGCGCCTGGCTGACGGCATGCTCGCTGATACTGATGAGCTGTCGGTAGGCGGCCGGTAGTTGCTGCGCCTCTACCACTGGAATGCCTTCTATCAGGCGAGTTAGTCGCTGCGTACCCAGCAGGTTGCAGGCTTGCTCCAGCGTTAGGATATCAACGTCGCGGTTGCGCGCCGCTTCGCCTGCCGCGCGACAGATGTGCAGTGCTGCCACTGGCACACTCATGATGTGCAATGACAGCTCTCCGAGGCTGAGCATGTCACTGTTCAGCTGCGCCAGCAGGTCTTGTTGCTGCGCTGGCGTGATTGGCAATACGGTAGCGTTCAGTTTCTCGCGCAGGCTGCCGATAATGTCTTTGTTGCCGTTTGGTTTGGGCTGGACTGTGCTCATGGGACTCGCGGCTTTATACTTGTCGTTTGCGCGACTATAACTCGAACTGCGGTTCTCTGCCGCTCCTGCATGCTCGTTGCATGCATCCTGCTACATCGGACATTCTGATTTATGCTGAAGATCGCTGGTTTTCTTGTCGTTATTGGTGCTGTGCTGGGTGGTTTCATGGCCTCCGGCGGGCACATTGCAGCGCTCTGGCACCCCTTTGAAATCCTGATTATCGGCGGCGCGGCCTTTGGCGCCTTTCTGGTTGCCAACAGCGGTGCTGTGGTCAAGAAGACGCTGGCTGCCGGGCCCAAGATCATGTTTGGCCACAGATTCAGCAAAGCCTATTATCTGGATGTACTGGGCCTGTTGTACGAAGTGCTCAACAAGAGCCGGCGTGAGGGGATGATGTCGATTGAAGTCGATATCGAAGAGCCGGCAGAAAGTCCCATCTTCAGCAAATACCCGGCGATTCTGAAAGACAAGCACATGACCGAGTTTGTCTGCGATTACCTACGCATCATGTCGACCGGCAATATGGCGCCGCACGAGCTTGAGGCGCTGTTCGATGTGGAAATTTCCAGTCTTACCGAAGAGTTGCTGGAGCCCTCGCATGCCGCTACCCGCGTGTCGGATGCGCTGCCTGGGTTCGGTATCGTGGCAGCGGTGCTGGGTATCGTCATCACCATGAGCATTTTGGGCGATGCAGAAAAATCCGAAATTGGTGAGAAAGTGGGCACCGCGTTGGTCGGTACTTTTCTGGGTATTCTTGCCGCCTATGGCTTTGTTGGACCTTTCGCCAGTGCCATGGAGCATGACGCGCACGAGGAAGCCAATACCTACGAGGCCATCAAGATGACCCTGGTGGCCAGCGCCCAGGGCCTGCCACCGGCACTGGCGGTCGAGTTTGGCCGCAAATCGCTGCTGCCCGAGCACCGCCCCAGCTTTATGGAGCTGGAAGAGTCGGTCAAGGGCCGCTGATTCATGGACAACAATCAGCCGATTATCGTCAAGCGTATTACCCGCAAGGCGGCCGGGCACCATGGTGGTTCCTGGAAAATCGCTTTCGCCGACTTTGCTGTGGCGATGATGGCGTTCTTTCTGGTCATGTGGCTGATTACCGTGGCCACGCCTGAGCAACTGAAAAATATTTCCGGTTACTTCAACGATCCTGTGGGTTTTTCCGAGGGCGGTAGTCCTTACCCGATTGATCTGGGTGGTTCGCCGCAGGTGTCGCCCAATATCACCCTGAGCGAGGAACAGGACCCGCAGGACGAAAACCTGGTGGATGAGTCTGCGGCCAAGGAGTTGGCGGACCAGATAGAGCAGCGTGAACTGGAAATGCTGCTGCAGGAACTTCAGAACCAGATCGATGAAGAGCCTGTGCTGCAGCGTTTCAAGGATCAGATTCTGATCGAGATTACCCAGGATGGTTTGCGTATCCAGATCATCGATGCGGAAAATCGCCCGATGTTTGCCAGTGGCAGCGCCGAGCTGCAGCCGTATTTCGAAGAGATATTGCTGGCCTTGAGCGACACCATTGCCAAGGTGCCAAAGAAAATCAGTGTCAGTGGGCACACCGATGCCGAGCCCTATCGCGGACGGCGTGGGTACGGCAACTGGGAGCTGTCGTCTGATCGAGCCAATGCGGCGCGGCGCACCTTGTTGGCGGCCGGATATCCAGACCGGCAGGTCGCGCGGGTGGTGGGTTATGCCGACTCCGCCCTGTTTGATCGGGAGGATCCGCTGAGTGCGACCAATCGGCGTATCGACATCGTGGTGTTGAATCACCAGGCCGAGGCCCAACTGCGCGAGTCGGCGGAGACCGAGCCGGCGGCCGCCGAGGCGGTGGAGCAGGCGTTGCAAGAAGCACCTGCGCCGCCGGTGCCATCGCCCGCGCCGGAGCCCGCATCCGCGTTACCGGCAGCCGCCGAGCCGGCCACTGCGCCTGGCGATGTGGCGCCGGCCCCGCGTAGTCTGAATCTGTTTGAGGACTCGTCCGACCCTGCAGGCCGTCTGCGCCAATAACGGGCTTTAGTCGGCGTCCAGCGTCGACAGAATATGCCGATAGCTGGCCATGCGTGCTTTGGCTATCTTGCCGTCGGCGACGGCGCCAAGCAGCGCGCAGCCAGGCTCCTGCTGATGGCGGCAGTCGCGGAAACGGCAGGTGCCAAGGTAGGGGCGAAATTCGATAAAACCGTCAAGCAGCTCATCCTGGCTGATATGCATCAAGCCGAACTCGCGAATACCGGGCGAGTCGATGAGGTCACCGCCCGCCGGGAAATGGAACAGTTTGGCGGTAGTGGTGGTATGCGTACCCTTGCCGGTCTGTTCTGAGAGGGCGCCCACGCGCAGGTCCTCGCCCGGCAGAAGAACGTTGATCAGCGATGATTTACCCACCCCCGACTGCCCGACAAATACGCTGATGCGGTTTTTCAGTGTGGCTTTGAGGTCGTCCATACCCGTGCCGTCGCCAGCAGAAAGGCTGAGTACCCGGTAGCCCAGCGCCGCGTAGTCGCTCAGCCATTGCAGCAGCTCCCCGTGTTGCTGGGCGTCGAGCAGGTCGGACTTGTTCATCACCAGCAGGGGTTCCAGCCCGGCCTGTTCCGCGGCAACCAGATAGCGATCAATCAGATTGGCGTAGGGCGTGGGCAGTGGCGCGAACACAATCACCAGCAGGTCGACGTTGGCCGCCACGGGCTTCAGTTGGCCGCGATGGTCCGGGCGGCAGAGCTCTGTCTGCCTGGGCAGTTGCGCCACAATGACGCCAGAGCCCTGGTTGTCGGCCCGCCAGATTACCTTGTCGCCGGTGACCAGTGCCGGCAGGTTGGCGCGGCGATAGCAGCGGCGCACCTCGCCAACGTTGCTGCCGTCGGTGGCTTCTACATCCATCTGCACGCCAAAGTGGGCGATCACCAGGCCGTTTTGTTCCGGGCCCAGGTCGCCGCCCAGCAAACTCTGCTCGGCCTTGTCGGCGCGGCGGTCGGCGCGCGCGGCGCGCTCGCCCTGGATTTTTTCAATGCGCCAGCTTTGGCGCCGGGTAAGGTGTCGCTTGGCCATGGGGTCAGTGTCTGAAGAAACAGCCGCAGTGTAGCACGCGGCAGTTATACTGGCGGCAGTTGATCTGGCGCCCTGCGGTTTGGCGTCGGTATCCTTTACTCAGAGTCAGTTTCACGTGCGCCAGGAGTCAGCATGCAAAGCCCCGATAACCTCATCTGGATCGATCTGGAAATGACCGGGCTGGACCCGGACAACGATGTCATCATTGAAATCGCCACCATTGTGACCGACGCCAACCTGAACGTGCTGGCCGAGGGGCCGGCGATTGCGGTCAAGCAGCCCGATGCCATGCTCGATGGCATGGATGAATGGAATACCCGCCAGCATGGCGGCTCCGGTCTGACCCAGCGGGTGCGCGACAGTAAAGTCAATGCTGCCGAGGCGGAACAGCAGACCCTGGCGTTCCTGCGCGAATGGGTGCCGGCGGGCCGTTCGCCCATGTGTGGCAACAGCATCTGCCAGGATCGCCGCTTCCTGTATCGCGGCATGCGTGAGCTGGAGGAGTACTTCCATTACCGCAATCTGGATGTCTCGACCCTGAAGGAACTGGCGGCGCGCTGGGCGCCGGAAGTGAAAAACGGCTTCAAGAAGCAGAGTAGCCATCTGGCCATGGACGATATTCGCGACTCCATTGCCGAGCTGCAGCATTATCGCGAGCACTTTATCAAGTTCTGATCAGTCAGCGGCGGCGCTGCTGCCGTGTTGTTGCAGCGCCCAGGCGACGTGCTCGCGGACCAGTTCGGAGGGGTGGTTGCGGCGTGCCTTGAGTGCTTCGATCACCGGGATGCTGCTGCTGGCATTGCCCAGCCCCACTGCCAGGTTGCGTAACCAGCGCTCATGACCAATGCGGCGAATGGGCGAACCCTCGGTATTGGCCAGGAAGGTAGCCTCATCCCAGCGGAACAATTCCGCCAGGCTCGCCTGATCCAGGCGGTGACGCGGACTGAAGTCGGCTTCATCGGTGGGTTTGGCAAAGCGGTTCCAGGGGCACACCAGTTGGCAGTCATCGCAGCCAAACACCCGGTTGCCCATAGGTGCGCGTAATTCGGTGGGAATCGCGCCTTTCAGTTCGATGGTCAGGTAGGAGATGCAGCGCCGTGCATCGAGCACCTTGTCGCCGACAAAAGCCTGGGTTGGGCAGCGCTCCAGGCAGGCGGTGCATTTGCCGCAATGTTCGCTTTGTTGGGGCGCATCGATCGGGAGCGGCAGATCGGTATAGAGCTCGCCCAGGAAGAAATAGCTGCCGGCCTTGCGGTTGATCAGCATGCTGTTCTTGCCGATCCAGCCTAAGCCGGAGCCAGCCGCCAGCGCACGCTCCATAACCGGTGCGCTGTCGACAAAGGCGCGGTAGCCGAATGGCCCGATCAACGCCTGGATAGCGTCGGCCAGTTTCTGCAGCCGTCGGCGGATCAGTTTGTGATAGTCGCGTCCCAGCGCGTAACGTGAAATATAGGCTGCGTCGGGCTCGCTGAGGCGTTGTGCCATGCTGCTGTCGCCTGGCAGATAGTCCATGCGCACGGAAATCACCCGTTGCGTGCCGGGTACCAGTTCTACCGGTTGAGTGCGCTTGCTGCCGTGGCTGGCCATCCAATCCATCTCGCCGTGGTAACCGGCGTCGAGCCACTGTTCCAGATGCTGCTCATGCTCCCCGATGTCCGGCGCACTGATGCCCAGTTGCTGGAAGCCGAGTTGGCTGGCCAGACTACGGATCTGCTCGGCAAGGTCGTGATAATCGATGGATTCGGACATGGCCTGGTTCGGGGGTTGAGGGAATGCACGGCGCTTCTCGTATAATTGTGCCAGACATCGACGCCTGGAGCCTATTCATGCCTTACGTTCTGCCCGACAGGGTCTACACCGCCGCCCAGGTCAGGGAGCTGGATGCTCGGCTGATAGCCGCTGGTACCCTGGGCATTGAGCTGATGCAACGTGCGGCCGAGGCCCTGTGGCAAGCCGTGCAGCAGCGTTGGCCCAATCAGCGTCAAATGACGGTGCTATGCGGTGGCGGTAACAACGCCGGCGATGGCTATTTACTCGCGAAGCTGGCGCTGCAGGCTGGTTGGCAGGTGGTGGTCTGGGCTGTTGCCGACCCGCAGACGCTGCAGGGCGATGCGGCGTGGGCTCTGCATGCGGCGCGCGCAGATGGCGTCAATATTCAGCGTTGGCATGGGCAGGCGCTGCTTGCGGGAGTGCTGGTGGATGCCTTGCTCGGCACAGGTTTGTCGGGCGAGGTGAGGGGGGATTATGTTGATGCAATTGCGCAGATCAATGCTGCGAGCGGTCCCGTGTTGTCCGTTGATCTGCCCAGCGGTCTGGACGCAGATCGTGGGGTGACCCTGGGCTGCGCCGTTGTTGCTGATCTGACGGTGACTTTTATCGGCCTCAAACTGGGCCTGTTGACCGGTGAGGGGCCAGATTATGTGGGAGAGCTGCTGTTCGCCGCGCTTGTTGACGGCGAGGCAACGGATCCCAGCTTTGAGCGCTTGAGCATGGCGCGCTGGGCCAAAACCCTACCAGTACGCAAGCAGGCGGCTCACAAGGGGCACTTTGGTCATCTGCTGATTGTCGGCGGGGGCCAGGGTATGGGCGGCGCCATTATGCTGGCGGCAGAGGCTGCGTTGTGCAGCGGGGCTGGCAAGATCAGCGTGGCGACGCGACCTGAGCATGTCGCGCCTTTGCTCAGTCGCTGTCCGGAGTTAATGGTGCGCGGTATCGACGGGGTAGCACAGTTGCAAGGGCTGCTGGAGCAGGCCGATGCACTGGTGATAGGTCCGGGCCTGGGGCGCGACAGCTGGGCGCAGGCGCTGTTGGAGGCCGCGCTGGCATGGCAGGGTCCGCGTGTGCTGGATGCCGATGCATTGAATTTGCTGGCAGAGCGCGCTGCACCGGTGACCCTTGGTGCCGACACCGTTATTTCTCCACATCCGGCGGAGGCCGCGCGGTTGCTGGCATGGGACAATGCGCGCGTGCAGTCGGATCGGCCCGCTGCGTTGGCGCGCCTGGTTGATCTGCTGGGTTGCTCGGTAATTCTCAAGGGTGCCGGGAGTCTGGTGGCCAGCACCGATGCGGCGTTGCCGGCAGTCTGTACTGATGGCAATCCGGGTATGGCTGTCGGCGGCATGGGTGATGTGTTATCTGGCTTGCTCGGTGCGCTGCTGGCACAGCGCATTCCCGCCGCGCGGGCAGCGCGTTATGCTGTGCTGGTGCACGCCCTTGCGGGTGAAAGCGCCGCCAGTGGTGGGCAAGTGGGTATGCGGGCGAGCGATATGTTCATCCCCATCAAGGCATTGTTGAATCAACGGGAAGCAGAATGAGCTACACAGTGCAGGTAGAAGGCGAAAACGCCATGCAAGCGCTAGGCGCTGAGATTGCTCGGGCACTAGATGGGCGTGGTGTGGTCTACCTCGAAGGAAATCTGGGTATGGGCAAGACCACGCTCAGCCGCGGCATGATCAGGGGTTTAGGGCATCAAGGGGCGGTCAAGAGCCCGACGTTTACCCTGGTAGAACCCTACGAGTTGCCTGCGGCAACGGTTTATCACTTTGACCTGTATCGCTTGGCTGACCCAGAAGAGCTGGAATTTCTCGGGGTGCGTGATTACTTCTCGGATGAGAGTCTTTGCCTGGTCGAGTGGCCGGAAAAGGGGCGGGGCGTTTTGCCAAGACCCGACCTGACGATTACCATTAGTGTGGAGGGCGACGGCAGGCGCCTTTTGCTGAACGGTCAGACCGAGCACGGTCAGGCCAGCTGCCATCGATTGCAACAAGAACGGAGTAAGGCATAGCGTGACTAGCATGACCGGGGGGAAATGCCAGATGCTGCTGCGTTGGTGCGCTGTCAGTTTATTGTGCCTTGTTACTGAAGCCGCGTTGGCGGCCGACATCAAGAGCGTGCGCCTGTGGCGAGCGCCGGACAACACTCGGCTGGTATTTGACTTGAGCGGGCCGGCCAACCATACCCTGTTTACCCTGTCCAATCCCGAGCGGATTGTCATTGATATCGACAATGCCACTTTTAACGCCGATACCGCCGGTCTGGCGCTGACCAATACGCCGTTGACCGGCATGCGCTCCGCGCCGCGGGATGGCAATGGTCTGCGCGTGGTGCTGGATCTCTCCGCGCAGGTCAATCCCAAGAGCTTTGTATTGCCGCCGAACCAGCAATACGGCGATCGCCTGGTTATTGACCTGTTTGATCAGGACGGCAAGCCCAGTGCGATCGATCCGCCGCAGGCGCCCAGTGCCTCGCCATTGCCGCAAACGCCGGTGCGTTCTGCCAGCGAAGCAGGGGAGCGCGATATCATCATTGCCATCGACGCCGGGCATGGCGGCGAAGACCCAGGTGCAATCGGTTATGGCGGCGCCCGGGAGAAAGAGGTAGTGCTGGCGATTGCCCGCGATCTCAAGGGCATGATCGATGCTGAGCCCGGTTTCAAGGGTCAGCTGGTACGCACCGGCGACTACTTCATCCCGTTGCGTAAGCGCACCGAAATCGCCCGTCAGCACAATGCTGATCTGTTCGTATCCATTCACGCTGACGCTTTTACCCGCGCCGGTGCTAACGGTGCTTCGGTTTTTGCCCTGTCGGATCGTGGTGCGACCTCTGAAACCGCGCGGCTGTTGGCCGACCGGGAAAACCGCTCGGACCTTATCGGTGGTGTGGGTGGCGTGAGTCTGGATAACAAGGATCAGGTGCTGGCCAGCGTGCTGCTTGACCTGTCGATGACGGCCACCCTGTCAGCCAGTCTGGATGTGGGGCAGCAGGTTCTGTCCTCGGTGGGACGGGTAAATTCCCTGCACAAATCGCGGGTAGAGCAGGCCGGGTTCATGGTGTTGAAATCCCCCGATATTCCGTCAATTCTGGTCGAGACCGGTTTTATCTCCAATCCGGGTGAAGCGCGCAAGTTGGTGACGCGCAGTCACCAGCAGGCCTTGGCGCGTTCGATTCATGCCGGGGTAAAAAGTTACTTCCATCGCAATCCGCCACCCGGTACGCGCATTGCTGCGCTCAAGGCCAGCGGCAAGCTGGCGCAGGGGCCACGTGAACACGTTGTGAGGCGCGGTGATAGCCTGTCGATGATTGCAGCGTTGTACCAGGTTTCGCTCAGTGGTCTGCGCAACGCCAATAATCTGTCCGATGACAACATACGAGTGGGTCAGGTAATCAAGGTGCCGGCCAGCAGCATGCTCGTACAGAACGAACGCTGATATGTCCCGAATTCAATTATTAAGCCCGCGTCTGGCCAACCAGATCGCGGCGGGTGAGGTTGTCGAGCGACCTGCCTCGGTGATCAAGGAGTTGCTGGAAAACAGCCTGGATGCTGGAGCCAAGCGCATTGATATCGATATCGAGCAGGCGGGTGTCAAGTTGTTGCGGGTGCGTGATGATGGCGGTGGTATCGAGCAGGATGACCTGCCGCTGGCCTTATCTCGTCATGCCACCAGCAAGATTCGCGACCTGGACGACTTGGAGCGCGTTGCCACCCTGGGGTTTCGTGGCGAGGCGTTGGCTTCAGTCAGCTCAGTGTCGCGGTTGACGCTGACGTCCTGCCCGGCGGGCAGTGATCAGGCCTGGCAGGTCGAGACAGAGGGGCGTGATATGGCGCCCAACCTGCAGCCAGCGGCGCATCCGCAGGGCACCACGGTCGAAGTGCGTGACCTGTTCTTCAATACGCCGGCTCGGCGCAAGTTTCTGCGCACTGAAAAGACCGAATTTTCCCACCTGGAAGAAGTGGTTAAACGCCTTGCTCTTTCTCGTTTCGATGTGGCGTTCAATCTGCGGCACAACGGGCGTAGCGTGTTCAGCTTGCGTCCCGCGCATACCGAGCAGGAAGCGCGCCGCCGGGTGGCAACGGTGTGTGGCCCGGCCTTTGTGGAGCAGTCTCGATCCATTGACAGCGAGCGTGCCGGGCTGCGGTTGTGGGGTTGGGTCGGCTTGCCTACGTTTTCGCGCAGCCAGGCGGACTTGCAGTATTTCTTCGTTAATGGCCGGATGATCAAGGACAAGCTGGTGGCCCACGCGGTGCGTCAAGCCTACCGCGATGTGCTGTTCAACGGCCGCCACCCGACTTTTGTGCTGTTCATGGAGCTCGACCCTGGCGTGGTCGACGTCAACGTGCACCCGACCAAGCACGAAGTACGCTTTCGTGACGGGCGCATGGTGCATGACTTTCTGTTCAGCACGCTGTATCGGGCGCTGGCCGATCAGCGCCCGGGTGATCAGCCTGAAGCAACACAAGGTGGGGCTGAGGCGGTGCCAATAGGTTCCGCGGTGACGCAACCAGTCGCCAGCGGGTTGGATGCCGGCGTGTTTTCCGGTCAGCAGCCTATGGCGCTGAATGAGCCTTCCGCCGCGTGGCGGGCAGAGTCGACAGCGCCCATGGGTGGTTATGCACCGCCAACGCCTCCGCCGGCCGCTGCGGTAAGCGCTTATGCCAATCTCTACGGCAGCCAGGGCGCCGCGTCAGCCATGCCCCCGGAGGATGGCGATGTACCGCCGCTTGGCTACGCCGTGGCGCAGTTACACGGGGTGTACATTCTTGCGGAAAATGCTGCCGGCATGGTGGTAGTAGACATGCATGCCGCACACGAGAGAATCACCTATGAGCGTCTGAAGCTCGCCATGGATCAGGAGGGGCTACGCAGTCAGCCTTTGCTGGTGCCGGAGAGTCTGGCGGTCAGTCAGCGCGAGGCGGATTGCGCGGAGGAGCACGCTGACTGGTTTACGCGCCTGGGTATGTCGTTGCAGCGCGTAGGGCCAGAATCGCTGGCGATTCGCGAGGTGCCGGCACTGTTGCGCCAGGCACACGCCGAGCAGTTAGTGCGCGACGTACTCAGTGATCTGTTGGAGTACGGCACCAGTGATCGCATTCAGGCACATTTGAATGAGCTGCTGGGCACTATGGCGTGCCATGGCGCAGTGCGCGCCAACCGCAGGCTGACGCTGGCAGAGATGAATGGCCTGCTGCGTGATATGGAGCAGACTGAGCGAAGCGGGCAATGCAATCACGGGCGGCCTACCTGGACGCAGATGAGTATGGCTGAGCTGGACAAACTGTTTCTGCGGGGGCGCTGAGATGATTCAGTCGCACGCTGCGCCGTGAGCACTGCAGCGCGGCCGCCGGTTATCTGCCTGATGGGGCCTACGGCCTCCGGCAAAACCGAGTTGGCCATGCACCTGTACGATCGGTTCCCCTGTGAGTTGGTCAGCGTTGATTCTGTGCTGATTTACCGCGGCATGGATATCGGTTCGGCCAAACCGGATGCGCAGACACTGGCGCGCTACCCACACCACCTGATCGATATTCTTGATCCGGCTGAGTCTTACTCGGCCGCCCGGTTTTGCGAAGATGTCACGCCACTGTTGGCCGACATTACCGCGCGCGGCCGTATTCCGCTGCTGGTCGGTGGCACCATGCTCTATTTCAAGGCCTTGGCCGGTGGCCTGGCACAAATGCCGTCAGCCGACCCGCTAGTGCGCGCGAAGATCGAAGCGATGGCGCAAGCTCAAGGTTGGGAGGCAGTACATGCCGAGTTGGCGCAGGTTGACCCGGTGGCAGCGGCGCGCATCCATCCCAACGATCCGCAGCGAATTCAGCGTGCTTATGAGGTGTTTCTCGTCAGTGGTATTACACTGACACAATTACACGCCCGCCAAGGTGCAGAAAAAGCGGTGGAACAACGGCCTGAGTCGGCGGTTTTACCTTATACTATGCGTTATATGGCGGTTGCACCTCAGGATCGTTCTGTGCTGCACGAGCGAATTGCTGAACGTTTTGTCTTGATGATGAAACAAGGGCTGATTTCTGAGGTCGAATCCTTGCGCAATCGTGGGGATCTGCATCCAGCTATGCCATCCATCCGGGCAGTGGGGTATCGTCAAGTCTGGGACTTTCTGGATGGCAAGCTGAGCAAGGCAGAAATGGTTGAGCGGGGCATCATCGCGACACGGCAGCTGGCGAAGCGTCAGTTCACCTGGTTGCGGGGCTGGCACGCCGAGATTGACTGGTTTGACAGCCTTGACCCAAAAAGATTTGAGCAGGCCTTGAAAGCGTTGCAAGAGGTCGCAATATAGAGTTTACCGGCGCTTCTACCGCCCAGGTTTGTGCAGTTAACCTGCCTGCTCGTCTTTTGGATAATGGACAAGCCGGCCAAATCGCATTATTACAATGCTTAAAACTATACGGTTTCCATTAAAGGAGTGAGGCAATGTCAAAAGGGCATTCACTACAAGACCCTTACCTGAACGTTCTGCGCAAGGAACGTGTCCCGGTATCCATCTATCTCGTAAACGGCATCAAGCTGCAGGGCCAGATCGAGTCATTCGACCAGTTTGTCATTCTGTTGAAAAATACAGTAAGCCAGATGGTTTACAAGCATGCGATCTCCACCGTTGTGCCTGGCCGTCCGGTGCGTCTGCCGGTGCAGGCAGGTGGTGAAGAGGCTGAGGCCAGCAATCCCTGATGCTACAGGAGGCCTGATTGTTTTTTGAGCGGCATGAAGGGGGTGAGCGTGCGGTACTCGTTCACCTCGAAGGCCTGGATGAACAGCGCCGTGAAGACCCGCAGGAATTTCTTGAGCTGGTGCGTTCCGCCGGTGCAGAAAATGCGGCATTTATGACCATTCCCCGGCATAAGCCCACACCCCGGTTCCTGGTAGGAAGCGGCAAGGTGGAAGAATTGCGGGCGCTGGTCAAGGCTAATGAAGGTGATCTTGTCATCTTCAATCACACCCTGACACCCAGTCAGGAGCGAAATCTGGAGCGGGAGCTGGAGTGTCGGGTAATCGACCGTACCGGCCTTATTCTGGATATCTTCGCGCAACGTGCGCGCACCCATGAAGGCAAGTTGCAGGTTGAGTTGGCCCAGCTCGATCACCTGAGCACGCGCCTGGTGCGTGGGTGGACTCACCTCGAACGGCAGAAGGGCGGTATTGGTTTGCGCGGTCCGGGTGAAACCCAGCTCGAAACCGACCGCCGCCTGCTGCGGGTCCGCATCAAGCAGATTATGCGTCGTCTGGAGAAAGTGCGTAGCCAGCGTGATCAGGCGCGGCGGGCGCGCCGTCGAGCGGAGATTCCGGTGGTTTCTCTGGTGGGCTACACCAACGCCGGCAAGTCGACGCTGTTCAATACCTTGACCACCTCCGATGTGTACGCTGCCGATCAGTTATTCGCAACGCTTGATCCGACATTGCGGCGTATCGAGCTGCCGGACATAGGGCCGGTGATTCTCGCCGATACCGTAGGTTTCATACGCCACCTGCCGCATAAGCTGGTTGAGGCATTCCGCGCCACTCTGGAAGAGTCTGCTCAGGCAGATCTGTTGCTGCATGTCATTGATGCGGCAGATCCGGATCGGCAGGAAAACATGCAGCAGGTGCATTCGGTGCTGACCGAAATCGGCGCGATTGAGCTGCCAATGCTTGAGGTTTACAACAAGATCGACCTGATAGAAGGCTTCGAGCCTCAACTGCAGCGCAACGAAGACGGTACCATCGTCAGAGTCTGGATTTCTGCGCAGCGGGGACTGGGGCTGGATCTGCTTGGTCAGGCCATCGCCGAACGGCTGGGGAATGATCTGGTACAGGAAAGTATTGTGCTGGAGCATGCCGAGGCGCGCTTGCGCGCACAGTTTTACGCGGCCGGCGCAGTGTTGGGCGAGCAGACCGCAGAAGACGGCCGGCAGCAGCTTGATCTGCGCCTGCAACGCAGTGATTTCAATCGCTTGCTGAAGCGCGAGGGCTGGCAGCCTGAGGTTTTTCTGCAGCAACATACTTTGCAATGAAAGCCTCCGGCTAGGGTTCGCGCTGGTCGGCTGGTTTACGGTAGGATTGCACCCTGATCTGACTGCCCCTGGGTGGTCAGAGCTTTGAACGGTTACAGACAACGGAGAACGCTATGGCCTGGAATGAGCCTGGTGGCGGAAATAATTCAAACGACCAGGATCCCTGGGGTAGCGGCGGCGGTGGCAAGCGCGGTGGTAAGCAGGGTCCGCCGGATCTTGATGAAGCGCTGCGCAAGCTGCAGGACAGCCTGAACAATATGTTCGGCTCCAGCAAGCGCAGCAAGAACGGCAGCGGCGGTGGTGGTAGCAGTATTGGTGGTGGCGGCATTCCTAAGGGGCTGTGGGCCATTGCCGGTCTGGTAATACTGGCGGTCTGGCTGTTCAATGCAGTTTATATGGTCGACGAGCAGGAGCAGGCTGTCATTCTGCGCTTTGGCGAATACAACCGTACCGTCGGGTCGGGTCTGCATCTTTATTTCCCTCCGGTCGAACGCAAATTCCAGCGCAACGTTACTCAGGTTCGCTCCTACCGGCAGCAGGGTCAGATGCTGACCGAGGACGAGAATATCGTTGAGGTGCCGGTAGCTATTCAGTACCGCATCTCCAATCTGCAGAATTTCGTGTTGATGGTGGAAGACCCTGAGACCAGCTTGCGTCATGCAACCGAAAGCGCGGTCCGCCATGTCGTGGGCTCTACGCCGATGCATCAGGTGTTGACTGAGGGTCGTGAGCAAATGGCGGTGGAGGTAACCGAGCGGTTGCAGCGCTACCTGGATAGCTACAACACGGGTATTGCCGTTACGCAGGTCAACATCGAAAACGCACAGGCGCCAGCAGAGGTGCAGGATGCGTTCGATGACGTTATTCGCGCCAAGGAAGACGAAGTGCGTGAGCGTAATCAGGCCGAAGCCTATGCCAATGGTGTTATTCCTGAAGCGCGCGGTAAGGCGCAGCGCATGCTGGAAGAAGCCAATGGTTATCACGATGAAGTGATCGCCCGAGCAGAAGGTGAAGCCAAACGCTTCGACCTGCTGGTTGAGCAGTATCGTCTGGCGCCGGATGTGATGCGCGAGCGTCTGTACATCGATGCCATGCAGGACGTGATGAGCAACACCAGCAAGATCCTGGTCTCCGGTGGTGAGGGCAACAACAATCTGCTGTATCTGCCGCTCGACAAGCTGATGCAGCAGTCCTCTACTTCCGGCAGTGCCTCTTCTGGCGGCGTGCCGGCCATCACGCAGAGCGATTCATCTCGCCCTACTACCACACAGCAGCGCGATCTGCGTTCCAGGGAGTCCCGCTGATGAGTAATAAATCTTTGTTTGGCATCATCGTGCTGCTGGCCGCGCTGATTGTCGGCTGGAACAGCTTCTTCGTTGTCAGCCAGACCGAGCGTGCCATTGTGCTGCAATTTGGGCGCGTGGTTGACAGTGATGTGGCGCCGGGTCTGCACTTCAAGCTGCCCTTCGTGCAGGAAGCGCATCTGTTTGATGCTCGTCTGCTGACGCTGGATACAGCCACGCAGCGCTATCTGACGCTGGAAAAGAAGGCGTTGATGGTTGATTCCTACGCCAAGTGGCGTATCGCTGATGTGCAGCGCTTCTATACTGCGACCTCTGGTCTGCGGGCGATTGCTGAGGAGCGCCTGTCGCGTCAGCTGGAGTCTGGTCTGCGTAATGAAGTGGCGCGGCGTACGCTGCATGAGGTGGTTTCGGGTGAGCGTGATCAGTTGATGGCGGATATCACTGCCACTCTGGATGAAAGCGCGCGCCGTGAGCTGGGTATCGAGGTGCTGGATGTTCGCGTCAAGGCTATCGACCTGCCTAACGAAGTAAACCGCAGTGTGTTTGACCGCATGAGCACCGAGCGTGAGCGCGAAGCGCGCGAGCATCGTGCCAAGGGGCGTGAGTTGGCTGAGGGTATTCGCGCAGACGCTGATCGCCAGCAGCGCGTGATTATTGCAGAAGCCTTCCGTGAGGCAGAGAAGGTTCGCGGTGACGGCGATGCCAAGGCGGCGGCTATCTATGCCGATGCCTACACCAAGGATCCCGAGTTTTACGCGTTCTCACGCAGCCTGCAGGCATATCGCGAAAGCTTTGCGAGCAAATCGGATGTGCTGGTGGTGGACCCGAAGAGCGAGTTCTTCAAGTACATGCAAGGGCAGTCTAGCCAGCCCTGATGTGCTTTTACTCTAAAAGGGGTTGTCCGCTGGTCGGGCAGCCCCTTTTGTTTGTCTGGCCTCCGATCTGCACACTGAACGCGGCGGGTGTGGTGGCGAGAAAACGTGTTACACTTGCGCAGCCGGGAAATCCCGGCTTTTTTGTGACCGGTCTACTGTGCTTTACGCCGTCGATGTGTGCTTCTCGATACGCGTGTTGCGGTACTGGTCAGCACGGTTTGTGCGACGCGCATGAATCGCGTCGCAAGCCTAGTTCACTGTGTATGAAAAGGTTGTCAAAATGCCGACTGTAGATCGCTGGCTGTTGCCGGATGGTATTGATGAGGTATTGCCTGCGGAGGCTGCCAGTATCGAAGCCGCCCGCCGACAGTTGCTTGATCTGTTCTCCTGCTGGGGCTATGACCTGGTCATAACCCCGCATATCGAATACCTCGAATCTCTGCTGACCGGTGCCGGTCACGACCTTGAGTTGCAAACCTTCAAAATGACCGATCAGCTGTCCGGGCGCATGCTTGGGCTGCGAGCGGATATCACGCCGCAGGTCGCCCGTATTGATGCCCATACCCTGGGTGCCGAAGGTCCTTCCCGCCTGTGTTACTGCGGCAGTGTCTTGCATACGCGTCCGCGTCCGTTGTCGACCGCGCGCAGCCTGATCCAGTTGGGTGCAGAGTTGTACGGGGATGCGTCTTCTACCAGTGATATCGAAATCATTTCGCTGATGCTGGAAACCCTGACCAGCTGTGAAGTGGATGGGATTCACCTGGATATCGGTCACGTGGGTATTTACCGTGGTCTGGTGCAGGCTGCGGGTGTGGATGAAGTTACCGAGCGCGCACTTTTTGACGCACTGCAGCGCAAGGCGGGTGATGAGGTGGCTGAGCTGACCGCCGGTCTGGAGCAGTCATCACTGGCGGCAATGCTGTGCAGTCTGGTAGAGCTGTCCGGCGGGGTAGAAGTGCTCGATCGCGCCCACGCGTTATTGGATGGTGCGCCTGAATCGGTCATGGCGGCCCTGGATGATCTGGCTGAGATCGCGCAGATCCTGGCTCGCCGGTATCCGCAGATTCCGTTGTACTTCGACCTCGGCGAGTTGCGTGGCTATCATTACCACACAGGTGTGGTGTTTGCCGCCTTTGTGCCGGGTGTTGGTCAAAGTGTCGCGCAGGGTGGGCGCTATGACGATATCGGTGGTGATTTTGGCCGTGCGCGACCAGCGACCGGTTTTTCTACGGATCTGCGTTTCCTGGTACAGCGCGGTCGGGTCGGTCTGGGGCAGACGCTTTCTGCCATCTGGGCGCCGCACAGTAGCGAGGCGGGACTGCATGAGCAGATCGCGCAGCTGCGTCGTCAGGGCGAGCGCGTGATCATGGCGCTGCCTGGTCAATCAAGCGCCGAAGCAACAGATTTTGGCTGTGATCGAGTGCTCGGCTTTAACGCCGGGAGTTGGTCGGTAACGGCATTGAATTCGTGATTTCCTGGCCTTAGGGCCAATTATTTTCTAGCGAGGCATGGGCTGAACATGGGTAAGAATGTTGTCATCCTGGGTACCCAGTGGGGCGATGAGGGCAAGGGCAAGATCGTTGACCTGTTGACCGATCAGGTAGCGGCAGTAGTGCGCTATCAGGGTGGGCATAACGCGGGCCACACACTGGTCATCGATGGTGAAAAAACCGTATTGCATCTGATTCCTTCCGGGATTCTGCGTGACAACGTGCAGTGCTTCATCGGTAACGGTGTAGTGCTATCGCCTGAAGCGCTGCTGAAAGAGCTGGGTCAGCTCGAGGCCAAGGGTGTGCCGGTGCGCGAGCGTCTGCGGATCAGCCCGGCGTGCCCATTGATTCTGCCTTACCACGTTGCTTTGGATCAGGCGCGTGAGAAGGCCCGCGGCGAAGCCAAGATCGGTACCACCGGCCGCGGCATCGGTCCTGCGTACGAAGACAAGGTGTCGCGTCGCGGCCTGCGCGTCGCCGATCTGTTCCACCGCGAACGTTTTGCTGCCAAATTGGGTGAGGTGCTGGATTACCACAACTTTGCCCTGCAGCATTACTACAAGGTGGAGCCGGTCGACTTCCAGAAGACCCTGGATGAGGCGTTGGGTTACGCCGAGTGGCTGGCACCGTTGATGACGGATGTGACGGCTCGTTTGCACGAGCTGCGCCGTGAGGGCGCCAATATCATGTTTGAGGGTGCGCAGGGTTCACTGCTCGACATTGATCATGGTACCTATCCCTTTGTTACCAGTTCCAATACCACCGCCGGCGGTACTGCCACGGGTTCTGGCTTCGGCCCGCTTTACCTGGATTACGTTCTGGGTATTACCAAGGCCTACACCACTCGGGTCGGGTCCGGTCCGTTTCCGACTGAGCTGTTTGATTCCGTGGGTGCGCGTCTGGCTGAGCGCGGCCATGAATTTGGCTCTACCACCGGCCGTGCGCGTCGCTGTGGTTGGTTCGATGCGATCATCCTGCGTCGTGCCATTGAAATCAACAGCATCAGTGGGTTGTGCTTGACCAAGCTCGATGTGCTGGATGGTCTCGACGTGATCCGTATCTGTGTCGGTTATCGCAACGAGCACGGTGATGTGATCGAGGCGCCCACTGATGCCGATAGTTACATCGGTCTGGAACCCGTCTACGAGGACATGCCGGGCTGGACTGAGTCCACTCTGGGCGTGAAGACCCTGGAAGGGTTGCCAGTCAATGCGCAGGCTTATATTCGCCGCATCGAAGAGCTGGTAGGCGCGCCTATCGATCTGATCTCGACCGGACCTGACCGCAACGAGACTGTTATCCTGCGTCAGGTATTCCAGTCCTGACAGGGTGGTGGTAGAAAAAAGGCGCCTGCGCAGGCTGTGTGAAAGCCAGGCAATCTGCGCGGTGTTTTAAGAGAATGCTCCGTATCGGAAGATACTGAGCATTTTTCGTTATGGCCCTGATGCAATGGGCGGGGCTGAAGCAATTCAACGCACACGAAAGCGATGCCCGGGTGATGCGGGCGCCAGAGAGGGGAGGGATGCCCATAACCTGCAGACCGCCGTTGCTGCAGGGCATTGCCTGTTCTTCATCGCGAGGTGACGCAAGAAGAGGGCGGTCGCCAGTGGGCGATTATCGTTCTGGATACTACTGAAGAGCCTTTTCAGCACTAAAACACACGCCTGAACAAGTTGGGGTGTTTGGTCTAGGGCGTGCCAGTGTGCTTTCACGCAGCCTTCTCAAGTGCCTTTTTATCGCTCGGCTGACGCTTTGGCTTTGCTGAGTGTGTTGGTGGTGGCGCGAGTTGCGAGCTTTGACATTGCCGCAGGAATAAAAAAACCGAGCATAAGCTCGGTTTTTTTTTTGAATTGGTGCCCAGGAGAAGACTCGAACTTCCACGGCCGTAAGGCCACTAGCACCTGAAGCTAGCGTGTCTACCAATTTCACCACCTGGGCGCGTCATCTGAAACTGCTGCTATGCTGAACCTGTGGTTCTTGTCGCTGCCGTTTCGTGCTGACGGCGCGAATATTACGTAGCCAGAATGATCTTGTAAACCCCCGACGATAAAAAAAATTTGTTGGAGGAAACAGGTGCATACAGACTTGATTCGCGGTTCAATAGGCGTCTATGACGAAAAAAGATCAATCCAAAGTCTCGGCCAAGCCGTCGAGCAAATCTACATCATCTTCCCAGGCCACTTCCATGACCAATGAATGGATCCAGCAGGATCCGGAAGCCCGGCGCGAAGCAGAGAAATACGATAACCCCATCCCCAGTCGTGAACTCATCCTGCAACTGCTCGAGACCCGTGGCGCGCCCGCGACGCGTGCCCAGTTGCAGCAAGAGTTCGATCTGCAGGATGAGGATAGCATTGAAGCACTGCGTCGCCGCCTGCGCGCCATGGAGCGCGATGGGCAACTGATTTACACCCGCCGGGGCGCTTATGCACCGGTAGACAAGCTCGATCTGATCCGCGGCCGCGTGCAAGGGCATCGCGACGGGTTTGGCTTTCTGGTACCTGACGAAGGTACCGAAGACCTGTTCCTCGGCCCGTCCCAGATGCGTCTGGTGTTTGACGGTGACCGTGTGCTGGGCCGCGTGACTGGTGTCGACCGCCGCGGGCGCAGCGAAGGCGCTGTGGTCGAAGTGCTCGAGCGCGCGCACGAAATTCTGGTAGGGCGCTATTACGAAGAAAACGGCATTGGTTTCGTGGTGGCTGACAACGCCAAGATCAACCAGGATGTGCTGATTGCGCCGGGCGCCAGTATGGGCGTCAAGCACGGACAGTACGCCGAAGTTCGTATTACCCAGTGGCCGACCATGAGTCGTCAGGCTCAGGGTGAAGTGATTGAAGTGGTGGGCGACTACATGGCGCCGGGCATGGAGATTGAAGTCGCGCTGCGCAGCTATGATATCCCCAGCGAATGGCCGCAGGCGGTCATCGATGAAGCGGGCAAGCTGAAAGATTACGTTGAGGAAAAAGACAAGCAGAAGCGAGTGGATTTGCGTCATCTGCCGCTGGTCACCATTGATGGCGAAGATGCCCGCGACTTCGATGACGCGCTCTACTGTGAGCCGCATAAAGCCAGCGGCTGGCGTCTGTTTTCCGGTGGCTGGAAACTCTACGTCGCGATTGCTGACGTTTCCCACTATGTGCCTGTGGGCTCGGCGCTGGATCAGGAAGCGGAGCTGCGCGGCACCTCGGTATATTTTCCGAGCCAGGTAATCCCGATGCTGCCGGAGGAAATATCCAACGGTCTGTGTTCGTTGAATCCGCACGTTGATCGTCTGGCGATGGTGTGCGAGATGACCTTGTCGAAGTCGGGCGAGCTCACCGATTATCAGTTTTACGAAGCGGTGATCCACTCCCACGCGCGGCTGACCTACAACAAGGTGTCATCCATGCTGGAGCATGGGCGCACGCGTGAGGGTAAGGCCCTGCGCGAGGAATACAGCGAAGTTGTGCCGCACCTCGAAAATCTGTACGAGCTTTACAAGGCGTTGGCCAAGGCGCGCCAAGGGCGCGGTGCGATCGATTTTGAAACCACTGAAACCCGGATGGTATTCGGTGAAAATCGCAAGCTGGTCGATATAAAACCGACCACGCGCAACGATGCGCACAAGATCGTTGAAGAGTGCATGCTCAGCGCTAACGTCGCTACGGCGCGCTTCCTGCAGGATCTGGAGCTGCCAGGCCTGTATCGCGTGCATGATGCACCACAAGCGGAGAAGGTTGAGCGGCTGCGTCAATTCCTCAATGCGCAGGGCCTAAGCCTGACGCGCAAGAAGGGCGACCCTACGCCGGAGGATTACAGTGCGGTGCTGGCCAAGGTGCAAGGCCGCCCCGATGCACAACTGATTCAGACGGTGATGCTGCGCTCACTCAGTCAGGCGGTATATAGTCCGGATAATGCGGGTCATTTCGGCTTGAATTACGAGGCCTATACGCATTTTACCTCGCCCATTCGCCGTTACCCCGACTTGCTGACGCACCGTGCTATTCGCAGTGTGATTCGTTCGCGGCGCAGTACCGATCTGGTCAAGCGCTGTGGTGCGGCGGTCATGCCCAAGGCAAAGATCTACCCTTATGATCACGCACGGTTGGCCGAGTTGGGTGAGCAGTGCTCGCAGCACGAGCGCCGTGCGGACGAGGCCTCGCGTGACGTGGTCAGTTGGCTCAAGTGCGAGTTCATGCAAGACCGCGTGGGCGAGTCCTTTGATGGTCTGGTTACCGCGGCCACCAGTTTCGGTTTGTTCATCGAGCTGACCGATATCTATGTTGAAGGCCTGCTGCATATCACCGCATTGCCGGCGGACTATTACAACTTCGATGCCGTGCATCACTGCCTCACAGGTGAGCGCTCCGGTCGCAAGTTCCGGCTTGGCGATCCGGTGCGGGTACAGGTGGCGCGGGTTGATCTGGATGATCGCAAGATCGACTTCGAGATGGCGACAGATCAACAGCAGCCTGAGCCGGATCGCAAGGTGTCGGCGAGTCGTGCTGTGCGCGAGAAGCTGCTTGCCGAGGCGCGTCAGGCTGCAGGCGATGGCAAAAAGCAGGGTAAGAGTGGCGCTCGCAACGCGTCTGGCAAGTCGGGTTCGGGCTCTGGCCGCAAGCCGGCTAAGCCGGGTGCATCGGCTGCCAAGCCGGCGTCACGCAAGCCAGCAGGTAACAAGTCTGATGCCGGTCCGCGTGGGCCGCGCAAGCGCAAGTCAAAGTAGTGAGAGTACGGCATGAGTGATCTCGAGCAGGTTTTTGGTGTGCATGCCGTGCAGGCACTGCTGGAGCGCAATCCCAAGCGGGTAAAACGCGTGCTGCTGCAGGCTGGACGCTTGAATGACCGTCAGCAGCAGTTGCTCGAGCAGGCCAGCGCGGCCGGTGCTGCGGTGCAGCGGGTGGCGGGCGATGAGCTCGACAAGTTGTGCGAGGGCGTGCATCAGGGTGTTTTGGCTGAGGTGACGGCCAGCCAGGTGTGGTCGGAAGAGATGCTCACGCATATGCTTGATCGCCTGGATTCAGTGCCGTTGTTGCTGGTGCTCGATGGCGTGACTGATCCGCACAATCTCGGGGCCTGTCTGCGTAGTGCAGATGCTGCCGGTGTGCAGGCAGTTATTGTGCCCAAGGATCGCTCCGCCAGCCTTACCCCGGTGGTGCGTAAGGTCGCCTGTGGTGCGGCTGAAACCGTGCCGCTGGTAGCGGTCACCAATCTGGCTCGCACGCTGAAGCAATTGCAGCAGCGCGGCCTTTGGGTGGTGGGTACCGCCGGTGAAGCTCAGCAGTACATCTACGAGCTGGACCTAAAGATTCCGACAGTGATTGTCATGGGGGCTGAAGGCGCCGGTATGCGCCGGCTGACCCGGGAGAACTGCGATTACCTCGCGCGCTTGCCGATGGCCGGTGCGGTCAGTAGCCTGAATGTCTCTGTGGCAGCGGGTGTCTGCCTGTTCGAGGCGGTGCGTCAGCGCCTGCCTGCCTGATTTCTGCTTCCGCGTTTGGCCGCAAGATACGTGCTGTGCAAATAATCGCCATTTAACTTGCCTCCATAGGGCGCCTTCACTAGAATGGCCGCCCCAAACCCTATGTTCCACTCCTTGCCAGACCATATTTGGGTGGCTGGCTATAACCCGTAAGGAGCTTTTATGCGTCATTACGAAATCGTTTTTCTGGTTCATCCAGACCAGAGCGAGCAGGTTAGCGCGATGGTTGAGCGTTACACCAAGCTGATCGAAGAAGACGGCGGCAAGATTCACCGTCTGGAAGATTGGGGTCGCCGTCAACTGGCTTACCCGATCGACAAGATCCACAAGGCACACTACATCCTGATGAACGTAGAGTGCAGCGCCAAAGCGTTGGAAGAACTGACTGAAAACTTCCGTTACAACGATGCTGTTATCCGCAACATGGTAATGCGTCGCGATGAAGCGGTGACTGAACAGTCCGACATGCTCAAGTCTGAAGAGAGCGGTCGTGGTGAGCGTCGTGAGCGTCGTGAGCGCAGCGATGACAACGACGACAACAGCTCCAACGATGACGCTGACAACAGCGACGACACCGATGACGGTGACGACGAGTAAGTTTTCCCAGTTCACATTCCAGAATTAAGGAGACGCTGCCATGGCACGTTTTTTCCGTCGCAGAAAGTTCTGCCGTTTCACCGCTGAAGGCGTTAAAGAGATCGATTACAAAGATCTCAACACTCTGAAAGCCTATGTCACCGAGACCGGCAAGATCGTTCCGAGCCGTATTACCGGTACCAAGGCCAAGTATCAGCGTCAGCTGGCTGTTGCTATCAAGCGCGCCCGCTACCTGGCTCTGCTGCCTTACACCGACGGCCACGGTCGTTGATTGGTAGCCAAAAGTAAGTAATCAGGAAGTCGGATTCAGATGCAGGGCTTGGCGGAATACATAATGCGCGGCCGTCGGCAGGCAACCCTGGTGGTTGGTTTGTCGGTCGCAATTCCGCTGCTGTTCTGGTTCGGCGCGGTAGTGTTGGCGCTGGTTATTCTGCGCCGCGGCCTTTCCGAAGGTCTGCCCGTAGCGGTTTGGGGTGGTTTGCCCGCATTGGCCTGGGCCATGCTGGGCGATCCCACGCCGCTGCTATTGCTACTGGGTACAGGGCTGCTGGCCGCTTTGCTGCGTGAGCGCAGCAATTGGCAATGGGTGGCGCTGGCTGCCGCACCACTTGGGTTGGTTTACGCGCTACTACTGTTGGCGCTGTTGAACGAGCCCATGGTGGCATTGGCTACCGAGCTGCAAAAAGTGATGCCGCAGGTGCTGGGTGAGTTAGGCAAGGATCTGAGCGAGGCCGATATGGCTCGTTTACAGGGCCTGATGTTGCCGATACTGGCCGGTCTGACGGGTGCAGTGCATGCTGTTATGGCGCTGGCCAGTCTGATTATGGCGCGCGCCTGGCAAGCCAGGCTGTTCAACCCGGGTGGGTTTCGTGAGGAGTTCCACCGGTTGCGGCTCAAGGGTTGGATGGCCGTTGCACTGTTGTTGCTGGCGATTCTAGGCCCGCAGTTCGGCTCTCTGGCCATGCTGGCACCGGTTGCAACGGTGCCGCTGTTGGTGGCCGGTATTGCCTTGGTGCACGGCGTGGTTGGTATCAAACAGGCGAGTGTAGCCTGGTTGATCGTCATGTACGTTGCACTGGTGATTGCCGCGCAGATGCTGGTACCCCTGATTATGCTTTTGGCGTTTATTGATAGTCTGTTTGATTTTCGCTCCCGTCTGGCGCCGGTTTCCGGTGCAGGTGATGACGACGAGTCAAACGGTCAAGGTTGAATTTAAGAGGTCATCGCAATGGAAGTTATCCTGCTCGAAAAGATCGCGAATCTGGGTAACCTGGGCGACAAGGTCGCCGTCAAGGCTGGTTACGCTCGCAATTTCCTGCTGCCTTTTGGCAAGGCTACTCCGGCTACCGCAGCCAACGTAGAAGCCTTTGAAGCGCGCCGCGCCGAACTGGAAAAAATCGCAGCCGAGAAGACAGCTGAAGCTGAAGCGCGTGCCGCCAAGCTGGCTGAAGTATCGGTTACCATCACCGCCAACGCTGGCGAAGAAGGCAAGCTGTTCGGTTCCATCGGTACTCGTGACATCGCTGACGCCGTGACTGCGGCTGGCGTTGAACTCGAGAAGAGCGAAGTTCGCCTGCCCGAAGGTCCGCTGCGTAACGTCGGCGAGTTCGACATTGTTGTGCAACTGCACAGCGATGTGGAAACCACCGTCAAGCTGATCGTCGTCGCTGGTTAACAGCGGCTGCAGCGCTGCATTCGGGCTTTTATGCCTCGGGTGATTTAGCAGTGCTTTGCAGTTAGACTTGTCAACACGGCGCTTGTCTCAGACAGGCGCCGTGTTGTTGTTTGTGTCTATGCCGTCTCCGAGCCCAAGCCCATGACCGAATCGCTTTACTCAGAACGTCCCGAGCTGGATCTGCAGACCTCAGCGTTGAAGATTCCGCCGCACTCCATCGAGGCCGAGCAGGCTGTGCTGGGCGGTGTGATGCTGGAAAACACGGCCTGGGAGCGGGTAGCTGAACTGCTGACCGAAAGTGATTTCTATCGGCACGATCATCGGTTGATCTTCAAGGCGTTGAAACGTCTGGCTGAACGTAACCAGCCGTTCGACGTGGTTACCCTGGCAGAGGATCTCGACAAGGAGGGCCTCAATGATCAGGTAGGTGGCTTGGCATATTTGGGGCAGCTGGCAAAAAACACCCCCTCGGTTGCCAATATCAGTGCCTATGCACAGATCATCCGCGAGCGCTCGACGCTGCGCCAGTTGATCAGCGTGAGTACCGATATTGCCGACACGGCGTTCAATCCCAAGGGTATGCAATCCAGCGAAGTGCTGGATGAGGCCGAACGCAAGATTTTCTCGATTGCCGAGAGTCGTCCGAAGACGGGCGGCCCGGAAGGCGTCAACGCGCTGTTGGCCAAGGCGATTGACCGCATCGACACCCTGTTCAACAGCGAAGGCTCTATCACAGGTCTTTCCACCGGGTTCACCGATCTCGACAACATGACGTCCGGCTTGCAGCCTGCAGACCTGATCATCGTCGCCGGCCGTCCCTCCATGGGTAAGACCACCTTCGCCATGAACTTGGTCGAAAATGCCGTTATGCGCAGTGACAAGGCCGTGCTGGTGTTCTCGCTGGAAATGCCAGGTGATTCGCTGATCATGCGTATGTTGTCGTCCCTGGGCCGCATTGACCAGACCAAGGTACGCTCCGGTCGTTTGGACGATGAGGATTGGCCGCGGCTGACTTCTGCAGTCAACATGTTGAACGATCGCAAGCTGTTTATCGACGACACGGCCGGCCTGTCGCCGATGGAAATGCGTGCGCGTGCGCGGCGCGTGGTGCGTGAGCACGGCGATCTGGGCTTGATCATGATCGACTATCTGCAGTTGATGCGCATCGGTGGCGCCTCGTCAGAGAACCGCACTAACGAGATTTCGGAAATCTCGCGCTCGCTCAAGGCCTTGGCCAAGGAATTCAACGTCCCCGTGGTCGCCCTGTCGCAGCTTAACCGCTCGCTGGAGCAACGGCCGAACAAGCGTCCCATCAACTCGGATTTGCGTGAATCAGGCGCGATCGAGCAGGACGCCGACGTCATCATGTTCGTTTATCGGGATGAGGTTTATCACCCCGATACGCAGGACAAGGGCATTGCCGAATTGATTATCGGCAAGCAGCGTAACGGGCCTATCGGCACCGCGCGCATGGCGTTCCTGGGCAAATACACCCGTTTTGAAAACCTGGCGCCTGGCTCTTATGCCGGCTACGGGGATCTGGAGTAACCCATGTCGATCACCATTCCGGTGGCCAAGCAGCAACTGTTTGATTTTCCGCGTTATTGGGCCGAATGCTTTGGTCCGGCGCCCTTCCTGCCGATGAGTCGGGAAGAAATGGATCAGTTGGGCTGGGACAGCTGCGACATTATTATCGTCACTGGCGACGCTTATGTAGACCATCCATCGTTCGGTATGGCGATCATTGGCCGCTTGCTGGAGGCGCAAGGATTTCGCGTCGGCATCATCAGCCAGCCTGACTGGCAGAGCAAAGACGACTTCATGAAGCTCGGTAAGCCGAACCTCTTTTACGGGGTGGCTGCCGGTAACATGGATTCGATGATCAACCGCTATACCGCTGATCGTAAGGTACGCTCCGACGACGCCTATACCCCTGGCGGCAAGGGCGGTAGCCGGCCGGACCGCGCCAGTCTGGTCTATAGTCAGCGCTGCCGCGAAGCCTACAAGGATGTGCCTATTGTGCTGGGCGGCATCGAAGCCTCACTGCGCCGCATAGCCCATTACGACTACTGGCAGGACAAGGTGCGTCACTCGCTGCTGATCGACGCCAAGGCCGATATTCTGCTGTACGGCAACGCCGAGCGAGCAGTGGTTGAAGTCGCGCATCGTTTGAGCCGCGGCGAGGCGATTGCCGATATAACCGATATTCGTGGTACCGCGTTTGTGCGACGCGACACGCCCGAGGGCTGGTTCGAGCTGGATTCGACCCGTATTGATCGCCCCGGCAAGATCGACAAGATCATCAACCCCTACGTCAATACCCAGGACACCAGCGCCTGTGCAGTAGAGCAGGCCAAGGGCCCAACTGAGGATGCAGCCGACGAGGGTGTGCAGGTAGTCCAGCTACTGCCGCATCCGCGCCTGGAGCGCGATCGCACGGTTATCCGCCTGCCATCTTTCGACAAGGTGAAAAGCGATCCGGTGCTGTACGCCCATGCCAACCGTGTGCTGCACCTGGAAACCAATCCCGGTAATGCGCGTGCCCTGGTGCAGCGTCACGGCGACCGCGACGTGTGGTTTGCACCGCCACCCATTCCGCTGTCCACGGAAGAGATGGACTACATTTTTGGTCTGCCGTACGCGCGTATTCCGCATCCGGCGTACGGTGATGCCAAGATTCCGGCCTACGACATGATTCGCTTTTCGGTGAATATCATGCGCGGTTGTTTCGGTGGATGTACCTTCTGCTCGATTACCGAGCATGAAGGCCGCATTATCCAGAACCGTTCGCACGACTCCATCATCCGCGAAATTGAGGAGATTCGTGACAAGGTGCCAGGTTTTACCGGGGTCATTTCCGATCTGGGCGGCCCGACTGCCAACATGTACCGGATCGCCTGCAAGAGCCCGGAGATTGAGGCCGCTTGCCGCAAACCCTCCTGTGTGTTTCCAGGAATCTGCGAGAACCTGAATACCGATCACTCGTCGCTGATCGGTCTATACCGCAAGGCGCGTGAATTGCCGGGTGTGAAGAAGATCCTGATTGCCTCTGGCTTGCGCTATGACCTGGCTGTGGAATCTCCGGAATATGTGAAGGAACTAGTAACCCACCATGTGGGCGGCTACCTGAAAATCGCGCCGGAACACACCGAAGACGGTCCGCTGACCAAGATGATGAAGCCCGGCATAGGTTCCTATGACCGTTTCAAGCAAATGTTCGAGAAGTTCTCGAAGGAAGCGGGCAAGGAACAGTATCTGATCCCTTATTTCATCGCGGCTCATCCGGGTACCACCGATGAGGACATGATGAATCTGGCGCTCTGGCTTAAACGCAACGGTTTCCGCGCCGATCAGGTGCAGGCGTTTTACCCCTCGCCGATGGCGACGGCGACGGCAATGTACCACTCGGGCAAGAACCCGCTGCGCAAGGTGACCTACAAGAGTGACGGCGTGAACATCGTCAAGGGTGAGCGCCAACGCCGCCTGCACAAGGCTTTCCTGCGGTATCACGATCCGAAGAACTGGCCGCTGCTGCGTGACGCACTGAAGGAAATGGGGCGCAGCGACTTGATCGGCAACGGCAAGCAGCAACTGATCCCGACGTTCCAGCCGGCGGTAGAGGGTTATCAGAGTGCGCGGCGCAAAAACTCTACGCCAGCGGGCAGCAAGAAGGCGGGAAGGGTGCTAACTCAGCATACCGGCCTGCCGCCACGGGAAACCGGTGCCGCTCGCAAGCCTGGCCGCAAGGGCAACCGCCCGTCGCGCTGACCGTTCAGCTGTCCTGCGGGGCGGGGCTATCGAGGTGATTGGAAATAGCTAATGGCCGGCCCTGGTCAGTTGTACTAGTCTGAGGTTGTAGTCGACAGCAAACGCCGTCGGCGCTTGGACTGGATGCTCCGACTGGAGGTATACCATGCGCGTCTATTTATCGGTCCTCTCCCTGCTGCTCAGTCAGTACGCTGCAGCGGCTGGCGGTGTTGCTGCGCCCTCACCGGTGCTGGTCAGGGCTGGCTGATGCGGTCGCCGGCTTTCTGATCGCGCCAGTGCTGCACCTGCTCGCGTAGCTGGTTCAGTTCTACGGGTTTAGCCATATGACCATTCATGCCCACCTTGCGTGCCCGCTCACGGTGCTCAGGCAGGATGTGTGCGGTCAGCGCGATGATAGGCACGGCATGGCTGCCGCTGTGCGCTTCCCACGCCCGTATCTGTTCTGCTGCGGTGAAACCATCCATTTCCGGCATTTCGCAGTCCATCAGTACTAGATCAAACTGCTCCTGCTGCACCGCTTCCAGAGCACGCTTGCCGTTGTCAACACTGCTGACCGCGACTTTCAGTTTGGCCAGCATGCCGCGGATCACCTTGGTTGAGATAGCGTTGTCTTCGGCCACCAACACGCGAAAATCCAGTGTATCGGTGGTAGGGGATACCGGCGCTTCCGCCTCTATTGTGGCTTCCGGGGTTTCGTTGCGTACTTGGTTCCACTCATCAATCAACGTGGTGCGCAGGGTGTAGCCCGCCACGGGCTTACTGAGGATACGACGTATGCCGGCGTTGCGAGCAATGACGCGGCTGGGCACCTGATTGATCCCGGTCAGCATGATGATCAGGAGGTCGCTCGACAGCACCGGATCGTCCTTGATACGGCTGGCCAATTCGACGCCACTCATGCCGGGCATTGACTGATCCAGCAGCAGGATATCGAAGGGGCTGCCAAGGTTTGCCTGGGTGCGCAGCATCGCGAGCGCCTCGCGGCCGCTGGCGGCGCACTGGGTGCGCATGCCCCAGGCGGCGGTCTGCTGTTGCAGTACCTTGCGGCAGGTGGCGTTGTCGTCGACTATCAACACGTTGCGGTCCTGCAGGCAGCGCCCGCTGGGGTCGGCGACCATGCTGTTATCCAGATTGCTCGCGGGCAAGGTGAACCAGATGGTCGTGCCCTGGTCGCTGCCGTACTTGACGCCCAGCTGACCTTTCATCATGACGACCAGTTGGCGCGCGATTACTAGCGGCAGATAGCCATCGCTGTCCGTGTGTTCCAGCAGGCGAGTGGTGCTCAGGTTGCTGCTGAGCAGGCTGTCGCGTGCTTCCTGTGGCATCCCGCCACCGGTATCCTGTATGGCGAAGCGCAGCTGCTGACTACCGCTCTTGCGGTCAAGGCCAACCACCACCACTACCTCGCCTTCGTCGGTGTACTGCAAGGCATTGGCCAGCAGGTTCATCAGAATCTGCCGCAGCCGTGTGGGGTCGCCCTGCATGGTGCGCGCCACGTCCGGATGTACGAAACCGATCAACTCAACGCTCTGACTTTCGGCGCGTGCACGGTAAATATCCATGCAATCGTTGATCAGTGCGTGCAGGTCGAACTGCACCTTCTCCAGCACCAATTGACCGGACTCCAGCCGTGATACGTCGAGAATCTCGTTGATCAGGTTGAGTAGATCATTGCCTGAGCCGTGGATGGTCTGCACGTAGTCACGCTGCTTGGCGGACAAGGCGGTATCGAGCAGCAGCTCGCTCATCCCCAATACACCGTTCATTGGTGTGCGAATCTCATGGCTGATACGGGCGAGGAATTCTGCTTTCGCGCGTTGCTCTGCATGCGCGGTGGCAATGTTCTGGCGTTGGCGGATGCGCATGCTCAGCTTGCCCTGCAAGCGTCGGTACAGGCTCCAGCTGTAAGCGACCAGTGCGGTCCAGAGCAGAACATCGGCCAGATAGCTGCCGCTGGGCAAGCCGCTGAAGTAGCGCTCTGCTGCTGCGTTACACAGTAACAACAGGTGGCCTACGCAAAAGGGCCGGTTCAATGCGGTGCCGTTGAGACGAAAATACAGCGCCAGCCCCAGTCCGAACAGCGGAATGCCGATGCGCAGAACGTCTGAAACCAGGTTGAACTGGGCCGGAAATAAGCCGGCGATAGCCAGGATTGCAGCGCTGGCAAGGCTGACCCCAATGATTGTTCGACGCTGGCTGTTGAGTGATTGGGCCGGTAGACGGCTGAGCAGCAACAGGGTTAATAGTGGATAGGCGGCGAGGAACATCAACTGGGCCAGGTGCCCATGCAGGCTTAACGGACTGTTGCCAGCCCAGCTGAGGTTGTCGAGGTTGCTAACCGCCAGCAGCAGACTGATCGCGCCCAGTAATAAATGATAGGGATCGCGCCCGAGCGTGCCTTGCAGCAGACAATGGAGCCACAGTGCCAGCAGCAGGCCGATGAGAATGCCTTGCACGCTCTGTTGCAAGTCGTGCTGCATTGCAGCGCTACGTTCTTCCACTACGTTGAGGCGCGTGCTTAGCGGGTAGTCGTTTTGCAAGCGCACCAGCAGTGTTGCGCTGGTGGCGGGTAGTTCGGCCAGCGGCAGCGCAAAGCCGCGGTAGGGCAGCGGGCGTTCTGCGACTGGTGTGCTGGCGCCTGTTTGATAGAGCGGTCTCGCGGCTTTCTGTGTCAGATGATACACCGTAATCTGCGCGATCGCGGGATTGCTCAGCGTAAGGAGTTTGTCCTGTACGTTATCGATGGAAAGCTCAATCCAGAGCACGGCGCTTTCGCCGGGAACGGTCAGTGGGGTGTCGGGAGCGGGAATGAAGCGGTTGGCGTAGCGGTTGGAGAGGATGTCAGCAAGTTCAAGCTGGCCACCAGGATCGACGAAGGTTTTGTAGTCAGGGCGGACGCTGTCGGCCAAGGTTACCCAGCTCGTGAGAGTGAAGGCCAGGCCCGTCAAAAGGGCGAGCATCAGCGAGCTAAAGTGCTTCACAATCGGTGTTGTCCTGTCCTTGGGCGGTGATACTGAGGTACTGCAGTTTCAATCAAAAGCCGACCCAGTATAGACCAAGGCCGGTACTGCTGAAACGGGCCAGACGGGACAGCGAACTGTCCCGTCTGGCCCGATTTTCCTACTGTCTGCCGATAGCGCGATAGCCGATGTCGCTGCGATAGAAGCTGCCGTCCCAGCGAATCTTCTCGGCCAGGCGGTAGGCGGCCTGCTGAGCACTTTGAATGTCGGCTCCCAGTGCTGTGGCGCAGAGCACCCGTCCACCGCTGGTAACGACCTGACCGTCAGCCAGAGCAGTACCGGCATGGAACACTTTGCCATCGGTTGCCTGGGCGTCCTGCAGGCCACTGATCGGAAGGCCTTTGGCATAATCGCCGGGATAACCCCCAGCGGCCAGTACAACGCCCAGGCTCGGGCGTGGGTCCCAATGGGCTTCGATCTGATCCAAGGTGCCGGCTTCGGCCGCTTCTATCAGGTCAACCAGGCTGGATTGCAGGCGCAGCATGATGGGTTGGGTTTCCGGGTCGCCAAAACGGCAGTTGAACTCGATGACCTTGGGGTTGCCCGCGGGGTCGATCATTAGCCCGGCATAGAGGAAACCGGTGTAGGTGTTACCTTCGGCTGCCATGCCGCGCACCGTTGGCCAGATCACTTGCTGCATTACGCGCTGATGAACCTCATCGGTCACCACCGGCGCTGGAGAATACGCGCCCATGCCACCGGTGTTCGGCCCGGTGTCGGCATCACCGACGCGCTTGTGGTCCTGGCTGGTGGCCATGGGTAGCACATGCTCGCCGTCGACCATGACGATGAAGCTGGCTTCTTCGCCATCGAGAAATTCTTCAATCACAACGCGCGAACCGGCTTCGCCGAAGGCATTGCCGGCCAGCATGTCACGTACCGCGGCTTCCGCCTCCTGCAGGGTCATCGCGACGATCACGCCTTTGCCGGCGGCCAGGCCGTCGGCTTTGATGACGATAGGCGCGCCTGTTGTTTGCAGGTAGGCCAGTGCCGGCTCGATTTCGGTGAAGTTCTGATAGTTCGCCGTAGGGATCTGGTGGCGAGCGAGGAAGTCCTTGGTGAAGGCTTTGGAGCCCTCCAACTGAGCCGCGCCTGCGGTCGGACCGAAGCAAGGCAGGTCGTTTTCGCGGAAGCGGTCGACCACGCCGGCGACCAACGGGGCTTCCGGGCCGACAATGGTCAGGCTGACGTTGGCACGGGCAAAGGCAACCAACTTGTCCAGTTCCAGCACATCGATGGCGACGTTCTCGCATTTGGCTTCAATCGCGGTGCCGGCATTGCCCGGCGCAACAAACACCTTCTCGACACGTTCGTCCTGTGCCACTTTCCACGCCAGGGCATGCTCGCGGCCGCCACTACCGATAATCAATACGTTCATTTCTCTCTCCTATGGAGAGAGCTACCAGCTACAACCTGGCAGCTACAAGCAGAGTGGGGGCACCCGCTCTGCTTGCGGCTTGCAGCTTGCAGCTTGCAGCTCGCAATTAGTGTCTGAAGTGGCGCATGCCGGTGAATACCATCGCCATACCGGCCTCGTCGGCGGCAGCAATGACTTCAGCGTCGCGCATTGAACCACCTGGCTGGATCACCGCGCTGATGCCATTGGCGGCAGCATTGTCGATGCCGTCACGGAATGGGAAAAAAGCATCCGAGGCCATGACCGCGCCAGGCACTTGCAGGCCGGCGTGTTCAGCCTTGATGGCCGCGATACGGGCTGAGTTGACCCGGCTCATCTGACCGGCGCCGATACCGACAGTCTGGCGTTGGCTGGCGTACACGATGGCGTTGGATTTGACGAACTTGGCCACCTTCCAGGCAAACACCAGGTCGTTGATCTCCTGTTCGGTGGGTGCGCGTTGCGTGACAACCTTGAGCTCATCGGCGGTAATCATGCCAATGTCGCGGCTTTGCACCAGCAAGCCGCCATTGACGCGCTTGAAGTCCCAGTCGGCGCTGCGTGTACTGTCCCACTCGCCGCATTCGAGCAGGCGCACGTTGGCCTTGGCGGCGACCACCTCACGGGCGGCGGCGCTGATGCGCGGGGCGATGATGACTTCAACAAACTGACGTTCGACGATGGCCTTGGCGGTGTCGCCGTCCAGCTCACGGTTGAAGGCGATGATGCCGCCAAATGCCGATTCGCTGTCGGTGGCGTAAGCCAGCTCGTACGCCTGGCGAATGCCACCTTCAGCGTCCGGCACGACCGCTACACCGCAGGGGTTGGCATGCTTGACGATGACGCAGGCCGGCTTGCTGAAGCTCTTCACGCACTCTAGCGCCGCGTCGGTATCGGCGACATTGTTGTACGACAGCGCCTTGCCCTGCAGTTGCACTGCGGTAGCGATGCAGGCTTCGGTCGGCGCCGCTTCCCTGTAGAAAGCGGCGGCCTGATGCGGGTTCTCGCCGTAGCGCATGTCCTGCACCTTGATGAACTGGCTGTTGAAGGTGCGCGGGAAGCTGCTGCGCTCTTCTGTGCTCAGGGTGTCGCGGCTCTGCTCGATGGTACCGAGGTAGTTGGCGATCATGCCGTCGTAGGCGGCGGTGTGTTCGAACGCCTTCAGCGCCAGGTCAAAACGCTGCGCGTAGGTCAGGCCGCCATTTTTGAGTGCCTGTACAATGCTGCCGTAATCACCGGCGTTGACCACAATGGCTACGTCCTTGTGGTTCTTGGCGGCGCTGCGGACCATGGTCGGGCCACCGATGTCGATGTTTTCGATGGCGTCGGGCAGGCTGCAGTCTGATTTGGCGACGGTGGCAGCGAAGGGGTAGAGATTGACCACGACCATATCGATGGGCTGGATGCCGTGTTGCTGCATGACCTCACCATCGATCGCGCGGCGGCCCAAAATGCCGCCGTGAATCTTCGGGTGCAGGGTTTTCACACGACCATCCATCATTTCTGGGAAGCCTGTGTAGTCAGCGACTTCCACCGCGGCAATGCCCTGCTCGCGCAGCAGCTTGAAGGTGCCACCGGTGGACAGGATTTCAGTACCCAAAGCGCTGAGTTCGCGGGCAAATTCGACAACGCCGGTCTTGTCGGACACGCTGATCAGGGCGCGGCGTACGGGCAGGCGAGTGGTTTGGTCGGTCATCTTGGATCCAGTTTCAAGGTAATGGGTATTCGATGTGCTGTAGCCGGTTGCGGCGGGTCGCCGCAACCGCTTTGTCGGTCAGAGCAGTCCGTACTGCTTGAGCTTCTTACGTAGTGTTCCGCGATTAAGTCCGAGAACTTCCGAGGCACGTGTCTGGTTGCCTTTGACGTAGTTCATGACGCTTTCAAGCAGCGGCGCCTCTACCTCGGAAAGCACCATGTTGTATACGTCGGTGACGTCTTGGCCTTCAAGGTGCTGGAAATAATTTTGCAGCGCTTCTTCCACGCTGTCGCGCAGGGGGCGCGGATTACGGGCTTCGTCGCTGCCAGTGGCAGGAAGAGTGGATGGACTGCTGTCGCTCACGGTGGGATTTCCGTCAAAAAAGGTAGAGGGTTCGAGGTTCATGCTGCCAGATCTCCTTCCAGCAGGCGGCTGAAATACTGATTGATGGCCAGGTGTTGCTGTTCTGCGCAGGAAATGGCGTTGAAACTGCGGCGGAATTCGCCAGCACCGGGCAATGTCTGCAGGTACCAGCTCACGTGCTTGCGCGCAATGCGGGCGCCGTGCTCGCTGCCATAAAACTGGTGCAGGGCCTGCAGGTGCTCACTTAGGATCGTGCGCTGGGTATTAAGGTCAGGCTCGGGTAGGGTGTTCCCGGTGCGCAAATAGTGGTCTATTTCGCCGAAAATCCAGGGTCGCCCCTGGGCTGCACGGCCAATCATCACGGCATCGGCACCGGTCTCCTGCAATACCTGTTGGGCTTTCTGCGGGGTGGTGATGTCGCCATTGGCGATGACCGGTATGCGGATGGCCTGCTTGATCGCGGCGATGGTGGCGTACTCTGCCTGGCCGGTATACAGCTCGGAGCGAGTGCGACCGTGCACGGCCAGTGCCTGGATGCCGCTGGCCTCGGCAATGCGCGCGACGCTGACACCGTTGCGGTTATCTGGATCCCAACCGGTACGGATTTTCAGCGTAACCGGTACCTGCACCGCCGCTACAACGGCTTCAAGGATCTCGGCGACCAGGGCTTCATCGCGTAATAGCGCGGAGCCGGCAGCCTTGTTACAGACCTTCTTGGCGGGGCACCCCATGTTGATGTCGATGATTTGCGCGCCAAAGTCCTGATTCATGCGGGCAGCTTCGGCCATCATCTGCGGATCGCCGCCGGCAATCTGCACTGAGCGCGGCTCTGGCTCACCGCTGTGGTTCAAGCGGAGTTGGGATTTGCGGCTACTCCACAGGCGGGTGTCGCTGGTGACCATTTCCGATACCACCAGCCCGGCGCCAAGGCGGCGGCAAAGCTGCCTGAACGGCTGATCGGTAACCCCGGCCATGGGGGCCAGAATAACGGGGTTCGGTAGTTGGTAAGGTCCGATGCTGAGCACTGCCAGGTCCATCCCTGTACTATCCGGTCGCTTGCCCGGTGGTCTGTTCTGCGGAGTCACTTCTACGGCGCCGAACTCTTGGCTCAGTCGCAGACGAAGAAGTGTGAAAAAGGGCGGTAATGATACCTGCAAAGCATGACCGGTTAAAGACTGATCTGGCTGTTTTTTGTACAGCTTTGCATTGACTAATTGGAGGATTGCGTCTAGGTGCCTGAGCGCCGCTAGGGCGCTCAGGGGCTGAGGAAGTCGAGGTTATAGCTGGACGCTTGCGGTCCTGGGGCGACCATGCTCAGGGCGATGTGAATCGGCGTTTGGGGTGGCATCAGGTTGCGCCCGGCCAGTTCACCGCCGAGGTACTCTTCCGGGCGGAAGCGTTTCTCGCTGACACTGTTGCCGCGATTATCGGTAAACAACATGCGCACCACCGGAAAAGGCTGCGGATAGTCGGCACGGTTGTAGATGATCACGTCGATAGCGACCGCATTAGGGAAGTCGGGATGCGGGCGGACCAGCAGATTGCTGCTGCGTACCTGGCTAATGTCGACCCGTACGGGTAGTTCGCAGCCGGCTACCAGGCAGATGCCCTCGAGCGTGGGGCGCCAACGCTCGTCGCGTGCCCAGGCCTCGAGGTTGTAGGTTACGATCTGGGCCAGCAGGGCGCCGATAGCAAGCAGGCATAGGGGCGTCCAGATCCAGTTGTGGCGACCGCGGCGCTTGGCACGTACCGGCTCATCCAGCAGCAGCGGCTCGTCGTCCAGGTCGGGCAGGGTCAGGTCATCGTCCAGCCTGGGCTCGCTGCGGGTGTCGATGTTGTCCTCTGGCACATCATCCAGTTCGGCTTCATCGATATCAGGCTCGTCTCGGGCGGTCAGGCCGGTCTCGACTTCGGCGTGTTCGTCCTCGGGTACGTTGGCTGGGCGGTCACGCAGAAAGATGCCCCCGGGGCCGGTGGCATCCTGCAGCGGCAGCATGCGCGCCGGCGGGGGTAGTGCGTCTGCTGGTTTGCTCGGCAGCGGGTCTGGTTCGGAAAATGCCGGCTCGCGGCGCTGCTGGATATCCCGCGCCGGTGGCGTGGCGATAAAGTCTTCGTGCAGGTCGAAGTCGTCGTCATCCAGGGCGCCGGGCTGCTGCGGGTCGGTTGGTTCCTGCGGCAGCGCGGTCTCGGCAAGACTCAGAGGCTGGTCATCGTCGAGGAAGTCGTCGTCTGCGGCGCTGAGACCTGGCTCGCTGTCGTCTGCGGTCAGTCGCGCCTCATCCCGGCTCGCCGAGAGGGGAGGGTTAACCTCTTCGACGATGGATTCGTCGAGCCCAAGGGCTTCGAGGTCGAGGTCGTCCAGCTCCAGATCGTCGTGAATAAGGAGCTCGCCTGCGGCGTTATGACGCTCAATTGGCGCTGCTGGTGGGCTTTGTGCCGGGTTGGTACTCAGCGCATTGAACACTTTCAGGCAGGCGCCGCAACGCACGTTCCCGGCTGCTGCGCTCAGTTGTTCCTGAGACAGGCGGAAATGGGTTTTGCAGTAAGGGCATTGCGTGACCTGCAGTTCACTCATGGTATGCCGGACGTCCTGTGCGCGTAACGGTTTTGAGGGGGTATTTTGCCTACAAGCGAGTCAGGCTGTCACGGCTTGCGACGGCCACTGACGCGAATCCAGCCGTCCTGATTGGCGACCGGGTCCAGCTCGAAGTAATCCTGATAGGCGGCGAGAATGTCTTCGGTCTGCTCAGCCAAAATGCCGGACAGGGCGATCAAGCCACCCGGTAGTACCAGGCTGGCCAACTGCGGCGCCAGGCTGACCAGCGGGCCCGCGAGAATATTGGCGACTACGACTTCGGCCGGTTGCTGTGGCATGTTCTCTGGCAGGTAGAGATCGAAGCGCTGGTCCTCGATGTGGTTGCGCTGCGCGTTGTCGCGCGAGGCCTCTAGAGCCTGTACATCAATATCGGTGCCGACCGCATGCTTTGCACCCAGCAGTAGGGCTGCGATGGCCAGAATGCCGGAACCGCAGCCGAAATCGATCACCTGTTTGCCGTTAAGTTGCTGGCCATCCAGCCATTGCAGGCACAAAGCGGTTGTGGGATGGGTGCCGGTACCGAAGGCCAGGCCGGGGTCGAGCAGCAGGTTGACCGCCTCGGGCTCCGGGGCTGCGTGCCAGCTGGGCACTATCCACAGACGCTCGCCAAAACGCATGGGGTGAAAGTTGTCCATCCAGCTGCGTTCCCAGTCCTGGTCCTCGATCTGCTCCAGCTCGTGTTGCGGCAGCTCACCTTGCCATAGCAGTTGCAGGTGTTGCAGCAGCGCTGGCCCATCGGTATCTGCCTCAAACAGGGCAAGCAGATGGGTGTTGGACCAGAGCGGGGTGGTGCCCAGGTCTGGCTCGAAGATAGGCTGATCTTCTGCATCCATGAAGGTGACGGACACTGCACCGAGTTCCAGTAGTTTATCTTCGAGGCTTTCGGCCTGTTCGGGGGTGATGGCGAGTCGGAGTTGCAGCCAGGACATAAGGGTTTCCAATAAGGTGTGCAAAAGACGCTCTTGCGTCTGGTGCTGTAGCAGGCCCTATTATGGCTGTGCCCGCTACGGAGAAAAAGAGTCGCTGTGTGCAATATTCGGCGAAGCTACCGCCGCTGCCGCGGAGAGGTGCCGCCCCGGCCGCTTGGCGGGGGCGGGGGAGCTATCCGTTTTTCCCCGCTTTGGTACAACCAAAACCCATGTGGTCAGCGCACTTGCTGATTGCTTTTTGCGCAATGGCTGAGAGCTTGTTCCTCGCCCGACAGCGCTCGGTGTGCTGCGTAGCAATTGGCCATGCTGCTCATGGCTTTCACGGTAAGTTTGGACTCTTCGTCGACGCGGAGCAGATAAACATGATCGTAGCGCGCCCTGTCATACCAAGGCTCAATTGTCTGCGCGCTGGTGACGCAGTGATACTGGAACTGAAAGGTAAACCCTTGGGCTCTGTCCTTGCGTTGAATGTGGTGATAACTCATCCAGTCGCGGTTGCGCTTGCCTTGCTGCACTGCTTCGCGACAACCGGACAGATCGGTAATGTCCGGCTCATGCAGAAAGATGCTTTGCGCCACGCTGGTATCGGTGACGTTGACCGCGGCCAGCAGGTAGACCTTTTCTTCCTCAGGCTGGGCCTGGGCGGATAAAGCCAGTGCTAGCAGTGACAGCAATAATCCCTTTTTCATATACCACTCCTTGTTATGGTGCCTGGCCAGAGCTGAATTGGTGTCGCAGGTTAACGTCGTGGCCCGGTAGAAAAAAGCCCGGGTAGGCCCGGGCTTTGGTACTTCAGGCTTCAAGAGGACTGCATCTTGCAGCTTCTGGCCTCCAGCCTTGAGCTGGTGTTATTTCAAACCCAGCTTGTGCTCCAGATAGTGGATATTTACACCACCCTTGCAGAAGCCAGGATCACGCACCAGCTCACGGTGTAGCGGCGTGTTCGTCTTGATGCCGTCTACTACCAGCTCGTCGATAGCGTTGCGCATGCGCGCCAGCGCTTCCTCACGGGTGGCACCATAGGTAATCAACTTGCCGACCAGGGAGTCGTAGTAGGGCGGTACCTTGTAGCCGCTATACAGGTGCGAGTCGACGCGAACGCCATTGCCGCCCGGAGCGTGGTAGAAGCTCACTGTGCCGGGGCTGGGCATGAAGGTTTTCGGGTCTTCGGCATTGATGCGGCATTCTATGGCGTGGCCACGAATCACCACATCGTCCTGGGTAAAGCTCAGCGGCTGGCCGGAGGCGACCAGAATCTGTTCCTTGACGATGTCGATGCCGGTGACCATCTCCGATACCGGGTGTTCGACCTGTACGCGGGTGTTCATCTCGATGAAATAGAACTCGCCGTTTTCGTACAGAAACTCGAAGGTGCCGGCGCCGCGGTAGCCCAGATCGATACAGGCCTGTACGCAGCGGGCCTGCACTTCAGCGCGGGCTTTCTCGTCAATGCCGGGAGCAGGCGCTTCTTCAATGATTTTCTGATGGCGACGCTGCAGTGAGCAGTCGCGATCGCCCAGGTGAATGGCGTGTCCCTGGCCGTCCGACATCACCTGTACTTCCACGTGACGTGGGTTGGTGAGGAATTTTTCCAGGTAGACCATCGGGTTGCCAAAAGCCGCGCCCGCTTCGGTACGGGTCAGCTTGATCGACTTGATCAGGTCTGCCTCATCGTGCACCACGCGCATGCCGCGACCGCCGCCGCCGCCAGCCGCCTTGATAATCACCGGGTAACCAACGCGTTGACCGATGCGCAGGCACTCTGCGTCGTCGTTTTCCGGCAGTGGTCCGTCAGAGCCGGGCACGGTCGGCACGCCGGTTGCCTTCATTGCAGCAATCGCGGAAACCTTGTCGCCCATCAGGCGAATCACTTCGGCACTGGGACCAATGAAGGTGAAGCCGGAGTTTTCGATCTGCTCGGCAAAGTCGGCATTTTCCGCTAGGAAGCCGTAGCCGGGGTGGATGCCATCCGCACCGGTGACTTCGGCGGCGCTGATGATGGCAGGGATGTTCAGGTAGGAGTCAGTGGCACTTGGCGGCCCAATGCAGACGGTCTCGTCTGCCATGGCCAGGTGCATCAGCTCACGGTCTGCGGTGGAGTGCACCGCTACGGTCTTCAACCCCAGCTCCTTGCACGCGCGAATGACGCGCAGCGCAATTTCACCACGGTTGGCTATCAGTACTTTATGCATCGCAGCCTCCGGGCCGGGCTCAGGCGATGCTGAACAGGGGTTGATCGAATTCCACCGGCTGGCCGTTATCCACCAGGATGGCCTGCACCACGCCGCTCTTGTCGGCTTCGATGTGGTTCATCATCTTCATGGCTTCAACGATGCACAGCACATCGCCGGCTTTAACCGTGTGACCTACTTCGACAAAGGACGCGGCAGTCGGTGACGGTGAGCGGTAGAAGGTGCCAACCATGGGCGAGCGAACCAGGTGACCGGACGGCTCGGCCGGTGCTGCTTCAGCGACCGGTGCTGCGGGCGCGGCGGCCGCTGCTGGAGCAGGGGCGGCAGGTGCTGGCTGAGGCGCGTAGTATTGCGGTGCAGCGGGCTGCTGGCTGTGCCGGCTGATGCGCACGGACTCTTCACCCTCGTGAATCTCCAGCTCGTCGATGCCGGACTCTTCCAGAAGCTCGATTAGTTTTTTGACTTTGCGAATATCCATTGATGCGTGCACTCCAGAGCAGGGTTAATCGTATTCAGGATTGTTCTATTTTGTGTATTGCCGCCTGCAGGGCCAGTTCATAGCCCTGGGCGCCCAACCCGCAAATCACGCCTTCGGCAACGTCCGAAAAGTAGGAATGATGGCGGAAAGGTTCGCGTTTATACACGTTGGATAAGTGAACTTCGATGAATGGGATGCTCACCGCGAGCAACGCGTCACGTATTGCGACGCTGGTGTGAGTAAAAGCGGCAGGATTGATCAGGATAAAGTCGATGGCCTCATCGCCAGCCGCGTGAATACGCTCGATCAATTCATGTTCGGCGTTGCTCTGCAGGCTGAGCAGATGATGACCGTGCTGGCTGGCAAGCTCGCGCAGGTGTTGATTGATCTGCTCGAGGGTGGTCGCGCCGTAGACGCCGGGCTCGCGGCTGCCAAGACGGTTTAGATTGGGTCCATGCAGGACCAGTATGCTGGCCATTTTACTTATATTCCGTTGCTGAATCCGTGTGACCAAGCGGTCAGTGCTTTACCCGGCAGTTTGCCGGATTCGGATTGGACTGTCCACAACCCGAAGGTTAGCACCAAATGCCGACATGATGCCTGCATTAAGGCGTTAAATTGCCATCGGCCGCCTGTTGCAAGAGGCGCAGGAAGTGGGCCTTGTCTACTTCGCCTTGAATGCGCAGCTTACGCTGCTCCTCGCCATCGCCGCGGTAGAACAGGTAGGCGGGTGGGCCGAACAGTTGATGTTGAGTAAGCCAGGCGCGTTGCGCCGGAGTATTGTCGGTCAAATCGAGCTTGATCCGCGCATAACCCGCCAGCGCCTCACGTACCGCCGGCTGGCTGAGAATTTCCCGCTCCATGACTTTGCAGCTGATGCACCAATCGGCGTAGACGTCGACGATCGCCGGTTGCTGCTGGCGCGCGGCGCTCTGCAGTGCCAGGTTCAGCTGTGCCGGGTCGGTCAGGGTGGTGAACTCGCCGCTCTGCTGCGCAGCGCTGTCACGCGTCGTACTGAACGGCTGTAATGGCCGCAGGGGATCTTCAGCGCCGGCGAGAGCGCCGAACAAGGCGGCACTGGCGTACAGCGCGATCAGCAGTGCCAGGGTGCGACGCAGGTAGTTGCCGTGATCGGCGCTGAACAGACCAATGCGCACCGCCAGGCCGGCGGCCAGCGCGGCCCAGAGAGCCAGGCTCAGCGAGCCCGGAAGCAGGCGCTCAAGCAGCCAGATAGCCACTGCCAGCAGGCCAAAGCCGAACAGGTGTTTGACGGTGTTCAGCCACGGACCGGAGCGCGGTAAAAGAGCGCTGCCAAACAGCGCCACCAGCAGCAAAGGCACACCCATGCCCAGGCCCAGGGCGAAGAGCTTCAAGCCGCCGCCCAAGGCGTCCCCGGTGGTGCTGATGTAGACCAGTGCGCCCGCCAGCGGAGCTGAAATGCAGGGTGAAACCACCAGGGTAGACAGCGCGCCCATACTGGCGGCGCCGGCCAGTGAGCCGCCTTCGGTGCGTTGATGAATACGCTCCAGCGGGTCGCGCAGAAAGCGCGGCAAGCTGAGGTCGAAGTGGCCGAACATGGCCAGTGCAAAGAGCGCAAAGAAGAGTGCGAACGAGCCCAGAATCCACGGTGATTGCAGGCGCGCCTGAATGTTCAGCGCCGCGCCAAAACTGCCGATGAGGGCGCCGACAATGGCCAGGGTGACGGCCATCCCCAGCACATAGGCAAGCGCCAACGCCAGTGCGCGGCCCCGCCCGATGGCGCTGCGGCCCAGCACCAGGCTGGACAGAATCGGCAGCATCGGCAAGACGCAAGGCGTGAAGGTCAGGCCCAGACCTGCGACAAAAAACAGCAGCAGGGCAAGGCCGCCCGTTTCGCTGCTAAGCGAAAACCCACTGGGCGCATCGCTGGTGTCAGCTGGCTTGGCAGGGGCGCTAGCCTCAGTCAGCGTCAGGTTGACGACTTCCGGCGGATAGCAAAGGCCGGCGTCAGCGCAACCCTGAAAGCCCACGGCAAGGTTGCTGGCAGCGGCGGGCAGGTCGCTGACATCGAGGGTTACCTGCAATTGGTTGTAGTACACCTCGACGTCGCCGAAATACTCATCGGTTTTGTGCTTGCCCTCGGGTAGCTGCGCAGTCAGCGGCAGATCGTGCTCACCCTGCAGTGTGAAGTGCAGACGATGGCGGTAGAGATAGTAGCCGGGGGCAATATCGAAAATGACGCTGATCTGCTGATCGTTGGCCTCCAGCAGGCCGGGGCGAAAGGCCTCGTGGACGGGTAGAAAATCGGCCTGATTGCTACTGCCTTGTAGCAGCCCGGTGAGCGAGGAGCCGGATGCGCTGGTGCTGCTGGGGAAGGCGGCCTGCGCGCTGGCCGTGAGCAGCAGGCTCAGCAAGATGAAAAAACGGAACAGTCGCATTGCACACCCGGCCAGTTGAGGGATAGCCATCATAAAGGCTGGTCGGGTTGGGCGAAAGAGCCGTCCGGGGCGCAGCGCCCCGGCAATCGTTGCTGAATCCTTCCACTGGCCGGTTGGAGATTCAGACCTTGAAGGCAGAGACGGCCGAGAGCAGGTCGCCGCTGCGCTGGCTGATCTGCTGCGTGTGCGCCCGGGTTTGCGCAACCATACCCAGGTTCTCCTCGGTCAGCTGATGAATCTGCTGGCTGTTCTCGCGAATGGTGCGTACCTGGCCAGACTGGGTATCGGTGTGGCTGGCGATATGTTCTGCCAGCTCGGTGATACGCACGATGGCGCTGACAATGCCGCTCAAGGCAGCGTCCGCGCGCTGGCCCTGTTCGGCAGTGTGCTGTGCGTGCTGAACTTGTTCGTTCATTTGCTCGGCCGATTGCCGCGCAACCTGTTGCAGGCTCTCGATCAGGCGCCGGATTTCCTGCGTCGAGCCAGCGGTGCGCTGTGCCAGTTGTCTTACCTCGTCGGCCACCACGGCAAAGCCGCGTCCAGCCTCGCCGGCGCGCGCTGCTTCAATGGCGGCATTCAGGGCCAGCAGGTTGGTTTGTTCGGCGATGCCCTGGATGACCTGCAGCACGCCACCGATGGTGTCGGACTCACTGACCATGCGATCGATGGTGCGCGCGGTGGTCTCAACCTCGCTAACCAACTGTTGCATCTGCGCTATGGTGCCGCCGATGACCTGCTGACCGTCGCGCACTTCGCGGTTGGCCGAGCGCGCCAGTTCAGCGCTCTCGCCGGCGCTGGTGGCTACCAGACGCACCGCTTCCTCCATGCCGCCAATGTCCTGATTGATTGCCTGGGTATCACGTTGCTGCTGCGCGGCGCGGTCGTGGGTATCTGCCGAGAGCTGCTCCAGCTGCTGACTGGTACCGCTGAGTGCCTCGGCCTGCTGGTTGATGGTGGCGACCAGCTCGATCAGGTAGTTGCGTAGCTGATTGGCCGACTGTTCCAGTTGCACCAGCTCGCGGGTGTTGCTGTGAGTGCGTACCGCGCTACGGAAGTCGCCGCTGGCGTAGGTGCTGAGCGTGGGGGCGAAATGGCTGATGGCGTTGGCAATCGAGCGCTGAATGCGGTCGATCAGCAGAGCGATCAGAATGATCAGGGCAATGATCGCCAGCTGCACGTTGCGCACCTGGTGGGTAATGTTGTCACGCTCCGCGGTCAGAGCCGGCCGAATCAGATCGGCTCCTTGCTGCAGGTCGTTGGTACGCTCTACGGTAATACCTTGCAAGCGGGCGCGCTCGGCAATCAGCTCGCCAGTGCGCTGCAGCTCCGCCGGGTAGCGCGACAGCAGTGATTGCAGGGCGCGCTTGTAATCTTCGCCCGGATCGGACTCGGTGGTTTCCTCGCTACCTCCCACGCCTAATAGCGCGGCGAAAGGGTCTTCGCTGCTGTCGGTTTCGCTTACCACACCAAGCAAGGGGAGTTGCTGCAAGGTCTCGGCGTCCTGCTGGGCGGTGCTGATTAGGCGCTTTAGATTGTCCATCAACGCCGGGTCGTTCTGATTGAAGAGCCGCGCGCGCGCCAGGCTGATGCGCAGCAAGTCCTGCTGCAGGCTGTCGAGCCGCACTATGTATTGCAGTGCGCTGCGGTTGCCTTGCTCGGCGCTGGCATTGGCGTACTCGGTCAGGTTGTGCAGTTCGGCCATCAGTTCGCGCTCGGCCTGTACCAGCAGGGCCTGCGGGTCGCCGGCCAGCTTGCCGATGGCCAGCAGATCACCGCTGACGAACTCGGTGAAATCCGCGAGAGGTTGTTCAAGTGGCTGGCGAATGTCGGCGGGCAGGCGCTGCAGGTTATCGGCCAGTTCGGCGGCGGTGTTCTGCGCCTGCTGATGGCGCAGGGCGTCGCCACTCAAACGGTAGGCTTCAGTGTCGCGCTGCAGGCTTTGTACCTGAGCAACTATATTCAGGTAGGTGTCCATCAACGCATAAGGCGTCTTTAATGCATGTTGTGACCACCACAGGCTGGCGCCGAGCGCGATGCCGACCGCGACCAGCAGGCTGGTATTGAACAGGGTAAGTGTTTTCAGGCGCATTGCAAACCCGCTGGAGCTGGAGGTGGGAGTGTTAGAACGATGGCGCCAGCATAATGTCAGTTGTGTTACAGCTTGATGAAAGATGGCCATGTGCCTTGTCTGGCGTGGGCTCGGGTTGGCGTGGAGCGGGGTGCCCCGTGATATGCTGAGCAACGAACTGAAACGGGAGTGCAGAGATGAGATTCGGAAAGCGCACAGATGCGGCTGGCGACAGCAGCCTGGATGGCTCCACGGTGGGCAGAATCGCCTTGGGTGTGGTGCTGGTATACCTGCTGATTTGTCTGGTGGTGGGTTGGTACTGGAGTCGTGAGCCTGATCTCTCGCCGCTGGTGGTGCGCGCCGACGACAGGCCGATGGTGTCCGGCGAATACACCGCGCGTACGCTGCACTCGTTGATGGGCGAATTGCTCAGCAAGCCGGGTGGCTACCTGAGTAACGACGTGGCGCCGCCCGGTTTGTGGCTCGACAATATGCCCAACTGGGAATTTGGTGCCCTGGTGCAGGTGCGCGACATGAGTCGAGCGCTGCGCCGTGACATGGCGCGCTCGCAGTCGCAGTCGAAGGAAGATGCCAACCTGGCCAAGGCCGAGCCGCTGTTCAGTACCAATAACAACCGCTGGATGTTCCCCTCGAGTGAAAGCGAGTACCAGCACGGTATGCAGCAGCTCGACCAGTACATCACTCGGCTGCAGCGCGGCGATGCCTACTTCTATGCCCGCGCCGACAATCTGGCCAGCTGGGTGGGCGATGTGAGCACGCGGCTGGGTTCGCTGTCGCAGCGACTCTCCGCCAGTGTGGGCCGCGCGCCCTTGATCGAAGGCGGCAAGCTGGGCACCACTACGCCCTGGCTGGAAATCGACGACATCTTCTATGAAGCGCGGGGCACCTCCTGGGCACTGGTGCATCTGCTGCGTGCGATCGAGCATGACTTCCACGATGTACTGGTGAAGAAAAATGCCCTGGTCAGCCTGCAGCAGATCATCCGGGATCTGGAGGCGACCCAGGAAACCCTGTGGAGCCCTATGGTGCTCAATGGCAGTGGCTTCGGCATGCTCGCCAACCACTCGCTGGTGATGGCCAACTACCTGTCTCGTGCCAATGCGGCGATGATCGACCTGCGTCGGTTGCTTGAACAGGGCTAGGCAGTGGATAAAACGGCAATCGAGGCATACCTGGCAGCGTCTGCAGCTGAACAGGTCATTCATGTGGATGAACAGGACCAGCCGCTTGGCATAGTGCCGCGCGGCCAGGCGCAGGTAGACGGGTTGATTACCCGCTGCACCTTCATCTTTGTTTTCAACTCCCGTGGCGAGCTGTGCCTGCATCAGCGTACCGACCACAAGCGCCTTTACCCCGGATTCTGGGATGCGGCTGCCGGTGGGGTGGTGGCAGCGGGCGAAAGCTATCAGCAGGGCGCGGAACGCGAGCTGGCGGAAGAGCTGGGGGTCGCAGGCGTGACGCTCACCGAGCATCTGCGCTTCTACTTTGAATCCGAAGAGAGTCGTCTCTGGGCAGCGGTATTCAGCTGCTGCTGGGACGGTCCGCTGCAACTGCAGCCCGAGGAGGTGCAGGCAGTGCGCTGGGTCGATCCACGCAGTGACTGGCAGCGCCCGGGCGAGCAGTACGCCCCGGATTCGCAGGACGCTCTGCAGCGCCTGTTGCAACAGCTGGATGTGGAATAGGGCATGGCAAAGAAAAACGGTCTCGAGGCCCTGGGTGGCCTGGTTTATTCAACCGACAGTGGGCGTATGTGCCCCGATTGCAGCCAGCCGGTGGCGCAGTGTCGCTGCGCTGAGCAGGCGCTGCCCGAAGGCGACGGCATTGTGCGGGTACGCCGTGAAATCAAAGGGCGTGGCGGCAAGACTGTTACCAGTGTGAGCGGCGTGCTGCTGGGCGCCGAGGAACTGAAAGCCTTGGCCAAGCGCTTGAAGAACCGCTGTGGTTGCGGCGGCTCGGTCAAGGATGGCGTTATCGAGATCCAGGGCGACAAGGCCGAGTTGCTCTGCGAGTTGCTGACCGCCGAGGGTTACAAGACCAAGCGTTCCGGCGGCTAGGCGGTGGCTGCGGGCAGTGAACTGCTGCAGCTGTGGCGCGACCCGCCGACCCACAAGCGGGTGTGGGCGATCGCACTGCCGATGATTCTGTCCAACATCAGCGTGCCGCTGGTGGGGCTGGTCGATACGGCGGTGATCGGTCATCTGGATGGCGCTCACTTTCTCGGTGGCGTGGCGGTGGGCAGTACGCTCTTCACTTTCATTCTCTGGGCAGCCGGTTTCCTGCGCATGGGCACGACCGGCTTTGCCGCTCAGGCCTGCGGTGCCGAAGACGGCGCTGCGCTGCGCCGAGTACTGCTGCAGCCGCTATGGCTGGCGCTGCTGATCTCGTTGCTGGTCTGGTTATTCCAAACCCCTTTGTTGAATCTGGGCCTGCATCTGCTGGACAGCAGCCAGGCGCTGCTGGATCAGGCGCGTCTGTACGTTGGTATTCGCCTCTACAGTCTGCCTGCGGCCTTGGCCAATTTCGTGTTGATTGGCTGGTTTATCGGTGCGCAGAACAGCCGTGCGCCTTTCGTGCTGCTGCTGGCGGTCAATCTTTGTAATGTGGCTTTGGATCTGCTGCTGGTAGTGGCGTTGGAATGGGGCGTGGCGGGCGCAGCTTGGGCCACGGTGATCAGCGATTATCTGGGCCTGCTGCTGGGGTTGGCGCTGTTGCAGCCGATATTGCGCCGTTACACGGGGCAGACCGACTGGCTGCGCGCCCTGTTGCTGCGCGGCGCGGCGCCGTTAATTCGGGTGAATCGCGATATTCTGATTCGCACCCTGGCGCTGGAGTCGGTGTTTTACCTGCTGGTCGTGCAGGGCGCGCGTCTGGGTGACGAGGTGGTGGCGGCCAATGCGGTACTGCTCAACTTCCTGTTGCTTACCTCGCACGGGCTGGATGGCTTGGCGCATGCGCTTGAGGCGCTGGGTGGGCATGCACTGGGGCGGCAGGACAAACCGGCCCTGCGCAAGGTGCTGGTGGTATCCACGCTGTGGTCACTACTGCTGAGTTGCGGTTTCGTACTGGTATTTCTGCTGGGCGGCAACACGATTATTGCCCTGCTGACCGATCTGCCCCAAGTGCGCCAGCAGGCCGGCACCTATCTGCCCTGGATGGCAGTGATGCCGCTGGCTGCAGTCTGGAGCTATCTGCTTGACGGCCTATTCATCGGCGCCTCCCGCGCCCGCGCGATGCGTAATGCCATGCTGGCCGCGCTGCTGTTATACCTGCCGCTGGCCTGGAGCCTGCAGGGCTTGGGCAATCAGGGTGTGTGGTTGGGGTTTCTGTGCTTCATGCTGCTGCGCTCGCTACTGCTGGGCGGCTGGTTTGTGCATCTATGGCGTGCCGACCGCTGGATGGCGCGCCGCTGATTCAGAGTTGCCCACTCATCGCTGGCGTCAGCCACCAATGCAGATACCGCCCCAGATGCTGATAGGCCGGGTGCTGGCTGTAGCGCAGTTCATACTCGATCAGGTCATCCAGGCTGCTGTTGCTGCAGAAGGGTTCGGGCATGTAATCGTAGAACACGCGCACACCGCTGGTGGCGCGGCAGTCCAGTCCGGCGGCGATGCTCCACTGTAGTACCTCTTGCGGGTCCAGCGGCTGTTGCGGTGTCAGACCGCTCTTGCCTTGCCCGGATAGCGGCTTTTTGCGCAGCTTTTTGAACTGCCCCTTGACCAGATTCTTGTAGATCAGCGCGTCGCGGTTGTAGAACGCCAGTGACAGCGCGCCGCCGGGCTGTACCAGTGACGCCAGTTGCTGCAGGGCCGTGGCCGGGTCGGCCAGCCACTCAAGGACGGCATGGCAGACCACCAGGTCATATTGCTCGCCACGGGCGGCGAGTTCCTGCAGTGGCGCCTGCAGGAAGTGCACCGGCAGCGCCGGAGCGCTTTCCTCGATGCGCTGGCGGGCGATATCCAGCATGGCCTCGGCGGGTTCGGCTACGGTTAGCTGGTGGCCGAGTCCGGCCAGCCAGGTGCTGATCTGACCCAGCCCGGCGCCTATGTCCAGAATGCGCAGTGGCGTGGCTGATGCGCTTAGCGCCGGCAGCCACTGCTGCAGGTCGCGCTGCAGCACCGCCAGACGGATGGCACCCTTGGGGCTGTCGTAGATACGCTGGGCAAAGCGTGCGCCCAGGTGGTCAAAGTAGCGGTCGGTCATACGAGTTTCCGGTGGCGGGTGGCTAGCCTCAGGCTGACCGACAGACATAAAAAAAGCCAGCTTGTGGCCGGCTTTTCAACGGGGCGAAACGCTTATTTTTGGTAAGCGTTTACAGCCTTAACAATTTCCGCGCGGGCTTCGTCAGCGTTGCCCCAACGGTCGATCTTGACCCACTTGCCGGCTTCCAGATCCTTGTAGTTCTCGAAGAAGTGCTGGATCTGCTGGATCAGCAGCTCAGGCAGGTCGGTGTATTCCTTGATGTCGTGGTACAGCACGCTCAGTTTGTCGTGGGGTACGGCGATCAGCTTGGCATCTCCGCCACCATCATCAGTCATGTGCAGTACGCCAACCGGACGAGCACGGATCACGGCGCCAGGGGCGACCGGATGCGGCGTCACAACCAGCACGTCGAGCGGGTCACCGTCGTCGGCCAGGGTGTTGGGAATGTAGCCATAGTTGGCCGGGTAGAACATGGGGGTAGCCATGAAGCGGTCAACGAACAGCGCGCTGCTGTCTTTGTCGATCTCGTACTTGATCGGCGCGTGGTTGGCTGGAATTTCAATGGCGACATAAATGTCGTTGGGAACGTCTTTGCCTGCGGGGATCTGGTCGTAGCTCATGGGGTACCTGAATCGGCCATAGTTGAAAACTGGGCGGCATTATAGGCGTATCGCGCAGGGATACCAAGTAAAACCCGGTGTACCTTGGTCGTAGTTGATATGCCCCGTATTAACAGGCATTCGCCGCGAGGCTCGCGGCGAATGCCTACGTGGGCTCAGAACTGCCAGCGTGCCGACGCGACCAGGTTGCGGGGCTCGCCGTAGCGGCCGATATACTGCATGCCGCTGTAGTAGGTCTTGTCGAAGGCGTTGTTCAGGTTGAGCGCCAGACTCAACTGCTCGTTGACCCGATATTTGGCCAGCAGGTCGACCAGAAACAGGCTGTCCTGCACGAAATCCTCGCCATTGGGGCCGGCGTCTTCGGCAACGGCCTCGTCTTGCCAGCGCAGGTTGCCGCCAACTGTCAGGCCTTGCAGCAGTTGATCCCACTCGTAGGTGGTGAACAGCTTGAAGGTATTGTCCGGGATGTAGCGGTTGATGTGATCGCCGGTGCTGTTCTCGGTGGTGGTGCGCGCAAAGCCGCCAGCCACCTGCCAGCCCTCAGCCAGCTCACCGGCAAGCTCCAGCTCGAAGCCTTCGGACTCGGCACCAGCCTCGGCGCGGTAAGCCTGAGCGCCGTTAGGCGTAACGAAGCCCGGGCCGAGTGATACCGCGAGATTCTCCTGCTGCAGCTGAAACACCGAGAGAGTGGCATTCAGGCGGCCGTCCATCAGCTCACCCTTGAGGCCCAGCTCGTAGTTGTTGCCCTCCAGCGGGTCGAGCGTCTTGCCACTGATGTCCTGTTCGTTCTGCGGCTCAAAGATGGCGGTGTAGCTGGCGTAGGTGGACCACTGCTCGGTCAAATCGAGCACCAGGCCGGCATAGGGGGTGACCACGCCGTTTTCGTTGGTGACCGGTGTGGTGGTCTTGGCACCGGCGGCGGTTTTAGTCCAGTCGTCCTGCTGCCAGTCACTGACGCGGGCGCCGAGCAGCAGGTGTACCCGATCGGTTGGATTCAGGCGCATGGCCGCGGCGTAGGCGGTGGTTTTGACATCTGAGCCGAAGGTGCCGCCCGTTGCACTCAGGTCGGGCTTGGGCCAGTAGCCGGTTTCATAGAACTCAAAGGAATTGGGCAGCGACACCGGCATGGTGCCGTTGTACCAGCCTGGGTAATTGTCGCCCTCATTGGCATAGTCGGCGTGGAAGGCCGAGAATAACAGCTGGTGCTCCTGGCCCAGCCAGTCGAAGCTACCTTGCAGGCTGGCGTTGAAAGCGGTTATCTCCTGGTCGGCGGCCCAGCGGGTCATATACAGCGTGCCACCGGCGCCGGTTTGCTTGTCGATCCAGCGGGCGTAGTTGTAGCCCAGGCTTTCGTCGTAGCCGCCGCTCTTGTTTTCGGCCTGAACTCTCAGTTGCCAGCGGTCGCCCAACTGATGCTCCAGGCGGGCAAAGAGGTTCAAGCTGTCGCGGGTAAAGTCGGACCAGTCGGTGCCGGAGTTGGTTGAGCGCGACAGATCGGTATAGCTGCCGTCGCTATAGAACAGCGGCAGGCCGTCGCGCGAGGCGCCCTGGTTGTTGAAATCCTGATACTCGAAGCCTGCTGACAACAGCGTGCTGTCGCTCAGATCGGCCTCGAGCACACCAAAAAGCGCCTGCTGCTCATGGTGCTCGCGGTCGACGAAGCTGTCGTTCTCCTGATAGGCCGCTGCCAGCCGGCCGCGCAATCGGCCGGAATCGAGCAGCGGCCCGCTGACGTCTACTTCGCCACGGTACATGTCCCAGGCGCCACCCTGCAGGTTGATCTGTACCTGCGGCATGGCGGTAGCGCGCTTGCGCACCAGGTTTACGCTAGCGGCGGGGGAGCCCATGCCGGACATCAGGCCGGAGGCGCCGCGTACCACCTCGATGCGGTCGTAGGCGATCATGTCGGCGGTTTCTTCGGTAAAGCCATAGATGCCGGTGGGCCGCGGCACACCGTCGACCAGATAATTTTCCACCGAGAAGCCGCGTGACATGTAGCTGATGCCGTCGCTGCCCAGCGCGCTGGTGCTGTTCGCCTCGATACCGACAACCTGATCCAGCACCTGGGAGATGGAGGTCAGGTTCTGGTCGTCCATGCGCTGACGGGTCACCACGGTGACCGATTGCGGTGTGTCGCGTATCGACAGGTCAAGTCCGGTGGATGAGCTCGTAACCTCGGTAGTGTAGGAGTTGCTGCCCTCGGTGGTGCTGCTGACGGCGGCGCCGGATACGACCATCGCGGGCAAGATAGCCGTACCGTCGGCATCGCCAGTCGCTTGCGCTTTGCTCAGGGTGTAGTTGTTGTCACCCTGGTGCACCAAGGTCAGGCCGCTGCCGCGCAACAAGTGCTGCAAGCCTTCGGCAACGCTAAAATCGCCACGCAGTGCCGGCGCTCGCCGCCCTGCAACCAGGCTGGGGTCGTACTACAAGAGGATGCCGGCCTCGCGGCCGAATTGGTTGAGTGCGTCTTCCAGTGCGCTACTGGCGATCTGGTAGTGCTTTACCTGGGGACTATCGGCTGCGGTCGCCGGGCCTGCCGCGAGACCCAGCGCGCTGGTCAGCAGCAGCGTAGCGGAGCAGACCGCCAGTCGGTGACGCTGGAAGGGAGGGAAGCTCATGCTGATTCCTTTTTTAATGGTGTTGGCGAGTGGTTACCTTCCCTGTCACGCGAGAATCAAAATCAGCTCATTTATTTTATATTCGGCGAAATGCTCAGGCGGCGCTGGCAGGTACCAGGCGCACCCAATAACGGCTCAGGCTTTGCAAGCGCACCGGCAGGCTTTGCGTCAGACTGGTGAGAATGCGGTCAGTTGAGGCCAGGGGGTAGGAGCCGGAGATCCGCAGCTGCGCGATGGTGGGGTCGCAGCCCAGATAGCCTGGGCGGTAACGCGCAAGCGTCTGCACAAATTGCCCGAGCGGCATGCTGGAGGCCACCAGCATGCCCTGGGTCCAGGCGAAGCGCTGTGCGTCAGTGGGTTGTACCGCCGACAGCTGGCGCTCATCGAAGTGGGCGCTCTGGCCTGCTTGCAGCACGCCTGCCAGCCCCGAGGCCTGTGCGGGGTAAATCGCCACCGCGCCGCTCAATACATCAACCTGCGACCTGCCGTCCCGCTGTAACACCGCGAAACGCGTGGCCTGCGGCCGCAGCACGCCCTGTGCGGTGACAACACTGATGTTGGTCGCGGAGGTATTCAGCAGCAGCTCGCCTTGCAGCAGTCGCAGTTGCAGGCCCGAGGCAGTGTACTCGAGGTTTATTGCGCTCGCGGTGTTGACCTCCAGCTGCGCCCCACCTGGCAAGGTAAGACTGCGATGTTCTCCGGTGTCGGTGCGAATATCGGCCAGTCTCTCGCGCCAGGGTAGTTGATAGCCCACAGTCGCAAGGCTGCCGCTAAACAACAGCAGGCCAAGGGCTTTGACTGCCCGGCGGCGCTGCGCCCCGCTGGGGGCCAACAGTGCTGCGCGGGCGGCGGGGTTGAGGGCCGCGCCGAACTGCTGGTTGGTGGATTGGATGTGCTGCCAGGCACGCTGATGGCGTTCATCGGCTGCCAGCCAGTCGCAAAGCTCTGTTGGGTCCAGCTCGCCGGCCAGCTGTGCGATATGCCGGTCTACCGCCGCCAGCGCGACGTCCTGAGGAATATCGCCAAGGGAGGTCATTGCTCCAGTTCCAGGCCGAAGTAGCAGCGCAGGGCGGCGCGGCGCAGGTGGCGCTTGACTGTGCTGATGGAAATATTCAGCGCCCGGGCCACGTCGGCATGACTCATGCCGTCGAGCTGTACGTGCAGAAAAACACGGCGCACCACACCGGGGAGGCCGTCGAGCAGGCGGTCGACCTGCAGCAAGGTCTCCATCACCAGTGCCTGCTCTTCCGGCGACAGGGCGAAGCGTTCGGGTTGGTGTGCCAAGGCTTCAAGGTAGGCCTGCTCGAGCTGTTTGCGGCGCCATTGGTTGGACATGACCCGTTTGGCCACTGTGGTGAGAAAGGCCCTGGGTTCATGCAGTCCGGGCAGGTCGTCCTTGGCCAGTAAGCGCATGAAGGTGTCCTGCGCCAGGTCGGCCGCGCGGTGCGAGCAGCCGAGTTTGCTGATCAACCAGCGTTCGAGCCAGCCGTGGTGGTCGCGGTAAAGTGTGTGCATGTCCATCGCCGGGCCCTGTGCCAGTCAGCTGGGAGGCCCGGTTGACTCGGGTTCAGCTAATGATAATCAGTCGCATTCTATGGTGGGGGCCAGACGCGCGCAAGCGGGCGTTGTGGCGGTGCATGCTGGCAGGCAGTTTGCTGGACGCTTTAATGGGGAACAGGAGCGGCGTGGCCGCTCACCGTAGGTAGTGTGTGCGAAGGGGGCGAGGGCGGGTTAGTTCAGCTTCAGCGCGAAGTACATGAAGTCGTGATCGTTGCTGAAACCCAGTGAGCGGTAGAGGCTTTGCGCCGCCACGTTATCTTCGCCGGTCATTACCGTCATGCGTTCAACACCCGCAGCGCGCGCCAGGTCCTTGGCGTGGTTGATCAGCTTGTCGGCAACCAATTGCCGGCGCGCCTCTTCGGTAACGTAGATGCCTTTGAGTACCCAGGCGGCAGACAGCGTCAGCGCCGAGAAGCTCGGAATGAACTGGCAAAAGCCCAAGGCCTTGCCAGAGTCATCGTCTTCGGCGATCAGGATGATGGCTTGCTCGTGCACCAGGCGCGCCTCCAAAAAGCGGCGTGAGGCTTCCGGCTTGGGCAACTGCCCGTAATACTCGCGGTACTTGATGAACAGGGGCGTTACTTCATCAAGGCGATCCACATCTGCCTGAACTATGCGCATACGATTACCCATTTTTGGTCATTAAGTGGCTGGGAGGTTTTTATCAGTCATTCGCTTCATCCTGCATCAGCATGAGGCAATCTGCAATCGGCGGCCACAAAAAAACCGCCGCTCCAGAGGATACGGCGGTTGTGTCAACTCGAGGCGTCTAGACTGCGAATGGCGGCAGCTTTTTGGCTACGGTCTGGCGCTTCAGGGTGACGTAGTGCGGCATGCCATTCTTGAACGGCGGGAAGTCTTCGCCCTGGATCAGCGGCGACAGGTAGCGGCGGCAGGCGTCGGTAATGTGAAAGCCATCATCGGTGATGAAATCGCGCGGCATGAACTTCTCGACGTTGGCCACATCCTTCAGCGGCGCTTCGATGATGTCCCACTCGTAAGGCGCATCGTTCAGGCGGCGAATCGCCGGCATGATCGAGTTCTTGCCTTCCAGGGCGATTTTCACTGCGGCTTGGCCCAGCGCGTAGGCCTGATCCACATCCACCTTGGCAGCGATGTGACGGGCAGCGCGCTGCAGGTAATCGGCAACGGCCCAGTGGTATTTATAGCCCAGCTCTTCCTTTACCAGTTTGGCGATGGTCGGCGCCACGCCGCCCAATTGCGCGTGACCAAAGGCGTCGGTCAGGCCGGACTCGGAGAGAAACTTGCCATCGCTGTTCTTGATGCCCTCGGAAACGCCGATCACGCAGTAACCGTGGGTTTTTACGCACTCGTCGACACGGGCCAGGAAGGCGGCCTGGTCGAACTCGATTTCGGGGAACAGCAGAATGTGCGGCGGCTGACCTTCGCCTTCATTGGCCAGACCACAGGCGGCGGTAATCCAGCCAGCGTGGCGGCCCATCACCTCAAGGATGAACACCTTGGTGGAGGTGGCGGCCATGGAGGCAACGTCGAACCCGGCTTCGCGGATCGAGGTGGCGACGTACTTGGCCACGGAGCCAAAGCCCGGGCAGCAGTCGGTGATCGGCAGGTCGTTGTCGACCGTCTTGGGTACGTGGATGGCCTGGATCGGATAGCCGAGGGTTTCGGCCAGTTGCGAGACCTTGAGGCAGGTGTCGGCCGAGTCGCCACCGCCGTTATAGAAGAAGTAACCGATGTTGTGCGCTTTGAAAACTTCGATCAGACGTTCGTATTCGGCGCGGTTGGCTTCCAGGCTTTTCAGCTTGTAGCGGCAGGAGCCGAAGGCGCCGGACGGCGTGTGGCGCAGCGCGGCGATATCGTCGATGGATTCCAGGCTGGTGTCGATAAGCTCTTCGGTCAGGGCGCCGATAATGCCGTTGCGTCCGGCGTAGACCGTGCCGATCTTATCGGGATGCTGGCGAGCAGTTTCGATCACGCCGGCAGCAGAGGCGTTGATAACGGCAGTTACCCCGCCCGACTGGGCATAGAAAGCGTTCTTGACGGTCATGTGGACTCCATGTGTTGAGACTTTAAAGGCGTTAGCCGCAGATCCATTGCTGCCGTCGAGCGACAGGGCGCGCGGGGCAAGTGCGCAGGTGGAGCGGACAGATGCGCGAATGATAGCCCAAAGCCGCGTCAGTTGCATGACAATCAGGCCGCAGACCCTGACCTCAGGCGCGTCGTGCTAGTATCCTCCTAGCGTGCAAATGGCCCGCCCGTCGGCAACTTTTGTCTGCCGATTCGGGTCAGTGTTGCGGGTTATAGAGAGTTCAACGACGGCTACAAGGCTAATCAATGCATCTGCACATTCTGGGTATCTGCGGTACGTTCATGGGGTCGTTGGCGCTGCTGGCGCGCGAGCTGGGGCACGAGGTCAGCGGGTCGGACGCCAATGTCTATCCGCCGATGAGCACGCAGCTTGAGGCCCAGGGCATTGCCCTGCAGGAAGGTTATGACCCCGCGCATCTGCAGCCGGCGCCGGATCTGGTGATCGTCGGTAATGCCATGAGTCGCGGCAATCCGGCGGTCGAATACATGCTGGACCAGGGGATGCCCTACGCCTCCGGCCCGGAATGGCTGGCGCGCTATGTGTTGCAGGAGCGCTGGGTGCTGGCGGTTGCCGGCACCCATGGCAAGACATCGACCTCCAGTCTGCTGGCCTGGCTGTTGGAAGATGCCGGTATGGCTCCCGGCTTTCTGATTGGCGGGGTACCGCAGAATTTCGGCATCTCGGCCAGGCTGGGCGATACGCCGTTCTTTGTGGTCGAGGCCGATGAGTACGACAGTGCCTTCTTCGACAAGCGCTCCAAGTTCGTACACTACCGCCCGCGTACCGCGATTCTGAATAATCTGGAGTTTGATCACGCGGACATCTTTCCTGATCTGGCCGCCATTGAGCGGCAGTTCCATCATCTGGTGCGCACCGTTCCGGCCGCTGGCCTGATCATTCGCCCGCAGGGCGTGGCAGCACTGGATCGGGTGATCGAGATGGGCTGCTGGACGCCATGCCAAACCACCGGCGAAGACGGGGACTGGCAGGCAAGGTTGCTCAAAGCCGACGGTTCGCAGTTTGAAGTCTGGCTCAACGGTGAGCTGCAGGGTGTTGCGGATTGGCAGCAAACCGGCATGCACAGCGTTGCCAACGCGCTCTCGGCACTGGCTGCAGCGCGCCATGTGGGCGTGACGCCGGCCCAGGGAATCGCCGCATTGGGCGGCTTTCGCAACGCCAAGCGGCGGATGGAAAAGCTGGCCGAGATCAACCGCATTACCGTCTACGATGACTTTGCCCATCACCCCACGGCCATCGCCACAACCCTGGCGGGGCTACGCGCGCAGATTGACGATGACCGCTTGATCGCCATTATCGAGCCACGCTCCAATACCATGCGTTTGGGCAGCCACATGCAGGCGCTACCTGCCAGCGTCTGTGATGCCAGTGAGGTGATCTGGTATCAGCCGCCGGGCCTGGACTGGTCGCTGGCTCCGGTGGTGCAGGGCAGTCCTGTACCGGCTCAGGTAGTCACCAGTCTGGACGCCATCGTGCAGCAGGTCGTTGATAAAGCCACGCCCGGTACCCGGGTAGTGATCATGAGCAACGGCGGCTTTGGCGGTATTCATCAGAAGCTGGTTCAGGCGCTGGAGGCTCGTCATGGCTGAACTGCAGCGGGTAACCCTGGCGGTTACCGGTGCTTCGGGGGCGCAATATGCCATGCGTCTGCTGGAATGCCTGGTACAGGCCGGTGTAGAGGTCTCGTTCCTGATTTCGCAGGCAGCCCAGTTGGTCGTGGCGACCGAGACGCGGTGGCAATTGCCGGCCAAGCCGCAGGCGCTGGAACTGTATCTGACCGACCAGTTTGCTGCCAGGCCGGGGCAGATCAGGGTATATGGCAAGCAGGACTGGATGGCGCCCGTCGCCTCCGGCAGCGGTGCACCAGCCGCCATGGTGGTTTGCCCCTGTTCCACCGGGTCGCTCTCGGCGATTGCCACAGGGGCCAGCAATAACCTTATCGAGCGGGCGGCGGACGTGGCCCTGAAAGAGCGCCGCAAGCTGATTCTGGTGCCTCGCGAAGCGCCGTTTTCGACTATCCACCTGGAAAACATGCTCAAGCTGAGCCAGATGGGCGCGGTTATTCTGCCGGCCAGTCCGGGTTTTTATCAGCATCCCGAGTCGGTTGCCGATCTGATCGACTTTGTTGTGGCGCGGATTCTAAATCAGCTGGGAATCGAGCAGCAGCTGCTGCCGCGGTGGGGCGAGGCTGGCCCGCAAGGGGAGTAATGAGCGGCGCGCGCGGGGAGGATGCACGGGCAGGTGCGTGGCCTGCCCGCAGCGACTACCGGTGTTACTTCACACGAAGTACAGCGACAGACCTTCGGAAATGAACGCTGGCTTGTCGACGCCTTCGATTTCCAGGGTGTTGCGTGCCTTCATCAGCCATTGCCCCGGATTCTTCTCGGTGACATCCAGAATGGTGGTGTGCAGGCGCACGCGTGAGCCGACACGTACCGGCTGGATGAAGCGCAGGCTATCCATGCCGTAGTTGACAGCCATTTTCAGGCCTTCAGGGCGCGGCATCAGGCCGGCAGAGAGCGCTGGCAGCAACGACAGCGACAGGAAGCCGTGGGCGATGGTGCCGCCGAAGGGCGTCTGTTTGGCTTTTTCTTCATCGATGTGGATGAACTGGTGATCGCCGGTGCACTCGGCAAACTGGTTGACCCGCTCCTGATCGATCTGCAGCCATTCCGAGTGGCCCATATCCTTGCCGATCAATGAGGTAAGTTCGCTAACTGGTATAGCTGTCATGGCGTTCTCCGTGACTCTTATTGTGGCCCGCTGGGGGTGTGCATACCTGCCCGCTGCAATGCTAACCTGCCGGCACAAGCGTTTCCGGGTGAATGGTTGCAAGCGCCGGCGAGGGGGTCAATCAGTCGCGGCCTTATATTGGTTTGCTGAATGATTCGACCTTCCTGCTGAAGGCTATGCCTGACGGCGATGGATGACAAGAGGATCGAATGAGCGAAAAAACCGCATTATTTCCGCTTAAAACAGTATTGCTGCCGGGCTGTACGCTGGATCTGCAGCTGTTTGAGGCGCGCTACCTGGATATGGTCAGCCGCTGCTTCAAGGCAGGCGAGGGCTTTGTGGTCGTGGCGCTGGAAAAGGGCCCAGAGTCCGGTACCGGCGACCTGCGGTTCAGTGCCTTGGGCTGTGAGGCGCAAATAGTCGATTTTCAGCAGCGCGATAACGGGTTGCTGGGCATCCGGGTGCTGGGCGGTCGCCGCGCGCAGGTAAGCGACGTGGAGGTGGCTGCCGACGGTCTGGTGCTGGCACAGGTGCAATGGCGCGCCGAGGCGGAAGACGACAACCTGGTGGTGGCACATGACGAGCTGGAAACCCTGCACGCTGCCTTGCTGGAGCACCCGCTGGCGTCCGGTCTGGGCTTGCCGCCGATCGGCCGCAGCCAGCAGGCGCTGGCTTATCAGCTCGCCTACTTGCTGCCGTTCAGTTTGGATCAGAAAACCCACCTGCTGGCGTTGGATCATCCGGCCGAGCGCTTGCAGCAGATCACTGAATGGCTGGAGGTACTACAGGCCTGAGGCGCGGTGCATCCTGCCGCTACCAGAGTAACCAGGCCGCGGCGATAAAGGGCCAACTGGCGATAACCCAGCGCAGAGGTTTGGCCAGTGGCGTCATCGGGCTCACGCGCTCCACCAGCCAGCAGGCCAACAGGCTGGCGCTGACACCCACCAGCAGGCTGCGCAGCATCTCCAGCGGCGGTAGTACGCGATGCTCAAGTACGTTGCTGGCGATCAGCAACAGCAAGGGCAGCAAGTAGAGCAGCCAGGCGCTACGCACCCAGAAATGCTGGCTGCGGCTGCAATTGACCACCAGGGCACAAAGGATCGCGGTCAGCAGGGCGTTGATGCTGGCTCCGCCGGTCAAGCCGATCGACCAACTCATCAGTAGCGCCAGCGCCAGCGCGCTGACCTGCATTACTGCATGATTCCAGCGCCGGGCAAGCAGCAGTGCGGCAATGATCGGCGCGGCGACCAGAAGTACCTGCGGCGTTAGAATCAGTATGTCGCTGGCACCGGGGAGGCGTAAGTGGGCGGCACTGTCGATCAGCGTGCTGTCAAAAATCGCCAGGGCGGTCTGGTTCATGCTCAGGGCCAGCAATGACAGCAGGCAACCTGCCGCTGCAACCAGGCAGCTCCAGCGCTTCTGCAGTTTGAGTACGTACAGGCAGCAGCCGACCAGGATGATCGCCCCGATCAGCAGGCTCAGGGCCTGGTTCCAGAAAAACGGTGGTACCGTCCACTGCGCTGCGCGCCCGGTGGTGTAACCGGGAATCAGGTAGGCCGGCGCCCAGGCCAATGCAGACACCAGATTAATCGCCAGAAAACGCCACGCGGGCATGTCGAACATACCCGCCACCATAGGAATGATGGGCCGTATCGGGCCGATAAAGCGGCCCAGTACTACGCTCAGCCAACCGTAGCGGCGGAAAAAACGTTCGCCGCCATCGATCCACTTCGGGTTGCGCTTGAAAGGCCCAAAATTGCGAATGTTCTGATGGAAGTAGCGCCCCAGAAAGAAACTGATCAAGTCGCCCAGGACTGCGCCGCTGAAGGCCCAGATCACCGCGACTGTAAGTGGCATGCCGCCGCCCGCGGCCAGTGCTGATACGGCAAACAGCAAAAACACCCCGGGTACCACCAAACCGGCAACAGCCAGTGACTCGCTGAAAGAAATCAGAAAGATCGCCAAGCCCAGCCATTGCTGATGTTCGGCCAGCCATTGCGTCAGCTCAACCAGCAAGGGGGCCTCCACTTGCGGCAGTTTGTTCGGCTTGCGGGAGCGTCAGCAGGCGATAGTCGCGCCCCGCTGCGCGGCTACGGCCGAGTGGGTTGCGCGTGCAGTGAGCTGCATAGGCCGCGTCCACAAAGCGATAAGGCAGGGCTTCATCGCGGCCCGCGGGAATGCCCAGGCGCGCGGCCTGAATAACCTGCTGGGGTCGGTACCCGTCGTCTTCGATGTAGAGATTGTCGGGGCAGAACGCCCGCGCGTTCCAGTCGGGCACCTTGATGCCGAGCGCGCGGCAAAGCAGAGTCTGGCCGGCGCATAGCCGTTGCTCGCTGCGTGGGCTGCCGTCGCGATTGGGGTTCAGCCGTTGCATGTGCTGCAGGCTGGTCGCGCCGCTCAGGTGGTCGGTCAGCGGATAGGCAGACTTCAGCAGCACGCCGTTACCGGCCCCGGCGGCGCTGCAATTCATCGAGTCGCCGCCACGGGCGTAGTACATGTAAATGATGCCACCCTCCATGAAAAGTGCGCGCCTGGCCTCGGTAAAGCCAAGCGAGGCGTGGCTGCCCTTTTCCTCCAGCAGATAGGCTTCTGTTTCGATAATGCGTGCCGATAACCACAGCCCATCAAGCCGGCGACGGATAACCTTGCCGAGCAGCGCGACGGCCAGGGTGCGGGCGTCCTGCTGGAAGAAGCTGGCGGGCAGGGCGGAGTTGGCAATAGCGGTTGGCTGGGCGTTTGACATGGAACTCATCCTATCAGCATAGGTATTGCAGATTGAATTGGCGTGAGGCTGCAGGATTCGAGGGGGCGGCCCTGTCAAGTGCCCGGTGACCCGGCTATAATGCCGCATTTGCGCAGACAGGTAACAGGTAACAGCATGAGTGCGGAACAGGTGGTCGTTTACATGACCGAGCTGGGGCAAAACGCCCGGCGCGCATCGCGGGTCATTGCCCGCGCGACGACAGCCGTCAAGAATAAGGCCCTGCTGGCCACGGCCGAGGCCATCGAAGCCGCCAGCGACGCGCTGGTGGCTGCCAATGAACTGGACTTGCAGGCCGGCCGCGACAGCGGTCTGGATGCGGCCATGCTGGACCGACTGGCGCTGACGCCGGCGCGCTTGCACGCCATGGTCGAAGGTCTGCGTCAGGTGGCCTCGCTGCCTGATCCGGTGGGTGCCATCCGCGATATGAAATTCCTCCCTTCAGGTATTCAGGTCGGCAAGATGCGCGTGCCGCTGGGCGTGATTGGCATCATTTACGAATCCCGCCCCAATGTGACCGTCGAAGCGGCCAGTTTGTGCCTGAAATCCGGTAACGCCTGCATTCTGCGCGGCGGGTCGGAGTCGATTCATTCCAACCGCGCCATTGCTTCCTGTCTGCGTGAAGGTCTGGCGGCAGCGGGCTTGCCGAACGAGGTGGTGCAGGTCGTGGAAACCACCGACCGCGCCGCTGTTGGCGCGCTGATTACCATGCCCGACTACGTGGACGTTATCGTGCCACGCGGTGGCAAGGGTCTGATCGAGCGCATCAGCAAGGACGCGCGGGTACCGGTGATCAAGCACCTGGACGGCATTTGCCACGTGTATGTAGACGACCGCGCCGACCTGGCCAAGGCCGAGGCGATTGCCATCAACGCCAAGACCCATCGTTATGGCGTATGCAACGCGATGGAGACGCTGCTGGTGCACGAGACCGTCGCCGCCGAGTTTCTGCCACGGGTTGCCGCCGTTTACGCGGAAAAGGGCGTTGAACTGCGCGGCTGCGAGCGTACCTGCGCGCTGCTGCCCCAAGCGGTCGCCGCTACTGAAGAGGACTGGTCTACCGAGTACCTGGCGCCGATCCTGTCGGTCAAGATGGTGGCCGACATGGACGCTGCCATCGAGCACATAAATCATTACAGTTCGCAGCACACCGATGCCATGGTCTCGGAGGACTTCACCCGCGCCCGGCGCTTCCTTGCCGAGGTGGATTCCAGTTCGGTGATGATCAACGCCTCGACCCGCTTTGCCGATGGCTTCGAGTACGGGTTGGGTGCCGAGATCGGTATTTCTACTGACAAGATTCACGCCCGCGGCCCGGTTGGTCTGGATGGGCTGACCAGCGAGAAATACGTGGTCTTCGGCGACGGCCATATTCGCCAGTGATGCGCGGATGAGGCAGCGAATCGGCTTGCTGGGCGGCACCTTCGACCCGGTGCATTTTGGTCACCTGCGTAGTGCGGTCGAGGTACGCGAACAATTGCAGCTCGACGAGTTGCGCTTGATTCCCAGCGCCCGGCCGCCGCACCGCGAGCTGCCGGGTGCCAGTGCCAGTCAGCGGCTGGCCATGGTTCAGCTGGCAGCGGGTGAGGGTAGCGGCCTACAGGTGGACGACTGTGAGCTGCGCCGCGAACGGCCTTCCTACACGGTAGATACCCTGGAGTCGCTACGCGCTGAACTCGGCAGTGATGCGGCGTTGTTCATGGTGCTTGGCTGGGATGCCTTCTGCGGCCTGCCCAACTGGCATCGTTGGGATGAATTGCTGCGGCTGGCGCACATCGTGGTATTGCAGCGGCCGGACTATGATCTGGATGTGCCCGAAGTACTCAAGGATCTGCTGGCTGCGCGCAGCGTAGACGATCCGGCACGGCTGGCGCAGGCCAGTCATGGCTACATTCTTTGCCTGTCGCAGACGCCGCTGGCGATTTCTGCGACGCATATCCGCGGTCTGATAGCCAGCGGCGCCTCACCGCGCTTTCTGTTGCCTGATGCCGTGCTTGACTATATTGAAACCGAAGGGCTGTATCGGCCCTGATATTGAGGATTTAAACGCCTTATGCAGATTGAAGAGCTTGCGCAACTGGTAGAAAACGCGCTGGACGAACTCAAGGCCAAGGATGTGGTGCGCATTGACGTGCGTGAGCACACCAGCGTGACTGATTTCATGATCATCGCCAGCGGCACCTCCAACCGCCACGTCAACGCGCTCAGCGATAATGTGGTCGAGAAAGCCAAGGAATCCGGGCGCAAGCCGCTGGGTGTCGAGGGCAAGGGGTCCGGCGAGTGGGTGCTGGTTGACCTTGGCGACGTGGTCGTCCACGTCATGCAGCCGGCCACCCGCGAGTTCTATGATCTTGAGCGTCTGTGGCAGAGTGCCGAATCACGCCGGGAACAGCAGCAGCGCCCAGCGGAGTAAGCCCCCTTGCGTATTCGCCTGATCAGCGTGGCATCACGCATGCCGCGCTGGGTTGAGCAGGGCTACCAGGAGTATGCCAAGCGGTTGCCGCCGGACTTGCCGTTGGAGCTGGTGGAGATCCCGCTGGCTACCCGCGGCAAGAATGCCGACGTCAGCCGGTTGATGCGCCGCGAAGGCGAGCAGATGCTGGCCGCTGTGCAGCCAGGGGAACGCATTGTTACCCTGGAGGTCACAGGGCGTGCCTGGTCTACCGAGACGCTCGCAGAGCAACTGGAACTGTGGCGGCTGGACGCGCGCAACGTCAATCTGATGGTGGGTGGGCCCGAAGGGCTGGCCGAGGACGTCAGCGTGCGCAGTGATCAGCGTTGGTCACTGTCGCCGCTGACGCTGCCGCATCCATTGGTGCGTATCCTGTTGGCGGAGCAACTTTATCGGGCCTGGACCATTCTCAATCGTCATCCCTACCACAAGTGATTCATGGCCAAGCCCATCCATCTGAAAGACCACAGTAAAGACGCCGGTATCGTCCATCGCCGTTTGCTGTTGGCCGGTATCTTTGTGCTTGCGCTGGTGGGCGCGCTGATCGCCCGCATGTACTACCTGCAGGTCATCCAGTATGAGCATCACTCCACGCTGTCGGAAAATAACCGCGTGCACGTGCAGCCGATACCGCCGACCCGTGGCCGCATCTATGACCGTAACGGTAAGGTGTTGGCGGAGAACCGTCCGAGCTACAGCCTGACCATTACGCGTGATCGGGTAGAAGATCTGCCGGCGACCTTTGAGCTGCTGAAGTCGTTGTTGTCGCTGACCGACGAGGACGTGACCCAGGCTGAGCGGCGGCTGATGCAGGCCCGGCGGCCGTTCGAGTCGGTGCCGGTGATGCTGGAGCTGACCCAGGAGCAGATTGCGCGCATCGCGATCAATCAGTTTCGCCTGCCCGGTGTGGAAGTGCAGGCGAGCTTCGTCCGTTACTACCCCTTTGCCGACCACTTTGCCCATGCGCTGGGCTATGTCGGTCGGATCAACGAACGCGAGTTGAAAACTATCGATACCGTGGCCTACGCGGGCACGCATTACATCGGCAAGACCGGTATCGAGCGTTACTACGAAGAGCTGCTGCACGGCACTGTGGGCTATGAAGAAGTCGAAACCAACGCCCGTGGCCGCGTACTGCGGGTGTTGTCGCGCACCGAGCCGGTGGCCGGCAAGGACGTGACCCTGCACCTGGATGCCAATCTGCAGCGGGTTGCCGAAGAAGCGCTGGGCGATCGGCGCGGCGCGGTGGTCGCGATTGATCCTGCGACCGGCGGCGTGCTGGCATTTGTCAGCAAGCCGGGCTTTGATCCCAATCTGTTTGTCACCGGCATCAGCTACGCAGACTACGGTGCGCTGCGTGATTCACTGGACCAGCCGCTGTTCAACCGGGTGCTGCGGGGTCAGTACCCGCCTGGTTCTACCATCAAGCCAGTAGTTGCTCTGGCCGGTCTGGAAACCGGTGCCACCACACGCAACGCCAGGGTCTATGATCCGGGCTTCTTTCAGTTGCCGAACTTCAGCCACAAGTACCGCAACTGGAACCGCAGTGGCGATGGCTGGGTGAACATGTCGTACGCTATCGCGCGCTCCAACGATACCTACTTCTACGATCTGGCGAACAAGATGGGCATCGATCGGATGCACGACTTCATGACCCGCTTTGGCATCGGCCAGCGGGTGTCCATCGACATGTATGAAGAGGCGGCGGGCTTGATGCCGTCCAGCGACTGGAAGCGCACCAAGTACAAGCAGCCATGGTATCCGGGCGAGACGCTGATTGCCGGTATCGGGCAGGGCTATATGCTGTCGACGCCGTTGCAGCTGGCGCAGACCATGGCGCTGATTGCCAATCACGGCAGATGGCACCGTCCGCGCCTGCTGATGGATGCGGAAGGGGTGACGCCGGATGAGACCGATACCCCGGCGAATATCGAGCTGCGCAACCCCTCGGACTGGGACTTTATCACGCAGGCCATGCAGGATGTGATGCAGTCCCCGCACGGTACTGCACGTGCCGCCGCGCAGGGCGCGCAGTACAACATGGCGGGCAAGAGCGGCACCGCGCAGGTGGTGGCCATCGCCCAGGGTGAGCGTTATGACTCCAAAAGTCTGCGCGAACGGCACCGTGACCACGCGCTGTTTGTCGGCTTTGCACCGACGGAAAAACCGCTGATCGCGGTGGCCGCGCTGGTGGAGAACGGCGAATCCGGTGGCCGGGTCGCCGGGCCGGTAGTGCGTGCCGTGTTTGATGCCTGGATTTTGCCGCGCTTGCCCAAACCCGATGCTGAGGCTGAGGTTGAAGCCGAACCAGACGCTGGCAGCCCGCCACAGGAGGCCGCGCAATGAAGCGCCCAACGCCGATGCCGGCTGCCGCTGGCTTGCGCAGCCGCGAATCCGTCTGGATGCGCATTCATATCGACCCCTGGCTGCTGCTGCTGATTCTCGGGCTGGCGGCGGTTGATGCCTTTGTCCTGTACTCCGCCAGTGGCAAGAGCCTGGGCATGGTTTACCGGCAGATGGCCTACTTCGCGGTCGGTATCGCGGTGATGGTGGTTATCGCCCAGTTCCAGCCGCGCTTCATGCAGCGCTGGGTGCCGGTGGCCTATGTCGGGGGTACCGTGCTGCTGGTCGCGGTGCTGCTGTTCGGCACCGAGGCCAAGGGAGCGCAACGCTGGCTGACCATTCCCGGCCTGATGCGCTTCCAGCCCTCGGAAATCCTCAAGTTGGTAATGCCGATGAGCGTCGCCTGGTATCTGGGCGCGCGCACCTTGCCACCGCGGTTCAAGCATGTGGTCATCGCCATGGCGATCATTTTTGTGCCGGTAGTGCTGATCCTCAAACAGCCTGACCTGGGTACCTCGCTGCTGATCGCTGCCTCCGGGATATTTGCCCTGCTGCTGGCCGGGCTGCTGTGGCGCTATATCATTGGTGCGTTGCTGCTGCTGGCGCCAGCGGCGGCCGGCATGTGGTATTTCGTGATGCACGGTTATCAGAAGCAGCGCGTACTGACCTTCCTCAATCCCGAGAGCGATCCGCTGGGGTCCGGCTGGAACATTATCCAGTCCAAGGCGGCGATTGGTTCCGGCGGCGTGTTTGGTAAGGGCTGGTTGCAGGGCACCCAGTCACACCTGGATTTTCTGCCCGAGGGGCATACCGATTTCATCATCGCGGTGCTGGCGGAAGAGTTCGGCATGGTCGGCGTCTGCCTGCTGCTCTGCGTCTACATGCTGTTGATCAGTCGCGGTATGGTGATCACGTTGCAAGCGCAGGACGCATTCTGCAAACTGCTTGCTGGCAGTATCACCCTGACGTTCTTTGTTTATGTTTTCGTCAACATCGGCATGGTCAGCGGCCTGCTGCCGGTGGTTGGCGTGCCGCTGCCCTTTATCAGTTACGGTGGTACCTCGCTGATTACCCTGTTGTCGGGGTTCGGTATTCTCATGTCCATCCATACACACCGCAAATGGATGGCAAAAAGTTCATGATCTGGGGCTTGGATTGAAACAAAACATGTACAAAAACAATACGGCTATTGATGGCCGTTGGAAGGCCCGGTTGGCTGCAATGGTGTTCGGTGGCCTGCTGAGCGCTGGCGTCCCGGCGCAGGATTATGGGTCAGAGCACGCCGACGTGCCGGCCTTTGTCGAGAAAATGCAGACCGAGTATGGCTTCAGCCCGCAACACGTGCAGAGCCTGCTGGATCAGGCGGTGCGTCAGGAAGCCATTCTCAAGGCGATTGCGCGTCCGGCTGAGCGGGTAAAGCCCTGGCACGAGTACCGCGCCATTTTTATTACCGACAAGCGCATCAACGATGGTGTGGCTTTTTGGGATAAGCACGCAGAGACCCTTGAACGCGCCGAGAAAGAGTATGGCGTCGAGCCGGAAATCATTCTGGCGATCATGGGTGTAGAAACCTCCTATGGCGGAAATATGGGCTCCTACCGCGTCATTGATGCGCTGACCACCCTGGGCTTTGACTACCCACCACGGGCAGAGTTTTTCCGTCGTCAGTTGGAGAGCTACCTGGTATTGACCCGCGAACAGCAGATGGACCCCTTGGTGCTGAAGGGGTCCTATGCTGGGGCGATGGGTTATGGTCAGTTCATTCCCAGCAGCTACCAGGCCTTTGCCGTGGATTTTGACCACGACGGCGTGGTCGATATCTGGAACAATCCGGTCGACGCCATCGGTAGCGTCGCCAATTATTTCCATCAACACAAATGGCAGCATGGCGCCGCCGTGGCCATCCCCGCCGATGTAACAGGGGACAGGTTTGCTGAGGGTGTAACCCTCGAGCAGGGGCTCGAAGCGCGCAAGACCGTAGCCGAACTGAAGAGCCTGGGCTGGACGCCGCGCAGCGAGCTGGAGCAGGACGCCGAGGTGATGGCGTTCGAGTTTGATGCCGGGGAACGAATGCAGTACTGGTTGGGTCTGAACAACCTGTATGTGATCACCCGCTACAACCGCAGCGTGATGTATGCCATGGTGGTGCACCAACTAGCCGATTTGTTACGCGAGGCACGGCAGCAATGATGCCAGCATCCATCTCTGTACTGCGTCTATCCCTCGGTTGTGCCGCGCTGCTGGCGCTGGCGGCTTGCTCGTCAAGCCCGACTTCCAATAGCAGCGCCGCCAGCAGTGCGCCACCGGCAGGCGCGCCGGGCCCGGTGCGCACGGTACACGATGGCCCGCCGAGTTACATGCAGGATGTCTCGCAGATTCCGGATGCCGTGCCGGTGCCGCACACCGGGCGTTACAAGGCGTCGCCCTACAATGTGCTCGGCCGTGATTACAACCCGATGCAGGATGGTCGCGATTACCGGGAGGAGGGCACGGCGTCCTGGTACGGCACCAAGTTCCACGGCCAGAATACCGCCAATGGCGAGCTGTATGACCTCTACGGCATGACCGCCGCGCACAAGACGCTGCCCCTGCCGACCTATGTACAGGTCACCAACCTGGCGAATAACCGAAAGATTATCGTGCGCGTCAATGATCGTGGTCCATTTTATTCTGACCGCATCATCGACCTTTCCTACGCCGCTGCGAAGAAGCTGGGTTACGCCGACCAGGGTACGGCACACGTGCTGGTAGAGGGCATTGACCCGGTCGCCTGGCAACAGCAGAACAACCCGAGTTATCTGGTTCAGGCTCAGCCGGTAGCCGCCCCGCAGCGTGCCGAAATCATACCGCCGGAGCCGATTGAAACCGGCCATACCGGTTATTACCTGCAGGTTGGTGCGTTTTCCAATGCACAGTCCGCCGAACAGTTGCGGCAGCGCCTGCGCAGCGTGGTCTCGGCCAATGTATTTGTCAGCGAGTTCCAGCAGGATGCGCGAACTCTGCACCGGGTTCGCCTGGGGCCGGTGTCCAGTCAGGACGAAGCGCGCCGCCTGATGGAAACCCTGCGGCTGGCCAACATGGGCACGCCAACGTTGGTAACGGTCAACTGATTCACCGATTTAGAACAAACGCACTCCACCATTGATTGTGAGTAACATGCTGAAAAATCTGATCTCCACAGTGCTTCTCTCTGGCGCCACCCTGCTGTCTGTGACCGCGCTGGCGCAAACCCCGACGCCCAATGTGCCTGTGCCGGATGCCCAGTCGGCGGCGCCCATAGTTCCGGCCGCCCCCGAGCTGGCCGCCAGCAGTTACCTGCTGATCGATGCCAGTTCAGGGGCTGTGCTGGTAGAGCACAACGCCGATGAGGCGCTGCCGCCGGCCAGTCTGACCAAGATGATGACCAGCTATATTGCCAGCCAGGAAATCAAGCGAGGCCAGATTGGTGAGGACGATCTGGTGTTGGTCAGCGAGAAGGCCTGGCGCATGGGTGGTTCCAAGATGTTCATCAAGGTGGGCAACCAGGTATCGGTCATTGATCTGCTGCGCGGCATCATCATCCAGTCCGGCAACGACGCCAGCATCGCGCTGGCCGAGCATATTGCCGGCAGCGAAGATGCATTCGCCGACATGATGAACGGCCAGGCCAAGCGTCTGGGCATGACCAATAGCCACTTCGTCAACGCCACCGGCTGGCCGGCCGAAGGGCATTATTCCTCTGCTCGCGACCTGGCGATCTTGGCCCGTGCCATCATCGATGACGATCCGGAAGAGCACTACAAGATCTACGGCGAGAAAGAGTTTGTCTGGAATGAAATCCGCCAACCCAATCGCAACCTGATGCTCTGGCGCGACAGCACGGTAGATGGCCTGAAAACCGGCCACACCGAAGAGGCCGGCTACTGCCTGGTAGCCTCAGCCAAGCGTGAAGACATGCGTCTGATCTCCGTTGTGATGGGCACCAGCAGCGAGCAGGCGCGCGCTGCCGAAACTCAGAAGCTGCTGACCTGGGGCTTCCGCTTCTTTGAAACCAAAAGCTTCTACCAGCCTGGCCAGGTGATCTCCACTGCGCGGGTCTGGAAAGGCGCGCAGGACAAGGTCGACCTCGGCCTGCAAAACGGCCTGCAAATGACTCTGCCAAAGGGCCAGCTCGACAAGCTGGAAGCTGGTATCACCTTGCAGACGCCGATTCAGGCGCCGATCAAGGCGGGTGATGTGCTGGGTCAGGTTGAGGTCAAACTGGGCGAGGAGGTCGTTCACTCCGCACCGCTGGTCGCGCTGTCCGATGTTGAGCAGGCGGGCATCTTCGGTCGTCTGTGGGACAGCATCCGTTTGTTCTTCTACGGTCTGTTCAACTGAGTCGGGGAGGGTAGCGCAATGGACGATCGCACTGAGCCGCAGGCACCCAAGATCGAGTTTCCCTGTCAGTACCCGATCAAGGTGATCGGGGCCGCCGGGGACGACTTCGCCGAAGTCATCTGCCGGGTCGTCGAGAAGCACGCGCCCGGTGTCGATACCACCACGGTGGAGATCAAGGACAGCAAGAACGGGCGCTTTCTCTCGCTGCGGGTGATTATCACTGCAACGGGACCGGAGCAGCTCGATGCGCTGCACAAAGACCTCAAGGCAACCGGTCGTGTGCACATGGTGCTGTGATGGCAGCTGCCGTACCTGAGCTGCTGATCCGAGAGCTGGGGCTGGTGGATTACCAGCCCACCTTGGAGGCGATGCGCCGATTTACCGATGAGCGCGATGCCGACACGCCGGATGAAATCTGGCTGTTGCAGCATCCTCGCGTGTTCACCCAGGGGCAGGCCGGCAAGGCCGAGCATGTGCTCGCGGCGGGCGATATCCCGGTAATTCAGGCGGAGCGGGGCGGCCAGGTTACCTACCATGGGCCAGGTCAGCTAGTGGGTTATCTGTTGCTGGATCTGCGCCGTCTGGGCCTGGGGGTGCGCGATCTGGTGACGGCCATGGAGCAGGCACTGGTCGATGTGCTGCAGGGCTACGGGCTGGACGCTGCGCCCAAGCCTGACGCCCCTGGCGTTTATGTGCAGGGAGCCAAGATTGCCTCATTGGGCCTTCGCGTGCGGCGCGGCTGCTCCTTTCATGGCCTGGCGCTGAACGTGGATATGGACATGGAGCCGTTCCAGCGCATCAATCCCTGCGGTTATTCAGGGCTGCGTATGGTGCAGCTGAGCGAACTGGTAGAGGAGTCGGTTTCCTTGCCCCGGGTACAGCAACAGCTGAGTCAGGCGCTGCGGCAGCGCCTGGGGTATGTGCCGAGCTGAGGTTTAGCTGAGGTTCAGAGCCGGTATCAGGCTGTTGTCTATCTCCTGCCCGGGCACGGCCACCGGCGCTGCCAGGCCCAGGTTGTTTTTCTCGAACACCCGATCAGCACGGTAGCTGGAGCGCACCAGCGGGCCTGCCGCCACCTCCATGAAACCCTTGGCCAGACCTAACTCGCGGAAGTGATTGAACTCGTCTGGGCTGACCCAGCGTTGCACCTGCAAATGGTTGCGCGTGGGTTGCAGATACTGGCCCAGGGTGACGATGTCTACGCCGATGGCGCGCAGGTCATCGAATGTCTGCAGTACTTCTTCGTCGGTTTCACCCAAGCCCAGCATCAGACTGGTCTTGGTCAGCACATCTGGGCGGTGGCGTTTGGCGTGCTCAAGCACTCTCAGGGTCTTTTCATAGCCGGCGCGCGGATCGCGTACCACGTGAGTCAGGCGTTTTACCGTCTCGACGTTCTGGGCGAACACCTGCAAGCCCGAGTCGACAACCCGCTCGATGGCGGCAAGGTCGCCGTCAAAGTCCGGGGTCAGCGCCTCTACTACCACGTCCGGTGTGCGTGCCTTGATGGCGCTGACACAGGCGGCATAATGCGCTGCGCCGCCATCGTCGAGGTCATCGCGGTCAACCGAGGTGAGTACGATATAGCGCAACGCCATGAGTTCGACCGATTTGGCGGTGTTCTCGGGTTCTTCATGATCCAGCCAGCCGTTGGGGTTGCCGGTATCGACCGCGCAAAAGCGGCAAGCCCGGGTACACACCGAGCCCATGACCATGATGGTCGCGGTGCCATTGGACCAGCACTCGCCCATGTTGGGGCAATGCGACTCCTGGCAGACCGTGCTCAGGCGATGTTCGCCCACATTGCGCTTCACTGCCTCGAAACGATCGCCGCTGGGTGCCTTGACGCGCAGCCACTTGGGCTTGGGGGTGAAGACCTGGGGCTCGTTTGAGGTACGGCGTTTCTGGCCATCCTTGATGGCTGGGATGCCTTGGGCGTTGCGGAATTTCTCGCCACTGGAAACGGTTTTCTGCGGGCTATCGGACATCGAAATCAGGGCTCCTGCGGGTAGCGGCTCCACGGGGAATGTGCTGGGCACGGGACGGCTTGTGGCCTCGGCGGAGTTTATCACAGAAAGCGCCACCTGCACCGGCCTTGGCGGGCTGCAGGCGGCGTGAGTGCGGTCGCGCCGGGTCTTACCGGCGGCGCAGCTGCTCCAGCAGTTCCGGGGTGGGGTAGCCGTCGGCAGGCGAACTCAGCTGCTGCTGAACGCGGCGAATGGCGTTACGCGTATTGGCGCCGATGATGCCGTCGATGCCGCCGGGCTCAAAGCCCTGCGCGGTCAGCAGGGTTTGCAGTTCGATGCGTTCGCTGCGCGACAACGGGCGGTCTTCGGTGGGCCAGCTGGCGACCACCTTGCCGCCGCCCTGAAAGCGTTGCGACAGCAGACCGATGGCCAGGGCATAGCTGGTGGAGTTGTTGTAGCGCATGATCGCGCGGAAGTTGTTCAGCACCAGAAAAGCCGGACCGCGATGGCCAGCTGGCAGCAGCAGAGTAGCGGGCTGTGCGCCAAGGTTGGTTGGTAAGGCGTTGCCCGTGGCGCTGCGTACCCCGAGTGAACTCCACTCGCTGAACGACTTGCGGATGCTGGTATCGGCCAGGGCATAGTCGAAGTCGCTGGGCAGCTGTACCTCCTGCCCCCAGGGTTGACCGGTCTGCCAGCCTGATTGCTGCAGGTAGTGGGCGGCAGAGGCCAGTGCGTCGGCGGCGCTGTACCAGATGTCGCGGCGACCGTCTTGATCGAAGTCGACCGCGTATTGGTTGTAGGTGGTGGGGATGAACTGGGTCTGGCCCATGGCGCCCGCCCAGGAGCCCAGCATGCGCTCGGGTTGGATGTCACGGTGCTGCAGGATGTCCAAAGCGCCCAGCAGTTGGTCGTGGGCGAATACCGGGCGTCGTCCCTCGTGGGCGAGGGTGGCCAGCGAGCGAATCACCGAGCGGCTCCCCATATTCTGGCCGAAGTTACTCTCCAGGCCCCAGATCGCCGCGAGTATATGCCGGTCAACCCCATAGCGTTGCTCAATACCGTCAAAATTACTGCGCTGTTCTTCGAGCTTGCGCTGGCCGCTGGCAACCCGCTGGCTGGAAAGTGCGCCGTCCAGGTAGGTCCAGACCGGCCGGGAAAACTCCGGCTGGCTGCGGTCGGCCTTGATCACATCAGGGTCAGGCGTCACGCCGTCGAACGCCTGGTCAAACAACGCTGGATCGATTCCCTTGGCCAGCGCTTCGGCGCGAAAATCGGCGCGCCAGTCGGCAAAGCTGCGCGCGACTATCACCGGCTCGACCATCACTGGCGCTGTGGCGGGTTGCAGGGTTGCCGGCTTGGCGACCTGGCTGGGCTCAGCCTCGGCAATGGCCTGGGTATCGGCGCAAGCCGTAAGGCAAAACAGACTGGCGGAGGCCAGCAGATGGATGCCGCTGCGGCGGTGGAACGGATGGGACATGCGTGGTTTCCTGAAAGCGGTCTGGCACCGAAAGCGGTGGCAAGTTCTTGTTCTCTGCCTTGGAGGATACTGGTGCGCGAAGGTTCCTGCCAGCCTCGCGCGAAAGCGCCGGCCAGCGGGGCTGTGTGGCCCGTACACCCGCTTTGTGCTAGAGTCCGCGGCCTCTTCCCGGATTGACTGACGGACAAGTGATGATCTGCCACCGCGGCGTTACGCCACCTTAGGGTTCATTTACCGGACTCGCGCTGCTGTGACAATGGCGGCGTGCACCTCTTGCCGTCGTGCGGCCCCAGCTCTTATCGGTGTGCAAGCTGGCGCGGCAATGCCCCTGACGGGCAGTCAATCAAGTAACTGCAAACTGGTAGACCCTGCTTATGACTCTGATCGAAACCCTTCGCCAGCAATGGTTCTCCAATGTGCGCGGCGACCTGCTGTCCGGTCTGGTGGTGGCTTTGGCGCTGATTCCCGAGGCCATCGCGTTTTCCATCATCGCCGGCGTTGATCCCAAGGTCGGTCTCTACGCGTCTTTCTGCATCGCCGTGGTGATCTCCTTCACCGGTGGCCGCCCCGGCATGATCTCTGCTGCTACCGGCGCGATGGCGTTGCTGATGGTAACCTTGGTGCGCGACCATGGCCTGGAGTATCTGCTCGCGGCCTCGGTACTCTGTGGGGTATTGCAGATAGCGGCCGGGTACCTGCGTCTCGGTTCGCTGATGCGCTTCGTGTCACGCTCGGTGGTGACGGGCTTCGTCAATGCACTGGCGATTCTGATTTTCATGGCGCAGTTGCCGGAGCTGACCAACGTTACCTGGCACGTGTACGCCATGACGGCAGCGGGGCTGGGTATCATCTACCTGTTCCCTTACCTGCCGAAGATCGGCAAGGTCATCCCCTCGCCATTGGTGTGCATTCTGTCGATGACGGCGGTCGCCATGTACTTTGGTCTGGATATCCGCACGGTGGCGGACATGGGCGAACTGCCGGATACCCTGCCGGTGTTCCTCTGGCCGGATGTGCCGCTGAATCTGGATACCCTGCTGATCATCCTGCCCTATTCGGCCGCCATGGCGGTGGTAGGTCTGCTGGAGTCGATGATGACCGCGACCATCGTGGACGATCTGACCGACACCAGTAGCGACAAGAATCGCGAGTGCAAGGGCCAGGGTATCGCCAACATAGGCTCGGGCCTGCTGGGCGGTATGGCGGGCTGCGCGATGATCGGCCAATCGGTGATCAACGTGAAGTCGGGCGGCCGTACGCGGCTGTCGTGCTTTGTCGCAGGTGTCGTGTTGTTGCTGCTGGTGGTGTTTGCCAGCGATTGGGTAGGTCAGATTCCGATGGCCGCGTTGGTCGCGGTGATGATCATGGTCTCCATCGGCACCTTCAGCTGGGATTCGTTGCGCAACCTGCGCAAGCACCCGCTATCGACCAATATCGTCATGGTGACTACGGTAGCTGTCGTGGTGGCGACCCATAACCTGGCTTATGGCGTACTGGCTGGCGTGTTACTGGCGTCGCTGTTCTTTGCCAACAAGATTGGCCACTTTCTGTACATTTCCAGCGAGCTGGATGCCAGCGGCAACGAGCGTCGCTATCAGGTGGTGGGCCAGGTGTTTTTCAGCTCCGCCGACAAGTTCAGCGCCAGCTTTGATTTCAAGGAGGTGCTTGATAAGGTGACAATCGACCTCAGTCGCGCGCACTTCTGGGATATCACTGCCGTGGGTGCGCTGGACAAGGTGGTGCTCAAGTTCCGCCGCGAAGGTACCGAAGTCGCGGTAATTGGCCTTAACCAGGCCAGCGCGACCATCGTTGACCGCTTTGGTGTGCACGACAAGCCCGATGCCGCTGATCAACTGATCGGGCATTGAGCGCCGCCGCTACAACAACAAGGAGAAGCAGATGAGCGAGAGCCAAGCCAAGGTCGTAGCCTGTATCGATGGCTCCGGTGCGGCGGTCGCGGTATGCGACTACGCCGCCTGGGCCAGCCAACGCCTGCAGGCACCGCTGGAACTGCTGCATGTGCTGGATCACAGTCAGACGCCGGCGCACGCTGACCTGTCTGGCAGTATCGGCCTTGGCAGTCGCGAGCATCTGTTGGTGGAGCTGGCCGAGCTGGATGAGCAGCGCGGTCGGCTGCTGCGTGAGCAGGGCAAGGTGATGCTCGAAGCGGCTGCGCAGCGCGCACGCGCCGACGGCGTCGAGACGCCGCTGACGCGCCAACGTCATGGTGAACTGGTCGATACCCTGCGCGAGCTGGAGGGCGACATACGTTTGCTGGTAATGGGCCGCAATGGTGAGGTCAGTGACTCGCTGGCGCGCCACGTCGGCAGCCATCTGGAGAGCGTCATTCGTACGCTGCATCGCCCTATATTGGTCACCACCGGGGAGTTTCACGCGCCGCGCAGGCTGATGCTGGCCTTTGATAACAGCCCCAGCACTCGCAAGGGCCTCGACATGCTGGCGCAAAGCCCCTTGTTTGCCGGATTGCCTATTCACCTGCTGACTGTGGGCAGCGCCTCTGATGACATTGCCCGCGGGCTTGAAGATGCCCGCCAGCGCCTGCAGCAGGCCGGCTTTGAGGTTGTTACCGCGCAGCGCAGCGGCGAGGTCGAGGCCACTTTGCTGGCGTACCAGCGCGAAGAGCAGATCGATCTGATTGTGATGGGGGCTTACGGGCATTCGCGCATCAGGCAGTTTCTGGTCGGTAGCACCACCACGGGAATGCTGCGCAATACCGAATGCCCGCTGTTGCTGCTGCGCTGAGCGGGAATACTGACTTTACAGCGCCAGTCTGATCCCGGCCGCCTCAACCAGAATGCGGGCAAGCCCATCCCAGGGCGAGCCTGCGGCCTGTCCCTTGATTTGCTCGTCCACCGTTTGCGCTGCGCCCAGCCAGTCTTCCCAGACGCTGGCGGGGTGGCGTTCCAGTGCGGTCTTGATCACAGGTTTGCGTTTGTCCCAAATCGGTGGGCGCTGGCTGGCGAACACCTTGTCCAGCGGAATGCCGCGGGCGCTGTCCTGCGCAATACTGGCCAGGGTCCGCAGCTCGCGGGTCAGCGCCCAGAGCACTACCGGGGCTTCGACCCCTTCGCCGCGCAAGCCCTGCAGTATGCGCAGGGCCTGTTGCGGTTGCCCCAGCAGCATGGCGTCGGTCAGGTTGAATACGTCGAAACGGGCGCTGTCGGCTACCACCTGCTGCACGGTATCGAGATCCAGCTTGCCTTCACTGCAGAAGAGTTTGAGCTTTTCTATTTCCTGCGCAGCCGCCAGCAAGTTGCCCTCCACTCGGGCCGAGAGTAGCTCCAGCGCATCGGGGCTAGCCTGGATACCAGCGGCCGCCAGGCGTTCGCGCATCCAGTTGGGTAATTGATGGGCCTCAATGGACCAGATCTGCACAAAGCGACTGTCAGCGTGATCAACCAGTGCCTTGGCCCACTTGCTGCGCATGGCCGTGCCGTCCAGCTTGGGCAGGCTGATCAGCAGGGTAGTGTCGGCGGGTGGTTGCTCAAGGTAGCCAAGCAGCGCCTTGGCGCCCTGGTCACCAGGCTTGCCGGAGGGCAGGCGCAGTTCGAGCAGGCGTTGCTGGGCAAACAGTGACAGGCTGTGGCTGGCCTCGTACAGCTGCGACCAGTCGAAATTGCGCTCGGCATGAAACACCTGACGCTCTTCGCTGCCCGCGGCGCGGCATGCCTTGCGGATAAGGTCCTCGGCCTCGCTGCACAACAGCGGGTCGTCACCGCTGACTACGTAGACCGCGGCCAGGCCATCCTTGAGCTGGCGTGGCAGCTGTGCCGCATTCAGCTTCATGGCGCGCTCAGGGCATCTGCTCTTGATCGAGCGTCTGTTCGCGTGCCGACAACTCGCTTTCGGTCAGGCTCGACAGGCGGAACAGCAATTGGCGCGTCAGGTCTCCACGCATCTCGTTACGCAGCAGGGCTTCTTCTTCGGTGGTACCGATGATGTTGTCCTTGTCGTTGACGTAGGTGCGACGGGTGTTCAGCGTTTCCGGGCCAATCAACGGGCGACCCTGACGGTCGGCAATCTGAAAGGTCAGGTTGCTGGTCAGCTCATACTCGGCTGGCGTCGCGCGGCTGGTGTAGCTGACGGCGCGGCGGCCCTGCGACTCGTTGAGCAGTTGCAGTTGGTAGGGAGCGGACGGAGTGACGTTAACGCCGTCGATTTCCAGCGCTTCCAATACCTGCTGGTAGGTCTGTCCGTAGCGGTTGCGGGCGGTAACGTCCAGCTCGTTCAGGTCGACGTTGTCGACACCGGTGCCGCGCAGCTGAAAGCCGCAGCCGGAGGCGAGCAGTGTAGCGCCCAAAACAGCGCAGCCCAGCAGCAGACGAGGGGTGGTCAGGGACATCTTGGCTCTCCGTTGCATAAATCAGTTGGCGACAATGTTGACCAGTTTACCGGGCACTACGATCACCTTGCGGATGGTCAGGCCTTCGGTAAAGCGTTGCACATTTTCGTTTTCCCGCGCGGCGGCTTCAATGGCCTCGCGGCTGGTGTCCGCAGCCACGTCAATATGTCCGCGTAGTTTGCCGTTGACCTGGATGACTAGTTGCAGGGTGTCCTGGGTCAGCGCGCTTTCATCCAATTGCGGCCAGCGCGCATCGATGATGGCGTCGCTGTGGCCGAGCGCCTGCCAGAGGCTGTGGCAAATGTGCGGAGCAATGGGGGCGAGTAACAGGGCTACCGTTTCCAGCCCCTCCTGCAGCAACGCGCGGTCTTGCTCGGTGGCTTGCGGCGCCTTTTCCAGCACGTTCATCAGCGTCATCACCGCTGCAATGGCGGTATTGAACTTGTGATGCTGACCAATATCCTGACTGGCCTGTTTGATGGCCAGATGAATGGCGCGGCGGGTGTCTTTCTGGGCGTCGCTCAGACTGGCAAGTTCAGCTTTGCCAGCCGGGCCGCCGTTGCTGCTGAACGCGTGGTTCAGGCGCCACACCCGGCGCAGGAAGCGGAACGCGCCTTCCACCCCGGAGTCCGACCACTCAAGGCTCATGTCCGGGGGCGAGGCGAACATCATGAACAGGCGGCAGGTGTCCGCGCCGTACTGCTCGATCATCGCCTGTGGATCGACGCCATTGTTCTTCGACTTGGACATCTTCTCGATGCCGCCGATCTCGACCGGCAGGCCATCGCTTGCCAACTTGGCAGCGAGAATCTTGCCCTTGGCATCGCGCTCGACCACCACGTCGGCCGGGTTGAACCAGCTTTTGCTGCCGTTGGCCTCGAGGCGGTAGTAGGTCTCCGCGATCACCATGCCCTGGGTCAGCAGGTTCTTGAACGGCTCGCTGGCTTCGATCAGGCCTTCGTCGCGCATCAGTTTGGTGAAGAAGCGGGCGTACAGCAGGTGCAGAATCGCGTGCTCGATACCGCCAATGTACTGATCGACCGGCAGCCAATGGTTCGCTGCCTTGGGGTCGACCATGCCCTGCTCGTAATGCGGTGACGCATAGCGGGCGAAGTACCAGGAGCTTTCCACGAAAGTGTCCATGGTGTCGGTTTCGCGCTTGGCAGCCGCGCCGCACTTGGGGCAGCTGCAGTCATAGAATTCGGGCATTTTGGCCAGCGGGGAGCCAGCGCCATCGGGTACCACATTTTCTGGCAGAACCACCGGCAGTTGCTCTTCCGGCACCGGCACATCACCGCAGCTGTCGCAATGGATGATCGGGATCGGGCAGCCCCAGTAGCGCTGACGGCTGATGCCCCAGTCGCGCAGGCGGAACTGGGTGCGCGGTGCGCCGAGGTTGTTCTGTTCCAGCACGTCGCCGATGGCAGTAAAGGCGCTGGCAAAGTCGAGGCCGTCGAATTCCTCGGAGTTGATCAGCTCGCCTTTTTCGCCGTAGGCGTCCTGCCAGGGCGCAGGGGTAGTGTCACCAGCGGAGGTACGGATGACCGGCTTGATCGGCAGATCAAACTTGCTGGCAAATTCAAAGTCGCGCTCGTCGTGCGCGGGTACCGCCATCACTGCGCCTTCGCCGTAGGTCATCAGTACGTAGTTGGCGACCCAGACCGGCAGCTTCTGGCCGGTCAACGGGTGCTTGACGAAGAGCGGCGTAGGCAGGCCCTTCTTTTCCTGGGTGGCAATGTCGGCTTCGGCGACGCCGCCGCGCTTGCATTCATCAATAAACGCCTGCAGCTTGCTGTCATTTTTTGCCGCCAGGGTGGCCAGCGGATGCTCAGCGGCTACCGCCACGTAGGTAGCGCCCATCAGGGTATCCGGACGGGTTGTGAAGACCTTGAGCTTGCCCTCTTCGCCGATGCTGGCGGCATCAAAAGGGAAGTGCACTTCCATGCCCACCGATTTGCCGATCCAGTTGCGCTGCATGGTCTTGACCTGCTCGGGCCAGCCCGGCAGGTCATCCAGCGAGCTGAGCAGCTCTTCGGCGTAATCGGTGATGGCGAAGTAGTACATGGGAATTTCGCGCTTTTCGATCAGCGCACCGGAGCGCCAGCCCTTACCGTCGATGACCTGCTCGTTGGCCAGTACCGTCTGGTCGACCGGGTCCCAGTTGACGGTGCCGCTCTTTCGGTAGATCACGCCCTTCTCGAACAGCTTGGTGAACAGCCACTGCTCCCAGCGATAGTAGTCTGGCTTGCAGGTGGTCACTTCGCGTGACCAGTCGATCGCCAGCCCGAGACTTTTCAGCTGGGTGCGCATGTAGTCGATATTGGAGTAGGTCCACTCGGCGGGGGCGACCTTGTTGTTCATCGCCGCGTTTTCCGCCGGCATGCCAAAGGCGTCCCAACCCATGGGTTGCAGCACGTTCTTGCCCTGCATGCGCTGATAGCGCGCGATCACATCACCGATGGTGTAGTTGCGCACGTGGCCCATGTGCAGCTTGCCGCTGGGGTAGGGGAACATCGACAGACAGTAGAAGGTGTCCTGATTCGGTGTTTCGCTGACCTTGAACGCCTCTGCGTTGTCCCAGTCAGTCTGTGCGGCGGCTTCGATATCACTCGGTGAATACTGTTCTTGCATGGCGTGGGTCTGAAGACTCGTAATGGCGAATGGAGGCGGAAAAGTAATGGGGCAGGATACACCACCAGGCCGGCCACAGGTAGTCATATGCCATTCGTCGCCGGGTGCCTTGTACGTGCTGCAGCGGGTCTATCCTCAGAGTGAGACACCGGGCTGCGCGACCCTGGGAGGGAGCCGAACCGACAATCACCCGATGGAGGTACTGCATGAGCTGGAGAACGCCGGAGACATTGCTCCATCGACAGAAAGACTCGTCCTACGGGCGAATTCTGCGACACCTTGATCAGGCGTTGGACATGGCACACACCCGGCAATGGCTCACCGGTTACCAGGCAGGCGGGGTGGCAGAGCTGGAACTGCAGGGCTTGAGCAAGGAGGACCTGGCGGTACTCTGGCAGATCCTCGAAACCCTGGACAGCCGTTGCCCGTTACCTGGCGTTTTGCCGCCGCCGGCACAAGCCGGCCATCAGCAGCACCGAGACCACCACTAACCCCAAGGGCACGCTGCGCCAGCGCAGGTAGGGCGTCAGTCCTGTCATGGGTTGTACCTCACCGAGCAAGACTTCCTGCTGAAATTGTGGAATACGTGTGCGTATCTCGCCGTGCTGGTCTATCAGCGCGGTAACGCCGTTGTTGGTCGCCCTAATCATCCAGCGCTGCGCCTCTATTGCACGCATCTGCGCCATCTGTAGGTGTTGCAGCGGGCCTATGGAGCTGCCGAACCAGCTGTCGTTGCTGATGGTGATTAGCAGGTCGCTCTGGGCAGCTTGTTTGGCGGCAAAGTCGGGGTAAACCGCTTCGTAGCAGATCAGCGGCGCGAGTCGATAGCCAGCCGCCAGCAGCGGTTGCTGATCAGCCGGCCCGCGGCTGAAGCTGGACATCGGTAAGTTGAAAAAATCGATCAGCCCGCGCAGCAGCTCTTCCAGCGGCACGTACTCGCCAAAGGGCACCAGCTTCTGCTTCAGGTATTCGCTTTGCGGCTCGCTACCGCCCACCATGATGCCGTTATAGATACGCAGGCCGTTGGGGTCCATCTCATCAACCGGTATGCCGGTGATCAGGGTGCTGCCGCGCTCTGCCAGATTGGCAGCAATGCCGTCGACAAAGTACTGCCCCTGGCTCTGTAACACCGGCACGGCGGTTTCCGGCCAGACCACCAGGTCGGTGGCGAGTTGGGCGTAGGTCAGGTCGCGGTAGAGCGAGAGCGTGTGGGTGATGTAATCCGGGTCCCACTTGCGTGATTGCTCGATGTTGGCTTGCACCAGGTTGACGCTGAGCGGCTGGCCCTTGGTGGTCGTCCAGACGACCTGTTGCAGGCCGTAACCACCGAGCCAGAGCGCGCCCACCGCCAGCAGCGCGAGGCCGCACTGGAGCGGCTGGCGCACCAGCCGCCACTCGCTCAGCAGGCAGGCCATAAACACCGAAATCCCGCCCAGCAGCCAGACACCGCCAAGGGGCGCATAGCCATTCAACCAGGTATGAGTGTGTGCGTAGCCGTGATAAAGCCAAGGGAAGCCGGTAAGGAACCAGCTGCGGAACACTTCCTGTGCTACCCAGACGGCGGCAAAGCCAAGGCTGCCCAGCCAGGGGCTGTTGCTGCGGAAAAACCGGGCCCAGGCCCAGGCCCAGAGCGCGATGAACAGTGACAGCCCCAGCTCGAGGCCGCCGGTCAAAAAACCGGCCAGCAGCGGTGAGGCATTGCCGTGCAGGTGGATGCTGATGTAGATCCAGGACACGCCGGAAGCAAACAGGCCAAGCCCCCAGGCGCCACCGCGAACGGCCGCCTGTTTGCTGCTCACCTGCTTCAGACCCTGATACAACAGGGCAATGGATACTAGCCCCAGTGGCCAGAGGTTGTAGGGTGCGAACGACAGGGTGCTGAGTGCGCCGGCCACCAGCGCGAGCAGATGGCCAACCAGGCCGGGGCCACGCAGGCGGGCCAGCAGAGCAGTAGGCAGAGACATGCCGTTCCTTAGAGACGCTTAAGTATTGACCAGGGTAACCCGCAGCAGGTGCACGCGGCGGCTGTCGGCGTTCAGCACGCGCACGCGGAAGCCATCCAGTTCGACCACCTCGTTGCGTTTGGGCAGGTGGCCAAAGGCGTTCATTACCAGGCCGCCAACAGTGTCGAACTCTTCATCGGGGAATTCGGTTTCGAAGTGCTCGTTGAACTCCTCGATCGGTGTCAGCCCCTTGACCAGATAATCGCCACTGGGCAGCGGCTTGATCTGGCTGTCCTCGTCGACGTCGTGCTCGTCTTCGATGTCGCCGACGATCTGCTCAAGTACATCTTCAATGGTTACCAGGCCGGAGACTCCACCGTACTCATCAATCACTACCGCCATGTGATTGCGTGTGGCTCGGAACTCCTTGAGCAGCACATTCAGGCGCTTGGACTCCGGTACAAAGGTGGCCGGGCGCAGAATGTCCTTGATGTTGAAGCGCTCCATGTTGTCTTCGAGCAACAGGGGCAGCAGATCCTTGGCCAGCAGTACGCCAAGCACGTCGTCGATGCCGTCGCCGATGACCGGAAAGCGTGAATGCGCGGCCTCAATCACTTCGGGTAGAAACTCGCGCGGCGACTGACTGGCTTTGATGGTAGTCATCTGTGAGCGCGGGACCATGATGTCCCGCACCTGCATGTCGCTGACCTGCAGGGCGCCTTCGATGATCGACAGGGCCTCGATATCCAGGACTTCGTTGGCGTGCGCCTCGCGCAGCAGTTCCAGCAGTTCCTGGCGGTTCTTGGGTTCATGGACAAAAGCCTGGACCAGTTTGTCCAGCCAGGACTTATGCCCATTGGTCGATCGATCTTCGCTCATTGATCCTTACTCATCATCATCTAGATAGGGGTCGGCAATGCCCAGTTGCGCAAGCAAGTCGCGTTCCAGGGCTTCCATTTCGTCTGCTTCGGCGTCATCAATATGGTCATAGCCGAGTAAATGCAAGCAGCCGTGTATGACCATATGTGCCCAGTGGGCGTTCAGCGGCTTGCCCTGTTCCTGGGCCTCGCGCGCCACCACGGGTACGCACACCACCAGATCACCCAGCAGTGGCAGGTCAAGTTCAGGGGGGAGGTCGGCCGGAAAGGAAAGTACGTTGGTCGCGTAATCCTTGCCGCGCCAGGTGTGATTGAGATCACGGCCCTCATCAACGTCTACCAGTCGTATGGTCAGTTCGCGGTCGGTGCCGGAGCCCAATGCCAGCCCGACCCAGCGTAAAAAGCTGTCGTCGTCAGGCTGGTCCGGCGCATCCGAGGCGCGCTGGATGTCGAGCTCAATGCTCATCGCTATCCTGCTGCTGCCGGCGCTGCTCAAGCTTGCGCTCTTCGCGCTCGGCTTCCTGCAGTTGCTCAAACAGGTCATAGGCTTCTACGATGCGCTGCACCAGCGGATGGCGCACCACGTCCTTGGACAGGAAGTGGGTGAAGCCGATGCCGGGCACATCCTTGAGCACCTGGATCACGTGGCCGAGGCCAGACTTGGTGCCACGCGGCAGATCGACCTGGGTAATGTCGCCGGTGATCACCGCGGTCGAGCCAAAACCGATGCGCGTGAGGAACATTTTCATCTGTTCCAGCGTGGTGTTCTGGCTTTCATCCAAAATGATGAAGCTGTTGTTCAGGGTGCGGCCGCGCATGTAGGCCAGTGGCGCGACTTCGATCACCTGGCGCTCGATCAGCTTGGTCACCTGTTCAAAACCGAGCATCTCGTAGAGTGCGTCGTACAGGGGGCGCAAATAGGGGTCGATCTTCTGTGCCAGGTCACCAGGCAGGAAGCCCAGTTTTTCGCCCGCCTCGACCGCCGGGCGCACCAGCAGAATGCGGCTGATCTGCTCGCGCTCCAGCGCATCTACTGCGCAGGCCACGGCCAGATAGGTTTTGCCAGTGCCGGCCGGGCCAATACCGAAGTTGATGTCGTGTTCCTGAATCGAGCGCACATAGCTTTGCTGGTTCGGCCCGCGTGGCTGAATGGTCATGCGCCGCGTGCGCAGAATCACCGGGCGATTGTCGCCGGTCTGATTCAGGGTTTCGCTCAGGCTTTCGAGGCCGGATTCCTGCAGGAACAGGTGTACGGTATCGGGACTCAAGTCCTTGCTGTCGCGGGTTTCGCGGTACAGCTGACGCAGCACGGCTTCAGCGGAGCGGGTGATGGCCTCTTCGCCAATCAGCTCGAAATGGTTGCCGCGGTTGCGCACTTCGATTCCGAGGCGTTGCTCGATCAGGTGGAGATTTTCGTCGAACTGGCCGCAGAGAGCGGCAAAGCGTCGAGAGTCGACGGGTTCGATGCTGAAACGATGAATATGTAGAGGTGCGTTCAAAATAGTCCGTTAGGTCGCCAGATGGCATGGATGAAACGACAGAATAGCGCGCAAATATGGCTCTGCAAAGCAATGCCATTTTCCGCTGGTCGCAAGGCGGACAGCGGGAATTGGCAGTGCGCGGGATGGGGCAGGGCGCATGGCGTTAATGCAGCGTTTCGCTGATAAGCGTGCCGCGCAGCGAATGTGGCAGTGCTTCGTCGATCAGTACGTCGACAAACTGGCCAATCAGCTGCGGGTTGTTGCTGCGGAAGTTGACGATGCGATTGTGCTCGGTGCGGCCCTGCAGCATGCCTGGGTCCTTCTTCGAGTAATCGGTCACCAGAATACGCTGGGTGGTACCGGCCATGCGGCGGCTGTTCTCGAAGCCCTGCTGGTTCAACCGGTTCTGCAGAATCTGCAAACGCTGCTTCTTGACCTCGTCGGGCGTGTCGTCGGGCAGGTCCGAGGCGGGCGTGCCGGGGCGCGCGCTGTAGATAAAGGAGTAGGAGAAGTCGAAACCCACATCCTCCACCAGTTTCATGGTCTGCTCGAAATCGCGGTCGGTCTCACCGGGAAAACCGATGATGAAATCGGAGCTGAGGATAATGCCGGGTACGGCTGCCTTCAGCTTGCGCACGCGTGACTTGTATTCCAGCGCGGTGTGATTGCGCTTCATACCCGCCAGTACGCGGTCGGAGCCCGACTGCACCGGCAGGTGCAGGTACTTCACCAACTCCGGCACCTCGGCGTGGGCCTGAATCAGACTGTCGGAGAACTCCAGCGGATGCGATGTGGTGTAGCGAATGCGATCGATGCCGTCCACGGCGGCGACCACGCGGATCAGGTCGGCCAGATCGGCGACGCTGCCGTCGTGGGTCACGCCGCGGTAGCCATTCACGTTCTGACCCAACAGCGTCACTTCACGCACGCCATTTTCAGCCAGGTGGATCACTTCGGCCAACACGTCATCAAAGGGTCGGCTGACCTCTTCACCACGGGTGTAGGGCACCACGCAGAAACTGCAGTATTTACTGCAGCCTTCCATCACCGACACAAAGGCGGTGGGGCCATCCACGCGGGGTTCGGGCAGGCGGTCGAACTTCTCGATTTCCGGAAAGCTGACATCCACCTGCGGCTTGTGCGTGGTGCGCGCCGCGTCGATCGTCTCGGGCAGGCGGTGCAGGGTCTGCGGGCCGAAGACCACATCCACGTAGGATGCACGGCTGCGGATCGCATCACCTTCCTGGCTGGCCACGCAGCCGCCCACGCCAATGATCAGATCGGGGTTTTTCTCTTTCAGCGGCCGCCAGCGGCCCAGCTGGGAAAATACCTTTTCCTGGGCCTTTTCCCGGATCGAGCAGGTGTTGAGCAGAATCACGTCTGCTTCGTCTGCATTGTCGGTCAGCTCCATTGCCTGGTGCTCACCGAGCAGGTCGGCCATGCGTGAACTGTCGTACTCGTTCATCTGGCAACCGTGGGTCTGGATAAAGAGTTTCTTGGCCATGGGATCTTTGCTGGGCATCGCTTGAGAAAAGGGGCGATTATACACACAAGCAGGGGCCTTTGTTATGTCCCGCGCTGTGCTATGATGCGCGCCCGCCGAACGGCAGCCGCCGCGGCGTTCACGCGTTTTTCAAGGTGTTGGTCATCCCGCTATGAGTAAAGAAAGTCAGCCGGTTTTCCGGGTTATCTTCAACAACCAGGGACAGGTGTTCGAACTCTACGCACAGCAGATTTTCCAGAGCGAGCTGTGGGGCTTTATGGAAATCGAGGAGCTGATCTTCGGTGAGCGCTCCCAACTGGTGGTCGATCCGGGCGAAGAAAAACTGAAAAATCAGTTTGATGGCGTCAAGCGCAGCTTTATTCCGGTGCACTCGATCATTCGGATTGATGAGGTTGAGCGGGTGGGCACGGCGAAGATCAGTGAGGCCAAGGGGGATGGCGGCAGTAATGTGATGCATTTTCCGATGCCGCCGCGGTCGGATAGTTGATCAGGCTGGGCGCTACTGCCTGATGTGGTTCTTGTGGGGCGTGTGGCTCGCAAACCGCAAATTGGTCTGCTTCTCGCTCTGCTGATTGGCTCGTTGTTTTATCTCTTTACAAGGCTTGGATCGGCATCCGAGTTCAGTTGTTTCTTTGCGCGGTTTCAATCTTGCCTTTCGCCTTTTCCGGCGAGTCACTTTTCTTTGCTTGGCCAAAGAAAAGTAACCAAATGAAAGGCCACCCCACCAAGCTGGCCTTCGGCTTCCCTGCGTTACTCGGTGTTGAGCGCGCCTGCGGAACTCGGCGCTACGCGAGCTCCGCACCTCAGACAGTCCTCGGCTCAATCGCTCAACCCCCTGCGTTACTCGGCAGCTCGGAACGGGGAATCCCTGGTCGACCACGGCGTGGTTTTCAGGTTTGGGGTGTGTGGTCCAACTTTGGACTAAAAAACCCGCCGCTGCATGGCCTAAAAAGTCCCATCTGAGTGGGCGAGTAGCGCAGAGCTGCCGGGAATAAGCCCGAGGACTGTTTGAGGAGCGCAGCGACGAGTTCCGCAGGGCCCCGGCAGATCGAGCAACGCAGCGAACCCGAAGGGCCGCGCAGCTGGGTGCCCGAGGGGGTTGTTAGGGGGAGATGGGCAAGCATCTCCCCCTGACTCGCCTAGAGGCGAAAAGCGGTAATGAACCGAGTATCTAAGTTCAAACAACTAACGACATTGCGTTACGGGTTATTCGGTCAAAGGGGTAATCGAGTGACTACTCCAACAGCTTCTCAATCTCCTGCGCATTCGAATCAGGCTGCAACTCAGGCTCCTCCATCTTCAGCGTTCCATTCAACTGCTCTTCCCGAATCTGCGCCAGATAATCGCGAAACAAGGTTCCCAGCACGTGGGTGGCGGCGTTCATTTCCTGCTGGTTCATCTGCAATGCCACCAGGTCAGCGCTGTCCATCGCGGCGTCATGACCATTGATGGAGGCCATTTTCAGGATGATGTAGGCCTGCGCCAAGTTGCGCTGCACGCCTTCACCCTGAAAGTGCATCATACCCAGACGATACTGCGCGCGGGGTTCGCCTTGAATGGAAGCTTGTTCAAGCCATTGCAGCGCCATGCTGTAGTCCTGCGTCACCCGCTCGCCGCTGTAGTACAGCTGGCCCAGCTCGTACTGGGCTTTCATGTCGCCACTTTCGGCGGCGCTGACGCAGGTGTCGATCGCCAGTTGCAGGCTTTCTTCGTCCACGCGCTCGAAGGCACAGCGATCTTCGGCACTGATCAGCAGGGTGTTGTCAGTCTCAGCAAACGTCTGGGTTGCGGGTAGCAGCAGACTGAGCAGAATAAGCCGTGGCAGCTGGCGGAGCATGGCGTGGTCAGGTCCTCTCGGTGGCAGGCGCCGAAGGGGCGTCGCTGGATCTATTGTGCGCCTGTTCGCTGAGCAGGCCAACTGTCAGGCCCGCACCGAGTAAGGCGGGGAACAGCCAGAGCACCAGCGCCGAGCTGTCGAGCAGGCCGGCCAGTGCCGGCGCGCCGGCACTGAACAGCGGCGCCAGGGCTCCCAGGCAGCAGGCGGCGCCGGTCAGCATGGGCCGCAGGTCGCGGCGCAGAATCAGCATGCAGCTCAATATCAACAGCAGTAGGCCCACTAGGCTGATACTCCACTGGTAGCCATGCTGCAGCTGCATGCGCCGGGTCAGTTCAAACGCGGCCATCAAGCCAAGCAAGATGCGTCCCCAGTTGCCGGGCTGCCAACGCAGGCCAAAGGCCAGGTACAGCGCGGCCAGGCCAAGCAGTGGCAGGCTGATACTTTGCGCCGCAAGGCCGAAGATCCGTTGGGTGTGGGTAACAACATCGCCGAGTTCCAAGCTTTGCAGCGCCAGCAGCAGGCTGCTGATGGCCGGCAGCAGCAGGGCCAGCAGCGTGGCAGTGAGGGCGCCGCGCGCGTTTTCGCTCAAACCGCTGCGTCTTTGCCAGAGCCAGTACCCCAATGCGAGCAGGCTGGCACAGAGCAACCCGTAGGCAAGGCTGATCATAGGGCGGCAAAGGCCTTTTCGGCCGCATCCAGGGTCAGCTGCAGCTCGGCATCGCCGTGCGCAATCGAGGTAAAACCGGCTTCGAAGGCACTGGGGGCGAGATAGACACCGCCGTCCAGCATCAGGTGGAAGAAGCGTTTGAAGCGCTCGGCGTCGCTGGCCATAACGTCGTCGAAGGTGACGATGTCGTCAGCGCCGGAGAAGTACAAACCGAACATGCCGCCAGCTTGCGTAGTGACGAAGGGTACGCCAGCGGCGTCGGCGCGTTGCTGCAGACCGGCCAGCAGGCGGCTGGTGTAATCGGTCAGCTCGGCGTGAAAGCCCTCGCGGCTGATCAATTTCAGAGTGGTCAGGCCGGCGGCCATGGCCAGCGGATTACCCGACAGCGTGCCCGCCTGGTATACCGGCCCGAGCGGGGCGATCTGCTCCATTACTGCACGCTTGCCGCCGAAGCAGCCGACCGGCATGCCGCCGCCGATAATCTTGCCGAAGGTGGTGAGGTCGGGCTTTACGCCATACAGCGCCTGGGCGCCGCCGAGGGCGACGCGGAAGCCGGTCATCACCTCATCAAAGATCAGCACCACGCCATGTTCGTCGCAGGCCTCGCGCAGACCCTGCAGGAAACCCGGTGCGGGTGGCACGCAGTTCATGTTGCCGGCTACCGGCTCGACGATGATGCAGGCAACCTCCTGGCCGACCTTGGCCAGCGTCTCGCGCACCGCCTGAATGTCGTTGAACGGCAGGGTCAGGGTGTGTTTGGCGAAGGCGGCGGGTACGCCGGCGGAGTTCGGTACGCCTTGGGTAAGCGCGCCGGAGCCGGCCTTGACCAGCAGGCTGTCGGAGTGGCCGTGGTAACAGCCCTCGAACTTGATAATGCTGTCACGGCCGGTATAGCCGCGCGCCAGGCGGATGGCGCTCATGGTGGCCTCGGTGCCGGAGCTGACCATGCGGACCATGTCCATCGACGGCACCAGTTGGCAGACCAGATCGGCCATCTCGGTTTCCATGGCCGTCGGCGCCCCGTAGGAAAGGCCGTGTTGCAGCTGGTTGCGTACCGCGTCCAGCACATCGGGGTGGCTGTGGCCGAGGATCATCGGGCCCCAGGAGCCGACATAATCCACGTAGCGCTTGTCGTCTTCATCGGTCACGTAGGCGCCTTCGGCGTGCTTGAAGAACAGCGGCGTGCCGCCCACGCTCTTGAACGCACGCACCGGCGAGTTGACGCCACCGGGGATGTGTTTCTGGGCGCTGGCAAACAGGGATTCGGAACGGGTTTCGGTACGGGACATGACGAAGTCTCTCAACAGGCGTTAATAAGTTGACTGAAGGTGCAGGCGCGAAGTTGCACAGTTTCAGCATCCGGGGCGCCGAACAGACCGTTGATCACGGCCAGATAATCGGCGCCGGCGCCGAGCAATTGCGGCGCGTTGTGCAGGGTAATTCCGCCAATGGCAATGATCGGCAGGCTGAAGCGTTGACGCGCCTGCTGCAGCAGAACCGGTGTGGCTGCGGGTGCACCGGGTTTGGTTACCGACTGGAAGAAGCGACCAAAGGCAATGTAGCTGGCACCCTCGCTGACGGCTTGCGCAGCGAGTTCCAGGCTGGCGTGGCAGGTGGCGCCGATCAGCGCCTGCGAACCGAGTTGCTGGCGTGCTTCGCGTAGCGAGCCGTCTTCCTGGCCCAGGTGCAAACCGACGCCGAGGCGGCTGGCCAGTGACAGGTCGTCGTTGATGATCAGCTGGCAGTCATGGCTTTTGCACAGCTGCGCCAGTTGGCTGGCCTCATCCAGACGGCGGCTGGCGTCGCCACTTTTGTCGCGGTATTGCAGCCAGCGCGCACCGCCGCGCAGTGCGGCCGTCACGTAGGGCAGCAGCTTGCCATCGGCCAGCAGCGTGCTGTCGGTAATGGCGTATAGGCCGCGCTGGCTCACGAGCAGAAATCCAGTGGCAGGCGGCGTGGCACGTATTGGCCATGACCTGGCTGCTCGGCGTCGCGCAGCGTGCGCCAGGTGTAGTCGAGCGCGGAACGCACCGCGCTGACCAGTTCTTCGCCCAGCGCCAGGCGGCCGCTCAGTGCGCTGGCCAGGGTGCAGCCGGAGCCGTGGTAGCTGCCGGGCAGGCGCGCACAGGTGAAGTCGTGCTGGCTGCCGTCCTTGCAGTACAGGCGGTTGTGAATATCGGCCTCGTCGCCGTGGCCGCCGGTAATCAGCAGGTTCTGGCAGTAGGGCAGCAGTTTGGCGGCGCATTCGTCCGCGCTACCTTCTGGCAATTCGGCGAGGATGCGCGCTTCCGGCAGGTTGGGCGTGGCGATCAGCGCCAGCGGCAGCAGGCGTTCGCGCAGGGCAAAGCCGACATCTTCCTTGCCCAATGAGCCGCCGCCGCCGGCGCGCAGCACCGGGTCACAGACCAGCGGCAGCGCAGGGTTGGCCTGCATCAGCTCGATTACGGTGTCGACCATTTCGACACTGCCGAGCATACCGAGTTTGACTGCCGATACCGGCATGTCGCCGAGTACAGCGTTGGCCTGGGCCAGCACCCAGTCGCGGTCCAGCACGCGGAAGTCGGTCACATCGACGGTGTTCTGCACGGTCAGCGCGGTGACCGCCGGGGCGGCATGGCAGCCCTGGGCCATTAGCGCTTCGATATCCGCCTGCAAGCCGGCGCCGCCACTCGGATCATGGCCGGAGAGGCAGAGAACGACAGGCTTGAAGGGGTTGGGTTGTGGCATGGATATAGATTCCGGCTTTTGGCTGTGCGATGGGCGGGGCGTTGGCGCGGGAGGCGGCGCAAGCCCTGCGAAATAAGTGCGCTAGCTTAACATCTCGCGCCGCCGACGGGCAGCGGCGCGGTGTTTCAGGCGCTATGGTAGTGCAGCTGTTGCCGCTCGGCATCATAGCGCCAGTGCGCTGCTCCCGGAATGAGTTGCACACCGCCGACCCAGTAGGGCGTCCCGCGCGCGGCAAAGCCATCGGCCTTGGCGGCCAGCACGGCTTCGCCCTGCGCCGTCAGTCGTATCAGACGTTGCGGCCACGCGGGCGCCGGGTCGTCTATTTGCAGTAGCGGTGTCGCGCCGCTTAGTAGCGGCTGCAGTAGCCACCAGAACATCAGGTCGCCGAGGTAGGGCAGGGGTTCTTGGTGCAGCATGAGTTCACGAAAAACCTGACCTGCGGTCAGCGGGCCCTGTTGTTGCAAGATCTGCAAGCTCAGGTATTCGGTCAATCCCAGACCGTGCTGCTCATCGGGTAGTTGCTGCAGGTGACGGTGTAGCGCCTTGCCGAGCATTGGCAGCGCTGGCGTGCCGTTTTTGATCAATTGCAACAAGGCTTCCGGGCTTTGCTCGGTCAGCGCCTGCCAGGCTTGGGAGCCTAGCTCGAGCAATGCTTCGCTGACCGGCTGGCGGCGGGGCCACAGCCAACTGAGCACGTCGGGAGCGAGCTGGCCTATGCCGATAAAGCGCTGCACGCCGGGAATCTGGTCTACCGCTATCAGTTCGATCTGCGCGCTGGGGCGCAGCTGCTGCAAACGCTGTAACAGGTAGGCGAGAATCAGTTGGTCGTAACTGTCGTGCTCAAACCAGAGCACAAAGCGCTGGTAGTCATCCAGCTGTTGCAGGCGGCGGTAGCTTTGCTGCTGACGGGCGAGCGCATCGGCCAGGGTCAGGTCGAAGGTTTCGGCAAGAAATACGGCGCGCTGGCGCAGCAGCGTTTCGGGTTCGCTGGCGCTGAGCGGGCCGATGCAAAAAGGATCTGAAAATTCGAGAAAGTCGCCGCTGAAACCAGCGGTTTTCAAGTTGTGTTGAATGTCGCTTCCGCAGCGAATGTGCAGGGTGCGCAGGTCCTGGTCGCCGTCACGCAACATGCGGCGGCCGGCGTGCTCCAGGCTGTCGATATGGCTCTTCAGTCGCGGCCAGCTGGCAAAGCCGGCCTCGCGGGCAATGACCAACTGCGCGTCGGCCAGACGCAATGCCTGGCTGCGCGCAGGCAAATGCAGGCTGACGCGTTGCAGCGCGCTCGGGTTGCCGGCGTTGAGTGCCTTGAGTAGTTCCTTGGCGCGCTTGCGCTGCTGCTCAAGATTCAATCGGCCGTGGCTGACCGGGCTTCTGGATGTTTTGGATGTGGACATACGATCCCCTTATCGGGCCTGTGTCCGCCTGGCAGGCTGGGTGTCGTATGGACAAGATCGAAGGTGGGTACAGCGGGCGCAGCCCTTTCCGCGAACGGGGACGCCAGTCGGCGTGAGTCAGAGCATCGCCGCTGGGCCGCAGGTTGTCAATGACACTGGGTATGGCGCCTTGCGACACTGGTTACGGTGAGCGCTTTGTCTACACTGTGAGACAGTAAAAACACCACATCAGACCTACAACAAGGTGGTTTATGAAAGCGATTGACCAATGGTTCGACGAGTATGGTGAAAGCCATCGCAATCCGATGAACAAACTGCTGCACTGGATTTGCGTGCCGCTGATTACCTTCAGCGTGCTGGGAATTCTCTGGGCGATACACCCCTGGGTGTCGATGCTCGCCGTGGCGGCGGCATTGGCGTTCTACGTCACACTCTCGTGGCGCATCGCTGCGGTGATGCTGGTGCTGTCGTTACTCATGCTGCTGATCCTCAGCCTGATGACCTATGTGTTCTGGCCCTGCGTAGCCATTTTTGTGCTGGCTTGGGTGGGCCAGTTCATCGGCCACCATCTTGAGGGCAAGAAACCGTCGTTCTTCAAAGACCTGCAATTTTTGCTGATCGGCCCCATCTGGCTGCTGGGTTTTCTGTTTCGCCTGTTTGGGCTGCGCTACTGACGTTGGCCTGCAGCCTGTCCTGCGGCACAGGCCGTGCACCAAGTAGAAAGGGGTCTCTGCCGAGGCCCCTTTTTTGTTAAAGCTGGTGCTTCATCACCTTGCCGTTGGCGTTGCGCGGCAGGGCGCTGTGCTGGCTGAACAGGCGCGGAATCTTGTAGTCGGCCAGTAGCGGTTGCAGGTAGGTGCGCAGGATTTGGGCGCAGTCGTCCAGTGGCTCGCGCAGCACCACGCAGGCTTTGACGGTTTCACCCCACTCGGCGTGCGGCACACCGATTACCGCTACCTCGGCGATGGCAGGGTGCTGCTCCAGCGCTGATTCGATTTCGCGCGGGTAGATATTCACGCCGCCGCTGATGATCAGCTCCTTCTTGCGTGCCAGGACCCAGTAATAGCCGTCGGCATCGCGCCGGGCAACGTCTCCGGAGTCCAGCCAGCCGTCGGCGTGCAGGCATTCGGCGGTCGCCTCGGGCTTGTTCCAGTAGCCCAGCATGGTCGCGGCGGTGCGAATCTGGATTTGTCCGGTGCCTTCGCCGGCGATGGGGTGGCCGGCATCGTCGATCAGCCGCAGTTCGGTGTGCAGCGCGCCGCGGCAGCCGATGGAGCCGGCTTTGATTTTGTGCTCGGCGGGTTTCATCAGGCTGCCACTGGGGCCGGCTTCGGTCAGCCCATACACACAGAACAACTGCTCGGTGCCCATACGCTGGCGGATCAATTCGACCTGTTCAGCCGATAAGGGGCCGCCACCGTAGACCCAGCAGGTCATGGAGCTGAGATCGCGCTGGGCAATATCCGGTTGCTGCGCGGTGAGCAGATAGGCGACGGGGGCGCCGAAGAAGTGCGTGGTGCGCTCGCGCTCCACCGTGTCGAGCAGCAGGGTCGGGGTGAATTCCGGCAAGACGATATGCGCTGCGCCAACGTAGGTGCCGCCAAGCAAGAATACGTGCAAGGGCGCGGAATGGGTTAGCGGCATCATGTGCAGCAGGCGGCTGTCCGGGCGCACGTCCATTTCTACCGCAGTGGTGTTGGCAACGGTGAGCAGATTGATATGGTTGAACAATACGCCCTTGGGCTTGCCGGTGGTGCCCGAGGTGTACAGCAGCGTACAGGGCGCGCTGGGTTCGATGGCTTCCAGCGTGTGTTTGCGCGTCCAGTGGGGCAGCAGCTTGGTCAGGTCGTCCAGGTTCAGGCCGGGGCGGCTTTCGCTCAGCAGCGGAGCCAGGGTCAGGTATTGCTCGGCACAGCCAAGTACCAGGCTGGCGCCGCAGTCTCGCAATATGTAGTCGAGCTCGGCCGGCGCCAGACGCGCGTTGATGGGCACCACCACAGCGCCCAGATTGAGCACGGCAAAGTAACCCAGCACCCAGGCATAGCCGTTGGGCATGAAAAGAGCGACGCGGTCCTGCGGACTAATACCATATGCGGTGCGCAGGTGTGCGGCGAGCAGCAGGCTCTGCTCATGCAGGCTGGCCCAGTCGAGACGACACTCTGGGGTGATGAGGGCCTCCTGGTCGGGAAATTTGCGCGCATTGAGCGCCAGTAGATCGGGGATGTTCATGCTGCTGTCCTGTTCTTGTTGTTGGGAATCAGTGCTACGGAATCGAGAAGATCTGAATCTTGGTTCATTTTTTGTCCACGCCAGTGCAGATTCCGTGGCACGCTGCTAAATAGGTTGGTTACGCCATTGGCCAGGGCCCAGGTCACCGAGCTGCCAGTCGCCAATACGCACGCGCACCAGACGCAGGGTGGGCAGGCCGACGGCGGCGGTCATACGGCGTACCTGGCGGTTGCGGCCTTCGCGGATGGTGATCGCCAGCCAACTGGTGGGCACGCTCTTGCGAAAGCGCACCGGCGGATTGCGCGGCCAGAGGTCGGGCTCGGTTATCTGCTCTACCTCCGCCGGACGGGTGGGGCCGTCGTTCAGCTGCGGGCCGGCGCGCAGCTGGTCGAGCTGTTCGGCACTGGGTTCGCCCTCTACCTGAACCCAGTAGGTCTTGGCCAGCTTGTGCTTGGGGTCGGTGATGCGCGCCTGTAACCGACCATCGTTGGTCAGCAGCAAGAGACCTTCACTGTCACGATCCAGTCGACCGGCAGGGTAGACGCCGCTTAGTGTGATGAAGTCCTTGAGGGTGGCGCGACCCTGGCCATCGGTAAACTGGGTAAGTACGTCGAACGGCTTGTTCAGCGCAATCAGTTGTGGATTGGCGGGCGGCGCAGCGGCCTGCCGGCGCGGTTTGCCGGCGGGGCCAGGGCGTTGGGCTGAGCGTAGGCGTTGTTTCATAGGCGGCTATCCAGCGGCGGTTCAGCGCGGCAGTGTAGCGGCAACGGGCAGCACCGCAAGGGTTACCGTCGCTTTGCTGAACAGCCGCTTTTCGCCATTTTTCAACGCAAAAACCTCCGACTCCGCTACGCAAATCTGTTTGCCTGATTTCAATACCTCGGCACGGCACAGCAGGGTTTCACACAGCGCAGGGCGCAACAGATTGAGCTTGAACTCGACGCTGAGGACGCTAAATCCTTCAGCCAGGGTCGTTGCCGCCGCCGCGCCGGCACAGTGATCCGCCAGGGTGGTCTGTACGCCGGCGTGTACAAAGCCGCCCTGTTGAAAATGCCGGGGCAGAATACTCAGCTCGGCTTCTACCCAGCCCGCACCGCAGGCCGTGGGGCGTATGCCCAGGTCAGCGATGAAGTTGGCGCGGCTGAATCCGGCCTCCACCCGCGCCTCTATGGTGCTCTGTTCGATTGTCACGCGTATTCCTCAGAGTGCGGCAGGCGTCGAGCGCGCCACCAGTGCTTCGACATCCAGGCCCTTGGGCAGTGTGCCATAGGCCTGGCCGTGCTGGCCCAGACGGCTGGCGATGAAGGCGTCCGACACGCTGCTGTTGCCGGCTTCCAGCAACAGTTTGGCTTGCAGCGCCACGGCGACGTCTTCGGTCAGTTGGCGGGCGCGGTATTGGATGTCGTCGGTATCGCGGAATTGCTGCTTCAGCTGGTCGATCCGCTGACCTAGCAAAGCTGAGCCATGACCGTCGCCCAGTTCGGCAAACAGGGCATCGAGCACGCCCGGCTCCTTGGACAGCGCGCGCAGCACATCCAGGCACTGCACGTTGCCGGAGCCTTCCCAGATCGAGTTGACCGGCGCTTCGCGGTACAGGCGCGGCAGGATAGTTTCTTCCACGTAGCCGGCACCGCCCAGGCATTCCTGCGCTTCGTTGATCATCCCCGGCGCGCGCTTGCAGATCCAGTATTTGCCGATGGCGGTGACCAGCCTGGCGAACTTGTCTTCCTGCTCATCATGCTGGTTGTCCAGCGCCTTGCCCATGCGCATGGTCAGCGCCAGCGCCGCTTCGCTTTCCAGCGCCAGGTCAGCCAGTACGTTCTGCATCAGCGGCTGCTCGTTGAGCACGCGGGTGCCGACCTTGCGGTGCGCGCAGTGATGCGCTGCCTGGGTCAAGGCCTGACGCATCAGGGAGCTGGAGCCAATCATGCAATCGAAACGGGTGAGGGAGACCATCTCGATGATGGTCGGTACGCCACGGCCTTCGGCCCCGACCATCCAGGCCAGCGCGCCGCGGAACTCGACTTCGCTGGAGGCGTTGGCCCAGTTGCCCAGTTTGTTCTTCAGGCGCTGAACGTAAAACTGATTGCGTGAGCCGTCCGGGCGATGGCGCGGCAGCAGGAAGCAACTCAGCCCCTTGTCGGTCTGCGCCAGGGTCAGGAAGGCATCGCACATCGGGGCCGAGCAGAACCACTTGTGGCCGACCAGTTCATAGGCCTGGCCAGGGCCCCCCGTGCCCACGGGGTAGGCGCGGGTGGTGTTAGCGCGCACGTCGGTGCCGCCCTGTTTCTCGGTCATCGCCATACCGATGGTGGCGCCGGTTTTCTGCTCGATCGGCAGGTTGCGCGGGTCGTATTGGCGCGAGAGGATTTTGGGTAGCCAATGTTCGGCCAGGTCGGGCTGCAGGCGCAGGGCGGGCACGCAGGCGTAGGTCATGGTCATTGGGCAACTGGTGCCGGCCTCGGCCTGGTTATGCAAATACATGGTCGCCGCACGTGCCACCTGCGCACCGGGCCGCGGGTCGGTCCAGGGCGCGCTGGTGATGCCCGCGCCAATTCCGGCGGCCATCAGTTCATGGTAGGCCGGGTGAAACTCGATCAGGTCAATGCGATGCCCATAGCGATCATGGCTGTGGAATACCGGTTTGTTCTCATTGGCCAGAAAGCCGGCCTCCATCAGGCTGCTGCCGGTGAGTTGGCCGTATGCGTTCAGCGCCGCATCTGCCCAGTCACCCTGGTAACGCTTGACCCATTCCTGCAGCGGCAGGTCATCGCGGTACAGATTGATACCGCTGAGCGGCGGGACCTGATTGGATACCTCATGGGTTTCGGCGAACTGGTGCAGGTTCATGGCGTTGGCTCCTTGGCGCCCAGGGCGCGCAGACAGAAACGGGTGATGGTGCGGGTAACCGCCTCCAGGCTTTCGCTGGGGAGGCCGCTTTCCCGGTCGGCGCGAGCCTGCGGCGAGAGCGGGCCGACCAGTGATTCGGCAATGGCGCCAACCAGGCAGGCTGAGGTGAGCGGGATGTTTTCCACGACAAAACTGCCATCGGCCACGCCATCGGCCAACAGCTCGCCGTAAATGGTGGCGTAAGCCTGACGATAGAACAGGCGCTGGGTTTCAACCTCTTCTTCAGCGGGTTCGGCGATCAGCGCGTAGGCCAGTTGGCGGCTGTGCCAAGCCCGCGCGGCGAACTGCGTGAGGCCGTTGCGCAGGCGGTCAGAGGCTTTACCCGGTGCCTGAAATTGTTCCTTGAGGGTGTTCAGTTCGATGCGCGTGGCTTTGACAAACACATCGGCGGCCAGCGCACCCTTGCCCGGAAAGTGCCGGTACAGGCTGCCAGTGGCGACCCCGGCGGCACCGGCAAGGCCGCTCATGGTCAGGGCCGTGAAACCCTGTTCGGCAACCTGTTGCAGGGCGCAATCGAGAATGTGTTCACGCAGTACCTGGTCACGTTCGATGCGGGTGGCGGTGGTGCGGTAAGCCATGATCTGAATCCGTATTCATTGTTTGAATGCAGTGAATCATGATTCAGACTTTGATGCAGGCGGGATATTGGTCAGATTTGGCGGCTTTTTGGCCGCGGCTGTACTGGCAGGTGGCGCTCAGCTGATGATGCCGATCACCACTTCCTTGATAACAAAGGCCATCACACCCAGACCCAGTACACCAAAGAGTACAAACGTGCCGTAGCGTCCAGCCTTGGATTGCTTGGCCAGATCCCAGACGATGAAACCCATGAAGGCCACAAGGCCAAAGATCATTAGCGGCATGGCGAGAGCTTCAAACTGGTCGTAGGTCATGGGCGGGCTCCAGACGATGAAAAAGGGGCGCCAGTATAACGGCTCTGCAGCGTGCTTGCGCCAGTGGCAGGCGTCAGCACGCTTATTTCAGTTCAGGCCCAGGTGCTTGAGCGGCAGCTCGGTGCTGGCCAGTACCTGGCTCAGTACAAAGCTGGAGCGCACACTGGAGACGCCTTCGATACGCGTCAGCGTGCCCAGCAGCAGCTGCTGATAGTGCTCCATATCAGGCACCACCACGCGCAGGTGATAGTCGGCGTCCATGCCAGTGACCAGACAACAGTCGAGTACCTCGGGGCATTCGCGGATTACCGCTTCAAATCCGGCAAAGCGTTCCGGGGTGTGGCGGTCCATGCCGATCATCACGAAGGCGGTAAGCTTGAGCCCAAGCATGCCGGGGTCAAGCAGTGCAACCTGACGCTTTATCAGCCCGCTGTCTTCCAGTGCCTTGACGCGGCGTGAGCAGGGCGAGGGCGACAAGCCAATGCGTTCTGCCAGCTCCTGATTACTGATGCGTGCATCGTGCTGCAGGGCAGCGAGAATCTTCAGGTCGTAGCGATCCAGGTTGAGAGAATTCATCGGTTTTTACCTTATTGCGCATGTTTTGTGATTTTTAGATAAAAATTGCTGATTTGGCAATATTTTATGCAATATAAGGTAAGTTATTTCGCTCCGGTCGGCCTACTATAGTCAACAGTTTCAGCCAGAACCGGTCGTCCAGCCGCCTCGCTTATCCGGCGAGTCGGGGCAAGAGCATCTAACAGGTGTGCTGCCAGCCGGTTACCCAGCCCACAAGGCACGGGAGCAAGGCAAGATCCCACAAGGAATCCAGCGGACGTAAAAAAGGCGAGCTACTCAACGGGTGGCTCGCCTTTTTGTTGTGCGCGGTTTGCTGCAAGCCGAGGCTCAGGCCGGGTCCTTGTGCACCAGTACTTCGGCCTGGGGATAGTGGGTGATGATGGCCAGGCGCACCTGCTCGCCGATTTCGTGCGCTTGCGCCAGGCTGAGCTCGGCCGGAAGCTCCAAGTGCAGTTGCATAAACCAATGCTGCCCCGATTCGCGGGTGCGCAGGTCATGGATGTCCAGTACGCCGGGAATCGAGCGGGCCAGTTGCAAGGTGTGGGCACGCACGCCGTCAGGTAATTCGCGGTCCATCAGAATCTGCACCGCCTGCCGCCCGATCTGTACCGCGCCAAAAGCGATGAACAGCGCAATGGCCAGACCAAACAGAGCGTCGGCACGCTGCACGCCAAACTGCGCCAACAGAAGGGCGGCGATGATGCTCAGGTTGAGCAGCAGGTCAGAACGGTAATGCAATGCATCGGCACCGATCGCTGTAGAGCCGGTTCGCTTGATTACGTGGCGTTGCAGTGCCAGCAGCCCGAGGGTAGCGATAATCGAGAACAGCATGACCGCAATGCCGGACCAGGCCGCATCAAGCGGCTGCGGATGCAACAGCCGGTCGACGCCTTGCAGTAACACCAGCAGTGCCGAGCCGCTGATGAACGCGGCCTGCGCCAGTCCGGCCAGGGCCTCGGCCTTGCCGTGCCCGAAACGGTGCTCCTTGTCTGCCGGCTTCAGCGCGTAACCCACCGCAAACAGGTTGATGATCGAGGCGCCGGCATCCATCAGCGAGTCGATCAGGCCGGCCAGCAGACTGACCGAACCCGATGCCAGCCACACGCCACCCTTGAGTGCAATCAACACCAATGCCACGGCGACCGAGGCGCGGGTCGCCAGTCTCAGCAGGCGCGCGCGCTCGGCGCTGTCGTGCGTACGCTCTGAACTCACGCGCGCGGCGCGGTATGCAGCAGGGCAATGTGGCTGGGCAGAGGCTGCCGGCTTTCTTCAGCCTGATCGAGTTGCAGATCCAGGTTCAGCTCGCGGTGCAGAATTGCCTGCAGTTTGCTTTTGTCGACCTTGCCATCAGCGTCGATTGCCGGTTGCAGCTGCGAAGGCTCCAGGCTGTAGCGCGCATCCGGCAGATAGATTGCGCCGGTGGCGAAGTCCACCGCGAAGGCAACGACGCCGGGGATGATGTAGAACAACAGGCCGATGCCGTTGAGAATCGCGACGCCAGGATCAATCTCACCGCTGATCTGGCCGCGGCGCTCCGGGTAAAACACGGTGCCACAGGCGGTCAGCTGGGTGGTCAGGGTGGTAGCAAGCAGAACGGCGGCAAGGGGCTTCAGACGCATGGCGACAGATCTCCTGATAAGACGATGTGAGGGTGGACGCCAGCGGGGCACCGTGTGCAAGCACGGGTCGCGCGGAGCTGTGCTGGCGCCACAGCGGTTGCGCATAGCATATCTGCGCGCCGGGCTGACTGAAAGCCCGCAACCCGTATAATGCGGGCCTCTCTTTCGGTATGGTCAGCGCATGAGTGAACTCCCGGTTACCCAGATTCTGCCGCAACTGCTGCACGCCATGGAAAGCCATCTCTCGGCGGTGCTGCAGGCGCCGCCCGGTGCCGGTAAAACTACGCTGGTGCCGCTGGCCCTGTTGCAGGCCGAGTGGCTGGCCGGGCAGAAAATCATTTTGCTCGAGCCGCGCCGGCTGGCTGCTCGCGCCGCAGCCGAGCGCTTGGCCCACATGCTGGGCGAGCCGGTTGGGCAAACCGTGGGCTATCGCATTCGCCTCGACAGCAAGGTCAGCGCGGCTACCCGAATCGAAGTGGTCACCGAGGGTATTCTGCAGCGCCAGTTGCAGGCCGATCCCGAGTTGCCAGGCGTTGGCCTGGTGATTTTCGATGAGTTCCACGAACGCAGCCTGGACGCCGATCTGGGCCTGGCGCTCTGCGTACAAACTCAGCAATACCTGCGCGATGAGTTGCCGCTGCGCCTGCTGGTGATGTCGGCTACTTTGGATGCCGAAGGCGTCAGCCAGTTGCTCGACGACGCCCCGGTAGTAACCAGCCTGGGGCGCCAGTTTCCGGTGACTGTGAACTACGGTGCGCCCTGGGAGTCCCGGCAGTTTATCGAGCCGCTGGTTTGTCAGACGGTGCTGCAGGCATTGAGCGATGAGCAGGGCAGCCTGTTGGTATTTCTGCCGGGCACCGCCGAGATTCGCCGGGTGCAAGCGCAGCTCGAGCAGAGCCTGGGCAGCCGGCCGGATGTGCTGCTGACGCCCCTGTACGGCGAGCTGGACTTTACCGCCCAGCGTCAAGCGATTCAGTCAGCGCCGATCGGGCAGCGCAAGATCGTGCTGGCCACTGCGATTGCCGAAACCAGTCTGACCATTGAAGGCATTCGTGTGGTGGTCGATGCCGGCCTGTCACGCGAGGCCGCCTTCGACCCGCAAACCGGCATGACCCGGCTGCAGACTCGCCGCGTCTCCCGCGCTGCCGCGGAACAGCGCGCGGGCCGCGCCGGTCGCCTGGAGCCCGGCGTCTGCTATCGGTTGTGGTCTGCGCAGCAGCATGAGCAGTTGGCAGCCCAGCGTGAACCAGAAATCCGCCAGGCCGATCTGGCGCCACTGGCATTGCAGTTGGCGCACTGGGGCGTGCAGGACACGAGCGAACTGGTCTGGCTCGACCCGCCGCCCGCTGCGGCCTTGCAGCAGGGTCGCGAATTGTTGCAGCGCCTGGGCGCCTTGCAGCACAGCGAGCGGGGATGGCAGCTGACCGCACATGGCGAAACCCTGGTGAGTCTGCCCATGCATCCCAGGCTGGCGCATATGCTGGTGGTAGGGCAGCGCGTTGGCCTGGGCCAGATGGCGGCGCGGCTGGCCGCAATTGTGGATGAACGTGACCTGTTGCGGCGCGCTGTCAGTGTCGATGCGAGTTTGCGCCTGGCGCTGTTTGACGACGCCCGTGGCGCTGATGCCGACCGCGGCGCCCTGCAGCGTGCGCGCAAGCTGGCCGAGCAGTGGCAGCGGCAACTGCAGCGATTGCCGCAGTGGGGGCAGGTGAGTGATCCAGCGCACGATAAATGGGTGGGCGTGCTGCTGGCGCTGGCCTATCCGGATCGCATCGCGCAACGGCGCGGCGCAGCTGGCAGCGAGTACCGGCTGGCCAATGGTCGCGCCGCTGCCTTTATCGAACCCGACTCGTTACAGCAGTCGAGCTGGCTGGCGATTGCCGCCCTGGGCGGCCAGGCCGCGCAGCGTAATGCGCGGATTTTTCTGGCAGCCGAGCTGGATGTACCGGCACTGCTGGCGCTGCAGCCTGAACTACTGAACCAGCGCGATACCTTGGCCTGGGACGCGCGCAGCGAAAGTCTGTTGGCCGAACGCCAGGAGCGCATCGGCGAACTGGTCTGGCAGCGCACTGCGCTGCCACAAATTGATCCGCAGCAACGTCAGCGCGCGCTCTGTGACGTAGTACGCCGGCAAGGCTTGGCGTTGCTGCCCTGGACGCCGGCGCTGCGCCAATGGCAGGCGCGCATTGCGCTGCTGCGTGCCCTGGATCTGGCGCAGCAGCCCACCAGTGACTGGCCGGATATGTCTGACCAGACGCTGCTCGATAGTCTCGAAGACTGGCTCGCGCCCTATCTGGACAAGGTTACCCGGCTGGCCCATTTTGCCAACCTCGATCTGCCCGGCATACTCGCGGCGCGCTTGCCCTGGCCGTTACCACAACAACTGGACGAGCAGGCACCGACCCATTGGCAAGTGCCGACCGGTTCGCGCATTCGCATTGATTACAGTGAAACGCCGCCGAGCCTGTCGGTGCGGCTGCAGGAGCTGTTCGGCAGTGCCGACAACCCGCGCATTGCGCGCGGGCGGCAGCCGCTCAAACTGCAGTTGCTCTCGCCAGCACAGCGCCCGGTGCAGGTCACCCAGGATCTGGCCGGCTTCTGGCGCGGCAGTTACGCCGAGGTAAAGAAAGAGATGAAAGGCCGCTATCCGAAACATTATTGGCCGGATGATCCGCTGCAGGCCGAACCCACGCGGCGGGCCAAGCCGCGATCGTAATTGCAGGTTTCAGCGTCTTGGCGCTGCGCTTACAATGCGCCCTTTGCGCAACCCGCTGGCCATCATCAGGAGTAGCCCATGGACAATACCAGTCAGATTCTTGAACGCAGTGCCGAGCTGTTCAGCGGCCAGCGTCTGCTGCTGGTCAATCCGACCGCCGACGGCCTGACCCGCAGCCTGGCGGCCGACTGGACGCTCTGGAGCTGGGATTTTGCAGTCATTCAGGGGCTCTCCGGTCAGCTGCCGGCCGAGCGACTGGTGTTCTCCCATCTGTGCCCCGAGGTCGAGGCGCTGGATGCCGCCATCGTGCTCATGCCCAAAGCCATTGAACGTGCCGAGTATGCTCTGGCGCAGGTGGCGCCGTTGCTGGCGCTGGGCAAGCCGATCTATCTGGTGGGCGAGAAGAAGGGGGGTATTACCCGCGCCGAACGGCTATTGGGTGCGTATGGTGCGACGCCGGAGAAACTGGATTCCGCGCGCCACTGTCAGCTCTGGCGGGTGGTTACCGACCGCCCAGCAGCGCCGTTCAAACTGGACGCCTGGCAACAGCGCTACCAGTTGCAGTTGGACGACCAGCAGATTGACCTGCTGAGTCTGCCCGGCGTGTTCAGCCACGGCCGTCTGGACGAGGGTAGTGAGCTGCTGCTGGATGAGCGCAAGGCGCTGCCCAGCGGCAAGGTGCTGGATTTTGGCTGCGGCTCGGGCGTGTTGTCCATTGCGCTGGCGCGGCGCAACCCGGCGTGCCAGTTCGAACTGGTTGATGTGGATGCGCTGGCGCTCTGGTGTGCTCAGCAGTCGCTGCAACTGAACGGCGTTGCAGCGCAGGTGTATGCCTCCGATGGCCTGAGCGAAGTACATGGGCGCTACGCCAGCGTGATCAGTAATCCGCCGTTTCATACTGGTATCCGCCAGGACACCAGCATCGCCGAACGTTTTTTCAATCAGGTAACCCGCAACCTGTTGCCGCGCGGTGAGCTGCGCATTGTGGCCAACGGTTTTCTGCGGTACCCGCCATTGATAGAACAGCACATTGGCCCCTGTGAGGTACTGCGCGAGAATAATCGCTTCAAGGTTTACTCGGCGGTCGCGCCCGGCTGATTTTGCCGTTGCCTGCGCGCGCCGATGCTGTTAAATTTGCCCCCGTCTTAGGGGAGTAGTCTCTCCGGAAGCCTGCCTTCCATTGGCGAACGTCAACATAATTGATCCGCAGATCATGGCGTTCGCAAACCTCAGCCGCACCTCGCGGCACGGGTTTGACGAGACCTATGACATACGAGCACCAGCCGAGGGCGGGGGTGTTTGTGTGTCATTGGTATGTCTGACCCGCCCTCCGTTGGAACCTCCGTGGAAGCTTTTTTTGTATCAACCGGGATTGTCTCGCTGGCAGAGATCGGCGACAAAACCCAATTGCTGGCCTTGCTGCTGGCGGCGCGTTTCCGTCGGCCCTGGCCGATCATCTGGGGCATTCTTGTTGCCACTGTCGTCAACCACGCCCTGGCTGGCGCGGTCGGGCAGGTGGTGGCCGATCTGCTCAGTTATGAATGGCAGCACGGTATTCTGGCCGTATCTTTCCTGGCGGTCGCCGCCTGGACCCTGGTGCCAGACAAGCTGGATGAAGATGACACGCCGCCCATTGGCCGTTATGGCGCCTTCATGGCGACGCTGATTGCCTTCTTCCTGGCGGAGATGGGCGACAAGACACAGATTGCGACCGTGGTGCTGGCAGCGCAGTTTGATGCCTACCTGTGGGTAGTCCTCGGCACTACGCTGGGCATGCTGCTGGCCAACGTGCCGGTGGTATTGCTGGGCAATGCCGCCGCTGACAAGTTGCCGCTGGTGTGGATACGCCGGGTGACGGCGCTGGCCTTCTTGCTGCTGGGGTTGTATGCCGGCTGGCTGGTGTTTCAGCCGGCATAGGCGGCGTTCAGTCCAGGCCGCTGACCTGCCGGTTGCGGCCCTGTTGCTTGGCCAGATAGAGGTTGCGATCCACCGCGTCGATGAAGGCGCGGGGTTCGTCCTTCTGGCTGGGCGTTATGGTGCCCAGACCCATGCTGATGGTCAGTATCTGGCTGACGGCGGAGTAGTCGTGCTGGATCTGTTCTTTGAACACCAGGTTGCGACAGCGTTCGGCTACGCGCTCGGCCGCGGCAGCGTCGGTTTCCGGCAGTACCAGAATGAACTCTTCGCCGCCGTAACGGGCGAAAAAGTCGCGTGAGCGCGCTGCGGCCGTGTTCAGCGCCTTGGCCACGCGCCGGAGGCAATCATCGCCCTTGAGGTGGCCATAATGGTCGTTGTACTGCTTGAAGTAGTCGATATCGATCATGATGACCGACAAGGGCTGGCCGGTGCGCCTTGAGTTGGTCCACTCCAGTTGCATTATCGAGTCGAACATACGGCGGTTGGCCACGCCGGTCAGGCCATCCTTGAACGACAGCTCTTCCAGCTCTTTCTGGAGGGTCAGCAACTTTTCTTCGGTTTTCTTGCGCTCACTGATGTCGAACATGAAGCCAACCAGCGCTTCTACCTCGCCATCATCATTGCGCACCACGTGCACCACATCGCGAATCCATACGTAGTTACCGTCGCGGGTCAGCGCGCGATAGTCGGCTTCGTGATCGATGCCTGATTGCGATTGCGATACGCAGAAATTCACCACCCACTCGCGGTCCTCGGGATGCATGCGGTCGGACCAGTCGTTGACGCTGAGCCAGCTGTTCTGGGCCCAACCCAGCAGGGCTTCAATTTGCGGACCGATGTAGGCGAACTGCATGGTCGCCCAGTCGATTTTCCAGGGAATGGCCTTGGTGGATTCCAGCAGGGTTTTGTAGACGGCGCTATCCTGTTCTATCTCGCGGGCTATGTCAGTCATGGTCCTTCAACTCTGAGTAGGGAGTGCAGAGTGCAAGGTTCAGCGGCTTCCCTGGCGCGTGGCTGCTGATCCATGCAGAAATCTGTCGAACGTTAAGGGTCTTTTTTACGACCAGCCGCACGGCTTGTAAAGCCTTGTCTGGCTCATGGCCGCCGTTGCAACGGCTCACAGGCTGTTGCAGGCTCTGTCGTAGAGCGCCAGTAACTGCGCCGGCTGGTCGTAGACAATGCGTTCTCCGGCGCGCAGTTCGCGCCGCATCAAGCGCACCATCTGTTGCAGGACTGCCTGGCTAAAGCTGTCGGCGGGCTGGCCGGTGACCTCGGCCAGACGCCCGGCAATCACCGCCGGGTCGCTGACCACCGGGCAGATGCGGTAACGGTAACTGCCCCCAATGGCTTCCGGGATGAGATCCATGAAGCGATCGGCACGCTGGCGAAAAAAGCTCAACGGTAAGCGGTACGCGTTGTAACCCAGGATTGGCAGGTCGTCCGGTACTGTCTCTTCTTCGTCGAGCACCTGCAGCTGGGTTGCCAGCGGCAGTAGTTGATCCAGTTGATAGCGCGTGCTCATGTGCGGGTTGCCGACACGCACCAGGTTGGCGATCAGCTCACCCAGCGAGGCATGACCGATGATCGCTGCCCGTTTGGGCAAGCCGCCCCACGCGCCATCGGCGCCGTTGAGCAGCGCTTCGAGCACCGAGGCATTCTCGAACCCGCCGCCGGCATGCATGTGCACCAACAGCTTCAACGGCGCCGGCAGCACGCAGCGGATGGCAGCAACAAAGGCACCCACCTGGAACGGCAGGTAGGTGCCGCGGTCGTCCTCGATGCTAATGCCTTCTATGGGTTGCTGGGCGAGCAGGGCGAACACACTGCAGGCTGTGTCCGGATCTTCGGCCAGGGCATCGCAGCCGTCGACCACGTTGATCAGAATCTTCGGTGCACCGCCATTATCGCCACGAATGTTCTGCTGCAACCAGGCGATGCTGGCGGGCAGGCTGCGCACCAGTGTTGGCAAGTCGTACTGGCCGGCCATGCCATCCTTGCTCAGGTAGATTTCGTGCAGGGTGTTGGGCACGCGGTAATCGCGCAGCTTGAGCATTGATGGCGAGGGCGTGAACTGACCCTGCGCGTCGACCAGGCCAATGTCGGTGAAGGCGTAGCAGCCGGTGGTATCGATCTGCTGGTCACGCAGGTACAGCATGAAGTCGTCATCGACTTCGAGTTCATCGGGCATCGAGTAGTCGAGGGTGCCGAGCAATATCTTGTCGAAGCCGAAGGCGCGCACCTTGGGCAGGATCGCCAGCTTGTCGGCCAGGGTTTGGCCCACGCGCGCGCCGACCGGGTTTTCCCGCAGCGAGAGATCGATCAGAAAGGGTTCAAGGTTGCGCAGTTGTTCTATTTTGGCCTGTGCGCTGCCGAGAATGCTATGAATGCGGCCGCTGGTGGCGGTGTCGAGTGCCATAACTGCTCCTGTCCCTGGAAAAGTGATGGCTTCTGTATAGCACGACTTTGTGGCAGCTTCGAGAGGTGGCTTGGTTGTCAGTCGTTAACCGGGAGAGCGAGCATCTCAGCCGGCCAGAATCCAGCGCTTGGCGTCCTCCAGTTGATCAAAGCCGAACGGCCTGATCTCGGCGGCGACCAGGTGAGAGCCAATGGCTTCGGCCAGGTTGCCCAGATTGCTATCGCTGGCGACGGCAATTCGCTTCACCTTGCGATGGTGCTGCTGAACAAAGGACAGATGCGAAATCATGGCGCTGAACGAATCCCAGCCCGGAAACGAGTGCACGTGAATGATCATGCCGCGCAAGCCGCCGTGCAGCTCGATGAAGGGATCGACGGCGGCGCCGGCACGGCGAAAATCCTCTTCGCTGAGGGTGCCGTGGGGTTCGAGGGTGACGATGGCGCTATCGGGGTCGAGCGTGATGTTGAGCATGCGGTGATCCTCCTGCGCTACGCGGGTATTACTGCAGTTGACCCAGCGTAGCGCTGTGGGTTCAGCGAATCTGGCCGCCCTGCGGGCTGCTGCCGTAGGCTTCGGCGCTCAGTTGTTGCTGAATGGCCGACGAAAGGTTCATCACCCAGCGGTTGTAGTTACGGTGAATTTCACCGTTCTTGTAGTCCAGATTTTCGCTGCTTTTGTGGCGAATGCTGTAGCTGTTGGCGGAGTAGGGGATTTCGACAGTCGCCTGATGGTCGCGCAACAGGATACTGGCTTCGATCAGTCCCGGTTCGACCAGCCGCGGCTGCCAGCCGTAGCGGGTAGCCCCCAGCATGATGGCCTGTTCTACCTGTTGCTCGGTGGGCTCAAAGTCGTTGTTGTAAACCTGGGTGCTGGCATCGCTGACGTTGTAGATCGGTTGGCTGGTGCAGCCGGCGATCAGCAGTAGTGCGGCGGCGGTCATTAATAGCTGTTTCATGTGGTATCCCTTCTCTGTCATGGGTCTTAACCTAATGGCTTAGAAGCCCTGAGCTGCCAATTGTTCAGCAATGCTCTGCAGAATATCCAGACCTTGGACGTCGGTTTCCAACCACGGCAAGCGGGGTAGCGGCAAGTGTCCAAGCTCGTGCTCAATACGCTGCAGGTAGCTGGCTTCCTGTTCTCGACGGCGTTGTAGAAACTGACCGTCGGCCGTCGCCGGAATCACCCGGTTGATCAGTGCGGCGACGATGGGAATGTCCACCGATTGCAGCGCGCTGACTGCGCGGGCGGTTTCCAGTATAGGCAAACGCTCTGGCGTGAGCACGAACAGAAAGCCGCTTTGCTGATGATCCTTGAGTATCCGCCTGGCCTGGTGGAATAGTCGGCGGCGGTTTAGCAGAGTATCGGCGATGTCGCGGGTTTTGCGGTCAAGGTCGCCCAGTTCATTGGTTTGCGGCGTATCAAAAGGGCTGTCGATATCGCGACCGCGCTTGGGCGTAAGGTGTTGCAATACCTTGCCCAGTTCCTCTGACTTGCGGTTATGGCTGAGCAGTCCCTCGGTCCAGGCGGCCATGGCCTCTGGCAAGGTAAGCAGTCGCAGGGTATGGCCGGTGGGCGCGGTATCGAAAATGATCAGGTCGTACTCGGGGTGCGGCGTGCTGATCAGCCGGGCAATCCGTTCCAGCAGTGCTGCTTCCTGGGTGCCCGGGGACTGCCGCGTCAGCCGCAACTGGCGCTCCAGTTCCGGCAGCATTTCGGCGCTGGCGAAGCGGCGCATCTGGGCGCTGACGCGTGCCAGGTGCGCTTCGACCTCGGTATCGGGGTCGATTTCCATGGCATCGAGGTTGGGCAGCAGGCGCCGTGGTGTGTCGTCCAGCTGCTTGGCGAACACGTCGCCCAGGCTGTGCGCCGGGTCGGTTGAGACAATCAGGCAGCGTTTGCCGCGGCCGGCGGCGAGTACGGCAAGGGCGGCGGAGACAGTTGTCTTGCCTACCCCGCCCTTGCCGCCGACCCAGATCAGGCGGCGGTTGAGCAGGTCAAAGCGTGCGGTAGTGATAGCGGGTGCTCCAGATCAGCAGCAGCGAAAGTGGTCCAGCGGCGAGTGCTCCATGCCCATGCGTCTGTGCCAGTCATGGAAGCGCTGCAGCAACAGCGGCTGCAGTTCCAGGGTGTAATAGCTGGCTGGGTTGGGCACGCCCATCATCTCCGAGAACACCAGCAGCATGAACAGGTCATCTTCATCGCGCCGTGCCCGGGCAATGGCGCCACGGTAGCGCGTGCTGTAGGTTTCCTCGAGAAAGAAGCGCGCCTTGCCTAGCCAGGCGCGCCACTCCCCGGCTTTTTCAGGAGGCATTGCCGTCCTCTGCAGCCGCTATCGCGCGGTGGCGCTTGAGTGCGGCGGCACATTCCATGGCCACCAGAATGGCTGCTATCAGTACCACAATGTCGAGAAACAGCAGGAAGTAGTTCTCCTGCTGATAGAAGGTGCGCAGCTGGGTCAGCAGCGCCACCACGGTCATTACCAGCAGAAAGCACAGTGGCGCCAGGGTGTACCACATCGGGCGGCGCATGTGCACCAGCATCACGGTGATTACCAGCAGGGTGAGGCCGGCGAGCAACTGGTTGGTGGTGCCGAACAGCGGCCAGATAATCATGCCGCCGGAGCCATCGGCGCCGGCACCGAATGCCAGCAACATGCAGCTGCCAACCGCCAGCAGGGTGGCAACCAGAGGTTTCTGCATCCAGGGCTGGTTATAGATTTCGCCAAATTCCTGGAAAATGTAACGCTGCAGGCGCAGGCCGGTATCCATGGTGGTACCGGCAAAGAGCGCCGCCATAACGGTGAGCAGCGTGGCAGCAGTGACCTGCGGCAGGCCCAGCCCGTTGTGGATGATGTACGCACCGCCCTCAACAAAGGCGGTGACGCCGCCCTGGCCAAAGGCCGAGTACATGGCCTTCCAGTCGGTCAGACTGGCAAAGCCGGCGGTGGCGACCAGAATCGCCGCCAGCGACAGACAACCCTCCCCAATAGCACCGAAGTAGCCAACAAAGCGTGCGTCGGTTTCCTTGTTCAACTGCTTGGACGTGGTGCCGGAAGCGACCAAGCCGTGGAAGCCGGATATCGCCCCGCAGGCAATGGTGACGAACAGTAGCGGTATTATCGAGGGCGTACCGGCGGGCACGGCATCATTGAACATGGGGGCAACCATTGTCGGATTCAGCAGCAGGATGGCGCCGTAGAGAATCAGCAAGCCCACAAACAGTTGCAGACCGTTGATGTAATCGCGCGGTTGCAGCAGCATCCACACCGGCAGGATCGACGCTACACCTGCGTAGATGAACAGCAGCACGATCCAGACTGCGTTACCGGAGACGCCAGCTACCTCGGCAGGCATCTGAATCGGCATGGACGGGCCGGCAAAGATCAGCGCGTAGAGCGCAATCACACCGATAACTGAGACGCTGACCAGGTTGAGGATGCGACGGTAAATCAGTTGGCCGACGATCAGTGCCACACCAATGGCGCCCCAGACCGGCAATACGGCGGTCGGAAAGCTCATCATCAGTTTGGCAATCACCACGGCAAAGACCGCGTTGACCATCAGCAATACCAGGAAGATGACGATCATGAAGATGCTGCGGGCGCGCTTGCCGACCACATCGCCGGTCAGCGAGCCGACCGAGCGGGCCTTGTTGCGCACGCTGGCCCAGATGGCGCCCATGTCGTGTACGCCGGCAAAGAAGATGGTGCCGAATACCACCCATAAAAAGGCCGGTGCCCAGCCCCAGATCACGGCTATAGCGGGGCCGACGATGGGCGCTGCGCCAGCGACCGAGGTGAAATGGTGGCCCCAGAGTACGAACCTGTTGGTGGGGACAAAATCGACGCCGTCTTCAAACTCGTGCGCTGGCGTACGATAGTCGGGGTCAAGGCGATAGATCTTTTCGGCGATGAACTTGGAGTAGATGAAGTACCCCAGAGACATCATGGCCAGACCGGCCAACAACAGAATAACAGCGCTCATGCAAGGCTCCCGGTTTTGTATTTGTGCGCGGCTGCGTGAACCAGACCCTGGTGGGGTCTGGCCTAACTATAGTCGACGCGACCGCGAAGGGTAGCCGGGTTGCACAGTAAATAGGGCGGCTATGTGACTAAAGTCTATGTTCTTTCTGCCCGGTGCCGAATCAGCGCGTCTGCCGGCAGTTGCCGTGGACCTTGAGTACGCGCTGCGTGGAGGCCGGGTTCGCTGCCAACAGGCGCTCCGGACGGCTCGGCCGTTGCAGCAGATTGCCGCCGCAGTTGGGGCAGGTGAACTGCAGGTGTCGCGCTGCGCAATCGTGGCAGAAGGTACATTCAAAGCTGCAGATCAATGCGTCTTCTGCAGTCGGTGGCAGGTCCTTGTCACAGCATTCGCAGTTGGGGCGTAACTCAAGCATGGTGGCTCCGGCAAAACAGGGGTGGTGCAGCGAGTATAGCCAGCTTGCCGAGCTGACAGGTGAAAGCTCGGGGCTTGCGGTGTAGGCTGTGTGCCTTGATAACGACTCAGAGTGAGACAGTCCATGAGCACCAACCTGCATATTGATATCGTGTCCGACATCGCCTGCCCTTGGTGCGCCATCGGCTATGCCCGGCTGGAACAGGCGATGGCTAGTCTGGACGGCGAGCTTCAGGCCGATGTCGAGTGGCATGCCTTTGAGCTGAACCCGGACCCGGACAGCAAGCCGCAACCCATTTTGCAGGCACTGAGCCGTAAGTACGGCCGCAGTGAAGCCGAGATGGAAGCGGCGCAGGCCAACATGATCGAGATTGCTACCGACTTGGGGCTGAATTTCAGCAAAATGCAGCAGCGCTACACCGCCAACACCTTTGATGCTCACCGACTGGTGAAATGGGCGGCGGAGCAGGGCAAGGCGACGGCGATGAAACAGGCGCTGTTTGATGCCTATTTTGGTCACGCGGAGAACGTGGGCGAGCGGGATGTGCTCTTGCGCTGTGTGCAGAAGGTAGGACTGGATGCAGACGCCGCGCAGCAGGTGCTGGCCTCCGATGCTTATGTTGAAGAAGTACGCAGCGACGAGGCGCGGTATCAGCAGGCGGGCGTGTCGTCGGTACCGGCATTTATTATCAACAATCAATACCTGATTTCCGGCGCCCAAGAGCCAGCCTATCTGGTGGAAGCGCTGCGTGAAATCGCCCAGCAGGGCGCCGAGGGCGCGCCGGCCTAATCTGCGGTCTTGCGTACCAGCGCCTCGGCACCGGGCCAGCCCGGAAACTGCGGCAGGTCATCGGTTATCTGGTGCCAACTGGCCTTGGAGTCGGTAAATAGATGGCCCTGCGGCTGCTCGGTGATCTCACCCTCAAGCCCGCCGAGCGCGATGCCCAGCACTTGCGGGTGATCCTTGTAGGTGCTGATCAGCGGCGAGCCGCAGGTGCGACAGAAGTACTTGGTGACGTTGTCGGATGAATCGTAGGTGGAGAGCTTGTCTTCACCGCTGAGCCAGCTGAACTGACTGCGCAGAATAGAGGTGCGGGTGCGAAAGGCTGCACCATGCCAGCGGCGGCATTTGCTGCAGTGGCAGTGGTAGATCGGGCCGAGATTTCCGGTTATTTGATAGGTGACCGCTTCACAGAGGCATTTTCCGTGTAGTTCAGTCATGCGTCATGCTCCTCCCTGACAGGTTTGTCGAATAGTGCTGTGTGCTGATCGATCGCACTCGGCCTGGTCGCTCGTTGCATGCTGAGAGGGAGTGGTGACCCATCCGCTAACTGCAGCGGGGTACCGCAAGCAGCAAGGCAGTTGCGAACGGGCGTAGCAATTGAAATGACCGGCGCCTAGCGCTGCCGGTCATCTTGCCACAGGCTTCAGAGGTTGCTGTGAATCAGGCTGCACTGCTGCACACCGGAACGGCCCTGCTGCTCACTCACCAACTGCAGTTTGGAGCCGCCGGAGGCCATGCCCATTTTCACTTCCTGCCAGACGAAGTAGTTCTTGTTCTTCTCGGCATTGATCAACAGCGAAGAAGCGCCATTCTGTGAGCTGATAGTGTGCGACCCCTCAGGCAGCTGAAACATGAAGAACGACTTGGGCCCGGTGGTGCCGGCGCGCTGGCCGTCGACCGCGACCGGCATGGAGACCGCAGCGCCGAAGGTTTCGTTGCGGTAAACGTAAACCTGAGCGAAATCGGGGTGGGTGTTGAATTGCTTGGCTTCGGCATCCATGGCGGCGGGCGCCTTGTTGACGCTGGCGCAACCGGTAGCCATCACCGCGCCCATGAGTACTGCAGAGAACAGCATTTTCCTGATTAACATCGACTACTTCCTTTTTGTGGGTGATTCTCTTCAGTGCTTCCGGGGCCTTGGCGGCGGATGCTCAGAGTGCCAGCGAGCAGTGGCCGAACGGTAAGCACAAACAGGCAGAGTATCGGGGGCATCCATGCCGCAGGAGGGCCGCGAGGCAGTGCCTGCGATGGCAGAATAATGCCTCTGGCGGTGATTTTCGGCTAGCCCCTCAAGACAGTATTTTTTCCACAATATTGCAATCTGGTTGCAACCTGACTCTGGCATGCTGCTGAAATAAGGGCGCGCGCTGAAGGTGGGTTTACAAGAGGAGCTGGTATGGACGCACCGCAAACACACGAGGGCTCGGCCAGCTCAGCTGCGCAGGCCTCACTGCGTGAGGCGCTGCTGTTTTGGCTGAAGCTTGGCTTTATCAGCTTTGGCGGCCCCGCCGGCCAGATTGCGCTCATGCATGAAGAGCTGGTGGATAAACGCCGCTGGATTTCCGAGCGTCGTTTCTTGCACGCGCTGAACTACTGCATGATGCTGCCCGGCCCCGAGGCGCAGCAGTTGGCGACCTATCTTGGATGGTTATTGCACCGCACCTGGGGCGGGGTAATCGCAGGGGTGCTGTTTATTTTGCCCTCGTTGTTTTTGCTGGTGCTATTGGCCTGGTTGTATCTGGCCTACGGTGATCTGCCCTGGGTGGCGGGTCTGTTTTATGGCATCAAGCCGGCGGTGACTGCCGTGGTGTTTCAGGCGGCCTGGCGGATTGGCGGGCGGGTGCTGAAAAATCCGTGGCTGTGGGCGATCGCTGTAAGTGCCTTCGTGGCAATCTTTGCCCTGAGGTTACCCTTCCCGCTGATTGTGCTGGGCGCCGGCGTGGCGGGTTATCTCGGTGGGCGCTGGCGGCCTGCGTATTTTCAGCTGGGCGGTGAGCCCGCTAACGCTAAGCGCGAGCACCCGTCCGCGCTGATTGACGATCACACGCCACCCCCCGCGCACGCGCGTTTCAGTTGGCCTGCGCTGGCTCGGCTGCTTGCGGTTGGGGCCTTGCTCTGGTTGCTGCCGATGGCGGCGTTGACGCTCTGCTTTGGCTGGGGCGGCGACTTGACGCAGATGAGCTGGTTCTTCACCAAGGCGGCGCTGTTGACCTTCGGTGGCGCCTACGCGGTTTTGCCCTATGTGTACCAGGGCGCGGTAACCCAGTTCGGCTGGCTGACGCCAACCCAGATGATTGATGGGCTGGCGCTGGGTGAAAGCACGCCGGGCCCGCTGATCATGGTGGTGGTCTTTGTCGCTTTTGTCGGTGGCTACGGGCTGGAGGTATTTGGCCCGGCGCAGGCATTTCTGGCGGGTGCGGTAGCGGCCTTTCTGGTGACCTGGTTTACCTTCTTACCCTCGTTTCTATTCATTCTGGGCGGTGGCCCGCTGGTTGAATCGACCCACGGTAAGCTGTCGTTCACTGCGCCGCTGACGGCAATTACAGCGGCGGTAGTGGGCGTCATCGTCAATCTGGCGTTGTTCTTCGCCTACCACGTGTTCTGGCCGCAAGGCTTTGCGGGCCAGTGGGATGCGGGCGCTGTGGTGATTGCCTTAGTGGCGGTGCTGATGCTTTTTGCGGCCAAGCGTTCGGCATTGCAAACGCTGGCGGTCTGCGCGCTGCTGGGGCTGGGAGTCAGCCTCTGGTAGCAGCGCGCCGTGGACGTGCTCGCCAGATCAGTGGCTGGGTGCAGGCGTGGGGCCTGATATGCGGCGCAGCAGCGCATTCAGCAGTACGCCATATAGCGGCAGGAACAACAGCAGGCTGATGATCAGCTTGATGGCGTAGTCCACCGTGGCGATTTCGACCCAGTGGGTCGCCATAAACTCGTTGCTGCTGCGCCAGAACGCGACGGAGAAGAAGGCGAAGGTGTCGGCCAGGTTGCCGAGCACGGTCGAGAGGCTGGGGGCAATCCACCAGCGCTTCGATTGGCGCAGGCGATCAAACACCTGGATGTCCAGCAACTGGCCGATGACATAGGCCACGAAACTGGCAAGAGAAATACGTAATACGAAGTCGTTGAACGACAACAGCGCTTCCAACCCGCGATAACTGCCCTCCTGAAACACCACTGATACCGCGTAAGACACCACCAGCGCAGGCAGCATCACGCGCGCAATCACCTTGCGTGCGGCGCCCTTGCCGAGCAGGCGGACGGTCAGGTCGGTGGCCAGAAAGATAAAGGGAAAGCTGAAGGCGCCCCAGGTAGTGTGATAGCCAAACAGCGTGATCGGCAACTGAACCAGATAGTTGCTGGCAATGATGATGGCGATATGAAAAGCAATCAGCAGCGCGAGGGCCTGCTGCCGGCGCGCGGGGGAAAGGGTCTGCATCTTGTGTCCTTTTTACCGGTTCGGAAGCCGTGCCTCCGCCGTTGTTTGTAAATGGGGTTAGGGAACCCATGTCGGCCAGTATGGCCTTGAGCGGCGGATATTCTAATGATTTATCGGCGCACGGCCAGTTATTTTGTGCGCAATGGATGAACGGGACGTTCAGCGGGGTAAGGGTCAAGCGGATGCCGGGCGCCTGGCGGCGCCCGGCAAGGGTTTACTTGTTAGCTTGGTAGAGCGCCTCAACCCGGGGCGCGGCAGCGCGCAGGGCATCGATGCGGCCGGAGGAGGAGGGGTGCGTGCTCATGAAAGCCGGTGGCTCACCCTGCGAAGCGCTGGACATTTTCTGCCACAGGGAGACCGCAGCGTCGGGGTTGTAACCCGCGCGGGCCGCCAGTTCCAGGCCGATCAGATCGGCCTCGCTCTCATTCGAGCGGCTGTTGGGCAGGGTCAGCCCATACTGTACTGCCATTTCGGCAGCCTGCTGGCTGCCGGCGCCCAGACCCAGCAGGGCGCCTGCCAGTTGCGTGCCCATCTGTGTCGCATAGGCGCGGGATATGGCTTCGCGGCCATGCTCGCGCAGGGCGTGGGCGATTTCGTGGCCCATGATCTGGGCAATCTCATCGTCGGTCAGGTTGAGTTTGTCGATGATGCCGGAGTAGAACAGGATCTTGCCGCCGGGGGCGCAGCTGGCGTTGAGCTGGTCATCCTTGATCAGGTTGACCTCCCAATCCCACTGCGCAGCATCGGGGCGGAAATAAGTGGCTTGCGCGGTCAGGTCGTCGGCGATCTTGCGCAGACGGCGCACGGTGGCCGCGTTGGTGTTCAGCACGCCGGCCTTTTTGGCCTCGGCGAGGGTTTCGTCATACGACTGGGCGGCCATCTGGTTGACTTCTTCACTGGATAAACCGCTCATCATATACTGGGTGCGGTCTACCCCCACATTGCCACCCTGGGTGGTCTGTACGCTCTGGCAGCCGGCCAGCGCGATGACCGGGACACACAGCAGAAAACGCAATCGCATGGTTCTATTTTCCTTGAATAACTGGGCGTGGCGTTTGACCGCCACGCCATTGTGGTGCTTATCGATCGGCAGAGTCTTCAATACCATCGCCAACCTTTTGCACATCCTTGCCAAAGCCTTCAACGGTATTGCAGCCCGAGAGCACAGCGATACCGAACAGGGTTGCTACAAGCATCATCAGCGTTTTTTTCATTATGTGTTTCTCCAGATTGATTGAACGCAATACACACCCGCACCGGTAAATCTAGCAGAGCCTGGGGCGCTGCCCAGTTCGCGACTGTTTCGGCGGCGAACCGGGTTAACGGGCGCGGTGCATAAAATGCGGTAGTTCAGCACACGGAAACACGGCTAGTATGGTATGGCCATCACCGGTTTCAGGCAATTCGACAGCGCCAAAGCGCCAAAGTCCTCACAGGATTGAAGTTTTTTTGCCTTGCGCCGATATAACAACAAGAACATGTACGCGCCGCCCTAGTCTGGCCGCTAAGCCGAGGTAATCAATGAAATTCAAGTCGATTCAGCTATCCATCGCAGTTCTGGCTGGAGCTTGTCTGTTCATCGCAGTGGGGGTTATGACGCTGTTTTCCGTCTACTCCTCCGAGCGCAGCCAACAACACGTGCAAGCGCGTAGTCAGGAATTGCTGGAAGGGGTGGTCAAGGAGCGTTTGCTGTCGATCGCCAACGCTGAGCGCGCGCGCATTCGCCGCCATCTGGAATTCCCGCTTGCCGTTGCCTCGCAATTGGCCAACCTCAACCAGATGATTGGCGAGATCCAGCCTGATGGCATGCCCGCGCTGATGATGGGGCGCGAGGAAATGACCCGCGTGATTGAAATGACCCTCAAGGAAAACCCGGACCTGCTGGGAGCCTACGTCGGCTGGGAGCCCAACTCGCTGGATGACCTGGACAACTTTTTTGAAGGCGTTGAAGGTGGCGGCTACGATGGCACTGGCCGTTACATGCCCTGGTGGTACCGTAACGCGGACGGCTCACTCACGCTGGACTCGCTGTCTGATATGGAAGATGAAACCCTCCTCGAGACCGGTGTGCGCGCGGGCGAATATTACCTCTGCCCCAAGGAAAGCCTGCGGCCCTGCGTGACCGATCCAGCGCCTTATGAAGTGGGCGATAAAACCATCCTGCTGTCCTCCTTCACGGTGCCTATCATCAGTGAGGGTAACTTTGTGGGTGTGGCCGGGGCCGACCTTTCGATGGATTTTCTGCAGGGCATGCTGCATGAGAGCGACAACGAGCTCTATGCGGGCCAGGGCCAGCAGGCGCTGATCAGTGAGCGTGGCCGTCTGGTGGCGTACACCGGCAGTGACGCCAAGCCGGGTGATCGTGCCGACAGCGTACTCGATGCGAACGATCTGGCTAACCTGGCGCGCCTGCAGGACGAGCCCATTTACGACATCGACGAAGCTGGCGGACATATTGAGCTGGCCATGCCAATCACTATCGGCGGCAGCAACGTGCGCTGGTCGCTGCTGATTATTCTGCCGCTGGATGCCGTGATGGCAGATCTGGTAGCGCTGGATGCCGAGCTGGATGCCCAGCGCACCAGCTCGGCAATTATGCTGGCGGTTGTCGGCTTCCTGGTGGCCCTGGTCGGGCTGGTGGTGATGGTCTTCGTGGCCTACGGCCTGGCCAAACCGGCACGCCAGTTGGTGGCGATGCTGGACGATATCGCCAAGGGCGACGGGGACCTGACCAAACGGCTGAAAGTGGAGCGCGCCGACGAGCTTGGCGCGATTGCCAAGGGTTTCAACGCCTTCCTCGACAAGTTGCAGGGCATGATCAAAGAGGTTGTGGGGTCGGTCCAGCAGGTAACGGATGCCTCCGAGCATACCGCCGATATCGCTATCCGCACCAACGACGGCGTGCAGCGCCAGCTCAGCGAGATCGATCTGGTGGCCACCGCGGTGACCGAAATGACCGCAACGGCGCAGGATGTTGCGCGCAACGCTTCGCAGGCGGCCAGTGCGGCGCACAATGCTGATGGCTCGGCGAACCACGGACGGGAGGTGGTGCAAGCGACCTCGGCGACCATTCAAAGTCTGTCAGAGGATATTCAGCGCGCGGTAGACAGCGTGCAGTCGCTGGCGCGGGACAGTGAAAACATCACCGGGATTCTCGATACCATCCGCGGTATTGCCGAGCAGACCAACCTGCTGGCGCTGAACGCGGCTATCGAGGCGGCGCGCGCGGGTGAACAGGGGCGCGGCTTTGCCGTCGTGGCGGACGAGGTGCGCAACCTGGCGCAGAAGACCCAGTCGTCGACGGCTGAGATCCAGACCATGATCGAGCAGTTGCAGAACGGCACCCGCGAAACGGTCAAGGTGATGGAGCAGAGCCGCGCGCGTACCGATCAGAGCGTGCTGCAGGCCGAAGAGGCGGATGCCGCCTTGACCTCTATCACTCAGGCGGTCTCGGTGATCAACGACATGAACAATCAGATCGCCAGTGCCGCGGAGCAACAAAGCGCTGTGGCGGAAGACATCAACCGCAATGTGACCACTATTGATACTGTCGCCAAGTCGGTCGCTGCGGGTGCCGAGGAAGCCTCTCAGGCCAGTGCTTCACTGACCAAGTTGGCCGAGCATCAGCGCCGCCTGATCAATCAGTTCAAGGTCTGAACCGGGCCGTGGGGGTTGCAGCAATGCGGCCCCTTGGTCAGCGGGCTGCTGACGGCACTGGCCACGGGATGCATCATCTCGACCTGCGCCTCGGCGTTCATTAGCAGCGGCTGCAGGGCGGTAACGGCGGTTGCCTCTGCCAGCCAGATGGCTTGCTCGCCGCTGTTCAGCGCGACCGGCATACGCTCGGCCAGCTTGGCCGGCAAGCCCTTGGCCGGCGCGGTGATGAGTGCGCAACTGTCCCAGTACTGACCGTCATCCAGCTGATAACGCTCCCACAGCCCGGCCAGTGCCAGGCCGCTTTCGCGGCGCCGCAGATACCAGGGGTGCTTGCGCGTGCCGTTGCTTTTCCACAGGTAATAGCCATTGACCGGAAGCAGACAGCGGCGTTGCGCCAGTGCCTGTTTGAACATGGGTTTTTCATGCAGGAACTCGGCGCGTGCGTTGAAACTGGCGCGGCTAAAATCGGTCAGCCAAGCGGGTGTCAGATTCCATAGTACCGGCACGCATTCCAGACGCGCCGCCTGTTTGCGCAATATCAGAACGCGCGCGCCGGGTGGCAGATTCCAGTCGGGTTGCCAATCGCCGGGAGTACTGGCGTGCGGCGGGGTGAACTGGGCAAGACGTCCGGTCATGAAGGGCGAGAGTCCGGGTCAGGCTGCTCGCCGGCTGCCTCTAGCGGGCTGGCTGCCAGGTAGTCGTTGATTAGCTGGCTGCCGCGCGGAGCGTCTTCATCGCTGAGCCACAGGGCAATCAGGTCGTGCGCTGGCAGGTCGCCAACAGCGCCTTGCAGGTACTGGCCGCTGATATGGCAGTCGATGTGATGGTCGGCCAGCATGCGCTGCAACAGTGTGGCCTCGGTGAGATCGAGGGGGCGATAGATACACTGCATGCTCAGTCCTGCTCGCGGCGCAGATCAACGTGGTATTCGTCTGCCTGCGGATCAATCCACAGACTCACATGGATGGGCTGACAGCACACCTGGCAATCTTCGATGTAAGCCTGCGTGCCGCTGGCGATGTCCAGTAGTAGGACGATGGCTTCGCCGCAATGCGGGCAGGCGAGGGTAGCTTCTTCGAGGGCCTGCAAGGGATAACTCCGCTGTAGCGAGTGTGACGCCCAGTGTAGCCCTATCGTCAATTTGGCGAAACCGCTGTGCGCGTCGCATAATGCGCGGCCTGAGCTTACGACATTGAGGATTACATGGGCGAGTTTGATGCTATTCGGCCGTATGACGATGCTGAAGTGCCAACGGTAATGGCACGATTACTGGCCGACCGCGATCTGATGCGGATGCTGACGTCCTATCGTTTTCCGCGCCTGTCACGCTGGTTCCCCGGCCCGTTGCAGGCGGCGGTGCAGTGCGGTCTGCGCCGTGAGGCGCGGGGTATCGCCTGCGTGGACACGCTGCAGCACAAGCTGGAGCCCTATCTTGATCGTCTGATTGAAAGTAGCACTCTACAGGTGACCTACAGCGGCCTGGAAAATCTGCAGAAGGGGCAGTCTCACCTGTTTCTGGCCAACCACCGCGACATCGTGATGGATCCGGCGTTCGTCAACTATGCGCTTTACCACGCGGGCCATCCGACGCCGCGCATGGCAATTGGCGACAATTTGCTGCAACGTCCCTTCGTTGCCGACCTGATGCGGCTGAACAAGTGCTTCATCGTCCATCGCTCGTTGACCGGGCGCCGTGAGAAGCTGCAGGCATATCAGACCATGTCGGCTTATATCAGCCACTCGTTGCGGCAAAATGAGTCGATCTGGATCGCCCAGGCTGAAGGACGCGCGAAGGATGGTCTGGATGAAACCGATCCGGCGATCATCAAGATGTTCTGCATGAGTCGAAAGGGTGAGGACTTTGCCGAAGTGATTCGCTCACTGCGCATCGTACCTGTCTCCATTGCCTACGAATGGGACCCCTGCGATGGCATGAAGGCCCGTGAACTTGAGCAGAAGGCCCGTCTGGGTGAGTACCGCAAGGAAGCCGGTGAGGATGATCGTTCCATCGCCATGGGGCTGACTGGTTACAAGGGACGGGTGCATGTGGCGTTTGGTCAGCCATTGCAGGAGGACTATGCCGATGCCAAGGTGGTGGCGCGAGCGGTAGATCAGCAGATACTTACCCAATACCGTTTGTATCCCAGCAATTATCTGGCGCTGGAACAACAGGGTGAGCTGCCGGTAGCGGTGGCGGATTGGCGCAGCTCGTTCACCGCCGCCGAGGTCGCCGCCGAGGAGCGCCGCTTTGCCGAACGTCTGGCCGCGGTGTCACCCGCGCAACAGCCGTATTGGCTGTTGCAATATGCCAACCCGGTGCGCAGTCGCTTGCGGGTGCTGGAGGCAACCTGAGGCGGCATTTGCCGCCGACCCGTTATATCTGGGTGCTGATTACACTGAGCAGCAGTGCCAGACTGAGGCTCAGCGCGCCAACGCTATAGAACAGGCGGTTGCTGCGCATTGTCGCGCGATCGTTGGCGTTCAGCTGCGGCGCCTGCGCAGCAGTAGCCAGGCGCTGGGCTGCCAACAGACCGCGCAGCTGGGTAGCCAGCCAAAGCCAGCTGCCGGTAACGGCAAAAAACAGCGCCAGTGCGTTAATCACCAGCGCCGGATGCGCAAGGTAATACAGCCATGCTGCCTGCAAGGGAGACATGGGCGGTCCTCCGAACAACGGAATCGGTAACCAGCGGTACAGGATGGCCAGCCAGCGATTAACCGGTGCGCCGCTTCCGGTCCTGTCTGTACCTGTCTATTCTTGTGATTATGGAGGGTTACGACGAAACACAAATGGGATGATGTGGTGGGCGGCATCCGCCATTCCACCGGTTCATAAGCAGGCGCGATTTTAGGCCAATTGGCGATTGAATTCGACCAGTGAGGCCGCCTTCCCGATCAATGGTGGTGCCGCCCTCTGGTGCGCCTTGCCACCTATACGGCAAGCTGCGCAGCCTGGTGAGCACAACCCAGCATGACTATTACACCCACTTTGAGGTTTACAGATATGAACAAGCAACTGATGACAACTCTGCTGATGAGCGCTGTGCTGGTGCTGTCCGGCTGTGCGTCATCGCTGACCGGCGATACCTACAGCCGTGAAGATGCGCGCGCCCCGCAGATCGTGCGCATGGGCACTGTGGAGTCCGTTCGGCCGGTCAAGATCGAAGGCACCAAGACGGTGGTTGGACCTGCTGCCGGTGCTGCGATTGGCGGTGTTGCGGGTAACAGTGTGGGCGGCGGCAGTGGACGCGCGATCGCCACTATCGTTGGCGCCTTGGCCGGTGGTTTGGCCGGCGCGGCGGCGGAAGAGGGGGTTACGCGTACTCAGGGGGTGGAAATCACCGTCACCGAGGACTCCGGCCAGACCCGCGCCTACGTGCAGGAAGCACAGGAAGGCGTCAATTTTGCCGCGGGTGACCGGGTGCGGGTGATGACCGTAAACGGCGAGTCGCGGGTAGTTAAGTAAGCTGCAGCCTGCGTAACCCGACCCTGCCCTGGCCGGGTTACGCATTTTGTAACGCAATGCGTGAATGCCAGGCGTCGCGCACCCGGTCACTGCCTCTATAATGAGCGCCCTGACTGGCGCGCGGCGACCGGCAGGTGCCTGCCGTGCTAGGCTGATGAGTCACACGAGGCCGCTCGGGCTGGTAGCGCACGGAGAGCGGAATCACCGGTAATAGCCTTCTTGGCCATTGATGGAGTTAGTCCTGCATGACCTTGGCGCTTATCGTCATCCTTCCCCTGTTGGGCAGCTTGCTGCCATTGCTGTTCAATAATCACGGTCGTTCATTGTGCGCCACCATGACCATGCTGGCCCCGGTCATTGGCATGGTGTTGCTCTGGCAACAGGCGTCGGCGGTGTTCGCCGGTGAAACACTGGTGCAGACCTGGCGTTGGCTCGACCTGCTGGGGCTGCACATCAGTTTTCGCCTCGACGGCCTGAGTTTCCTGTTTGCACTGATGATCCTCGGCATCGGTCTGCTGGTCATTCTCTACGCCCGCTATTACCTGGCGAAGAAAGACCCCATGGGCCGTTTCTTTGCGTATCTGCTGCTGTTCATGTCGGCCATGCTGGGCGTGGTGCTGTCGGAAAACCTGCTGCTGATGATGTTCTTCTGGGAGATGACCAGTCTGTCATCTTTCCTGCTGATCGGTTACTGGTCGCATTCCACAGATGCCCGCAAGGGTGCGCGCATGGCGCTGGCGGTTACCGGCGCGGGTGGCCTGGCGCTGCTGGCCGGTGTGTTGCTGATTGGCCAGGTGGTGGGCAGCTATCAACTGAGCGATGTATTTGCCGCTGGCAACCTGCTGCGCGAGCACGCGCTTTACCCGGTAATACTGGTACTGGTGCTGCTGGGCGTGTTTACCAAGTCGGCACAGTTCCCGTTTCACTTCTGGCTACCGCACGCCATGGCGGCGCCGACCCCGGTTTCTGCGTACCTGCACTCGGCAACCATGGTCAAGGCCGGGGTATTCTTGCTGGCACGGCTTTATCCCGCGCTGGCCGACACCGACCTTTGGTTTTACATCGTCAGCAGTGCCGGTATGGCCACACTGCTGGTGGGTGCCTGTACGGCGTTGTTTCAGCATGATCTCAAGGGCTTGCTGGCCTATTCGACCATCAGTCATCTGGGGCTGATTACGCTGCTGTTTGGTTTGGATACGCGCCTGGCCGCCGTCGCGGCGGTATTCCACATTATCAACCACGCGACCTTCAAGGCTTCGTTGTTCATGGCCGCCGGTATTATCGATCATGAAACCGGCACCCGTGACATGCGGCGTATCAACGGCCTGCTGCGGTACATGCCGCATACTGCCACGCTGGCGATGGTGGCGGCGTCGGCCATGGCCGGGGTGCCGCTCCTCAACGGCTTCCTGAGCAAGGAAATGTTCTTTAGCGAGACGCTGGAACAGCACATGCTGGGTAGCTTCAGTTGGTTGATTCCCCTGGGCGCCACGCTCGGTGGGGTGTTCTCTGTCGCTTACTCGCTGCGTTTCGTGCACGACGTGTTTTTCAACGGTAAGCCGGTCAATCTGCCCAAATACCCACCCCATGAGCCGCCGCGCTATATGAAGGTGCCGGTCGAGATTCTGGTTGCCATGTGTTTGATGGTGGGCCTCGCGCCAGGACTCACCGTGGCGGGGCTGTTGGCGGTTGCCGCGCAGGCCACGATCGGCACGACCCTGCCTGAATACAGTCTGGCTATCTGGCATGGCTTCAACCTGCCACTGCTGATGAGTGTGGTGGCGCTGGTAGTGGGTGTGGCGGTCTATGCTGCCCGTCGTCCCCTGTTTGATTGGTATGCACGGCAACCCGAGCTGGATGCCAAGCTGGTGTTTGAGCGGCTGGTGCAATCACTGGTGCGCGGTGCAGGGCAATTTACGCTGATGCTGGAGAACGCTTCGCTGCAGCGCTATCTGGCTTGTTTGCTGGGTTCAGCGTTATTGGTCAGCGGCTGGTGGTTGTACAAACTGCCGAGCCTGCGTGGCGAAGTAGCGCTCACGCCGATTGATGGCACCAGTCTGGCGGTGGCGCTGATCATGTCGGTGGCGGCATTGGCAACTGTGTTCTGGCATCGTCAGCGGCTGGTGTCGCTGACCATGCTCAGTGTGGTGGGGCTTGGTGTGGTGCTGGCGTTCGCGCGTTTTGCCGCGCCGGACCTGGCACTGACGCAGATCTCGGTCGAAGTGGTTACCATCGTCCTGTTGATGCTGGCACTGTTTTTCCTGCCGGCGCGCTCGCCGCGTGAGTCCTCGGTATTACGGCGTGGCCGCGACCTGCTGTTGGCGTTGCTCTGCGGTCTATTGGTGGCGGCATTGGCCTTTGCCGTGTTGACGCGACCCTACGACAGTATTGCCGGCTTCTTCTTGCAGAACAGCCTGACCGGTGGTGGCGGCAGCAACGTGGTGAACGTGATTCTGGTTGACTTCCGTGGCTTCGATACCATGGGTGAGATCACCGTGCTGGCGATTGCGGCTATTGGTATCTACGCGCTGATCGACGGCCTGCGTTTGCGTCTGCCGGGCGGTGACAGCCTCGGCAAGCCCTGGGCGAAGCGCGGTGAGCTGCTGATGCTGGTCAACCTGTCGCGGGTGCTACTGCCGCTGGCCCTGCTGATCTCGGTGTATATCTTCCTGCGGGGTCACAATCTGCCCGGGGGTGGTTTTATCGCTGGGCTGATTACCGCGGTGGCGCTGATACTGCAATACGTTGCCAGTGGCGAGGAGTGGACTTCACGCCGCTGGCCAGTGAACTACCACTACCTGGCGGCGGCCGGGGTATTGATCGCGGCCGCCACCGGCGCTGGCAGCTGGCTGTTCGGTTACCCGTTCCTCACCAGTGCCTTCGACCATTTCCATATTCCATTGGTGGGCGACATCGAGTTGGCCACCGCCATGCTGTTTGATCTGGGGGTTTATTTGACGGTCGTTGGTGCCACCCTGTTGATCCTCGCCAACCTCGGCAAGCTGTCGCAGCTGCCATCGCGTGGGGGGGATTTCTGATGGAGCTGATGTATGCGCTGCTTATCGGCCTGTTGACCAGTTGCGGGGTGTTTCTCATGTTGCGCGCCCGCACTTTCCCGGTGGTCATCGGCCTGACCTTGCTCAGCTATGCGGTCAACCTGTTTCTGTTCGCCATGGGGCGCATTGGTGAGGCGGTGCCGGCGGTGCTGAGCGACCGCACGGATTATGCAGACCCCTTGCCACAGGCGTTGGTGCTGACCGCCATTGTGATCGGCTTTGCCATGACCGCGTTTGCTCTGGTGCTGGCCTTGCGTGCACAGGGTGAGCTGGATAGTGACCATGTTGATGGCAAGGGGGATCGTTGATGAGCCACTTGCCGATTCTGCCCATCTTTCTATCGATGGTCGTCGGGGCCGCGCTGCTGCTCATGCGCGGCAGTATGGATTTCAAGCGCGGCATCAGTTTGCTCGCGACCTTTGCCCAGCTGCCGTTGGCGATCATGTTGTTGCTGCAGGCCAGCCAAGGAACCCTGGTGTACACCCTGGGTAACTGGGCTCCACCGTTTGGCATAGTTCTGGTGGTGGATCGTCTGGCAGCGCTGATGCTGGTGATTACTGCCGTGCTCGCCTGCGCCGCGCTGCTGTATGCGGTGCGCGGCGATGATGCTGCAGGGCGCAACTTTCACCCGTTGTTTCAGTTTCAGTTGATGGGTATTACCGGTGCCTTTTTGACCGGCGACCTGTTCAACCTGTTCGTGTTTTTTGAAATTCTGCTGATCGCATCCTACGCGCTACTGTTGCATGGCGTTGGCTCGGCACGTGTCCGTGCGGGCCTGCATTATGTGCTGCTGAATCTGACCGGCTCGGCGCTGTTCCTGATTGCTGTGGGCACGCTGTACGGCGTGCTGGGCACCTTGAATATGGCCGACCTGGCAGTGCGCATCAGCGAGCTGCCCCGCACCGAGCAGCCGTTGGTGGGCGCTGCCGGTATGCTGTTGCTGGTCGTCTTTGGCCTCAAGACGGCGGTGTTTCCGCTGTATTTCTGGCTACCGCGCGCCTACGCAGCGTCCAGCGCGCCCGTGGCGGCGCTGTTCGCGATCATGACCAAGGTGGGCCTGTATTCGATATTGCGCGTCTATACCCTGATGTTTGGCGAGCAGGCGGATACCCTGGCGCAACTGGTCAACGGCTGGTTGTGGCCGTTGGCATTAGTAACCCTGGTACTGGGCGCGGTGGGTGCACTGGCGGCGGCGACTCTGACCGGGCTGATTGCGTACCTGGTGGTGGTGTCGGTGGGTACCATGCTGGCGGGGCTGGCCATGGGCACGCCGGAGGCGTTGCGTGCGACCCTGTTCTACCTGATGCACTCGACCTGGATTACCGGTGCACTTTTTCTATTTGCCGGCGTGGTGCAGCGGGTACGCGGGCCGCGTTTCGCTGCGCGGCTGGTCGCCGGCCCGAGCCTGCCTCGCCCTATGCTGCTGGGCGGCGTGTTTTTTCTCGCCGCGATGTCAATTGTCGGTATGCCGCCGCTGTCCGGTTTCATCGGCAAGCTGCTGCTGTTGAGCGCGGCTGGCACCGGTGAGTTGGCCGCCTGGTTGTATCCGGTGGTGCTTGGCAGCGGGCTGCTGAGTCTTGTTGCGCTGAGCCGCGCAGGTACCACCCTGTTCTGGCGGCAGACCGATGTGGCAGCCTCGGGCGAGCCGGTTGATGGGTTGCGCATGACCGCCTTGCTGTTGCTGCTGCTGGCCAGCCCATTGCTGGTGGTGTTCGCCGAGCCGGTGCTGACCTATCTGGCCGCCACGGCAGATCAGCTGCTGCAGCCCCAGAGTTATATTGACGCTGTGCTGCCCGCACACTCCGAGGTGATTCCATGAGCCTGCTCAAGCGCGTGCTGCCGCACCCCTGGCTGAGCCTGTCGATGCTGATAGGTTGGCAGTTGCTGATGAACAGCGTGTCGGCGGGTAGCCTGATCATGGGCGCGGTGCTGGCTTGCCTGATCCCCTGGCTGACCAATGTGTTCTGGCCCAATCCGCCGCTGAGCTGCCGGGTTGACCGTTTGCTGCTGTTCGTCTGGCGGGTGCTGGTGGATATCCTGTTGGCCAATCTGCAGGTCGCCAAGCTGATTCTCGGCCCGCGCCGCGAACTGCGCCCGGCTTTTGTGGAATACCCCATCAGCCTGGAACACGAGTTTTCCATCAGTGTGCTGGCCAGTACCATCTCGCTGACGCCCGGCACCGTTTCGGCGGATATCAGCGCCGACCGCAAGACCCTGCTGATCCATGGGCTGGACGTAAAGGATGAGCAGCAGCTGATCGAGCATATCCGGCGCCGCTATGAGCAGCCGATCAAGGAGGTATTCGAATGCTCCAGGCCGTGATTCTGTTTTGCTTGGGTGTAATGAGCGTTGCGTTGATTCTGACCTTTGTGCGTCTGATCAAGGGGCCTGATTTACCTGACCGCATTCTGGCCATGGATACCCTGTATATCAACGGCATCGCGGTGATCATGCTGTTCGGCCTGTATCTGGATTCAAACCTGTTTTTTGAGGCCGCACTGCTGATTGCGGTAATGGGCTTTGTCAGCACCGTGGCCATTGCCAAGCACCTGATGCGCGGCAACATCATCGAATAGGAGAGGTAGGGATGAACGAACCAAGCTGGATCGAATGGTTGATCGCCGCACTGCTGCTGACCGGTAGCCTGTTCGCGCTGATCGGCTCCATCGGGCTGGTCAAGCTGCCAGACTTTTTCATGCGCCTGCACGGCCCGACCAAGGCGACTACGCTTGGCGTGGGTTCCATGGTGCTGGGCTCGATGCTGTATTTCTCGCTGCAGGCCGGTGAGCCCAGCCTGCATGAGTTGCTGATTACCTTTTTCCTGTTTCTGACAGCGCCAGTCAGTGCGCAGATGCTGGCCAAGGCGGCCATGCATGAGAAACTGCGGCGCGAACCTAGGACCCGAGGCGAGCCCTGGGAGCAGTAGCGCGCTGGCTCAGGCGGCGTGCTCGGCGGGGGGCTGCTTGACCCGCGGGAAGCCGAATACGATAGCCAATACCGCCATCAGCGCGAGCAGCCAGCAGTAATGTACCTGGCTGATGAGTGCCAGCGGCGATAGCGCCGCTAAAGAGCCGGCTAGCAGGATTTGCGCGCCGTACGGAATCAACCCCTGCACCACACAGGAAAAGATATCGAGCAGGCTGGCGCTGCGGCGTGGATCGACGGAGTAGTGATCAGCCAGGTCCTTGGCGACGCTGCCGCTGATGATGATGGCGACGGTGTTGTTGGCGACAAACAGGTTGGTCAGGCTGACCAGGCCGGCGATCCCGGTTTCACCGCTGCGGCGGCCTGGCGCGGCGCTGCGTGAGGTGAGGCTCTGGATTCGCAGGCGCAGCCAGTCCAGCCCGCCTTCCTGTTTCATGATGGCCGAGAGCCCACCGATCAGCATCGACAGCACCATGATTTCCAGCATGCCGGCGAAGCCCTGGTAAATATCATTGCCGTAGGTAGCCAACGCGTAATCCGGCTTCACCAGCAGGCCGGTAATGCCGGACAGCAGGATGCCGGCCATCAGTACTATCATCACGTCCAGTCCACTCAGAGCCAGTATCAGCACCGCGACGTAGGGCAACACCAGCCATGCATTGTACTCGGCCGCTGGCGCCGCTGTGGTACTGCCGCCAAGAATGAACAGCACAACTAGCGTCAGCAACATGGCGGGCAGGGCAATCATCAGGTTGAGTCGGAACTTGTCACGCATGCCCACGCCCTGGGTGCGGGTGGCGGCAATGGTAGTGTCGGAGATGATCGACAGGTTGTCGCCGGCCATGGCGCCGCCAATGACGGCACCGGCGGCCAGCGGAATCGACAGCCCGGTCGCCTCGGCAAAGCCCAGCGCAATGGGTATCAATGCGCCAATGGTGCCCATGGAGGTGCCCATGGCGGTAGAAATGAACACGGCGATAACAAACAGCCCCGGCAGCACCATATTGGCTGGCAGTACGCTGAGCCCCAGGTTCACGGTGGCGTCGACGCCACCGATAGCCTTGGCCACGCTGGAGAAGGCACCGGCCAGCAGGAACACCAGCGCCATGGTGATGATGTTGCGGTCGCCGATACCGTCGATAAAGGTCATCAGGCTCTCGCGGTAGCTGCGTTGGGTCAGCAGCATAGCCAGAATGATGGCGGGTAGTATCGCTACCGGTGCCTTGAGCTGATAAAACGCGAAGTCGGTGCCTTGCAGTGTGTAGTAAATGCCGCTGCCGAGGAAAATCAGCAGAAACAGCAGCAGTGGTAACAGGGCTGATGCCCTTGGCGCCTGGGGCGTAGAGTCCATGGGAAGTCGCTTATGGGTTAGCTGAAAAGGTTACCGCCCAGAGGTGGCGGAATCAGTCGATATTCTAGCAGCCATGGTAGGCGAGTGCCTGCTGCAAGTGCGAGCGGGAGGGCAGGACCTTGGCACCGGGCTGGCCGATGCCAAGGAGTTGGCTCAGGGGGCCAGTGCCAGACTGGAGACCGCGCCGCGCGGGGTAATTTCGATCTCTACCCGACGGTTCAGGTCACGGCCTTCCGGGGTGCTGTTGTCGGCACGTGGCTGATCTTCACCCAGGCTCTTGAGTTGCATGTTGTGGCGGCGGACACCACCCAGTTGCAGAACGCTGGCGACCGCTTCGGCGCGCTCCAGGCTGAGTTGCTGGTTGGTGTCGTCAGCCCCTACGTCGTCGCTGAAGCCAACCACCGAGATGTTGCTATCGGTCGCGGTGCGTAGCACTTTGGCGATACGTGACAAGGGCACCAGGCCGGAGGGCAACAGTAACGTGCGTTTGGGATGGAAGTTGTTTTTCACCGGGATAATCAGGCGGATCTGCTCACCGTTGTTCTGAATTTCATAGTGCTCTTCGAGCGCTATAGCAGTCAGCTCCGCCATATGCGCCTGGGCCCAGGGTGTGGCTTCCGGCGTTGGCGGCGGTGGTGCGGGTTTGTTGGTTGAGCAAGCGGTAATGGTCAGTGCGAGAGTGCTGAGTACGACGGCAGAAATCTTCTTCATTATTGTGCTTCCAACAGTGTTATCCAACAAAACGATATTCGGGAACCAAACCCGCCAAAATGAATCGCATGCGGGCGAATGTGGCACAGAGTACCATTGCCAATTGCATTTGTGATCTGCCGTACGTCATGATTTTGGCGGCATATTCAATTTTTACGCAATGGAGTTCACAGATTGAGACCTTTTACACTAAAAAGCACGCGCATCATGCTGATTGCAATGGTGTTGCTGGTCTCCGGCTGTAGCCTGTTGCGCAACAGCTGGAGTGGTCCGGAGCAGCGCATAAGTGGTCTGCTGGAGCATAACGCTGCGGGCTTTACGTTGCGTCAGTGCGGCTCGGACGGGGCGCAACCGGTGATCGAAAATGCCCAGCTTGAAACCATTTTTGCGCAGGCAGCCCAACCGGGCCAGACGGCGATATTCGTGGATCTGCTGGGTCGAACCGACTCTGCCGGGCGGGTGCAGCCAGTCAAGGTTCTGCGTATGCAATCGCAGGGTAGGGGTTGTGCCGACAGCAGCGCCGATGGCGCGCAGTGGGTCGCGTTACAGTATCAACCCGCCTGGCGCGCGGTACTGGCTGCCAATGGTTTGACGCGCAGTGATGCCGACCGGGCGCATGCGCCGGTGCCAGTGGTAACCGAGCAGTTGCCGGATGGCTCGTTGAATGCGCGTAGTCTGAGCGGCGATCTGGAGCTGTGGCTGTATCCCCAGGATTGTCAGGATGTGGTGACGGGGGATTACTTCCACATGCACTCGGTACTGTTGGTCAATGGCGAGCGCCAGAGTGGTTGTGGCTATCAGGGGCGTCAGACGACGCCCTGACAGCAGGCAGGTTAACCGCCGAGATAAGCCTTGCGAACGTCAGGATTGGCCAGTAGCGCGTCGCCGCTGTCCTGCATGACGATGTGGCCGTGCTCCATCACGTAACCACGATCGGCCAGTTTGAGCGCCTGGTTGGCGTTCTGCTCGACCAGAAAGATGGTGACACCCTGTTGGCGCAGTTGCTCGATGATATCGAAGATCTGCTGGATGATGATGGGCGCCAGACCCAGCGAGGGCTCGTCCAGCAGCAGCAGGCGGGGCTTGCTCATCAATGCACGACCAATCGCCAGCATCTGTTGTTCGCCCCCGGACATGGTACCGGCACGTTGCTGGTAGCGTTCCTTGAGGCGCGGAAACAGCGTCAGCGTGGTGTCCAGTTGTTCCTGCAGCTGCTCCTTGGCGGTAAAAAAACCGCCCATGCTCAGATTCTCTTCCACGGTCAGACGCGAGAATACCCGGCGGCCTTCCGGCACGATGGCGATATCCTTGCGCATGATTTCAGCGGTGGTGAGGCCGGTCAGCTCGTCGCCTTCGTAGCGAATACTGCCGGTCGTGGCACGGGGATCGCCGCACAGGGTCATCAGCAGGGTGGTCTTGCCGGCGCCGTTGGCGCCGATCAGGGTAACGATTTCGCCGCGTTGAACCTCCAGGTTCACCTCGTGCAGCGCCTGAATCTTCCCGTAGTGGGTCGATACGTTCTTCATGTACAGCATGGCTTGCAATCCCTCAGGTTTCACCCAGGTAGGCTTTGATGACGTCTGGATTCTGCTTGATCTCGTCTGGCGTACCGGCAGCCAGTGGCCGGCCCTGGTTGATCACCACAATCTGATCAGAGATGCTCATCACCAGTTTCATGTCGTGCTCGATCAGCAGCACCGTGAGCTGGTGATGGTCGCGCAGTTCAGCGATTAGCGCCTTCAGATCATCGGTTTCCCGTGGGTTGAGGCCGGCAGCCGGCTCGTCCAGCATCAGCAGTTTGGGTTGCGTGACCATGCAACGGGCGATCTCCAGGCGGCGTTGCTGGCCGTAAGCCAGGGTATTGGCCGGGCGGTTGGCAAACTGGTGCAGGTCTACCCGCTCCAGCCAGTAGGCCGCGCGCTCCATGGCTTCGCGTTCGCTACGCCGGTAACCCGGGGTCTTGAACAGCCCCGCCAGCATGCTGGTATTCATGTGCTGGTGCTGAGCGACCAGCAGGTTCTCCACCACGGTCATTTCCTTGAACAGGCGAACGTGCTGGAAGGTGCGGATCATGCCGCGCCGCGCCACGCGGAAACCGGGTAGGCCCTGGATTTCCTGGCCATCAAACACGATCTTGCCGCCACTCGGCTTGTAGAAGCCGGTGAGGCAATTGAATACCGTGGTCTTGCCGGCGCCGTTGGGGCCGATCATGGAAACGATCTGGCCGGGCTGCACACTCAGCTCCACGCCGTCGACGGCCAGCAGGCCGCCAAAGCGCATGGTCAGCCCGGACACTTCGAGTAACGGGCGGCTCATGTGCGCAACTCCAGATGCGGACGGTTCATCGGCAGCAACCCTTGCGGGCGCCAGATCATCATCAGGACCATCATCAAACCAAACAGCAGCATGCGGTACTCGTTAAACTCGCGGGCCATCTCCGGCAGGATGGTCATGATGATAGCGGCCAGGATGACGCCAATCTGTGACCCCATGCCACCCAGCACCACAATGGCGAGGATGATGGCAGACTCGATAAAGGTGAAGGATTCAGGGCTGATAAAGCCCTGGCGCGCGGCAAAGAAGCAGCCGGCGAAACCAGCGAAGCTGGCACCGATGGTGAAGGCGCCGAGCTTGACCGTGGTTGGGTTGATACCCAGCGCTCGGCAGGCAATCTCGTCTTCGCGCAGCGCTTCCCAGGCGCGGCCGATCGGCATGCGCAGCAGGCGATTGATCACGAACAGGGTGATCAGCACCAGCAGCAGGGCCAACAGGTACAGGAAGATCACACGGTGCTCGGAGCTGTAGTCGATGCCGACAAACTCGTGGAAACTTTGCATGCCTTCACTGGCGCGGCGGCTGAACTCCAGACCGAATAAGGTGGGTTTGGGAATGCCGCCGATCCCGTTCGGGCCGTTGGTGAGCCAGGTCATGTTGTTGAGCAGAATGCGGATGATCTCGCCAAAGCCCAGGGTCACGATGGCCAAATAGTCACCGCGCAGGCGCAATACCGGAAAGCCCAGCAGAAAGCCGAACAGCGCGGCAAGTGCGCCAGCGGCGACCAGACCGGTCCAGAAGCCAACATCAAAGTACATCGCCAGCAGGGCGTAACCGTAGGCGCCTACGGCGTAGAAGCCGACGTAACCCAGGTCGAGCAGACCCGCGAGGCCCACCACGATGTTCAGGCCCAGACCCAGCATCACGTAGATCAGCACCAGGGTAGCCAGGTCGGTACCGCCGCGATTGGAGATAAACGGCCAGATAATGGCGAGGGCGATCAGAAAGCACCAGAACAGGCGGCGCAGAGCCGGCTTCTTGCTGACCTCGACCAGCTGCGTGGGTGTTTTCGGCATGCCGGGCATGGCCTTCCACAGTGCTGCCAAGTGATCACGGAACAGGTTGTAGAAAAAGATGAAGATCGCCGCGCAGGCGATTTTCCAGTACACATCTGGGCCAGCGCCGACCAGTGACAGGTTGGTGCCGTCCTGGTTCAGGCGCACACCCATCAGCAAGGCGGTGAGTACCACTACCACCACGGCGGAAATGACCGCCGGTTTCAAATTGGCGCGCATCATACTTTTTCCACCTCCGGGCGACCAAGAATGCCGCTCGGGCGGAACAGCAGGATCAGGATCAGCAGAGCAAAGGCCACCACGTCCTTGTATTCGGTACTGAAGTAACCTGCGGTGATCGCCTCGGTGACGCCGAGCAACAAACCTCCGAGCACTGCGCCGGGGATGCTGCCGATACCGCCAAGTACGGCAGCGGTGAACGCCTTCAGGCCGGCCATGAAGCCGATGTAGGGGTTGATCACGCCGTAGTACATGCTTAACAAGACGCCGGCAACCGCGGCCAGCGCGGCGCCAATGACAAAGGTCAGGGCGATAATCCCGTTGGTGTTGATGCCCAGCAGGTTGGTCATTTTCAGATCTTCAGCACAGGCCCGGCAGGCGCGGCCCATGCGCGAGCGCGAGATGAACAGCGTTAACAGCACCATGCTGACCAGGGTCACGCCGAAAATGATCATCTGCATGTAGGACAGGCTGGCATGGAAGGCATCCTGCGGGCCGATATCGATGCCACCAGTAATCAGGCTGGGCATGGCGATGTCACGCGAGCCCTGGGCAATGCGTACCAGGTTCTGCAGGAAGATGGACATGCCGATGGCTGAAATCAGCGGAATAAGGCGGTTGCCGCCACGCAGCGGGCGGTAGGCTACACGCTCGATGCTGTAGCCGTAGGCGCTAGTCACCAGCATGCTGATGACGAAGGCCGCAAAAATCAGCAGCGGTACCGACTCGATGCCGAACATTGCCAAGGCGGCAATGACGATAAAGGCGATGTAGCTGCCGATCATGTAAATCTCGCCGTGGGCGAAGTTGATCATGCCGATGATGCCGTAAACCATGGTGTAGCCAATGGCAATCAGGGCATAGGTACTGCCGACGGTCAGGCCGTTCAACAGCTGTTGAATGAAATAGTAGAGGGACTCTGGCATAGCCATGACACCGAAATTACAAGGGGAGCAATGCTGGTCCGCAAAGACGGGCATCAACAAAAAAACCGGGCCTGCCAACAGCGTTGGACAGGCCCGGAGTCAGTTCACTTACTCGGTCAGTGCGGTCTTGCTGGCGTCAGCGTGCCATTCGTAGACAACAAAGTTGAAGTCTTTCAGGTCGCCTTTTTCATCAAAAGCCAGGGTGCCGGTGGGGGTGTCGAAGCTGTTGGCGCGCAGTGCGGCAGCAACGGCCTCGGTGTCGGTGCTTTTAGCCAGCTTGATACCATCGGCAATAACCTGAACGGCGGCGTAGGCCGGAAACACGAACGGGCCGGAGGGGTCTTCGTTCTTGGCTTTGAAGGCCTCTACCAGGTCAGCGTTCTTGGGATCTTCGTCGAAGGCTTTCGGCAGGGTAACCAGCAGGCCTTCAGAGGCTTCGCCGGAGATCGCGGAAATATCGGTATTGCCCACGCCCTCAGGACCCATGAAGCGTACGTCCAAACCCTGTTCGGAGGCTTGACGCAGGATCAGGCCCAGCTCGGGGTGGTAGCCGCCGTAGTAGACGAAGTCGACACCGGCCTGGCGCAGCTTGGCGATCAGTGCGGAGAAGTCCTTGTCACCGGCGGTGATACCTTCGAACAGGGGGACTTCAATACCGGCTTCGGTCAGCACATCGCGCACGGCGGTGGCAATACCTTCGCCGTACTGCTGTTTGTCATGGATGACCGCGACTTTCTTCGGCTTGATCTGCTCGGCGATGTACTTGCCGGCGGTTGGCCCCTGCAGGCTGTCCAGACCGATGGTGCGGAATACCAGCTGGTAACCGCGCTCGGTGATTTCCGGGCTGGTGGACGCCGCGGTCACCATCAGGATGCCTTCATCTTCATAAATGTCGGAAGCCGGCTGGGTAGAGCTGGAGCAGAGGTGGCCGACCACATAGCTGATGCCGTCATTGACGATGCGGTTGGCGACTGCTACCGCCTGCTTGGGGTCGCAGGCGTCATCGAATACCACACCCTCAAGTTGGCTGCCGTTGACGCCGCCAGCCTTGTTGATCTGCTCGATGGCCATCTTGGCACCAATGAACTGCATATCACCGTACTGGGCTACCGGGCCGGTGACCGGGCCGGCTAGCGCGATCTTAATGGTGTCTGCCGCCAGCGAATAACCGCTGACGCCAACCAGCGCAGCGGCGGCGATAATCTGGGAAAGTGCTTTTTTGTGTGCCATTTTCATATCATCTGCTCACTTGTGTTGTTATGCCGAAGTAGCCTTGGCTTGTTCCTGCTTATTTTTTATGGATACACAGCCTGATCGGAACTGTACCGGCGCAGTTTAGCAACCGCCATCGGTACAGGGAATCGACGGCTGTCGATTTGTCAGCCAATGTCCGTTAACTGCAATATTGTGTCTGTATGGCGACATACCCACGGAAAGAATAGGCCGTTTTTGGCGACATTGCCGACGATTTCTTGCATGTCGGCCGCAGCTGGCTACCATGCAACACCTTTGTATATGAAGAAAGGACCTGAGCAATGACCCTGTCTGATGAAGCCTATGCGGCGATCCTTGGCGCCACCGGCAACATTGAATGGAAAACCCTGGAGCCGCATTTTGCCCGTGGCGATTTGCTAGTGGTGGCGCCTGAGTTGGATCTGGTGCAAGCGGCCGCGGCGATGATGGAAGACGACAGTGAGCAGATCAAAGCCTGGATGGACGCCAGGCAGTTGCAGGTGGCGACGGACGCGCAGGCTGGCGACTGGGCTGAGCGCGAGCCCGACAACTTGTGGGCCGTGGTGATCAGGCCTTGGGTGTTGGTGCAGGAGCGGGTTGGAAGCTGACGCGCTTTCTTCACCTGAAATCAACGCTGGGAGATAGCTTCGTTTGGCTGGCGGTCTTGCTGACTGCGCTCACTCAGAAGCCGGCGATTGGCTTGATACCCTTTTCGCCTCCAGGCGAGTCAAGGGGGCATGCTTGCCCATGCCCCCTTAACAATCCCCCAGGGCACCCAGCTGCGCGGCCCTTCGGGTTCGCTGCGTTGCTCGATCTACCGGGGACGCGCGCAAACTCGCTTCGCTCAGACACCGCGCACGCCTTTTTCCCGGTAGCTCTGTGCTACTCGCCCGCTCAGATGGGAATTATTAGCCCGTGTTGCTGCAGAGTCTTATGTAAGAAATGAAACTACACAATCAAAATCCAAGTTCGCGCGCAGGCTAGCCGCTGACTCCCCGTTCCGCTCTGCCGAGTAATGCAGAGGAGCCGAAGGCCAGCCTAGTGGCCCAGGCTGGTCGCGTGAAGTTCTTTTGGTTATCTTTTCTTTGGCCATTCAAAGAAAAGTAACTCGCCGGAAAAGGCTAAGGGCAGACCCCAAAACAGCGCAGCAATGAATTAAATCGGTGGCTCTGAGGTATTGCATGGAGGGGAGCTGCACTCCAGCGTGGGGAGTTCTTCTTAGTGCTACGCGTCCAGTGCTATGCGCGCTGCGCAGTGTTGCAGGTTGCTTGTGCTTCAGGCTTAACCCAACCTCGCCCTTAACCACCCGCTCAACGCATCCACCAACAACACCATTGCCAACATAGCCAAAATGACACTCATCGCCTTGGACTGCTGAAACAGACTCAGCGTGACGTGCAGCATCTGACCCAAACCGCCAGCACCCACAAAGCCCAGCACCGCCGCCATGCGAATATTGTTCTCCCAACGATACAAGGTATAAGCCAGCCACTGCGGGATGACGCCGGGCAGGGTGCCATAGAGAAAGGCAGTGGTGGCTGAAGCACCTGCTTGGCGCAGGGCGTTGGCCGGCTCTGACGGAGCGTTTTCCAGCGCTTCGGCGAACAGGCGGCCGAGCACGCCAGTGGTGTGCAGGGCGATTGCCAGTGTGCCGGCAAAGGGCCCAAGCCCTGCCGCCAATACCATGAGCGCCGCCCAGACCAGTTCGGGTACCGAGCGCAGAGCATTGAGCAACAGACGGCAGGCTGATTTGGCCATGCCGCCTAGCCGACCTGCGGCCAGAAGGCTCAATGCTGAGCCAAAAAGCGCGGCGAGCAGAGTGCCGATGGCGGAAATAGCCAGGGTTTCCGCCGCGCCCTGCCACAATTTGGCCAGCCAGGCGGGCGAGGTGTTGGGCGGAAAGAATGAACCCGCGTAGTCCAGCATCTGGGCACGGCTGTCAGCCCGGATGAGGCTGCCGAAATCCAGTTGCAGATAGGCAAAGGACGCCACTACGGCCGCAGTGATCGCTACCAGCCAGCATGCCGCGCCGACGCCAGGTCTCATGCCAGCCTCCGGCGCAGGTGCAGACTGACCTGGTCGGCCAGCAGTACCAACAGCAGGAAGGTCAGCAAAATGCTGACGACTTCACCGCCGGCAAACATGCGAATCGACAGGTCGATCATCTGACCCAGGCCGCCGGCGCCGACAAAGCCCATGATCACCGAAGCGCGCACCGCGCATTCCCAGCGATACAGCGTGTAGGAGGTCAGCTCCTGTGCGGCGTTGGGCAGCACGGCATACAGAAAAGCCGCTAGCCGTGAGCTACCGCTCTGGAGCAGCGCGCGGGTGGGTTGGGCGTCGACGGATTCGTAGATCTCGGCATACACCTTGCCGAGCATGCCGCTATAGGTGATGGCGATGGCGAACACACCGGCGGTCGGGCCGAGTCCAACGGCGCGCACGAACAGCAGCGCCCAGACAATTTCGGGAATGCTGCGCAGCACAACCAGCACGACGCGCACCGGATAGCGTACCCAGCGCCCAACGCCGCTCGGCGTGCCAATGAGCACGGTTGAGATCGATAGCGCGCGGGTGGCAATCAGGCTTAGCGGCACTGCCAAGAGAAGGGCCAGGACGAGACCGGCGGTGGCCATGGCCAGGGTTTCCAGCGTAGCGCGGCCGAGCAACCTGAGAAATTCGCTACCGACTTCCGGCGGCCAGAAGCCGGAAAGAAAACGCCCCATGACCTCACGGTTCTGCGCGTCGAACAGGATCTGTGGTCGGAACTCGGTGATCTGCAGGCCTGGCCATAGCAGGAGCAGTGCGGCCAGGGTTATTAGCAACCTGGGTCTGGCTGCCGGGTCCTGCCAGTGCTGGCGGGGCGCGGCTACAGGCATGGGTTGCGCAGTGGCGGTAGCACAACTGCACTGGCTTGCTGCTGTGGGTCGCTCAGACCAGTGTTGACGTAGAGCGCATCCAGATCCTGCTGGCTTACCGTCTCGGCAGCCTTGTCGAACAGAATCTCGCCGGCGCGCAAACCGATTATGCGGGGGAAGTGACGCAGCGCCAGTTCGACTGCATGCAGGCTGGCAATCAGCGGCACGCCTCGCTCGCGGGCGATACTGCCGAGAATGCTTAGGGTGTGTTCTGCCAGTACCGGGTCCATCGCCGAAACCGGTTCGTCCGCCAGCATCAGGTCAGGCTGCTGATACAGCACACGAGCGATGCCAACGCGTTGTTGCTGGCCACCGGAGAGCTGATCGCAGCGGGCAAACAGCTTGTCGCTCACATCAAGCCGGGACAGCTCTGCTCGTGCACCGCTAATGTCGCTCGGATAACACAGCGAAAGACAGGCTCGGGCCAGTGACCATTGGCCAAGCCGGCCTGCCAGTACAGCGGTCACCACGCGCTGGCGCGGCGGCAGGGGCGGGCTTTGATGAATCAGGCCGATGCGGCTACGCAGCTGTCGCAATGCGCGAGAGCGCAGGCGCCTGGGGTGCTGTTGCAGCAGCTCCAACTCGCCGCTGGAGGCCATCAGGCTGGTGGCCAGCAGCTTTAGCAGGGTGGTTTTTCCGGCACCGGAAGAGCCGATGATGGCGACCTGTTCGTCTGCGTCTATGCGTAGATTGATGCTGCGCAAGGCCTGCGTGCCATTGGGGTGGGTGTAACCCACCCCGTTCAGGCTGATGCTCACTCAAGCAAGCCGGCAGCGCGCGCAGCCTCTTCGATGCCCTGGTAGTTTTCTGCTTTGGTGGGCACAAAGCGTGAGGCGCGTTGCAGATCGAGGATCGTCTTGTGTTCCGGGTTGGCCGGGTCGAGCGCCAGGAAGGCCGCCTTGATCTTTTCGATCAGTGCCGGGTCGAGGTCGCCACGTACCGTCCAGTTGTAGTCATAGTAGGTGGGAGTGACGGCGTAAACGCGCACCTTGTCAGTATTCACCTTGTCCTGCTCTAGCAGTTTTTCCCAGACCGAGGAGTTCAGCACGCCGGCGTCGACCTTGCCGGACTCGACCCAGGCTACGGTGGCGTCGTGCGCACCGGAGAAGCCGACGCGGCTGAAGAAGGCGTCAGGATCAATGCCGTCCTGCTGCAGGAAATAACGCGGCATCAGGTGACCAGAGGTGGACGACACCGAGCCAAAGGCGAAGCTCTTGCCTTTGAGGTCAGCGTGGGTTTTTACGTCGGGATCGGCGGTAATAAAGGTGCTGGTAAACACCTCGTCCTGTTCGCGTTGTACCAGCGGAATGGCATCACCGGTGCGCAGTTTGGCCTGAACAAAGGTAAAGCCGCCCAGCCAGGCCAGGTCAAGCCGTTTGGCGCCCAGTGCTTCAACCACGCCGGCGTAATCCGATACCGGCTGGAAGGTGACCGGCATGCCCAGTTCGGCCACCAGATACTTGCCCAGTGGCTCAAACTTGCGCATCAGCTCGGTGGGCGCCTCGTCGGGGATGGCCGAAACGCGCAGCGTGGTGGTCTCTGCCAGCGCAGGGGTAGACAGCAGGGTAACGGCAGACAGACACAGACCTGCCAGCGCAGCCAGGGGGCGTTTGATCATCGACATGTTATTGCTCCGGTTCAATAGCGGAAGACTCCGGCTCGGCTGTCGTGGCAGAGCAGGGCGTGGCGCCAAGTTTAAAGAAAAAGCCCACGCAGGCGAAGCCCCTTGGCCATTCAGGCTTTGGGCGCAGTGAATTACACTGATTGCCTCGTCCTATCGGAGCCTCTGCCATGCAATGGAAACTCGCCGCCAACCTGTCGATGCTGTTTACCGAACAGCCTTTGCTTGAGCGTATCGCCGCGGCAACGCAGGCCGGCTTTGATGGCGTGGAAGTACAGTTTCCGTACGGGCTGCCGGCGTCGGATCTACAGGCTGAATTGCAACGGCAGGGCATGCCGCTGGTGCTGTTCAACCTGCCAGCCGGTGATTTGATGGACGGCGGCCCTGGGCTGGCAGCCGTGCCCGGCCGCGAGACGGCGTTTGCGCAGGCGCTGCAACAGGCGCTGGATTATGCCGATGTGTTGCAGCCGCAGAAGGTTAACGTGCTGCCGGGTAAGTTGGCCCGCGGCGTGAGCGAGGCACAGGCGCTCGACACCCTGGAGCACAACCTGCGGTTGACGGCGGAGGCCTTCGCGCCGTTGGGCGTGGCTGTGGTGTGTGAGGCGATCAATCGCCTGGATATGCCAGGTTTTTTGCTGGCCAGCTCGGCCGAATTGGCGGCCATGCTGGCGCGGGTAGCCCATCCCAATTTGTCCGCGCAGCTGGATTTTTACCACATGGCGCGGATGGGCGAGCCGGTTGCCCTGAGCGTTCGGCAGCTGGCCGGGCAGATTGGTCATGTGCAGTTTGCGGATGTGCCCGGGCGCGGCGCACCCGGTAGCGGCGAGCTGGATTTTCGCGCGGCGTTCCAGGCGCTCGACAGTGCCGATTACCGTGGGTGGCTCGCGGCGGAGTATCGCGCGGCAAAAGGAGAGACGGATCGGTTGGCTTGGCTGGCGGCGTGGCGCGCGGCGGGCTGGGTAGCGCCGCGTTAGATGCCGGGGCCGCAGCGCACCTCCTCGGCGTCGGCAATTTTCTCCTGCGTTTGCTGATCGTATAACCAGCCGGCCGGTTTCCAGCCGCGCCGCTCGGTTTTCAACAGGTACTGCATGCCGGGCTCGAAGTTCGCGTAGCTGACTTCCATTATGCAGGTGCGAAAATTGCCGTCGAGCAAGCCGCCGCTGGCCGAGCCGCCGGGCACTTCAAAGTGATAACGCACCTGCAGTTGGTGGGCGCCGGGGTTGATATCACCAAAGCGGATGCTCTTGGTGAGCTCCCCATCGAGGTGATACGCTCTGACCTCATTGCCCACGTCAGCATCCAGGTTGATGCGCGCCATGCCCTTGTCGATGGGTTTCTCTGGTACCGGTGAACAGGCGCTGCAGGCGATCAGCAGCGCGCAGGGAATGATTTTGATGGGCAGTGGGTGATTACTCATTGCGGTGTGCTTTCTCCGTCAAACAGGCTGTTTTCCATCTTCAGCGCGCGTTCAATATCGATGCCGATTACCATGACGCCGATCACCTCATCACCACCGGGGCGGTGTATGGCGGTACTGATGTGCACCTGATAGCGCTGGGTGGATTGATCGTAACTCAATGGCCCCATGAAGGGACTGTCCTGGCTGGCAAAAAAGGCATCGGCGAATTTGGCCTCGTCACCTTGCCAGTAGTCGGTGGTCATCTCACTGGCCGCCACGTTCAGCCCGTGCTGGTCGGTTACCATGATTTCACTGATCAGCCCCTTGTAGCTGGCCTGCTGTTGCGCGAGCCAGGCTGATAGCGAGTTACCGAGTACGCTGCTGATCAAGGGTCTTTCGACTTGCCGTTGCTCGGTCTGCCACCGCTGGTCCAGTTCGTGGATGCCGCTCAATGAAATGTTGGCGTGCTGTTGGTTCTGCTGGAGTATTGCCTCGATCAGCGCGGGTTCGTGCCGCCAGTTGGCAAACAGCGTCCGGTGCAACTTCTGTAGTTGCTCGCGTTCCTCGGCCTGCAATACGCTGATCTCCGGAATGCATTGATAGACTTGCTGGTTGAACTGCTCAAGAAAATTGGGCTCACGGCCGAGCAGCGCATTGGCAAAATACACTCCCAGAGTGGTGTACTGCTGAAAGTAGGCATTGCGCGGGCGCAGGTCGAGTGGCTGCTGGGTGAGCTCGATACGCAGGGTTTGCTGGTCGGCGAGGAAGGCGTCGATGCGACCGCGCTTGAGCAGGTGCAGCAATTGCGAGGTATTGGTCACCAGGGGATCGACCTCGTAGCCATGCTGCAGTAGCCAGTCGACCTGATTGCTGCCACGCACCCCGCCAATACGCAACGTGCTGTTGGTACCAAATGCCGGCGGACGGACAGGGTTGTTGCTGAACCAGTACCACTTTTCCAGCGCCAAGGGCGCGGAGAGGGTGGCAAAGTCGCTGGCGCGGTTCATGCGGGTGGCGGAAAAGAAGCCTTCCGCGCGGCCGAGGCTGACATCATGCACGGCTCGCTGCCAGGGCAGAACCCTGATCTCGTAGTCTCTATCCATGGCGCTGAAAATGCAGGCCAGTGCCTTGATGGAGCTACCGGTCAGGCGGTCTCCCTCTTGCACCTGATAGGGCGGGAAAATATCCGTATTCAGCCTCAGTGGCGCGCTTTGGGCGGCCAGGGGCAGGGTGAGGAGCAGGGCTAACCAGAGGCGTCCAGGCATCTTTGTATTCCAGCAACCATGTTGATCCCACTATAGGTCATAACCGGTCTCTGGGTAGTTGATTTCTGCCGTGTGACCTCAGGCTGTGACGAGCTTTATAAATTGCACTGCTTGGGGTCGATCAACCTGACCGATAGCACTGGTCTGGCCAGGGTGAACGGGGCATTCTATTCATCCAACTTATAATTCATTGTCGCCCGCATAAGCCGGGCGCAGGTTCAGAGGAGCAGAGCATGCAGAATCTACAGGGCAAAGTGGCGGCCATCACCGGCGGCGGCAGTGGTTTGGGTCGGGAATTCGCGCTGTGCTGCGCCGCGCGGGGAATGAAGCTGGTGCTCGGCGATGTAGATGAGGCCGGCATGCAGGAAACCCTGCGCCTGGTTGAGGCGGCGCATCCGGGTACCCCGGCCGCTACCATGCGTCTGGATGTCTCCAAGCTCGAGCAGGTGCAGGCCTTTGCTGATCTGTGTAAGAGCGAGTTTGGCGCGGCTCACCTGATCTTCAACAACGCTGGCGTGAGCGTCGGCGGCCCGGCCTGGGAAAACACCGTTGCCGACTGGGAATGGGTCATGGGTGTCAACCTGTATGGCGTAGTCTGGGGCGTCAAGGTATTCACCCCGATGCTGATCGAGCAGGGCGAAGGCCACATCATCAACACCGCCTCTGCTGCTGGCTGGTTGAACGGCCCCAGCATGGCCATCTACAACGTGACCAAACACTCGGTTGTAGCGCTGTCCGAGACCCTGGCGTTGGATTTGCGTGATGTGGGTGCCAACGTGGGCGTTACCTGCCTATGCCCGGCGTTCTTCCCCACCGGTATTTCCGATTCGCAGCGTAACCGCCCGGCGGACAAGGCTGATACCATTGCGCCGAGCGAAATAATGCTCAAGCGTGCCGAGATGACCAAGGCTGCGGTTCAGAAGGGCAAGATTCAGGCGAACGATATTGCCGAGCAGACGCTCAAAGCGGTCGAGGACAACCAGTTCTATGTGTTCCCGCATCGCAAGATCAAGCAGTTGATCGGTCTGCGTGCGCAAGCCGCCGACGCGGAAACCACCGTGTTCGACTCGCTGAATCCCTGAGCCGCCGGTCGCTCACCGCTGTGCACCTTGGTGCAATAGCGGTGAGCGAGTCAGCCTGCCAGCGCCAGCTGGCGAGGCCTGACCGGCTCCTCGCGCACCTCGCGCAGGACGAATGATTCCACCGCAGCTCGGGTGTCCTGCCAGGCGGTTTTGTGCTCCAGATCCAGAAAGTGCCCGGTATGGGCGATACGCGCAAACTCGGCGCGTGGCGCCAGATTGCCGAAATGCAGCGCATCTTCGGCGCTGGTGTACTTGTCCCAGGTACCGTTGACGAACAGTAGCGGTATATCGATATTGCTGACGCAGCTCATGTACTGACTACTATCCAGCTCGAGTACCTGGCGGATATGCAGGAGCATTTGCGCGTACTCGTGTTCGTCCAAGCTGCTGACATGGCGGAAGTTGCAACGCTTGAACAACGGCGGCAAAAACTCGCCAATCGTCTCGTTGATCAGGTTGCCAATCTGCTGCCGGTCGCAGGCGGCCAGATAGGCTTTGCCGCGCGCGAGGTAGTCCTGCATGGCCGGGTTGATGATTGGCGAGAACGAGGTGATCACCGCGCGCTTTATGCGCTCCGGTCGCTGCGCCAGTGCCAGCATGGTCGCCACGCCACCCCAAGAGAAAGACAACACCTGGTCGGCGCGAAAATGCTCTATCAGATCCAGCAGAATCAGCGCCTCATCTTCCTTGCCGATCAGTAGCTGATTGCCGTTGTACGCGCGGGAGTGACCGCTGTAGGGCTGATCGAACAGCACCACATTGAACAGGGGTTGCAGGTACCGCAGCGTCTGGCCAAAGGACGCACTGGTAGCCAGCGAGCCATTGACCAGAATGATGGTCGATTCAGCTGCGGGGTTGGGGTAGAACCAGGTGTGCACCTGCAAATCGCGGTGCACGCGAATAACGGCTTTCTCAGCGTACATGGGCACCTCGGTGTCAGTCTGTTGGCGTGCGCCTTGGCACACGGGTCTGGAAATGACACCAGCTAACCGGAGGCAGGTTACAGGGGTGTTGCATGCCTTCACCGCTGGGGCAATATTCATGCAGATGTAATGAAGCCGGCAGCAGGGCGGCGCGATCGATGGACCGCATGCGGCGTTATTGGCGTGGCATGGCGCGCAGTTGAGCCAGAACGAGTCGCAGGGCGTGCCGCCAATCCGGCTGGGTAATGCCAAAGCGTTGGCGCAGCAAGCTGCAATCAAGCGCCGAATTGGCTGGTCTGCTGGCTGCTGTGGGGTACTCGGCACTGGTTAGCGGCGTCAGCTGGGGAACGCGTTGCAGCAGCCCGAGGGTGTGCGCCTCGGAAAAAATCTGCGTGGCGAATTGATACCAGCTGCAGCGCGGTGCGCCACTGTAGTGGAACACGCCCTTGGTTTGCGGCTGTACGGCAAGTTGCCAGAGCACCGTGGCGATATCGGCAGCGGATGTCGGGCTACCGTATTGATCGGCGACCACGCCCAGCTCCGCGCGCTGCTGTCCAAGGCGCAACATGGTTTTGACAAAGTTGTTGCCGTGGCAACTGAAGACCCAGCTGGTGCGCAGGATCAAGCTATGCTCCATCGCTGTCTGTAGCGCCGTTTCACCGGCAAGCTTGCTGGCACCGTAAACATTCAGTGGCTGGCAGGGGGCGGTCTCGACGTAAGCTGCCTTGGCGTTGCCGTCAAAAACGTAGTCGGTGGACAATTGAAATAACCGGGCTCCAGCTTCTTTTGCCGCCGCAGCCAGGTTGACCACACCCTGGTGATTGATGGCCCAGGCGCGCTCGGGTTCGCTTTGCGCCAGATCCACCGCGGTATAGGCAGCGGCGTTGATGATCAGTTGCGGTGATACCCGTTTTACCCAGGCGCGCACCTGGTCCATACGGGTAATGTCCAGCTCGGTCGAGCTTGGTGCCACGCAGGTTATGTCTGTTGGGGTCTGCGCCAAGAGTTCTCGCCCGACCTGCCCATTACCGCCGGTCAACAAAACCCGCATCATTCGCCGCCTTCGGCAAGCAACTCTGCCAGGGTGGGGTTGCGCTGGTCCTTGGCGGACAGAACTGGGTCGCTGATGGGCCACTCGATAGCCAGAGCAGGATCATTCCACAGTAGGCCGCCTTCATCCTCCGGGCGGTAGTACTCGGTACACTTGTACTCAAAGTCAGCCAGGTCGCTGAGCACGCAGAAGCCATGGGCATAACCTGGCGGAATCCACAGCTGCAAGCCATTTTCATCGGACAAGACGGCGCTGACATGCTGCCCGTAGGTCGGCGAGGCTGGGTTGACGTCTACCACCACGTCAAACACGCTGCCACGGCTGACCCTGACCAGCTTGCCCTGCGGATGATTGCGCTGAAAATGCAGCCCGCGTAGTACGCCCCTGGCAGAGCGAGAGTGATTGTCCTGGACAAAATCATGGGCAATGCCCAGTGCGCGGTAGCGTTCGGCCTGAAAGGTTTCTACAAAGAAACCGCGCTCATCGCCGAACTTTTGGGGGGTAATAATGAGTACGCCGGGGAGCGCTGTCGCTTGTGCCTTCATCGTCTACCTTCCTGCTGCAATACCCGCAGCAGGTACTGACCGTAACCGGTTTTGCTCAGGGCGGTAGCCTCGGTGCGCAGTTGCTCGGCAGACAGCCAGCCCTGATTGAAGGCAATCTCTTCCAGACACGCGACCTTCAAGCCTTGCCTTGCCTCAATAGTTTGCACGAAATAGCTGGCGTCCATCAGCGAGTCATGGGTGCCGGTGTCGAGCCAGGCAAAACCGCGTCCCAGCAGGCTGACATTAAGGTCACCACGCTGCAGGTAGGCCATGTTGACGTCGGTTATCTCAAGCTCGCCGCGGGGCGAAGGTTTGATTTTTCGGGCTATGTCGATCACGTCGTTATCATAAAAATACAGGCCGGTGACCGCGTAGTTGGATTTGGGCTTTGCTGGCTTTTCCTCGATGGAAATGGCCAGGCCGCGCTCGTCAAAGTCCACTACGCCAAAGCGTTCCGGATCGCTTACGTGATAGCCAAACACCGTGGCGCCGTTGGGGCGCGCAGCGGCTTCGGCCAGCATGGCGCTGAAGCCATACCCGTAGAAGATGTTGTCGCCAAGAATCAGGCAAACGCTGTCGTCGCCAATGAAGTCTTCTCCGATCAGAAAGGCCTGGGCCAAGCCGTCTGGCGAAGGTTGTTCGGCGTAGCTCAGGTTAATGCCAAAGTCGTCGCCGCTACCCAACAGCTTGCGGAAGTTGGGCAGGTCCTCAGGGGTAGAAATGACCAGAATGTCGCGAATCCCCGCCAGCATCAGCACCGATAGCGGGTAATAGATCATCGGCTTGTCGTAGATCGGCAGCAATTGCTTGGAGATGCCGCGGGTGATCGGGTGCAACCTTGTACCGGAACCGCCAGCCAGAATGATGCCTTTCATGCCCACGCCCTGTTGTTGTAGTCAGTCTTGAGTATGGCCGAGTCTGCCCAAGTGATAATCTCCACTAAGCACTCGCTGCCACCAAGAGGGGTTAAGCAAATACCATTCCACGGTCTTGCGGATGCCGCTGTCAAAGGTCTCGCGAGGCACCCAGCCCAGTTCGCGCTGAATTTTTGACGCGTCTATGGCGTAGCGGCGGTCGTGGCCGGGCCGGTCCTTCACGAAGGTAATCAGTTCTCGATAACGCTGCAGCCCAGCGGGGCGCTGCTGCGCGGCTAGTTCATCCAGTAGGTCGCACAGGGTCTCGACCACCTCCAGATTGCGCTTCTCGTTGTGACCGCCAATATTGTAGGTCTCACCGATTTGGCCCTTCGTTGCCACTTCGATCAAGGCTCTGGCGTGATCCTCGACATACAGCCAATCGCGAATCTGGCCGCCATCGCCGTACACCGGCAATGATTTGCCCTGAATGGCGTTGAGAATGATGTGCGGAATCAACTTTTCCGGAAAGTGGTAAGGGCCATAATTGTTGGAGCAATTGGTGACCACCACCGGCAGACCGAAGGTGCGCTGCCAGGCGCGCACCAGGTGATCTGAGCTGGCCTTGCTGGCGGAATAGGGCGAGCTGGGAGCGTAAGGCGTTGTCTCGGTGAACAGGGCGTTGTCGCTTTCCAGGTCGCCATACACTTCATCGGTGGAAACATGATGAAAGCGAAAGCGGCTGCGGCGCACGTCCGGCATGCTCTGCCAGTAGCTCCGGCAGGCTTCCAGCAGGCTGTAAGTGCCGAGAATGTTGGTCTGCATGAACGCGGCAGGGCCGTCGATGGAGCGGTCAACATGCGACTCCGCCGCCAGGTGCATGACAACATCAGGTTGGAACTCGGCGAGCAGCTGACCAATACTGGGCTGGTCGCAGATATCCAGCTGATGAAAGCTGTAGGCTGCGGAGTTTTCGACTGCGGCCAGAGACTCCAGGTTGCCCGCATAGGTCAGCTTGTCGACGTTGGCGACCTGGTGTGGGGTGTTGCTCAGCAATTCGCGAATGACAGCAGAGCCGATGAAGCCGGCGCCGCCGGTGATGAGAAAGCGCAAATGCATGTTCGATCCTTGCACTGGGTCTCTAGTGGTTTACGAGTCTATCCGGTTGTAGCTGCAGCTTGAACTACGAGTGTCCGGAGTTTGGCACGGGCTCGCTGGAATCAGTCTGGCAGACAAGACCAGCAATGAGCTGTAAGTTGCTGGCCACAATGGTATTTTGTTTCCGGCTGGCAAGGTTTTTGCTGTAGGTTGGCGTATGGCGACATATAAGTGGGTTTGCGACAGAATGTTGGCGACCCGTAGCCTCGAGACAAGGATTAAAACAATGAAGGCAGTCATTCTGGCGGGTGGTCTGGGAACCAGGATCAGCGAAGAGTCGCACCTCAAGCCAAAACCCATGGTAGAGGTAGGCGGTAAGCCGATCATTTGGCACATCATGAAGATCTACCAGCATTATGGGATTACTGACTTTGTGATTTGCCTCGGTTACAAGGGTTACGTTATCAAGGAATATTTCGCCAATTACTTTCTCCACATGTCGGATGTCACCTTCGATATGGTCGAGAATCGCATGCATATTCACCAGCAGCATGCAGAACCATGGCGGGTAACCCTGGTGGATACCGGGGAAATGTCCAGCACCGGCGGCCGCCTGAAGAGGGTGCGAGAGTACCTTGGTGACGACACCTTCTGCTTTACCTACGGTGATGGTGTTTCCAATATCAATCTACCCGAGCTTATCGCTTTCCATCGTGACCACGGCAAGCTTGCAACCGTAACTGCGGTGCAGCCGCCGGGGCGCTTCGGTGCCCTCGATATCCAGGGGCATCAGGTTGCTGGGTTCAAGGAGAAGCCGCTGGGCGATGGTGGCTGGATCAATGGCGGCTTTTTTGTACTTGAGCCGGCGGCTCTCGACTACATCGAGGGCGACGACACAACCTGGGAATTTGAACCCATGACCCGGCTGGCCGCCGACGGCGAGTTAATGTGTCATTTTCATCGCGGATTCTGGCAACCCATGGATACGCTGCGAGACCGCAATTTTCTCGAAGAGCGTTGGGCCAGCGGGCAGGCGGAGTGGCGCCTGTGGGAGTGAATGCGGCTTTCTGGTCTGGTCGGCGGGTACTGCTGACCGGGCATACGGGTTTCAAGGGCGGGTGGCTGAGCGTTTGGCTGCAAAGCCTCGGGGCGCAGGTGTATGGCATTGCCTTGGCGCCCGATAGTGAACCTTCCCTCTGGCAAGCCACCGGTTTGGCGGATCGCGTTGACGGCAGCATTACCGACCTGCGCGACCAGCAGGCATTGTCTGATCGGGTATTGGCCTTTGCTCCGGAGGTGGTTTTTCACCTTGCCGCGCAACCGCTAGTGCGCGCGTCTTACCGCGACCCTGTAGAAACCTATGCCACCAACGTAATGGGTACGGTGAATCTGCTGGATGCCTTGCGTCGTTGCGCGTCGGTCGAGGCCATCGTGGTGATAACTACCGATAAGTGCTACGAGAACCGGGAATGGCACTGGCCGTACAGAGAAACTGATCGCTTAGGTGGGTTCGACCCCTATAGCAACTCAAAAGCCTGTGCGGAGTTGGTATGCGCAAGCTTTCGGGATGCCTTCTTCAAACCGGCTGGCGTTGCGCTGGCAACGGCACGTGCGGGCAATGTCATCGGCGGGGGCGATTGGGCGCGCGAGCGGTTGGTTCCCGATGTCCTGAGGGCCTGGGACGCTGGTGAAGAGCTGAGCTTGCGCTATCCCAACGCCACCAGGCCATGGCAACACGTGCTGGACCCGCTGAACGGATACCTGCTGCTGGCCGAACATCTGCTGAAAGCTTCGCCTGGCGACGCCACAGCGTGGAATTTCGGGCCTGATAGCAGTGGCGTCGCCAGCGTAGCGGAAGTCGTGGCGCGCATGGCCTCGTATTGGCGTGATGGCGCCGCTCGCTGGTGTTCTGCCACAGACCCTCAGCCGCACGAGGCTGGACTGCTGGCGCTGGACTCCTCGCGCGCGCGGCAACTATTGGGCTGGCAACCGCGCTGGACTCTGGATGTTGCCCTAAAGCAAACCTTGGCTTGGCATCAGGCTTGGCGCAGTGGTGATGACACCCATGCGCTCTGCCTGCAGCAGATAGCACTTCATCAGGGCGAGTCGATATGAGTGAGGCCCGCAAGCAGGAGTTGCGCGAGGAGATAGCTCGCAAGGTCAAGGAGTACGCTGAACTCAGCTTGGCCCCGAGACCCTTTGTACCGGGTGATTCTGTGGTGCCGCCGTCGGGCAAGGTGATTGGCGCTGCCGAACTGCAATTGATGACAGACGCTGCGCTTGATGGCTGGCTGACTACCGGTCGGTTCAACGAAGCCTTTGAAAAGCGCCTGGCAAAGTACCTCGGGCGGCGCAACGTGCTGACCACCAACTCAGGCTCATCGGCAAATCTTCTGGCATTCTCGGCGTTGACCTCGCCTCGGCTGGGTGATCGCGCCATCGCGCCCGGCGATGAGGTTATTGCCGTGGCAGCAGGCTTTCCGACCACCGTTAATCCGATCATCCAGTGTGGCGCAATACCTGTCTTTGTGGATGTAGATCTGGCTACCTGCAACATAGACCCGACGCTGATCGAAGCGGCGATCACGCCGAAAACCAAGGCGGTGATGCTGGCGCACACCCTGGGCAACCCGTTTGATCTTGGCGTTGTACGCGCGCTCTGCGACAAGTATGGGCTGTGGTTGGTAGAAGACTGCTGCGATGCGCTGGGCGCCACCTATGACGGCAAAATGGTCGGTTCTTTCGGTGACATTGGTACCCTCAGTTTTTACCCGGCGCATCACATCACCATGGGTGAGGGTGGGGCCGTGTTTACCGACAAGCCGTTGTTGAAACGCATCATGGAGTCGTTCCGTGACTGGGGGCGTGACTGTTATTGCCCGCCGGGTGAAGACAATACCTGCGGCAAACGTTTTGACTGGCAACTCGGTAGCCTGCCGGAAGGGTACGACCACAAATATATCTATGCGCATCTGGGTTACAACCTGAAGATCACGGATATGCAGGCGGCCTGTGCGCTCGCGCAAATGGATCGACTGGACGATTTTATTGCTGCCAGAAAAGCCAACTTCAACTGGTTACACGCCCGTCTTGCTGCCGCGAGCGACTACCTTATTCTGCCGGAAGCGACACCCAACAGCGATCCGTCCTGGTTTGGTTTTCCGCTGACGCTGCGTGACGGCGAACGCCATAGGCGAGTTGACCTATTGCGCTTTCTGGATTCCCAGGGCGTCGGCACACGTTTGCTGTTTGCCGGCAATCTGGTGCGTCAGCCCTACATGCAGGGCCGCGAGTTCCGCATTTCCGGCGCCTTGCCAGTGACCGAGAAAGTCATGAGGGACACCTTCTGGGTTGGTGTCTGGCCGGGATTGGGCGAAGAACACCTGGAACACATCGCCGCGAGTATCGAGTCCTTTTTTGCGAGGATTGCCTGATGCGTGCCTACGTGCTGTGTGGCGGCCTGGGGACGCGTTTGCGTGAGGTCACCAAGGGGGGGCAGAAAGCTGTGGTGGACGTGCACGGCGAGCCCTTCCTGTTGCTGTTATTGAGACAGCTCAAGACCGCTGGCATAGGGCATGTGGTGCTCTGCGCCGGGTACCGTGCTGATCAGCTGGAGACAATGCTCGCAGACCTGTCGCAAGGCGCTGGGTTGTCACTGGACCTGGTCATCGAGCCGCATCCGCTGGGGACGGGCGGGGCGCTGCTCAATGCCCTGCAGCAGCATCCTGCAGATGCGCCCTATCTGGTGCTCAATGCCGACACCTATCTCGCCCATGATGCCTTCCGGCTGCGCAGCGATGGCGTCGACAGTGTGATACTGGGGGTGGCAGTGGCCGATCGTGCGCGCTACGGCAGTCTGCGGGTAGCGGATGATGGTCACGTGCTCGAGTTGCTGGAAAAAGGCGAGACCGGTCCGGGATTGGTCAATGCCGGAGTGTATTGTTTTACCCCTGCAGCAATGGCCGGTGAGCAACCGCGGCCCTGTTCGATGGAGCTGGACCTGTTACCGTCACTGATAGCGCGCTGCGCGCTGCGCGTTGTTACCTACGCTGGGTCTTTTGTCGATATTGGCACCCCTGACGCACTTGCCGCCTTCAAAGCCTCCTCGGATGGGAGTGCGCAACAATGAGCCGGTTACTGGATATGCTCACGGTTCGGGTGGATGAGACGATTCTTGATGCGGTGAAGTGCATCGAGTCGGGAGACCTGCAGATTGCCTTTGTCGTCGAGGCGCAAGAGCGGCTGGTAGGCGTCGTCACCAACGGTGACGTACGGCGGTACCTACTGCAGGGCGGTGACACCAAGCTGCCGGTCACTGCTTGCATGAATCGGAACTTCCGCGCGGTTGAGCTCGGCGCCACGCGTGAGCAGTTGTTGAAAACCTTCGATCTTGGCTACAACGCGCTGCCGGGGTTGGATGTCAACGGGCGTCTCTGCGAGATTTATACACGGCAAATGACGGCCAGCCCGGAAGTGCCGGTGCTGGCGCGCGCGCGCGCCCCGGTGCGAATGAGTTTTTGTGGCGGTGGGGCGGACCTGACCTACTTCTTTGTTGATCATCCTGCCGCCGTGCTGAGTTGCACGGTAGGGCTTTACGCGCACGCGACATTGGTACCGCGCGATGACGCCAGTGTGCATATTTACTCCGAGGATATTGCGCACGAAGAGCATTACCCAAGTTTGTCGCAATTGCTGATCAGTGAGCACAAGAGCTTGCTGGCGACTATTGTTTCGGTCATTCGGCCTGCCTATGGTTTTGATCTCTACTTGCGGTCTGATTTTTCCGTGGGTTCCGGTCTGGGTGGCTCCTCGGCGGCAACCACGGCGATCATCGCCGCCTTCAATGAGCTGCGGCAGGATCGGTGGAATACCTATGAAATAGCCGAACTGGCCTTTCAGGCAGAGCGACTGTGTTTTGGCATTGCCGGTGGCTGGCAGGATCAGTACGCGTCTGCGTTCGGCGGCTTCAATCTGATCGAGTTCGAGAACCAGCGTAACCTGGTGCACCCCATACGCCTTGAAGATGCGGCCCGGTTCGAGCTGGAGGCCTGCCTGGTGCTTTGCGACACGGGCGCGCTGCATGACTCGGGACAATTGCACGAAATGCAGCGCCAGGAAATGGAGGCGGAGCTGTCGCAGACCGATCTACTGCGCGAAAGCGTGACGCTGTGTCGGCGAATGCACCGTCACCTGATTCGCTGCGAGCTGCATGATTTTGGCCTATGCCTGCATGAAGCCTGGATGCTTAAAAAGCAGTTTTCCTCCGCCGTTAGCGACGACAAGTTGGATGATATCTACGCCAAGGCACAGGCAGCAGGCGCACTCGGTGGCAAGTTGCTGGGGGCCGGGGCCGGCGGCTTTTTCCTGTTCTATGTACAGCCCCAACATCGTCAGGCAGTCGTTCGTGCCATGCATGAGATAGGCTGCTCGACAACCAATTTTCGATTTGAATCCAGTGGCGTGACCTCATGGCGGACAAAAATACAATGACTGGCGCAAGCATGGATATCGGTGGGTTTTCCGTCGGCGGAGAGCGGGTATTCGTTATTGCTGAGGTAGGCAACAATCACAATGGCTCGCTCGATCTCGCCAAAAAATTGGTTGATGCTGCCATCGCGGTGGGTGCCGACTGCGTCAAGTTTCAGCTGCGCAACCGCGCCGCACTCTACCGTAGCAAGGCGGATGGCTCACGTGCCGAAGACCTGGGTGTGGAATACATTCAGGACCTGCTGGACAAGGTCGAGTTGACACTGGCAGAGCACAGGGAGTTGCGCGACTACTGTTCAAGCCAGGATATTCTTTATCTCTGCACGCCTTGGGATGAGGCCAGTGTTGATGCGCTGGCCGACTTCGACCTGCCCGCGGTCAAACTGGCTTCGGCAGATTTGTGCAATCCCTACCTGATTGCAAAGGCAGCGACCTTGGGCAAGCCGATGATTCTCTCCACGGGTATGTCATACGAGCATGAGGTGGTGGCTGCGATTGAGCAATTGCGAGCCTTGCAGGTGCCTTTTGCCTTGCTGCATTGCAATAGTGCCTATCCGGCGCCTGAGACGGATATTCAGCTCGGTTACATTGCTCGCTTGCGTGAACTGCACGGTTTGGTTGGCTATTCGGGGCATGAGCGAGGCATTGCCATTTCACTTGCCGCGGTCGCATTGGGTGCCAAGTTGCTTGAGCGACACATCACGCTGGATCGGAATATGGAAGGGCCGGACCACCTGGCAAGCCTTGAGCCAACCGAGTTCAAGCAATTGGTAGATGGCGTTCGACAACTGGAAAAGGCGCTGCCCTGCGCAGGCATGCAACGTCAGGTGAGTCAGGGAGAGCTGCTTAACCGCGAGAATCTCGGCAAGAGCGTGATAGCCGCCACCAAGATCAACGCAGGGGAAGTGTTCACGCAGGACAAGCTGCGGATTGCCAGCCCCGGTCAGGGATTGCCTCCCTACCGTCTGGCAGACCTGCTGGGACGTGCTGCTTGCCGTGATATTGAACAGGGCGACTTCCTGTTCGAGAGTGATATTGCCGGTGCAGGGCAGGAACAGTTGGCGTTTGACTTGCCGATACGCTGGGGCGTGCCAGTGCGCTACCACGATTTTTTGCAGTATCACGCGCGTATCTCACCCGATTTGTTTGAGTTTCACCTCTCGTATCGCGACTTGTCGGTCGACCCTGAACCCTATCTCGACATGGTTAACTGCAATCGGTTGGTCGTGCATGCGCCTGAACTATTCGAGAATAGTGAGCTGCTTGATCTGGTTGCCGAGGATGAAGCCTATCGGCAGCGCTCCATCGTCAACCTGCAGCGGGTGGTGGATGCGACTCAGCGTATTGCCGCTTTTTTCCCGCAGGCAGATGCGCAGCTGATTGTGGCCAACGTGGGTGGCTTTTCGGCTGACGCGCCGCTGCCCGTGGAGCAGCGCGAGGCGCTTTACGCGCGCTTTCGCAACTCGTGCGCGCAGATTGACTTTGGCTCCACCGAGCTAATTCCGCAGAACATGGCGCCGTTCCCCTGGCACTTTGGTGGCCAACGCCACCAGAACATCTTCATGATGCCCGAGGAGCTGGCGCAGAAGGCTGAGGCTTTTGGCTTGCGGTTGTGCCTGGATCTATCTCATCTGCAGATGACGTGTTTTCACTTTGGCTTGGATTTTCAGCAGGCATTGCGTCGCTTGCTACCCCTTTCCGCGCATCTGCATGTGGCCGATGCCAAAGGCACCAACGGCGAAGGCGTACTGATGGGCACAGGTGATGTGGACTGGCCGGCCACCTGGGCGCAAGTCAAAGCCAGCGATGCCAGTTTTATCCCAGAAGTCTGGCAGGGGCACAAAGATCATGGGGCTGGGTTCTGGTCCGCATTGGCGTATTTGCAATCACTTTGAGATGCATACCATGAATACAGAAGACCTTACCCAGCGACTGGAACGCTTGCTTAGCGAACCTCTGCAATCGGTTCGTGAGCGTCAAGCCGGTACGCTTGACCAACGCATTGGCGGGCTTGATCGTCCCTTCGTCCTGTTTGGCGCAAGTCAGCTTGGCCGCAAGGCCTTGGCAGTCCTGAAGGAGCTGGGCTTCGTTCCCTGCGCCTTCTTGGATAACAATCCGGCGCTCTGGGGGACTCAGATTGACTCTGTTCTGGTGCTCAGCCCAGCTAAGCTGGCGGAGACATGGGAAGGCGCCTTGCCGTCAGTCATCTGCACCATCTGGAGCGGCCACATCCATGATTGCATGTCAGACCGGCTTCAGCCCTTGGTCGAGTTGGGCTTCGAGCGTATAGCTTTATTTGGACATCTGGCGTGGCGCTTTCCGCAATACCTGCTTCCGCATTACTGCATGGATCTACCAGAGAATGTGCTGCCGGAAGCTGGAGCAATCAGGAAGGCATTTGCTTTGCTCGCGGACGAGACGTCGCGCAAGCTGTACGTCGATCATGTCGAATGGCGGCTGCATCTGGATCATGATCTGCTACCCGTATCCTCCCCGCTGCAGATTTATTTTGATGCTCATTTCAGTACTAACTATGCGGCAGAAGTGGTTTTTGATCTGGGTGCATTCAATGGCGATACATTGGAAAGTTACCTGGCCAGCGGTCGGGACTTTCTGGAGTACCACTGCTTTGAGCCAGTTACGCAGAATTTTGCGCAACTTCAGGCGTGTGTGCAGCGAGTTGATGATGTCCGCGTGCAGACTCACCGATTAGCGATTGGCGAAGGCTTTGGTGATGTATTGATAGAGGCGGCCAACGGGCCATCATCGCGGGTAGGTATGGGCGATGAGCTGGTTCCCATGACAACACTTGACGAGCTATCAGCCAGAGGTTTACTGCCGACGTTTATCAAGATAGACATCGAAGGCCTTGAGCCTCAATGCCTTGCCGGCGGAAGAGCAATGATCACCGAGCACGAACCGGTGATCGCGGTCAGCGTCTATCACGAACAAAGCCACCTGTGGCAAATCCTGCTGCAGCTGCACAGTTACTCTAAAAACTATCGGTATAGCCTTGGTCCCCACGTTAGCGATGGCTGGGATCTTGTGCTGTATGCCGTGCCTGAACATCGCCTTCCAACTTGATTCGAGCTGTGAGTAAAGCCATGCGTGTTGCCGATTATATTTTTGAGTTCATTGCTAAACAGGGTGTAAAGCATATTTTCTTTCTGCCTGGCGGTGGTGCGATGCATTTGAACAACGCGCTTTACCGTCAGACTCGTCTGACCCCGGTCAGCATGTTGCACGAGCAAGGCGCAGCGATAGCCGCAGAAGGCTATGCGCGCACCTCGGGTGGTATTGGCGTATGCCTGGTGACCTCCGGCCCCGGAGCTACCAATGCCCTGACGGGGCTGGCAGGAGCCTGGTTCGAATCGACCCCGACGCTTTTCGTTTCAGGCCAGGTAAAGCGTGCGGATCTGAAAGGCGATAGCGGCTTGCGCCAACTGGGTACTCAGGAGCTGGATATCGTCAGTGTGGCTGGGCCCCTGACCAAATATGCGGTATGCCTGCTGGATCCGTTGCGCGTTCGCTATGAACTGGAGAAAGCCCTGCATCTGATGCTCAGTGGACGCAAGGGCCCGGCGTGGATTGACGTGCCGCTGGATGTGCAGGCAACCGAGATAGATCCGCAGCAGCTGGAAGGCTTCATCCCGGATGAGGCTGAGCTGCTGCTACCGGATGAAGCGGCACTGGCACGGATGATGGATCGGTTGCGGTCCGCGCAGCGTCCGGTACTGCTGGTTGGCAATGGCGTGCACGCAGCTGGGGCAGAGGCAGAGCTGCGGCAACTTATTGAAAGCTTGCGTATCCCGACCCTGACGACCTGGATTGGCGCTGATCTGTTGGAACATGATCATCCCCTTTACGCGGGCCGCTGTGGTACGGTCGCGCCGCGTGGCCCCAACTTCTCGGTGCAAAATGCGGATCTGGTGCTGGCCATTGGCTGCCGAATGGATTTCTCCATTACCGGCTTTAACCGCAAACACTTCGCCCGCGAGGCCGGGATCGTGGTGGTTGATGTGGATCCAGCCGAGATAGCCAAGCTGGGTGATATGCCGGACGAAAGCTTTGTGTGCGATGCCAAGGACTTTGTTCAGCAGTTACACCGGATTAGCGCTGGAACTCAGCTGGAGTGTGACGCGTGGCGTTCGCGCTGCGCGCAATGGAAGGCGGCTTATCCTGTTGTGCTGGAGGAGTATCGCAAGCCGAGTAACTACGTTAATACCTACGTGTTTACCGAGGTGCTTTCCGAGCTGCTGGCGGAGGGCGATCAGATTATTCCCGGTAGTTCGGGTGCGGCGCTGGATACCTTCTGGTTGGCGCTGCGCCTTAAACGCGGCCAGCGAGCGGTTGCCACCGGTGGTCTTGGCTCCATGGGTTACGGGTTGCCTGCCTCCATTGGCGGGTGCCTGGGCAGCGGCAGCCGCCGCACGGTCTCCATTGATGGCGATGGCGGCTTTGTGATGAATATTCAAGAGTTGGAAGTGGTTCGGCGCCTGCAGCTGCCAATCAAGTATTTTGTGCTCAACAACAACGGTTATGCATCAATTCGCGCATCCCAGGGCGGCTATTTCAAGCAGACAATTGGCTGTGACCCAACGTCCGGCCTGACGCTGCCGGACATTTCGGCTTTGGCCGCGGCCTTTGGTCTGCCCGTCTTACGGGTCGATGGCACTGGCGACCTGCGCGCTACCATTGAGCAGGCGCTGGCGCATGAGGGGCCGGTGGTGTGTGAGGTGATGGTCGAGCCGGATCAGGCAATTGGCCCGCGCATAACCTCGCGCATCGGACAGAACGGCGCCATGGTTTCCAGTCCGCTGGAGGATCTCTTTCCCTTCCTGGAGCGCGATGAACTGCGCGCCAATATGCTTATTCCGTTGGTGGAGGAGTGATATGGCTGACTTTCTGACTGCCTACGCCGATGGCGGCCTGTATACCATGCAGGGGAGGCTCAGCGCGCCAGAAGAAGGGCGCTTTCAGTCCTTTCCTCGTCATCATTGGCGCCTGGAAATAGAACGTGCAGCGCAAATTGGGCTGCGCGGTATCGAATGGATTTACGACCTCTACGGCGAGGGCGAAAACCCGCTAGAAACTGAAGACGGCCGCCAAGAGCTAACCCGCTTGCTGGGTGAGCATGGTATTGCCGTGGTATCGGTTTGTGCCGACTATTTTATGGACCGCCCGCTGTTGCGCACCGACGCTGCAGAGCGTGCTGCTTTGCTCGCGCGTCTGGAGTGGCTGCTTGCTGTGTGTGGCGAACTCGGCATAGGGCGCGTGGTTTTACCCTTCGTCGATGCCTCAAGTATTCGCAGTGAAGCTGAGCGAGCTGAGGTGATTGAAGCATTGCGTCAGGTGTTGCCTAGCGCCGAACGGCATGCGGTAGAACTGCACCTTGAAACCGACCTTGCCCCTGATGCTTTTCAACGACTGCTTTCGGCGCTTGAGCATCCTCTGGTCCGCGTCAACTATGACGCGGGCAACAGCGCCTCGCTGGGGTATTTGCCTGCAGATGAGTTTGCCGCCTATGGGCCGCGGGTCGGCAGTGTTCATATCAAGGACCGTCAGCGTGGTGCGAGCACCGTTGAGCTGGGCCGGGGTGACACCGATTTTTGTAGCCTGCGCGAGCAATTGATCAAGTATGACTACCGTGGTGACTTCGTGCTGCAGGTCGCGCGCGGTGAGCCAGGGGACGAGCCGCGCTGGCTCGCGGAAATGGCCAGCCTGGCAGCGCAATGGCTGCGCGGCTGTGCCCTGAACGACGACAAGAGAGCGCTATCGTGAAGATTCTGTTTTGTGGGCTGGGTGGTATCGGTCAGCGCCACCTGCGCAACCTGCGCCTGTTGCTGGGTGACACGCTGGAGGTGCACGCCTATCGTGTACGCGGTCAGCGCATCAAGCTGCTGGATAACCTGACAGTCGATGAGGGAGCGGATCTGGAAAAGGATTACGCCATCCAGGTACACCACGAGCTAGCAGATGCTCTCGCGCAGCAGCCTGAGGCGGTTTTTATCTGCAACCCTAACGCGCTGCATGTACCTGTGGCATTGGAATGCGCGCGCGCCGGCGTTCCGATATTCATGGAAAAGCCGTTAGCAAGCGATATGAACGGTCTGGATGAACTGCTGGCCGAGGTTCAGAAGCGCGAGTTGCTGTTCCATGTCGGTTATAACTTCCGCTTTCATCCTGGCTTACAGCGGCTCAAGGCCTTGCTTGACGACGGCTTTTTTGGACGGCTCGTCAGCGTACGCTCAGAGATTGGCGAGTATCTGCCCAATTGGCATCGCTACGAAGATTACCGGCAGATGTATGCTGCGCGCGCTGATCAGGGCGGCGGGGTGATCCTGTCTCAGATCCATGAGATGGACCTGATTTATTGGTATTTCGGCTTGCCCCGCAGCCTGTCGACCCATGGCGGGCATTTGAGTGGCCTGGAGATTGATGTTGAGGACAGTGCCTCTTCTTTGATGCGATTCGATGGGGAGCGTGGTTGTTTTCCCTTACTGCTGCATCAGGATTTTGTGCAGCGTCCTCCGTCGCGCAAGTTCAGGATAGTGGGCGATGCCGGCTGTGCAGAAATGGATCTGATTGCCAATCGCTTGTATGTCTATGACGAGGCGGGAGAGTTGTGCGAGCAGAATGACTTTGCCGACTTCAACCGCAACGACATGTTCCTGGCACAGGCCCGGCACTTCCTTGAGTGTTTGGCTAACGGGAGCAAGCCGGTAGTCGATCTGGTCGATGGCATGCAAAGTTTGCGTATGGCCTTGGCAGCGCGGCGCTCTCTGCGTGAGGGATGTGAGGTGCAGTTGAGTGAGGTGAGCATTCATGGCCAGCGTTGAAACGCTATTTCGCCTGGATGGCCGGGTCGCGGTGGTTACCGGCGGCGCAGGATTGCTGGGTTATCAGCACGCAGCCACCATCGCGGCGCTAGGTGGCTTACCGGTACTGCTTGATATCAATGCGCAAGCACTTGCCGATAACGCCACCAGACTGGAGGCGGAAACAGGGTGCAAGGCGCTGACTCTGGTTGCAGATATCACTGATATCGACGCGCTGCGCGCAGCCTGGGAGCAGTTGCAGGCGCACCACGGGCGCGTAGACATCCTGATCAACAATGCGGCGCGTAATCCGAAGGTGGAGAACGCCAATGGGCAGGACTTTTCCCGTTTGGAGCACTTCCCCTGGGAGCAGTGGCGTCTGGATCTGGACGTGGGGCTGGGCGGTGCCTTCAATTGCGCCAAGGTCTTCGGTCAGCAAATGGCGAAGCAGGGACGCGGGGTAATTATCAATATTGCCTCTGACCTGGGCGTCATAGCGCCCGACCAACGCCTGTACCGTAAAGAAGGCGTTGAGCCGGATAATCAGCCGGTGAAACCGGTTACCTACTCAGTGGTCAAGCACGGGCTGATTGGCTTGACCAAGTATCTGGCGACTTACTGGTGCGAACAGGGCGTGCGCTGTAATGCGCTGTCACCGGGCGGTGTTCATGCGGGGCAGAACGACGTATTTGTGGCCAAGCTGGCGCAGCTTATCCCGTTGGGTCGCATGGCCAACGCCGATGAGTACCGTGGCGCCATTGCCTTTCTCTGTTCTGACGCCTCTTCTTACATGAACGGCTCCAATCTGGTAATTGATGGGGGGCGCAGCGCATGGTGAGTCGCGAACTCATTGCCCGTCACTGTATCTGCTGTAATAGCGACGACCTGAACAGATCTCCGGCAGTACTCATGCCCTTTGTCGCGCTACGTGTTTTTGGGCATGAGCCGGTGGAAATCACCGCGGAGTGGGGACTGCGTGATCTGCGACAAGGTATGGCCTATACCCTGTGTAGTTCGCTGCAATGTCAGAACTGTGGTGCTCTGTTTCTGGATTATCGCTTCACCGATGAGCAGATGGCGGCCCTTTACAGCAACTACCGTGATGACCTGTACAACGAGCAACGCATTCGGTTCGAGCCCGGGTACGCCACTGTAGTACGCCATTACCATCAACGGGCCGACTACTTGCGTGAAGTGGAGGCGTGGCTGGCGCCCTATCTGCCAGAGGCCCCGGCGGTACTGGACTTTGGTGGTGATAGCGGTATTAACAGCTTGTTTCGCGAACATAACCAACTGCTGCACATTCACGACATCTCGGGCGTGGAGCTTGTGCCAGGCGCGGAACGTGCGGATCTTGAGCGGATCAAGCAAAGCCACTATGACCTGGTGACCTGCAGCCAGGTGTTGGAGCATGTTCCTGATCCGCTGGACTTTGTTAAACAAATGCTACCGGCCTTGCGCGCCGATTCTCTGCTCTACCTTGAGGTCCCTCACGAAGCGTTGATGCGCGCTCATCCGGGTAGCTTGCAGTTGGCGACCCATAAACGTCATTGGCACGAACACGTGAACTTTTTCACTGAGTCAGCCCTGCATGCTCTGCTGGAGCGCGCTGGGTTGGTCGCCGTGAATGTTCTGCATCTGCCCGTCGACATAGGCTGGACCCAAGGCGAGGTAATGGGCTTGCTGGCGAGGAAGGCTTGATATGGCGTCTTCTATAGGGAGCGCACGCCGCCATCCTGTCATCGCAGAAGACGTGGAGCTGATTTTCTCTCGTTCGGAACAATGGCTAGGTTTCGCAGGTAGTCATGTGCTGATTGCCGGTGCAACCAGCTTTCTGGCCGCATACTTGATAGAGTTTTTTGCACTCCTTAGTGAGCGCTGGCCTGAGCGACCCGTCGTCATTCACGCTTTGGCACGAGATCGAAAAAAGCTGGAAGCGCGCTTTCCCCATTTAACCGGGCTGGACTGGTTTCGACCGATCATTCAGGACGTTTGCGATCCGCTACCGACGCTAGAACGCGTTGATTTTATCGTCCACGCTGCCGGTGCTGGGAGCCCGAAACACTACCTTGCCGATCCCGTCGGTACTGCGCGTGCCAACGTACTGGGTGTACTGAATCTGCTTGAACTTGCCCGGTCATGCAAATCTCGCTTGTTATTCATGAGTAGCGGTGCGGTCTACGGCCATGGTCAAAGCGATCAAGCGATCAATGAAACAGGTTTCGGCGCCCTCGATCCGCTGGATATCTCCGCGTGCTACGGGGAAAGCAAGCGAATGGCTGAGACGCTGTGCGCGGACTACCATCGCCAGCATGGGGTGGCTGCTGTTATCGCGCGCATTTCACATACCTATGGTCCAGGCATAGCGCTTGATGACGGCCGGTCTTTCGCAGACTTTATTGCAGATGCCATTGCGGGGCGGCGGATTGTCCTCAGCAGCGACGGCTCGGGTAGTAGGCCTTTCTGTTATGTGGCCGACGCTACTGCCGCTTTTCTGATGCTCTTGCTACGGGGCCAGGCGGGTGACGCCTACAATGTGGGTATGGATGAGGAAACAACCATACTTGAATTGGCTCGATTGATTGCACGTCTGTCACCTAACCCCGACCTTGAGGTGGTGTGCCAGGCCCCGACATCACAGCGGCAGGCGCTGTTCCGGGCGGGTGGGCACTTTGATCTCAAAAAAATAGAGCTATTGGGATGGCGGCCGACCACCCTACCTGAAGCAGGCTTTGAGCGAACCCTGCGTTACTTCACCCAGCATTGAACGGAAAATCCAATATGGAAACCACCCAGCAGAACCGCCTTGTCCTTGTCAGGGAGAAGTTTAAAAAAGGTGAAATCGACAAGTTCCAATACGCTGGTCACATCAACGATGAGCATGCGGGGTTATTCGATTACCCACAATTCCTGGCTGGCACGGATGTGGCTGAAATCCGGATTACTACTCAAGGCGTTGCGGTGAGCTCGGCATCCCATGGGATTGCAATGTTGCTTGATAATGTGGATCTACACGCGACACCCTACACGCTGCTGGATTTCGGAAGCTACGAGGCTGTTGAAACCCAGTTTCTCAAGTCCGTCTTCGCCGATGGTGATGTATTCCTCGATATTGGTGCAAACCTGGGTTGGTATTCTTTGGTTCTGGGACGAAATTGTCCTTCCTCAAGGATTTTCGCTTTCGAACCTATTCCATCGACTGTTGAGATCATGGAGAAAAACATCCGGCTCAATCATCTGGAGAACATCCAGGCAGTTTGCATGGGGGTTTTCAATAAGGTAGACGAACTGGATTTTCTCTTCGCTCCTGACGTGTCCGGCGCCACCTCACTGAAGTTGACTGGCCAAGATAGGGGCAGAACGTCAATTCAAAACGTAGCGTGTCAAACCACCACCATTGATGTCTTTTGCGCCGCCCACGATATAGTCCCGAGCTTGCTGAAGATTGATGTGGAGGGCGCTGAGCTGATGGTGGTCGAAGGTGCTCAGAAGACCTTGCACAGCACACCGATCATCTTGATGGAGCTGTTGCGCAAGTGGTCAAAGGCGTTCGGTTATCACCCCAATGATGTCTTTGCCTTGCTCGGCAATTACGGATACCAGGCATGGGTCTTTCGCGAGGATGGCAGACTGGAAGCCTGTCCCGTGGTAACCGAAGAGACGGTGCAAACCAACTACGTGTTCATGCACCCGCAAAAGCACGCCAAGGTTATTTCTGAATGGGAAGCACTCGTCTGATGAAGGCTCACACAATGGCCGCGCCAATGGCCATGAAATATGGTCTTATCACCAATGTAATGACATTTGGCCACCTCACGGCCGGCAGCCGAAGCAACCTTGGCGACGACATCCAGACCCACGCCGTCGAGCATCTATACGCTTTCATGGGTATTGAGCCCGACCAGGTTGTGCGGCTGAATCGCTACGAGTTCCAGGAGTATGACGGGCGACACGGCTACATCCTCATGCCAATGTGTGGTTACTTTACCCTGGGTAACGCGCAGAGCCCGCTGCCTTTATCGCCTTACATCATTCCGGTGTACTTCAGTTTTGGTCTCTCTAGTGATGTAGATGACCCCGCAGACCTGGATCATTTTCGTCGCCATGAGCCCATAGGGACTCGAGACGAACGGGTCATGCAGATGTTCCGCTCGCGCGGCGTGGCGGCCTTCCTTTCCGGCTGCCTGACTATCGCTTTTCCTCGCCGCGAGCGCGCCCCGGCAAAGGGTAAGGTGTTTCTTGTGGATGTACCTGAGGAGGTACTGGAACATATACCGCGGGAGCTTCTCGACAACGCGGAGCATCTGACACACGTATATCCATACGAACGCATTCCCTCGGATCAGCAGGAGGCTGATCGTCTGGACGCCCTGGCGCGTGAGCTTTGCAGGCGCTATGCCGACGAGGGCGCTCTGGTCGTGACCAGTCGTCTGCATTGCGCTGCGCCTTGTATCGCGATGGGGGTTCCGACCGTCGTTGTGGCTCACAATATCAGCGACCGATTCGCCTGGCTGGATCGATATGTGAAGATTCACACGCGTGAAACCTTTGGTCAGATTGACTGGAATCCCAGCGTTCCCGATCTTGAGGAAACCAAGCGGATGATACTTGGCGCGGCTGCCAAACAGGTCGCGCGAGCGCGTGAGCGCTGGGCGCCGTGGGCCGAGATCAGTGCATTCTACGAAAGCCGTGAGCCGAGCCATTACAACCACATGATGACGCAAGCATTGGAGCAGCTGATACCTCCGGGTAGAGCTCCATTGCGCTTTGCTTTTTGGGGTGCCAATACCCATGGTGTGCGTCTGAGTCGCGCCCTTGCACAGTTGAGGCCAGGCAGCGAGTTGGTTGCGGTTGTTGATGAATATCTGCAGGCGGAGCGTTTCTGCGCTGTGCCGGTAGTGCGCTCGGACGCGCTGGAAAGGCTACGGCGTGAAGGCGTATACGTTTTCATCTCGACCTACGCCGGGCGTGAATATGCGGAGTCGCATTTAAGGGAGGCGGGAGTCGAGCACGGCTGCCTGTTCCATGACTTGCTGACGTTTCATGCGCTCTCGTGAGCATCCCGCCGATATGGAATGCTTTCTTGAATGGTGTGGATGCGTATTTGGTTGAAGGCATTCGGCTCGTGGCGACGTCACTTGCAGGGATGCCTTTCCAGGGGTTTAGAGAAGGAGGGTGGGCATGATCGAGCGTGATTTGATGGCTGGAGGCCGGTGCTTAGGCAAGCCATGGCGAGTCGGGATCGCAGGCATTACACGTGATGACCCGGGTCGGCCCTTCGTTCTCAGTGACGTATTCTGGCGTGACCTCATGCGCCAACTGCCTTGGCACCAGCTCAAAGCTTACGCCGACGCCAATGGGTTGATCTTCGAGCCGATATTGCACAGCGACAATATTGATCATGACGCGTTGTTGCTGGTGCTGAACGATGAACCCGGACAACCTCTGAACGGCCTAGACTCGCAGCTTCGGCAGTACCTATTGCTGCGGGGTAGTCAGGCACGCTTGGCCCCCGAGCATGAAGCGTCGTTCTCACGTATCTTTCTGCCTCTCGGCGAGCCATTTACCGATGGCCAACTGGTTTCGCTGAACCAGCCGCTCAGCCTGCCCGCATCGCCAGCCGCCCTGCAGGAATGGTTACTCTGCGATGAGGTGCCTGAACTGCCGGGCTTGCTCCCGCAGCAATGGTGCGACTGCCTGGCAGCTGGTCGCGTTCCGGTGCACCTTGGCACCTGGCCGGTTCCCGAGTGGATCCCGCAGGGTAGCTACATTGATGCGCATGAATTTAATGGTCAGCCAACACTGCAGGATTACTGCAACACCCGCGTCCAGGCAGCTGCTGAGGCGCTGCACGCGTTCTTGAACAACAAGACCAGCTATCCCTACTCAAGTGATTGCTGGGTTACCGCGCTAACGGCTGCCATCGCGGGTGATGCCGCTGCAGTTCGCGACACCCGGCCGCTGCTCAGTGTCATCATTCCTGCCTACAACTATGGTCGGTTTCTGAACCAAACCATCTCGTCGGTATTGGATCAGTGCTATGCAGATATCGAGGTCCTGGTTCTCGATAACGCCTCTACCGACAACACTCCTAAGGTTCTGCGCTCGTTTGCGAAAGAGCCTCGTGTGCGTTATTTCAGGAATGCACGCAATGTAGGTCCCAGCTACAACGTACTTAACGGAATCCAGATTGCGCAGGGGCGTTACTTGTCGCTCCTGATGGCAGACGATTATTACAATCCTGGCTACCTTTCTAGCCTGATGCCACGCATGCTGGAAAATCCGCATGTAGTTGTTGGTTATACCTCGATCCGCTGGGTCAATGAGCAGGGACGTGGGCTCACTGTGCCCAGGCATCCGGGATACAAGAAGCAGGACTATATTGGTGGCCGCAACGAGGTCGCGGATCTGTTGATTTACGACAGCTACATTCCGCCTTCTGCTACGCTGATCCAGCGAGAGCCCTTTCTGCAGGTTTGGCGCAGAGACCCCAGGCTTAATGGCGCGGGTGACTGGCTTTCGATGGTGCAGGTGGCCGAGAAGCACCCCGATTTCATTTTTCTAAGTGAGCCAGGGGTCACCTATCGAACCCACTCCGCGCAGCTCTCGACCGAGTTCTACTCTTCCAATGCCCCGCTTGCTGACCATATACGCTTGGTCGAAGGGGTTTTCGAGCGTGGCGCGGAGAGTAAGTTGCGGGGTTTTGAGCTCGCGGTGGCTGCGCATCTGCGCCGGCGCCTCAGGTTGTATCCAAGTGAACAATCTTCGTCTCTAGGATTGCGAGTTGATGAGCTGTGTCAAAATCTTGAGGCGTTGGCTGATCTTGATGAGCAGGCTCTGTTTTCCATCGTCCTCACAACCTTCAATCGCCCAGCCATGCTGCTGGATGCATTGCGCAGTATCGCTGCACAAACGCTGCACGACTTTGAGGTCATTCTGGTCAATGATCACGGCGAGCCTGTCGAATCGTTACTTGATGGTTTTGATTTCCCTCTGACCTACCTGCGTCAGGGTGCCAATAAAGGTCCGGCTGCCGCTCGTAATGCGGCGTTGCGGCTGGCGAAAGGTCGCTATCTTGCTTTTCTGGACGATGATGACATCTTCCTGCCGGACCACCTACAGTCGCTTGCTACCGCCCTTGAAAGCCATCCTGACGCCATTGTGTACTCCGACGCGGTGTTCATTACCGAGAAGCTGGAACAGGGCGCCCGTATCGAGTTGGCCAGAGATCATCGCTACGATCACGTTGCCTACTCAAAAGAACAGTTTTTTGTCGACAACTACATTCCGGTCAACACTTTTGCCTGCTCAAGAAGGCTTGCTATGGAGGTCGGTGATTTTGATGAAGCATTGTCCGGCCTAGAAGACTGGGATTTCCTTTTGCGCTTGGCGGCACGCTCAGATTTCGTGCATCTGCCGCGCACCACTGTTGAAGTCAGAATGCGCGCGGCTGACGAGAGTGCAGAACGCAGATCCGATCAGGCTTCTAAAAACTACGCCGAGCTTTACCAGGAAATCTACCGCCGCCATTCGGATCTTGGCAGCAAGCGGGTCCGCGAAGGACGCTCAAACCAGCTGCGTTCTCTGGGTGTTGTCGCCAAGGGCGATCCCAGACCCGTGCGAACGTGGCTTGCTGCGCGCAAGTTGACACCAATTCAGCAGCGTCTCGTGAGGGACTATACCCAGCAGCAAGAGGCATCAGCAGGTCAGCTGATGGCCGTCATTATTGACCTTGATGGCGACCTTTCAGCCGTGACTCAAAGCCTTAACTCCTTTCAGCTCGAGCTGGAGGTGCCCAATGTCTCATCGCTGGTGTTCAGTGTTGCGGCGCCGCCGGTGGGACATGATGGGCAGTGGCGGCAGGTTGATAAGCACACTTGGATAGATGAGCTAAACAATACGCTTGCCTCAGCTTCTGCTGACTGGGTCATGCTGTGCAGGGCGGGTGATGAGTTTGCTTCCAGCGGTTTGCAAATGGTGTCGCTTGAGCTGCAGGCTAACCCTGATTGTCGAGCTATCTACGCTGATGGCTTATACCGTCAAGATGACGCCGATTATGGATTGGCGCTGCGCCCCGACTTCAATCTCGATTATCTGTTGAGCTTCCCGCAGGGGATGTCCCAGCATTGGTTATTTAATCGCGAGAATCTGTTGAGCCTTGGTGGTTTTGACGCGCAGACCGGCGAGGCTATGGAGCTCGACCTGATACTGCGGTTGGTAAATCAACATGGCTTGACCGGATTGGGTCATGTTCCAGAGCCCTTGGTGTTGAGTCAGGCGTTGGTGCTACGCGATTCCGAGCTAGAGCGCTCAGTCATCAAAACGCATCTGGCGGCCAGAGGTTACCCGCAGGCGTCGGTAAAAAGCGTCCTTCCCGGTCAGTATCAGATTGACTACGGTCATGCAGAGACTCCGCTGGTGTCCATTGTGATACTGGTCAGCGATGAGCTGGCTGCCGCGCAACGTTGTGTCATGAGTGTGCTCGAGAACACAGCATACGGGCGCTACGAGATTTTGCTGATCGATAACGCTAGCCGCGAGGGTGCGACGCTTGACTGGCTGGCCGCGCTGGAGCAAATGGACACTGCTTTGGTCAAGGTATTGCGCTCGGCGGAGCGTTTAAGCCAAAGCGATGCGAATAACCAGGCTGCGCTCAACGCAAGCGGTGACTATTTATTTTTGCTAGGCCCCGATGTGGCGGTAATCAACGACAGCTGGTTGGATGAGCTGATGAATCACGCGCAGCGACCCGAGGTCGGCGTTGTGGGTCTATGCACCGTTAATGCCGAGGGCAAGATTACCCATGCCGGGCAGGTTCTGGGTCTTGAGGGCCCCGCAGGCGAAGTTTTTCTTGGCGAGCCGCTGGGAGCGCCCGGCTATATGCAGCGACTCCAGGTTGATCGAAACGTTAGCGCTGTTTCCGGCAAATGCCTGTTGATAAGAAAGTCGCTTTACATTGACCTTGGTGGTCTGGACGCGGGTGCCTTTGCCGACGAAGGAGCAGCCTTGGACCTGTGCCTGCGTGTCACCGATAGCGGCTACATTATTGTTTGGACTCCCAGGGCGACCCTGCTTCACAGTACGCCCAAGCCAAGTATGACGGTGGATACGGAGGATAAGTTATACGCACGTTGGCTGGCGCGGCTGGCACGCGATCCTGCTTACAATCCCAATTTCTCGCTGGCTAAGCCTGGCGGTTTCAAACTGGCGGCGCCGCAGATTTCCTGGCGTCCTCTCGAAGTGTGGCGTCCTCAGCCGGTAGTGCTGGCCCATCCGGCCGATTTGTTCGGTTGTGGTCACTATCGCGTTATTCAACCATTTAACGCGCTGCTCAGTGCAGGGCTAGTGGACGGAGCTCTATCCCAAGGCTTGATGCATGTTACTGATCTTGAACGCTATGCGCCGGATGTCGTGGTGCTACAGCGGCAGATAGGTGATGACCGGCTGGAAGCCATGCGTCGTATGAAGGCTTTCTCCAGTGCTTTTAAAGTCTATGAGCTGGATGACTATCTGCCCAACTTGCCAATGAAAAATGCACACCGTAATGCGATGCCCAAAGATATCGTCAAATCATTGAAGCGCGGGTTGTCGTTTGTTGATCGCTTTGTCGTCTCCACAGATGCCCTGGCTGAGGCATTTACTGGCTTTCATGACGACATTCAGGTGGTACATAACCGGCTTGATCCGCGTTGGTGGGGCAACCTGCCGCCTTCAGTTCGCAATGCATCGACCAAGCCGAGAGTAGGGTGGGCAGGGGGTGCCAGTCATACCGGGGATCTTGAGCTGATTTTTGATCTGGTGAAAGATCTCGCCGATGAAGTCGAATGGGTTTTTTTGGGCATGTGTCCGGAAAAGCTTCGTCCTTACGTACACGAGTTTCATGAGGGGGTGAGCATTGAAAAATATCCTCGGAAACTGGCTTCGCTCAATCTGGATTTGGCGCTCGCCCCGGTTGAGGAGCATCTGTTCAACGAGTGCAAAAGTAATCTGCGTTTGCTGGAGTACGGTGCCTGCTCTTATCCAGTCATCTGTTCCGATGTGCGCTGTTACGCGGGCACGCTGCCCGTAACGCGGGTCAAAAATCGTTATCGTGACTGGATGGATGCGGTACGTGCGCACTTGGCAGAGCCTGCAGCCTCTGCCGCACAGGGGCGTGATTTGCACCAAGCGGTGAAAACTGCCTGGATGCTTGACGGTGAAGGGCTTGAACGTTGGCGTGAGGCATGGCTGCCCTAGCCCGTGATTAAGGCGATGAACGGCAACTAAAGCGCTAAAGGAATAGTGTAGCTGGTCGATAAAGAGTCATGGCTGGCGTGTTTGCCAGCGGTGCCTTAGCCGAAGCGATGAAATTAGCAAGAAAAATATGTGAAATTCATCCTAAAGCTTTCTGGCAAAGCGTCGATACAGTAACTGAATGCGAACTCAATGGGTGCCTGGGCAGGTCCGGCCCACGAGTCGCAAGCTCAGGCAAACATTTTCAGGTCCTTTGGAGGCAATACCATGGCCCTTACAGTCAACACAAACGTAGCTTCTCTGAACGCCCAGCGTAACCTGGGTTCTTCATCCAACTCGCTGGCCACTTCTCTGGAGCGCCTGTCTTCGGGTTCTCAGATCAACAGCGCAAAAGATGACGCGGCTGGCCTGCAGATTTCCAACCGTCTGACCAGTCAGATCAACGGTCTGGGCGTGGCTACCAAGAACGCCAACAACGGTATCTCCATTGCACAGACCGCTGAAGGCGCTCTGCAGGAGTCCACTACCATTCTGCAGCGTATGCGCGATCTGTCACTGCAGGCTGCCAACGGCTCCAACGGTGATTCCGAGCGTGACGCTCTGAACTCGGAAGTTACCGAACTCAAGAAGGAACTCGACCGTATCTCCAACACTACTGCCTTCGGTGGCAAGAAGTTGTTTGACGGTAGTTTCGGTACTGAAACCTTCCAGGTGGGCAGTGCTGCTAACGAAGCAATCAGCTTGAAGCTTGACGAGACCAGCACCAAGTCCCTGCGTAGCGATTCGATCAGCAGCGGCAGCATTGCGACTTCGGACGTAGCGGGCGCTACTGCTGCAGCTTCGGGCTCCATGGCAGTGTCTTTCACTATCGCTGCCGGTAGTGCAGACGGCACCGATCGTGTGTTTACCATTAGCTCTGATTTTGCTTCCGGCGCCACTGTGACTGAGCAGGTTCAAAATCTGGCTACCGCGATTAACGATGCGAACATCGGTGTGGGTGCGTTCATCGCTGATGATGGCTCAATCAACGTTGTCACCAATGCTGATCTGGGTACTAACGATGGTGAGCTGTCGATCGCCTTCGCTTCCGGCGCTACAGCAGCTGCAGCACAAACTGCGGCAGAGGCTGGCGGTACTGCGGTTACTCTGGCTTCTGTTGCTGCAACCGATGCTGAAGTTCGCGACATCGACATCAGCACTGCCGAAGGCGCTCAGAAAGCGGTCTATATCATCGACGCGGCTTTGGAGTCGATCGACAGTCAGCGTGCTTCTCTGGGTGCTGCTCAGAACCGCTTTGATTCGACCATCAGCAACCTGCAGAACGTGGCTGAAAACGCCTCTGCCGCTCGCGGCCGGATTCAGGACACTGACTACGCGGCTGAAACTGCAAACCTGACCAAGAACCAGATCCTGCAACAGGCAGGTACTGCGATCCTGGCCCAGGCCAACCAGCTGCCTCAGGCCGTACTTAGCCTCTTGGGCTAAGTCTGGATCAGGGGTAATATGCGGGGGGAAGGGTAACCTTCCCTCCGCGTTGTCCGTTGCGAGGTAAGCACCATGGATATGGGTGTTATTAAACCGTTTGAAGTAACCCGCTCTGCGTCCAGCGCTGTTGCGGTGGAAGCGGGTGCCGGCAAAGGCCAGGCAGTAAGGCAGATGGAAGCTGCACAGGCGAAATCGGAACCAGCTCCGGTGGCAGTTCAAACACGTGAAGCGGTAGAGCAAAGCGCTGAAGTTGAGCGTGATCAGCTGCAGGCAGCGGTTTCTGATATTCAGAATTTTGTTCAGTCGGTTCGCCGAGACATCAATTTCAACCTTGATGATGATAGCGGCCGGGTGGTGATTAATGTAACCGAGGCAACCAGTGGCGATGTAATCCGCCAGATCCCCTCGGAAGAAGCGCTTCGGTTAGCCGAGAATCTGTCGGAAATCCGTAGCGTGCTGTTTGAGGCAGAGGCCTGATTTTCTGCCCGCCGGTTTTACTGGCACGCTACTTGCCTGATAGACCGGGACACTCTCTTCGGTAGGCGCTCCGTCAAAAAACGGTCGCGAGGTACAGTATATGGCTATCACAGGCATTGGCTCTGGTCTTGACATCAGTAATATCGTCAGCGCTCTGGTTAACGCCGACGGCGCCCCCAAAGCAGCCCAGTTAACTCGTCTGGAAAGCGCGACAACGGCCAAATTTACCGGGCTTGGTACTTTTCGCAGCGCTCTCTCCACCTTCCAGTCGGTATTGGACAAGCTCAATAGCACCGAGATATATCAGAAGCGCACTGCTACCTCTGGCAGTGCGACCAACTTCAGTGTAACCGCTGACAGTACGGCGGCGACTGGCAATTATGATGTGCAGGTGTTCAATCTGGCCCAGACCAGTAAGGTAGCGCTGCGCGGTCAAGATAATGCGACCGATGCCGTTGGCACGGGAACCATGACCATTACAGCGGGCGACACGACGCTGGATATTGATATTACCGACGCCAACAGTAGCCTCTCTGGTATTCGCGATGCGATCAACGCCGCGGGTAAGGATAGCGGCATCAGCGCCACTATTGTGACGGATCCCAGCGGTGCTGGCGGCTCTCGTCTGGTGCTGGGCTCTACCAAAGCCGGTACAGGAAACGACATCAGTGTCAGTGTTGCAACGGACGGCACCGATACCGGGAACCTGGCCGACCTGGCCTATACACCTCCGGCAACCACAGACTTTGCGGCAACCCCGGCCGACCCCGGCAACCCGCGTGAGCCGAGAGTCATTTCCTATGCCCGTGATGCCAACTTGGCGATTGACGGCCTCGCTATTTCCAGTACCAGTAATACTATTTCTGACGCCATTGATGGCGTAACAATCACGCTCAAGGCGGCTCAGTCGCAGGACGCCATTGACGCAGGTACCAGCATCAGTCTCCGTGTGGCCGAAGACAAGGCGGGCGTTAAAACCTCGCTCCAATCCTTTGTCGATGGTTACAACGCCATGATGAAGTCGATTGGTTCTCTGACCGCAGTCACTTCCGTAGGGGGCGATGATGGCGAGCCGCTCACTGGGGCCCTGGTTGGCGACTCTTCTGTGCGTTCGTTGATGTCGTCTATGCGTAGCGTACTGGGCTCGAGCAACAGCGGTAGCATCCGTATGCTGGCTGACCTGGGCATCACCACCCAGCGCGATGGTACTTTGGCAATTGACAGCAGCAAGCTGGATGATGCACTCGAAAACAACTACGAGGCGGTCAGCGATTTTCTCGCCGGCGATAACGGCTTGATCGGTCAGTTGGATGCGAAAATTGACCCCTACACCAAAAGTGGCGGCATTCTTGACGGGCGTACCACGTCACTGCAGAACCGGCTCTCCGATATCGACGATCAGCGTGAGACGCTGAATCTGCGCCTGGAAAAGCTGGAGGCGCGGCTATTGGCGCAGTTCAACGCAATGGATACATTGGTTGCAGGCCTCTCTAGCACCAGTGACTACCTCACCGGCCAACTGGCAAACCTGCCTGGCGTCGTCAAAAAGGATTCGTAAATGGCTAACCCGATCGATACCTACAAAAAGGTCAATATCTCTCAGGAAGTGTCGCAGTATCGTGCGGTTCAGCTGTTGCTGGATGGCGCCATTGAGCGGGTCAAGCTGGCTCGACACGCGCAGGCGACCGGGAATCCGGAGCGTCGCGGCGTAGCCGTGAGCAGTACCATCAGCATTATCGGCGCACTGCAAACGTCGCTGGACAAGGATTTGGGTGGCGAGATCGCGGAAAACCTGGACGCCTTGTACGATTACATGACGCGCAAACTGGCGGGTGTGGCACTGGATGATACGCCGCGCTCGCTGGATGAAGTTCAGCACTTGCTGGGTGAGATAAAAGAAGCCTGGGATTCTATCGAGCCTGCTTGACCGGCTGTTCTGGCGGGGGTTAGTCACGGCCAGTACCGGTTAGAGTTGGGCGAAACCAGCCAAATCAAGCGTAGTTTGCCATTCCCATTCCCATTGCTGTTGCTGTTGCTGTTGCTGTTGCTGTTGCTGTTGCCAGGCAAGGTGAAGTTGCAGCGATCTTGGGTGCCAGCCACCGCCACAGGCCGCGATGAAGCGCGGCCTGTGCAGTTAGAACCAGCGCGTTCCCGCGTAGTCGCGCCGCGCTTTTGCGAGCCAGTACGAAGTCGCCACCTTTTTAGTCTATTTGCCTCAAGTTTCCCCCGCGCTGCCGATATAAACATCATGTGCCACCTATCTTCAGGATACGTCCCATGAATGCTTATGCCGCGATGAAGCAGTACCAGACCGTCAACGTCAATGCGCAGGTCAGCGAAGCTGATCCGCATCGTTTGATTCAGATGTTGATGGAAGGTGGCTTGCAACGTATCGCCCAGGCCAAGGGGGCGATGCAGCATGGCAACCTGGCACTGAAGGGCGAGCAGATCGGCAAGGCCGTGGCGATCATTGGTGGTCTGCGTGAGTCTTTGGACCATCAACAGGGTGGCGAGGTGGCAGGCAACCTCGAGAGGCTATATGCTTTCATGCAGCAGCGCCTCAGCGAGGCGAACCTGCGGAACGATGTTGCACTGCTGGATGAAGTAATCGACTTGCTGCGTGAAGTGAAAGCCGGCTGGGACGGCATTCGCCAATCTTGAGGAGTATTCCGATGGCCAATGCCGTTGAGCAGATTCAAAACACCCATGAGTGCCTGATCGCTGCTGTTCAGGCCGGTGACTGGCAGCAAGTGGGCGAGCTGGACAAGTTATGTCGTTTGCAGGTGAAGCAGGCAATGCAAGACCCCCAGCGAGACGATCAACAGATCGCCGAGGTGCTGGAAAGCCTAAGTGGTACCTATCGTGAGGTGGTTGCCCTGTGTCAGGCAGTGCAGGGCAAATTGGCAGAAGAGCTACAGGGGCTGCAGAAAAGCCGCCAGAGTGCCAAGGTCTATCAGATGTTTTCCTGAAGGGCGTTTGCTGGCGGGGGCTTTTGACTCCCGAAAAGCAGCCAACTTTGCTGCGCCAACTATTTGACTCTGGCGCCATTTCTGACTACATTTAAGCCCAAGATAACAGGGTATGGCGCGGCGCCATCATAGCGCCACGACCAGCCCAGCGAGCCAACAGGAAAGCTCCCCTGCCTATGCTGCCCAACAGTCATATTTTGTCGATCGACGACTCTCCGCAAAACCGCCACGATCTGGCTGTCATTCTCGGGTTCCTGGGAGAAGAGGCGATCATCAGCGACTCGCAGAACTGGTTGACGGCAGCGTCCGAACAGGTGTCATCCCCGGACGCGGTCAAGTGCGTCATTCTCGGGCGTTGCGAGCATGAGCAAGGTTTGCCGGCTTTGTTGGGTCAGTTGGATAAGTGGGACGAGAATCTGCCTGTGATTCTGCTCGACCCAGAGCAGTCAAGCCGCTGGCCCGATCACCTCAAGCAGCGTCTGCTGGCGGTGCTGGAACCCCCTTTGAGTTACAACCATCTGCTCGATGCACTGCATCGTGCGCAGGTGTACCGCGAAGTTTTTGAAGAGAATACCAACCGCCAGCGTCAACGCGAACCTAACCTGTTCCGTAGTCTAGTGGGTACCAGCCGATCGATTCAGTCGGTGCGCCAGATGATGCAGCAGGTAGCTGATACCGAGGCGACCGTACTTATTCTAGGCGAGTCGGGTACCGGCAAAGAGGTGGTTGCGCGCAACCTGCATTATCACTCCCGCCGTAAAGATGCGCCTTTTGTGCCGGTGAATTGTGGTGCGATCCCCGCTGAACTGCTTGAGAGCGAGCTGTTCGGTCACGAGAAGGGCGCCTTTACTGGCGCCATCACCAGCCGTGCCGGGCGCTTTGAGTTGGCGCAGGGTGGCACCCTGTTTCTCGACGAGATTGGCGATATGCCGCTGCCAATGCAGGTCAAGCTACTGCGGGTGTTGCAAGAGCGGACCTTTGAACGGGTGGGCAGTAACAAAGTGCAGGCGGCTGACGTGCGCGTGATCGCCGCGACCCACAAGAATCTTGAGCAGATGATTGAACAGGGTGGTTTCCGTGAGGATCTGTTCTACCGTCTGAACGTTTTCCCGATTGATATGCCGGCCATGCGCGAGCGCATTGAAGACCTGCCGCTGCTGCTTAACGAGCTGATCACGCGGATGGAAAAGGAGAAGCGTGGATCAATTCGTTTCAGCACGTCGGCAATCATGTCGCTGTGTCAGCACGAATGGCCTGGGAATGTGCGTGAGCTGGCCAATCTGGTCGAGCGCATGGCGATCATGCATCCGCATGGCGTTATCGGCGTGGGCGAGCTGCCGCGCAAGTTCCGCTACGTGGAAGACGATCAGGATGATCTGCGCCAGCTGCGCGAAGACGAAGATGAGCGTGGCGAAGCCTTCAGTGGCCTGATTGGCCTGGATAGCCCGGCCTTTCTTCCGCCAGAAGGGTTGGACCTCAAGGAGTACCTTGCTGGCCTGGAACAAACCCTGATTCAGCAGGCGCTGGATGAATCCAACGGGGTTGTTGCGCGGGCGGCGGAACGCCTCAAAATCCGTCGTACCACCCTGGTTGAGAAGATGCGCAAGTACGGTCTCAATCGCGGGACTGATGTGTCAGAAGACTGACGCGTATTTTCATTTTTCCCTACAAGGCTATGTTTAATAAGGTTTTATTGCTTATGGCATAGCCCTTGCTTTATCTCCCCTGACGACAGGTTTCAGTACCCAGGGGAATCCCGATGGCCGTATCCGCAAAACCCATTTCACCGACTGCAACGCCAACCGATGCTGCTCAGACTGAGCCGCTGGCCCAGGCGTACGCGCGCTTCAGTGATGTGTCTGCGCAGCTGGAGCAATCGCATGCCCTGTTGGAGCAGCAGGTGTCCATGCTCAAGCGGCAGCTGGCAGAGGCCGAGGCACAACGGGTGCATGAGCTGGCCGAAAAGGCGCGGCTGGCTGGACGTTTGCAGAACGTGCTGGACTTGCTGCCCGGCGGTGTCGTGCTGCTGGATGGACGGGGTGTGGTACGGGAAGCCAATCCGGCCGCTCGTGAATTGCTGGGTGAGCCACTCGAGGGTGAGCTGTGGCGTGACCTGATTCGGGATCGTTTTGCGCCCCGCGAAGATGATTACCATGAGGTGTCTCTGCGCAGCGGTCGACGCGTTTCGCTGGCGACGCGTTCGCTCGTTGGCGAGCCTGGCCAACTGATTCTGCTTAACGACCTGACTGAAACCCGTGAGTTGCAAAGCCAGCTGGCGCGTAACGAGCGCCTGTCGGCTCTGGGTCGCATGGTTGCCTCCCTGGCGCATCAGATTCGTACTCCGCTGTCAGCCGCGCTGCTGTATGCCGAGCACCTTAACAACGAGGCACTGGCGCCGGCGCATCGAGTACGTTTTGCCGATCGCCTGCAAGGCCGGCTGCACAGCATTGAACACCAGATTCGCGACATGCTGCAGTTCGCCAAGGGCGACCTGCCGATCGAAGATCGCTTACCGGCGTCCATTTTCTTTGAATGGCTGCAGAGCCATGCCGACAGCCTGATCGACGAGAAGGGTGGGCAGTGCCGTTGGGAGTACCTGCTGTCTGCTGATGTGATGCTGCGCTGCAACCGCGACACCCTGGCCGGTGCCGTGATCAACCTGATTGACAACGCCCTGCAGGCAGGTGCGCCGCAGCCGAGCCTGAAGGTCTGCATGCGGCTTATTGAAGACCAGCTGAGTATCAGCGTGGTGGATACCGGTCGCGGCATGTCACCCGAGCAACTGGCCCGTATTGGCGAGCCCTTCCATACCACCCGTGCGCAGGGCACCGGGCTGGGTGTGGCTGTGGTCAAATCAGTGGTGCAGGCCCACGGCGGCCAGTTCGCGTTGCGCAGCAAGGCGGGTTGGGGCACCTGTGCAGAAGTTATCTTGCCGGTGCGGGCCATGCCGGGCGAGGAGCGGGAGGCGGTATGAATACTCACACTACACGGGTGCTGCTGGTTGAGGACGACCAGTCGCTACGCGAGGCGTTGGCCGATACCCTGATGTTGGGCGGCTACGATTATGTGCAGGCGGCCGACGCGGAAACCGCGCTTGGGTTGCTGCGTCAGGAAAGCGTCAGCATGGTCATCAGTGACGTCAACATGCCCGGCATGGACGGTCACGCCTTGCTGCGTAATCTGCGCTGCCAATACCCCCATCTGCCGGTCTTGCTGATGACGGCCTATGGCACAGTGCAACAGGCAGTGACGGCGATGCGCGATGGCGCGGTTGATTACCTGGTCAAGCCGTTCGCGCCCAAGGCGCTGCTCGACCTGGTGGCGCAACACGCGCAGGGCAAGCTGCAGGCCAGCCCCGGTGAAGGTCCGGTCGCGGTAGAGCCGGCCAGTGTGCAATTACTGGAACTGGCGCGTCGTGTTGCCGCCAGTGATTCGACGGTACTGGTGTCGGGCGAGTCAGGCACTGGTAAAGAGGTGCTTGCGCGCTATATTCATCAGAATTCCCCGCGTGCCACGCAGCCCTTTATTGCCATTAATTGTGCCGCCATCCCGGAGAATATGCTGGAAGCGACGCTGTTTGGGCATGAAAAAGGCGCTTTCACTGGCGCAGTTGCCGCGCAGGCTGGGAAGTTTGAGCAGGCTAACGGCGGTACCTTGTTGCTGGATGAAATTTCCGAGATGCCACTGAGCCTGCAGGCCAAGTTGTTGCGGGTTTTGCAGGAGCGCGAAGTCGAGCGGGTGGGGGGGCGCAAGTTGATTCAACTGGATATCCGCGTTATCGCCACAACCAACCGCGACCTGCCTGCTGAGGTTGCGGCGGGACGTTTCCGCGAGGATCTGTACTACCGCTTGGGGGTGTTCCCGTTGCAGTGGCAGGCGCTGCGCGAGCGTCCGAGCGATATCCTGCCGATTGCCGAGCGGCTGCTGGCCAAGCACAGCAGCAAGATGAATATGCACAATATTCGGTTCTCTGGCGAAGCGGTACAGGCCCTGCAGGCGCACGCCTGGCCGGGCAACGTGCGTGAGCTGGACAACGCAGTACAGCGCGCTCTGGTATTGCAGCAAGGCGGCATGATCTTGCCACATGACCTGTGTTTGTCGGTGGCGCCGGGTGCTGCTGTGACCGCCAGTGCAGTCAGGCCTGTAGCCAGTGCGGTTGTAGCCGACCCAGCGCCTGCGGCGGTTCAGCCCGCTAATTCGGGCGGGCTGGGCGCGGGGGTCAAGCAACGCGAGTATCAGCTGATTATCGATGTGCTGCGCGCCGAGCATGGCAAACGCAAGGAAGCGGCGGATCGTTTGGGTATCAGTCCACGCACGCTGCGTTACAAGCTGGCGCAGATGCGTGATGCTGGCTTGGATGTGGAGGCCAGCCTGTTTGCCGGGGTGTGAGCTTCTCCGTTATGTCTGGCAGCAGCATTTTTGTCGAGTTGCCTAATGAGGGGAGTGCCACGCACTCCTCTCATCACGTTCCCATCACGTTCCCATCAAGTCAGCCGCCCGTATACTCCCGGTTTGCTTGCCCCAGGGCAGAGGCAGGTTTTATGCCCTGTTCATCTTGCCCCGTGTCTTTGCGCGTCATCCCCTGCGCGCCATTGGGCACTCGCATTAGCCAATACTTCGACCTGAAACTCAGGTTGGCATCGATCTTGCTCAAGTACCTGTAAAGCGACAGTAGCCGTCAAAAAATTTACGGCGTGGAGGCAGGTATGACCCAGGGTGTTGAATTCAATCGTTTGATGTTGCAGATGCGCACCATGCAGATGGAAGCCATGGGCAAACCGCAGCCTGCGGCACCAGTCGAAAAGAACGTCAACGCGCCGGCATTCGACGATATGCTGAAACAGGCCGTTGATCGGGTGAACGAGCTGCAGCAGACTACCAGCAATCTGCAGACCGGTTACGAGCGCGGCGATCAGGGCATCGACCTGACCGAAGTGATGATTGCCTCACAGAAGTCGTCAGTTGCCTTTCAGGCCATCACCCAGGTACGTAACAAGATGGTGAGCGCCTATGAAGACATCATGAAGATGCCCATCTAGCTTGTACCTATTGCTGCTGACTGCCTGAGGAAAGTCCCATGGAATCCGCCAACACCCCCGCTACCCAGAGCCAATTGGAGGCTGATCGCAAGCCGCTGATGGGGTTGACCTTTCTGGACAATCTGGCGCAGCTGCCGATGCTCAGGCAGTTCGGACTGCTGGTGGGGCTGGCTGCCAGTGTGGCGATTGGTTTTGCTGTCGTGCTCTGGTCGCAGGAAGCCGAGTATCGCCCGCTGTACAACAGCATGGAAGGCTATGACGCCGCCCAAGTGGTGGACATGCTGCAGCAGAGCCGTATTGATTATAAAGTCGAGCCCAATAGCGGCGCCTTGCTGGTTCGTACCGAAGACCTTGCCGATGCGCGCATGCGCCTGGCCAGCGCGGGTATCGCGCCGACCGATGGCAATCTGGGTTTTGAAATTCTCGATCGTGAGCAGGGCCTGGGTACCAGCCAGTTCATGGAAACCACCCGCTACCGCCGTGGCCTGGAAGGCGAAATGGCGCGGACCATCTCCAGCCTGTATAACGTCAAGAATGCGCGGGTGCATATTGCGATTCCGCGCTCCACCGTATTTGTGCGCGATGAGCGCAAGCCCAGCGCCTCGGTGCTGCTGGAGATGTATGCCGGCCGTCGACTGGAACCTGCCCAGGTGATGGCGATTGTCAATCTGGTGGCGACCAGTGTGCCTGAACTGGGCAAGGATGACGTGACCGTTGTCGACCAGAACGGCAATCTGTTGTCCAATCAGAACGAGCTGAATGAGCTGACCGTCGCCGGCCGTCAGTTCGATTACACTCGCCGCGTAGAAGACACCTATACCCGTCGCGTGCACAACATTCTGCAGCCAGTGCTCGGTGAAGGCCGTTACAAGGCCGAGGTCTCGGCAGACGTGGACTTCAGCGCGGTCGAGTCCACCGCAGAAATGTATAGCCCTGAAGCGGCGCTGCGTAGCGAGCAGGTAGTCAGTGAGCAGCGCAGTGGCAGTACCGGCCCGGTGGGTATTCCCGGTGCGCTGTCCAACCAGCCGCCGGCCGCCGGCCAGGCGCCTGAGCAGGCGATTGACCCGGCCACCGGCCAGGCCGCCGCGCCAGTGGTGCCGAAAGATACCCGTGAGCAGGCGACCCGTAACTATGAACTGGACCGCCAGATCAGTCACACGCGCCAGCAGCAGGGCCGCCTGCGCCGCCTGTCTGTTGCGGTGGTGGTGGACGACCCGTCAGAAGTGAACGCGGAAACCGGTGAGGTCACCCGTACCCCTCTGGGCGAGGCAGAGATTGCGCGCTTGACCCGCCTGGTGCAGGATGCCGTCGGTTTTGATGCTAGTCGGGGTGACAGCGTCAGCGTGATCAACAGCGCCTTTGTTGCGCAAGCCGCTGCCGAGCCGCTGCCAGACATTCCGTTCTGGGAGCAGCCCTGGTTCTGGGATGTGGCCAAGCAGATTCTGGGTATCCTTTTTGTACTGATTCTGGTGTTCGCGGTACTGCGCCCGGCACTGAAAAATTTGACGGTAGCCAATCGTGGCAGCGGCGAGGGTGGCTACCCAGCCTCCATGCCGGGTGGTGCTGGCGGCGGACTGGAGGATGAGCTGAGTCCTGATCAGGTAAGCTTGTCCGGTCCGGCTTCAGCGCCGGTGCTGTTGCCGCCACCGGGCGCCGGTTATGAACAGCAGTTGAACGCCATCAAGGGCCTGTTAGCCGAAGATCCTGGTCGCGTGGCGCAAGTCGTAAAAGAGTGGATTAACGCCGATGAGTGAAGAAGCCAGCAAGCGCCCGCCGAAACTGTCCCGTCTGGACAAGGCCGCCATTTTTTTGCTCAGCCTGGGTGAGTCAGACGCTGCCGCCATTCTCAAGCACATGGGGCCAAAGGAAGTGCAGCGCGTCGGCAGTGCCATGGCCGGGCTGCGCACGGTGCATCGTGAGCAGGTACAGGAGGTCATGGGCGACTTCATCGAAGTGGTCGGCGATCAGACCGGCCTCGGCGTGGGTGCCGACGGCTATATTCGGACCATGCTGACCCAGGCGCTGGGCGAAGACAAAGCCAACAGCCTGGTTGATCGCATTCTGCTCGGCGGCAGCACCTCCGGGCTGGACAGCCTGAAGTGGATGGAGCCGCGCGCCGTTGCCGATGTCATTCGTTACGAGCACCCGCAGATCCAGGCGATTGTGGTGGCCTACCTCGACCCGGATATGGCCGCGGAGGTGGTAGGCTATTTCGACCACAAGGTGCGTTTGGATGTGTTGCTGCGGGTGGCCTCGCTGAACACCGTTCAGCCTTCAGCGCTGAAGGAGCTGAACGAGATTCTGGAGAAGCAGTTTGCCGGCAACTCCAACACCACGCGGGCCAATATGGGCGGCATCAAGCGTACTGCCGACATCATGAACTTCCTCGAGTCCAGCACCGAATCGCAATTGATCGAGGCCATTCGCGAGATGGACGAGGATTTGTCCTCGAAGATCGAGGATCTCATGTTTGTTTTCGACAACCTGTCCGAGGTCGACGATCGCGGTATTCAGGCGCTGCTGCGCGAGGTGTCGTCTGAAGTGTTGATTGTCGCGCTCAAGGGCGCCGACGATGACATCAAGGAAAAGATTTTCCGCAATATGTCCAAGCGTGCCTCCGAACTGCTGCAGGACGACCTGGAAGCCAAGGGGCCGGTGCGCATCAGCGAGGTGGAAGCCGCGCAGAAAGAGATTCTTACCATTGCCCGACGCATGGCCGACGCTGGCGAAATCGTGCTCGGTGGCAAGGGTGGCGAGGAGATGATCTAACCCGCCGGTGCTGCCGTCGGGTGGCAAGGTGGTATTCTGACGCCGTCATTCAACCAGCTGCAGGGTAGTAGCGCATGTCTTCAAACAAGTCTGAATCCGAGTTGCTGCGCGCTGGCCAGGTAGAAGCCTTCAGCCTTTGGGATCTGCCCAGCTTCGATAGCGCCCCGCATCAGGTCGCGCTCGAACGCGACCAACCGGAGCCCGAGCCGGAAGAACCCGAGCTGCCGCCGGACGAGGAAGAGCTGGAAGAGGTCAAGCCCTTTACCGTTGAAGAGCTGGAGCAGATCCGCCAAGAGGCCTACAACGACGGTTTTGCCACCGGCGAGAAAGACGGTTTTCATGCGGGCCAGCTAAAGGGCCAGCAAGAAGCGCGCACGGTACTGGATGCCCGGCTGGTTGAACTGGAAAGCCTGATGGGGCAACTGATGGCGCCTTTGCAAGGGCAGGACGAGCAGATTGAAGATATGCTGCTGACGCTGCTCGAAGGCATGCTGCGCGAGATATTGCAGCGTGAGATGCGGGCCGATCAAGCCCAAGTGCTTCAGGTCTTGCGCGGCGCCCTCAAAGCCCTCCCTGTGGGCGCCGGCAACATTCGCATTTATCTCAATCCTGCTGACTTTGACGCCGTCAAGGCGCTGCGTGAGCGGCATGAAGAAACCTGGCGCCTGCTTGAAGACGACAGCCTGATGCCTGGCGGCTGCCGGGTTGAAACCGAGCACAGCCAGGTGGATGCCACCCTGGAAACCCGCCTGCAGCAGCTCATTTCCCAGCTTTACGAACAGCAGCGCGAGCAGCGTGCGCATCCTCCTGCAGCTGACCTGAGCATTACGCCTGAGGCCATCGATGCCCCGGGTGAGCCAGATCATGAGTAGTCTGGAACGCATCAGCTTTGCACGCCGTCTCTCGCGCTATCAGGGCGCGATCAAGCTGCCGGCCGACCCGGTAGTGGAGGGTCGGCTGATTCGCATGGTCGGGTTAACGCTGGAGGCCGAGGGCTGCAAGGCGCCGGTCGGCAGCCGCTGCCAGGTGATCAGCGATACCCCCAGCGGGCAAAGCAGTATCGAGGCCGAGGTCATGGGCTTTGCTGGCAACAAGATCTACCTGATGCCGGTCGACCGGTTGGAGGGTTTGCAGCCCGGCGCCCGCGTAGTGCCATCGGGCGGCGGCGGCAAACTGCCCATGGGCTCGGCGATGCTGGGCCGGGTAGTTGATGGCATCGGGCGGCCGCTGGACGGCAAGGGCAGTTTCAAGGCCGATGACTGGGTTGATCTGAATGGCCCGGTGATCAACCCGCTCAAGCGCCACCCGATTGAAGAGCCGCTGGATGTGGGTATTCGCTCCATCAACAGTTTGTTGACGGTAGGGCGGGGGCAACGTCTTGGCTTGTTTGCCGGCAGTGGCGTGGGCAAGAGCATGTTGCTGGGCATGATGACGCGCTTTACCGACGCTGACATTACCATTGTCGGCCTGGTGGGCGAACGGGGCCGTGAGGTCAAGGAGTTCATCGAGCAGATCCTCGGCGAGAAGGGCATGGCGCGCTCCGTAGTGGTTGCCTCACCGGCGGATGACGCGCCGCTGATGCGCCTGCGCGCAGCGATGTATTGCACGCGTATTGCCGAATACTTCCGCGATCAGGGGAAGAACGTGCTGCTGTTGATGGACTCGCTGACGCGCTTTGCCCAGGCTCAGCGAGAGATCGCCCTGGCCATCGGCGAGCCTCCGGCGACCAAGGGTTATCCGCCGTCAGTATTTGCCAAGCTGCCACAGCTGGTTGAGCGTGCCGGTAACGCTGAGCAGGGTGGCGGCTCTATCACGGCCTTCTACACCGTGCTCTCCGAGGGCGATGACCAGCAGGACCCGATCGCCGACGCCTCGCGGGCGATTCTCGATGGCCACGTGGTGCTATCGCGGCGTCTGGCGGAGGAAGGGCACTATCCGGCGATTGATATCGAAGCTTCGATCAGCCGTGCGATGCCACAGATCGTTTCGCCTGAGCAGCTGCAAAAGGCGCAGGTTTTCAAGCAGCTCTATGCTCGTTATCAGCAGAGCCGTGATTTGATCAGCGTGGGTGCCTACTCAGCGGGTTCTGACCCGCTGACCGACAAGGCAATGGAAAAAATGCCGTCCATGCAGGCGTTTTTGCGACAGGGGCTGCATGTCAGTGTGAACCTGAACGACAGCCAGGCCGCGCTGGAACAGACCATCAGCAATGAGTGAAAGCCGCATTCGCCGGCTGATTCCGGTGCTGGACATGGCGCTGGAGGAAGAGCGCAAGGCGGCAACCGTGTTGGGACAATGCCAGAAGCAGCTGGATGAGGCGCAGACTCGGCTGCGCGATCTGGAGTACTACTGTGGCGAATATGCCAAAGGCTGGACTCAGCGGGGCGGCCAGGGTGTTGGCCGTGAGTGGCTGATGAACTATCAGCGCTTCATGGCGCAGATGGAAGTGGCGCTGGAGCAACAGCGCCAGACAGTGAGCTGGAATAGCCAGAGTATCGACAAGGCGCGTGAGAACTGGCGCCAGCGCTATCAACGCCTTGAGGCGCTGCGCAAACTGATCGAAAAATACCGCCAAGAGGCGCAGGCCAGAGCAGACCGGCAAGAGCAGAAACTGCTCGACGAGTTGTCTCAGAGGGCCCACGCGCAACGCGGAAATAATGCCTGACAGTCCCCCATCCCTGTGCTAAAAGAAGTGGAACACCCAAAACTTGCCAGGGAGAAATCATGTCGATTCAGGCAACTTTATCGGCGGACAGCCAAGTACTCACCATCAGCGTCAAAGGTCGCTTCGACTTCGGTGCGCATCAGGACTTTCGCAACGCCTACGAACGCAGTGGCCTGACTCCGCAACGCTATGTGGTTGATTTGCATGAAACCGACTACATCGACAGTTCTGCACTCGGCATGTTGCTCCTGTTGCGTGACCACGCGGGCGGCGACAGCGCGCAGGTCAGCATCGTGCACTGCAATCCCGATGTGCGCAAAGTACTGAGTATTTCCAACTTCGAACAGCTGTTCAGCATCAAGTAACGCCGGATGGCCAATCAGCGTTTGTCAGCGGCGGATGGCCCAGAGGTGCCGCCTGCGGTTGCCCGCCTCAGTGTGCTGGTGGCCGACGACAACCCCGCTGATCGGATGATTCTGGGCCGTCTGGTCGAGCGTCTTGGGCACCAGGTGTACCTGGCTGAGAACGGTCGGCTAGCGGTAGAGCAGTTCACCGCGGTGCAGCCCGATATTGTGCTGCTGGACGCCTTGATGCCCGTGATGGACGGCTTTGAGGCGGCGCGGCTGATCAAGCAGCAGGCCGGCGAAGACCTGGTGCCGATCATCTTTCTCACCAGCCTGACCGAAACTGACGCCCTGGTGCAGTGCCTAGAGGCCGGCGGTGACGACTTTCTGACAAAACCCTACAACCCGGTAATCCTCGACGCCAAGATTCGCGCCTTTCGCCGTATGCGCGAAATGCACCAGACGCTGCAGGCGCAGCGCGACGTGATTGCTGCGCAGCACGCCAGCCTGGTGCAGGATCAGGAACTGGCGAAGATCATCTTTGATCGCGTGGCGCATTCCGGGGCCCTCAGCCACAGCAGTCTGCGCTATCTGCAGTCGGCTTACGCCATGTTCAACGGCGATATCCTGTTGGCGGCGAATAGGCCCTCCGGTGAAATGCATCTGCTGTTGGGCGACTTTACCGGCCATGGTCTGTCGGCCGCCATTGGCGCCATGCCGCTGGCGGAAGTGTTCTACGCCATGACCGCCAAGGGCTTTACGCTGCGCGACATTCTGCTCGAGTTGAATGACAAGCTGGCCACCATTCTGCCGGTCGGCATCTTCTGTTGTGCTGTGCTGATTGAGGTCAATTCCGGCAAGGGGTTGGTGGAGATATGGAACGGCGGCCTACCGGAAGTCATGATCCTGGGAAGTTCGGGCGAGTTGATGCAGCGCGTGGCGTCCACGCACTTGCCATTGGGCGTCGCCAGTCGTGAGCGTTTCAATGCCGAGCCCGTGGTGCTGGTGATGCGCCCCGGTGAACGGCTGCTGTGCTGGACCGACGGGGTGATCGAAAGCCGCAACCAGGCAGGTGAACTCTTTGGTGAGGCCGGTGTGCACGAGGTGCTGGATACCTACGTGGGGCACCCGGCCAAGGTGTTCGATGGCTTGCTCGAGGCTTTGGAGCGGTTTCACGGCAGCCCGGAGGACGACGTCAGTCTGTTGCAGGTTGTTATGCCGACCGCCGCCGAGCAGACAGCGGTACTACGCGCTCCGGTACCGCCAGCGCCGGCGCAGGACTGGCGGCTGGGGTACACCTACCGCGCCGGCTCGATTCGTGAGCAGAATCCGTTGCCGTTCCTGCTCGCCCGGCTGCTTGAGATTCCCGGTCTGCGTCCGCAGGCCGGTGCGCTGTTTACCGTGCTTAGCGAGTTGTACAGCAATGCGCTGGAGCACGGGCTGCTGCACCTGGACTCTGCCTGGAAGCAGGACTCCGATGGCTTTGCACTCTACTACCAAGAACGTGGGGAGCGTCTGCGAGCGCTGAGCGAGGGATGGATACGTCTGACCCTGAATCATCTGCCGACGGCCGAGGGTGGTCTGTTGCAGATCGAGTGTGAAGACAGTGGCAACGGCTTTGATCCCGCCTGCGCTGCAGCTGATTATGCAGGGCGAGGCCTGGCGTTGGTCGCCGCGTTGGCGCAGGAGGTTGAGGTAGACGCTGCGGGGAGCCGGGTCAGGGTGGTATTCAGCTGGTAGCGTGGCATACTGCCTGCAGTTTCTGTCTAGGCGGTACGTTTTCCTGCATGGTCGTCTGCTAGGCTGTTGTTGCTTTCTAGCGGCTGTTTTTACTTTTAGTTGCGGTCGCAGAAACGCCCACTTTCTTTCGTCATAGAGTTTTTTGCGTATGTCAGATCAGTTTCCAGATGTCGATAACGCTGCGCTGGAAGCGCTGCGCGAGTTGATGCAGGAGGATTACCCTCTGTTGCTGGAAACCTTCTTGGCGGACGCCAATGTGCGACTGACTCAACTGCGTGAAGCCTTGGTCAGTGATGACCTGGAGGCCTTTCGTCAGGCGGCGCATAGCTTCAAGGGCAGCTGCGGCAACATGGGTGCGCTGGCTCTCGAACATGCTTGCCTGAATGCCGAGAAAGCCGCTCTTGAGGGCGACGCGCACGCAGCCTCCAGCAGTTATTCGCGCATTCGCGAACGCTTTACGCGCTTGCAAGCCATTCTTTCCTGATCACAATCCACCTGGTTGGCCCGTGCATTGCAAGTTGCTTGCAAACGCAAGGTTTCTTGCAGACCGGGGTGGAGATTCAATCATGCCAATTGGGCAAAATCTGCTGGCGCTAATGGGCGCTGAAATGCCACGAGACAAGTTCGCGGGGCTAAACGCCGTCAAGGGCGAAAGCAGCGAAACAGAAGGGTTTGGCGCTTTCTCTTCGATTCTTGCAGCGCAAAAACCGGCGGAGCTGAAGGCACTGTTCAGTCAGTTGCACCAGTTGCAGGGTGACACTGTCGAAACCGAAGAAGCTCTGCCTGGGTTTGCCGCCGACGGCAATAGCTTGCCGGTGGAGATCAAGGATTGGCTGCAAAAGCTGGCCATGCTCGAATCCCCAGTGCAGAGTGCCGCAGGCGCTAGTGATGAAGCAGCGGATGCGACCGGGACGGGTGAGCAAGCGGATCAGGAGCGGCTGGATCTGCTCGCCGGTTTGAGCAGCCAATGGCAGCAGTGGTTGGCCCAGCTGCCGCAGGAAGAGGACGCGGCGTCCGTTGGTGAGGCTGCTGCAGGTGCCGACGCGGCTGTCGACCCTAGGTTGCTCTCGGTGCCGGGCGCGCTCGCGGATAAAGCGACCCAGCCGCTCACCGACGCCGAGTTCAGCGCCGGTCTACCAGGTGACAAGGTCATTCCGGCCACTGCGGGTACTCTGAGCTTGCCAGATATGTTGGCGCAGCTGCGGGCTGCCATGTCCGGTGCTGGGGCTGCCAGCGCCGAGGATGATGGCAGCGCACGTGCGGCGACGGGCGCTGATGCTGACGCCGCGGGTAAAGGAAAAGCACTGGCTGACGGCGACGAGAAGCTGCTAAATCAAGCCAGGCAGGCCAACCCGACCGATCAGCCGCAGCAAGCTCAGCGGGTAGCCAGCCTGGCGGCCAGCATGGACGCGCCGGGCCTTGCCGCTGCTCGATTGGCCGAGCAGAAAGGGCGCGAGCCAGGCAAGTTGGATAGCAACGCAATAGATGGCTTGGCTGGGCAGGATAGGGCAAGCGCCGCCGCCAACGCCGCGCAGAATGCCTTGACCCAGCGACCGGTCGCCGCTGCGGTGCAAGCCGCCGCAGTACCCTTTGGTCAGAGTGGCTGGAGCGAGTCGGTGGTGAACAAGGTCATGTGGATGTCGAGCCAGAATTTGAAGAGCGTTGAGATCCAGCTCGATCCGGCTGAACTCGGGCCGCTGGAAATCAAGATTCAGACTCGGGGTCTTGAGCACCAGGTACAGTTCGTCAGCCAGAACCCCGGCGTGCGCGAGGCGCTGGAAGGCCAGGTACACCGCCTGCGTGAGCTGTTCTCCCAGCAGGGGGTTGATCAGCTCGATGTCTCAGTGTCAGACGGCAACAGCGGTCAGCAGTCCGGTAGCGAGGCTCGCAGCAGCTTTGCCGGTGGTGACGGCAACGGCCGTGGTGGCAGCTCGCTGGGCGGCTCAGCCCAGGTGGGCGGTGAAGACGAGCTGCCAATGGCTGCGGCGCAAAGTATCGTGGCCAATAACAGGCTGGTGGATTACTACGCCTGACCTCCCAGGCTCGCACTGTCGGGCCTATGCTGATTGCTCTTCCTGGCGCTTGCCAGGCCGCCGATAGCCGGTGGCCTGGCAAAGACATTTACCCGCTTTCCCTTTATCCTATGCCGAACCGGCCCTGGCAGCCGAGCGCAGGCCCGAGGCCTGCGCTATTCTGCGAATAACCGGTATAGGCAGGCACGAGCTGGCACGCTCGATGCATCAGCCCTGGAAACAGGGAAAATCCCGCTGGAGTGACGGAATATTGTCATGGCGAAACAAGCAGATAAGGCCGCGGCAGAAGACGGGCAGGAAAAACCTGCCAAGAGTCGCAAGAAACTTTTCATATTGATCGGTATAGGGCTGCTGGCGCTGTTGCTGTCAGCGGGCGGCGTAGCCTACTACCTGTTGTCGGGTGATGACGAAGAGGCCGCTGAGCAGGAGCCCGCCGAGCCGGTCAAGCAGGTAGCGCTGTATCAGGCGCTGGAACCGCCCTTTGTGGTCAACTACACCGACAGCGGTCGGCAGCGTTACATGCAGGTCAGCGTTGTGCTGATGGGGCGTGACGCGGAAGGCATGGCCAAGCTCAATCAGCACCTGCCGCTGATCCGCAATCAGTTGGTGATGCTGTTTGGCAGCGAAGAGTTTGCCACCCTGATGAGTCCGGAAGGCAAGGAAGCGCTGCGCGAGAAGGCCAGCCTGGCGGTCAAGGCGCTGCTGGAAAAGGAAGTGGGCGACCCGGTAATCGAGTCGGTGCTTTTTACCAATATGGTTCTGCAATAGGAAGCTTTCATGGCCGTACAGGATCTGCTGTCCCAGGATGAAATCGATGCCCTGTTGCACGGGGTAGACGACGGTGCCATCGATACCGACCTGGAAAGCGAGCCGGGGTCGATCAAAAGCTACGATCTGACCAGCCAGGATCGGATCGTGCGTGGGCGCATGCCCACGCTGGAGATGATCAACGAGCGCTTCGCTCGCTATACCCGTATCAGCATGTTCAACCTCATGCGCCGCTCGGCCGACGTCGCCGTCGGCGGTGTGCAGGTCATGAAGTTTGGCGAGTACGTCCATTCCCTCTACGTACCGACCAGTCTGAACCTGGTAAAGATGAAGCCGTTGCGTGGCACGGCGCTGTTCATTCTGGATGCCAAATTGGTGTTCAAGCTGGTCGACAACTTCTTTGGTGGTGATGGCCGCCACGCCAAGATCGAGGGCCGGGAATTTACCCCCACCGAGTTGCGCGTAGTGCGCATGGTGCTGGATCAGGCCTTTGTGGACCTGAAGGAAGCCTGGCAGGCGGTGCATGATGTGCAGTTCGAGTACGTCAATTCCGAGGTAAACCCGGCGCTGGCGAACATCGTCAGCCCCAGCGAAGTGGTGGTGGTGTCGACCTTCCACATCGAGCTGGATGGCGGTGGTGGCGACCTGCATGTGACCTTCCCTTATTCGATGATCGAACCGCTGCGTGAGGTACTGGACTCGGGTGTGCAGTCGGATGTTGACGAGCATGATGAGCGCTGGGTTCGGGCGTTGCGTGAAGAGATTACCGGCGTCAAGGTGCCGCTGACCGCGACCGTGGTGAAAAGCCAGCTCAAGCTCAATGACCTGCTAAGCATGCAGCCGGGCGATGTGATTCCGGTTGAGCTGCCCGAGCACATGGTGCTCTGTGCCAATGGCGTACCGACGTTCAAGGCCAAGCTGGGTTCAGTAAAAGGCAACCTGGCACTGCAGATTCTGGGTCCGCTGACCCGGCCGCGTTAAGCGCACATCAGCAACCTACCCATATCAATAACAGAGGAACAGCACGATGGCTGATGACAAGAACCCGGACGAAGTCACTCCTGAGGAGCAGGCGCTGGCGGACGAATGGGCGGCCGCGCTGGACGAGGCGGGGGATGCCAGTCAGGACGATATCGATGCGATGTTGGCGCAGAGCGATGCGCAGCCGCGTATGCCGATGGAAGAGTTCAATGCGCCAGCCAAGGGCGGCGAGGACAGCTTTGATCCGGGTGACAGTCCTAACCTGGATGTGATTCTGGATATTCCGGTCACCATTTCGATGGAAGTGGGCAATACCGATATCACCATCCGTAACCTGCTGCAGCTGAACCAGGGCTCGGTAGTCGAGCTGGACCGTCTGGCCGGTGAGCCGCTGGACGTCAAGGTTAACGGCACGCTGATTGCCCATGGCGAAGTGGTGGTGGTGAACGAAAAATTCGGCATTCGCCTGACGGATGTCATTAGTCCCACTGAACGCATCAAGAAGTTGCGGTGAGCCTCGCGATGCTGCGAGCTCTATTGCTATCGCTCCTTGCGCCGGGAATGGTCTACGCGGCGCAAGAGCCGGCGGCGGCCGCTGTGGGTGCGGCCTCCAGCGGCTCGCTGCTTGGCCAGTTGCTGCAACTGGGGCTGGGGCTGGCGGTCGTGGTAGGGCTGATTTTTGGCCTGGGTTACCTGATGCGTCGTGTCGGACCATTGGCGCCACAGGGTGGTCAGCACATCAAACTGGTCAGCAGTCTGCCGCTAGGACCACGTGACCGTCTGCTGCTGGTGGACGTAGGCGGCACTCAAATGCTGCTGGGCACCTCTCCCGGGCGGATCAACACCCTGCACGTATTCGAACAGCCGGTTGCAGACCTGTCTTCGGCAGCGGCTGGCAACAGTGATTTTGCTCGCAAGTTGCAGGCGATGCTGAAACGGGGAGCCGATTCATGATGCGCTGGATCTGGCTACTCTTGTTACTGGCCGCACCCTCCGTGTTGGCGCAGACCGCTGCAGACCCGCTGAGCCTACCGGCGGTGACCCTGAGCACCGACGCCGACGGCGAGCAGACCTACTCGGTCAGCTTGCAGGTGCTGCTGCTGATGTCGGCGCTGACCTTCATCCCGGCCTTTGTGATGATGATGACCAGTTTTACCCGGATTATCATCGTCTTTGCCATTCTGCGTCAGGCGCTGGGCTTGCAGCAGACGCCGTCGAGCCAGATCATGGTGGGGCTGGCGCTGTTTCTGACCCTGTTCATCATGGCGCCGGTATTTGATCGCATCAACGAGTCGGCATTGCAGCCCTATATCAACGAACAGATGCAGGCACAGGAAGCCATCCAGGTCGCCAGCGTACCGATGCGCGAGTTCATGCTGGCACAGACCCGTGAGACTGACCTTGAGCTGTTCGTGCGCTTGGCCAAGCGGACCGATTTGGCCAGTCCGGAGGAGGTGCCGTTCCATATTCTGGTGCCGGCCTTTGTGACCTCGGAGCTGAAAACCGCTTTCCAGATCGGCTTCATGATCTTCATTCCCTTTCTGGTGATCGACCTGGTGGTGGCCAGCGTGCTCATGGCCATGGGTATGATGATGCTCTCGCCGCTGATCATTTCATTGCCATTCAAGATCATGCTCTTTGTACTGGTGGATGGCTGGGCGCTGATTATCGGCACCCTGGCCGCCAGTTTTGCGGTGAGCTAGGAGAACTGCGATGACGCCGGAAGTAGCGGTTGATCTGTTTCGCCAGGCGCTGTGGCTGACCGGGATTATGGTGGCCGTGGTGGTCATGCCCAGCCTGCTGATCGGCCTGGTGGTCGCCATGTTCCAGGCCGCTACCCAGATCAACGAGCAAACCCTGAGTTTTCTGCCGCGTTTGCTGGTCACCTTTCTGACCCTGATTTGGCTGGGGCCCTGGTTGACCACCCAGTTGATCGAGTTCACCGATACTCTGTATCGCAGTATTCCCGGGCTGATCGGCTGATGCTGGAGCTGTCCAGCGCCGAGCTCAGCCGCTGGGTGGCCAGTTACCTGTGGGTGCTGTTTCGCATCGCCAGCGTGCTGATGACCATGCCGGTATTCGGTACCCAGCTGGTGCCGACGCGCATACGCCTGTACTTTGCGCTGGCACTGACCCTGCTGGTCGCGCCGCAGATTCCGGAAGTGCCAACCCTGGATGCGCTGTCACTGAGTACCTGGGTGATCATCGCCGAGCAGATACTGATTGGCGCGGCCATGGGCTTCTCCCTACAGCTGTTATTTCAGGTTCACGTGCTGGCCGGGCAGATCGTGGCCATGCAGATGGGGCTTGGGTTCGCTTCCATGAACGACCCCAGTATGGGGATCTCCGTTGCCGTGGTCGCACAGGTTTTCACCATGCTGGTGACGCTGTTGTTTCTCGCGATGAACGGCCACCTGGTGGTGATCGAGGTGCTGGTAGAGAGCTTTACTACTCTGCCGATTGGGGAAACCCTGGCGGTCACCGATTTCGAGGCGCTGGTCTACCGCTTCTCCTGGGTCATGGCGTCGGCCATCCTGATCGGCTTGCCGGCCATTACGGCCCTGCTTATCGTCAACCTGTCGTTTGGTGTGATGATGCGCGCAGCGCCGCAGCTGAACATTTTTTCCATTGGTTTTCCGCTGACCCTGGTGTTTGGTCTGTTCATTCTCTGGGTGCTGCTGAGTAATGTGCTGGGGCAGTACCAGGAGCTGGCTGCCAATGCCCTGGTCTGGCTTCGCGCACTGGTGAGGGCTGGCTGATGGCAGACTCCGAGAGCGGTCAGGAAAAAACCGAAGAGCCCACGGCGAAACGGCTCAAGGAGTCGCGTGACAAGGGGCAGGTCGCGCGCTCCAAGGAGCTGAACACGCTGGCGGTGGTGATGGTGGCGGCGGTGGCGTTGCTGATGTTGGGGCCTGCCATGGTGCGCAAGCTGATGGACATCATGGTGTTCAATTTTTCCTTCGAGCGCGAGGCGCTGTTCGGTACCGACGCCATGGCCTTGCACCTGTTTGCCTCCGTGAAGGAAGGCCTGATGGTGCTGGCGCCGCTGTTCGGGTTCCTGCTGGTCGCCTCTATCGTTGGCCCGATTATGCTCGGCGGCTGGCTATTCAGTGCTTCGTCGCTGGCACCCAAGTTCGAGCGCATGAACCCGTTGTCGGGGCTCAAACGCATGTTTTCGCTCAAGGCGTTGGTTGAGCTGCTGAAGGCACTGGGCAAGTTTCTGGTGGTGCTGAGCGTGGCCTTGCTGGTGCTGCACCTGCGTACCGACGACTTTCTGACCATGGGCCAAGAGCCGCTGGAGCAGGCGATTGTGCATTGCGCCTGGGCGCTGGCGAGTGCGCTGCTGATTCTGTCGGCGTCGCTGATTCTGATTGCCGCCGTGGATGTGCCTTTTCAGCTCTGGGACAACAAGCAGAAGCTGATGATGACCAAGCAGGAAGTGCGTGACGAGTACAAGGACTCCGAAGGTAAACCCGAGGTCAAGTCGAAGATTCGCCAGATGCAGCGCGAGATGGCCGAGCGGAGGATGATGGAGAAGGTACCGCAGGCCGACGTGGTGATTACCAACCCGACGCACTTTGCCGTGGCGCTGAAGTATGACCCGCTAAACCGAGGGGCGCCCGTGGTGCTGGCCAAAGGGGCGGACTTTATCGCGCAGAAGATCCGTGAAGTGGCGAATGAAAATGAGGTGGTGGTGCTGGAGTCTCCGCCGCTGGCGCGGGCGGTGTATTACAGCACCGAGCTGGATCAGGAGATTCCGGCGGGCCTCTATCTGGCGGTCGCCCAAGTGCTGGCCTATGTCTTCCAGCTGCGGCAGTATCGAGCGGGGCAGGGCAAGCGCCCTGGCCCCATGCCCGAGCCGCCTATCCCGGACGATCTGAAGAAGTAACCTCACGGCTGCTCGGCGGGCGGCGGCGTGGGGCTCGGGCTGTCCTGCAGCTCCAGATCCTTGATCAGATCGCCCAAATCCTCTTCCATCAGGCGGCGCAGCTGCGCTTCGTATTCTTCGATCGAACCGGACAGGTCAATAATGATTTCCACCCGGCGATTCAATGCCCGGTTTTCCGCTGAATCGTTGTCCGCGCGTGGACGGGTTTCGGCGTAACCCTGCACCTTGAGACGTTCCGGCTGTACCGCGTCGCCGATCAAGAGCGCGTTGGCCACCGACGAGGCTCGGGCAGCGGAGAGGTCCCAGTTCGACTGAAAGCGATAGGTGCTAATCGGTATGTCGTCGGTATGTCCTTCAATAGTGATCTCGCCGGGCAGGCGCGCAATGACGTCGGCGATTTTGTCGAGCATGTCCTCAAAGTCGGCGGTCATGTCGGCCGAGCCAGAGGGGAAGGAGCCTTTTTCCTCCACGCGGATGACGATGCGCTTGCGGTCGTGCTCTAGCTGAATGCGACCTTCCTGCAGTTCATTTTCCAGCACGTCACGCAGTGCCTCGACGCTGGTATCGACCTGCTTCTCGGTGGTTTCTGCCACCTGTTCTTGCAGCTTGCCTTCCATTTCCGCTTTCAGGGTTTCCAGTTGCGGCGCTTCTTCAGTGGTTTGCTGACGCACGCTATCGACCGGTGTCGGCTCGGGTTTGCCCGGCGAAAAGTTGTCGAAAATCGGGCTGGTGCCCATGGGGATGTCCAGTACGGGCACGTCACGTTGCACCCCAAAGGCTTTGGATAACTCACCGGCTATCTGTTTGAACTTCTGTGCGTCAATTTCAGAGAAGGATAACAGCAGCACAAAGAAGCACATCAGCAGCGACATCAGGTCGGCGAAGGTCATGACCCACGCCGGGATACCGGGCTTGTCGTCTTCACCGTCCATCAGGCGTCTTCCGCTTCGCCGCCGGGCTTGGCGACTTTGCCGCGTGGCAGGTAACTGCTCAGCAGCTGCTCTATGACTCGCGGGTTGGTGCCTTCCTGGATGGCCAGAATGGCGTCAATCCACAGCTCTTGCATGCGCGCCTCTTCGGTCATGCGCAGGGTCAGTTTGTCGGCAATCGGAATACAGATCATGGTCGCCAGCATCGCGCCGTAGAGGGTCGTCAGCAGTGCGACCGCCATGGCGGGGCCAATGGATTTTGGATCTTCCATATTGGAGAGCATCTGCACCAGGCCAATCAGCGTACCAATCATGCCCATCGCGGGACCCACGTCGCCCAGCGCGGTAAATACCTTGGCGCCCCAGCGGTTACGGTCCAGGGTGAGCAGGCGTTCCTTTTCCAGGATGGCCTTGACGGTTTCCTGCGGATGGCCGTCGATCAGCAGTTGGATGCCGCTCTTCAGAAAGTCCGCAGAAATTTCCTTGTCCTCAAGAGCCAGCAATCCCTGTTTGCGCGACACGGTGGCCAGATCGATCAGTTCGGTAATGCTTTCTTCCACATCCGGCAGTTTGAAGCGGAATGCGCGGCCTGCGACCTTGATGGCGCCGATGAACTGGCCCACGTTGAATTTTGCCAGCACCACGAAAAGACTGCCGCAGACCACAATCAGCAATGAGGGAACGTTGAAAAAGACTTGTGCGCCGGTCCCCAGAAGGATGGAGGCGGCAATGATGCCGATAGCGCCGATAAGGCCAATAAGTGTCGCGAGATCCACTTTTGCTCCTTGAATTGTGATGGAGGTACAGCAAAGAAAGTTCGGGCGATGGCAGCGGGGCGCTATTCTAAGGGGGAACGCCCGTAAGTTAAATGCCTGGTGTCAAATGTCCGTCCTTTGTTGCCGGGTCCGATTTTGTTTTTATGGAGGTACCTATGCCGTCTGCTTCTCGTATTGCCTGGGGCTCTATCCTGGCCGCTGCGTTGATCGCGTTATCGCTGGCTTTCATGGCTATCAGTCTGAAAACCGGACTGCTGCAGTTTCGTGGCGCTGACCGTGTGGTAAGCGTCAAAGGACTGGCGGAGCGCGAAGTGCCGGCAGATCTGGCGCTTTGGCCGGTCAATTTTACCCTTACTGGCAACAGTCTAGACCAGTTGCAGGATGACATAGACACTCAACAGGGTCTGGTGCGTTCTTTTCTGCTGCTCAAGGGGTTCAAGGAGCCTGAGATCCAGCTATCGGTACCCAAGATTACGGATCAGCACGCCAATGCCTATGGCAATACTTTACCGCCCGACCGTTATCGCGCCGAGGTGACGGTGCTGGTGCGTACCGAGGATGTGGATAGCGTCAAGCAGGGCATGCAGTCGGTTGGCGAGCTGGTCAAATCTGGCGTAGCCCTGACGCAGAGCTATGAATTTCAGCCGAGCTTTCTGTTCACGCAACTCGATAGCATCAAGCCGGACATGATCGCTGACGCTACCCGGGATGCACGTGCGGCAGCGGATCAATTCGCCCGCGATGCCGGTGCCGAGGTGGGGAGCATCCGGCGCGCGTCTCAAGGCTATTTCTCGATCGAGGACGTCGACCCGTTTACGCCGGAAACCAAGCGCATTCGCGTGGTCACCAATATTGATTACAGCCTGGAGTAGGGCTTTGCCTGTGTCACCGGTTGATGAACTCGGCTATCTGCTGTGGCCAGTTTCCGAGTTCCTGGCGCGAGGCGATCACTCTCAGCTCGGCATTGGGCAGATGGTCAGCCAGTTGCTCGGCGCTGGCCAACGGATGGGTCGCATCGCCTTGCCAGGCCAGTATCAGGGTGGGTTGCTGCAAGCTTGCCAGGCGTTCCGGTGGCGGCAGGTCGGACAGCATGGCGCCTTTTAGCAGCGCGATCAGTAACTCTCGGGTAAAGCCGTTGAGGGCCTCGAGTTGCGGTACTGCAGCATCGGGTTGCCCCTGCAATAGCCAATCCGGCAAGGCCGGGAAGCGGCGAGAAAGCTGAATGAATGCATTCAGGCCGCGCCCCTGCAGGAGGCGAATCATCTGCTGATAACGCCGCTGTTGGGCGGCGCGTTGTTGCCAAATGGCCGGCGGTGTAGCCAGTACCAGCCGGCTGACGCGCTCTGGTGCCTTGAGCGCGGCGAGCAAGGCGCTGGCACACCCCAGCGAGTGTCCGCCCAGGGCATAGTGCCGACCGGCGTGTTGGCGGGCAACGGTGAGCATATCTGCCGCCAGCGCAGGCCAGGTGTAACGCGTGGAATCCAGCGGTCGCTGCGACAGGCCGTGGCCGCAGGCGTCATAGCGCACCAGGCGAACGGGCAGGCCAGCGCGGTGAAACCAGCCACTGGCACCTTCCTGCGCCATACAGCCCAACAGACCGTGGCCCCAGACCAGACTGGGGCCTGCACCGGCTATTTCGACCTGAAGCATAAGTCACCATTCCCGATATCGATGCGGCAGCTTAGCAAATACCCATAGCGCTGACAGTGCTGCCTGCGACGTTTAGACTGGCTGCTTTTCAGAGGGTATTGGGCATGGAGTTGTTACCCTGGGCGCATGAAACAAACGCCGGTTTTACCCTGCGCGGTTGGCATAGCCCGCCCAGCGGAAAGCCGCTGCTGCATTTTCTGCACGGCAACGGCTTTTGCACGCGTAGCTATGAGCCGCTGCTGGAGGTGCTGGCTGCAGACTTCGACCTGTGGTTGTGTGACTTGCAAGGGCATGGGCAGAGCGATCACGGTGAGCGCTTCGTCGGCTGGAATCGTAACGCCGAGCTGGCGTTGGAAGCCTTTGAAGCTGGGCGCGAACGCTTTGGTGAAGTGCCTTCCTACGCGTGCGGTCACAGCTTCGGCGGTGTATTAACCGGGCTGATCCTGGCGGCGCGACCATCGCTATTCAATCGCGCGGTTCTCCTGGACCCGGTGTTTTTTCCGCCGGGTTTGATCGCGTTGCGCCGCAGCCTCGGCGTGTTGGGGTTGCATAACAACCCGGTCGCCAAGCGCGCACGTTTGCGCCGCGACAACTGGCCTGATCGCGCTGCAGCGCATGCCGGGCTGCATAATCGCGGTATGTTCCGGGGCTGGGATGAGAGCGCATTCGCCGCGCACATTGCGCATGCGCTGCGTGAGCACCCCGAGCGCGGGGTGGAGCTGTGTTGTCGCCCCAGTCGTGAAGCCGAGGTATTCATGACCATGCCGCAAGGATTGTGGCGCAGCCTGCGACGCGTCAGTACTGCCACCCATATCATTTACGGCGATCGCAGCTATCCATTCGTTGCGGCCAGCGCCCGGCGACTGGCCGCCAGCAGTTCGGCTTTTACCGCACAGAAAACCACCGGCGGGCACTGCTTTATGCTGGAACACCCGCGCCTCGCGGCTCAGAAGGTGAGCCAGACGCTGCTGGGCTAGCTGTTGTTGCTTGCGGCATTGGGCCCGGCGGTTTCGCTGAGCAGGCTGGCGCGCTCGCGTGCGCTGCGTGCGACGTGCTCGGCAAGGCCGGCGCCGGCCTCGCTCATGGTCAGGTAGGTATGGTCGGCGCCGGCGCGGATGATACGGCGGGCAATATCTTCATACATGGCATGCGAAACAATCAGTCCATCGAAGCCGCGTGAGCGTAGCTTCTGTACGGCGATGGTCTTGGCCTCGGCATCGTTCATCGCCAGTATCACCGAGTGTATGTTGGGCATGTCGAGGTTTTGCCAGAACACCTGATCTTCCGCGTCGGCAAACAGCGCCCGGCGCCCAGCCTGCAGGCTGGCGTCTACGGCCACGGGGTCGGAGTCCAGTGCAATAACGTTGAAGCCCTGCTCGAACAGGTTGTCGTAGGCGGCGCGGCCGGTGCGGCCCAGCCCCATGACCAGAATCTGCGCGTCGCCCAGGGTTATGGGTTGTTCATCCGGATGGCGGATGTTGCGCTCGAACGGTAGCAGATACGGTGACAGGCGCTCGTAGACGGAGTGCACGATGCGATTGAGCGGCGCCGACAGCAGGAACGAAAAGGCAACGGTCAATGCCAGCGGTATCAGCCACTGAGGCAGCACCAGACTAGCCATGATCAAACCGAACTCGCTGTAGTTGGCCAGCGTCAGGCTGCTGAGAAAGGCACTGCGCGCGCGCAGTTTGAAGCCCACGAAGAGGAAGAAGAACAGCAGCGCCTTGAGCGGCAGCAACAGGGTCAGCACCAGGGCGAAGACGACCGCGTGCATGTCGGGCAGGCCGCCCAGCCCGATCTGCAGAAAGAAGCCGACCAGAAAGATTTCCTTCAGGCTCCAAAGCGATTGCGACAGCTCGCCGGCGCGCTTGTGACCGGCCATGAGCGCGCCGAAGGCCAGGGCGCCCAGCTCGGAGCTAAGCCCGAGTGCTTCAAAGCCGGCGCCGCCGACGACCAGCGCCAGCAGCAGGCCCAGCAGGATCATCAGCTCTTCGTGGCCGCTCATGTCCAGCAGTTTGAACAGCAGTGGTTTGCTCAGCGGCAGTATCAGCACCAGCAGCGCCCACGCAGAGGGGCTTTTGCCACTGGCGACGCTGATCGCCACCAGCGCGATGAGGTCCTGCATGATCAGCACGCCAATTGCAACGCGGCCGTGGAAGGCGCGCAGCTCGCGCTTGCTCTCTAGCACCTTGGCGGCCAGCACCGTGCTGGAGAACGACAGTGCCATTGCGAGCAAGGTTGCCTCGCCCAAAGGCAGCTCCAGAAAATACAGCAGACCGGCCAGCAGCAAACCGGTGGAGAGCCCGAAATGCAGCAGGCTGCCACCGATCACCTCGGGACGAACCAGGTTCTTGACCTTGAGCTTGAGTCCTACGGTAAACAGCAGCAGAAGCACGCCCAGGTGGGCAATATGGGAGAGTATTTCACTATCCTCGGGCCCGACTCCGACCTGTGTACCCAGCGCCGAGAGCGCAAAACCAGCACCCAGATAGCCAATCAGCGGTGGCAGCCCAACCTGGCGCGTGGCCAAGCCCATCAAGAAGGCGAAAGCAATCCATACTGCTTCAATCACAGGCGATTCCCGTTTCCGTATATAAGGTGCTACCTGGGCCCGCGCTGGTTGTTCCGAGCAGGCGGGTAGCTCGCCAGACTATATCGAAGTTTGCTGTTCCGTGCAGGGCAGGGCGGCAGAAACGACAAGGGCCCGGCAGTTGCCTGCCGAGCCCTCGTCAATCGCTGCCAGCTGGAATCAGGCGGCGACGATCACGTCGCCGTGGTTCTCTGGCTCAATCAGCGCCGAGTGCAGCGAGGCGACTGCAGCATCGTAGTCTTCTTCCTTGATGATGCACTGCATCTCCACCTGGCGGATCGACTGGTGAATCGCCTGGATGCTGATGTCGGAGGCTGCCAAGGCTGCAACAGTCTTGGCCAGTATGCCTTTGACCTTCAGATCCGAGCCAATGGCTGAGACGATCGCGATGTTGTGCACGTTTACCTCGGCCATCGGATAGCGCTCTTCAATCAGGCGCGAGGCACGGTTGATCATCTTGCGCGAGCCTGAGGCGTAGTAGGTGATGCTGTTGGCGTCGGAGTCCTTGTTCACCACATAGAGCTTGAGCTGCTTCAGCAGCTTGGTGATTTCCAGGTCGTAACCTACGTCGCCCAGCATTTCCTGGTCGAACACTTCCAGCCCAAAGACATCCTTGCGACCGGCGATGATCTCCACGCAGGGCTTCTCGCTGCAGTAATCCTGACTGATCAGGGTACCGCCGTGATCCGGCTCGAACGCATTCTTGATGCGCAGGTGGATGCCGGCGCGGCGCAGGGTGCGGGCTGCCTTGGGGTGGATCGCCTCCATGCCAAGGTTGGACAGTTGGTCGGCCACGTCGTAATTGGTCCGACCGATAGTCACTACCTTGTCCACGCCAACCAGGTTCGGGTCGGCACTGGAGAGGTGATATTCCTTGTGGATGATCGCCTCACGCGCGCTGGTGCTGGCGGCGATTTGAGCGAAGGTGATCTCGCTGTAGCCGCGATCAAAGGTGTTCATCAGACCTTCGCTGCAATGCGTGTAACCCGTGGCCACCACCAGCTCACGGCTCAGGTCGATACCGTCAAAGCTGTCCTTGACCATATCCTGAAAGGCCTTGGGCTCACTCTGGTTCCAACCGGTCAGATCGACGAGGCGGGCGTTGATGCCTTTTTTCTTCAGCGCCAGTACGGTATTGAAGGCACTGTGCGCTTCGCCCAGAGAAGCGAGCATCTCGCGCACCTTCATCAGGTGTTCGGTCAGCTGAAAATGTCCGTAGGAACACAGCTGATGCAGGCTGACCATGCAATCACGCACGTCGCTGATGCGGCCTTCGATAAAGCGATCGGCCGCCTGACGCTCGTACTCGCCCTTGAACAGCTCGGCATTCTTGCTGACCATCGCGCTCTGCACGTTGTCCAGCGCCTCTAGCCAGGCATCCTCCACGTGCGCATCAGCGAAGCGCTCATAGACCCCCGGCTCACCGGTCTTTTTATGCTCAAGCAGCATGTTGGTCATACCGCTGTAGGCAGAGACAACGAAAACACGCTGGTACAGCTCGGTACCCTGACGTTGGCCAATGAAAATGTTGTTCAGTACTTCCTCAAAGCGACTCATTGATGTGCCGCCGATTTTCTCTACTGTATGCATAGTCCTGGTTTCTGTCGTTGGTGAATCTTGTCCTGCCACCAGCAGGTCGAGGGCCTCATGCCCTCGTTATCGGTAGTGCTGCGGTGCAATCTGCAGCGGTTCTACCGGGCCGCGTTCTGCGACAAAGTCCGGTCTGGGTGTTAATTCGCCGTAGGGCGCGACCGGTTGGTTGTCTACATGGTTGTAGACGTAAAACAGATTGCTGCGCGGACTCGGCGTGATGTTGCTGTTCGAGCCATGCAGCGTATTGCAATCAAACAGTACTACTGTACCGGCCTTGCCAGTCACCGCTTCTATCCCGCCTTCGGCAACCATATCGTTCAGGCTGCTGTCATCCGGTACGCCCAGTTCCTGCTTGCGCAGTGAGCGCTGATAGTGATTGTCCGGAGTGTCGCCGGTGCAGCTTATATAGTGGCGGTGCGATCCGGGAATCAGCATCAGTGGCCCGTTGTAGGGCGTGTTGTCGGTCAGCAGAATCGAGCAGCTCACCGCGCGCATGCGGGGCAGGCCGTCTTCCACATGCCAGGTCTCAAAGTCGGAGTGCCAGTAGAACTCCTTGCCCTTGAAGCCAGGCTTCAGGTTCATGCGCGACTGATGTACATACACATCACCGCCGACTATGTAGCTGGCGATGCTGGCGATTCTTTCATCGCTGGCAATACGCTTGAACAGATTGTTGCTGCGGTGGATGGCGAATAGCGAGCGTAGTGCACCGCTATCCGGTTCGCGTATCGCCGAGGGCTGTTCGAGCACCTCTTTGTCGTTACGCAGGCGGTTTACTTCGTTGCGGAAAACCGCGACCTCATCCTGATTAAACAACTCTGGCAAGACCAGAAAACCATCACGTTCAAAACGTGCCATCTGGTCTGCCGTGAGCGGGGCATCGTTCGATGGATCTCCGTGAATTATCGGGTCCAGGCGATCGAGCCAGCGGGGTTGTTGGTTGAGCTGTCGTGATGGATATACGTCAGCTGCTACCGTCATAATTCCTCCTCTACATTACCTCGTTAGGTGTTATCTACGGGGTATACGCCGTCCTTGTCGTGTACTTCGCGACCGCTGATCGGTGGGTTGAACACGCAAGCCATTTTCATGTCTTCGGTGCCACCGCGCAGCATATGGTCGTCGTGCTTGTCCAGAATGTACAGCGTGCCGGGACGAATCTGATATACCTTCCCGTCCGACAGTGTTTCGATCTCGCCGTTCCCACTCATGCAGTACACCGACTCAAGATGGTTCTTGTAGTGGATGTGGGTTTCCTTGTTGGCGTAGATGGTGGTGATGTGAAACGAGAAGCCCATGTTGTCGTCCTTGAGCAGCATGCGGGTGCTTTCCCACGTCTCGGTGGTAACACGACGTTCCGAGTTTTCACATTCTTCCAGTGTACGTACGATCATATTTTCTTTTTCCTCTGCGGATAATCGGGACAGGACGCCAAGCTTCAGGAAGCCTGGTTGGCGATGTCTTCAGCCATGACCTTGGCAAAGGCCGCGTCCAGAATAGTCAGGGCCTTGTCGATCTGCTCGTCGGTAATGGTCAGTGGGCACAGGCATTTGACGACCTGGCTGTGATTACCGCTCGTTTCGATAACCAAGCCGTTGGCAAAGGCTTCTTTACAGATGGCGGAAGCAATCTCGCCATTGGGGCAGCTGATGCCGACCATCATGCCGCGACCTTTGACGAACAGGGAGTCGGGGCCATGCTTGCGAGCGATCTTCTGCATGCGTTCCTTGATCAGCTTGCCCTTGGCTTGCACGCTCTTCGCGAACTCATCGTTGGTCCAGAAGTGTTCCAGCGCGGCGGCGGCGGTGACAAAGGCGTGGTTGTTGCCACGGAAAGTACCGTTGTGCTCACCTGGCTCCCACTGGTCCAGCTCGTTGCGCATGATCACGATGGCAAAGGGCAGACCAAAGCCGCTCAATGACTTGGACATAGTGATGATGTCCGGCTTGATACCCATTTCTTCAAAGCTGAAGAAAGTACCGGTGCGGCCACAACCTGCCTGGATGTCGTCGGCGATCAGCAGCATTTCATGCTTGCGGCAGAGCTTCTCAAGCTTGCGCATCCACTCCGCTGAAGCAGCGTTCAGGCCGCCTTCACCCTGCACGACCTCAACGATAACCGCTGCGGGCTTGTCGATGCCGCTGCTCGGGTCGCTCAGCAGCTTATCCATCATCGAGATGGTATTGACGTTGTCGCCAAAGTAGTTGGCGTAAGGCATACGGCTGACATCGGTCAGCGGCACGCCAGCAGCGCCACGGTGATGACCGTTACCGGTGGCCGCCAGCGCACCGATGGTGCAGCCATGGAAGCCGTTGGTGAAGCTGATGATGTTGCTGCGACCAGTCACCTTGCGGGCCAGCTTGAGTGCGGCTTCTACCGCATTGGCACCGGTCGGGCCGCTGAACTGGATTTTGTAGTTGGCGAAGCCACGGGGCTCAAGGATGACCCGGTTGAAGGTCTCCAGAAAACGTTCCTTGGCAGCCGAGTACATATCCAGGCCATGGGTGATGCCGTCCTCTTCCAGGTACTGAATCAATGCTTTTTTCAGTACGGGGTGGTTGTGCCCGTAATTCAGCGTGCCGGCACCGGCCAGAAAGTCGATGTAGCGCTTGCCTTCGGTGGTGACCAGCTCCGCGCCCTGCGCCTGGTTGAAGATGACCGGGAACGAGCGGCAATAGCTGCGAATGTCGGATTCGTTTTTCTCGAACTGTTCGAAATTGTTCATGATTTCTCCTGGTCTCAAGCGTGAGCTGATTGAGTAGTTGATTGAGTAAAGGGTCCAGCACGGTAGATAACTTCGTCGTCGTGCTGTCCGTTGAAATGCGTCTCGCGAGAGAACAGCACTTCAGTGGTGTATTCAGCGCCCAACAGGCGGAAGGCTTTTTTGAACAGCGCCTCTGATGCGTCGTTGCCAGGGGATATGGTCGTCTCCAATCGGGTGACGCCAGCGGCGCGAGTGCGCTCGACCAAAGCGAGCAGCATCTTCAGCGCCAGACCCTGACCGCGCATGCGGCTGTCTACGGCGACCTGCCACACGAACAAGGTGTCGGGGCGGGCCGGGGGGCGATAGCCGGATATGAATCCGACCAAATCACCATCATCTGTCTCGGCAGCGATCGCGGTGTCCGCGAAATCCGCACACTGCAATAAATTGCAGTAGACCGAGTTGGTATCCAGCGGCTGACAACGTGCAACCAGCTGATTCAGAGCAAAGCCGTCCGCAGCGGTGGGCTGGCGGAGTGTCGCGTTTATGGAAGCCAAAGGTAAGTCCCTGAATGTTTATGCTTGAATTCTTTTTCCATAATAAACATATCCGGAAAATTATCTCAACCCGCTGACAATGCCGCTTACAGGCCAATATTTTTGCGCATCAAATATTTATAGCTGTTAAATATTGGCGTCATATTTGAGGTGTTTTATTTGTTGTTTCGGCGTTCAGCCCTTGCCATTAAAGGGATTGCGGGGAGGCCGGAAAAGTTCCAGTGAATAGCTTGGTTGTGGTTTTTGCAGGGCGCAAAAAAGCGCATTGCTTGCAGGATGCTGGTGCAAAATTATTTTTTTGCGCCGAAGTGGAACAGGTTGGTAAAGCGTTCTTGCACCATAGTTGTGCGTCAGCTGATGGGCTTGCGCGCTTGGCGATGGCAGGGAGGGCTTGTGCAGGAGCGGCTGTTGCCGAGATTGCTGGTAGCTTTGGCTGGTGCCGGGGTGGTTTGGTGCGATGCTGCAGCGAAAGTGAATGGCGGCGAGATGCCGGCATCGAGTTCGCGTTGCCGGCAAATGAGTGATTGCAGCGTTAGAGGGTGAAGCCACCGTCGATCGGGATGACGTTGCCGGTCATGTACGCGCCGCCGGCGCTGGCGAGCATGATGGCGAGCGCCGACATCTCTTCTTCGCGGCCCCAGCGCTTCATCGGGATATGCTGGCAATCTTCCGCCATCGCGGCAGCGTCTTGGTGAATGTGCTGGGTCATCTTGCTGGGGAAACGTCCGGGCGCGATCACGTTGACGTTGATGTGCTGGCTCACCAGTTCACGCGCCAGATTGCGCGAGAGCTGATGCACTGCCGCCTTGCTGGGGCCGTAGGAGTAGGCTTCTTCACCAAAGGAGCTGATGCCGGCTACCGAGCCGATGTTGATGACGCGCGCGGGGTTCTCTGCGCTGGCGTTATTGCGCAGCATGGGCAACAGCTGCTGGATGCAGCTGAACACCGAGACAACGTTGAGCTGCATCACCTTTTCCCAGCCGGAAACCGGGAAGTCTTCCAGCGGCGCGCCCCAGCTGGTACCTGCGTTGTTCACCAGAATATCAAGATGGTCGGTGTGCTCGGCAACGTCGGCAGCCAACTGCTTGGCGCCGGCCTCGCTGGACAGGTCGGCACCAATGGCGATGCACTCGCCGTACTGGCTCAGTTCCTGCGCAGTTTGCTGGCCTTCGGCCAGTTTGCGGCAGCAGATGATGACTTTGGCGCCGGCCTCGAGATAGCCCTGCGCGATCATGCGGCCGATGCCGCGACTGCCGCCGGTTACCAGTGCGGTGCGCCCCGCCAGGCTGAAATACTGCTGCATGTGAATTCTCCTCGTGATGATGTTGAATGCGGTTCAGGTATGGCCGATACCTTAATACGCGTGTAACCGGCACCCAAGCAAAGTGAAGGTTTATCCAGAGCGCAAATGCCGGCTCATGCATGCTGCGTGACCGGGCGCGCGTTGCGCTTTTGCTTTATCCTGTGGCGATCAGGCCGCTGTGCCCGGCAAATGAACTGTTTGCTCGGCAGCTTATCTCAGTGGCTGCACCAATCAATCGGCAAGCGAGGTAGTCATGGGCCCAGTACGGCGTTCACGCAAGGAAGATGCATCAGCCTGGACAGTGGCGGACAGCCGCAGTGTGTACGGCATTCGGCATTGGGGTGCGGGCTATTTCAACGTCAGTGACGCTGGGCACGTTGAGGTCATGCCGCGCGGAGCAGAGGCCGGCAGTATTGATCTGCATGAGCTGGTCGGCCAGCTGCGTGACAGCGGGCTGGATTTGCCGTTGCTGGTGCGCTTCCCCGATATTCTGCAATCGCGGGTCAAGCAACTGACCGGCGCCTTCGATCAGAGCATTGCGGCGCTGGAATACGACAGCGGCTACACCGCGCTTTACCCGATCAAGGTCAATCAGCAGGAGACCGTGGTCGAGAACATCATCGCTACCGACAACGTCTCCATTGGTCTTGAAGCCGGCTCCAAGCCAGAGCTGATGGCAGTGCTGGCGCTGGCGCCCAAGGGCGGAACCATTGTTTGTAACGGCTACAAGGATCGCGAGTTCATTCATCTGGCGTTGATTGGTCAGAAGCTCGGGCACAAGGTCTTTATCGTCATCGAGAAAGAGTCTGAAGTACGCCTGGTGATTGAGGAGGCCGAGAAGCTGGGTGTCACGCCGCAGGTGGGGCTGCGTGTGCGCTTGTCGTCGCTGGCCTCCAGCAAATGGGCTGACACTGGCGGGGAGAAGTCAAAGTTCGGTCTGTCGGCGGCGCAACTGTTGCGCGTGGTCGATGCCTTCACCGCGGCTGGTTTGCAGGATGGCGTGCGGTTGCTGCATTTTCACATGGGCTCGCAGATCGCCAACCTGGCGGACTACCAACATGGTTTTCGTGAAGCGATTCGCTATTTTGGCGAGCTGCGCGCGCTGGGTTTGCCGGTCGATCACATCGACGTGGGTGGCGGTTTGGGCGTCGATTACGATGGCACCCATTCTCGCAATGCCAGCTCGATCAACTATGACGTCCGGGAATACGCGCAGACGGTGGTTGGCATGCTCAAGGACTTCTGCGACGAGCAGGGTCTGCCGCACCCGCACATCTTCTCCGAAAGCGGCCGGGCGATGACCGCGCATCACGCCGTACTGGTGGTGCAAGTCACCGATGTAGAGCGCTACAACGACGTGCTGCCGGAAATCGACAATCTGGACGAATTGCCCCAGGTGGTGCGCAACCTGGTTGGTCTGCAGGACCAGCACGATATTGAAATGGTCACCGAGACCTACTGGCGCGCCACACACTATATGGCCGACGTCGCGGCGCAGTATGCCGAGGGCAAGCTGACGCTGTCGCAAAAGGCGCTCGCCGAGCAGTGCTACTTCGCCCTGTGTAACCGCTTGCACACCCAGCTGAAGGCGCGCCAGCGTTCGCACCGTCAGGTGTTGGACGAGCTGAACGACAAGATGGCCGACAAGTACATTTGCAACTTCTCGGTCTTCCAGAGTCTGCCCGACACCTGGGCGATTGATCAGGTGCTGCCGATCATGCCGCTCGACCGCCTGGAAGAAGAGCCGCTGCGTCGCGCCGTGCTGCAGGATCTGACCTGCGACTCCGATGGCAAGATCCGCCATTACGTGGATGAGCAAAGCATCGAGAATAGCCTGCCAGTGCATGAGCTGCGCGAAGGTGAGGACTACTTGTTGGGGATTTTCCTGGTCGGTGCCTATCAGGAAATTCTCGGCGACATGCACAACCTGTTTGGTGATACCGACTCGGTCAATGTTTACCTGCGCCCCGATGGCAAGGTGGTGCACGGCGGTATCGAAACCCACGACACCATCGAGGACATGCTGCGCTACGTGCACTTTGCCCCGGATGAACTGGTTACCCTCTATCGTGACAAGGTGGCCGGCGCCAAGCTCAGTCCCGCGGAGCGCACCCGCTTTGTCGATGCACTGCGGTTGGGGCTGACGCGCTCTTCCTACCTGAGCGCCGAATAGCACTCAGGCTGCGGCGGCCTTTTGCAGGCTGATCCAGGTTGCCTCCGCCCAGGCCACGGCCTCGCCCTGCTGGTTATACAGGGCGGTGCCGGCAAAATGCTTGCGGCCATCGTGGCCTAACGCCCAACCAGCCACCACCAGAGGTTCGCCGGCGCGTACTGGTTGTTCGATGTGGGCAGAAAAGCGCCCGAGCAGCGCTATACCGGCCTGGCCGCGCACCGCGAAGTAACCGGGGCAGTCGAGTGCTGCCCAGAGATATTCACTGCTCACCATACCGCTCTCGTCAGTCAGCGTATCGTCCGGCGTCCAGAGCGCGGCAACCTGCTCGTCGCGCAGCTCGGTCGGGCCGGCAAAAATGCGCAGGCCATCCAGGGGGTCGCGGTTGGTGCCGCAGACAAAGCAGCACGGCAGGTTGTGCTGTTCAAAGCCTTCAAAACGCTCTTGTGCCTGGGCCGCAGTTGCCGCATCCACCGCGCTGGGTAAATTCAGCTCAAACACATGGGGCTTGGCGCTGCCGAGTAGCTGCTCGCCCAAGCGTAGTTCGGCGCCCTCGTCGTTGGCCAATAGCTGCAGAGGGGTATCCAGTGGCGGCGGCGCGTGCAGTGTGATCTGGCAGGGCACGCCCATGGCCTTGGCTAGCAGGCCGGAAACGTAGCCACCATTACCACTGTTGGGAGGGCCGCAAAAGCGTGAGCTGATACTGATGATGTGTTCGCGTTGCTGCATGCTGTGATCCTGAGTGAAGAGGGGTGTCAGTGGCTCCAGCCACCGCAAACCGGAAATATCTGACCGACAAAACAATTGGCTGCATCGCTGCACAGGTACGCGGCGAAGCTGGCGTCTTCTTCGGCGCTGACCAGGCGGCCCAGCGGCACCTCGCGTTGCAGGCGCGCCTGAAAGGCCGGATTGGCTTGTATGTCGGCGGGGAAGTAAGTCGGATTGTCGACGAAGTTCTGCGCAATAGCGTTGACCTGCACGCCCTTGCTCGCCACTTCAGCGCCGACCGCTTGCACCCAGGCCAGCTGCGCGCCGCGGGCGGCGCTGTAGCTGGAAGCACGCTTCATGCCGCGCAGTGCGGAGGCGCTGCCCATCAGGATAATCTTGCCATGCTGGCGCTCGGTCATCATTGGTAGCAGAGCGCGGGCAAAGCGCGGTAGCGGGTCGACCATATGCCGAAACAGCAGCCCCCACTCGTCATCTTCCACCAGCGCGGCCGGGGTGCTGGGCGCGGGTACGCCCAGGTTGAGCAGCAGCACATCAATTGTGCCCACCTCGTTGACCAGCTGTTCCGGCGCCTTGGGGTCCAGAAAGTCGCGGGTGTCGGCAACCACCTCGGCACCGTGGCGCTGCAGTGTTTGCTGCAGGGCAGGGCCCATGAAGGCATCGGCCTGGGTCAGCAGAATACGTTTTCCAGTAAGGTCGCACAGGGCCATGGTGATGCTCCGATATCAGCCAGCGGGAAAGTGTCGTGCCAGAAAGGGTAGCAGTTCGGCGTTCACTTCTGCCGGCTTCTCTGCCTGAATCCAGTGGCCGCAATCGGCGATGACACGTTGCTCTACCCGGGGCACTACGTTGGGCATTTTCTTGATGGTGTAGGCCTCCAGGGTGCCGACCGGGTCCCGGTCGCCAATCAGAAACAGTGCCGGCTGCTCAATCTGTTTGCCGGCCAGCGCCTCGGTGCGCTGCCAGCTGCGCTCGAAGTTGCGGTACCAGTTGATCGGGCCATGGAAGCCGCTCTGCTCGAAGGTCTTCACGTAAACCGCAAAGGCTTCGGCCGAGCACCAGACTGGCGGCGTGCCGGGGTCCATATAGTCGTCCAGCCAGCGCGAGTCTGCCGGTTTATCCTGCACCAGCGAGTTGTCGCCGTCGGTGCCCGACAATCCGTGCATCATCAGGCGCATGGTGCGGGGGATGTCAGCGGCCATCTCGGCCTCGGCGAGGCCGGGCTGCTGGAAATAGACGATGTAGTGAAAGCGATCCTTGTAGGCTTCGCGCATCATGTTGATCGCCGGTTGCCGGGGGCGGCCGCCGAAGGGGACCGACATACCGCAAACTGCCTTGACTCGCGCCGGTTCCAGTAATGCCAGGTGCCAGGCGATCGGGGCGCCCCAATCGTGGCCGATCATGGCCACCTGTTCGTGGCCAAGGTGATTCATCGCCCCCTGGATATCGGCGCAGAGAGTGATCAGGTCATATTGATCGACTGCCTCGGGTGCACTGCTGGCGCCATATCCGCGCATTTCGGGTATGTGCACGCGGTAGCCCTGTGCCGCCAATGCCTGCGTCTGATGGCGCCAGGAGTACCAGCATTCCGGAAAGCCGTGCAGCAGCCATACCGGTCGGCCGCTTTTGGGCCCCAGGGTGTAAAGGCTGAGCTCGATGTTGTTGGTGGGGATCATCTGGTGTTCGAACTGATCCATCGGGGGTGCTCCCTGTTGTCTGCTGGCCACACTATGGCAAAACCGCGGGCAGTTGGCTTGCTCTGTGCTTGGGCTATTCACCAGCCGAAGTAGCGGCCATGCGCCGAATCGATGTGACTGACGTTTACGAAGCTGCTCGCAGGCGGCTTGGCTAGGCTATTCTCAAGACCAGCTAGGTTCGATGTTGACAGGGAGTGGGTAACGTAATGGGAAAGACGAAGTCGAGCGTCAGTCTGCAGTGGTTGATCGCTTGGTCGATGGTGATCTGTTTGCTGGCGATGGCCAGCTTGACCGTGTGGCAAGGCTACCGGGGCTCCCGTACCTTGTTGATCGCGGCGGCCAATGATGCCGCGCAGCAGCTGGGAGTGTTGCTGAATGAGCGTTCGGAGCGCTTGTTGGGGCCGGCGGAAAGTGCGCTGCGTATTCTGAATTACGACCCTTTGGCTCAGAGCAATACGCTGGAGCAGCGGTTGCAACGCCTGCCGGTCCTGATCGAGACGCTACGCAGCAACCGCACGCTCAGCGCGGTGTACGCCGGGTACCCGAATGGCGACTTCTTCCTGCTACGCCGCGTTGAGTCCGGCCTGCAGGCCGGCGGGCGGCAGTTGCCCCGAGGTACCGCCTATCTGGTGCAGTCGATAGAGCACCTGGCTGGCGCCAACGTGCAAGGTCGCTGGCTGGCGTATGACAACCAGGGTGAGGCATTGCGAGAGGTGGCGGTCAGTGATTACCGGTTCGACCCCCGCACGCGGCCCTGGTATCAATTGGCGGAATCTGCCTCGGATATTGTGTTGACCGAGCCCTACCTGTTTTTTACCAACAGGAATATCGGCGTGACCATGGCGCGGCGCAATCCGGCCGGTGTGGTCTTTGGCCTGGATGCGTCACTGCAAGACTTGGCGGGCGAGGTAAATGATCTGCGACTCACACCCGGTACCGAGATCGCGTTGGTGGGCGAGCGCGGCAAAGTGATTGCCTACACCGATCTGCAGCGGATCGTCACCGACGGCGCTGAGGGTCTGCAGTTGGCCACGTTGCCGGAGCTGGGGGTCCCAGTGCTGGAGGCGGCACACAATATGGCCGCTGAGGCGCGCACGCCGCAGTTAGTGGAGCTCGGGGGGCAGGAGTGGTACGTACTGAATCTGCCGCTGCGCAAGGTGGGTAACAATCCCGGCAGTATTCTGATCGCCATGCCGGCCAAGGAACTTCTGGCCGGGGTGCGCGATACGCTGCGTGACCAGGCGCGGCTGGTATTTGCTCTGGCGGCGCTGCTGCTGCTTATTGGCTGGGCGTTGGGACAGCGGCTCGGCCAGCCGCTGAAGTCGCTGGGCGATCAGGTGGAACAACTCGCTGGGTTCGATTTCAGTGCCCCGATTGGCGTGCGTTCGCGCATCCGCGAGGTAAACGACCTGAGCAAGATGACTGCGCGCATGGCGAAGGCGATTGCCCGCTTTCAAACCATCACCCTGACGCTCAGCCGAGAAACCAATCTGGAGCGCATGCTGGACTTGGTGCTAGAACAGCTGATCGCGATTGCCGGTGGGCAGGGCGGCGCCGTGTATCTGTATGACGAGGATGACGGCGTGTTGCGCTGCGCCGGCGACACCCGGCCGGTGCATTACCCGGGCAGTGTGCCGCTGGACGACGCGCGACTAAAAGATCCGGCGCGCAGCCTGGCCAGCCAGCTGGACGACGAGCATCGTTACCTAACCTTGGCTCTGCGTGATCGCCAGGGCGACCTGCAGGGGGTGCTGGCGGTAGAGGTCTCGCCGCTGCTGACCAATGAGGCGGTGCGCAGCCTGCGCCAGTTCCTTGGCAGCCTGGCCGGCACACTGGCAGTGGCCATTGAGACCCGGCAGCTATTCGACGACCAGCAGTTACTGCTGGAATCGATTATCCGGCTGCTGGCGTCAGCCATCGACGCCAAGTCGCCCTATACCGGCGGCCATTGCGATCGCGTGCCGCAGCTGGCGGAAATGCTGCTGGAGCAGGCACAGCAGGCAGAGGAAGGACCCTTTGCCAGCTTTGCATTGACGCAGGAGCAGCGCTACGCCTTCCGCACCGCGGCTTGGCTGCACGACTGCGGCAAGATCACCAGCCCGGAGTATGTCGTCGATAAGGCCACCAAGCTGGAAACCCTGTACAACCGCATTCATGAAATTCGCACCCGTTTTGAAGTGCTCTGGCGCGAAGCCGATATTCGCTATTGGCAAGGTCGCGCCGCGGGCGAGGATGAGTCGGTGTTGCAGCAAACGCGTGACGCCGAGCAGGCGCGCCTGCGTGAGGAGTTTGCGGTGGTCGCCAAGGCCAACACCGGTGGTGAATTCATGGCGCAGGAAGATAGGGAGCGGTTGCAGGTGATTGGCAAGCAAACCTGGTTACGTTACTTCGACAATCGCTTGGGTTTGTCTGGCGATGAGCAGCAGCAATTGATCGGCGTGTCGGCGGCGGCCTTGCCGGTCGAAGAGCAGTTGCTGATGGACCGCCCGGAACACCTGGTGCCCTGGGGCGAGCGCAAGCCGCCGGTCGCTGCGAACGACCCCGCCAACCGCTGGGGTTTTGATATGGAGCTGCCAGCCCATAGCAGTAACCTGGGCGAGCTGTACAACCTGTCGATCGCGCGTGGCACGCTCACGGCGGAGGAACGCTTCAAGATCAACGACCACATAGTGCAGACGCTGATCATGCTATCGACCCTGCCGTTTCCCAAGGCGCTGGCGCGCGTGCCGGAGTTGGCTGCCACGCACCACGAACGGCTGGACGGCACCGGTTACCCACGGCGCCTCAGTGCCGAGCAGTTGTCGGTGGAGGATAGGGTGCTGGCCATCGCCGACATCTTTGAAGCCCTGACCGCAGCCGATCGGCCATACAAGGAGGCCAAGAAGCTCTCTGAGTCGGTACGCATCATGCTGTTCATGGCGCGCGATCAGCATTTGGACGCGCGGCTGCTGGCGCTGTTTCTGAGTACCGGTGTGCACCTGCAATACGGCCGGCGCTTCCTGGCGCCAGAGCAACTGGATGAGGTGGATGTGCCGGCCTGTATCGACCAGTTGCGCGGCTGGGGGTTGCTGGACGACTGATGGTTGCTGGACGTCAGTCCGGGGTCAGGGCGAGGTGAAACTGCGCGCCCTCGGCTTCCAGTGGGCTCAGGGCCCGGAGGCAGTAGGCGAGCTCATCCAGCAGGGATGAGGTCCTGGCTCCCTGGTGTTCACGTTGCAGGTGTTGCTCCAGCGCTTCCAGGCTGCTCATCCCGGCGGCAATCGGCTGCCAGCTCATGTCTTCGATGCCGTAGGCTAAACCGGTTTCTGGGTCACTGGCAGTGTCCGCGGTGGGCACCTGCGTGTCATCTATCAGGATCACCGCTTGCTGCAGCTCAACGGCGGTGGTGTCGAGAAAGCGGCTGAGTTCGCTGACCCCTAGCGTTTTGCACAGGGCATCAAGTCGGCTCAGTTCCGCCCGCATGGCGTCGAGCGATATGGCGCCTGGCTGAAAGCGGCGATCGAGCAATGTATTGAGCCGTAACACGCGTGACACGAGGTTCTCCTGGCTGGGTGCGATTAGCTAGCTTACCGCAGTGCCAGCCCGCGGTGCATGCTCTGCGTTACTCGATCCAGCGGTAAAGCGTGCGCCGGGTGATACCCAGAATGTCGGCAGCCTTGCGCTTGTTGCCGCCCGTGGCATCGAGTACCTGATGGATGTAGCGGCGTTGTACCTGCTCCAGGCTGGGGAGCTGATCGTCAGTTTGCGGCGGGCTGCCTGGCGCCTGGCTGTGGGTGACCGGATTGCTGAGATTGCTGCTTTGCATGCGCTCGGGCAGGTCGTGCAGTTCGATCAGTGCGCCCTGGGAAAAGGTGGCCGCACGTTCCACCGCATTTTGCAGTTCACGCACGTTGCCGGGAAAGGGGTAATGCAGCAGTGCCTGGCGCGCCGCGTCACTGAAGCCCTTGATCTGCCGCTGCTGGCGAGCGTTGAAGCGGGCCAGAAAGAAATCCGCCAGGTAATGAATGTCGTCACTGCGCTCGCGCAGCGGCGGCACCTGCAGGTTGAAGGTCTCCAGCCGGTAGAACAGGTCCTCGCGGAAGGTGCCCTGCTCGACGCATTCGGTCAGATTGCGGTTGGTGGCCGCAATGACGCGCACGTCCAGTTGTATTTCATGGTCGCTACCCACCGGCCTGACGTTGCCGTCCTGCAGGGCGCGCAGCAGCTTGGCCTGCAACGCGAGCGGCATTTCACCGATTTCATCGAGCATCAGAGTGCCGCCTTCGGCCTGTTGAAACAGCCCGGCGCGGGCCTTGCGCGCGCCAGTGTAGGCACCGGCCGCGTGGCCAAAGAATTCGCTTTCCATCAGCTCAGCCGGAATGCCGCCACAGTTGACCACCATGTAGGGCTTGCCGCTGCGTCCGCTTTCTTCGTGCACGGCGCGCGCTACCAGTTCCTTACCGGTGCCGCTTTCGCCCTGGATCAGCACCGGGCCGTCGGCACCGGCCATCTGCCGGATGTGCTGAAACAGCCGGCGCATGCCGCTGCTCTGGCCGATGATGCCGTGGAACTGCTCCACTGCCATGATCGAGCGGTAGCGCTGTACTTCACGGCGCAGGCGGCGGTTCTCCAGCAGGCGCTTGACGGTAAGCAGAAAATGATCGATTTCCAGGGGTTTGGTGAGGAAGTCGTCGGCGCCATTTTGCAGCGCGTTGACCGCCTGCTGCACCGAGCCAAAGGCGGTGATGATCAGCACTGCCGGGGCGGGCGATAGGGCCTGCGCGGGCGGCAGCAGGCTCAGGCCATCGGCACCGGGCAGGCGCAAATCGCTGATCAGCAAGTCAATCTCGGCCTGCTGCAGGGGGCCAAGGGCGTCCTCGGCACTGCCGCAGGCGGTGACCTGATAGCCCTCGGCCTCCAGCTCCTCCTGCAGTAACTCGCGCAGGCCGCTGTCGTCTTCAACCAGTAACAGGTGTTCGGTGTGGCTCATGCATCCGCCTCCTTGTGTATGGGCAACAGCAGGCTGGCGCAGCATCCGCCCTCGGGTCGGTTGGCCAGCAGCAGGGCGCCGCCGTGCTCCTCAACGATGTTTTGTACGATAGCCAGACCCAGGCCGGTTCCTTCGCCGGGCGCCTTGGTGGTGAAGAAGGGCTCCAGCAACTGAGTCACATCGTTGTCCGGCAGGCCGGGGCCATCGTCGCTGATGCGGATAATCAATTGCTGCTCGTTGTTGCTCAGACTCACCTCGACGCGGCTACGCGCCGCCTGCAGGGCATTGCGCAGCAGGTTCAGCAAGGCCAGTTCCAGTCTTGCCGGGTCGCCGAACAGCGCCGGCGCCGCTGGTTGATAGTGACGCTGCAGCTGTTTACCGGACTGTTCGAACTCCGGGGTGATGGCGTCCAGCGCGCTGTTGCTCAGTTGCACGGGATCGGTTCTGCGCAGGGTCGCGGCGGCGGGCCGGCTGTAATCGAGCAGTTGCTTCACGGTGCTGGTCAGGCGTGCGACCTGAGCGCGTATCGCGCTGAATTCGCGTTGCTGTGGCGAGTCTGGATCGCTGCTGCGTTGCAGGCGACGGGCGCGGCCATCGATGACGCTGAGCGGCGCGCCCAACTCATGTGCGACGCCGCGGGCCATGCCGCCGATCGCCGCCATTTTCTCGTTGTCCTTGAGTTGCGCCAGCAGGGCGGTCTCCGCCGCGCGGTGCTCATCCACTTCGCGACGCGCCTGCTCGATGCTGTCGAGCATGTGATTGAGACCCTCGGCCAGCGCCGCGACCTCGGCCGGCCCCTCCAGTGCCGCGCGGTGGGAATGGTCACCCTGGGCAACCCGCTGCATATGCTCCAGCAGCTTATCCACGTGCCGACCTACGCCGCCGTAGTGGCCGAGCATGACGGCGCAGATAATAGTGAGCCCGAGCACGCCCCAGGCGGCCCAGGCGATGATCGTCAGCTGGTCCAGCGCGCGACCGAAGTCGCTGGCGCGGCGGGTAATCTGGATCAGGCCTTGAATGTTGCCGCCAACATCAAACAGCGGCATGAAGTGGGAGAACAGATGGCGCCCGCCGACCTGACTGAAGCCTTGCTGTGCCTCGCCGGTGGCGACAATCAGGTCGGGTATGCGGGTACGCGTGAGATCGCTTTCGGTAACGCCCGCCGAAGCCAGGCGCACGCCGTTGACGTCAAACACCGAGGCGCCGTACACCTCGCCGAGCACGAAGACCGAGCCCAGTGCCAGTTCAATAGCCTGGCGGTCGTTCTCGCCCAACGCGGTGCCGATGGGAATGCTGATGGCGCGGCCGATCAGCTCCAGGTCATTTTTCAGGCGTTGCTGCTGAAACTGGCTGGCCTGCTCTAGCCCAAAGCGGATGCCGAGTGCTGTCAGCAGCAAGAGTGGCAGCACCACAAACAGCAGCAGGGTGCGCTGCAGGCCGCTCAGGCGCGAAGGAGCCAAACGGCGGGCTAGTGTGCCAAAACTAAACGGGTCTTTTTTGCTCATGTTTAAAAAAGATACATGTTATTTCGGTTAATGCAAGCTGATGCAGCTGGGCTTTGCCTGCGTTTAAAATATTTTATTGTTTTTAATCAGCTAGTTAGAGTGTTTTATGCAAAGCTGGCATGGTCTGTGTAATACCTTCAGTGAGTTCAACCGAAGGAGATACTCATGATGAACATTAAAAAGCTCAGTGCCGCTCTTGCCATTGCCACCATGACCGCTACCGCCGGTGTACCCTTTGCCATGGCGCAGTCAATGGACGGTGCCACCCAGCAGCAATACGGTGAGCCACAAGGCTCAGCCCAGGCATCGGCCCCGGTCAGCGAAGCGGATCTGGAGAAGTTCGTCAGTGCCGAGAAGAAAGTGAACGAAATTCGTGAAGACCTGACTGAGGAGCTGAGCAGTGCCGGCGACCAGCAGGAAGCCCAGGAACTGCAGATGGGTGCCCAGAAAGAGATGGTTGAGGCCATTCAGGACGAGGAGCTGGACATTCCGCGCTACAACGAAATCGCCTCGCGTATGCAGACCGACATGGAGCTGCGCCAGCGCGCTCAGCAATACAACTAAGACCTGATCAGGTCTGATCTCCATAGCTTTCGCCGCTATGGGAACGCATAAAAAGGGGCTTCGGCCCCTTTTTTGTGGGTGTTTCGTGGGGGCCGATTCAGGGTGCCTGGTCGTGCCGGTACTCCGGACGTAAGGCCAGTCCGTGCTTCAGGTAATCGACCAGCTGGCGCACTTTGGGTGAGAGATGGCGCTGCTGGGGGTACAACGCCCACACCGCGGTATGCGGCGGCTGATGTTGCGGCAGCAAGGCACGCAAGGCGCCGCTGCGCAAATGTTCGCGCACATAGTAGTCCGGCAACTGGCACAGCCCGAACCCGCGCAAGGCAGCCTCCAGCACCGCTTGCCCACTGTTGCAGCGCCAATTGCCCTGCACCCGCACCGGCACCTCCTTGCCGCGTTGCTGAAAACTCCAAACATCGCTGCTGCCGATAAGACAATTGTGCCGCGGCAACTCAGACAGGCTGTGCGGCGCGCCGTGGTGCACCAGGTAGCTTGGCGCCGCGCAAAGGTACATATGCCGCGGTGCCAGCCGGGTGGCGATCAGGCTGGAGTCTTGCAGACGCCCCAGGCGGATTGCCAGGTCGTAGCTGCCGTGCAGCAGGTCCAGCGTCTGATTGGTCAGGGTCATTTCGATTCGCAGCTGAGGATGCTGCTGCATGAAGTCGTCTACCAGCGGCATGATGAAGCTTTCGCCGTAGGCAACCGAGCAGGTCATGCGCAACAGGCCCTTGGGTTCGCTGCCCAGGTCGGTGATCGCCTGTAGCGCCTCATCGCGCGCATCCTGCAGGCGCTGGCAATGCTGCAGAAAGGTCTGTCCGGCCTCGGTCAAGCTGACTTTACGCGTGCTGCGGTAGAACAGGCGGGTTTGCAGACGGTCTTCGAGTCTCGCAATCTGCCGACTCACGTGGGATGAGGACAGGCCCAGACGAGTAGCCGCGCCGGTGAAGTGCCCGGTTTCAGCTACGGCTACAAATTCTTCGATACCTTCCCAGTTGCCCATGCACCAACGCCCCTGATTATCCCTGTGCGGCAATAATGTTTTGTTCGATGGGTGATTATCCACGAAACCGCGTTCTACTACACTTGCCTCCTGTCATTACCTCACTCACTGGAGAGCCCCATGATCAAGTCCCGCGCCGCTGTGGCCTTTGCGCCGAATGAACCCCTGCAGATCGTAGAAGTGGATGTTGCACCGCCGCAGGCCGGCGAGGTGCTGATTCGCATCGTTGCTTCCGGCGTTTGCCATACCGACGCCTACACCCTGTCTGGTCAGGACAGCGAAGGCGTGTTCCCGTGCATCCTCGGTCACGAGGGCGGCGGCGTGGTTGAAGCGGTCGGCGAAGGTGTGACATCCGTCCAGGTCGGCGATCATGTGATTCCGCTGTACACCGCTGAGTGCCGCGAGTGCAAATTCTGCAAGTCCGGCAAGACCAACCTGTGCAGCTCCGTGCGTACCACCCAGGGCAAGGGTTTGATGCCGGACGGCACCAGCCGCTTCAGCTACAACGGCGAGCCGGTCTACCACTACATGGGCTGCTCAACCTTCTCCGAATACACCGTGCTGCCGGAAGTTTCGGTCGCCGTGATTCCCAAGGAAGCACCGTTGGAAAAGGTCTGTCTGCTGGGCTGTGGTGTTACTACCGGTATTGGTGCGGTACTGAACACCGCCAAGGTGGAGGCGGGCGCGACTGTCGCCATCTTTGGTCTGGGCGGTATCGGTCTGGCCGCGATCATCGGCGCCAAGATGGCCGGCGCGAGCCGTATTATTGGTGTCGACATTAACCCGGCCAAGGAAGCTATTGCCCGGGAGCTGGGCATGGATGAGTTCGTCAATCCAAAGGACTACGACAAGCCGATTCAGGAAGTCATCGTCGACATGACCGATGGCGGCGTGGACTACAGTTTCGAGTGCATCGGCAACGTGCAGCTGATGCGTGCCGCGTTGGAGTGCTGTCACAAGGGCTGGGGTGAATCCACCATCATCGGCGTGGCTCCGGCCGGTGCCGAGATCAGCACCCGCCCGTTCCAGCTGGTGACCGGCCGCGTCTGGCGCGGCAGCGCCTTCGGTGGCGTCAAGGGACGTACCGAACTGCCGAGCTATGTCGAGAAATCCCAGACCGGCGAGATCCCGCTGGACAGCTTCATCACCCACACCATGGGGCTGGATCAGATCAACGAAGCTTTTGATCTGATGCACGAAGGCAAGAGCATTCGCACCGTCATTCATTTTTAACGCAGCCGCAAGCCGCAAGCTGCAAGCGCCAAGAAAACCTGCTCGGTGATGAACCGAGCAGGTTTCTGGAGGCTTGATGGGGCAGGTTGGGAATCTACCTGTCGCCCCTGCGCTCATGACTGTTCTGCTGGTCGCTTGCAGCTTGTAGCTTGCCGCTGAAATCGGAGGTTTCCTATGAACGATATTGAATTGGTTTCTGCCAACAAAAGTTTCGGCGGTTGGCAGAAGCGTTATCGGCACCAGTCCAAGGCGCTGCGGTGTGACATGGTGTTCGGTATTTACCTGCCGCCGCAGGCGGATCAGGGCAAGCCGCTGCCGGTGCTGTACTGGTTGTCGGGCTTGACCTGCAATGACGAGAATTTCAGCCAGAAGGCGGGCGCGCAGCGGCTGGCGGCCGAGCTCGGCATGGTGCTGGTGATGCCCGACACCAGCCCGCGCGGTGAAGGCGTGCCGGATGATGCGGCCGGTGCCTACGACTTCGGCCTGGGCGCCGGGTTTTACGTCAACGCCACCCAGTTGCCTTGGGCAGAGCACTACCGCATGTACGACTATGTGGTAGACGAGCTGCCAGCCCTGATTGAGGAGCACTTTCCGGTCAGCGATCAGCGCAGTATCAGTGGTCATTCGATGGGTGGGCACGGCGCTCTGGTGTGCGCTCTGCGCAACCCCGGCCGTTATCGCTCGGTGTCGGCCTTTGCGCCAATCACCCATCCGCTGGACTGCCCCTGGGGGCACAAGGCGCTGGGCAATTACCTGGGTAATGACCGCCAAGCCTGGAAGCAGTGGGATGCCTGCGAACTGATTGCCGAGGCCGAAGAGCGTTTGCCCTTGTTGGTGGATCAGGGCGAGGCAGACAACTTTCTGACTGAGCAACTCAAGCCTGAAGCGCTCGAAGCCGCCGCCCAGGTAGCCGGGCACCCGCTCACGCTGCGCAGGCAGCCTGGGTACGATCACAGCTACTTCTTTATCGCCAGCTTCATCGATGATCATTTGCGTCATCACGGCAAAGCGCTGGGGCTGCTCTGATAGGGCGATCCTTGCTTTCTCCGCCTTGGGTCATCGGCCTGTCACTGGATGGCCCAAGGCGGTAGAATCGCCGGCACTTTGAATCAGGCAGGAACACAGTATGCGTATCGGTCACGGCTATGATGTACACCGCTTCACCGAGGGGGATTTCGTTACTCTGGGTGGCGTGCGCATTGCGCATCGATTCGGCCTGCTGGCGCACTCCGATGGCGATGTATTGCTGCATGCCCTGAGCGACGCCCTGCTGGGCGCGGCGGCGCTGGGCGACATCGGCAAGCACTTCCCGGATACCGATGCCGCCTACGCCGGTGCCGATAGCCGCGTATTGCTGCGGCATGTGCTGGGGCTGGTGCAGGGCAAGGGCTGGCAGGTTGCCAATGTCGACGCCACCATCATCGCCCAGGCGCCAAAGATGGCGCCGCACATTGACGCCATGCGTGAGTTGATCGCCGCTGACCTGCAGGTCACGTTGGATCAGGTCAACGTCAAGGCCACTACTACTGAGAAATTGGGTTTCACCGGGCGGGAAGAGGGTATCGCGGTGCACGCCGTTGCCCTGTTGTTGCCCCATGCTTGAGGCCGAGCTGTTAGGTCAGCGCGCCTGGGGCGAGCCCTGCGGTGCGGCGGTGCTGAAAGCGGCGCCGGAAGACTTTCGCGTCACCGAAGTGCTGGATATCGAGCTGTCCGGTCAGGGCGAGCACCTTTGGCTGTTGCTGGAAAAGCGCGGCCTGAATACCGAAGAGGTGGCGCGCAAGCTGGCCCGCGCCAGTGGCGTGTCTCTGCGCAACATAAGTTATGCCGGGCTGAAGGATCGCATTGCGGTCACCCGGCAGTGGTTCAGCCTGCAGTTGCCGGGCAAGGCCGATCCGGATTTCTCAGCGCTTTGGGGCGATAACCTCCGTTGCCTGCAACAGCTGCGACATAAGCGCAAACTGCAGCGCGGCGCCCATAGCGCCAACCGCTTTTTGATTCGCCTGACTGAACTGCAGGCGGATAAACCGCGACTTGATGCGCGTCTGCAGCTGCTGGCGGAGCAGGGAGTGCCCAATTATTTTGGCCCTCAGCGCTTCGGTTTTGCCGGCGGCAATCTGCACGATGCACGCAGCTGGGCAGAGCGCAGTGCGTATCCGCCAGCGCGGGGTACACGCTCGCGGCTGCTGTCTGCGGCGCGCAGTTATCTGTTTAACCAGATGCTCGCCGAGCGTGTGGCGGCGGCCAACTGGAACACCGTGATGGCAGGCGACTGCCTGGCTTTCACCCAGAGTCGCAGCCAGTTTCCGGCGGCAGAGCTGGCCGCTGACGACCCCCGCGTAGCGCAGCTGGATCTGCACCCGACCGCTTCGCTTTGGGGTGCGGGTGAGCTGGACAGCAGCGGCGAGCAGGCAGACATGGAGGCAAGGGTAGCGGCACAGCATCGGCTTCTGGCAGAGTGGTTGGCGGCGGCCGGACTGGATCAGGCGCGGCGCATTTTACGCCTCCCCATTGCCGGTCTGACGTGGCATTATCCGTCCTCGGATTGCCTTGAACTTGAATTCACCCTGCCCACCGGCTGCTTTGCAACCGCGGTACTGCGCGAGCTGGTAGTGCTGGTCAGCCAGGCCGGCGGTGGGCTAGAAAGCGAAAACTGATGCGTATTCTGATAGCCAATGACGACGGTGTGCTGGCGCCGGGTATCAAAGCCCTGCACGGCGCGCTGGCGGACTATGCCGACTGCGTCGTGGTCGCTCCGGAAGAAGACCGCAGCGGCGCCAGCAGTGCCTTGAGCCTCGATCGGCCGTTGCGTCCCTTTGTGTATGAAAACGGTTTTATCGGCCTTAACGGCACACCGACCGACTGCGTGCATCTGGGCCTCAATGCCTTTTATGAAGATAGCGTGGATATGGTCGTCTCCGGCATCAATCTGGGCGCTAACCTGGGCGATGATGTGCTTTATTCGGGCACGGTAGCGGCGGCGCTGGAAGGGCGCTTTCTGGCGCGCCCGGCGATGGCCTTTTCGTTGGTGGGCCGGCAGACCGAAAACCTGCCCGCAGCCGCGGCCATTGCCCGGCAGATGGTCGAGGCCCACGACAAGCTCGACCTGCCGCCGCGGACCATTCTGAGCGTCAATATTCCCAACCTGCCGCTGGCGCAGATCAAGGGTATCTGCCTGACGCGTCTGGGCCACCGTTCACGTGCAGCGCGGCCGATCAAGTGGACTGACCCGCGCGGCAAGGAAGGCTACTGGATTTCAGTTGCAGGTGATGCCGAGGATGGCGGCGAAGGTACTGATTTTCACGCGGTCATGCAGGGTTATGTTTCGGTAACACCCTTGCGGGTCGACAAGACGCATTACGAAGTCTTCGACCACCTGCAAGGCTGGCTGGGTAATCTGGGCTGAACCATGGTGCGCGACGAACTTTATAAAAATGGCATCGGCATGACCTCCCAGCGCACCCGCGAACGGTTGTTGGAGCGCCTGTTTGAGGAGGGAATCCGCAACCTGCATGTGCTGGAGGCGATTCGCCGCACGCCGCGCCACCTGTTTGTGGATGAAGCGCTGGCGCACCGCGCCTACGAAGATACTGCGCTGCCGATCGGCCACAACCAGACCCTGTCGCAGCCTTACATTGTGGCGCGCATGACCGAGTTGTTGCTCGGCGGTGGCCCGCTCGACAAGGTGATGGAGGTCGGTACCGGCTCCGGGTACCAAACCGCCATTCTGGCCCAGGTGGTGGAGCGCATTTTCAGTGTGGAGCGCATTTATCCGCTGCAGGAGCGGGCCAAGGCCGTACTCAAGGATATCAATATCCGCAACGTGGTGTTTCGCCACGCCGACGGTAACTGGGGCTGGCCACAGTACGGGCCTTACGATGCCATTCTGGTGACCGCCGCGCCGGCAGAGGTGCCGAAGGAACTGCTCAGCCAGCTGGCCGACGGTGGCCGTATGGTGATCCCGGTCGGGGAGCAGGACCAGCATCTGATGCTGGTGGTGCGCAACGGCGACGAATTCATTTATCAGCAGGTTGAACCGGTTCGCTTTGTGCCTTTGCTGGCGGGCGCGATTCGTTCCTGAATTACCCCCCAGAGGAAGGTGCAGGTGAGGGAATACATTTTTATTTTTCTGCGTGGCATCGCCATGGGGGCCGCGGATGTAGTGCCCGGCGTGTCAGGCGGCACTATCGCGTTTATCTCCGGTATTTACGACCGTCTGTTGGCGGCCATTGCGGCCTGTACGCCAGACAAGTTGCTGTGGCTGGCGCGCGGTCGTTTTCGCGAAACCTGGCAAGCCATCGACGGCGGCTTTCTACTCGCGCTGCTGGCCGGCATTCTCTGCAGTATCGCCAGCCTGGCGCGGGTGATCAGCTACCTGTTGGCTGAGCATGGTGTGCTGGTATGGTCGTTCTTTTTCGGCCTGATTCTGATCTCGGTGTATCTGGTAGGACGTGAAATTCAGCGCTGGAATGCAGCGACGGTGGCGGCGGGTGTTATAGGCTGCGCTTTTGCCTACCTGATCACGGTGGCGTCGCCACTGGCGCTGAGTGTGACACCACTCACACTCTTGCTCGGCGGTAGTATTGCTATCTGCGCGATGATCTTGCCTGGCATCTCCGGTAGCTTCATTCTGCTGCTGCTGGGGTTGTACAGCGGTGTATTGCAGGCGGTGAAAACGTTCGATCTGGCGTTGCTGGGCTGCTTTCTGCTCGGCTGCATCATTGGCATCCTGAGCTTTTCACGCTTGTTGTCATGGCTGCTGGGGCATATGCGCAACATTACCGTGGCCTTTTTGACCGGCCTGCTGATTGGTTCGCTGAACAAGGTCTGGCCCTGGAAGGAAACCCTGACCTGGCGTACCGATAGCCACGGCGAGCAGGTTCCCTTGCTGCAGCAGAACCTGCTGCCGGCACAGTATCAAAGCGTCAGCGGTGAGCCCTCCTTGTGGCAGGCCGGGTTGGCGTTGATGGCCCTGGCCGTGGTATTAGTGTGGCTATTGGACTGGTGGGGGCGGCGCTCGGCTGCCTGACATCGGTACCACAGCTGCAGTAGGGAAAGAACGGGAGCCAACCTGGAAATGGGGCGGTGTGTGCGTTACAGGCTACAGGCGGGTGTGAAAATCAAACAGCTAGGTATTTCTTTGCTGGCTATGCTGCTGGTTGCCTGTGCCGGGCCATCCGGCACTGTTCCTATTGACGAGCGCGGCCGCGGTGGGCAGCGCGCCGATACGGTTACATCCGGTTACCATACAGTTCAACGTGGCGAAACCCTGTACCAGATTGCTTTTCGCTATGGCTGGGATTGGAAAGCACTCGCCAGCAACAACCATATGGCGGCCCCTTACACTATTTATCCCGGACAGCGTATCAACCTGAATACGCGCACGGCATCGCGTCCTGCGCCGGTTAGACCTTCGTCCAATAGCACGCGACCGCCTACCGCCAGGCCAGTCCCGGCCAGCACTGGATCGGCGGTTGTCTCGCGCCCAACCACCCAACCCAAACCCGGGCTCACCACCACCACAACACCGGTGACGCCGCGCGCTACCACGCCACCACCACGGACGCCGCCGACCGCCGCTGCGCAGGCCAGCCTGCCGACGACAGTGGCCGGTTGGAACTGGCCTGCGCGCGGCACGCTGTTGGCGCGTTTTCAGTCAAACGGCAGTTTGAATAAAGGGATTGATATTGCCGGACAATTGGGTGAGCCTGTGAAAGCGGCCGCTGATGGTGTTGTGGTGTACGCCGGGCGCGGATTGATCGGATACGGCGAGATGATCATCATCAAACACGACGAAACCTATCTGAGCGCTTACGCGCACAACAGCCGCTTGCTGGTCAAGGAAGGCGACCAGGTAAAAGTCGGCCAGACTGTCGCAGAGATGGGTAGCAGCGGTACTGACAGGGTGAAATTGCACTTCGAGATCAGACGAAAAGGCCAACCTGTAGACCCGTTGGCGTATTTGCCGAAATCTTGATGCTAAGGTGTTGTTGCTGACACAAAGTTGTCATGTCGTACAGGCAGGCTGCCTGAACAAGCAGAGATGTTTGCACAGGTATGAATGTTGGGCGGCTCGGTCGATACTCATGCTGTCGGCCAGTGGTGGGTCGTTGCTGCAGTAGCTTTCATACCGCGTTTTGACCGGAAATGGGGCATGTATATGGCAGTCAAGAATAAGAAACAGCCAGGGCAGACCATGATGGACCAACCCACGCCGTCTGAGCGTGGTATCAAGGATGATGAGGAGGCTGCAATGTCTGCTTCAACAACTGCCGCAAAAAGAGCAACGCCACGTAATCACAAGCGTGAAAACGCTTTTGAGTTTACCAAGCAGCTGGATGCCACTCAGCTGTATCTCAATGAAATCGGTTTTTCCCCGCTGTTGACCCCCGAAGAGGAAGTGCATTTTGCGCGACTTGCGCAGAAGGGTGATCCTGCCGGTCGCAAGCGCATGATCGAGAGCAATTTGCGCCTGGTGGTGAAAATTGCCCGACGCTACGTCAATCGCGGCCTGACCCTGCTCGACCTGATCGAAGAGGGCAACCTTGGCCTGATCCGCGCCGTGGAAAAGTTTGATCCGGAACGTGGCTTCCGTTTCTCTACCTACGCTACCTGGTGGATCCGGCAAACGATCGAGCGCGCGATCATGAACCAGACGCGCACCATTCGCTTGCCAATCCACGTCGTCAAGGAACTCAATATCTATCTGCGCGCCGCGCGTGAACTGACGCAGAAACTCGATCATGAGCCCTCGCCGGAAGAGATTGCCTTGCTGCTCGACAAACCGGTTGCGGACGTCAAGCGCATGCTCGGTCTGAATGAGCGGGTGGCTTCAGTGGATATGTCACTGGGGCCGGATTCAGACAAGACGCTGCTCGATACGCTGACGGACGATCAAGGTAGCGATCCTTGCGATCAGCTGCAGGACGACGACCTCAACACCAGTATCGACAGCTGGCTCTCCGAGTTGACCGAGAAGCAGCGCGAGGTTGTGACTCGTCGCTTCGGTCTGCGCGGCCACGAAAGCAGCACCCTGGAAGAGGTGGGTCGCGAGATAGGTCTGACCCGTGAGCGCGTACGCCAGATTCAGGTAGAGGCCCTCAAGCGCCTGCGCGATATTCTTGAGCAGCACGGCCTGTCCAGCGAGTCTCTGTTCCAGTAAGGCCTGAAACCTGCTGGCCAGATAGCGCTTCACCGTCTCTGGCGGTGAAGCGTGAAGTCCCCCCATCCGCATCGTACGCGTAGCAACCCCTCCCGTTTTATCGGTAGTTGAAATGCTCTGCCACTTCGCCGTATGTGCCGTTATAGTAGTCACTGGATGCCCCTGGCAGGGCTTGCTGAAGGCGCATTCGCGCCATACAAGAGGAATTTGTGCAATGGAACTGACTACTCTGATTATTCTTGTGGTGCTAGCGGTAGGCCTGATCTACGCCATCATGCTGTACAACCAGTTGGTCAGCGTGAAGCATGCGGTCAGCCAGGCCTGGTCGAACATCGATGTGTTGTTGCGTCAGCGTCATGATGAATTGCCCAAGCTGGTTGAAGCCTGCCGCCGTTATATGCAGTACGAGGGTGAGACGCTGGAGCGCGTGATCGCGGCGCGTGGCGCTGTGGCAAGCGCACGCCAGCAAAGCGATGTGAAGGGGGTTGGCGTTGCCGAGACGGCGCTACGCAGCGGGCTGGGCCAACTCTTTGCGCTGGCCGAAAATTACCCGGAGTTGAAGGCCAGCGAGTCGTTCCAGCATTTGCAGGAACGCATTACCGGACTGGAGAACGGCATTGCCGATCGCCGCGAGCTTTACAACGCGGCGGTGAATATCAATAACGTGCGTATCGAGCAGTTTCCGGAAGTGCTGCTCGCGCGCCTGTTTTCCTTCAAATCGGCCGAGCTGCTGCAGTTTACCGACGAGGAGAAGGCCGACGTTAATCTGCGGGCGCTGTTTTCATGATTGATGTGCATGGGGTGATGTGGTTGTCCCCAGCGCATTACTATCTGTTTACCGGGCTGGCCACCGCTGCGGCCGTGGCATGCCTTTATCTGATGTTGACGCGCTTGCAGCGCGCACGTTGGATCGAAGATACACCTACCTCACGCGTTCGTTCAGCGGCGCAGGGCCTGGTTGAGCTCAATGGCATGCTGGACGCTGGTGGGCATGAGCCGTTGCTGTCACCACTGGCAAAGCGCCCCTGCCTCTGGTATCGCTTCCGGGTGGAGGAGCACAAGGGCAATTCCGACCGCGATAGTCAGTGGCGTACGGTGGAGCAGGGCGTGTCAGAACGGCCTTTTCTGCTACGCGACGCTACCGGCGCCTGTTGGATCAATCCGCTGGGCGCTGAGGTGCATCCCAAGCACCGTCGTCGCTGGGAGGGCAGCCAGCGCTGGCCGGCGGAAACGTCCGTTGCCAAGGGGTTTTTGGGTAGCCTGCTACGCAAGCGCTATAGATACACCGAAGAGTGGTTTGTAGCGGAGGAGCCGTTGTATGCCATAGGCTGGTTCGAGAGCCGCGGTGGCGGACGTGAGGCGGTGGATATGAACGCGCTGTCACGCCAGGTAATCAGCAACTGGAAAGCGGATTACCCTGACCTGCTGGCGCGTTTTGACCGTAACGGTGACGGCAAGATCGATCTGGAAGAGTGGGAGCGGGTGCGCCGCGCGGCCAATCAGGCTGCAGAGCAGGAGGCACGAACTGCCGGGCAAGCGCCGGTGGTACATGTATTGCGCAAGCCGGCGCGCCGAGGTTTGCCCTTTGTACTGTCGGATCATCACCAGGATGACCTCAGTAACAGGCTGCGCGGCAACAGCAGGTGGGCCCTGGTCGGACTGGCCTGCAGTGCCACCTTGGCTTGCTGGCTCTGGTTGGCCTGAGGGTCGTTAGCTGATTTCCGAGCTGCTGCGAGTCTTGCTGGTCTCGGCGCGGTACTGCACTATCCAATCGCCGAACGCGGCAGCTGACAGCGGCCTGCTGTAATAGTAACCCTGGCCTTCGTTGCAACCCTGGGCAATGACGTAGGCTTCCTGTTCGGCGGACTCCACACCCTCGGCGATGACCTCCATATTCAGGCTGCGGCCGAGCTGAATGATGGCCCGCACGATGGTGGCATCGTCTTCGTCGACCAGAACGTCCTGGACGAAGCTCTTGTCGATCTTGATCTTGTCGAGCGGCAGGCCGCGCAGGTAGCTCAGCGAGGAGTAGCCGGTGCCGAAATCGTCAATCGCGATCAGTACGCCGGCCTTCTTGAGGCTGTTGAGGTGGCTCGCTGCAGCGGCAATATCTTCCATCAGACCGGTCTCGGTCACTTCCATTTCCAGGCAGTGGGCCGGCAGTTGATAGCGCTGCATCAGGTTGGTCACCACACGTGACAGCTCGCTGTGGTGAAGCTGCACTGTGGACAGATTGACCGCCATGCGCAGCTCGTTGAACCCCTGATCATGCCATTCGCGCAGCTGTTTGCAGGCCTGATCCAGTACCCACTCGCCAATGCTGATGATGATGCCGTTCTGTTCCGCCAGAGGAATGAACAAGTCTGGCGGTACCAGTCCGCGTTCGGGATGCTGCCAGCGCAGCAGCGCCTCTACACCGACTACCTGATGGGTCGCGTAGCTGACCTGCGGTTGGTAGGTCAGGTGAAACTCGTTTCGCTCCAGCGCACCGCGTAGCTCCTTGTCGAGCTCTCGGCGCACACGCATTTCACTGTCCAGGCTGGCGATGTAGAACTGGTAGCGGTTTCGTGAGCGGGCCTTGGCCAGCATCATGGTTTGTTCGGCTTTCTGCAGCAGTTTCTCGGCGTTGTCGCCGTCGTCGGGGAACAGGGTGATGCCGATGGTTGCCCGCAAGCTGACAGTGTGGTCGCCCAGCTCGAAGGGGCGGCTCAGGTCGTCGAGAATGGTCTGCGCCAGTTCAGCGGCTTCGTAGGGCTCACCGACGCCGGTTTGCACCAGGGCGAACTGATCGCCACCTAGGCGAGCCAGGCTACCCAGACGGCCACTGTTGGCACGCAGGCGGTCGGCGACGGTTACCAGCAGGCTGTCGCCAGATTGATAGCTGAATTGCTCGTTGATTTCCTTGAAGTCATCCAGGCCGCAGCAGAGCACCGCAACGCCACGCTGGCGGCGTCCGGCATCGGCGAGAATGCGCGCGAGCTGCTCCTGCAGCATGCTGCGATTAGGTAGCCCGGTCAGGTGGTCGTGCTGCGCCATGTGCAGCAGGTTGGCCTCTGCTTCGCGGCGCCGGCTGCTGTTGCGTTCGATCGACTCCAGCAGCTCATTGGCCTTTCTGATCCATAAGCCCAGTTCGTTCTTTTCCTGCCCGGGTAGCATGGGAATGTGCATCTTGCCGGGGTGGTCAGGGTTTATGTCGGCAATGCGGTCGATGATGCCGGCCAGGGGCTTGGTCAGCAGAATGTGGTACAGCAGGTACAGGGCAAAGGCCATGGCCATGGCGCGTAGCACGCCAGACAGCAGAATGATCAGTGAGCTTTGCAGAAAGTCTTCGCCGTAGGGCGCGGTATCCAGCGTGATGCGCAGGTCACCGTAATACTCGTTGTAGGGTTCGCGGCCAAAGAGTCCGACGCTGTATTGCTGCTCGACGCCAAACAGCCAGTCGGTCAGCGTGCGATAGGGAGAGTCTTTCAAGGGGCGTTCGCGGCTGGCCAGCTGGGTTTCATCGGGGTGGCCGATGGCGGCGTAGCGAACGGCTTCATGCTCGAACAGGCCGCCAATGACCTGCAGCGCCATCTCGCGGTCCAGGCTGTAAACGGCCTGGGTGGCGGGGTCCTGCGACATGGCGAGGATCTGCTCGGCGTTGCTGTCGATCAGCTGGCTTTCCTTGCGCAGGTCGTAGGCGATTTGCCCCATGCTGAGTACAACACCGACCACGAGTGCCCAGAGCAACACCAGACGCAGTAGCTTGATGGAAAGGCTGTGGCGGCGCTCTAGCTTCAAGATCTTTTTATTCCTGTCGTGGTGAGTTGAGCTTCAGGGCCATCATGCAAGTATCTGATTGGCCTGCGCAACTCCTGCAATCATTGTTATTCGTTTGTGCAGTGTTAAGTCGAGTATCGACAAACTGCAGTGTGACGTCAAAGTGAAATCACTTTTGCCGACCCAGAACGCACAACACCCCGCCGGAGCGGGGTGTTGTTGAACTGCAGTAACTGCGATCAGGCAGCGAAGTTCTTCGCTACGAAGTCCCAGTTGACCAGGTTCCAGAATGCTTCGACGTACTTGGGACGAGCATTGCGGTAATCGATGTAATAGGCGTGTTCCCAAACATCGCAGGTCAGCAGCGGAGTGTCACCTGAGGTGATCGGGTTGCCGGCGCCGATGGTGCTTGCCAGGGCCAGAGAGCCGTCAGCCTTCTTGACCAGCCAGCCCCAACCAGAGCCGAAGGTGCCGATGGAGGTTTTGCTGAACTCTTCTTTGAAGGCAGCGAAGGAACCGAATGCCTTGTTGATGGCTTCGGCCAGCTCGCCAGTAGGTTCGCCACCGCCGTTCGGGCTCAGGCAGTTCCAGTAGAAGGTGTGGTTCCAGATTTGCGCTGCGTTGTTGAATACGCCGCCGCTGGATGTCTTGATGATCTCTTCCAGGCTTTTACCTTCGTACTCGGTGCCCGGAACCATGTTGTTCAGGTTAACAACGTAGGTGTTGTGGTGCTTGCCGTAGTGGTATTCCAGAGTTTCCGCAGAGATGTGCGGTTCCAGTGCATTCTTCTCGTAGGGGAGTGCTGGTAATTCAAAAGCCATGATTTATCTCCATCATCAGGTATCAGGGTCCAGAAACGGAATACTGCTTACTGTACGACCGGCTTTACCGCTCTACAGTTCGATCAAGTTGGCCACGGCTGCCACGCCGGCAGAGTAGACAATCTGTTACGCCTCTTTTGCCGGAGCTGATACTGGCTCCTTGGGGCGCTGCCCGTCTTGCGATCGGGAAGTCTCGATGATAGCACCTGAAAGCGGGCCTATCCACGCACCAAGTATAGGGTTATAGCGATTCAGAGTGTCTGCAACGCCGGTCTGGCGAGGGACCAGGCTACTGCCAGCATCATCGCGGCAACTGCCAGATCGATGCAGCGCCAGGTCACGGGGCGGCTCAGCAGTGGGGCCAACCTGGCTGAACCCAGTGCCAGAAGGCTGAACCAGAGTACCGAGGCGCTGACTGCGCCCAGGGCGAAAACCAGCGGCAACGGATTCTGCGCGCCAACCGACCCGATCAGCACCATGGTGTCGAGGTAGACGTGGGGATTGAGCAAGGTCACCGCCAGGGTGCTGAGCAGCACCGCCCGGCGCGAGCGGCGTGGCTGCTTGCCCGCATTCATTACATGGGGTGACAGCGCCCGGCGCAGCGCCTGCATGGCGTAAAGCGAGAGAAACGCCACACCCGCCCAGCGGGTGATTTCCATTGCCAGCGGATGACTTTGCAACAGCGCTGCCAGGCCGAATGTTCCGGCCAGGATCAACACGGCGTCGCAACTCATGCAAATCAGCGCGGCGCTGAGGTGATATTCACGGCGCAGACCCTGCGCCAGCACGAACGCGTTTTGCGCGCCTATGGCCATGATCAATCCGGCGGCGATAAACAGACCGTTAGTGTAACTGTGCAGCAGAGTGGACATGGCGCGCGCCTTGTGGCCAGGTAAGTGGGCGCATTCTGGCGTGGCCAGGTTTATTAAAAAAGAGAATAATACTGATGAGATATAAGAGAAATTAATCATGCTGGATTACAAGTTGCTGGCCGCGCTGAATGCGGTGATAGAGCACGGCGGGTTTGAGCGCGGTGCCGCAAGCCTGGGGCTGTCCCAATCGGCGGTGTCGCAGCGAATAAAGCTGTTGGAGTCGCGTCTGGGAACGCCGGTGCTGGTCAGAATGTCGCCGCCGCAGGCAACCGCAGCCGGGCAGCGGCTGCTCAACCATGTGCAGCAGGTGCGGTTGTTGGAGCGCGATCTGCGCACCGACCTGCCGGCGATGGATAGCCGTAGCGGCATGTCGCGTTTGCGCGTCGCGCTGAATGCAGACAGCCTGGCGACCTGGTGGGCGCAGGCGATCAGTGGCTGGTGCAGCGCCGAGCAGGTGCTGCTGGATATGCAGGTGGAAGATCAGGATGTAGGCCTGCGGCGGATGCGCAACGGCGAGGTGGCGGCCTGTGTCTGTGCCACCGAGCAGCCGGTCGCGGGGGCGCGCAGCCTGCTGCTGGGCCATATGCCTTATCTGGCGGTGGCCAACCGCGAATTTATTGCGCGGCATTTCCCGGATGGTGTGAGCATGGCGCAGTTGCCGCAGGTTCCGGCCATTGTATTTGGCCCTGACGATCAACTGCAGCACCGTTTTTTACGTCAATTGGGTGTGACGGGTGAATTCGAATATCACCTCTGTCCGTCTTCCGAGGGTTTTGTCCGTTTGCTCACGGCGGGCGTTGGTTGGGGCATGGTGCCAGCGCTGCAAGTCGCCACCGAGCTGCGCAGTGGCGTGTTGTGTGAGCTGGTACCCGGGCAGGCGCAGCAAGTCGCGCTGTACTGGCATTACTGGCGCAATGGCGGGCAACTGCTCGAAGGCTTGACCCGCGAGCTGGCGGCGCGGGTGCCAAGGCTGCTGGCCTGATTATTCCAGGTGCATTTCGCCGGAGCCGGGCAGCTTCTCGATACAGTCCGAGCCAAGCAGGCGCGAAGGGGTGTAGTAGCCCGGTGCGGGTTCGTTCTGACGCAGAAACTCGACGGCGAACAGGGCGCCTTCGGTTGTCACGTCGTAACCGTTGGCGGTCTGAATGCGGGCGGTAATCTTCTTGCCGGCGCGGTTCTGTGCCTCGCCCCAAACGTAGGTGCGCGCTTTTTCCCGTTGGCTGCTGTCTGGCCCGAGAATCCGGCGACCGACGAGATGCTTGAGCAGCGCCTGTACCGGCGGCAGCCCGAGCAGCGGTCGCAGGCGATCCAGCCGTCGCAGGCGCGTGGCGGCGCTGGGCGCCATGGGAATGAAGACTTCAATGTCGTCAATGCCGGTCGAGAACCAGGCCGTGGCGATATCGCCCCAGGGAATGGTCACGGCGTGCTTGGTGCCGTTGCCAAAGTCGATGTCGCGGCTTTGGTAGGCCAGCGGCACGGTTTTGATCTTATCGTCCTTGCGAATGCGTCCACCGTACTTCAGACCCTCCACCGAGGTTCTCGCGGTGCCGGGAGAGAAGCTGCTGCGTGAGTCAAAACCGAGTGCCAGCCGGTCTGCGTCGGGCATCGCCTCTTTCAGTCGAGCGGCGATGCAATCGGTAGGGATCACGTCAAAGCCGACGCCGGGGCAAATGACAATATTGGCTTCGGTGGCTTCGTTGTGACGACTTTGGGCGGCGACAAACACATCAATCTCGCCGGTAATGTCGAGGTAATGACACTGATTTTGCAGGCAGGCGTCGATCATCGGCTGACTGGTTGCCGAGAAGGGTCCGGCGCAGTGCACGACGATGCTCATGCCTTCGACGCCCTGGCGTGTGGCGTTGGCATCATCGAGACGAAAGTGACGTGCCTGCAGCTTGAGTTCGGCGGCAAGATCGGCAACCGCTTTCTGGTTGCGCCCTGCCAGTACCGGCGTCAGCCCACGGGCCACAGCCTCCCTTGCCAGCAGCGAACCTGCGTATCCATTAGCACCGTAAATCATCCATTCAGCCATTCCGTCACTCCTCGATCCCGGGAAGGTTCAGGGTAATGTCTGCGCGGAGGATGCGCCAGCGGGTTGAGTGCGCTGGTGGGCGCAAAAGCGCCGTTGTGTGAACCGGCGCGCTATCGATCAGCGGTCAGCGAATGACCTGGCCACGGTAGATGCGCACGCTGCCGCTGGACGCTGCGGGCGCCGGCTCAGCCGCTGTACTGGAACCGCGTTGGGCAGGGGCCTGATATTGCCGTGCGGCGATGGCCCCCTGGGCGACCATGCTGTCTTCCGCTACGGGCGCTGGCGGCGCGACCATCTCGGCCAGACGGCTGCCCAACTCGCGGATGTCGGCGAAGGGGCAGTCCTTGCTTAGCCCGATCATGCTTTCCACGGCGTCCGGATCACCCAGACGCACGGTTACCCCTAGTGAGCGCTTGATATGGCGCCGCAGGCTGGTCATGCAGTCAAGGGTCGCTCGGTTGAACTGCGCTTCTGCAATCATGCTTTTACCCCCGAAGTATCAATGGCCGCGCAAGGTGCGGTAGCCAAGGCAACAATCTGCAAGCAGAATGTGTACCAATACGCAGATTTACCGGATATCGGCAGCTCGGGGCGGGGTCAGGGCGCTTCAGCGCTGGCATATGGCGCTTGTATGCTATGCCTTGGTGCGAGCCTGCACCGCTCTGGCGCGGGCTTTCGGCAGAAATTGATAAGTGGGGGATGTATGAAGGATCAGGACAGGAGCGACGACTTGCCCAGCTTGCATGCGAGCCGTGACGATGGCTTTGAGCCGGCCGCTGCCGCGCGCCGGGCGCCAGCCAGTGGTCTGCGCGCCGAGCCGCCCACGGCGCTGCCTGCGCGCGGCAACGGGCCCCTGTGGGCACTCTGCGCGGCGCTGTCACTCGCATTGGTCGCGCTGGGTTACTGGACTTACCAGCAACAGACCCTGCTCAAACAGCAACTGGTCGCTACCCAGACCAGCTTCGCGAGAATCAGCGAAGAAGCCTCCGGGCGTATCCAGGACATCACCGGCAAGGTCAGCGCCAACGAGTCATCACTCAGTGCCGCCGAGCAGGCACGTAATGCCCGGGTGGCAAAGCTGGAGAGCCAGATTGCGGCGCTGGGCCAGACCCTGGGTGAGCACGATGGCCGCCTGAGCACGGCGAATGCGGGCAGCTCTGATCTGGCCAAGCGGTTGGCGACGCAACAGACCGAGCTGGCCGCGCTCAGCGCCAGCGCAGCGGCAGCGGAGCAAGCGTTGAAGCAGCAGGATCAGCGGCTCGACAACCTGACCGAGCAGCTGACTACGGCCAACACCGCCCTCAGCGATTTGCAGGCACAGTTGGGCAGCCTGGACGCGTTGCAGCAGCAGTTGAGCGAGCAAGCCGCGCAGCTGGCGCGTCAGCAGCAGGCAGTGCAGGCGCTGCAGGGCAAGGGCACTGCTGACATAGAGCAGAGCCTGTTGATCATGCGCACCGAGCTGGATCAGCGCGCAGCGCAAACCGATCAGGCGCTGGACGCCATCGACAGCTTCCGCCTGCAGACCAACCGCAGCATCAGTACGCTTCAGAGTCAGCTTGCCGCGCTGCACGCGCAGGTGCAGGGCAACTGATGAATTTTCTGGCCCACCTGTTGATGGGCTCGCAAACGCCGCAGCAGGCGCTGGGCAGTCTGCTGGGAGATTTCGTCAAAGGCCCGGTGCAACAGATTGCTCTGCCGGAGGAGGTGCGCGGTGGCATCTGGCTACACCGCCGGATCGATGTGTTCACCGACAGCCATCCGCTGGTGTTGCAGAGCAAGGCGCGGGTGAGTGCTGAGCGCCGACGGTTTGCCGGCATCATGGTGGACATGTTCTACGACCACCTGCTGGCCCATCATTGGCAGCGGTTTTCTGATCAGCCGCTGGCGGTGTTCGCACAACAGGCCTATCGGGATGTGTTGAATCAGCCTGAGCTGATTCCGGCGAATGCTCGACCGGTGATTGCGCACATGAGCGAGCACGACTGGCTGAGCAGCTACGCACAGCTACCTCATCTGCATCGCGCGCTCGACAACATGGCGCGCCGCTTGCGCCGGGATAACCCGCTGCCTGGTGCGGTGGCTGAGCTGGAGGCAGATTACGCGGCGTTTGAGGATGACTTTTTGCGCTTCATGCCCGAGGTTCAGGCGTACGCCGCCGATCAGGCGGCGTTGCTGAGCGTGGGTGGCGTCGATTTGATCGTGCCGTCAGGCAGGTCCAGCGCCTGACTCACCGCTGACTGGGCTTCGCGTGCTAACTGGTTGCGGTTGCCGTCATGGCTGTCCAGTGGGGGCAGGAAGTGCAGATGCACATCGATGGTGTGTGCGTCGAGCAGGCGCAGCAGGTGCTGCGAAAACTCGTCGTCGTTGATGAAGGGCGCAACCTGATCGACGGCGCCATTCAATCGATAGGCGACCGCGACCGGCTGTACCGGTACCGCGGCGTCTATCGCACTGCCCAACAGGCGACCGTGAAAGGTACGCACGCGGTCACCGGCGGTGGTGGTGCCTTCGGCAAAGATCACCAGACTGCGCCCCTGCTGTAAAACCTCGGTCAACTGCTGCAAGCACTGGCTGACGGATTTGCCGCGCTGAATGAAGCAGGTGCCGGCGGCAGCGGCCAGCCAGCCGATAACCGGCCACTGGCGCACCTCGGCCTTGGAAAGAAAGTGCACCGGCGCCTGCGCACCCAGCACCACAATATCCAACCAGGACACATGGTTGCTGACCCACAGCGCGGTGTCGTTGACCGGCGCGCCGTGCACATGCAGGCGCAGCGGTAGCAGGCGGATCAAGTTGCGCATCCACCAGCGGGTCAGACGTTGCCGTTGCCCATCCAGAAAGGCTGGCTTGAAGGGTTGCAGTAGGGCAACCCAGGTGGCCAACAGCAGGCCACAGGCAATCCAGCCCACCACCGCCACCAGACGCACCGCCTTGTTCAGCGTCATCCTCAGCTCGCCTTGAAGTGACGGGCGTAGCGCGGACAGAGTTGTTCGCGGCGCAGCAGAATGAACACATCGGCGCAGTTGAACTCCGGGTCCCAGCACGGCTCACCGCAGACCTTGGCGCCCAGGCGCATGTAGGCCTTGAGCAGTGGTGGCAGTTGCGCCGTCAGGTTGGCCGGCAGGTCGCGCTCGGGAATCGGCAGACGCGGAATGGCATTGAGGTACTCACGGCTCAGGTAGCGGCCGCGCAAGCGCTGCATGATGGCGTGGGCCTGCAGGCCACCGTCGTGCATGTCGATGCTGGCGCAGCCCATCAGGTAGTTGTAGCGGCGCTCGTTCATCAGTTGTGCCAGTCCGGACCAGAGCACCGAAATGGTCGCGCCATTGCGGTAGTCGGCGTGCACGCAGGTGCGGCCAATCTCCATGATGTCGCCACGCAGGTCTGTCAGGCCCACCAGTTGAAATTCGCTTTCGCTGTAAAAGCCACCGGCGGCGGGTGCGCGTCGGCTATCCAGAATGCGCGTGGTGGCCACCACGCGGTTGGTGCTCAGGTCGCGCACGATCAGATGTTCGCAGTGCAGGTCGTAGTGGTCTTGATCCAGCCCAGTCTCGCTGGTGTGCAGCCGGGCACCGCACTCTTCGGCAAACACCTGATAGCGCAAAGCCTGTGCGGCTCTGATGTGGCGGGCGTCGGTAACAAGTTCTACCGCCAGCTGGCGGCTGTTGGAATCTTCGAGGGCGAGCGCTGCTTGTGACATGGACACCTCCATCCGGGCATCTGTTATTTGATGTACAGGCTGAGCCTATGGCGCTCGGGTGTCAGGCTTGTGAATACTTGGTGACGTTCGTGTTACTGCGTACATCTTGATACAGGTCAGGGAGCGGTAGTGCTGGCTGCTTTATAAGGGTCGCTCCAATGACGGGTTCGGGAGTGGCAGCAATGGCAGTGGCAAGGGTGTTGTTTGATAACGGTCCGCACAAAGTGCTTTGTTTTGACCAACTGGTGACGGGCGATGGGGTGCAATCCAACCAGTTTCTGATCATTGATCATGATCAGCACGCGCTGCTTGATCCGGGTGGCGACTTGACCTACATGCCGCTGTCGCTGGCGGTTAGTCGTTACATTCCGCTGACCGACCTTACCTATGTATTTGCTTCACACCAGGATCCGGACATCATCGCCTCGCTGGACAAATGGTTGCTGCACACCCGCTGTCAGGTAGTGTGCTCCAAGCTGTGGGCGCGCTTTTTGCCGCACCTAAGTGCGGGTTATCTGAACCGCCAGTTGGGCATGTCGACCACCGATCGCATGATTGCGATTGCCGATCGCGGTGCCGATGTGCCGCTGGGCAAGTCGATTCTCAAGGTGCTACCGGCGCATTTTCTGCACTCGGTAGGCAACCTGCAGTTCTTTGATCCGATCAGCGGCATTCTGTTTTCCGGCGACATGGGCGCTTCAATGCTGGACGATGCGGAACCTGTGGCCGACTTTGCGACTCACAAATCCAGTATGGAGGGCTTTCACCGGCGCTATATGGCCGGCAACAAGGCCTGCCGGCTCTGGGCCAACATGGTTCGCCAGCTGGCGCCGGCCATGTTGGTGCCGCAGCACGGCCGTCCCTTCGTTGGCCCTGTTATGATCAACGCTTTTCTGGACTGGATCAGTCAATTGGAATGCGGCCTCGACCTGCTGACACAGGACGATTACCGCATCCCCTGATCTATCTCTGGCACTTTATTGTCGGGTTCAAGGAGTTTTATGTCGTCGCGCGTGTATGAGTGGCATCAGGACAACCAATTCACCTTGCGCGTGGACGGACACCGTTATTTCCCGCGCCTGCTCGAAGCCTTTGATCAGGCGCAGAACAGCATCGATATTGAGATGTATTTGGTCACTTCCGGAACCAGTTGCGACCAGGTCATCGATGCATTGTTGCGAGCGGCCGAACGCGGGGTGGAAATACGCTTCCTGTTTGATGCCATCGGCAGTGAAAAACTGAAGGAGGATGACCGTGACCGTCTGCGTGATGGTGGTGTAGAACTGCGCATTTACAACCCCGCGTCCTGGTACCACGGGCGACGCATGTTCCACCGGGACCACCGCAAGCTGATCATTGTTGATCGCCGTATCACCTTTGTCGGAGGCACCGGGTTTACCGATGAGTTCTGTCAGACCGACGAGGATGGTCAATGTCCGCGTTGGCACGAGCAGATGCTGGAAGTACAGGGCCCGGTAGTGTCTGACTGGCTCGATCTGTTTGAAACCGAGTGGGCGCGGGTAGGCCGCTTTCAGCGGCGCGGGCTTTCTGCCGTACGCCGAGTGCGAATCCCACCTCGACCCAAAGACGGCGAAGGCCATGGCCGGGTCTCTTACATCGGGGCCCGGGAACAGAAAGAGGTAGTCGCCTCGCTGCTCTCGGCACTGGCCGATAGCAGCGAACGTGCCTGGCTGGCCACGCCGTACTTTCTGCCCTCCTGGCGTATCCGGCGAGCGCTGATGCGTGCGGCACGGCGCGGCGTTGATGTACGGTTGTTGCTCTGTGGTACCAGCATCGATCACCCAGCTGTGCTTTATGCTGGCCAGCGTTATTACCGGCGGCTGCTCAAGGCCGGGGTGCGTATTTTTGAATTTCAGCCGCGCTTTACCCACCTGAAGACCGCCATGGTCGATAATTGGGTCTCGCTGGGATCCTGCAATTTTGACCACTGGACGCTGCACTGGAACCTTGAAGCCAACCAGCAGGCGGTTGACCCGACCTTGACCCGTGCGGTCACTGGGAGCTTTGAGAACGATTTTGCCGAGAGCCACGAATGGACTCTGGCGCGCTGGCGCAATCTGCCGTTGTCGCACCGGTTGAAAATACGCGTGTGGGGGCAGATAAACCGCTGGGTGATGCGGATCTTTGGTATCCAGCGCTAAGGCGGCTCCACGCAACGCGCGGAGCCGCTAGCCGGTCAGTTGTTGGCGAACACCGGTTTGCGTTTTTCCAGGAAGGCGGTCAGTGCTTCTCGGGCCTCAGGGCCAGCCAGCAACTGGGTGAAGTGGTCGCCCTCGGCGTCCATGGTTTGCTCGGCAATCTGCGCCACCCCTTGCTTGATCAACTGTTTGGTCAGCTTGACCGAACCCGGAGGCTGTTCGCTGATGCGCTGGGCTGCTTCCTGCGCGGCTTGCAGTACTGCAGCGCCGGCAGGCAGCGCCCGGTTGGCGAGGCCAATTTCAGTGGCGCGCTGGCCGGAAATTTCATCCCCCAAAAGCAACAGCTCGGCGGCACGCAGATGGCCGAGCAGGCGTGGCAGCAGGAAGCTGGAGCCAGCTTCGGGGCAGAGGCCAAGATTGACGAAGGGCATTTTCAGGCGTGCGTTATCCGCTACGAACACCAGGTCACAATGCAGCAACATGGTCACGCCAACGCCGACGGCTGGGCCGTTGACGGCAGCGATCAATGGCTTCTCGGCGTGACAGATGGCGCGCAGGAAGTGATAGACCGGGCTCTTGGTGTCGCTGCGCGGTGAATTGACGAAGTCACTCACATCGTTGCCGCTGGTGAAGCAGCTGTCGCTGCCCTGGATGACGACGGCACGAACCTGCGTGTCTTCTTGCGCGGCCTTGATGGCATCGGCCATTGCGCCATACATATTCTGCGTCAGGGCATTTTTCTTGTCGGCACGGTTCATTGTCAGCGTCAGTACGCCGCTGTTGCGCTCGATCAATACATGTTCGCTCACGGTATCTCCTGGTTCTGGCAGTCAAAAGGCTAAAGCGGCATGGTCGCATGAAACAGCGTGCTGCCCCACCAACCCTTGGCGCGCCGAATGAAGCCGTATAACGGCGCCGGATTAGTCCTGGCGCGTCATGGCTGCCAGTAGCTGAAGTACCAGCTGGTTTTCACGGCGCTGTATCTCCGCCGAGCCATAATCCCCGCCCTGTAGCACCAGGCCCAATTGCAGCGCTGGAATCAGCAGCAAGCGCTGCCCACCATTGCCGATGGCGGCTACCCAGCGGTGCTCGCGGCCAGCAACCTGCACGGTACCGCTCCACCACTGGTAGCCGTACTGCACCGACTTGCCGTCGAGTGAGAACAGATCAATGTCGGTTGTAATCTGAGCGGCGGTAATCTTGTCGATCCAATCGGCGCTGACCAACTGCTGCCCGTGCCACTGGCCGCGTTGATTGACCAGCCGGCCGATTTTCAGCAGATCACGGGGGCGCAGCCGCAGGCCGGAAAAAGCCAGCGAGCGGTTGCGGGCGTCCTCAGCCCACTCGAATCGAGTAATGCCCAGGGGCGCGAACAGGCGATCTGCCGCGAGCGCCGTCAGCGTTTGCTGGCTGCGCTGCTCCAGCGTGGCGGCCAGCAGCGCGGTGGCGCCGCCGTTGTAGGTGAAGCGAGTGCCGGGGCTGGCTACCCGGTCGCGCTCGAGCACGTAGGCCGCCAGGTCGCGGCGCCAGTAGAGCGGCGTTTCATCACTGCTGAACAGGCCATGCCCCAGCTCTTGCCAGTCGAGCCCTGCGGTCATGCCCAACAGATGCCGATAGGTCAGTGGTGGCTCGCTGTGCTGCCAGACGGGAGTAATCGAGGGGTAGTCCTTGAGCACCGGTCGATCCAGCGGCGGCGCCTGTTGCTCGGCGAGTGCGATGCCGTAGAGCAGGCTGACCACACTTTTGCTGATGGAACGTTGGTCGTGCAGTTCGTCAGCATCGAACTCGCTGCTGCCGGTGAAGGGTAGCGGCAAGCCGTAGCGGCGGGTGATCGGGGTGTCTTTGCCGCTGCGATAGCATTCCAGCAATAGCTCGCCGTCACGTTCGATCAGCAACGCATGCAGGTTTGTATCCGGCTCATTGAAGGTGTTGAGGGCGACCTGCAACTGGGCGGCAGTAAAGCCATGCTGGCCAGCTGGGGCGGTGGGCCAATCGGCGTTGGCTGGAGGCGTTACGCAGTCCGCCAGGGCGCCGGCAGACTGCAGTAGCAGGGCGGCCAGCAAGCTGTTGATACATCGGCTACGGGGGCGGTCAGGTTTAATGAGCATGCTGTGGCTCGATAGAGATGATGTGCGGCTAGCGCGCTGGCGGCTGCCGTGATCCAAGGCCCATCGGCAAGAGTGTAGGCGCTATTGAGTGCTTTGCTAGCGGCCGGGTGGCGGGCTGCGCAGGTTAGCCCAATTGCGGCGCTAGAAAGGCTTCGTCAATGATCTGCCGGCCGGCCAGTCCGGCCATGAATAACGGGCGGCGCAGTTGCTCAATAAAGCCTGGGCTGCCGCACAGCAGCGCGAGGCTGTTGCGCGAGCCGATGCGCAGCGCGCGCAGGTCGGTGTCGAACTGTGCGCGGGTGCGCAAGTGCAGCTGCAGGCTGGGGGTATTGGCTGCCAGCTCACGCAGCGGCTGCTGCAGGTAGCAGTCTTGCTCGGCGGCCGACCAGTGCCACAGCTGGATGGGGGCGGCGTGTTCCTGGCGTAGGGCGTCGCGGGCCAGTGCCTGCAGGGGCGCCAGCCCGGTACCCCGGGCGAGCAAGAGCAGCGGCCGGTCGTGCCAGGCCGGGTCATAACACAGATGCCCGGTGGCAGCGCCTAGGTAAAGCTGTTGGCCCGGTTCAGCCTGGCGGATCTGGTTGGAGAAGGCGCCACCCTCGTGCAACTGAAGGTGAAACTCCAGCAGTGGTTCGGTGGGCAGACTGGCGAGCGAATAGCTACGCCCCAATTGAGGCGACAACCACAGGGTCAGGTGCTGGCCAGCCTGATAGCGCAGTGGCCGCAGAGGGCGTAAGCGCAGCACCAGGATACCGCCGGGCAGTCGCTCAAGGGATTCGATCTGCGCGGGCAGGCCGTCGCTGGCCGGGTCATGCAGGGTCAGCTGCATGTCCTGCTCGACGCTGCATTGGCAAGCCAGCAGCCACCCCTCGGCCTGTTGTTGCGGTGTCAGTCCGCGCTGCGCGGCGGCCGGTATGGCTTGCGCGGGCGCCTGTACCAGGCAGCTCTGGCATTGGCCGGCGCGGCAGGACCAACTCACCGGTTGCCCAGCCGCCTGCAATGCCGAGAGCAGGTTGCTGCCGGCGGGCACCTGGAACTGATGACCGCGAATGCTCAGCTCAGGCATGCGGCGAGTCAGGCGGGATCGGTATGATTTTGTTTGGGGACATGATGCTCGCAGCGGTTGCGGCCACTGTGCTTGGCCAGATATAGCGCCTGATCGGCATCGTTCAGGCACACCTCAAGGTCATCTTCCTGGCGGATCAGGCTCAGACCAGCAGACAGCGTGCAGTGTACTCCCTCTGGTAAGCAAGCAAACTGAACCTTGGCAAAGTTGTCGCGAATCCGCTCCAGGCACTGGTGCAGCGCGCCAAGATCGGTATTGCTGAGCAGGATGACGAACTCTTCGCCGCCGAAGCGCGCTACCAGATCGCCGTCACGCAAACTGTCGCGCGCCAGCGTGGCAAAGCCCTGCAGCACCTCGTCGCCGGCAGAGTGGCCATACAGGTCATTGATACGCTTGAAGTGATCCAGATCGATCAGTGCGACACCCAACTGCTGGCTGGGCCGCATCAGCGTCATGCGGCGACGGGTTTCGTCAATGAAATAGCGGCGGTTGGCCAGGCCTGTCAAGCCGTCAGTAGTGGCCAGGTTCTGCAGCTGGCCCATCATGCCGCGCAGGGTTTCCTGGTGCGCCTGCAAGGTGCTGTGGCGTTGCTGCAGGCGCTCGCGCAGTTCGCGAATGTAGCTACCGGTAAAGGTCAGGCAGCCCAGGAAGCAGGCGAGAATGAACCACTGCACCAGGCTCAGTGTGAGGCTGTGGGCGCTGCCGGTGCGATTGGTTTCCAGGGCGATCAGGCCGCCAAAGCAGGCCAACGCCAGACCGGCCTGCAGCAGCAGGTCGCGGCGCGAGAGCTGAAAGATACCGAATACGAGGATGTTGGCGTACACCATTACCAGGCTGCCGCGCAGGCTGCCGGCAAAAGCCAGCAGATAGGTAGTCAGCAGAATGGCGACCACGATCTGCGGGTTGGTCAGGCTGGGTTCGCGGAAGCGCAGGTTCATCCCGCTCTTGAACAGCAGCAGAAAGACGCCCTGGGTCAAAATACCCAGTAGCACATGGGTCGTGGCCATCCAGGCCGAAGCATCATATTGCCCAGCCGCCCAAGCAACGCCGATCACGACGTAGGTGATCAGATAGTTGATTTGCGCCAGGTAGAAGCGCTGCAGCCTCAGTGCCTGGAATTTATCGCTGTTTGCATCCTGCAATTCGCTCACGATTCGGCCTGTTTTTATGTGATGGCATTATGACGTCAATTTATAGTTTCAACCTTGTTTTGAAAAGCATTTTATTTCACTCGTACCGGGAATGACTGAGACCGGCTCGGCAGTCTTGAAAAACAGCGGGCCGCGCGGTTTTTGCGGAGTCAGCGATCAGGGAGTGGTCCATTTCGTCAGAGAGTCGCCCGAGGCGCTATGCCATCGGGCCAGCTCGGGTATACTTGGCGACTGTTTTCTCAAGGGTGTGGCCTTACAGCACCCGAGCCTGTCCGATTCCGTGAGCCTGGTCTGACATAGCGCTGTCCGTGTCAGCCGCCGAATGAGAGGAGCCTGTCCGAGCATGGCCGTTATCAAGCAAGATGATCTGATTCAGAGCGTAGCCGACGCGCTGCAGTATATTTCCTACTACCATCCCGTCGACTTCATTCAAGCCGTACATGAAGCCTATGAGCGTGAAGAGTCGAAGGCGGCCAAGGATGCCATCGCTCAGATCCTGATCAACTCGCGCATGTGCGCTACCGGGCACCGCCCGATCTGTCAGGACACCGGCATCGTCACCATCTTCGTCAAGATCGGTATGAATGTCAGCTGGGAAGGGGTCACCATGAGCCTCGACGACATGATCAACGAGGGTGTGCGCCAAGCTTACAACCTGCCTGAAAACGTATTGCGCGCCTCGATTCTGGCTGACCCTGCCGGCAAGCGGACCAATACCAAGGACAACACTCCGGCGGTCATTCACTACCAGATGGTACCCGGCGACACTGTCGAGATTGACGTCGCAGCCAAGGGCGGCGGCTCCGAGAACAAATCCAAAATGGCGATGCTCAATCCCTCCGACTCCATTGTCGACTGGGTGCTCAAGACCGTCCCGACCATGGGTGCCGGCTGGTGCCCGCCGGGTATGCTGGGCATCGGCATTGGCGGTACCGCCGAGAAAGCCGCGGTGATGGCCAAGGAGTCGTTGATGGATTCCATCGACATCCATGAGCTGCGCGCGCGTGGCCCGCAAAACCGGGTTGAAGAGCTGCGTCTGGAGATCATGGACAAGGTCAACGCCCTGGGTATCGGCGCCCAGGGCCTGGGCGGTCTGACCACTGTGCTGGACGTGAAGATCAAGGATTACCCGACCCATGCCGCCAGCCTGCCGGTGTGCATGATCCCCAACTGTGCCGCCACCCGCCACGCGCACTTCACGCTGGATGGCAGTGGCCCGGCAGAACTCAAGGCACCGCCGTTGGATGCCTACCCGGAAATCACCTGGGAAGTGGGCGAGGGCGTGCGGCGTGTCAATCTCGACACGGTGACCCCTGAAGATGTGCTGAGCTGGAAGAGCGGCGAAACCGTGCTGCTGTCGGGCAAGATGTTGACCGGCCGCGATGCGGCGCACAAGCGCATGGTCGACATGCTGAACAAGGGCGAAGAGTTGCCGGTTGATCTCAAGGGCCGCTTTATCTACTACGTTGGCCCGGTTGACCCGGTGCGTGACGAGGTGGTTGGCCCGGCTGGCCCCACCACGGCGACGCGCATGGACAAGTTCACCCGTCAGATCCTTGAGGCGACCGGCCTGTTGGGCATGATCGGCAAGTCCGAGCGGGGGCCGATTGCCATTGAGGCCATCAAGGATCACAAGGCGGTTTATCTCATGGCGGTGGGCGGTGCGGCCTATCTGGTTGCTCAGGCAATCAAGAAAGCTGAGGTTATCGCCTTCCCCGAGCTGGGCATGGAAGCGATCTACGAGTTCGACGTGCAGGACATGCCGGTCACCGTTGCGGTCGACAGTACCGGCGAGTCGGCGCACATTACCGGCCCGCAGATCTGGCAGAAGAAAATTGCCGAGAGCCTGGCAGTTGAAGTGAAGTAAAGGCTACCAGGTGTTGAAAAAGGGTCTCGCTTGCGAGGCCCTTTTTTGTGGTCGCCGCCGATCTTACAGTGCGGCAGAGCGCCAGCGCCGCGCGATCCAGTAATCCACACTCAGCCAGCGCCCGGCGCCGGTAAAGAACAGCGTCAACAGCATCAGCAGGTAGGTTGCGGCCCATTCGATGCCGTTGTTGAGGATCACCAGTCGGCCGCTGCTGGTGAGCCAGTCGTAGTTACCGTGCTGCTGTAGTAACTCTCGGGCCTTGGCCAGTTTGTCTGCGGAGGCGGCGATGCGGTCGGTGGCGAACAATGACGAGGGATCGGCGATTACCGGCCAGCCGTAGGGCCAATGCACGACAAAGATGGCCACCAGCATGGTGATGATCAGCGGAATGCTGATCCAGCGCACCGCCAGCCCGACCAACAGCAGCACAGCGCCGCCCACTTCGGTCAGGGTCGCCAGCCAGGCAAGCAACTCCGGGAATGGCAGGCCAAGACCATTTTCCACGTCACCGAACCAGGCAATGGTGGCATCCATATGTTGCAGCTTTCGGCTGCCGGCCATCCACAACACCGGAACCAGGTAAAGGCGCAGCAGTAGCGGGGCGATGAAATTGAGACGCCGGGTGGCGTCGAGGCGGTCTTGCAGACGGTTGAGAGTGGCAAGCATGGGGCGAGTCCCTGGGTGGTTGGTGAACTACCCAAAAGACTCGCCGGCCAGCGGCTTGTTACAGCGTGAAGGAAACACTGAGCCGTTCCTCACGCCCTCTGCGAGTGCTCAAGCGTGCAGCTGCAAGGCACGATGTGCAGCCAATAGTGCTTCCTTACACCAGTGATTCACCTACATGCAGCAACTTCATCGAGTTGGTGCCGCCACGTGAGTTGTAAACGTCGCCCTTGGTCAGAATGACCCAGTCGCCGGGCTCCACATAGCCGCCTTCAAGCAGCTTGTTGACGGCCTGCTGGTTGATGTCGCTGGAGGGCATGTCTGCCGGGTTGAAGGGAATTGCCTGCACGCCGCGATACAGCGCTACGCGGCCCAGGGTCTGGGTGTTGGGCGACAGTGCGAAAATCGGCAGATGCGAGCGAATGCGTGACATGATCAGCGGGGTAAAGCCGCTTTCGGTCAGGGTGATCACCGCAGTAACACCGGGGAAGTGATTACCGGCGTACATGGCCGCCAGTGCCACGGTTTCGTCACAGCGCTCGAATTTCTGGTACAGACGGTGCCCGGACTTCTGGCTGGTGGGGTGCTTTTCCGCTCCGCGGCAGATGCGGTCCATGGCGCGCACGGCTTCTACCGGGTAGTCACCGGCAGCGGTTTCCGCCGAGAGCATCACCGCGTCGGTGTAATCCAGCGCGGCGTTAGCCACGTCGGACACTTCGGCACGTGTGGGCAAGGGGCTGGAGATCATCGACTCCATCATCTGGGTGGCGGTGATCACCACCTTGTTCTGTTTGCGCGCGCGGCTGATGATGTGTTTCTGAATGCCTACCAGCTCGGCATCGCCGATTTCTACGCCCAGGTCGCCTCGCGCCACCATGACGCCGTCACTGGCCTGAATCAGGCCGTCCAGCGCTTCATCGTCGGCCACGGCTTCGGCGCGCTCGATCTTGGCGATCAGCCAAGCTTCGGATTCAGCGTCGCGCAGCAGCTTGCGCGCCAGATGCATGTCGGCGGCATCGCGCGGGAAGGACACAGCCACGTAATCCATCTGCAGCTCGGCAGCGAGATTGATGTCGTTGCGATCCTTGTCGGTCAAGGCCGCGGCCGACAGGCCACCACCGCGGCGGTTGATGCCCTTGTTGTTGGAGAGCGGGCCGCCCACGGTTACGCGACAGCGCACTTCATCACGGCCAACGCTTTCCACCGCCAGCACCACGCGGCCATCGTCCAGTAACAGCTCGTCACCGGCGCGGCAGTCCTTCACTAGATCGGGGTAGTCGAGGCCGACGATATCGCTGGTGCCGTTTTCGAGATCATGTACCGTAGACAGGCGGAAGTTGTCACCGACCTCCAGCTCAATACGTCCTTCGGTAAAACGACCGATGCGGATCTTCGGGCCTTGCAGGTCGCCCAGCAGGGCAACGTGCTGACCATTTTCTTCGGCAATTTCCCGGACCAGGCGCGCGCGGCGGCGATGTTCATCCGCACTACCGTGAGAGAAGTTCATCCGTGCGACGTTCATGCCGGCGGCAATCAGTTCAGCGATGCGTTCGGGGCTGCTTGTGGCGGGTCCGAGGGTGGCGACGATTTTGGTGCGGCGCAACGACATGCGAAGGTCCTTGTGTGATGGACGGGCGATTGGGAATGGGTTCTACAATAGAACATAATTGCCCTTCGCGGGTAGGTTGACAGAGGAGGGTTGCATGCATCCACAGGTTGAAGCCGTTACGGCAGCAATACGCGAGCGTAGCAAACGCAGTCGAGCTGCCTATCTGGCGCAAATCCAGGCCGCTCCTCCGGGGCGCAAGGGCTTGTCCTGTGGCAATCTGGCGCACGGCATGGCGGCCTGCTCTGCTACAGATAAAGATCGCTTGCGTATGGTGGACGCGGTCAACATCGGCCTGGTCACCGCCTATAACGATATGCTTTCAGCCCACCAGCCCTACGAGAGTTATCCGGCGCAGATTCGTCAGGCGCTACGCGGGATGGGCGCCACCGGGCAGGTGGCCGGTGGCGTGCCAGCGATGTGCGATGGCGTCACGCAAGGTGAGCCGGGTATGGAGCTTTCGCTGGCCAGCCGCGATGTGATCGCCATGAGTACCGCCATCGCCCTGTCACACAACATGTTCAACGGTGCGCTTTGCTTGGGTATCTGCGACAAGATCGTCCCCGGTCTGTTGATGGGCGCGTTGCGGTTTGGCCATCTACCGGTGCTCTTTGTACCGGCGGGGCCGATGCCGAGCGGGCTGCCCAACAGCGAGAAGGCGCGGGTACGCGAGCTGTTCGCCGCCGGCAAAGTGGATCGTGATGCCTTGCTTGCGGCTGAAAGCGCCTCCTACCACAGCGCCGGCACCTGCACCTTCTATGGCACAGCCAACACCAATCAGATGCTACTCGAAGCCATGGGGCTACAGCTGCCCGGCGCTTCCTTTGTGGCGCCTGGCACACCACTGCGTGATGCCTTGACCAATCACGCTGCAGAGCAGGTTGTGCGGCTGGCGCAAGCCGGTGACGTGCGGCTGGCCGATATTCTGGATGAGCGCGCACTGGTTAACGCGCTGGTGATGCTGCTGGCGACCGGCGGCTCAACCAACCTGACTATCCATCTGGTTGCCATCGGCCAGGCTGCCGGCCTGCAGCTGCGCTGGGAAGATATGGCCTCGCTCTCGGCGGTGGTACCGACGCTCGCGCATATCTACCCGAGCGGCAAGGCGGATATCAATCAGTTTCATGCCGCCGGCGGCACCGCCTGGCTATTTCGCCAGTTGCTGGCCGGTGGCTTGCTGCATGAGCAGGTACAAACGGTCGCCGGGTTCGGCTTGGCACGTTACTGCCGCGAACCTGTGCTGCAGGACGGCAAGTTGCACTGGCGCGACGGGCCGCAAGTTAGCCTGGACGAAAGCATCTTGCGTCCACTCAACGCGCCTTTTCTGGTCGATGGCGGCTTGCGCTTGCTACAGGGCAATCTCGGCAGGGGCGTGCTGAAGGTCTCGGCAGTCGCACAGGCGCACTGGCAGGTCAGTGCGCCTTGCCGGGTATTTGATGACCAGGAGGCCTTTGTCGCGGCCTTCCAGGCTGGTGAGCTGGATCGCGACTGCGTAGCCGTTTTGCGCTTTCAAGGCCCGCGGGCCAACGGTATGCCAGAGTTGCACAAGCTCATGCCCTATCTGGGTGTACTGCAGGACCGTGGCCATCAGGTGGCACTGGTGACGGATGGACGCATGTCGGGCGCCTCGGGCAAAGTGCCGGCGGCGATTCACCTCTGTCCTGAAGCGGCAAACGGTGGGCCGCTCGCCTATCTGCGAGATGGAGATTTGATCGCGTTGGATGCCGGGCAAGGTTACCTCAAGGTGGCGCTGGACGAAGCGGCATGGCAAGCACGCACGCCAGCGCTGCAGCCGCAGTCGGTACGCCGCGGTCTGGGCCGAGAGTTGTTTGCCTTCATGCGCGCTGAAGCCAGCTCGGCGGAGCAGGGTGGTAGCGTATTTACCGCCAGCCTGCAGCAGGCGGACCGGTGAGTGAGCTGGCGCGGCTGGCTGAACAGCACGGCGTGATGCTGCATACCGCGGCCTCGGCGCAGCAACAGGCGCAATGGTTGGCGCAGCGCATAACCAAGGCCTTGCAGGAAGCGCTGCTGGCAAGAGGGTGCGCGACTTTGGCGCTCTCCGGTGGGCGCAGCCCGATACCGCTGCTGCAGGCGTTGAACCTGATCGAGCTGGCCTGGGAGCAGGTGGGCATTACGCTGGTGGATGAGCGTTGGGTGCCGCCAGAACACGCCGAGAGCAACGCTGGCCTGCTATGGCGGCACATGCCCCAGGTGATGTCTCGGGTTCATTGGCAACCGCTCTATTATGGTGCTGGGGCGGCGCCGGATGCTGAGCGCAGCAGCGCTGCGTTGCAGGCCTGGCTGCCGCTGGATGTCGTGGTGTTGGGTATGGGGAGCGATGGCCACACCGCGTCGCTGTTTCCGGGCATGGAGGGTCTGGCGGCCGCACTGAGTCGGCACGCTGAAGTACCTTGCCTTTCCTGCCAGGCGCCGGACGGCAGGCAGCGGTTGACGCTCACCGGCGCTGCGTTACACTCCGCGCGCTTGCAGTTGCTGGCAATAAGAGGTGAGGATAAAGCCAGCACGCTGACTGCAGCGCTGGCCGGGGGGCGGCCGGAGTGGCCTGTCAGCGCCTTCCTGCGCCCGCCGCTGCAGATTGTCTATAGCGCGGACGCCAGTTAGCCGGCGGGTTGTGGCAGAGTGGTAATGAGGACGTTCACTTTTTAACGGTCTGCTGGGAGAACGACGCAGTACATGGATATGACACAGACTCTGGATGCGTTATTCGCCGAGGTGACGCTGCTGCCGGTGATTAACATCGAGCGGGAGGCCGACATTCTGCCGCTGGCTGATGCCCTGGCTGCCGGCGGCATCACCACCCTGGAAATCACCCTGCGCACCGCGCTTGGGCTGCCGGCGATTGCCCTGCTGCGGCGCGAGCGTCCGGCGCTGTGCATTGGCGCAGGTACCGTGACCGATGCCGCGCAGTACCGCGAGGTGGTCAAGGCCGGCGCGCAGTTCGTCGTAACGCCGGGTATTACCGACGAGTTGCTGGAGTTGGGCCTGCGCAGCGAGGTGCCGTTGCTGCCGGGCATCGCCAGCGCCTCGGAGATCCTTGCCGGGTACCGTTTGGGTTACCGCCGCTTCAAGGTGTTTCCTGCCGCCGTGCTGGGCGGCACTGCACTGCTAAAGGCATTTGCCGGCCCGTTCAAGGACGTACGTTTCTGCCCCACCGGTGGTATTGACCAGGAAAGTTACGCTGACTATCTGACACTGGATAACGTCATGGCGGTAGGCGGCAGCTGGGTCGCACCCAAGGCTGCCATCGCCGCTGGCGACTGGGCCGCAATCACGCGTCTCAGCCGGGCCGCCAGCACAATGGCAGCGCAGCGCTGAGACGCGTTGCGCCTTGGCGGTTTATTCCCCGATCAGGCTGGCTTGCTCGGGTCGCGAAAATCATCCGGCTTGATGATCAGCAAATCGCAGGGCACCTCATCCAGCAGGCGTTCTGCGGTATGGCCAATCAATGCGCTCTCCATCCGTGAACGCGATACCGCGCCCAGCAGCAACAGGTTGATGCCGAGCTTTTCTACCAGTTGCGGTATGGCCTCCTCCGGATAACCTTTCAGCAGGTGCTGCTGAGCCTGGCCCGCCTTGGTGCGTCCCAGCAAGTCGCTGAAGGCATCGGTGTGCTGCTTTTTCACGTCGTCTGCATAGCCCTGATAATCCACAACCAGGGTTGCATCAACCACCATGGTGCGTGGCAACGGGTTATAGCAGTGCACCAGATGCAGCGTAGCTGCGGTACTGTCGGCGAGCGCGCGTGCCTCGTTGATCAGCTTCAGATCAAGGCTGGCCGGCTTGTCGTCGATGTGCAGGGGATCGACGGCAGCCCCGATTTGCGTAATCGGCTGCTCACCGCGCTTGACCAGCCACAGTGGTGCTTCGCAGTGACGAATCAACTGCCAATCGGTATTGGTCAGAAACAGTCGCTTAAGCGCATTGTGATGGTGCGTGGTTTTCAGAACGATATCGGGCTTCAGCTGTTGCGCGGCCTGCAGAATATGGCGATCCAGTCGCTTGCCCCAGACCGCCTGTACATCCACCTGCAGGCCCTGGGCGCGCAGCGGCGCGGCCAGGCGCTCAAGAAACGCGGTGTGGTTGTGCAGCAATGACGCGCGGGCTTTTTCCAGACTGTTGCTTTCAAACAGGGTGCCGCCGTCAAGGGCGGCGACATAGTCGCAGAGCAGCAGGGTCAGGCGCGCCTCGGGGTGGCTTTGGACAAGGTTTTCCGCCCGTGCCAGGCAAGGTTGTTGCTCTTCGGTCGTCGGGTCTATCACAACCAGCAGGTGATTAATGTTCATGTTGTTCTCCGGCAGCGGTGGGGTGCATAGCGCGGTGGCATGCTTGTTTGCTCGTCAGCATGCGCGTTATGCAAAGAGAGTGCATAGACTCAAAATAGTGCCCATGCCGGCAGCTGTCACTGACCTGCATCAAGTGAACGGCAGACTGAAGAATTCCGTCACGGCGCCGATACTTCAATAACATTGCCTTTTGCCGAGATGCCCATGACGAGTCAGTTTTCACTCTTGCTTGCCGGCCTGCTGCTGTTGACCGGCTGCGGTTCGACGGCCTACAGCAAGCACCTGAGCAAGGCCTACAGCGCCTACGACCGCGGTGATTGCGCGGAGGTTATCAGCCAGCTGTCAGAGACCGAACGGGTCAGCCGCTCGCGCCCTTACCTGCAGCCGGAAATTTCCCTGTTACGCGGCCAGTGTCTGGAACGGCAGGCGCTCTATCTGGATGCTGCCCAGGTGTATCGCTATCTGGTTGATCATTATCCGCATAACGAATACGCCTACCGCGCGGGTGCGCGACTGGAGACCCTGCGCCAGCTCGGTCATTACGATCCGGATAAACCCTTGGCGCCGCAGGTACGCTGATAGCGCTAGTCGGATTAGCGGGGCTTGGATCGTTGATAGCAGTGGGCTATGCTCGACCGTCTGGTCAGGGATTCACCGGGAACCGTCATGAAGCTACGTCTGTTGCTGCTGCCTTTGCTGTCCACCTGCGCGCTGGGGCAGGCCGAGGCGCAGATCTATCGTTGGGTCGATGCGCAGGGGCAAGTGCATTTTGATCAGCGTCCGCGCCAGGGCGCCGAGCAGATAGAAGTGCGGCCGCAAGTAGTCGAGCGTGAAGAACACGTGCGCGAAAGCGAGCAGAATCGCCAGCGTCTGTTCGATGTGCGTGAGCAGGAACGCGCTGAACAACGTGAGCTCAATGCGCAGCTGAGACAGCAGCAGAGCGCACGCTGTGCCAAGTTGCGTGAGCAACTGGCGCTCTATGACAAACGGGTTTTCTGGTACGAGGAAGATGCCAACGGACGCCGGGTCGAGGTTCCCAATGACCGGGTTCAGGCCAGCAAGAATGCATTGCTGGCGCAGCTCCGGGAGGGTTGTTGATATGCATGTGGTACCCAGCTCCAGCAGTGATCGGCCGATAGAGCAACGGCAGATCCCGCGTCATCAGCTCAGCGCCTTCCTGCGTGTGTACAACAGCCAGACCGATCGGCCCTTCGGCTACGTCGGCAATGTTTCGCGGCTGGGTATCATGCTGATAACCGCTCTACCGGTGATGCTCGACCAGGAATATGACCTGATGCTCAAGTTGCCCGCGACCGAGGGCGAGCAAACGCAAGAAGTGCATTTTCGCGTTCACAGCCACTGGTGTCGCCAGGACATCACCCCGGGCTACTACGACTGCGGTTTCAGCATTACCTCCAACCCCAATGCTTTTTCCGGCCTCGCCGCAGTACTGCAGCGCTATTTCAGCTTCAGTCAGCCGGCGGATGCCTGAGCCGCGGCATTGCGTTACCCTGCTCTCCTCAGTTAACGGGGGCAGGGCATGAGCAAGAGTTTTTTCTGGTACGACTTTGAGTCCACGGGCATAGACCCACGCCGAGATCGTCCGGTGCAGGTCGCCGGCGTGCGTACCAACGAGCAGCTGGAGGAAATAGGCGAGCCGTTGTGCATCGACTGCCAACTGCCCGATGACGTGCTGCCGCACCCAATGGCTTGCCTGGTCACCGGTATTGGGCCCGAGCGGGTTGCCGCCGGTCTTGGCGAGCCCGAGTTTATTCATCGCCTGCACGAGCAGATGATGGTGCCGGGTACTTGTAGCGTCGGCTACAACAGCCTGCGTTACGATGACGAGATGACGCGGTTTACCCTGTATCGCAACTTCCATGATCCCTATGCCCGTGAGTGGCAGGGCGGTAACAGCCGCTGGGATTTGCTGGATGCGTTGCGTGCAGCCCACGCGCTGCGTCCTGACGGTATCGTTTGGCCCCAGCAGGATGGTTTCACCAGTCTGCGTCTGGAAGCGCTGACTGCCGCCAATGGCATTGACCACGGCCAGGCTCACGACGCGCTCGCCGATGTGCGGGCCACCATCGCCATGGCGCGGCTGTTGCGTCAAGCCCAGCCCCGGCTGTTTGACTACCTGCTGACGCTGCGCAGTAAACACCGCGTCAGTGAACTGATCGATCTGCAGAGCACCAGGCCTCTGGTGCATGTTTCTGGACGCTTTGGCCGTGAGCGCAGTGGCTTGGGCCTGGTGCTGCCGCTGGGCTGGCACCCAACCAACCGCAACGCGCTGATTGTCTACGACCTGGCCGCTGACCCGGCGCTGATCATGGCACAGCCGGCCGAAGAGATTCGCCGTCTGCTGTATACCCGCCACGAGGAGTTGGCAGTAGGCGAAGCGCGCCCCGGGCTGAAACTCGTGCACATCAACAAGTCCCCGGTACTGGCCGATACCAAGGTGCTCCTGCCGGCAGACATAGAGCGCTTGCAGCTGGATATGCCGCAGTTGCTGCATCGGGCCGACCAGCTTGCCGCCTGGCGTGGTGACGCCCAAGGTCTGCTGGCACACGTCTACGCGCACCAGGATAACCCCGCTGGCGCTGAGGACGATCCGGAACTGCAGCTGTATGGCAGCTTTATTGGTGATGCCGATCGTCGGCTGCTGCCGGCGATCCGGGAGGCTGATGGCGGTGCGTTGGCGGCCACGCAGTGGCCACTGCGTGATCAACGGCTGGTAGACATGCTGTTTCGCTATCGCGCACGCAATTTTACGGCGTCGCTGAATGAACAGGAGCGGGCGCAATGGCAGCAGTTCTGCCGGGATCGCCTTACCGGCACCGCACCCGGCGCGCCCATCACCTTGAACGACTTCATGCAGGGCATCAACACGCTGTTGCCTGAGGCTGATGCGCAGCAGCAGGCACTGCTACTGGCTTGGCAGGCTGAGGCGAAAGGGCGCGCGCGAAGGCTCGGCATCGAGTGCGACTAAGCACATTGCACGCATAAAAAAACCCGATGCCTGGCATCGGGTTTTTTGCTTCAGCGATTAATACTTCAACCCAGAATGGTCATCCAGGATTCAACTTTCTCGCTGCCGTACTGTTCTTTCCAGGCTTTCAGCGTCTTGTGGTTGCCGCCCTTGGTTTCAATAACTTCACCGGTGTTGGGGTTTTTGTACTGTTTTACCTTGCGTGCGCGCTTGCTGCCGGTGGAGGCTTTTTTGCCTGCAGCAACTTTATTGTCAGGATCAAGAATGCCAACAACATCTTTAAGCGACTTGTTGTACTGACCCATCAGGCTGCGCAGCTTTTCTTCAAACTCAATTTCTTTTTTCAGCTTGTCGTCATTGGACAATGACTGAAGGCGCTCGTTAAGTTCGCGAATGGTTTCTTCAATCTGACGATATTCTTGCAGCATGGACATGGAAGTTACCTTTTGTAACGGGTGTGATAGACGAAAACGTTGTAATAGTAGTTTATACAATGTTTCCTTACAACAAGTTGTAACTTCCCTCTGACAATTGGCCACTTTTTCAAGTTAAGTGCCTCGGCCTGGCTTGAACAATCCTGCAACAGGCATTATTTCGCTGCCACTGCTTCGTGCTAACGGTTAGAATGCCCGCCTCGGTGTGCCAGAGCGCTGCGTTGCGCCTGCGCCTGGACGTCCAGCTCATCAGGCTGGCTGACAATTCGCGCCGGCCGGGTGTCTTTGTTGATCATTGTTTTGTTGTTTTGGTAATTGATAGAGGAGTGAAAATGCGTACTTTCAGGTTGGTCATCGCCTGCCCTGATCGGGTCGGTATTGTTGCCAAGGTAAGTAATGTTCTGGCGGCGTATAACGGCTGGATTACCGAAGCCAATCATCACTCCGATAATTTGTCTGGCTGGTTCTTCATGCGCCACGAAATTCGCGCAGATTCATTGCCGTTTGATGTGGATGGATTACGTACCGCGTTCGCGCCCATCGGCAATGAGTTCAAGATGGACTGGCGCGTCAGCGATTCGGCGCAGCGCAAGAAAGTGGTGTTGATGGCCAGTCGGGAATCGCACTGTTTGGCCGACTTGCTGCACCGTTGGCATAGCGGTGAACTTGATTGCGATATTACCAGCGTGATTTCGAATCATGATGATTTGCGCAGTATGGTTGAATGGCATGGTATTCCCTTTCATCACGTGCCGGTCAATCCGCAAGACAAGGCACCGGCGTTTGCCGAGGTAAACGAACTGGTGGCCGAGCAGCAGGCCGATTGTATTGTGCTGGCGCGTTATATGCAGATCCTGCCGCCCGAACTCTGCGCCCGGTATGCCCATCGCATTATCAACATTCATCACAGCTTTCTGCCGTCCTTTGTGGGCGCACGTCCTTATCACCAGGCGGCGCAGCGCGGTGTGAAACTGATCGGCGCCACCTGCCACTACGTGACTGAAGAGCTGGATGCCGGCCCCATCATTGAGCAGGACGTTGTGCGCATTACCCACAGGCACAACGCCGATGACATGGTACGCCTGGGCAAGGACGTGGAGAAAATGGTGTTGTCTCGCGGCCTGCGTTATCACCTGGAAGATCGTGTGCTGGTCCACGACAACAAAACTGTGGTGTTCAGCTAAGCTGTAAGGGGACAACCCAAGGCAGGAGGCTTTATGCTGAAATCGGTCAAAGTGCGCGATTACATGACGTCGGATCTGGTGACCTTTACCGCCGACATGGACTTGTTTCGGGCGATTGATCGCCTGCTTGCCCACCGGATTTCGGGGGCGCCGGTGCTGGATGAGCACGGTCATCTCATTGGGCTGCTGTCAGAGGGTGACTGCCTCAAGGGTATCCTGGCTGGCAGCTACTTCGAGGAAGCTGGTGGCACGGTCGCCTCGGTGATGACGGTGGTGGTGGAGACCATCGACGCGGACGCCGACATCGTCAAGGCCGCGGAGCACTTCATTCGCATGCGCCGGCGCCGCTTGCCGGTGATTGATGAGGGCAAGCTGGTGGGGCAGATCAGTCGCCGGGATATCCTGCGTGCCATGCAAACCTACAACCAGCACGCTGCGCCGAAATGAAGGCGTTCGACGACGACTTCGCTGAAGCTGACCCGCTGGCCGCCGGCGCCGCAGCTTTGCCTGATCTGCAGGGCGAAGGTTGCCTGCTGCGGTTTTCTCCGCAAGCGCTTAACGAACAGATGGGAGCAGACTTTTCTGCAGCGGCAGACACGCGCACAGAATTATTCGAGGACGACTAAAGTCGCTGTTCAGGCGCTTAGCTGGCTGCTTATACTGGGTGTGGCAAATGGCTATGCCGTATGCATCTAGAGGCGCCCGATTTCAACGCGGGCCCCTGCAGATAGAGGTGGTAAGGATGCTTGCTCAACAGTGATATTGGGACGTCCGGTAACGATGTTAAAAAAAATTACCACAGATGAAGTCCGCATAGGCATGTACGTCGAACGCTTTTGTGGTTCGTGGATACAGCACCCATTCTGGTCCAGCAAGATGCTGATAGAAGACCGGCAAACGCTTAACCAGATCAAAGAAAGTTCAGTCAGCGAGCTGGTGATCGATACCAGTAAAGGCCTGGATGTAGCAGCGCCAGAGCCCGCCATTGAAGAACCGCTAGAAGTGGCGCCAGCCAGCCCGGTTGAGGCCGCTGAGGCTACGCAAACGCCCCCTGCACCGGCTGAACACCTGCAAGCCAGTTCGATGGCCGATGAAGTGCTGCGCGCGCAGCAGATCTTTCGGCGCGGCAAACAGGCGGTCAAGGCCATGTTTACTGATGTGCGCCTGGGCCAGGTGGTGAATACCGCCGGCCTGAGCGAGCTGGTCACCGAGATGAACAGCTCGCTCAGCCGTAACCCGCATGCGTTGATCAGCGTTGCCCGCATCAAGACGAAGGACGAATATACTTACCTGCACTCGGTAGCCGTTGCCGCCATGATGGTGGGTATGGCGCGTGCGCTGGGCATGTCCGAGCCCCAGGTGCTGGAAGCCGGTATGGCCGGCCTGCTGCATGACATGGGCAAGGCGGTCATGCCCGAGGCGGTGTTGAACAAGCCCGGCAAGCTCACCGACGATGAATTTGCCATCATGCGTGGTCATCCGGGCGAGGGGCACAAGTTGTTGCTGGAATGGGACAGCGTGCCGGACTCGGTGCTCGACGTCTGTCTGCATCACCATGAAAAAGTGGATGGCAGCGGTTATCCCGAACGCCTGGCTGGCGATAACATTTCGCTGCTGGCGCGGGTAGGCGCCATTTGTGATGTATATGACGCCATCACCTCCAATCGACCTTACAAAGCTGGCTGGGACCCCTCGGAATCGCTCAGCCGAATGGCGAGTTGGCAGGGGCATTTTGACCCCGCGCTGTTCAAGCTCTTCGTCCGGATGCTGGGAATCTACCCGGTCGGTTCGCTGGTGCGTCTTGAGTCGCAGCGTCTGGGCGTGGTGGTGGAGCAGGGCAAGGAGTCGCTGCTGGTACCCAAGGTGAGCGTGTTCTACTCGATTCGACTCAAGCAGGGCACGCCGGTAACCGTCGTTGATTTGGCCAGCGAGCATGAGAAGGATCGTATTGTCGGCCGGGAGAACCCCGAGGATTGGCCGTTCAGAAATCTCGACTCGCTCTGGTTGCCCAGTTAAGCGCCTGCGGTTCACAGAAACGACAAAACCGCCCCATGGGGCGGTTTTGCGTTAGTGCAGCCGGGCGATCAGGCGCTGACGGCTTCTTCCTTGGCCGCTGCCGGGTCAGGCGTGCGGATCAGGTGGTCGAACGCTGCCAGTGACGCGGTCGAGCCGGCACCCATGGCGACGATGATCTGCTTGAACGGGACCGTGGTGACATCGCCGGCGGCAAACACGCCGGGAATGTTGGTGGCGCCGCGTGCGTCAATCTCGATCTCGCCAAAGCGGGTCAGGCTCAGCTCGCTGTCTTTCAGCCACTCGGTGTTGGGCACCAGACCTATCTGCACGAAGATACCCGCCACATCGACCTGCTTCAGCTCTTCGGTGGTGCGGTCCTTGTAGGTCAGGCCAACCACTTTGTTGCCGTCGCCGCGTACTTCGGTGGTTTGCGCGCTCTTGATGATGTCGATGTTGCGCATCGAACGTGCCTTGCGCTGCAGTACTTCATCGGCGCGCAGGGTGTCGGCAAACTCCAGCACGGTAACGTGCTCGACAATACCGGCCAGATCGATGGCTGCTTCGATACCCGAGTTGCCGCCACCGATGACCGCCACCCGTTTTCCCTTGAACAGCGGGCCGTCACAGTGCGGGCAGTACGCCACGCCCTTGCCGCGGTACTCCTGCTCGCCAGGCACGTTCATTTCTCTCCAGCGTGCACCGGTGGCCAGAATCACGGCGCGGCTCTCCAGTGTGGCGCCGCTTTCCAGTGCGATCTGCACGTAATCACCAGTGGTCAGCTTGGCGGCAGTCTGCTCGGTGATCAGATCGACGTCATACTCTTTCACGTGCTGTTCCAGGCTGGCGACCAGCTTGGGGCCTTCGGTGTACGGCACGGAGATGAAGTTCTCGATACCCACGGTATCGAGCACCTGACCGCCAAAGCGTTCAGCCACGATACCGGTGCGAATGCCCTTGCGTGCGGCGTAGATCGCGGCCGAAGCGGCAGCCGGGCCGCCGCCAACGATGAGCACGTCGTAGGGCTTCTTCTCGTTCAGCTCGGCGGCGCGGCGCTTGGAAGCTCCACTGTCGACCTTGTTGACGATTTCGGGCAGCGTCATGCGGCCCTGACCAAAATGCTCGCCGTTCAGGTAAACCGACGGTACTGCCATGATCTGGCGCGCATCGACTTCATCCTGGAACAGGGCGCCGTCAATCATCACGTGAGTGATGTTGGGATTCAGGGTCGCCATCAGGTTCAGCGCCTGAACCACATCGGGGCAGTTCTGGCATGACAGCGAAATATAGGTCTCGAAGTGAAACTCACCTTCCAGGTGACGGATCTGGTCAAGCAGCGCCGGATCGGCCTTGGAGGGGTGGCCACCGGACTGCAGCAGCGCCAGTACCAGTGAGGTGAACTCGTGGCCCATCGGGATACCGGCGAAGCGCACGCGCGACGGCTGGCCACTGGGGCCAACGCCCATGCTGGGCGTGCGTTTGTCGTCAGCGGCTACCAGGCCTATCTTGCTCGACATTTCGGCGATTTCGACCGCGAGTTCGTGTAATTCTTTGCCCTTTGGGCTGTCATCGACGGACACGCTGATTTCAATCGGGTTAACGATGTTCTGCAGGTACGTGTCCAGTTGTTTCTTCAGATTGGCGTCCAACATGTGCGTGTCCTTTAAACAAATAGTCAAATTCTGGGCGTAAAAAACCCGGCCCGCCAACCGGGAGCGCGTGGCGCTCCGCTGCGGGCCGGGTCATCAGGCAATCTTAGATCTTGCCTACCAGGTCGAGAGAAGGAGCCAAAGTGGCTTCGCCTTCTTTCCACTTGGCCGGGCAGACTTCGCCTGGGTGAGCAGCAATGTACTGAGCCGCCTTGACCTTGCGAACCAGGTCTTCAGCGTTACGGCCGATGCCTTCGCTGGTCACTTCAACCGCCTGGATGATGCCCTGCGGATCGATGATGAAGGTACCGCGGTCAGCCAGACCCATGTCTTCGCGCATGTTGTCGAAGTTGCGGGTGATGGTGCCAGTCGGATCGCCGATCATGGTGTACTTGATCTTCGCGATGGTCTCGGAAGCATCGTGCCAGGCTTTGTGGGTGAAGTGAGTGTCGGTAGACACAGAGTAGACTTCAACGCCCATGCCTTGCAGCTCGTCGTAGTAATCAGCAACGTCGCCCAGCTCGGTGGGGCAAACGAAGGTGAAGTCAGCGGGGTAGAAGAAGAAGATCGCCCACTTGCCTTTTACGTCGGCGTCGGTAACTTCAAAGAATTCGCCGTTCTTGAATGCCTGGGCCTTGAAAGGTTTGATTTCGGTATTGATAACTGACATCGATTAACTCCTTGTTGAGTCGTTTGCGTCGTTGGTTGAGAAGACAGGTGCAATACTAGGCGCCTATTAAGAATACTTAAAATAAATTTCAACTAAATTGCAGATAGCTTTTGCCTATCTGAGGTTGTTGCCGGGAAATTCAAGGGACGGCAACGGCGGTCTGCCGTCGGCAGCGCAAATGTGCGTGCAACACTGTCTGGGCCTGTGACTCTTTTGCGCGCTGACAGTTTCCCGAGGCTGAACCGCAGGCCTGATTCCAGTAAAGTAGAGCCCACTGAACCTGATAGAGCAAATGTATGCTGACTCATCTGGATGCACAAGGTCGCGCCAATATGGTCGATGTGACCGACAAGGCCGTGACCTCGCGCGAGGCCCTCGCCGAATCACTGGTGCGCATGCGCCCGCAAACCTTTGAGCTGATCCAATCTGGCGGGCACCCCAAGGGAGACGTTCTGGCGGTGGCGCGGATTGCCGGTATCCAGGCGGCAAAGAAAACGGCTGACCTCATTCCTCTGTGCCACCCGCTGATGCTGACCAGCGTCAAGGTAGAGCTGTTGCTGGAGGCGCCCGATGCAGTGCGCATTCAGGCGCGCTGCAAGCTGGCCGGGCAGACCGGCGTGGAGATGGAGGCACTGACCGCGGCCAGCGTGGCCGCGCTCACGCTCTACGACATGTGCAAGGCGGTCGACAAGGGCATGGTGATTGAAGCCACACGGCTGTTAAACAAGTCGGGCGGTAAGAGCGGTGATTACAAGGCTGCGGTGGCGCCATGATCAGCCTGCAGTTTTTTGCCCGCTACCGTGAGCAGCTTGGCTGCAGCGCAGAACAGCTTGCCTGGGACGGCGAGTTGCGCACGTTGGAGGATGTGCGTCAGCGTTTGCTGGCGCGCGGCGAGCCGTGGCAGGTGCTGGCCGAGCCGCGCATCATGTGCGCGCGCAATCAGGAAATGTGTGGGCTCGATAGTGCTATCGCCGATGGCGATGAGCTGGCGTTCTTTCCGCCGGTGACCGGAGGCTGATATGCGCATTGTGGTGCAGGAGGCCGTGTTTGATCCCGGCGAATGGCTCAACCGGCTGCACGGCGACAACCGCGGCACCGGTGCGGTAACCGGCTTTGTTGGGTACGTGCGCGACTACAACGACGGCAAGGACGTCGCCGGTATGTGGCTGGAGCATTATCCCGGCATGACCGAAAAAGCCCTCCAGACGATTGCCGAGCAGGCTGCGGCGCGCTGGGCGCTGCTGGATGTGCAGTTGATTCATCGGGTCGGGCAGCTGGAACCCGGAGAGCCGATCGTGTTTGTGGGGGCTGCTTCAGCGCACCGGCAGGACGCCTTTGCGGCGACCGAATTCATCATGGATTACCTGAAAACCCGTGCGCCGTTCTGGAAGCGGGAGACCACGCCGCAGGGCGAGCGTTGGGTCGAGGCGCGAGATAGCGATGAACAGGCACTGTCGCGCTGGTCCGAGTCCTGAGCCAGCGTGGTACAGTGCCCATCAAGTAGCAACTGGAGCTAGGCATGACACAGGGTCGACTACAGGACGGTCAGGGACGCCGCATAGAGTATTTGCGCCTCTCGGTAACCGACAGGTGCGACTTTCGCTGTGTCTACTGCATGGCCGAAGACATGACCTTTCTGCCGCGTGCGCAGATTCTCAGTCTTGAAGAGCTGGAGCGCATTGCCCGGCTGTTTGTAGCGCAGGGCGTTAGCAAGATTCGTCTGACCGGTGGCGAGCCGCTGGTGCGCCGCGGCATCGTCGAGTTGTGTGCCCGCCTGAGTCAGCTGCCAGGGCTGCATGAGCTGGTCATGACCACCAACGGCTCGCAGCTCGAACGCCTGGCCAAGCCGCTGGCTGAGGCGGGCGTCAAGCGCCTGAATATCAGTCTGGATAGTCTGCAGGCAGACAAATTCAAGGCAATCACCCGCACCGGCGAACTGGGCCAGGTGCTCAGCGGTATCGAGGCAGCGCGCACCGCGGGCTTCGAGCGTATCAAGCTGAACGTGGTGGTGATGAAGGGACGCAATCACGATGAAGTAACCACGCTGACCGATTTTGCCCTGCAGCGTGGGCTGGACATTACCTTTATTGAAGAGATGCCGCTGGGCGACGTTGGCCGCGAGCGCGGCGAGGCTTTTTGTTCCAGCGCCGAGGTGCGCGAGATGATCAGCCGGCAGCATCGTCTGATCGATAGCGATGAGTCCAGTGGTGGGCCGGCGCGCTATCTGCGCGTTGAGGGCTATCCCGCCAGCCGCATCGGCTTTATCTCACCGCATTCTCACAATTTCTGCGATACCTGCAACCGTGTGCGCCTGACCACTGAAGGCCGCCTGCTGCTGTGTTTGGGCCACGAGAACGCACTGGACATGCGTGACCTGGTACGCCGCCACCCTGATAACGACGAGCCGATCCGCGAAGCCCTGGAGCGCGCCCTGCATCACAAACCGGCACGCCATGAGTTTGCCGTTGACGGCGAAGTGCAGGTGCTGCGTTTCATGAACGCCACCGGCGGCTGAGCGGCGTGCGCCCGTTCATCGCCTGGTGGCGGGATTCCGGCGTCTATTGATCCGCGTCAAAACCTCGTAAGAACCCCCGGCGTAGTCTGCAAGCTCAGACTTTATAGCGCCGGAGAACCTCCATGCTTAGCTCTATTCGTTGGGACGCAGACCTGATTCGTCGCTACGACCACGCCGGTCCGCGTTACACCTCCTATCCAACGGCAGTGCAGTTCCACGATGGCATACGGCCGACCGAATTTCTGCATGCCCTGGATGATAGCCGCCAGCAGCAACGCGGCCTCTCGCTGTATGTGCACATCCCGTTCTGCGCCAACATCTGCTATTACTGCGCCTGCAATAAGGTGATCACCAAGGACCGCAGCCGCGCCCGTGAGTATCTGGCGGCGCTGCAGCGCGAGATAGAGCTGGTAAGCCGCCATACCGGCCCGCAGCAGCGGGTTGAACAGCTGCACTTCGGCGGCGGTACCCCGACCTTTCTCAGCCACGCCGAACTGCGCGAGCTGATGGCCTGCCTGCGTGAACACTTTGTATTGCACGACGACGATGGCGGTGACTACAGCATCGAGATAGATCCGCGTGAGGCCGACTGGGCCACCATGGGATTGTTGCGTGAGCTGGGCTTTAACCGCGTCAGCTTTGGCGTGCAGGATCTGGACGCCGAGGTGCAACTGGCGGTCAATCGCCTGCAAAGTCCAGAGCAAACCCAGACGGTCATGGACGCTGCGCGTACATTGGCTTATCGCTCGATCAATATCGACCTGATCTACGGCCTGCCAAAACAGACGCCGGAACGGTTTGCGCGCACGGTCTATGCCATCATTGCGCTCAAGCCGGATCGTCTGTCGGTATTCAATTACGCCCATCTGCCAGAACGCTTCATGCCGCAGCGGCGCATCAACAGCGCCGACTTGCCATCCCCGGCAGACAAGTTGCGCATGTTCGAGAACAGCGTGCAGCAACTCCTGGCCGCGGGATACCGCTACATTGGTATGGATCACTTTGCGCTGCCCGATGACAGCCTGAGCATCGCCCAGGACAACGGCGAGCTGCAGCGCAACTTTCAGGGTTACACCACTCACGGCCACTGTGATCTGATTGGGCTCGGGGTGTCTTCGATCAGCCAGATCGGTGATCTTTACAGTCAGAACACCAGTGATCTGAAGCGCTATCAACAGAGCCTGCAGGCAGACGAACTGGCGACCTGCCGCGGACTGGTCTGCCATACCGACGACCATATTCGGCGCGCGGTGATCGCGCAGCTCATTTGCCATTGCAAGTTGTCGTTTGCCAGCATCGAGCGGCGCTTTGGCATCGACTTTCATGACTACTTCGCCGACTGTCTGCCCATGCTGGAGCAGATGGCCCGTGACGGGCTGATTCTACTGACGCCCCGCAGCATCCGCGTGCAGCCAGCCGGGCGCTTGTTGATCCGCTCGATCTGCATGCTGTTTGATGCCTATCAGAGCGAGCAGAGTACGCAACGTTTCTCGCGCATCATCTGAGCTGCCGGTATGCTGAGCCACTCGCATATCGCGGTACAGGGGGAAGGTGATGCACAGCGGCCAAGACACAGGGCAGGCATTGCGATTTCGGGTGGCGGTGTTCATTCTCGCGGCGCTGGCGGTGCTGCTCTCATGGCTGGGCAGCGCTGACCGGGTCTCGGTGGAGTACGTGGATAGCGCATTGCTGCAGGCCTCGGTCGCCTTTGCCTCGGCGCGGGCATTGAACGCACTGGTCTCGGTGCTGCAATCCACCACCCTGAGCTTCAGCCTGTTCGGCGGGGTAGCGGTCACCCTGGGTGAATTGCTCGACCCGTTCAATGATCTGATCGAGCAGTACGGCACGCTGATGCAGTGGGCGATCGGCTCCCTGCTGACGCAGAAAATCCTGCTTGGCGTGGTTTCGCACGCCCTGTTCAAGATCCTCATGACGCTCAGTGCAGCGCTCCTGCTGGGCAGCCTTTTCTGGCGTCAGGGCCACTGGTTGACTTCGTGTCTGCGCCTGTTTCTGGCGCTTCTGTTCCTGCGTTTCGCGCTGGCCGCCGTGGTGTTGCTCAATGGTGCGGTAGATCATTACTTTCTCGATGCGCAGGCGCGGCAGCAAGTGGCCCGCCTGGATAATCTGCCCGCGCAGGTAGAGGCGCTGAGCGAGAACAACAACGACAACGTGCTCGACAGCGAGCCGGCACTGGCGGCGTTGGCGGCGCGTGAGCAGGATTTGCAGCAGCGGCGTGAGCAGCTACAGGCGGAACAGCAGCGCCTCGCGCGCGCCCTGGCGCAAAGCCAGCGTGCGCTGAGCGAGCGCGAAGCGCAATTGGGCGCACTGGAGCGCCTCAACCCCTTTGCCCGTGACCAGGATCACGCCGCGCTGGCGCAGCAGGTCGCCAGGCTTAGCCAGCAACAAACGCAGGTGGCGCAGGAGCAGGAGCAGCTAAGCCGTCAGCTGGATGAGTTGGTACGACAGCGAGCTGCCTTGCAGCAGGCCAAGGCAGCCCAAACCGCCGCTGCCGATAGCGGCTGGGCCGGGCTGGGTGAGCAGTTGGCACGCGCGGCGGACCCCGAGACCTACCTGAGTATCAAACGGGCGCTGGATAGCGCAGTAGACAGCGTGCTGCAGGCGATGACGCTGTTTGTATTACGCACGCTGATTCTGCCGCTGCTGTTCCTTTATCTGCTGATCAAGGGGCTACGGGTGATCTGGCGGCAGGACTGGCAGCGCCTGAGCGCGCCGGCTGCCGGCAATAAATTAGCCAGTGGGTAATAAAGTTTCGCGGGGCCTGGACGACAAATAGGTATTACCTATGTCTGCGAGGCATCCAGCGTGGCCGCACAACTCAGTTTCAACCAGAAAATTGTCAGTGCTGCGTGCGTGGTGGTCATCGCCGCCTTCGCCGCGTTTTCCGTCTATAACGATTATCTGCAGCGCAAGACCCTGCAGGATAACCTCGAGACCTACCTTGCCGATGCCGGCAGTTTAACCGCGGAGAACATCAGCAACTGGTTGTCCGGGCGTATTCTGCTGCTGGAAAACCTGGCCGCCAATTCGCAAAGCGAAGCGCCGGATCGCCTGGTGCCGCTACTGGAGCAGCGCACGCTGGCGCAGACTTTCGACTTCAGTTACCTGGGGAGCGCCACGGGTGAGTTCACCATGCGCCCCGAGTCGGAGATGCCGGCTGATTACGATCCACGCACCCGGCCCTGGTTCAAGGATGCGAAAACCGCAGGCAAGACCATTCTCACCGCGCCCTACGTGGATGCAGCCACCGGCGCGCTGATCATGACAATCGCCACCCCTGCCGGCAGTGGGGTGGTTGGCGGTGACCTCAACCTCAAGGTCATCTCGAATATCATCAATGCGCTGGACTTCAATGGCCTGGGCTACGCGTTTCTGGTCAGTCGCGACGGGAGCATTCTGGTGCATCCCGACAGCGCGTTGCAGATGAAGACCCTGCAGGACATTTACCCGCAAAACACTCCGCAGATCAGCAGTGGATTGAGCGAGGCCGAATTGAACGGCGAGGCACGCTTGTTGACATTCGTGCCGGTCAGCGGCCTGCCGGGCGTGGAGTGGTATGTGGGGCTGTCAGTGGATCGTGACAAGGCCTTTGCCAGCCTGACCAGTTTCCGTGTTTCCGCCTTGATTGCGGCGGTGATTGCGCTGGTGCTTATCGTGTTCCTGCTCAGTGTGTTGATGCGCTACCTGTTGCGCCCCCTGACCTCGTTGGGGTTGGCGCTGGATAACATCGCCAAGGGTGAAGGCGACCTGACCCGCCGCTTGCCGATAACCAGCAATGACGAGTTCGGCCGGTTGGCCGGCGCCTTCAATCAGTTTGTGGAGCGGATCCACGACTCTATCAGTCAGGTGGCGCAGACCAGCAGTGAATTGAATGATGTGGCGCTGCGCGTGGTAGACGCTTCCAATGCCAACATGGCGAGCTCCGATCAGCAGGCGGCGCGCACCAACAGCGTCGCCGCAGCGATCAACGAACTGGGCGCGGCGGCGCAGGAGATTGCGCGCAATGCCGCTGATGCATCCAATCAGGCCAGTCAGGCGCGCGACGGCGCCGAGCAGGGCAGTGAGGTGGTGAGCAAGACCATCGTGGCGATGCAGGAGTTGTCGAGCAAGATCAGCGAGTCCAGCCAGACCATTCAGCAGTTGAGCCACAAAACGGCGGATATTGGCCGCATTCTCGAGGTGATTCAGGGGATATCCGAACAGACCAACCTGCTGGCGCTGAATGCCGCGATTGAGGCGGCCCGCGCCGGTGAAGCCGGCCGCGGCTTTGCCGTGGTCGCCGATGAAGTGCGCAATCTGGCGCATCGCACCCAGAGCTCGGCGCAGGAAATTCAGGTGATGATCGAAGGCCTGCGTTCCGACGCCGGCTCTGCCGTGACGCTGATGAGCGACAGTCAGGAGTACAGCCAGCACAGCGTCTCGGTAGCCGGGCAGGCGGGCGAGCGGCTACAGCAGATTACCCTGGGCATTGGCGAAATCGACAATATGAACCAATCGGTGGCGACCGCGACCGAGGAGCAGACCTCGGTAATCGAAAGCCTGAACGTGGATATTACCGACATCAACATGCTCAACCAGGAGGGCGTCGACAACCTGCAAGCGACCTTGCGCGCTTGTACCTCGCTGGAACAACAGGTGGCGCGCCTGCGGCAGTTGGTCGGTAGCTTCCGGATCTAGCCGCTACGCCTTTAGCGGTCGCAGCGCGACCATCTGCCAGACGGGCGATATCAGTCAGTCCGGCAGATGGTCGTCATTGGCTGATGCTCAGCTGATTCACCAATTCCTTCTTCTTGGGTTTAAAAACCATCTAGGTTTTCGGTCGCTGCAGCTTTCAGCGAACGGTATAGCCTCGTGCCTCCAGGCAGGCGGTCATGGCGCGCTGATAATTGGCCCGTGCGGTAGCTGTCTCGCTGGCAGCGACACCGCCATAGGCCTGGGTTGGGTTGTATCCGGTTTGACTGTTGCCCCATTGGTGGCACTCGTAGCGATCCTTGGATTGCTGCGCGGCGGACTGGTTATTTGCGGGGTAGATATACAGCTCGTCCTGGGAGGCAGTGCCGGCCTGATCCTCGCTTGGCGCATCGACCACCACATAGCTGGTGCCGCGCTGTACGTAATAAATATCGTTGTAGCGGTAATAGGGACGCCCGCCGATGATGACGGTGATGTAACCGCCAGGTAGCACCGGAATCGACAGCCCTATGGGTGGCATAACGATAATGAATCCAGCGCCTTGCGGGCGATACCAGGCGCCCCGAGCGTAATAGTAATCGCTTTCACGGTGGTGAATCTGCCGGTAGCCGCTCGGTAGTTGCGCAACTTTGTTGCCGGGACGCATTTGTGGCTGTGCCGGAGCTCTGGCCGGCGCGCTCTGCTGCTGCCGACCGGGCTCGTGTAACGGCTGAGGGCTGTTGTGCGGATTATTGTGCTGGCTTTGCTGGTGAGTGCCCGGACCTGCGTTTTCATGCCGGTCCTGTCCGCCCGGTGCTGCCATTACTGCTGTGCTGCCGAGCAGGACCGCGGCTAGCAACAAGGCCAATCGTTGGGGTTTGTGCGAGAAGATAGTGTGCATGCTGTAGCCCTGATAGCGACGTCCAGGTCGGTTAACCCTCTGCCATCCAGCGCAGTCGGATAATAGGGAGAATGAGAGGTAGGGCTGGCATGGTGCGGGTCAGTTGAGCTACCTGTGCCCAGCGTATCCATTGGCGTGTCAGTCGCCGCCGGGAGAATGTAAATATTTGGTAAAGGTCGCGAGCCGTTGATGCCGCCTAAAAAGCGCGTTCGCCTAAAACTGCGGAAAATCGCGTAAGCAGAAAAAACAATGCCCCGGCGACCTGAGTTGCCGGGGCATTGTGTGAAGCGCGAAAGAGCGGGGTGCTTACATCTGCGACTGCAGGTAATTCTTCTCGCCAACCATCTTGATCAGGCGCAGCTGCTGTTCAAGCCAGTAGGCGTGGTCTTCTTCGGTATCCTTGAGCTGCACTTCGAGCATCTCACGGCTGGGGTAGTCACCGACCTTCTCGCACAGGGCGATGGCCTTGGCCAGGTTCTCGCGCACTTCGTATTCCAGCTTCAGATCCGACTCCAGCATCTCCTGCACGGTAAAGCCGGGGGTGATCGCATGAGGGCGCATGTCCGGCTTGCCTTCGAGGAACAGGATGCGCTTGAGGATGGCATCGGCGTGCTGGGTTTCCTCTTCCATCTCGTGGTTGATGCGCTCGTACAGCTTGCTGTAGCCAAAGTCTTCATACAGGCGCGAATGCAGAAAGTACTGATCGCGCGCGCCAAGCTCACCGCGCAGCAGTTCGATCAGGCAATTAACAACGTCTGGATGGCCTTTCATGTAACGCGACTCCTGCGGCTAGTTAGCAAGTGACAAATTGTGCCTCAGTACGGCAAGCAATACCACCCGTTCTTTAAATAAAATACCAATACTTACAATGGGTTATGTTTGTATAGGTCGTATTGAAAAGCGTGGTGAGAGTACTTCTTGCTCGCATTGTTTTCGCCACCATCGATTATCGATTGGCGATACCTGAAGTTTAGTGCGCCGGCCGGGAAAATAAAGGGCAGCGGGCGAGTCGAGGCATTGTTCTGTAGGGGATGGGGGGTGCGGAAGGCTAAAACTGGAGCGGGTGAAGGGAATCGAACCCTCGTCGTAAGCTTGGGAAGCTTCTGCTCTACCATTGAGCTACACCCGCACAGGCGCTCTTTTTACCAGAGTCGCTGGCGGTGGGGAAGGGGGCGCGGATATTTGTTTGCGCGCCGCCGCGCGGCAGCCCTAGCGCTGCCGGTTGAGCTGCATCAATAGACGGTAGCTGTGCTGCCTGGCGCTTTGATCGACTATCGGGCTGTTGACGATCAGTTCATTCACGCCCGTGCGCTCCAGCAGTTGCTCAAGCTGTTCGCCGGCGGCTTGCGGGTCGCCAATCAAGCTGCCTGACAGAGTCGACATGACCTGATGCCGTTCATGTGCCTGCCAGAGGTTTTCCATCGAGTGTACCGGGGCGGGCAGCTGTCCTGGCCGGCCGCGAATGAGGTTGAGGAAGGCCTGCTGGTGTGAGGTGGCAAGGTAGTGTGCCTGTTCGCGGTCGTCGGCCAGGTAGGCGTTGATGCCCAGCATGGCGTAGGGCTCGCTCAGTTGCTCCGAGGGGGTGAAGTGCTCGCGGTACAGGCGCAGGGCACTGAACAGGTAGTCGGGCGAGAACTGGCCAGCGAAGGCGAAGGGCAGGCCCAGGCGTCCGGCCAGCTGGGCGCTGAAGGTGCTGGAGCCGAGCAGCCAGATGGGCACGTTGAGGCCGGCGCCGGGCACGGCGCGCAGGCGTTGGCCGGGTTCCGGGGTGGCGAAGAGCTTGCGTAATTCCTCGAGCATCAACGGGAAGTCTTCACCGTCGGTGCGCCCGCGGCGCAGGGCTTGCGCAGTCGACTGGTCGGTGCCGGGCGCGCGGCCAAGGCCCAGATCAATGCGCCCGGGGTAGAGTGACTCCAGGGTGCCGAACTGTTCGGCGATCTGCAGTGGCGCGTGGTTGGGTAGCATGATGCCGCCCGAGCCGATCCGGATTGCCCGGGTGCCAGCAGCCAGATAGCCCATCACCACCGAGGTGGCGGCGCTGGCGATGCCGGTCATGTTGTGGTGTTCGGCGACCCAGAAGCGGTTATAGCCCTCGGCTTCGGCCACCTGCGCCAGAGCCAGGGCGTTGTGCAGTGCATCTGCCGGGGTGGCACCTTCGCTGACAGAGCACAGATCCAGTATGGACAGCTTTATGGCCGAGGTAGTCATCTTCACTCCTGCACATCAATTTGCAATCACGCTATGCTAACGTTGAATGATGTCAGGTGACACCGCTAAACAGGGCTACTTGGAGAATCTGTGGTCCGGCGACAACAGGTTCCAGGGCCGCGGAGCAGGATAGTTCCTCAGTAACAACCTCACAGATGGAGAGTGAAAGCCCTTATGCAGTATTTTCCCTACGGCGGTCGTCTACGGCGCATTTTATGGGCAGGTTTGCTGGCCGCGGCACAGCTGCTGCTTGTCGGCCCTGCACTGGCTGTCCAGGTTATCCTCACGGATGAGACCGGTGCGCCGCTGGCTAACGCCGTGCTGCTGGTGGATGGCGTCCCGTCACTGCCGGCCGATGGCTATGTGATGGATCAGATTGATCGCCAGTTTGTGCCGCATGTACTGGCGGCGCCGGTCGGCGCCGAGGTCGACTTCCCCAATAGCGACGATGTGCGTCATCACGTTTATTCGTTTTCCGAAACCAAGTCTTTTGAGTTACGCCTGTTCAAGGGCTCTGAGGCGCCGCCGGTCATCTTTGGCCGGGCCGGCGTGGTGGTGCTGGGCTGCAACATTCACGACGCCATGCTGGGCTACATCCTGATTACCGAAAGCCCGCGCTTTGCTGTCAGTGACGCGCAGGGGCGCGTTTCACTGCCTGAGCTGCCGCCGGGCAAATGGCCGGTCTCCTGGTGGCACTCATCGCGTTTGCAGAAAGGCCCGGTATCCCTCGGTGAGCTGGATCTGGGGCAGGAGCAGACGCTGAGCTTGCCGGTCTCTGCGGCGCAGGCAAGGCCGGTGCCGATGCTGTCGCCGCTGCAGCAACGCTTCAAGTCGGGATACTGATCCGATGCGCGTCCGCTACCTGCGCACCCGTCTGATAGTGACCTCGGTCGGTTTGCTGGCCCTGGTGCTTGGCGCGGTCTTTCTGGCGGTCTACACCAGCACCAACTTTTCCGCCAAGCGTCAGGCACAGCACCAGCTGGAAGTGGGTGGCAAGGTGTTCAGTAACCTGCTCGAGGCGCGGGCGCGCGAGCTGACCAATGCGACGCAGATACTGGTAGCCGATTTTGGCTTTCGCCAAGCGGTTGCCACTGGCGATTTGCCTACCATTCGCTCTGCGTTGCAGAACCAGGTGCGGCGAATTGGCGCCGATCAGGCGATGTTCTTCGATGTGCAGGGCGCGCTGCAAACCTCGTCAGCGGGTAACGAGGGGGGTAGCAGAGCCGAGGTGGAGGCGTTGCAGGCGTTCTCCGAGCAGGCCTTCATCGCGGTAATAGATCACCAGCCGTATTTGTTGGTCGAGGCGGTAGTGCGTGCGCCGGTGCCAGTGGGGCAGGTAGCCATGGTCTTCAGCCTTGATGCAGCCCTGGCGCGCGAGCTGCAAAAACTGACTGGGCTGGAGATCCGGTTTATCAGCAGCCGCGACGAAGAAATCATGAGCACCTACTCCACCTCGCCCTACGCCCAGCAGGACATGGACTTGCAAGAGGGCACGCGCACGCTGGAAGGTGAGGGCTATCTGACCACGGTGATTACGCTGTTGGATCAGGCGCCATACAGCGTGAGCGCGCAATTGGCGAGCCCGCTGAGTGAGGCGCTGGCGAGCTTTGATGACCTCAAGCGGGAACTGCTGATCATCACCCTGGTTGCGCTGCTGGCCTCGTCGCTGCTGGCGGTGCGTTTGTCGGGCAGCCTGGCTAGGCCAGTAACCTTGCTGGCCGAGGCGGCCAGGCGCATTGGCCGCGGCGATTACACCAGCAAGGTAGGGTTGGCGCGTGATGATGAGCTGGGATTGCTCGCCGACAGCATCGATACCATGCGCAGCGGCATTGCCGAGCGTGAGGAGTTGATCGCACACAACGCCATGCACGATCCGCTGACGGGGTTACCCAATGTCAGTGTGGTGCGCGAGCGGCTCAGGGGCGCGTTGATCAGCGGGCAGAAGGGCGTATTGGCCCAGTGTAATCTGGTTTCTGCCGAATTGATGGCCAAGGCCCGTGGTCAGGATTTCATGGATACTCTGGTGTGCCAGTCGGTGTCGCATCTGCACGGCCATCTGCCGGCGGACGCCTTGCTGGCCTGGCAGCCCGGTGTCGGCTTTTTGCTGCTGCTGGAGCACCGTGAGCTGGATGAAGCCGTGGTAGTCGTGGATGAGATGCTAGGCAAACTCGGCGAAAAGATTCAGGTTGATGACATCAAGCTACGTTCGCAGTGGCTGGCCGGTGTGGTCAGTTGGCCCTTGCATGGCAGCGATGCCAACGACCTGCTGCGCCAAGCCAGTATTGCGCTGGCCGATGCGGCGCCGGGCCCGGAGCGGATTGCGGTGTATCAAGCGCAACGTGATCAGGCCTACCAGCGGCGTATTCGCCTGGCGCGCGACCTGCGCTACGCCGCGCAGTACAAGGAGCTGAGCGCGGTATACCAGCCCAAACTGGACCTGGCCAGTGGCGAGGTGCGTCAGGTCGAAGCCTTGATGCGCTGGAACCACAGCGAGCTTGGGCCCATCAGCCCCGACGAATTTATAACCCTGGCCGAACAGACCGGCAGTATCGGCATGCTGACGCAGTGGATGATGGCGGCAGTAGCCTCACAATTGCGCAACTGGATAGAGCGTGGGATTCATCTGCAGGTGGCAATGAATATTTCCGCGCGCGATCTGGATGATCCGCAGTTTCCGCAGCGCATCGAAAAAATGCTGCAGGCGCAGCAGATCAGCCCCGATTATCTGGCGCTGGAGGTGACTGAAAGCGCAGTCATGACTGACCCTGAGCGCAACCTCAGCAGCCTCAGGGCGCTGCGTGACCTGGGCATAGAGCTGGCCGTGGATGACTACGGCACTGGCTACTCCTCGCTGGCCACGCTGAAAAGCTTGCCGGTACAGGATCTGAAGATCGACAAATCCTTTGTGTTGCAGCTGGCCGAAGGTGGCGATGACGCGGTGATCGTCAAATCGACCATCGAGCTGGCACACAACATGGGCCTGAAGGTAATCGCCGAAGGCATTGAAAATAGTCACAGCCTGAACTGGCTGAAAGAACGCCATTGTGATGTAGCCCAGGGGTATTTCATCAGCCGGCCGCTGGCGGTGGCTGATCTGGAGCGCTGGCTCGACGATACCCGGGGCTCGTTCGGAGTAGTGGAGCCTGCGTGAAAAAAACAGTTGTGGCTGCCGTATTGGCGGTCTGTGCCAATGGCGTTGCCGCAGAGCCCGGCGGGCGCTTGTTGGCCACCGGTGGGGCGAGCAGCATTGAAGGGGCGGCCGGTGGCGGCATCGTCCCCTGGGCCGTCATGTCGGGATATGCAGCGCGGGATGAGTGGGGTGGGACCGCCTTCGCAACCCGCGTCGACACCGGCGACTATCGGCTCGACAGCTACGGTGCGGCGCTCTCTTTCGGCAATCGCCTGGAAGTCTCGGTAGCGCGACAGCGTCTGGATATGGATGCGCTGACCAAGGCCGCCAGCCTGCCCGACAAAACCCTGAATCAGGATATTTACAGCCTCAAGCTGCGGCTGTTTGGCGATCTGATCTATGACCGCTTGCCGCAGGTGGCGCTGGGCGCCCAATACAAACGCCAGCGCAACTTTCTGGTCCCCTCGCTGGTGGGTGCCGAACGTGATTCGGATGCCGATTATTACCTGGCGGCCTCGCGGCTGTTCATGGGCGCGGTGGGCGGCTACAACCTGCTGCTTAACGGCACGCTGCGTTACTCGCGCGCCAACGAAACCGGCCTGCTGGGATTTGGCGGCGACCGGCGCGACAGCCGCAGTCTGTTGCGTGAGGGTAGTGCGGTACTGATGCCCAGTCCGCAATGGGCGGTTGGCGTGGAGTACCGCGAGAAACCTGACAACCTGTCTTTTGCCGGTGAGAGTGATTGGCAGGATGTATTCGTTGGCTACTTCCCCAGCAAACAGCTGGCCGTGGTGGCAGCCTGGGCCGGTCTGGGCGAGATAGCCACCCTGGAAGACCAGCAGGGCTTGTATCTATCGCTGCAACTGAGTTACTGAGGCGCGCATGCTCAAGGCTTTTTCCCGAACTCTAGGCGGCTGTTGTGTTGTGGTTCTTACCGCCTGCGCGGCATCGGCACCGCCGCCCTTGCCCGACGACAGCCTGTATCAGGCGCTGGGCGGGCAGCCTGGCATCAATCGCGTGGTTGAGGGCTTGCTCTACCGCATCGCCGATGACGAGCGGATTGTTCATCATTTTGCCGACACCGACATCCTGCGGTTGCAGGAAAAACTCCAGGAGCAGCTCTGCGTAGAGGCGGGCGGCCCCTGTGAGTACACCGGCGACAGCATGGCCGAGGTGCATGCCGGCTTTGCCATCACCGAGGCGGACTTTAACGCACTGGTGGAAGACCTGATCGAGGCGATGACCGCAGAGGGTATCTCGGTCCGCGCGCAGAATCGTCTGTTGCAGCGGCTGGCGCCGATGCGCGGCGACATCATTTACCGTTAGAGCCGCGTTCGCCGGCGTCACTCGCCGGGCATGGTGATGCGGGTAATAAGACTGGCCGAGGGCATGCCGATGGCCGCGCCCTGGGCGAAGGTGACCCCCAGCTCGCGGACTTTGGCCAGAATCGCCGGGCTGTGCACAAACTCGGCCACGGTCTGCATGTGCAGCTCTTCGGCAAACTGCACAATCCCCTTACAGATGGTCATGGCGGTCGGATTGGTATCGAGCTGTTGAATCAGGCTGCCGTCAATCTTGATCAGGTCAACATCCAGGCGCAACAGGTGCTCGAAGTTGGAGTAGCCGGTGCCAAAATCGTCAATCGCGATACGGCAGCCCAGCGCCTTGGCGCGGTCGATGAACTGGCGCACCGCGGCATAGTTCTCGATCCCCTCAGATTCCAGAATCTCGAATATCACCCGTGAACCGATCTGATTGTGCTCCACGGTTTCGATGATGTGATCCGACAGCGCTTGATCAAGCAGATCCTCGCAGGACAGGTTGAGCGAGAAGGTGTACGGCAGGTCGGCAAATTGGCGCAAGCTGCTTTCTACCATGCACCGCGTGATGGAACGGTATAGCCGTACCTTTTTTGCCAGATCGAGAAATTGCGATGGGCTGATCGGCTCACCCTGTTCATCCAGTAGACGCACCAGGCACTCGAACTTCTCGATGCGGTTGGTCTTTATATCCATGATCGGCTGAAAGAAAGGCACGATGCGGCCGGTTTCCAGCGCGCCTTTCAGCCGGCTGGCCCAGATCAGATTTTGCTCGTAGCTCTCGCGCACTTTGTGGCGTTCGTCATAGATGACGTAGTTGTCCTTGTGCAGGCGGGCCAGTTCCAGCGCAATGTTGGCGCCGGGCAGCAGCGCTTCGCCCGTGGCCTCGCTGCTGCGCTGAGCACTACTGGCTGCGCCCAGACTGGCGTTTACCGGCACTTCCTGATCGTGCCAGGTAATGCGCAGCTCGCTGATGAAGTCGAGCAGGTCGTTGAGCTGAGGGCGCAGCGATGCTTCGTTGTGGTCGCCCGGCAGCCAGATCGCCAGCTCGTCGGCGGGCATCCGATAGAGTCGGCTACCCTGCCATTGGCTCTCGCTGGACAGGTACTCATCGAGCGCGTCGGCGAGCTGCGAAATGACATGGTCGCCACACTCATGCCCGTAGAAGTCGTTGATCTCCTTGAAGGAGTCGATGTTCAGTAGGATGAGCGCGGCGGTACGGCGTTTTTTCAGATCGACCAGTAACCGCTCGCGGTTGGGCAGGTCGGTCAGGCTGTCGGTATACAGGTTATGCAGCTGGCGCAAAATGCCGGCAACCAGGTAAAGGATCAGGGCTGAAATCAGCAACAAAATCAGCGCCGTAATGCTGACGATGCGGAAGTTGCTTTCCCGCATGGGCTCAAGCACCGCATCGATTTCTGCACGTGGCACGCCGATGCCAAACAGCATGCCAGCCTGTGTACGGGAGAAGAATAGCGCGTAATCACGCTGGTTCAGGTCAAGCTCCAGTTGCTGCATCGGCGAGGCCAGTTGGCGGGTGCTGATTATCTGCGGCGCCGCCTGGGGCTTGAGTTGCTCGTACAGATTCAGGTCGACGATGCCGTTGATCAAGGCTTGCGCCTGGGTAACGTTCTCGGCTTCCGACAGGCTGGAAAGATTGCGGTTTTCGGTGTCGAGCAGGAACGAGAATGTGCTGGGCGTAACCTCCACGCGGCTGACGGTACGCACGATGTCTTCGGCCCGCCAATCGGTCACCGCCAGGCCCACGGGTTGTTGCTGCGGATCGAGAATGAGGACCACATGGCTGATCACGGCGCTGTCGATACTGGCTTTGTAGTAGGCCGGCATCCAGTTGTTGGCGGGGTCTGGGAGGGTGTCAGGCTGGTTTTTCAGGTTGACTAGTTGTTCGTACCACTGCCTGATCAACTGCTGTTCTGCCGCCGGGATCGGTTCTACCAGAATGCGGTTTTCTTGCCGATAGGCGTAGAGCGCTCGTTCGCTCTGCCCATCGGCGAACCAGACGCTGCCGCCGTAGCTGTCAGGAAAGTCGCGCAACGCCTGTTGCAGGCTTTGGCGCAGGCGCTGTTCGGTGACGCCGGGGCTATCCTGCAGGCTGTTGAACAGGCGCCCCATCCGCGCCAGCCCCTGGGTATTGTGTTCCATCTGCCGATGGTGGGCATTGATGCGGTCGAGGTTGGCGTAAAAGGTGTCGGTAATCTGCCGCTGGCGCAACTCGGCCATGGCGCTTTGGGCGTAATCCAGGTTCAGGCTCGACATCAGCCAGGTGCCGAACATGAAAATGCACACCAGCAGGCTGAGCAGAAACATGATCGCTGGCTTGACCGGGAGCATGGGCATTCCTTGGCTAGAGTCCGTTCAAGCCAGAATGGATGCGGCCTTGGGCTTGCGTCAACTCCTCTGCGCTTAATTGGCCAGATAGTTGCTCCACGGCGCGTTTTCCGCGGTTATCACCGTTCACCAGTGCCAGGCTGAGCCACACGTAGGCTTCCTGCAGGTCGATATCACCGCTACTGCCCTTCAGGTAATCCATACCCAACTGATACTGCGCTGCGGCGGAGTTTCTGCGGGCGGCTTCCTTCAGCCAATGACGGGCACTCGGCGAGCCTTGCTGCTGCCCGGCCAACTGCAGCATGGCGGGGACATGGCCGGCGCTGGCAGCGCGCTGCAGGTGAATTTGCGATTGCGGAAAGTTGGTGCTGGTGCCGTTGCCTTGCTGATAGGCCTGGGCCAGCAGATAGTTGGCTTCACGCTGATTCTGCTTGGCACTTTTTTGCAGCCAGGCGAAGGCCTGCTCCTGTTCGCCAGCCTTGCTGAGCATCTTCGCCAGCAACAGTTGCCCTGCAGCGTCGCCGGCCTCCGCCGACCGGCGAGCCCAGCGCAGCGCTTCGCTCTGGTTGTTGGCGGTTTGCTCGATAACCGCCATGTGGTGCTCAGCCTTGGCGTCACCTCTGTTGGCCGAGGCGAGGCAGGGAGCGGCGGCCTGTTGCAGATTCTTGATGCTGAACAGCAGGTAGCAATCCTTGGCGTCATCGCTGGCCGGCTGCTGGCTGCTGGCCGGCTTGGCGGCTGTCGCCGGACGTGGCTCGGCGGCGGGCAGCGCGTTCGCGTCAGCCGGCAGGTCGCGAACGCGCTGGGCGAAGGCGTTGATCACCTCAGGGCAGGAGAAATTGTAGCCACCCTTGAGGCGCTGTAATGCTTCCTGGCTGGGGGCTTGTAAGGCATAACGCTCGGCAATGGCACTACAGCGCTGTTGGCGTTCTTCGCGCACCAGCGGCAAATAGGGCGCGTAGTCCGCATCGCTGGCGTGGGCGTTCAGGTACCTGGTAAGCGGGTCTATGTACTGCTGATTGAACAGCGCTTCGACTTCGGCGTGACGTTGCTGCTCTTGCGGATCGCTGGTCAGGCTGGCGGCCAGCTCAGCCAGGCGCTGGCGTTGATTTTCCAGTGCTTCGCCTGAACGTGCCAGCAGCCCGTCGGGTTTGGACAGGCTCTCGCAGCCGGTCAGGGCCGCTGTAATGCTGAGCAGCAAAACAAGAAGTACGCGCATGAACTCTCTCTGTGATGGCCGGATAACGCTGGTTCGTGCTCCTGAAAATGCCTGAAACAGGCCTGTGCCGAGCATCGGCACAGGGTAACTTTCAGCGCTTTTCTGCCCAGCCAGTCTTACTGTACTGAGCGGGGCCATCCATTGCCGTCATAGAGACGCCAGTGTACCAGAGTGGCGACGCCAGCAAAGCATAGCACCGGCTTTGAGCTTTGTTGTGTAGCACTTCGACATCATCTGTGCGGAACAGTTCGCGGCGAGCTGGAACACTTCTTGCGTAGGCCTTTGCAAGCACGCAATTTGCGTCAAATTATTGATTAGGAATCTACCGGGCAATGGCTGTCGATCGCGCACAACTGATGGGTAATATGCGAACCAACCTGGCCGGGCTGCGGCACGGCAGCCTGGGCGTGCCGATTCTGTTGCTGGTCATGCTCGGCATGATGATGCTGCCGGTGCCGCCGTTCCTGCTGGACGTCCTCTTCACCTTCAATATTGCCCTGGCGCTGGTGGTGTTGCTGGTCTGCGCCTACGCCCTGCGGCCGCTCGATTTTGCTGTTTTCCCGACCATTTTGCTGGTGGCTACCTTGCTGCGCCTGGCGCTGAACGTGGCGTCCACGCGGGTCGTGTTGCTGTACGGTCACGAGGGTGGCGATGCCGCCGGTAAGGTGATTCAGGCCTTTGGTGAGGTGGTGATCGGCGGTAACTATGTGGTGGGTCTGGTGGTGTTTGCCATCCTGATGATCATCAACTTCGTGGTGGTAACCAAGGGTGCGGGGCGTATTTCCGAAGTGAGCGCTCGCTTTACCCTGGATGCCATGCCCGGTAAGCAGATGGCGATTGACGCTGACCTCAACTCCGGCCTGATCGATCAGGAGCAGGCCAAGACCCGGCGCTCGGAAGTGGCCCAGGAAGCGGACTTTTACGGCTCCATGGACGGTGCCAGCAAGTTCGTTCGTGGGGACGCCGTAGCAGGCCTGCTGATCCTGTTTATCAACGTGATCGGCGGTCTGGCAATCGGTATGGCCCAGCACGGCCTGCCGTTTGCCGAAGCGGGCAAGATCTATGTGCTGCTGACCATCGGTGACGGTCTGGTAGCACAAATACCTTCACTGCTGCTGTCTACCGCCGCCGCCATTATGGTGACGCGGGTCTCCACCTCTGAGGACATGGGCGCGCAGGTGCAACGGCAGATGTTCGCTTCGCCCAAGGCGCTGGCGATTGCCGCTGCGATCCTGATCATCATGGGCCTGATTCCGGGCATGCCGCACTTCGCCTTTATTGGCCTGGGCTTGCTGGCGGCCGGCGGCGCCTATGTGATCGCCAAGCGTCAGCAGGTCAAGGCCGATGAAGAGGCCGAAGTGGAGCGCAAACAGGCGCAGCCGCCAGCCGTGCAGGGTCCGGAAACCCGTGAGCTTGGCTGGGATGATGTCACCCCGGTCGACATGGTGGGGCTGGAGGTCGGCTACCGTTTGATTCCGCTGGTTGACCGCAATCAGGGAGGCCAGTTGCTGGCGCGGATCAAGGGCGTGCGCAAGAAGCTGTCGCAGGATCTGGGTTTTCTGATGCCCTCGGTACATATCCGCGACAACCTCGATCTTGCGCCCAATGCTTACCGACTGACGCTGATGGGTGTGGGCGTGGCCGAGGCGGAGGTATACCCGGACCGCGAGCTGGCGATCAACCCCGGCCAGGTGTTTGGCGAAATCAAGGGGCTGGCAGGCAAAGACCCGGCCTTCGGTCTGGATGCGGTGTGGATTGAGCCTTCGCAGAAGGATCAGGCGCAATCACTGGGTTACACGGTGGTCGACGCCAGTACCGTGGTCGCGACCCATATCAACCAGATCCTGCACAAGCACGCGCATGAGCTGATCGGTCACGAAGAAGTGCAGCAGCTGTTGCAGGTGCTGGCCAAGGCCTCACCCAAGCTGGCCGAGGAGCTGGTGCCGGGGCTGATTTCGCTGTCGAACCTGCTCAAGGTGTTGCAGGGGTTGCTGCAGGAGCAGGTGCCAGTGCGTGACATTCGGACCATTGCCGAGGCCATCGCCAACAGCTCAGGTAAGAGTCAAGATACTGGCGCTGTGATCGGCGCGGTGCGAGTGGCGTTGTCGCGCTCCATCGTGCAAAGCATTGTGGGGCTTGACTCCGAGCTGCCTGTGATCACCCTTGAGCCAAGGTTGGAACAGATGTTGCTACAGAGTCTTCAGAAGGCCGGGCAGGGTGCTGATGATGGCATGCTGCTGGAGCCGGGGATGGCGGAAAAACTGCAACGCTCTCTCTCTGAAGCGGTGCAGCGCCAGGAAGTACAGGGCAAGCCAGCGATACTGCTGGTAGCTGGGCCGATCCGCATGATGATGGCCAAGTTCGTCCGCTACGCCGCCCCCGGAGCCCACGTGCTGTCCTACCAAGAGATCCCGGACAGCAAACAGGTGACCATAGTCGCCACCGTCGGCCAGAACTGAACGCCTAGTGCGAATAGAGATTAACAGCCGCCTGGCGCCCTGCGCGGGGCACCGGTAACAGATGAGGTCAGCCATGAAAGTAAAACGTTTCTTTGCCGCCGATATGCGCCAGGCGATGAAGCTGGTGCGCGACGAGTTGGGTGCTGACGCCTCCATCATCGCCAACCGCCGCGTGGCGGGTGGTGTTGAGCTGACTGCCGCGTTGGACTACGTCGCGCCGCGCATCACGCCGCCGACGCCCGGTCTGGACCAGGAGCTGAAGAAAACCCAGGAACGTATCGTTGCCGCTCGCGCCGAGCTGGAAGTCGGCAAGATGGCCTCGCGCAACCAGCCGACCGTCAACCGTCAATTATTTGGTGACAGCATGCGTGCGGCCGCCGAGCAAGGCTCGCCCGTGGCGCGCGATCTGCTCGACCGTTTGGTGCAGGAGCCCAGTGAGGAGCCTGTAGCACGCAAGCCCGCGGTGGCCGCCAGTGCGGCGCCCGCCGCAGCGGAGCCGGCCGAGAGCTCCGGCTTGAGCGCGATGCGCGCCGAATTGGCGGGTTTGCGTGAAATGCTGGAGTCGCAGCTGGGCGGTATGGCCTGGGGCCAATTGAACCAACGGCAGCCCAAGCAGGCTGGCCTGTGGCGCCGTTTGACCCAGATCGGCCTGCCAGCGGAAACCTGTCAGGAGCTGCTGCGCCAGGTCGCCGATGTGCCGGATATTCGTCAGGCCTGGCGGCTGCTGCTGGCTCACCTGTCCCACCGCATTCCCACGCTGCGTGAAGAAGTGCTGGAACAGGGTGGCATCATTGCCCTGGTGGGCCCGACCGGGGCCGGTAAGACCACCACCCTGGGCAAGCTGGCCGCGCGTTACGTGCTCAAGCACGGCAGTCAGCACGTCGCGCTGGTGACCATGGATACCTACCGGATTGGCGCCCACGAGCAGCTGCGTACGCTGGGCCGTATCCTGGATGTGCCGGTGCGCGTGGTGGATGAACAGAACAGTCTTGAAGATGTTCTCGCTGATTTCTCCGGCAAGCGCCTGGTGCTGGTAGATACCGCGGGGCTGCAGGCCAACGATCCCTATCTGCGTGGCCAGTTGAGCGCACTGGCACAGCAGGGCCGCCAGGTTCGCAATCTGCTGGTACTCGCAGCGACCAGTCAGTACCGGGTAATGAAGGCGGCGTACCACAACTACAAGACCTGCGGTTTGAGTGGCTGTATCCTGACCAAGGTTGACGAAGCGGCGACCCTGGGTGAGTCATTAGGGCTGGCTATGGAGCAGGGTTTGCCGGTAGCCTATCTGGCAGATGGCCAGCGGATTCCGGACGATATCAACCGGGCCGTCGGTCACCAGCTGGTCAGCCGTGCGGTCAGCATGGCAGGTAATGAAGCGCCAGCCGATCAGGCGATGGCGGATGTGTTTGCCGGCATGATGCATGGCCAGCGGGCAAGCTAAGCAAAATCAATAATTCAAGGTAATCAACGTAGATGGGTAGCAATCATCCGGTTCAGGTTATCGCAGTCACTGGCGGCAAGGGTGGTATCGGCAAAACCAACGTGTCGGTCAACCTCAGTCTGGCGCTGGCAGACATGGGCCGTCGCGTCGTGCTGCTCGATGCCGACTTGGGGCTGGCCAACGTCGATGTGTTGCTGGGTCTCAAACCCAAGGCAACGTTGGCGGATGTGCTGGAAGGCAAATGTGACCTGCGCGATGTGATGCTCAATGGCCCGGGTGGTGTACGCGTGGTGCCCGCCGCGTCCGGCGCCGCCAGCATGGTCAGCCTGAATCATCAGCAACATGCCGGTTTGATCCAGGCCTTCAGCGAGGTCGGCGATAACATCGACGTGCTGATTGTCGACACCGCGGCGGGTATTGGCGACTCGGTGGTCAGCTTCGTGCGTGCTGCACAGGAGGCACTGATTGTCGTCTGCGACGAGCCAACCTCGATTACCGATGCCTACGCACTGATCAAGCTGCTCAACCGTGATCACGGCATGACCCGATTCCGCGTGTTGGCCAATATGGTCGGCACACCGCAGGAAGGTCGGCTGGTCTTTGCTAAACTCTCCAAAGTAACTGACCGGTTTCTCGACGTAGCGCTGCAATACGTCGGGGCCGTACCCTTTGACGAAGCGGTGCGCAAGTCCGTACAGAAGCAACGTGCAGTCTACGAAGCCTTTCCGCGCAGCAAGGCGGCTATGGCCATTCGGGCGATTGCACAGAAGGTGGATGCCTGGCCTTTACCGGCCAATCCACGCGGACATCTCGAGTTCTTCGTCGAACGTCTGGTACGGCCCACCGGGTCAGGCCTATGATTGCATCGGCTGGCGGATTGAGCATGTATACACGAGCACAAGTTTCTGCAGACAATCAGGATCGACTCGTTGAGCAATATGCTCCGCTGGTAAAACGTATTGCCTACCACCTGTTGGGTCGCCTGCCGGCTAGCGTACAGGTGGAAGATCTGATGCAGGCCGGCATGATCGGGTTGCTCGAAGCCTCGCGTAAATTTGATTTTGGCAAGGGCGCCAGCTTCGAAACCTATGCCGGGATTCGTATTCGTGGCGCCATGCTGGATGAAGTGCGCAAGGGTGACTGGGCGCCGCGATCGGTGCATCGCAACACCCGTATGGTCAGTGACGCAATGCGCTCGGTAGAGTCCCGTTTGGGGCGCGACGCTAAAGATCACGAAGTTGCGGCCGAATTGGATATGAGCCTTGAGGAATATTACGCGATCCTCAATGATACCGCCGGCAGCAAGCTGTTCAGTTTTGATGATTTGCTGGAGAGTGGCGCGCCGGCCGATGTACAGGGCGATTTTGAGCCCTTCGCCGGGCTGGAAGATGAGCGCTTCAGGGCGGCGCTGGCCGAGGCGATCAACGGCTTGCCCGAGCGTGAAAAGCTGCTGTTGTCGCTGTATTACGATGAAGAACTGAATCTCAAGGAGATTGGCGCTGTGCTGGGCGTCAGTGAGTCACGGGTCAGTCAATTGCACAGTCAATGTGCCGCACGTCTGCGCGCACGCTTGTCGAGTTGGCGAAATGATTGATTTTGTCGCCAACATCCGGACAATGCTCGGATCGCGCTGATGGTAGCACTGTGCCCGATCCTGTTTTGATGGTGGTAGCGAGGGTGTTGTGAACAGCAGTTTGCACGGCAGAGGGTTGTTCAGAACGTCTTTATACGGCTAGTTTGGCCATTGCAATGGGTTTTCGGGGTGCAGGCCTGCACTTTCCCTGGTTTGTACGGAGGTCGACTTGGACAAGAATATGAAAATTCTCATCGTTGATGATTTTTCGACGATGAGGCGCATTATCAAGAACCTGTTGCGCGACCTGGGTTTTACCAACACGGCTGAAGCCGATGATGGCAATACCGCGTTGCCGATGCTGCAAAGCGGTAATTTCGACTTTCTGGTGACCGACTGGAACATGCCGGGCATGAGCGGCATCGATTTGCTGCGTGCGGTGCGTGCCGATGACCGCCTCAAGCACCTGCCGGTACTCATGGTCACCGCTGAGGCCAAACGCGACCAGATCATTGAAGCCGCGCAGGCAGGCGTCAACGGCTACGTCGTCAAGCCATTTACCGCTCAAGCCTTGAAAGAGAAAATCGAAAAGATTTTTGAGCGAGTACAAGCAAAATAACAACCAACCGGGGTACAGGTTATGGCGTTAAGTAAGGATCCCGGCCAGGCGACTGCTCAGGAATTTGAACATTCCCTCAAGGACAATGCGCGCCAACTGGTCGACCACCTGGAGCAAGGCGACTTTGCCGAAGCTCTGCTGGTGATCCACGCAATCAATCAAGCCCGAGATCGCGGTCTCTATCACGAGGTCGGGCAACTGACCCGCGCGTTGCATAACGCTATCGTCAATTTTCAGCTCGACACCTCCCACGCGCTCGAAGACGACAGCGAGACCTCCAAGATTTCCGATGCGTCCGACCGCCTTGACTATGTGGTGCAGCTGACCGACAAGGCCGCCAATCGCACCATGGATCTGGTGGAAAGCAGTGCGCCAAAAATCTCTGAACTGGGTGGCGAGGCGGCGGCGCTGCGCGCCGATTGGCAGCGACTGCAACGTCGTGAAATGGCCGCAGACGAGTTTCGTGATCTGTACAAGCGTATGGGCGACTTTCTCGAAAAGGCCGAGAACACCAGTAACGACGTGTCTGGCCACCTCAACGATATCCTCATGGCGCAGGACTATCAGGATCTGACCGGCCAGGTGATCAAGCGTGTCATTACCCTGGTTCACGATGTCGAGGAAAGCCTGCTCAATCTGGTGCGCATGGCAGGTCAGGTGGATCGGATTACCGGCATAAACCACCCTGAAACCGTCAGTGAGGCAAAAAAACCTTCGTCCAGGGGTGAAGGTCCACAGATTCATGCCGATAAAAGAGAAGACGTGGTTTCCGGTCAGGATGAAGTCGACGACCTTCTGTCCAGTCTGGGCTTCTGACTCCTGCCAAGATGCACCGCCACAGCGTTGTGGCGGCAAGAGCCAGGCAGCACAGGAAGTAGTCAGGTTTACGGGTTCCGGAATAACGTCTAATAACAACGGACTGCACACAGGCAGCAGTATCAGTGGCCGCGCATAGCCGTTTACGTCAACACGCCCGAGGGGAGTGGGTGCATGAGTTTCGATGCGGATGAAGAGATTCTCCAGGACTTTCTGGTCGAGGCAGGTGAAATTCTCGAGCAGTTGTCCGAGCAGTTGGTCGAACTGGAGAACCGTCCCGATGACATGGATCTGCTCAACGCCATTTTTCGCGGTTTCCATACCGTCAAAGGTGGCGCTGGATTCCTGCAGCTTGATGCGCTGGTCGCCTGTTGCCACATTGCCGAGAACGTATTCGATATTTTGCGCAAAGGTGAGCGTCCGGTAACGTCCGACCTGATGGACGTGGTTCTGCAAGCGCTGGACGCGGTCAACACCATGTTTGATCAGGTGCGCAACCAGCAGGAGCCTACGCCCGCAGACCCTGCCTTACTCGACGCCCTGGCCGCCCTGGCGCAGCCAGGTGGTGCAGAACCCGCCGCCCCCGAAGCGGCCGCGCCGGTGGTCGAACCCGAGCCCGTTCCCCCTACTGCCACACTGGATGCCATCGCCAGCGGCGATGGCGATATTACCGATGATGAGTTCGAACAGCTGCTGGACGCGCTGCACGGTGACGCCGCGCCTGCCGCAGCTGCGACGGCCCCTGCATCAGCACCGGCACCCACGCCGGCTGCCACCTCGGGCGACGACATCACCGACGATGAATTTGAAGCCCTGCTCGACGAGCTGCACGGCAGTGGTCAGGCCCCGGTCAGTGCGGCTCCCGCGCCAGCGGCGACTGCCGCCGCCGACGATATCTCCGACGATGAATTCGAAGCCCTGCTGGACGAGCTACATGGCAAGGGCAGTGCGCCCGGTCTGAAGGACGGCGCGTCGACTGAAGCGGCTGAACCAGCCGCGGCTGCCGGTTCCGTCGAAGCCGACAAGATCACCGACGACGAATTTGAAGCGCTGCTGGATCAGTTGCACGGTAAAGGCGCGGCACCTGGTAAAACCGAGGCCGAGGCGGCGGCTGCTCCAGCTGCGCCGCCCGCTGCCAAGCCCGCACCGGCGCCGGCTAGCAAGCCCGCTGCCAAGCCTGAGCCCAAGCCGGCTGCCAAACCTGCCGCCGCCCCGGCAGCCGCCGCGAAAGCCGCGCCTGCGCAGGAAGCGCCCGCAGCTGCCGAAACCACGGTACGGGTAGACACCGCGCGGCTGGATGAAATCATGAACATGGTGGGCGAGCTGGTACTGGTGCGTAACCGCCTGGTGCGCCTTGGCCTGAGCAGCGGTGATGAGGAGTGGAACAAGGCGGTCGGTAACCTCGATGTAGTCACCGCGGACCTGCAGATGTCGGTGATGAAAACCCGCATGCAGCCAATCAAGAAGGTATTTGGCCGTTTCCCGCGGGTGGTACGCGATCTGGCGCGCAACCTCAAGAAGGAAATCAACCTGGAGCTGGTGGGCGAAGAAACCGATCTCGACAAGAATCTGGTCGAGGCGTTGGCCGATCCGCTGGTTCACTTGGTGCGCAACTCGGTAGACCACGGCGTAGAAACGCCCGATGAGCGTGAAGCGGCCGGTAAGCCGCGTACCGGCAAGGTGGTGCTGGCCGCGCAGCAGGAAGGCGATCACATTCTGCTGACGATCGTTGACGATGGTCGTGGCATGGACCCCGATGTGCTGCGCTCCAAGGCCGTGGAAAAGGGCATGATGGAGAAGGACGCTGCTGATCGCCTGAGCGACAGCGAGTGTTTCAACCTGATTCTGGCGCCCGGCTTCTCGACCAAGACGGAAATTTCCGATGTGTCCGGGCGTGGCGTGGGCATGGATGTGGTGAAAACCAAGATTTCCCAGCTCAACGGCACCATCAATATCGAATCGACCAAGGGCCAAGGCTCCCGGATTGCGATCAAGGTACCCTTGACGCTGGCGATCATGCCGACGCTGATGGTCATGCTGGCGAATCAGGCCTTTGCCTTGCCGTTGGTCAGTGTCAACGAGATCTACAGTCTTGACCTGTCACGCACCAACATTGTCGATGGTCAGGAAGTGATCATCGTGCGTGAAAAAGCGCTGCCGCTGTTTTACCTCAAGCGCTGGCTGATGCCGGGTGTGCAAGACACCAGCGATCATTCCGCTGCCAGTGTGGTGATCGTTTCGGTTGGCACCCAGCGGGTCGGTTTTGTGGTCGACCAGTTGGTCGGCCAGGAAGAGGTGGTAATCAAACCGTTGGGACGGATGCTGCAAGGCACCGCCGGAATGGCCGGGGCGACTATTACCGGGGACGGTCGCATCGCGCTGATTCTGGATATTCCCAGCCTGCTCAAGCGCTACGCGCGGCGGGTGTGATAGGTTGTATCATGCTGTATCAGACGCATCTGCCGATTGCTGTGGCGTAGTGAGCTGAGGCGGTAGACGGGTAGGATTACTCGAAACAGGCGCATTAGTGCGCCGGATGGCGATGCGGGTTCAGGAGAGGGTATGGCGGTCAAGGTTCTGGTGGTGGATGACTCGGGTTTCTTTCGCCGCCGGGTAACGGAAATTCTGGCGGGTGACCCGCAGATTCAGGTTGTCGGCACGGCAACCAACGGCAAAGAAGCCATCGAGCAGACGCTGTCGCTGCGCCCTGACGTTATCACCATGGATTACGAAATGCCGGTCATGGACGGCATTTCCGCGGTCAAGCAGATCATGCAGCGCTGCCCCACGCCGGTGATCATGTTTTCCTCGCTGACCTACGAGGGCGCCCGCGTCAGTCTTGATGCGCTGGACGCCGGCGCCGCCGACTACCTGCCGAAGAATTTCGAAGACATTTCCCGCAACCCGGACAAGGTGCGCCAGCTGCTGTGCGAGCGGGTCAACGCGCTGGCACGCACCAACCGCCGTTCGCTGGGCTTGAGTGGCAGTGCGGCAGCGCCGCCTGTTGCGCCTGCACCGGGCGCCGCTACTGCCTCCCCCGCAGCGCGCCCTGGCGCGAGTCCGCTCGGCGGGGCGACGACCGCCAAGCCGGCGGCCCCGGTGGCGCGTACCAGTCCAGCGCCACGCAAGCGCAGCTACAAGCTGGTCGCTATCGGTACCTCCACCGGCGGCCCTGTCGCCCTGCAGAAAGTGCTGACGCAGTTACCCGGCAGCTTCCCTGCGCCGCTGTTGCTGATTCAGCACATGCCGGCTGCGTTCACCAAGGCCTTTGCCGAACGCCTCGACAAGCTCTGCCGTATCTCCGTCAAGGAGGCCGAAGACGGCGATGTGCTGCGCCCAGGCCTGGCGTTGCTGGCACCTGGCGGTAAGCAGATGATGGTGGACGGGCGTGGCGTGGTGCGTATTCTGCCCGGCGATGAACGCCTGAACTACAAGCCCTGTGTCGACGTCACCTTTGGTTCGGCGGCCAAGGCATTTCAGGACAAGGTGCTTGCGGTCGTGCTCACCGGTATGGGTGCGGACGGGCGGGAAGGGGCGCGCATGCTCAAGCAGGCGGGTAGCGCCGTGTGGGCTCAGGATGAAGCCAGTTGCGTGATTTACGGCATGCCCATGGCGGTTGCAAAGGCCAATCTGGCCGATGGCATCTATAACCTGGATGAAATCGGTCGTTATCTGGCAGAGATCGGCTGATGGATATTCTCAGTATCATTGGCGTCATTCTGGCGTTTGTTGCCATCATCGGTGGCAACTACCTGGAAGGTGGCCACGCCTCGGCGCTGCTCAACGCGCCTGCCGCACTCATCGTCATCGGCGGCACCCTCGGCGCCGCCTTCATTCAGACCCCGTTGACCGTGTTCAAGCGGGCTCTGGTGATTCTGCGCTGGATTATTTTTCCACCGACCAATCGCCTGCGTGAGGGGATTGGTCAGGTCATCAATTGGAGCACCATCGCGCGCAAGGATGGCCTGTTGGGCCTGGAGTCCATCGCGGAGCTGGAGCCCGACGCCTATGCGCGCAAGGGCCTGCAGTTGCTGGTTGATGGTAGTGAGCCCGAGGCGTTGCGCGGGATTCTCGAAGTTGAGCTGATGACGCGTGAAAACCACGACCTGATGGCGGCCAAGGTCTATGAGAGCATGGGCGGTTATTCGCCCACCATTGGCATCATTGGCGCCGTCATGGGGCTGATTCATGTCATGGGCAACCTGGCTGACCCCTCCATGCTGGGCTCGGGCATTGCGGTGGCCTTTGTCGCCACTATTTACGGTGTGGCGCTGGCCAACCTGTTCCTGTTGCCGGTTGCGCACAAGCTCAAGGCGGTAGTGCTGCAGCAGTCGCGCTATCGCGAGATGTTGCTGGAAGGTCTGCTGTCGATTGCCGAAGGGGAAAATCCTCGCTCTATTGAAATGAAGCTTGAAGGCTTCCTCGATTAGCGCCCAACGTCTAACGAACCGAGGATAGCGGCATGCGGCGACGTCGCCACGAAGAGCACGAAAATCATGAGCGCTGGTTGGTGTCCTACGCCGACTTCATCACCCTGCTGTTCGCGTTTTTTGTTGTCATGTATTCCATCTCCTCGGTCAATGAAGGCAAGTACAAGGTACTGTCAGATACCCTTGAGGGCGCTTTCAATCAGCCGCAGAGGGCCATCGATCCCATACAGATAGGCCAGGAAAAACCACGCGGAATCGGCACCCAGGATAGCGATGGCACCCAGACCGGGCAGCAGGATGGTGGCAGTGATGCGCTGCAGGACATCACCCAGGCGATGCAACAAGCCTTTGGTGACCTTATCCAGGCGGGCGACCTGGAGGTGCGCGGCAACGAACTGTGGGTCGAGATTGAGCTGAGCTCCGGGCTGCTGTTTCCCAGTGGTGATGCGTTGCCGCTGGATGCGGCCTTTGGTTTGATCGACCGGATTGCCGAAATACTGGCGCCCTACGAAAACCCGGTGCACGTTGAGGGCTTTACGGACAATGTGCCGATGCGTTCGGGCAACTACCCGACCAACTGGGAGCTATCTGCGGCGCGGGCGGCCAGTGTGGTGCGTATGCTGAGTAATGGCGGCGTCAACCCTGACCGACTGGCTGCCGTAGGCTATGGTGAATTCAGGCCTGTTGCCGATAACACGACCGCTGCTGGTCGCAAGGCTAACCGCCGGGTGGTATTGCTGGTGTCGCGTTATGTGGATAAGCGGCACGAGCCTTTTGGCGGTGAGCCGGAGTCGGTCAATGTGATGCGCGAAGCGCGTAGTGAAACGGCTGCCCCATCGGGTGCAGCGGGTCCTTCTGGCACGGGTTCTGCATCGAGTCCTGCTCCCTAGCTGTAAACAGGTCTGAGCTGTCAAAATGTTGTCGTTTATCGCATGTTATGGGGCCTATCACGGCTGGAATGCCCCCGGAGGTACGCCATGAGAGTCTGGGCTGTAGCCAATCAGAAGGGTGGGGTGGGCAAGACCACCTCCGCTGTGGCACTGGCTGGCCTGCTGGCAGATCAGGGGCAACGTGTATTGGTGGTCGATCTGGATCCGCACGGCTCCATGACCAGCTACTTTGGGCATGACCCGGACCAACTGACCAGCAGCGTCTTCAATCTGTTTCAGCACAACGGGCAAGTGCCGGACGGGCTGGCAGCGGCGCTGCTGCTGGACAGCTCGCATCCTAATATCCACCTGCTGCCGTCCAGCACCTCATTGGCCACGCTGGAGCGTCAGTCGGCAGCGCAGGGCGGTTATGGCCTGGTGATTTCGCGCGCGCTGGCGCAGCTGTGGAACGACTTCCAGTTCGTCATTATCGATAGCCCGCCGCTGTTGGGCGTGTCGATGATCAATGCCCTGGCTGCGTGCGAGCAGTTGATCATCCCGGTGCAGACCGAGTTTCTCGCCCTCAAGGGGCTGGAGCGCATGGTACACACGCTGAACATGGTGAACCGCTCGCGCAAGCAGGCGCTGCCCTATACTATCGTGCCAACCTTGTTCGACCGCCGTACCCAGGCCTCGCTGAGTACCCTGCGCATGTTGCGCCGGGACTACGCGGATCATCTCTGGCAGGCCTACATTCCGATTGATACCAAGCTGCGCGACGCCAGTCTGGCCGGGGTCGTGCCTTCACAGTTGGATGCGAGCGCGCGGGGCGTGCTGGCGTACCGTGCGTTACTGCGCTACCTGTTGGCGCAAAGCCTGTCACGCAGCGAGCAGGTGGCCTGACGCGCGGTAGGCCAGGCTAATGCTTTGTCACACACCGCCGATACAGTTGCATGAGCCATGATTGCCATGTCCCAACCATTTCGTGGCTAAACCAGGATGATACGGGTGTTATGAGTAAATCCAGATTGCCGGTGCAGGAGTTCGTACCGGAACAGACCATTCAGCATTATCTGGATGCGCTGCTGCAGGACGCAGCCGAGGAGCTGGCCCGCGAGGAAGCGGCGCCTGCACCGGCGGTTGTGCCTGAACGGCCGCCGGCTCCGCCGCGCCCCGCCGTCGTAGCGCCGGTATTGCGCGCGCCGCCGGCGCCAGTGCCCACTCCTGTGCCTGCTGAGCCAGTTGTCGAGATGCCCGCCGAGCAACCGGCACCACCCGCGCCAGTGGCACAGCCGCAGTGGCGCGAGCAGGCCTTCGAGGCCTTGCTGTTTGATGTGGGCGGCTTGAAATTGGCCGTGCCGCTGGTATCGCTGGGGACTATCTATCCGCTGGATGCGGAAATTACTCCGTTATTTGGTCAGCCGGACTGGTTCCTCGGCATACTGGCTACCCAGGCGGGAAATCTGAAGGTGCTGGATACCGCGCGCTGGGTCATGCCCGAGCGCTACAGCGACGAGTTGAAAGAGAGCCTGTCCTTTGTCATTTCGGTTGAAGGATATGATTGGGGTATGGCGGTACACGGTGTGCATCAGTCGATTCGACTGGAGCCGAGCCAGATCAAGTGGCGCTCACAGCAAGGCAAGCGTCCGTGGTTGGCTGGCACCGTGATTGATCATATGTGTGCCTTGCTGGATGTCTCGGCGCTGGCTAGCCTGATAGTCAATGGTATGGCGCGTCAGGCGTCTGGTAATGCCGCAACGCCAGCATTAGGATAACCGTAAACCGGTGCAGACCTTATGGTCGGTACCCTTGTCCGGCGTTCCAGGCTGCTGGACTGCTATCAACGATGATCGGGAAGCATGACAATGAAAAATAATTCGGGACAAGGCGCTGAAGATCCGATCCTGCAATGGGTGACGTTCCGCCTGGACAACGAAAGCTATGGCATCAACGTGATGCAGGTGCAGGAAGTGTTGCGCCATACCGAGATTGCTCCCGTACCGGGCGCGCCTTCCTATGTATTGGGCATCATCAACCTGCGTGGCAATGTGGTTACGGTGATCGATACTCGCCAGCGCTTTGGTCTGACGCCTGCTCCGATCACCGACAACACCCGCATCGTGATCATCGAAGCCGACAAGCAAGTGGTCGGGATTCTGGTCGACAGCGTGGCCGAGGTGGTTTATCTGCGTCAGTCGGAAATCGAGACCGCGCCGAACGTGGGTACCGATGAATCCGCGAAATTCATTCAGGGCGTCTGCAACAAGAACAACGAGCTGCTGATTCTGGTCGATCTGGAAAAGATGATGACCGAGGATGAGTGGGCGGAGTTGTCCGGCTTTTGATCGGCATGAATGAGCCTTGGTTGCTGTTACTGCTGGGCAGTCTGATGGGCGTGGTTTTGGCGGCTCTGGTGGTGCTGTTCGCGCGGATCCGTCAGTTGCCTGCCGAGCTGCAGCAGCAGTCCGAGCATCTGCGTCAGCGCCAGGAGCAGCTGACACGCGACCTGGCCACCTTTCAGCAGGGCAGTATTCGCATGGGCGAGGAGCTGACCGCATTGCGCTTGCAGCTCAAACGTCTGGAAGACAAACAGCTGAAGCTGGAAACCCAGGATCCGCAAGCGTTGCCCTATAACCAGGCGGCACGGCTGGTGGGTATGGGCGCCAGTATTGAGGACCTCACCCAATCCTGCGGCCTGTCCAAGGCCGAAGCCGAACTCTTCGTCAAATTGCACGGTGGCCGCCGCGGCTGAGCAGTCGCTGGGTCGCCGCTTGCGGTGCTTTTATTACCGTCTCCCCCGCTGCAAAGCAGAGTTCCATCTCGCTCAAGGGTACCGGCCAGCGCTCTGTCTGAGTCTCGTGTCTGATATCGCCCCACTGGGCAAACTGCGTCGAGTACCGACGCGGGTTGAGTGTTGGCCAGCCCTAGCCCTGATGCTGCTCAATCCTGATCTGGATTATCCCGCATCAAGCGCTTGGGCACTGGCTGGTCACCGTCGGGATTGAAGCCGGCGGGGCGTTTACCCTTCAGGTACCAGGCAAAGGCGATGATTTCGGCGATGGTGCGGTACAGCGCTTCGGGTATTTGATCACCCAGCTCCAACTGCGTCAGCATGCGCGCCAGATCGGCGTTCTCGTAAATCGGCACTTCGTAATCCAGCGCCAACTGAATGATTTGTTCGGCCAGTTCACCCTCGCCCTTGGCGGTCAGCGTCGGCGCCTGTTCGCCGTCATACATCAGCGCAATGGCTTCGCGGTTTTTGCTCATCAGGTGACCTCGTCAATCCAGGTTTGTTGCAGTGCCTGGCGCGGCGGTGGCGGTGTGCCGCGATGGCAGCTCAATTCACCAACATCGAGTCCCTTCGCCAGCAGACGGTCACGCAGCTGGGTCAGTTCGTTATTGACCAGTTTCAGCGTGGCGGCCTGCTCGGCCCAGAATTCACTGCTGACCTTGTCCTTGCGCAATCGGGCAATGGCTTGCAGGTTGCCCAGTTCGTCGAGATTGAACGACAGCCGTACTTCCCACTGTGGCGTGGGTTCGGCCTGCTTGGCGCTCGGCGGCGGCGTCTCGCGTTCGATGCGCAGCTGCACATGATTGAACTGGTGCCCGTCGCGCATGGGGATTTCCAGCTGCCAGGTCGTTTGAGTGCTGCCGTCGGCAAAGCTCTGGGTCTGCCCCAGACTCTGAAACTGGTGGTGCTGAATGCGTGACAGCAAGGCTGCGGTCAGGCGCAGCAGGCTCCCCAAATCATTGTTTTCGCCCAATGCCTGCAAGGCGCGGGTCGGCAACGGAAACATGCCGGGCTTGAGTTGCTGTTGCGCTGCGGCCTGGCTGGCTTGCTGCCAGGGACCGGGTGGCAGGTTCAGGGCGTTGAGACTGCCGGGCGGCAATTGTTGTTGCAGGGTAATCAGCAAGTTGACCAGAGTGCCCTTGAGATCGACCCCGGCCAGGGGCTCGGGAGCGCCGGGCGTCGACAGGCTGGCGAGTAGCGGCAGCAGCTTGTCCAGCGCCGGCAGCGCGCGCTGCAAGGTGCCGGCCGGTTGGCTGGCGGCATCCACCGCGCCGGCGGGTGCTGTTGAGTTGGCGGCCTGTTTTGCGGCGCTCTGGGCAACCAGGGACTCGGCGATTTTGGCCAAGTTGGGCTCAAGGAACAGGCCGCTCTGCTTGATCGCATTGGCCACCCCGTCAGCCGTTGTTAGCTGCTGCGCGGTAGTGACTTGCTGCAGCACTTGGGCTATGGCCCGCTGCAGCGCCGGGATGGCAGGTAGGTCGCGCGGGCTGGCCTGTAATTGGTCGAGCCGGTTGAACAGGGGCTCGCTTGAGGCCTGGCTTTGCAGGGTGCTGCGCAAACCTTGCAGCAGATCGAGCTGGCGCTGCTGCGCACTGCTAGCCAGCACGCGCAATTCACCCTGGGCACCCACATTGGCATTCAGCCGGGTACCGGGTTCTACCGGCTGGCTGCTGGTGAGTTGCAGCAGGCTGCCAGTAGCGGCCCCCTGTACGATTTTGGCCAGCACGGCAAAGGCGACCTGTTGGCCGGCGTTGTCGGTAACCGGCTGTTGGCTTAATACCCGTGCCTGCAAGGCGCTGCCGGGCGGAAACTGCGCAGGATCAAGGCGCGTCAAAGGCTCGCTGGCGGGCGCGCTGCTGGCCGGTTGCAGCACGGCCATCAGCTGGGTTTGGGTCAGTGCCTGAACCACCAGTTGGGTACCGGTGGTCAGTGGCTGTGGGCTGCTGGCGGGCAGTGTGGCTGGTGCGCTGGTTGCCGTGCCCCGGGCGAGGCGCAGCAGCACCTCAAACTGGCCGCTGCCGTTGGCCCGCGGGCTGCTCTGGATCACCTCGGCGCTGATCTTTTCACCCTCTGGCAGTAGCGCTGCGTCAATTGGCCGCAAGAGTTGCAGGGCCATGCTGATTGCTTCAGCGCCACGCGCAGCTACCGCCGCAGCCGGCGTGGTTGGCGCGCTGGGTGGAATGACAGTGCTGGGTGGTAGGCGAAAGTCCGAGCTCATGTTGTCACATGTTGATGTAAATCGAGGTCCCCCGGGGTAGGGGGGCATGTATAATGGCGCCCCATTGACGGGCCTTCCAGCCCGCTGCTGGTGGCGCTTGCAAAGAGTATAGCGGCCAGCATGCCGGAATCATCAATGCAATGGTATCGGCGCGATTCAGCCTGGGTCTGGAGTAGTAGTGAGCAAGCAGCAGATCGACATCAGCGAACTGGCCTGTGAGCGGGATGAGCGCGAGCTTTTCTCCGCAGTCTCCTGCTGTCTGCAACCCGGTGACGTGCTGCAGGTCGCTGGCCCCAATGGTGCGGGTAAAACCAGCCTGCTGCGTATATTGGCCGGCCTGATGCCAGCCAGCGGCGGTGATATCCGCTTTGCCGGTGAGTCCGTGCTGTCGAGGCGCGGTCGCGAGCACTGGCGGCGCAACCTGCTGTATATAGGGCACGCGCCGGCGGTCAAGGGCGCGTTGAGCGCGGAGGAAAACCTCAGCTGGCTCTGTGCGCTCACCCAACCAGTGACCCGTGAGGCCATTTGGCAGGCGCTGCAGCAGGTCGGCCTGCGCGGCTTCGAGGATGTGCCCTGTCGGCAGCTCTCGGCCGGCCAGCAACGCCGCGTGGCTCTGGCCCGGTTGTATCTGCCGGGCGCTCCTGTATGGATTCTGGATGAACCTTTCACGGCGCTCGACCAGGCCGGTGTGCAGGCGCTGGAGCAGCATGTCATGGCCTTTGCAGCCGGTGGTGGTACCGTGGTGTTGACTACGCACCACAGTCTGGCCCATGTGCCGGGTGTGCGCCGGCTTGAGCTGGGGCGGGCGAGCTGATGCGGCAGATCATCTGGCTGTTGTTCAAGCGTGAATGGCAATTGGCCTGGCGTCGCCCCGGCGACCTGCTCAATCCGCTGATCTTTTTCGCTATCGTCATTACCCTGTTTCCGCTGGCGGTGGGGCCGGAGCCGCAACTGTTGCAGCGCATGGCCTCGGGCATCATCTGGGTGGCCGCGCTCCTGGCTACCTTGCTGTCCCTGGATGGCCTGTTTCGCAGCGATTTTGAAGACGGCTCATTGGAGCAGTGGGTGCTGTCACCGCACCCGCTGACCTTGCTGGTGCTGGTCAAGGTGCTGCACCACTGGTTGATGTGCGGCTTGCTGCTGGTGCTGTTGGCGCCGGTGCTCGGCCTGATGCTGGCGCTGCCCTGGTCGGTTATGCCGACCTTGTGCCTCAGCCTGCTGCTGGGTACTGCCGTGCTCAGCCTGCTGGGCGCCATAGGCGCGGCACTGACCGTAGGTTTGAAGGGTGGCGGCAGCATGTTGCTGGCGCTGCTGATACTGCCGTTGTACATCCCGGTACTGATTCTGGGCACCGGCGCCATGGACGCCGCATTGCAAGGCTTGCCGGTACTCGGTTATCTGCTCTGGCTGGGTTGCCTGGCGTTGCTGGCACTGAGTCTGGCACCCTTGGCGATAGCCGCCGGATTACGAATTGGCGTGAGTGAATAGGCGCGGAGACTGACAGCGAATGAGCTGGACTTTTTTTCACAAATTGGGCTCGCCCAAGTGGTTTTACGAGATCAGCGGCAAGCTGTTGCCCTGGCTAACTGCGTTCAGCGTGCTGGCGCTGATGATGGGCGTGGTATGGGGGCTGGTGTTTGCCCCGCAGGATTACCAGCAGGGTAATAGTTTTCGCATCATCTACATCCACGTGCCCGCCGCGATTCTGGCCCAGTCCTGTTACATGATGCTTGCCGTTGCTGGCATTGTCGGGCTGGTCTGGCGTATGAAACTGGCCGATGTGGCGCTGCAATGCGCTGCGCCCATCGGTGCCTGGATGACCTTTGTGGCACTGATTACCGGCTCCATCTGGGGCAAGCCCACCTGGGGTACCTACTGGGAGTGGGATGCGCGCCTTACGTCCATGCTTATCCTGCTGTTTCTGTACTTTGGCATCATTGCCCTGCGCATGGCGATCAGCAATCGTGACACGGCGGCCAAGGCGACTGCGGTGATGGCCATCGTCGGTGTGGTCAACATTCCGATCATCAAATACTCGGTCGACTGGTGGAATACCCTGCACCAGCCGGCCACCTTCACCGTCACTGAAAAACCGGCGATGCCGGTGGAAATGTGGTTGCCACTGCTGGTGATGGTGCTGGCGTTCTACGGTCTGTTTGCGCTCAACCTGTTGCTGCGCATGCGCCTGGAAGTGCTGCGCCGCGAACACAAGGCGCGCTGGGTCCGCGAGATTCTGGAGAAGAGTGCATGAGTAACCTGTCCGAGTTCATTGCCATGGGCGGTCACGGTGTTTACGTCTGGTCTGCCTACGGGATTACGGCGACGGTTCTGATTCTGTTGTTCCTGCCACCGGTGCTGGGAAAGCGCCAGCTGGTTCAGGCTGAAGCACGCCGACGTCGGCGGGAGGGGTTGTAATGCATCCGTTGCGCAGAAAGCGCCTGATTCTGATCGTGCTGGTGATGTTGGGTGTCGGCGCTGCTGTGGCGCTGGCGCTGTCGGCGTTGCAGCAGAATATCAATCTGTTCTACACGCCGACCCAGATCGTCGCCGGGGAAGTACCGGATCAGGCGCGTATCCGCGCTGGCGGTATGGTGGTGGAGGGCAGTGTCGTGCGCTCAAAGGATAGCCTGGATGTGCGTTTTGACGTCAGCGATGGCGCTCACGCCGTGACCATCGCCTACAGCGGCATCCTGCCGGATCTGTTCCGCGAAGGGCAGGGCATTGTGGCGCTGGGTCGGCTGGACGCCAACGGCGTATTGCAGGCCGATGAGGTGCTCGCCAAGCACGATGAAGAGTACATGCCACCGGAAGTGGCCAAGGCCATGAACGATGCCAAGGCCAACAAAGCGGCGGCCGGCGAAGCAGCCGCAGACGCGCCAGCCAGCAATTACTGAGGTGCCGATCGCATGATTCCTGAACTTGGGCAGGTTGCCCTGATTATCGCCCTCTGCCTCGCGTTGCTGCAGGCCACCGTGCCCCTGTACGGCGCCTGGCGCGGCGACTCGCTGGCCATGGGGTTCGCTCAGCCGGCGGCCATGGCCCAGTGTCTGTTTGTATTTTTTGCCTTTCTTTGCCTAGTGCATGCCTTTGTCACCAACGACTTCAGCGTCACCTATGTGGCGCTCAACTCCAACTCGGCGCTGCCCTGGTACTACCGCGTCAGTGCAGTCTGGGGTGGGCACGAAGGTTCGCTGTTGCTGTGGGCCCTGATCCTGGCCGCCTGGACCTTTGCCGTGGCGATCTTCTCGCGCGATCTGCCGGAAGACATGCTGAGTCGGGTCCTGGCCGTGATGGGCATGATCAGTGTCGGTTTTCTGCTGTTCATGCTGATGACCTCCAACCCCTTTGATCGCCAACTGCCATTCCACCCGGCTGACGGCAATGATCTCAATCCGCTGTTGCAGGACTTTGGCCTGATCGTGCACCCGCCCATGCTCTACATGGGGTATGTAGGGTTCTCGGTCGCCTTTGCCTTTGCCATCGCCGCGCTGCTGGGTGGCCGTCTGGACGCCGCCTGGGCGCGCTGGTCGCGGCCCTGGACCATCATCGCCTGGGCCTTCCTTAGCCTGGGGATCGTGCTCGGCTCCTGGTGGGCCTATTACGAGCTTGGCTGGGGTGGCTGGTGGTTCTGGGACCCGGTGGAAAACGCATCCTTCATGCCCTGGCTGGTCGGTACCGCGCTGATTCACTCGCTCGCGGTGACCGAGAAGCGAGGCGTGTTCAAGAGCTGGACGGTGCTGCTGGCGATTGCCGCCTTCTCGCTCAGCCTGCTGGGTACCTTCCTGGTGCGCTCCGGGGTGTTGACCTCGGTGCATGCCTTTGCCACCGACCCCGAGCGCGGCGTGTTCATTCTCGGTTTCTTGCTGGTCGTAGTGGGCGGCTCGCTGCTGCTCTACGCCCTGCGCGCGCCGGTGGTGAAAAGCCAGATCGGTTTTGCCTGGAGCTCGCGTGAAGCCTTGCTGCTGGTGAATAACCTGGTGCTGGTGGTCGCGGCCCTCATGGTACTGCTGGGCACGCTGTATCCGTTGATCATGTCGGCCTTCGATACCCTGGTGTCGGTGGGGCCGCCGTATTTCAATGGCATGTTCCTGCCCCTGATGTCGATTCTGATGCTGGCCATGGGCGTAGGTATTGTCAGCCGCTGGAAAGAAACCCCACTGTCCTGGCTGACCGGCCAGCTGAAGTGGGTACTGGTATTCGCAGCGCTGGGCGCGGTTGCCATCGCCGTGTGGATTGGCGATCACCTGTTCGCGGTGGGCAGCATGCTGCTGCTGGTGTTCTGGGTTACCGGTGCCAGTCTTCGCGACATTCTGCACAAGACCCGTAACAAGGGTCTGGCCAAGGGGCTGCGTGCCTTGCCGCGCAGCTACTGGGGCATGACCCTGGCGCACCTGGGCATTGCCGTGTGTGCGGTGGGCATCATCGGTGCCAGCTTGTTCGATAACCAGCGCGACCTGCGCATGGCGCCGGGCGATACCCTGGAGTTGGGCGGTTACTCGTTCACCTTCGAGGGCGTGCAGCACCGTGAAGGTTCCAACTGGGTGTCCGATCAAGGCCATATACGGGTGATGAAAGGCGGCCGTGAAGTCACCCTGCTGCATCCCGAAAAGCGCCTCTACAAGGTCAAGAATCAGCTGATGACCGAGGCTGGGATCGATGCCGGTTTCACCCGTGACTTGTTCGTCGCCATGGGCGAGCCGCTGGAGGGTGATGCCTGGGCCATTCGCGTGCACATCAAGCCGTTCGTACGCTGGGTCTGGCTGGGTGGTCTGCTGATGATGGCCGGCGGCTTGCTGTCGGCCAGTGACAAACGCTACCGCCTGAAAGCACGCCAGCGTCAGAGCGCGCCGGCCAGCGTAGGGGAGGCAGTCTGATGCGCCGCCTGTTCCTGTTGGTACCACTGGCCATCTTTCTGCTGATTGCCGGCTTCGCGTTATCGGGGCTTAGTGGCAAGAAGGCGGGTGAGAGCGAGCTGGCGTTACCGTCGCCGCTGATCAATCAGCCGTTCCCGGACTTCACCCTGAGCTCGGTCACCGACGCCTCGCAGACCGTCACCCGCAGCGATCTGCTCGGCAAGCCAGCACTGGTCAATGTCTGGGCCACCTGGTGTGTCGCCTGCCGCGTCGAGCATCCGGTGCTGAACAAGCTATCGGCGCAGGGCGTGGTGATTCATGGTGTCAATTACAAGGATGACCAGGCCGCGGCGCAGAAGTGGCTGCGCGACTTTCACAATCCCTATCAGTTGAACATCAGCGATACCGAGGGCCGGCTGGGGCTGGATCTGGGCGTTTATGGCGCTCCGGAAACCTTCCTCATCGATGCCCAGGGCGTGGTGCGTTACAAGTTCATCGGCGTGATTGACGAGACGGTATGGCAGAACGAGCTGGCGGCGCGTTATCAGGCGCTGGTCGAGGAGGCAAAACCATGAAGCGCTTACTCCTGGGGTTTAGCCTGTTTGCTGTGCTGCTGAGCGCGCAGGCGGCTGTGGACACCTTCGAGTTTGCCTCGGAGCAGGAGCGGGAGCGCTTCTACGCCATATCCACCGAACTGCGCTGCCCGAAATGCCAGAACCAGAACATCGCCGACTCCAACGCGCCCATTGCCGATGACCTGCGCAAGGAAGTCTACCGCCTGCTGAACGAGGGCAAGAGCGACGATGAAATAGTCGATTACATGGTCGCGCGTTACGGCGACTTTGTGCGCTACAAGCCAGCCTTGACCGCAGACACGCTGGTGCTCTGGTTCGGCCCGCTGTTTTTCCTGTTGGCGGGCTTTCTCGCCGTATTCATGTTGATCCGCCGCCGTCAGCGCGCCGCCAGCAACCCACTGGATAACATTCTGACCAGCGAAGAGCAGCAGCGGCTGGATCAACTGTTGGAAGAAAAGAAGAATCACGATGATTGATTTCTGGTTGAGTGCTGCCGTCCTGTTGCTGCTGGCAGTCGTTGTTGTTGTCTGGCCGCTGTGGCGTCGCCGCGCCCATGAGCGGGTTGATCGCACCGCGTTGAACGTGGCGCTGTATGAAGAACGTGTGGCTGAGCTGCAGGCCCAGCAGCGCGCGGGTGATCTGACTGAACCTCAGGCTGAGGCCGCCCGGCAGGAAGCCAGCCGGTTGCTGCTGGAAGACACCGCCAACGCCGATGCCCAGCGTGCACCCTTGACGCGCAAGGTCGCGGGCGTACTGATCGCCGCCGCAGTGGTGCTGCCGGCGGCGGTGGTTGGCTTGTATCAGCTGTGGGGCAACCCTGAGGGGTTGGCGCTCTATCGGGAAATGCAGGATACCCCGCAGGTCAGCAGCCTTGAGGCACTGATCGACCGCACCGAGCGGGTGGTCGAGGTGCAACCGACCAACGGTGAGGCCTGGTACATGCTGGGCCGCGCCTACATGAGCGCGCAGCGTCCGGCCGACGCGGTGCAGGCCTTTGGCAACAGCCTGAACCAGATTGGTGAGGCGCCGGATGTGCTGGCCCAGCTGGCGCAGGCGCGTTACTTCGCCAATGGCAACCAGCTCGACCCCGAGTCGGTCGCCGCGCTCGACAAGGCCTTGGAGTTGCAACCCAACAACGCCACGGCGCTTGGTCTGCTGGGTATCGCCGCCTTTGAGGCTGGCGACTACAGCGGCGCCATTGGTTACTGGGAGCGTCTGCTGCAGAGCACCGAGCCCGGTAGCCAGGGCGCCCAGGCGATTCAGGGCGGGATTGATCGCGCGCGCGAGCGCATGGCCGCTGCCGGGCAGACCCCGCCAGAGGCGCAGTCGGGGCCGAGCATCAGTTTACGCGTCAGTGTGGCGCCGGAGCTGATGGCCGAACTGGACCCGGCATCCAGCGTATTCGTCTTTGCCCGCGAACCGAATGGCCCGCCCATGCCGTTGATTGCCAAGCGGCTGACGCTGTCCCAGTTGCCGCTGGATATCACCCTGACGCAGGCAGATGCCATGTTGCCCGGCGTGACCCTGAGCAGCGAGCAATCGCTGCAACTGGTGGCGCGGGTGTCGCCGACCGGCGATGCGCGCGAAGGTACCCACCTGGGTCAGCTCGATGATGTGCACGCCGGCAGTGACGAACAGCTCGAACTGGTGATTGATCGCGCCGCCGACTGAGCCCTTTGGCTCGCTGCGTCAGCCAACGCCCCGCCGGAGACCTCCGGCGGGGCGTTTTTTTTCTACGCTTGCCAAGCCCGCCAAAAGGTTGTCACTGAACCCGATCACGGCGCTCTTGTCCAAATCAGAGGCAGTGCAACCAATGCTCCGCGCGTCGGTTGCACTGCCAGCGTGGCCCCCAGGGCCCTGTTGTGGTTGGGTTGTTGTCGCACTCAGCGCCTGCACGGCAGGCAGGAGAGGTGAATCATGTTGACTTCCATCCCGTTCGCCGACGACCGCGTGGTGGGCTTTCGCATCGAAGGTAAAATCACCGCCGAGGTATTGGATCAGGCCATCGAGCTGATCGAGGTGGGCCTGGCAAAATACCCCAGGGTGCGTCTCTACGTGGAAATGCCCAGCTTCGACGGCATCTCGGTCGAGGCCTTTTACAAGGACATGAAATACGGCCTGAGCAACTGGGGGCGTTTCGAGCGCGAGGCCGTGGTGACTGATCGGCATTGGCTGGAAAAAATGGCCAGCGTGGCCGACAAGCTGTTCAGCTCGATCGACGTGCGCGTGTTTCCCTCAAATCAGACCGACGCGGCGCGCGATTGGGTGCAGGCTAATTAGCCGCAATTCTCGCGGCAGTTGGCCTCAGTCCTGCTGCACTTCCGGCAGGCTGAACGCCAGCAGCGCACCGAGTAGACCGATGCCGGACAACAGCAGCAGCATGCCCGCAGCGCCAATCAGTGAGCCGAGCAGGCCGAACAGCCCGGTTGCCAGCAGAATCAAGCCTATGGCGCTGTTGCTGACTGCTACGTAGTCGGTGCGTTTGCTGCCGCCAGCCATGTCCAGCACATAGGTCTTGCGGCCCACGCGCACGCCGCTGTGGGCGATGCCAAGAATGAAGAACGCTACAGGAAACAGCCAGGCCTGCAGGCCCTCCGGCAACACCGCAAAGCTGTGTAGTGCTATCACCAGTGGCCCCAGCAGGCTGGCAATGAAGGCGGCGCGAATCATCACCTGCCTGCTCGACTTGTCCGACATCCGGCCCCACACCATGGCGCTGAGGCTGCTGGCCAGGCCGTTGGCTACCAGAAAGGCGCCCAGCATGCCGAAACTGGCTTCCAGGTCCTGCGCCAGGACCACGTAGTAGGGCGCTGAGAGCGCGGAACAGAGCAGCAGTGCGCGGGTGATGACGAAGCGCCGAAAGGGTTTGTCGTCGCGCAGCAGGCTGATGCGGCCGATAGCTTCGCGCAGGCCATTGCCACCGCCATCGGTCGCGCCGGGCGACTCGTCGATGCTGCGGTAGACCAGTGCCGCCAGTACCCAGAGCAGCGCGGAGCCGACCAGCAGGCTGGCGTAGAACAAGGTGTCGTCGTCCTGCGGCGGCCAGATCAGGCAATAGCCGCCGAAGGCCAGCGCCAGCCAGCCAGAGAGGCTGGTGGCCAGGCCGTTGAGCCGCCCGCGGCGGGTCTTGGGAACTGTCTTGCCGATCACATCCTTGCTGGCCACCGAGCACAGCCCGCGCGCCAGACTGAACACAATCAGGCACAGGATGATCAGTACCCCCGCCAGCGTGCCTTCGGTCAGCCAGGCTACCGCGCCCATTGCCAGCAAGGCAGGGGCCTGCAGCAGGCTGCCGATGATCCAGGTGCCCTTGCGGTAAGGGAAGCGTCGCACGTACGACGCGATGAACAACTGCGGCAGCATGGAGCCGGATTCGCGAATCGGTACCAGCCAGGCGATCAGCGCGACTGGCGCGCCCACTACGCCCAGCAGCCAGGCGAGTGTGGTTTTTGGATTGGTCAGGGTGTCGCCCAGGCTGGTCAGGGTATTGGCCAGCACCTGACGAAAGAAGTTCTGCGGTACATCGGTACAGGCGCCGTCCGGAATGTCCTTGCAGACCCGGGCGTCCTCTTCGTTCATCAACTTGCTGTACAGGCCGTTCAGGTCTGGATCAAGTGGCATGGGCGGGGTGTTCTCATTGCGGTTTAAGCGTGGGCGCAAGAGTTTGCCGCAGATATCCGCCGTTGGCTACCGGGTGAATGCAGGGCTAATTGGCGTACGGGGCTTCTCTTTGCGCGGCAGAGCGGGTAAAAATGCGGGTTTATTCTGTTGCCGGCAGCCAGATGCTGCAGCAACCGCCGAGCAGAGCAAGGACACGCCTCACCCATGCGATTGAAATGCATCAAGCTGGCAGGCTTCAAATCCTTCGTGGACCCCACCACCGTGTACTTCCCGACCAACATGGGAGCCGTGGTGGGGCCGAACGGCTGCGGCAAGTCCAACATCATTGATGCAGTGCGCTGGGTAATGGGTGAAAGCTCGGCCAAGAACCTGCGCGGCGAATCGATGACTGACGTCATCTTCAATGGCTCCAATACCCGCAAGCCGGTCGGCCAGGCCTCGATCGAACTGGTGTTCGACAACAGCGACGGCACCCTGCAGGGCGAGTACGCCGGCTATAACGAAATCTCCATCCGCCGCCGCGTGACCCGCGAGGCGCAGAACCAGTATTTTCTCAACGGCACCAAGTGCCGCCGCCGCGACATTACCGACATCTTCATGGGCACCGGCCTGGGCCCGCGCAGCTACTCGATCATCGAACAGGGCATGATCTCCAAGCTGATCGAGGCCAAGCCCGATGAGCTGCGCCTGTTTATTGAAGAGGCCGCGGGTATCTCCAAGTACAAGGAGCGTCGCCGCGAAACCGAGAACCGCATTCGCCGCACCCACGACAATCTCGCGCGCCTGACCGACCTGCGCGACGAGCTGGAGCGCCAGCTGGGCCACTTGCATCGGCAGGCGCAGGCCGCCGAGAAGTATAAGGAGTACAAGGCCGAGGAGCGCCAGCTCAAGGCGCAGCTGCAGGCCCTGCGCTGGCAGACCCTCAACCAGCAGGCCGGCGAACGCGAGCACCGCGTGCGTGATCTGGAAGTGGCGCTGGAAGCCTTGATTGCCGAGCAGCGCAACGCCGACAGCGAAATCGAGAAGCAGCGTGACCAGCATTCAGACCTGAACGAGCGCTTCAACCAGGTTCAGGCGCGGTTTTACAGCCTGGGCGCCGATATCAGCCGCATCGAGCAGATTCTGCAGTTCAACCATGATCGCCAGCGTCAGCTGCACGATGATATCGAGCAAACCGAACAGGCTTGGCAGGAGGCGCAGAGCCACCTGACCCAGGATCAGGCGCTGCTCGCCGACCTGCAGAATGAACTGGCAGAACTGGAACCCGAGCTGGAACTGGCCGGTGCCGCCGATGAAGATACCGCCATTGCGCTGCAGACCGCAGAAGAGACCATGCAAAGCTGGCAGCAGGCCTGGGAGCAGTTCAACCAGCAAGCCGCCGTACCGCGTCAGCAGGCCGAAGTGGAGCAATCGCGCATCCGGCACATGGAGCAGTCCATCGAGCGGCTGGGCGAGCGCATTCAGCGTCTTGAGGATGAGCGCAGTGGCTTGAGCTCCGGGCCGCTGGATGACGAGTTGGCCGAACTGGGCGAACAATTGGCCGAGCTGGAGATGCGCGGTGAGGGTGATCAGCTGGCCCTCGCTGATGTCAGCGAGACACTGCAACACGAGCGCGACAATCTCAACGCCCTGCAGCAGGAGCAGGATATTCGCCGCGGTGAGATGCAGCGCGGCAGCGGGCGGCTGGCGTCACTTGAGGCACTGCAGCAAGCAGCGCTGGATCAGGGCAGCGACGTTGGCGACTGGCTGGCTGCGCAAGGCTTGGCTGGCGGACGGCAACTGGCGGAGCAGATTCAGGTCGCCAGCGGTTGGGAGCAGGCGGTAGAAACCGTATTGGCGGACGACTTGCAGGCAGTCTGTCTGGATGACGTGGCCGCGCTGGGCGATGCCCTGGCCGGCTTTGAGCAGGGCAAGCTACGCCTGCTGGATTCACGCAGTGCCGGCCACGTTGCGCCCGGCAGCCTGCTCGACAAGGTTACCTCGAAGCTTGACCTGAGTCCTTGGCTGGGCAGTATACGGCCGGTCGAAAACCTGATTGATGCGCTGGCGCAGCGCGATCAGCTGGCAGCACACGAATCGCTGATTACCCCGCAGGGCCACTGGCTTGGGCCCAACTGGCTGCGCTACCGGCGTGGCGAAGCCAGCGAGACCGGCGTGCTGGCGCGGCAACAGGAAATGGAGCAGTTGCAGGCGCTGCTCAGCCAGCAGGAGCTGGCGCTCGATAGCAGCCAGCAGCGCTTGGGCGATCTGCGCGACAGCATTCGCAGCCTGGAGCAAAAACGCGAAAGCCTGCAGCAGTCGATTGCCGGCCTGGGTCGCCAGCAGGGCGACCTGAAAGCGCAGTGGTCAGCCAAACAGGTGCGGCTGGAGCAGATAACTGCGCGGCGCCAGCGTATCGGCGATGACCTGCAAGACATCAAACTGCAGCGCAGCGACGAGCTTGAGCAAATTGGTGAGGCGCGGCTGACCCTGCAAGCCGCGCTCGACAGCATGGAGCAAGACACCGGGCAGCGCGAAGCCCTGCTGCGCCAGCGTGACGAAGCACGCGCAACACTGGATCAGGCGCGCCAGCAAGGCCGTCAGCAGAAGGACCGCTCGCACCAGTTGGCCTTGCGCGTGCAGTCACTCCGCGCGCAGCAGAACAGTACCTCGCAGGGGCTGGAGCGGCAGTTGTTGCAGGTCGAGCGCCTGGGCGAACGCCGCGAACAGCTGCGCATGACCCTGGAAGAAAGCCAGGCCCCGGAAGACGATCAGCGCATTGAGCTGGAAACCCTGCTGGAGCAGCGCGTTGAAGTAGAGCACGAGCTTGGCCGCGCGCGCGAAGCGCTGGAAGGCGTCGATCAGCAGATGCGCATGCAGGAAACCCGCCGCGTGCAGGCCGAGCAGCAGGCGCAGGTATTGCGCGAGCAGTTGGACGAACAGCGGCTGACCGCGCGCGACCTGCAAACCCGCCGTCAGGGTGTGCAGGAGCAGTTGCTGGAAGCCGGCTACGACCTGAACGGCGTGATCGAAACCTTGCCGGAAGGCGCCAGCGAGGCCGACTGGGAACAGCAGTTGGCGCAACTCGATGCGCGCATCCAGCGCCTGGGCGCGATCAACCTGGCGGCCATTGAGGAATATGAGCAGCAGTCAGAGCGCAAACGCTATCTGGATGCGCAAAATGCCGACCTGGAAGAGGCGCTGAATACGCTGGAGCAGGTCATTCGCAAGATCGACCGCGAGACCCGTGCCCGCTTCAAGGAAACCTTCGACAAGGTCAATCACGGCTTGCAGGCGCTGTTTCCCAAGGTGTTCGGCGGCGGTAATGCCTATTTGGAGCTGACCGGCGATGATTTGCTGGATACCGGCGTGACCATCATGGCGCGGCCGCCCGGCAAGAAGAACAGCACCATTCACCTGCTTTCGGGTGGCGAGAAGGCGTTGACCGCGATTGCCCTGGTGTTTTCCATCTTCCAGCTCAATCCCGCGCCGTTCTGCATGCTCGATGAGGTTGACGCGCCGCTGGACGACGCCAACGTGGGGCGCTACGCGCGCATGGTCAAGGAAATGTCGTCACGGGTCCAGTTTATCTACATCACACATAACAAAATTGCGATGGAGATGGCAGATCAGTTAATGGGCGTGACCATGCATGAACCCGGTTGTTCCAGGTTGGTCACAGTCGACGTGGAAGAGGCGGCAGCACTGGCGGCAGTGTAAAGTTGGCGACGGGCATGCTAGCATCCGGCCAGATAACAGGCGGGCCTTGGCCCCAAACAGAATTGTGACAACAGGAACGGGTATTCATGGATTTCGGTTTGCGTGAGTGGCTTTTCATTATCGGCCTTCTTGTCATCGCCGGCATTCTGTTTGATGGCTGGCGCCGCATGGGCGGGCGTTCGCGCATTCGCTTCAAACTGGAACGCAACCTCAGCGACTTGCCGGAAGACGAAGCGGGCAGCGATGAGCTGCTGGGGCCGCCACGTGTGGTTGGTGGCCGGCATGAACGTGAAGAACCCTCGTTTGGCTCGGCGCTGGACGACGTTGCTGACCAACAGCCGCAGACCGATTGGCACGAGCCAGAGCAGGTGGGCCTTGATCTTGAAGAGCCGCCAGTGCTGGTCGACCCAGTTGCGCAGAAACCGGCAGCCAAACCGGGCAAGCCGCGCAAGCCCGACAGCGCAACCAATCCGGAACCCAAGCCCGAGCAAGAATCCCTGCCGGTAGAGGAAGTACTGGTGATCAACGTGGTGGCGCGTGACGAACAGGGCTTCCTTGGCTCGGCGCTGCACCAGAGCATTCTGGAAAGCGGCCTGCGCTTCGGCGATATGAACATATTCCACCGCCACGAGAGCATGAGCGGCAACGGCGATGTGCTGTTCTCCATGGCCAACGCGCTGAAACCCGGCATATTTGACCTGGATGAGATGGACAGCGGTTACGTACGTGCGGTCAGCTTCTTCATGGGCCTGCCCGGTCCCCGCCATCCCAAGCAGGCGCTGGACCTGATGATTGCCGCTGCGCGCAAGTTGTCCCACGAGCTGGGTGGCGATCTGAAAGATGAGCAGCGCAGTGTGCTCACGGCGCAAACCATTGAGCATTACCGTCAGCGTATTGCCGAGTTTGAACGCCGGCACTACAGCCTCAGGCGCTAAAGACAGCGCTGGAAGGCGCCTGCCTTCCAGCCTCAAGCGGCAAGTTTCAAGCTTCAAGTGAAGCCCCAAACCCAAACTGCACTGCGCTGTGGCTATTGACTCTAAGCCTGCAGCTTATAGTTTGCAGCCACTGCGTTTGCCGCAGCGGCTGGCCCGGTTACAATTACCTCCCTGTTTCCCAATACCGCCGGTTACCCATGACCCAGCACACCACCCCCGCCGACCGCGCCTTGGCGCTGCGCGAGGAAATCGCGCAGCATAACCACCGTTATTACGTGCTGGACGAGCCGGCCATTCCGGATGCCGAGTACGATCGCCTGTTTAATGAACTCAAGGCGATTGAGGCGCAACACCCTGATCTCATAACCCCCGATTCACCTACCCAGCGGGTAGGCGGCGCGCCGGCGGGCGGGTTTGGCGAGGTGCAGCATGAGGTGCCCATGCTCAGTCTGGGCAACGCCTTTGCCGAGCAGGACATGCTGGATTTTGATCGCCGGGTGCGCGAAGGCCTGGATCTTCCAGCGGGCGATCTGTTTGGCGGCGGGGAAGACGTCGAGTACTGCTGCGAGCCCAAACTCGACGGTCTGGCGGTCAGCCTGCTGTACGAGAATGGCCTGCTGGTGCGCGGCGCCACCCGTGGCGACGGCAGCACCGGCGAGGATATTTCCAGCAACGTGCGCACCATCCGCAATGTGCCGCTCAAGCTGCGCGGCGAAGGCTGGCCGGCAGTGCTGGAGGTACGCGGCGAGGTGTTCATCAGCAAGGCCGGTTTCGAGGCGCTGAACGAGACCGCGCGCGCCAACGACAGCAAGACCTTCGCCAATCCGCGTAATGCCGCGGCCGGAAGCCTGCGCCAACTCGATCCGGCGATTACCGCCAGCCGGCCATTGGAGTTCTGCTGCTACGGCTTTGGTCGCGTGGAAGGTGATTTGCCGGCAACTCAGGAAGGCATTCTGCAGGCGTTCAAGGGCTGGGGTTTGACCATCAGCCGCGAGCTGAAGATCAAGCAGGGCGTGGCCGGCTGCCTGGAGTACTACCGCGACATTGGCGAGCGCCGCGCTGCGCTGGATTACGAGATTGATGGCGTGGTGTTCAAGGTCAACCGGCTCGACTACCAACGCGAGTTGGGCTTTCGCGCGCGCGAGCCGCGCTGGGCCATTGCGCATAAATTCCCCGCCTCGGAAGAGCTGACCGAGCTGCTCGACGTGGAGTTTCAGGTCGGCCGCACCGGCGCCATTACCCCGGTCGCGCGGCTCAAGCCGGTACAGGTGGCGGGTGTCACCGTTTCCAACGCTACCCTGCACAACATGGATGAGGTTGCCCGGCTGGGGGTGATGATCGGCGATACCGTGATCATCCGCCGCGCCGGTGATGTGATTCCGCAGGTGATGCAGGTGGTCAGCGAGCGGCGCCCGGCGGATGCGCGGCCGATTGATGTGCCGAGTGAATGTCCGGTGTGTGGCTCGGCGGTGGAGCGTACCCAGCTGACCAAGCGCGGCAAGGGGCGGGAAACCACCAGCGAAGGCGCGGTGTATCGCTGTGTGGGTCGGCTAACCTGCGCAGCGCAACTCAAGCAGTCGATCATTCACTTTGTTTCGCGCCGCGCCATGGATATCGATGGCCTGGGCGAGAAGAGCGTCGAGCAGCTGGTGGACACCGGTCTGGTCGGCTCGCCGGCTGATCTGTATCAATTGACCTACGATCAGGTGCTGCCGCTCGAAGGCTTTGCTGATCTCTCGACCCGCAATCTGCTCACCGCGATTGCCGACAGCCGCACACCGGCTTTGGCGCGTTTCATCTACGCGCTGGGTATTCCGGACGTGGGTGAAGAGACCGCCAAGCTGCTGGCGCGCGCGCTCGGTTCGCTGGCGCGCATCCGCGAGGCGCTGCCGCAGGTGCTGGTGTACCTGCCGGATGTGGGCGCCGAGGTAGCTTACGAGATTCACAATTTCTTTGCCGATGAACACAACCAGCAGGTGATTGACCAGTTGCTGGCGCGGGGCGTGGCCCCGCAGGAAACCGGAGAGCTGGGCGCCGAATTTGCCGCCAGCGTGTCGCTGGCCGAGTTTCTCGCACGGCTGGATATTCCGCATATTGCCAAGACCGGCGCCGAGCGTCTGGCAGACAAATTTGGCAGCTTGCAGGCGATATTCGATGCTGATTGGCTGGATCTCAAACAGGTCGAGCGCCTGAACGAGAAAGCCATCAAGGAGCTGCGTGCCTTTGCGCTGAATGAGCAGGCCCGCGAGCAGGCGCTGAGCATCGAGCAACAACTGCGTGACTTTGGCATGCACTGGGAGTCGGAACGCGCCCAAGCCGATAGCCTGCCGCTCAGCGGCCAGACCTGGGTGCTCACCGGCACCCTGGAGGCGATGCCGCGTGACATGGCCAAGGTGCACCTGGAAAGTCTGGGCGCCAAGGTGGCCGGTAGCGTGTCGGCCAAAACCCACTGCGTGGTCGCCGGCCCGGGTGCGGGCAGCAAGCTGGCCAAGGCTGAACAGTTGGGTGTGCAGGTGCTGGACGAGTCCGGGCTGCTGAGCATGCTGGCAGAGCAGGGCATCACGCCATGACGCAGCGGGGCGCAGACGTATTGTCAGCCAAGCCAGTGATAGTACTGGCGCCGATGGAAGGGCTGGTCGACCCGCCGATGCGCGACATTCTCACCCGCATTGGCGGCATCGATTGGTGCGTCAGCGAATTCATTCGCGTCACCACCGGCCTGCTCAACCGCGGCACTATTCAGCGCATCGTGCCGGAGCTGAGCCAGGGCTGGAAAACCCGCACCGGTGTACCGGTGCGGCCACAATTGCTCGGCTCAGATGTGCGCTGGATGGGGGAGAACGCCGCGCTGCTGGCCAGCATGGGCGCGCCGGCGATTGATCTGAATTTTGGCTGTCCGGCCAAGACGGTCAACCGTCACCGTGGCGGCGCCTCGCTGCTGCGTGAGCCGGAACTGCTGCAGCAGATTGTCGCCAGTGTGCGCGCTGCAACCCCGGCGCATATCCCGGTCACCGCCAAAATGCGCCTGGGTTACAGCGATACCGCGCAGACCCTGGAGTGTGCTGCTGCGCTGGCCGCCGGCGGCGCCAGCGAAATTACCGTGCACGCGCGCACCAAGATGGATGGCTACAAGCCGCCAGCGCACTGGCACTGGCTGGCGCGGATTCGCGAGTCGGTGGAGGTACCGGTGATCGCCAATGGCGACGTCTGGACGCCCGAGGATTACCACCGGATTCGCGAGGTCAGCGGCTGCCAACAAGTGATGATTGGTCGCGGACTGGTGCGCCGGCCCGATCTGGCGCGGCAGATTCGCGGGCTGGATGGCGCCGATGCCGAGATGGCGCCCTGGCCTACGCTGCTGCCGTGGATCGCTGATTTTTTCGAGCAGACCCGCGCGCGCGTGGTCGACCGCCATGCGCCGGGTCGGCTCAAGCAGTGGTTGTCGATGCTGGGGCTGACCTATCCCGAGGCCAAGCCTGTGTTTGCGGCGCTGCGCCGCGAGAACGATGCCGAGGCGATCAGCGCCTGCCTGGCCGCCCTGGCAGCGGGAGAAGACCAAGCCCGTACGCTGTTGGCCTTGCCATCGGCCATCGGCCAGCGCCTTGGGCGCCCCCTGAGGCGCTAGTGATGGCTGAGCTGATTCAGCTCGGCGATCAGCTGGTGGCTGGCCTGTTCACTCTGTTGCAATAACTGCTCAAGCGCTGCCAGTTGCCCCGACAGCTCGGCGCAGAGGGCAGGGTCGCCGTGCTCCGCGCTGCTGCGCAGTGCCTCCTGCAGGTCATTGCCCAGGTGGCTGGCCTGCTGCACCTGCTCGGCCGATTGAGTCAGCAGGGCATCAGTCCCTTGCACGCAGGCGTCCAGCGCGGTGATCTCGTGGCTGACCTGCGAGCTTTGCTCATCCATCTGACTGATGATGTCGCCTACCTCTGCGGTCGCGGCAGTGGTGCGGGTGGCCAGTGCGCGTACTTCGTCGGCCACCACGGCAAAGCCGCGACCGCTTTCACCGGCACGCGCCGCCTCGATGGCGGCATTCAGCGCCAGCAGGTTTGTCTGGCTGGCGATGCCATCGATCACCTGGGTGACCTTGCTGATGCGCGCGCTTTGCTGCTGCAGCTGGCTGAGCAGTTGCAGGCTGGCCGCGCTGTGATCACGCAACAGACCGGCCTGGCGCAGGCAATCCTGCAGACCGCCTTGTGCCGCGCTCTGCGCGCCACACAGCTGGGCGATGGATTGGCGGAGCTGTTCGTTGTGCTGCTGACCGTTGGCGGCCTGATGCTGTGCCTGATCGTAGAGCGCGCCCAGATGCTGCAACCCGTTTTGCGTGGCCTGCAGTTGCTCTGGCAATGGCGCTGCGCCTGTGGCCAGGGCCTGCAAGCGGGCGGCCTGTTGCGCGGCCTTTTCGGTATGGGTTGCCGCTTCGGCGGCGACCGCTGAATGGATGCTGTCGGCGTTGGCACTGGAGGGCAAATCGGCCGGCGGGTAGCGCCAGGGCAGGCCCAGCCACGGCACCACGCAGAGTACCAAGGCCGGGCCCAGGGCGTAGCCGCCGTGGCTGTGAAAGAGCCAGGCCAGCATGCCCAATTGAATGCCGGCCAAGGCCGCCTTGCCGATGATTCCTGTTTGCATGAAGTGTTCCGTCAGGTGCCGCTACTGCTCATTGTTATTGTGAAGTCAGCCCCGTGGCGATTAGGCCACCGCCCATCTGGCAATTCAATCGCCTTGCACGGGCAAACGGTGCGCGCGCATAAAGCGCAGATCCAGCCAGTCCTTCAACTGGCCGGCGAGCCGCCCTTGGGTGGCCAGCGCGCCATAACTCAGCAGCGCACGGCCATCGCCACAGGCCAGTAGCGCCAGTGCGCGCGGCTGTGGCTGATAGTGCTGCAAGCTGCCTTGCGCCGCTGCCAGTAGATTGTGGGCTAGCACCGGCCCCTGGCGCACGGCGTAGACGCCGGCGTGCGGGGTATCAGGCAAGCTGGCGCAATCACCGGCGGCGAATATGCACGGATGGCTGCTGCGCAACTGAGCGTCGATGCGAATAAAACCCTGCGCATCACATTCCAGACCACTGGTTGCCTGCCAATCAGCTGCAGCGGCGCCGGTGGCCAGCACTACCGCGTCAGGCTGCGCCACGGCGTGCCCGTCGCTATACAACTGCCCGTCGCTAATCCTTTCTATCGGCAGCTTCTCGTGCAGCTTTACGTTGGCCTTGCCAAGACGAGCCCGCGCCAGCCGGGCGAGGCGCAGCGGGTGGCTGGTCAGCAGGGCGTGGCGGCAGAACAGCGACACTGTGGTTTGCGGCAGGCTCAGACGCAGCGCCAGCGCCAGCTCGACCCCGGCGGCGCCGCCGCCCAGTATGGCCAGGTGCGCGGGTGGCTGCGCCTGCCAGGTGCGCCATTGTTGCACGATGCCGGGAAAGGGCTTGGCACCCACCAGCGGCAGGCTGCCATCGGTATTGAAGTCGATCACCGGCAAGGCGCCGCTATTGAGCGAAAGTCTGGCAAAGCCCATGCGCTTGCCGCTGGCCAGCAAAATGGCCTGGTTGTGGGCATCCAGCGCCAACAGCTCATCGCAGATCAGCTGCATGCCGCAGGCGGCCGCCAGGGGCGCGAGCTCGATACTGCATTGCGCGGCGGTAAAGCGGCCGGCCAGCAGCCCCGGCAGCATGCCGGAATACCAGGCGTAGGGTTGGGCGTTGACCAACAGGCTGCCGGCTGGCGCACGCTGGCCGTTGGCAATCCATTGGCGCAGGGCGACCAGGTGAGCGTGGCCACCGCCGACCATGATCAGCGGTGCTTGCGGGGTAGAGGTTGGCATGCCGCTAGCCTAGCCTCGGCACGGCCGCAGGGGAAGCCCTTGCAGCTGGTCGGAAAGGGGCAGGGCAGGGGCATTTCGGGTCTACCCTGTGGGGTGTTTCAAAATGTCACATTGCTGGCATTGATGGATACGCATTGTGCTGAATGATGCGTTTATTTCGAAATCGACTTTCGCTGTGCGAACCTGATAGTCTCCAGACCTGACAATTCCAAGTAAAAAATGAAGGAGCATGGCGTGATCGACAATAATCGCTATCCAACATCCATCAGAGCCTGGGTAACCGTGGGTATCCTGCTGGTGGCCTATGTTCTTTCCTTCATTGATCGACAGATTCTTAACCTGCTGGTGGGGCCCATTCGTGCAGATCTGGGCATCAGCGACACCCAGATGAGCTTGCTGATGGGGCTGTCATTCGCCATTTTCTACACGGTGGCCGGTATTCCGCTGGGGCGCATCGCCGACAGCAAAAGCCGTCGTGGCCTGATTGCCTGGGGCGTGGCCTTCTGGAGCCTGATGACCGCCGCCTGCGGTCTGGCGCAACAGTATTGGCATTTCATCCTCTGCCGCATTGGTGTGGGCGCCGGTGAAGCGGCCTTGTCGCCGGCGGCTTACTCGCTGATTGCCGACAGTTTCCCTGCGGATCGCCGCGCTACCGCCATCAGCGTGTACGCCATGGGCATTTATCTGGGCGCCGGCATGGCGTTTCTGCTGGGCGGCATTGTGGTGACCTGGGCCAACGCCCAGGGCCCGATGACCCTGCCAGTGCTGGGCATAGTGCGGCCCTGGCAGCTGATCTTTTTGGTGCTGGGCGCTGTGGGCCTGATGTTCTGCTTGGTGCTGCTGGCGATCAAGGAGCCGACCCGCAAGGGCGTGGGCGCCGGCGTTGCGGTACCGCTGAAAGAGGTCGGCGCCTACTTGCTGACCATTCGCAAGGCCGTGCTGTGCCACAACTTCGGCTTCGCCTGTCTGTCGTTCGCCTCGTACGGCGCCTCGGCCTGGATTCCGACCTTCTTCATTCGTACCCATGGGCTCACGCCCGGTGAAGTGGGCATTTACTACGGCAGCTTGGTAATGGTCGCCGGCTCTACCGGTATCGTCTTTGGCGGCCGCCTGGCGGACTACATGGCGCGTCGCGGCTACCGTGATGCCAACATGCGGGTAGGTTTGCTGGCCGCCGTGCTGACGCTGTTGTGCAACGCGGTGTACCTGGTTGATAACATGCCGCTGCTGTGGGCTATCATGTTCTTCAACGTATTTACCGTGGCCATGCCCTTTGGCGTGGCACCGGCCGCGATTCAGGAGATCATGCCCAACGCCATGCGCGGCCAGGCCTCGGCAATCTACCTGTTTACCATTACCCTGATCGGTCTGGGTATTGGACCAACCGCCGTCGCCATGTTTACCGACTTTGTATTCCAGGACGACATGGCGGTACGTTATTCGATTTTCATCGTGGCCAGCGTGATTACCGTGGGTTCGATTATTCTGCTCTGGATGGGCCTCAAGCCCTACCGAGCAGCACGGGACACGCTGGAAAACTGGAGTGAACAGCAGGGCCAGCCTGGTTGAGTATGTGACTCGGAGTAGCCAGCTGATTTATTTATTTCAACAGGAGCAACAACATGACTGACGCAGTTATCGTATCCACGGCCCGTACGGCTCTGGGCAAATCCTATCGCGGTGCGCTGAACAACACGCACAGTGTCGACATGGCTGGCTACGTTATCGAGCACGCGGTCAAGCGCGCCGGTATCGACCCTTCGCTGGTTGAAGACGTGATCCTGGGCGCGACCTTCCACGAAGGCGCACAGGGCAAGAACATGGCTCGCCTGGCGGCCATCCGCGCCGGCCTGCCGGTGACCACCGCCGGTATGTCGATCAACCGTTTCTGCAGCTCCGGTCTGCAGTCCATCGCCATCGCCGCCCAGCGCGTCGTCAGCGAGAAAATCCCGGCCATCGTTGCCGGTGGCGTTGAATCCATCAGCCTGTGCCAGAACGACAAGCTGAACATGTTCCACGGCACCAACGAGTGGATCAAACAGAACAAGCCTGCGCTCTACATGTCGATGATCGAAACTGCCGACATCGTTGCCCAGCGTTACAACGTCAGCCGTGAAGCACAGGACGAATACTCCCTGCTGAGCCAGCAGCGCACCGCCGCCGGCCAGGAAAGCGGCAAGTTTGCTGACGAAATCGTGCCTTACGACACCATCATGAAGGTGCAGAACAAGGAAACCGGCGAGATCACCGATCAGGCCGTCAACCTGGTAAAAGACGAGTGCAACCGTCCGGGCACCACCCTGGAAGGTCTAGCAGGTCTGCAGCCTGTGCGTGGCCCGGGCAACTTCATCACCGCCGGTAACGCCAGCCAGCTGTCTGACGGCGCCTCTGTCTGCACCGTGATGAACAGCAAGGTCGCCGAGCAGCTGGGCATCCAGCCCATGGGCATCTTCCGCGGCTTCGCGGTTGCCGGTTGCGAGCCTGATGAAATGGGCATTGGCCCGGTCTTCGCGATTCCGCGTCTGCTGGAGCGCAACGGCCTGAAAATGGACGACATCGGTCTGTGGGAGCTGAACGAAGCCTTTGCTTCGCAGGTGATCTACTGCGCCGAGCGCCTGGGCATCCCGATGGAAAACCTTAACGTCAACGGAGGCTCTATCTCCATTGGCCACCCTTACGGCGTAACCGGTTCACGTCTGGTTGGCCACGCGCTAATCGAAGGCAAGCGCCGCGGCGTCAAGTACGTGGTCGTGACCATGTGCATCGGCGGCGGCCAGGGTGCTGCCGGCCTGTTCGAAATCGTCTGACCCCAGCCGTAAGCTGCAAGCAAACCCGGGCCACGCTCGGGTTTCGCTTTTCGGGTTTGGCTTAAAGCTCGCCGCACGAAGCTTGCAGCTAAAAATTCCAGAGGAATTTTCCGTGTCTCAAAAGATTATCAACACCGACGATCTGGCGTTTCTGCTCTATGAGCTGCTGGATATTGAACGCTTTACCCAATTCCCGCGCTATGAAGACCATAGCCGCGACACCTTTGATGCCGCCATTGAACTGGCCCTGAAAGTCGCCAGCGAAACTTTCGCGCCGCACAACCACGCCTGTGATGAAGACGAGCCGCGTTTCGAAAACGGCAAAGTCGTGATTCGCCCGGAAGTGGCAGAAGCGCTGAAAGTACTGCGCGAGACCGGCCTGATGGCCGCTTCGCAGGATTACGAGCGCGGCGGCATGCAGCTGCCCGCCGTGGTCTCGCAAACCTGTATCGGCCTGATCAAGGGCGCCAACGTCAGCACCCAGGCCTACGCCGGTCTGACCATCGCCGCCAGCAACCTGATCATGGCGCACGGCACCGACGAGCAGAAGCAGCGCTTTGCCGAGCCGATGATGGCCGGCCGCTTCTTCGGCACCATGTGCCTGACCGAGCCGCACGCCGGCTCCTCGCTGGGCGACATCAAGTCCCGCGCTATACCGCAGGATGACGGTACCTACCGCATCAGCGGCAACAAGATCTTCATCTCTGCCGGTGACCACGAGCTGAGCGACAACATTATTCACCTGGTACTGGCCAAGCTGCCCGACGCGCCGCCTGGCGCCAAGGGTATTTCGCTGTTTATCGTGCCCAAGTTCCTGGTCAATGAAGACGGCAGCCTGGGCGAGCGTAACGACGTCATCCTGGCCGGCCTGATCCACAAGATGGGTTACCGCGGCACCACCTCCACCATGCTCAATTTTGGTGAGAAGGGCGGGGCGGTCGGTTATCTGGTCGGCGAGCCGCACAACGGCCTGGCCGGCATGTTCCACATGATGAATGAGGCCCGCATCGGCGTTGGCCTGGGTTCGGTCATGCTGGGTTACACCGGTTACCTGCACGCGCTGGACTACGCCCGCGACCGGACCCAGGGCCGCCCGCTGGCCGAGCGCGACCCGGCCACGCCGATGATCCCGCTGATTCAGCACGCCGACGTCCGCCGCATGCTGCTGGCGCAAAAAGCTTTTGTTGAAGGCGGCCTGTCGCTGTGCCTGTTCTCCTCCACCCTGGTAGACGAGAAAAAGCACGCACCCACAGCAGAAGCGCGCGAAGCCGCCGCCGGCCTGCTCGATCTGCTTACGCCCATCGTCAAATCCTGGCCGTCGCAGTTCTGCCTGGAAGCCAACAGCCTGGCGATTCAGGTACACGGCGGCTACGGCTACACCCGCGAGTACCCGGTCGAGCAGTTCTACCGCGACAACCGCCTCAACCCGATCCACGAAGGCACCCACGGCATTCAAGGTCAGGACTTGCTGGGCCGCAAGGTCAGCATGGCCGGTGGTGAGCACTACCAGGCGCTGCTGCAACGCATCCGCGCGACCATCGAGGCCACCAGCGGCGCTGCTGAGCTGAAAGCCAGCGCCGAGCTGCTGAGCAACGCCCTGGCCACGCTGGAAGAAACCACCAGCGCCCTGCAAGCCATGAAGAAAACCGACCCCGACCGCGCCCTGGCTAATGCCTATCTGTACCTGGAATGCTTTGGTCACGTGGTCGTCGGCTGGCTCTGGCTGCGCCAGGCGCAAACCGCACTCAAAGGCCTGCAAGACGGCGGCGCCCGCCAGCCTGCTTTCTACCAAGGCAAGCTGACCACCTGCGAGTACTTCCTGCGCTACGAACTGCCCAAGCCCCTGGCTCTGGCAGAAGTGCTGCGCAGCGCAGACCGCACCACGCTGGACATGCCGCTGGATAGTTTCTGATTCGGTGCGTGTGACGAAAAACCGGGCCTTGTGCCCGGTTTTTTATGCCGCTTGATGCGTCACTCCGGTCTTGTCCTGTATGCCCTTCAGCCGCCGGGTTATCCTTACGCCATGTACAGCCTCGCTCACCCCGTCACCCATACACTGGAAATCCGCAAAAGCCGGTTCCTCGCCTGCGTCGAACCCATCGCCGACCGTGCCGCTGCCCAGGCACGGGTGAACGAATTGCGCGCGGAGCATCCGGGTTGCGCCCACGTGTGCTGGGCCTTGCTGGCCGGCGGCCACAGCGCCGCCGTAGACGACGGCGAACCCAGCGGCACCGCAGGCCGCCCCATGCTCGACGTACTGCGCCATCAACAACTGGACGGCGTACTGGCCACCGTGGTGCGCTACTTTGGCGGGGTAAAGTTGGGCGCCGGTGGGCTGGTACGTGCCTACACCGACGCCGTAGCCCAAGCCCTGCTGCAAGCCGAAAAAATCGAACACATTCCCACCCAAACCTTCTACTGCGAACTGGCCTACGCCCACGAAGGTGTCGCTCGCAATCTGATAGCCGAGCTCCGCGGCGAGCTGCTCGACGTTAGTCACGGGGAGTCGGTGCGCTTGCAAGTGAGTCTCCCTGCTACCGCACTCGACGCGTTGCAGGAGCAGCTGTTGTCGATCACGCGGGGTGAGCTTGGATGGGAGGTGGATGTGTTCCCTTAGGTCAAATTTAGCGGTGGGTTGGCGAAAGCGTGAACCCGCATGGTATGCGCAATCATTCAGATTAGAGGAATCAGGTCGACCAAGCTGACCAAAGGAGCTAATGTTCATTGGATCCCATTTGCTTTGAACTAGCAGTTGGAGAAGAAGTATATTGAGTGCGCGATAGGTGTGGAGAATAAACTGAGAAGATCGCCTGAACTGTGCTCCAGCATATTAATTGCTGATAAGAATGCATAAAGTCCTCAGTTTTTGAAGTAGTGAAATCAAGGAGGAGTTCTAGATGGCAGATAAAATTAAAAACGTATTTGTAAGCCACCACCATAAGGATGACGCGAGCGTAGACGGGCTCTCTACAATGGTGGCGGGAAAGGGGTACAAGTTTAGGAATAGCTCTATACGCGCAAAGCCAGAGAACCAAGAGCGCTTAAATCAGAGAAAAGTAAGTGATAATACTATCAAGCGCCTACTGCGGATGAAGATGCGATGGGCTAGCCAAGTCATAGTTGTGATTGGGAAAGATACCTATAAGAGAGATTGGGTTAAGTGGGAAATTGACACTGCATACAGACTGGGAAAGCCTATATTGGGCGTTTATGAAAATGGCTTAAAGGATAAAGTTGAGATTCCAGAGAACCTTAAGGATTATGGCTCTTCAATCGTTGGCTGGCGCGCAAATTCAGTTATAGATGCGCTAGAAGGGAAGGTTGGGTTTCAATATCCTGATGGGACGCCGTTCCCGACATCACAAGGCGGGAATGTAACGTGCTAATTGAACCACATTCATTTCTGTACTCGTATCCAATTACAAGGGATTTTGGTTTTGCGCCCAACCCATTCCACGGAGTGTGCACTCTCGCAACCTGTAAACCGAAAATCCGAAAATCCGCAAAGGTCGGCGATTGGGTGATGGGGGTTGGTGGTTGCAACCTGCCAAGGGTTAAGCGTAAATGTATTTATTTAATGAAAGTCACGGAAAAGCTCAGTTTTCAAGAATACTGGAATGATAGCCGTTTCGTATTGAAGAAGCCCGCTCGTAATGGTAGCAGAGTCCAAATGTTAGGTGACAACATCTATCACAAAGATGCGGCTGGAAATTGGATTCAAGAAAATTCGCACCATAGCTTAGCTGATGGATCAGTTAATGAATGGAATTTGAATACAGATACTGGTAGCACAGATCAAGTTCTGGTTTCTGAGTGCTTTTACTATTTTGGTCAGCAGGCGGTGCCTGTAGACTTAGTTGGCATTGGATACAAAAAAATTCGCGACTGTAAAAAATCTTCTTTAGATGATATTGAAGAGGCCCGAGAAATTATATTGTCGTTAGTAGACGCCAATAGAACGGATCGAAACTTTATAGTAGCCGATCCTTGTCAGTTTAAAGACTCCCATTTGCGTGCCGACCAAAAAACGGGGAAGGTGTCTTAGGGGGCTTCTCTATGACTGTTGCAAGGCACAGTTTTATATTTAATCGCAAAATAGGCTGTGCAGGAAATTATGCATTCGTCGGTAACTATGTTCGCTCTGCCAAGTTAAAGAAAATTGAAGAGGTGCGCTAATGGGAACTAACTATACGCCCCCTATGGCAATTAGTTTTGTTTGGAATCCAGCAGATACGGCTCAGGTTAAACCTATCCTCGATAATGTAAAGGCTCAGTTTGCGCGCGATAAGAATAGGCCTTTCTCAAGAGGTCTAAATATTCCGCTATTTTTCTATAGTTCAAATAATTGCTTGGATTTGCCTCAGGATTATCCCAAAACACTTGCACAGCACAATATTATTTTTGTTTTTACGAGTGTTAACACGCTTGGTATACAAAAATGGAGGAGGTATATCGACGGATTTCCATTATCAGATACCCAGAATTTGATACCCGTAGCTATAGATCAAAGTGGCCTAGCTCATGGTGGTTCGCTGAGTCGAATTAACTGTATTCGCGCGTTCGATTGGCCTGATGAAGATAGAGGTCTCCATGCAGTGGTAGCTCTTGCGCATGAAGTTTATCGATTTGGTTTGAATGGCCAAGATTTAACTCAAGCAGGGAAGGCACATTCAATATCTATATTTCTTAGTCACGCCAAAACAGGTTGTACAGGGAGGCTCCATGCTGAGGAGATAAAACGATTTATTGATAATACAAACATGCACCGGTTTTTCGATACCACGGAAATTTCCCCAGGCTACCAATTTGATGAAGAAATCGAAAAGCATATAGCGAATTCTACATTGCTAGCTTTGGAAAGTGATGCGTATTCATCCCGCTATTGGTGTCAGAGGGAAATACTGAGTGCAAAGCAGAACGACCGCCCTATAGTTGTTGTAAACTGTTTGGAAGATTATGAGGACCGGGTTTTTCCAGCTGCTTCCAATGTTCCCTGCGTACACATTTCTCCAGAAACACCGATGTCCCAGCATGACATTTTGCGTGTTCTTTCGTCGACCATCGTTGAAACTATCAGGTTCTTCCATGCAAAGCAGTGTCTCGAGGCGTATCGAGAATTTGAATGGATTCCTGCTGGCTGCGAGCTGACCTCTCGTCCGCCAGAAATTCGCAAGGTTTTAGGATATAAGGGTTTGGGTAAACGCGATGTGTGTTATCCAGAGCCACCGGTTTACTCAAATGAAGCAGACTGGCATAAAGACTTAGATGTGCATGCATTTACACCGCTTTGGCATATCGAAGAGAAGAATATTCTGTATAAAGAAAGAGTAGGTATTTCTATCTCGGATTTTGCCGGGGATGGGTACGTTAGTCACCACCTGCATCAAGACCAACTAGTCCGGCTCGCCCAGGATGTATCCCGCCATCTGCTCGCTCGTTCAGCAACGCTACTTTACGGTGGTGACTTGCGTAAAAATGGATTTACTGAGTTTGTCCTCGACGAAGCGATGATTCTCCAGGACCGCATCGGTGCAGATATTCCGGTAGTTGAAAATCATCTTGCATGGCCGTTACACCTTGCTTCACCTGAGGTGATCGCATGGCAAGCCACATACTCGCGCGTGATGAATACCATCCCGCACCCAGTGCCGCCTGATGTTTCCGAACTGGTCGATGATCAAAATTTCTTGGCTCCAACCACACCAGAGAATCTATATATTTGGTCAAGATGTTTGACTCAGATGCGCAAACAATCCATCAATTCTTCTACCGTAAGAATTTGTGCAGGGGGTAAGCGTTTTGCATACAAAGGGAAAATGCCAGGTGTCTTGGAAGAAACCCTTTTCGCTTTAGACGCTGAGAAGCCAATATACTTACTTGGCGGCTTTGGAGGTATCGTGGCTGATGTATGCGAAGTTATACTAGGTAACAATGTTCCTAATGCATTGTCAGAGGAATGGCAGCAATTTAATAACTCGGGCTACGCGGAGCTTCAGAAAGTTGCTCGAGCCAGAGGGTATGCCGCTAACTATGAGAATATAGTGGGGGTGCTGCAAAAATTGAGTTTGCCCAAATTGGCTAACAGTGTCGGTCTCTCAGAAGAAGAATATCGGAACTTGATGTGCACGCCTTTTGTTGATGAGAGTCTACATTTGATTTTAAAGGGACTCAAAAATATGCGCAGGTCCAAAGGGCATGAGCAAAATTGAAAGCCTATGTTAGGTGGGCTTTACATTGCTCGCGCTGAATATTGGAATGTAACCAATTTGGGAGTAGAGATAAACGAGTTAGGCTTTTTCCTGCTCATTCCTATGATTGAGTGTGAGATAGAAAAAACCATATAGAAGTAAGTTTAAATACCTATGACTAAAAATATTTATTCATTTAGTACGCTCGACCCTATTAAACCTTCGATTGCTTACGACACGTACTGGAGGTTTGCACATGCGCGACAAAAAGTTTTCTTGAATAGGTTGCGCGGACAGTCAAATGAGTTGGTCTCAGATGAAATTATCCAGAAATACAAATTTACTAATGCGTATCGTGCTTGCGATAGAGTTAGTCAATATTTAATTAAGGATGTCATCTATAAAGAGACATTCGGAAGCCGAGATCAGTTTTTTCGGATTATTCTTTTCAAGCTGTTCAACAAAATCGACACTTGGAAGCTCCTTGAGGAGAAATTCGGTACAATTTCAGCAGAAAGCTTCAGTGTTAAGCATTACAGTACGTTTCTCGATGCAGAGATGAACCGGGGGCGCGTGCTCTACTCCAATGCTTATATGATGGCCTCAGGCTGCAAAGAATATAGGGTTACTAGAAAGCATCAAGCTCATATGCTGCTGCTGGACGACATGCTAAAGGATGACCTGCCGAAAAAGATCCAGGACTGTAAAACTATGAAAGAGGCCTATGAACTTCTTTTGTCCTACCCGCTAATTGGGAGGTTTCTGGCATATCAGTATACGACTGATCTTAATTATAGCGAAATTACAGATTTTTCAGAAAGGGAGTTCACGATACCAGGACCAGGTGCTAGAGACGGTATACGTAAATGTTTTGTTTCTCATAGTGGTATTGCCGAAGCGGAATTGATTAAAATCCTGACAGATCGTCAGGAGTATGAGTTCGAGAGGCTTGGGCTTGATTTTCAAACGCTCGGCGGGAGGCCGCTTCAATATATTGACATCCAAAATATTTTCTGTGAAACAGACAAGTATTGTCGCGTCGTACATCCTGAGGTGCAGGGAGTATCTGGGCGTACAAAGATCAAACAACTGTTTAAGAGAAATGATGATCCGATTGAGTACTTTTTTCCCCCAAAATGGAATATAGATATGGAGGTTTTATATGGACGTGGACAAGTATCAGGCGGAAGCTGCTGAGACAATTCAGCTCAAGGATGATATAGATAAGGCTCGGCAAATTTCACTCCTTGGCCTTTCTGGCGAAGTTGGCGAGCTTGCGACGGAATACAAAAAGCAACTACGCGACGGAGATAGCTATAAAATATTTAATGAGAAGATTACTGAGGAACTTGGTGATGCTATTTGGTATCTTTCTTCGCTAGCTTCACTAGAGAATATTTCCTTAAGCGAGGTTTTGACATCTAGCCTGAAAAAGACAAAAGACCGGTGGAAAGACTTATACCCAGATGGGCAATTACCTTTTAATCGCGGGCTTCTTGATGATGATTGCAAGCCAGGTGAACAATTCCCACGTGAATTTGTAGCGGATTTCAAAGAGGGTTTTGGGAGTGATGAGAAATCAGTAGTGAATGTCAGGGTTAACGGTATTGAGTTCGGTGATAAAGTCAGAGATAACGCATATAGTGATGATTATTATAGGTTTCACGATATATTTCATCTCTCTTATGTCGCCGTTTTAGGATGGTCCCCGGTTTGTAGGAAACTTCTTGGTTGCAAGCGTCGCTCCGACAGCACAAGAGATGAGGTGGAAGATGGTGGTCGTGGAGCCGTTATTGATGAAGCTATATCCATACTTGTTTTCGAGTACGCAAGCCAACATAACTATTTTGATGGTGCAGGCGGCGTTGATTACCAACTACTCAGAACGATCAAAAGCCTCACCAAGAATCTCGAGGTTAAAATTTGCACCACAAAGCAGTGGGAGGAGGCAATTTTACTGGGTTATGATATGTGGCGCCATCTTAGAGAGAATAAAGGCGGCCGTGTTATCTGTAACATGAACGATAGGACAATGCATTTCGAGAGGCTTTAAAAGGACACATAGGAGTTAGGGGGTTGATGAGTGACTCCTTTGTCTAAATTAGACAGCTATTTTCAAAAGCTAGGCGTATTTGAAACGCGACTTACATTCTGACTTTTTTAGCACGAAGCTCGGTGCTAGACGGACCGTAAAATCCCATCTGAGCGGGCGAGTAGCGCAGAGCTGACGGGAAATAGGCGCTTGCGGTGTCTGAGCGCAGCGAGTTTGCAAGTGCCCCCGGCAGGTCGAGCAACGCAGCGAACCCGCAGGGCCGCGCAGTTGGGTGCCCTGGGGAGTTGTTAGAGGGGAATGGGCAAGCATTCCCCTCTAACTCGCCTAGAGGCGAAAACGCTAATCAACTTGCACACAGATGGTCGGCGAAAGACGGATAAAATAAATCCTGACTTAAATGACCGCGTAAACAGCGCCTACTCGGCAGAGCGAAGACGCTCCCTGGTCTCCGCAACATGCCCCTCAAGATCATCAATCAACCGCTTGAACTCCGGCGCCTTATCACCCAGCTCAGCCCCCTTGAGCAGCTCAACGAGCGAATCGTCCTTTTCAAGACACTTCTCCAGCACTGTGGTTTTGGAATCGCCAGAAAGAAACTTGGCAATCTTACCTCCCAGCTCCTCGAGCCACTCCTCGTCCGCATCCGGTGGGGCAGGTAGTTCGTGCAGCTGTTTCACCACCTGCTCAAAGGGTGCCACATAGGCCTCCCGCTTCGCGGCGATATCAGCCAGCAGATCGCCAACAGGTTCTTGCGCTAACTGCTCACTCATTGCGCGGTAGAAGTGGGCAGTCTTCATGACTGATTTCAGTATCTCCAGGGCATCAACCTGCTCATCTGTACGCAGTATCGACATATCAATTCGCTCCCGTGGTTGGTTCAGGCACGTCTCCCACTATGACTTCTATCGCCTCAGGAATGAGCTCAAACTCAGCCGGCGTGCGCGTTACAAATTCGCCATCGGCTTCCAGCTCCTTGGCATGCGACGTCCGAATGCTGAACTTCCTCGCTGTGTTGCGCACAATGTGCTCTGTCGTCTGGGACGCGCCCTTGCGCAGCGTGGGGCCCAGCAACAGCAATTGCCACCAGGGTTTGGGCTTGATGAAGAACAGATAGAACTCGTCATCCAGCAAGGTGGCTCTTTCGTCAACGATGTTACCACCGCCGTAATATCGACCGTTCCCTACCGCCAGATGAATAACCTTGGTTGAGCAATCCCAGCCTTCGGCCTGAATGTGCAGCTTGAAGCTCCTGTTGCGTTTTAGCGCACGCAGGAAGGCACCAAGGTACGCGAATACACCAAAGAACTTCTTGCTGTCAGAGCTCAGTTCGTGGGTTACATCCACCCCAAGGCCCACGTGCGCGACGTTGATAAACAGGTGTTCATTGTCGATCTGGCCCAGGCTGACGCGCTTGCGCTTGTCTTGGACTATCACCTTGGCGGCGCCGGCGAGGTCTTCAGGTACGCCAATGGAACGGGCCAGGTCATTGGCCGTGCCCATGGGCAGAATAGCGAAGGTGCGTTGGCAGCGGTACAGAGCGGGGAGCGCCGAACTGATGGTGCCATCGCCCCCGCCGATTACGACTATGCCGTCGTCTCGATCATATTGCTCAATCAGCGAGGCCAGGTGCTTCTCGCTCTCGGATTCGCGGACGGTCACCTCAATGCCTGCGATTTTCAGCACCTCAATGGCATCGTCGAGAGCGGTTACCTGTCCGCTGCGGCTATGGGGATTGATGATCAGCAATGCATGTTTCATGTATCGGTTCCTTGGTCAGGTCCGCTTTACTTGCTGATTCGGCGATACAGAGCTTCCAGGAAGCTATACACACCGAAGGCGAACAGGCCCGCCGCAACGATCAGGATGAGCCAGGTGCCAAAGGGCGAAGTGCGTAGCCACTCAAACGCATCGCTGATGCCTTTTTTATCGCTGGAACCGGCAACAATGGCAGAGCGCAGGACCACCCAGCCAACGATGCCCCATACCACGCCACGGGCAATCAGGCCGAACTGACAGACGCGGGTCATCCAAGCGCTTTTATCCGCCGGGAAGGCCATGTATTTCTTGAAACCGCAGGTATAGCCCTTATACAGATGTGCCAGCCCAACCCCGATGACAATAACGCCCACCAGCCCCACCAACCAGGTGGTTACATCCGAGCCCACATAATCTGAGACAGTGGAAGACGCGGACTGCCCAGAGGAGTCATCGGTGTTGTGCAGCAATAGTTTGATAATCCAGAAACACAGCACGCTATGGGTAATAGCACTGATTATTAAGCCGCTGCGTATGGCCAGGCCTTTTGCTGAGGTGCCATGATCATCGGCGTCGCCTATGCCCTGGATGGCTCGCCAGATGATGTAACCAGCCAGGCCGATCACCAGCACGACCAACAAGGCTTCGCCAAAGGGCTGGCCTTTAAGGCTCATGATGGCGCCTTTACTATCTGCCTCAGACCCACCGTTACCGGTTGCAGATAAAATAGCCAGGGCACCAATGGTGAGATAAATAACGCCTCTGGCAGCGTATCCCATTCGCGCCCACGCCTTGTATTTATTGAGATTGATCAACGCCAGTTACTCCCTTAGTTTGCTGTCTATTTTCTGGTGTACAAACTGTCGAGAGATATACCAGCACATCAACGCCCAGGCGGCACCAACCGTCCAGCCTGCGACGACATCAGTAGGCCAGTGCACGCCGAGGTAAATGCGGCTGACACCGATCAACAGCGTGAGCAACACCGAGGTAAACATGATGAGCGCTTTGACCCGCCGGCTCGTTTGAAATTGCGCAAGCAAGGCGCCGAGCGTGAGGTAGGCACTGGCAGACAGCATGGAATGGCTGCTGGGGAAGCTGGAGGTATAAACCTGGGTGGCATGCGTCACCAGATCGGGTCTGGCGCGATCAAAACCACTTTTAAGCAAGAGGCTGGCGATCAAGGCGCCACCGGTCGCCAGCAGCACGACCAGTGCCAGTTCGCGCTTCTGGACCAGTACCAGAAAGACGATAACCCAGATGCTGAGCAGGGTAAGGACGGTGTTGCCACCCAATGCCGTAATGTCGTGCCCTACCTGTTCAAGCCAGGGCGGCCCAAGCGGGTCTTCATGGTCGGCTGGGTTACGCAGTGACAGCAATATGCTTTTGTCCAACTCAAGCGTTTCGCCTTCCATCACCTCATCGGCGACGCTCATGAACAGCCACAATGACCCCGTCAGCATTACCAGCAATACCCAGAAGGCTATTTCACGTCGTCCTAGCCATGTCAAAAATCCGTTCATAATTCGTCCTTGGCTCTACCTGATACCCATGACAGGCTCGACTTGTTTAGTGCGCGACACGCAACAGAAAGCTAACGGCTACTGTTGTCGTAACCGCAGGAGAGCGGCCTGTACTGACGCTGTGTTTGCACATAAAATAACCAGCTTAGCGCTCCCGCAGGAGGCTGGTTTTGGGCACTGCTCTTGCGGTGATAGCGCAATTGGATAAAGGTGCTGCTGATCGAGACGATCGATGCGGCCTTGAAAATCGGACACGCCGGTCGCTATTAAGTTTCTCGACCCTAGGTGGGGCCGGGGCTCAGGCGGTTGCGATATAGGGGCTCTTGGCGGCCAACTTGAGCGGCTGTTCAAGCGAATGTTGGCGATAGTTTTTGCGGCGATGTGCGCGGGGGGGTGGCTTCCAGGGCGCCTGCGACTGAGCAGCGCAAAGCTGCTTTCAATGATGTGGGATCTGAGAGCCGGTGATTGGATTTTTCATTGTAATTTTCAACACGACCCTAATCTTGCACGGACCACAAATTCCCATCTGAGCGGGCGAGTAGCGCAGAACTGCCGGGAAAAAGGCGCTTGCGGTGTCTGAGGTGCGTAGCGCCGAGTTTGCAAGTGCCCCCGGCAGATCGAGCAACGCAGCGAACCCGCAGGGCCGCGCAGCTGGGTGCCCAGGGGAGTTGTTAGAGGGGAATGGGCAAGCATTCCCCTCTGACTCGCCTAGAGGCGAAAAGCGATAACGAGCCAGTGCAAGGCAGGCCTAACTCAACACCCGCCGAAAAGTCAGGTTATACCGAACCGCTCCGGTAACCGGATGCACAGCTTTCTTGCCAAGCGGCGCCACCCCATGAAAGAAAAGCCGACTAACCCCACCCCACACCACTACATCCCCATGCTCCAACAGCCACCGGCTGGGTTTGTCCGACCGCAGCAATCCGCCAAACAAGAACTTGATGGGCGCGCCCAGGGTCACCGACACAATAGGTGCCGCCAGGTCCTGCTCGTCCTTGTCCTGATGCAAGCCCATACTGGCGCCGGTCTGATACTTGTTTATCAAACACGACTGCGGATCAAAGCCCGCAAAGCCCACGCGCGCAGCAGCCTGCACCGCCAGCTCGCGAAACGAGGCGGGCATGGCGGGCCAGGGCTGGCCGGTCAACGGGTCTTCACGGGTATAGCGATAACCACGCTTGTCGGTCACCCAGCCATAGGTGCCGCAGCTGCATTGGGCGGATGACATGGCGTGGCCGCCGGGAGTGACCTGATGACGAAAGGCAACTTGCTGCTCGATCTGGCCAATCTGCGCGAACAGCTCATCTGCCTGCGCGTGGGCAAAGCCCTTCAGCAGCCAGGCATCGGGGCCAATGGCAATGGGTTCTGCGGGCGGCGGGGCGAAGAGATCAAGGCTGTTCTGCAAAGGCCGCCTCCCGGCGCAGCAGTTCTCGTTTGCGCGCTACGCCCCAGCGGTAGCCGGAGATGTCGCCATCGCTGCGCAGTACGCGGTGGCAGGGCACGACTATGGCTAGCGGGTTGGCAGCGCAGGCGCTGGCCACAGCGCGGGTGGCCTTGGGCTTGCCGAGGCGGCCGGCCAGGTCGCTGTAACTGATGGTGTGGCCATTGCTGACCTGCTGCAGTTCTTCCCATACGTGCTGTTGAAAGGCGGTGCCGATGGCGTTCAGCGGCATGCTGAGCTCCAGCGGCTGACGCGGGCGTTCGATAAAGGCCAGCAGTTGCTGCATGTCGGCACGCAGGCGGTCCGGATTGGCCTGCAGACTGGCGCCAGGGAAGCGCCGTTGCAGATCCTGCAGCAGGCTTTCGTCGTCGTCTCCCAGCAGTATGGCGCAGAAGCCCAGCTCGCAGGCGCCCAGCAGCAGGCCGCCAAGGGAGCAATGGCCGGTGATGTAGTCGATGGCAAGGGGTTGGGTAGACATGGGCGTGTACGCTGCTGTGGTGGCTTGTCAGCGTTCAGTGTCCGACTTCCGTTGGCCGGCAGCAAGTGCTGCCGGCCAGCAGGCGAGATATAACCGATAGTTAGAATTTCATACCAGGCAGATTCAGCGAAGCTGTATTACCGCCGTCTACCGCCAGGGCCTGGCCGGTAACGTAGCTGGCATCGTCGCTGGCAAGGAAGGCAATGGCGCCGGCGATCTCTTCCGGGCGGCCATAGCGGCGCAGCTCGCAGCGCGAACCCAGCTTGTCTTCCTTCTTGTTGCTGCGGGCGTAGTCGAAGACCGGTGCGGTCATGCCGGTTTCGATCAGGCCGGGGCACACAGCGTTAACGCGAATGCCGGAGCCGCCGAGGTCGCAGGCTGAGGTCATGGTGAAGTTGATGACGCCGGCCTTGGAGGCGCTGTAGGCATTGCCGCCGGCGCCTGAGCGAATGCCGGCCACGGAGGCGGTGTTGACGATGGCGCCCTTGCCCTGTTTGAGCATTTGCCGCGAGGCGTACTTGGTGAACAGCATGACGCCGTACAGATTGACGCCGATAATCTTCTGCCAGGTGTCCAGGCTTTGCTCGGGGGCGCCGCTGTAATCACCACCGGCAATACCGGCGTTGTTGCAGAGCACATCCAGGCTGCCGTAGTGGCTGATGGTCTCGGCCACGCACTGTTCAACGGCGGCTTCTTCAGAGACGTCCAGTGTGCGGTGCTGCACCTCGGTGCCGGCAGGCAGCTCGCTGAGGGTCTGTTGCAGGCCTTCGGCGTTGCGGTCGACCAGCATGAGCTTGGCGCCTTCGCTGGCCAGACGTTTGGCGGTGGCGCGGCCGATGCCGCTGCCGGCGCCGGTGATCAGGGCAATCTTGTTATCAAAGCGTTGCATGGTTCCTGTCCTCTGCTGCGTTGCGTTGTAAGCGAGTGCGGCGACCGCCACACCCCGGTTGTTAGTGATCGATGCTGACGTCGCTGTTGGGTGACGGGCTGTTGGCCTGGGTCACGTCTATGCCGATGCTGCTGGCCATGACGCCAGTATCGACCTGCCAGCTGCTGGCGATGTCGCGCTCGATGCGCACCGGCGACAGACTGATCATGCCTTCACGCAGGGCGCCCACATCGGATTGCAGGCCGGTGACCTTTTCGGTCTGGCGCTGAAAACCGAGCCAGTAGTAGGGCACCCCGCGGGTGTCTTCCCGGCGTTCGATATTGACACCACCGATACTGCCACGCTGTGGCCGGCAAATCGCTACGCCACGCACCATCCTGGGCGGCAAGGCGGGGAAGTTGATATTCATGGCGCAGTCTTCCGGCCAGCCTTCGGCCAGCAGTTCGCGCACCAGTTTGCCACCGTACTCGCGGGCGGTATCCCATTCGGTGGGCACGCCGGCGTGATAGGCCTGGCTGAGTGCAATGGCAGGGATACCCAGCAGGGTGCCGGTGAGGGCGCCGCCGATGGTGCCGGAGTAGGCCACCGAGTCGCTGATATTGGCGCCGTGGTTGACGCCGGAGAGCACCAGGTCGGGCTTCTCGGGCATCAGCTCGGCCACGCCCAACAGCACGCAGTCGCTTGGCGTGCCGCTGACGCTGAAGCGGCGCTCTTCAAAGTGATGCACGCGCAGCGGGTGGTGAACCGAGATCGACATGGAGACGCCGCTCTGGTCCAGGTCGGGTGAGACTATCCAGACCTCTTCGGCGATCTGCGCGGCAATTTCCTCCAGCACTTTCAGGCCGGGGCCGCGCCAACCGTCATCGTTGGTCAGCAGTACGCGCTTGATGGGCTTGGACATCAGGATTCCTTGGCGAAGTTTGTAGGTCGGAAACAAGGCGGGGCACCTGATCAGGTGCCCCGCTAGGGTAGTGCTGCTTACTTGCTCTGGGCAATTTCCCAGCCGCGCTGGGCGAGCAGCCCGGCGCGTTTGCCGACTTCCAGAGCGTCGGCGTTGCTGGCGTTGCCCTGCAGCGCGCGGTGATACACGCCCTGCACAATGGCGGCCAGACGGAACAGCGAGAAGGCCAGGTAGAAGTTCCAGTCCGGCACACCGCTGCGGCCGGTGTACTGGCAATACCAGTCCAGCACTTGCTGCTCTTCCGGCAGGCCGAGGGATTTCAGATCGGCACCGGCCAGGCCCTTGGCGCCATCGACGTTCAGCGGCATGTGGTAGGGCAGGCAGCAGTAGGCCAGATCCGACAGCGGGTGGCCCAGGGTGGCCAGTTCCCAGTCGAGGATCGAGACGATCCTGGACTCGGTGGGGTGCACCATCAGGTTGCCGATGCGGAAGTCGCCGTGGGCGATGGTGGTGCTGTCGTCGGCGGGGATGTTTTCCGGCAGCCACTTCATCAGCGCGTCCATGGCGGGCATGTCGTCGGTGCGGCTGGCCTCAAACTGGCCGCCCCAGCGCTTGAGCTGACGGGCAATGTAGTTGTCGGGCTTGCCGTAGCCTTCCAGGCCAATGGCCTTGTAGTCGGCGTTGTGCAGCTTGCCCATGGTCTCGATCATCGATTGATAGATCGGCATGCGCTCTTCCTGGGCTACTTCGGCCAGCAGCGGCTGGGAGTAGACGCGGCCGTCAACGTAATCCATGACGTAGAACGCGGTACCGATGATCTCGGGGTCTTCGCACAGCAGGTGGGCGGTGGGCACGGGTACGTCAGTGCTGCCCAGCGCGTTGATCACCTGGAACTCGCGCTCGACCATGTGTGCGGAGGGCAGCAGTTTGCCCGGTGGCTTCTTGCGCAGTACGTAGCGCTTCTCACCGATTTCCAGCAGGAAGGTCGGGTTGGACTGGCCGCCCTGGAACTGCTGGACTTTCATGCCCTGGTTGGCTCCGGGGAGGTAATCCTGCAGATACTTGGCCAATTTGGCCTCGTCAAACTGGTGTGCAGGCAATACGTCAATCAGGGTGGCTCCGCTCATCTTGTGATCCTGTAGTGAATGGGTCTGTACAGAAAGTAACACGCCAGGCGGCTGCCTGGCGTATAGAAAAGCCTTATGAATCAGGCGTTATCAGGTAATGGTATCGCCGCCGTCGGCCACGATGGTCTGTCCGGTAACGTAGGCGCCTGCCTGGGAGCCCAGAAACAGCGCTACTCCGGCGATATCCGTCGGCTCACCCACGCGGCGCAGCGGCAGTTTTTCTTCCACGCGCTTGAGGCGGTCCGGATCGTCCAGCAAGGCCTGGGCGAAGTCGGTGCGGATCAGGCCGGGTGCAATGGAGTTGACGCGAATATTCTGCGGGCCCCATTCCAGCGACAGGTTGCGCGCCAGGCCGGCCTCGGCCGCCTTGGACATGCCATAGACACCAATGTTGGCGCTGGCACGAATGCCGGCAATGCTCGACAGCAGCACGATAGAGCCACCGCCCTGCTTGACCATGTGCGGAATCGCCATGTTGCACAGCCAGAAGGTGCCCTTGACGTTGGTGCCCATGATTTTGTCGAAGGCCTCATCGCTGACGCTGTGCGTGGGACCGTAAACCGGGTTGGTAGCGGCGTTGCAGACCAGAATGTCGATCTGGCCATAGGCCGCGATAGTCTGATCAACCAGGTTCTGCAATTGCGCCTTGTCGCCTACGTGGCAGGCCACCGGCAAGGCTTCAAACCCCTGCGCGCGCAGATCGCTGGCAACCTGCTCGCAAACATCCGCCTTGCGGCTGGAAATAACCACCTTGGCGCCAGCTTTGGCGTATTCCTCGGCAATCGCCTTACCAATGCCTTTGGTCGAGCCGGTAATGATGGCGACCTTGCCGGTCAAATCAAAAAGTGTGCTCATAAGTCCTCGCTGCGCTCGAGCGAAAAGCTATAAGCAACAAGCTGCAAGCCAGGCAAAATCAGCTTGCGGCTTGAAGCTTGTCGCTTACGGCTGGGTTAAAGGTACTGCCCCATTTCCAGCTTGGCGATGGTGCCCAGGTGGACCTCGTCCGGGCCGTCGGCCAGGCGCAGGGTGCGGGCTTTGGCGTAGGCAGAGGCCAGGAAAGTGTCCTGACACACGCCCTTGGCGCCGAAAACCTGGATGGCGCGGTCGATCACGTTGCAGGCCATGGTGGGCGCAACGGCTTTGATCATGGCAATCTGCTGACGCGCGACCTTGTTGCCGTGCAGGTCCATGCTGCGGGCGGCGTGCAGGGTCAGCAGGCGCGCCTGGTCGATCTCGCAACGTGACTTGGCGATGGCTTCTGAGGTGCTGCCGTGCTTGTACAGCGGCTTGCCGAAGGCAACCCGCTCGGCGGCGCGGCGGCACATGGCTTCCAGTGCGCGTTCGGCGATGCCGATGCTGCGCATGCAGTGGTGAATACGGCCTGGCCCAAGGCGACCCTGGGCGATCTCGAAGCCGCGGCCTTCGCCCAGCAGGATGTTGGAGACCGGTACACGGACGTTCTCGTAGGTGATTTCGGCATGGCCGTGTGGCGCGTGGTCGTATCCGAATACGTGCAGGTCACGCACGATGGTCACGCCGGGGGTGTCGAGGGGCACCAGAATCATGCTCTGTTGTACGTGCTTGGGTGCATCGGGGTCGGTTTTACCCATGACGATGGCAATCTTGCAATGCTCGTTCAGGGCTCCGGATGACCACCACTTGGTGCCGTTGATCACGTACTCGTCGCCATCGCGGCGGATTTCGCACTGGATGTTGGTGGCGTCGGAGGAGGCGACGTCGGGCTCGGTCATCGAGAAGCAGGAGCGAATTTCGCCGGCCAGCAGTGGCTTCAGCCACTTTTCTTTCTGCTCTTCGTTGCCGTAGCGTTCGATGGTTTCCATGTTGCCGGTGTCCGGCGCGCTGCAGTTGAAGACTTCACCGGCGAAGGAGACGCGACCCATGATTTCGCACAGGTGGGCGTACTCTTCGTTGCTCAGACCGGCGCCACGCTCGGAGTGCGGCAGGAACATGTTCCACAGGCCCTGGCTGCGCGCCTTGGCTTTCAGCTCTTCAAGAATCGGCGGGTGGCCCCACTTGTTGTCTTTGACTTGCTTGTAAAACAGGGCCTCGTTGGGATAGATGTGCTCATCCATGAAGGCTTCGACTTGCTGTTTTACTTCTTTTACGCGTGGGCTGAGTTCAAACATGTTGGATCCTTGGCTTTGGTAAGCGTGTTGTTATGCACGGGTGACGCAATGCAGCTGACCATATAGTCAGCGAGACGCAATAAGAACAATGTCCCGCGCGTGGAATGGGGGTGTATAAAAAAGCGTGATAAAGGAGGGTGGGTATTATCAGTACTGGCGAGACCGTGGCCGGCACGCCAGGAGGTCAGGCGGCGCCAGCGATCTCGGTACGCAACGACAGCGGCAAGCGGGCCAGGTCGCGGGGCTCATCTAGATCCCACAGGGTTGGCCCGATCCAGAGGCTTTGTTCAGCTGCCTGCAGACGCTGGCGGGTGTGCCGCATGACGTTGCTATGGCTCCACTGCATGCCGACGAAGGGCGCGGGGTTGGGTTCGCGCTGAGCGATCAGTACGTAGCCGCCGTCTTCGCTGGGAATGATGGCGGTGTCGTGGGTGGCCAGTGCGGCGTTCGCCTGTTGCACCGCGGCGGTGTTCATGTCGGGGCAATCACTGCCGATCAACAGGGCGCCGTCGGGGTGCTCGGCCAGCGCGTTGGTCATGCGCTTGCCCAGGTCTGTGCCCACTTGTTGGCAGAGCACAAGATCATGCTCTCTGGCCAGCTGTTTAAGCAGTGGATGATCGGTCTGCGGCGCGTAGAGATAGCGCGTTGCTGGCCAGTCGATGGTCTGTTGCAGGCTGTGGCGCAGCAGTTTGATGTACAGATTGCAGGCACCTTCAGCGCCCAGTGCAGGGATCAGGCGGGTTTTCACCTGGCCTGGAATCGGCGCTTTGGCAAAGATCAACAGCGGGCGAGGGCGATTGGGCATGCGGCGTGGGCCTCTGTCAGTGTCCGTCTATCCAGCGAGCTAGTACCACTTGGCCAGACGGTGCGGTGACACGCCAAACCAGTAGAGTGCGCGCAACCACCACATGAGGACTACGGTGCGCAGGGTGCCGTGCTGTTGCCAGCGGCGGCTGGAGGTGCATAACGCAGGTTGCAGACAGGCAGGGCGACCGTGGCGGCGTAGCCGTTTGCTGAGCTCTATGTCCTCCATAAGTGGGAGGTCGGCATAGCCGCCAAGTTCCGCAAAAAGTTGCCGTTGGACGAAAATTCCCTGATCGCCAGTACACACACCCGTCAGCCGTGAGCGCTGGTTCATCATCCAGGCAATCAACCGTAATAGGGGGCTGCCGGGCTCCAGGCGCACATCGAAGCGGCCCCAGCGGTGGCCGGCCGTCAGGCTGCTTTGCACGCGGTGGGCAAAGCCGGGCGGCAACTGTGTGTCGGCATGCAGAAACAACAACGCATCGCCGCGTGCCGCGCTGGCACCCAGGTTCATCTGTCGCGCACGTCCGGGCGGGCTGGGCAGCACGCGGTCACACAGGGGACTAGCCAGCGCGGCGGTGTTATCGCTGCTGCCGCCGTCTACCAGGATGATTTCGACCTGGGGGCGATAGCCTTGCAGCGGTTGCAAGCTGGCAACGATGTGCTGCGCTTCGTTGCGCGCCGGTATGACGATGCTGAGGGCTGGCGGCGGTGTTGCAGGCTTAGTTATTCCAGGCTCCAATATTCCAGGCTCGGTTATGCCATGCCCCATCACTTCAGGCGCCAACGGTGCCAGCACTGTACCCAGCCCAGCAGGCCTTGCGGCGCATGGGCGCGTTTCCATTCGCCGGCGGCATACTTGTTGGCCTCGGCCAGGGTCGGATAGCTGTGTACGGTGCCGAGTACCTTGTTCAGGCCCAGGTTGTGCTTCATCGCCAGCACGTATTCGGCAATCAGCTCACCGGCGTGGGCGCCGACGATGGTCACGCCCAGAATACGATCCTTGCCGGGCTGGGTAAGCACCTTGACGTAGCCTTCGGCTGCTTCGTCGGCGATGGCGCGGTCTAGGTCATCGATGCCGTAGCGCGTGACTTCAAATTCGATCGCCTGCTCATTTGCCTCGTTCTCGGATAGCCCCACGCGGGCGACTTCCGGCTCGGTAAAGGTCACATGTGGCAGCACCCGGTAATCCACCTTGAAGCGCTTGAAGCTGCCGAACAACGCATTGACGGCGGCGTACCAGGCCTGATGCGCGGCCGCGTGGGTAAACTGATAAGGGCCGGTGACATCGCCCACCGCATAGATATTGGGGAAGCGCGTGGCCAGGTACTCATTGGTGTCCAGCGTGCCGTTATCGCGTAGTTTCAGCCCCAGCTCTTCTGCGCCATAGCCTTGGGTGTTGGCTTTGCGGCCCACGGCAACCAGTGCGGCGTCAAACTCGATTGTGACCAGCTCGTCGCTGTCCAACTGCCGTGCCTGTAACAGTGCTCCCTGTTCGCCTTGTTCAAAACGCTCGGCCTTATGCCGCAGGCGCAGGTCTACGCCTTCACTGCGTAGCGCCAGGCTTACCAGCTCGCTGGCGTCTTCGTCCTCGTTGGCCAGCAGGCGCTCGCCTTGTTCGACCTGAATAACCTGTGTGCCGAGCCGCTGAAAGGCCTGCGCCAGCTCGCAGCCAATCGGGCCGCCGCCCAGTACCAGCAAGCGCGCGGGCTGTTCGCGCAGGCCCCAGAGGGTATCTGATGTGTAGGCGGGCACCTGGTCCAGACCGGGGATCGGCGGCATCACCGGGCGGCCGCCGGCGGCGATGATGATGTTGCGTGTGGTCAGGGTTTGCCCAGCCACTTCGACGCTCCAGGGCGAGGTAATGCGTGCGGCGCCCTGAATCACATCCACGCCCAGTTCGCGGTAGCGTTCGGGCGAGTCGTGCGGTTCGATGTCGGTGATGACCCGCTGTACGCGCTCCATCACCCGGGCAAAGTCTACGGTCGCGCTGGCGTTGGTATAGCCGAGTGCGGTGGCGCGTTTTACTTCTGCGGCCAGTCGCGCCGAGCGGATCAGTGCCTTGGAGGGTACGCAGCCGGTATTCAGGCAATCGCCGCCCATGGCGTGCTTTTCGATCAGGCTGACCTCGGCTTTGACCGCGGCGGCTATATAGGCGCTGACCAGGCCGCCACTGCCGGCGCCGATCACCACCAGGTTACGATCAAACTGTTTGGGCTTCTGCCAGCCGCGGTACACGCGTCGGGCCTTGATCTGGTCGAGTATCTTGCGTGCGATCAGCGGAAATACGCCAAGTAGCACGAAGGCGCCGATCACGCCGGGCGAGAGTATGCCGCCAAGCGATTCGAGCTGGCTCAGCTCCCGCCCGGCGTTCACATACACAAAGGTGCCGGGCAGCATGCCCAGCTGGCTTACCCACCAGAAGGTGCGTGCCTTGATGGCGGTCAGGCCCATGGCCAGGTTGATCATGAAGAAGGGGAAGGCCGGCACCAGGCGCAACGCGAACAGGTAAAACGCGCCTTCGCGTTCGATACCCTCATTCAAAGGCTTCAGGCGGCGGCCAAAGCGGCTTTGTACCCAGTCGCGCAGCATGAAACGGCTGATCAGCATGGCCAGGGTCGCGCCCAGGCTGGAGGCGAAGGAAACCAGCAACAGGCCCCAGCCCAGGCCGAAAAGCGCGCCGCCGGCCAGGGTCATCAGCGCAGCCCCCGGCAACGACAAGGCGGTGACCGCGACATAGGCGAGAAAGAACAGGCCGCCCGCCAGCAGCGGATTAGCCGTTACCTGGGCATTGAGGTTTTGCTGCTGCGCCTTGATCGCGTCCAGGCTGAAATACTGGTTCAGGTCGAACACAAAGAACGCAACGATCAGCGCCACGAGCGCGAGCAACACAGCGGCTTTCTTGAGGTTCATACGAAGTGGGCCTCCAGGGCGCATAAAGTGCTGGCCAGCGTGAAGCCGCCGAGCAGGGCGTCTAGCGGTTGCTCGGCGGTGCCTTGGGTAATGCGTTCGCGGTACGACAGGGCCGCGGGGCTGCCTGCTGGCCATTGGCGGTCAAACTCGGCGAGAAACGCCTGGTTATCGTAATTAAGCGGGATCGCCTCGATATACAATCCAGCCACCTGCGCGCGATACAAGGCTGCCATGCTGGGCTGCGCCGCAATGCGTGTGACCAATCCATAGCAACCGTTGTTGAAGTTGGGCATGCCGGCGGCGCCGTTATTGATTACCGCCCAATGCTCGCTGGCCAGTGCGGCCGGCGAGCAGGTGTGACTGGTGGTCAGCACGCTGATCTGTTGTTGCTCACACCAGCGGCCAATCTCTTGTTGCCGTTCGGCCGAGCGCAGCGCCTGACGGTCGCATTGCCAGCCCGCCAGTGACTGCTCGTCGCCATGGCTGATGGCCACGCGCTGCCCGCCAACACTGACCAGGGCGGTGGCCGGGCGGGCGGCGAGTTGCTCTGGCATACCAGGCAGCTGGCGCACCGCAGCGGTGAGCCGTTGATGGATGGCGTTGGACCAGGCGACAGCCTGCTCGGGTACGTCGTCGGGATAGGCGCAGCCGCAGCCATGCTCGCCGGTTCCAGGACGGCCGAGTTCGGTCTCCACGTTGCCGCGCAGCAGCAGGTGGGGCGTTAGTTGCTGCTCGATACGGCTGAACAGGCCCGGCTCTGCGTCGAACCAGTGCGCGTCGCCATTGAACACCACCTTTGCCAATGGCTCGCGCAGCAAGCGCTTGTGCAGCGCGGCCAGTGCCTGCTCGTTACCGTACAGACCGCCCACCACATACAGGGTGTCGCACTCGAACGCGGGCTCACCGCGGAAGGCGTTTGCGGGCAGTTGATAGTCCAGCGGGCAACTGCGACCGGGGGTCATACTCGCCTCCGCAGGCCACTGAGCAGGTACGCAGCGGTGCACAGCAGTAAACCGTACAGGTTGGTGCCCAGCAGCAGGGCGTAGCGGCCATCACCTATGGCCCAGCTGTCAGGTATCCAGCCGACGGTCAGGGCGACGCCCAGCAGCAGACCGCACCAGAAACCCAGGTGAAAACCCAGCGCAGTGGGCCGTACCAGCCCGTGCAACAGAAATACCGGCGCCAGGCCCATGACCATGGTGCCGCTGATGGTGGTGGCCTTGAGAATATCGGTGCCGGCCAACATGGGCAGGTTGCCCAGCACGGCAAACAGCAGCATGGCGGTCATGCCGACGGCGATGGCCTTCTGCCCGAGATTGCGGCCGGCCAGGGCTGGCAATTCGCGACCCGTCAGGCGGGCGAGGCTAGAAAAGGTGGAGTCGAGCGTGGAGCCGGCGGCGGAGATCATCACCAGCGTCATCACGATCAGGGCGCCTACGCCCATGCTGCGGGCCAGCGCCGCCGGTACGTTGCCGGACGCCTCAAGGCCGCTGAGGCTGGCGTGTACGCCAATCAGGCTGAAGGCCAGAATGGCGATAAAGCCCAGCACGCCGGCGAGGGTAAAGGCACGCAGCATGGACTTTTCTTCGCTGATAAAGCCACGGTCGGTCAACACCGGATCGTGGAAGGGGTAGCTAAACAGCTGCAGGCAGGCGACCAGAAACAGATCGACCCCGGCGTTCATCGCCCAGTTGCTGGTGCTGCGCAACTCGGCTGCAGAGTGATTGGGCAATACCAGCCCCAGCACCCACACCAGCGCCACCACGAAAATAGCGGCCTGGGCGGCGTCGGTCAGAATCGAGCTGCGCAGTCCGCCGCGCAGGCTGTAGGCCAGGGTCACGGCGGTAAACAACAGCGCGGCGACGATAAAAGGCGTACTGCCGCTTTCGCCATAGTAACCGCCGACCACGGCGGTGTTGCTCCAAACCTCGTTGAACAGGCGGATGAGAATTGCCGCCGAGAAGGCCAGGGCGGCGGCGCGGCCGTAGTTGCTGGTCAGAAAACTGACCATGCTGGTGGCGCCAAAGCGGCGGCGCAGGCGATAGATGACGTAGCCACACAAGGGAATAGACAGCCAGTAAGTGGCGTAAGCCAGGCCGCCCACCAGGCCAAACTCGGCCCCTAGGTTTGCGGCGTTGGTGACCGACTTGGCGAAAATCCAGCTGATGAAAATGCTGATGGTCAGCAGTAACGGCGAGGCGGGGCGGCCCTGGCTGTCTTCGCCGTTGAAAAAGCCGCCCAGGGTGACGCTGCGCGGTGACAGCGCGTACATGAGCGCGCCGTAGGCAAAAAGAAATCCCCAGAAAAAGAGGCCGGTCATGCTGCTGATCGCCATATGACGTTTCCTGTCAGTGGTCTAACTGCAAATAAGTGGGTGGCTTAGCTGATGACGCCGCCACAGCTGGAGCCCTGGCCGGCGGTACAGGCAAAGCAATGATCGCGGGTGGCAATCGGCAAGCCTTCCAGCGTCTGGGTGGCGAGTTGGCGCAGGTGTGGGCGGTCCTTGGCGATGATCGGCATGTCGAGATCAAGCATCTGGTTGAAATCGCAGTCGTACAAATGGCCGCGCCAATCCACACTGATGGTGTTGCGGCACATCAGGCCCGGCAGGTTTGCAGCGCTGAAGTTGTCGCGCAGTAGCTGCATATAATCGTTGAACTGCCCCCGGCTGGCGAGGGTGCTGCCGAAGCGCGCGATGGGTTGGTTGGTGATGGTAAACAGCTGGCTGAAGACAATGCCGAAGTCTTCTTGCAGGTGCGCCTTGTAATCGGCCTGCAAGGCAGCCTGGGGCGGCGGCAAGCTGGGGCCTTGCGGGTTGTACACCAGGTTGAGCTCCAGGCCGCTGTCCGGTTTGCCGTAGCCCAATCGGTTGAGTTGCAACAGGCCCTGAATGCTGCGCTCGAACACGCCATCGCCGCGTTGTTGGTCGACGTTGTCACGCGAGTAGCAGGGTAGTGAGGCAGAGACCTGCACTTTGTTCTCCGCGAGAAACTCGGCCAGATACTCGTAACCCGGTTCACTGAGGATGGTCAGGTTGCAGCGGTCGATGACCTCGATGCCCTCAGCGCGGGCGTGCCGCACTATGTCACGAAAGCGCGGATGCATTTCCGGGGCGCCGCCGGTAAGGTCGAGCGTCTTGACCGAATGGGCGTCCAGCACCTGATAAAGGTCAGCAATGACCGCGTCGCTCATGGCTTCGGTGCGGGTGGGGCCGGCATTCACATGGCAGTGCAGGCAACGCTGATTGCACTGGTAGGTCAGGTTGACCTGCAGGGTCTCCAGCGCACGCCGCCGGATCGGCGGAAAGTCCAGACGGTTCAACAGCGGCAGGGTATCCAGCACGGAGGGCTCCTCATCGATGACTACTTACAGAGTAGAGCATGCATGACCGGCTTTGTTACAGCCGGCGCTGATGTTTTCATAGTGGGGGCACCATTGCGAATCAGCTTTGTCACAACAGCTATCGCCGGGTACGCCCGGCCTGTGCTCACATTTTTCCATTGCTGCAGGAGAAGCATGATGAAAGGTCTTTGGATAGCTGCCGGGGCGATGCTGTTCAGTTGCTCGGCATTGGCGCAGGACGCGGTCTCACCGCCGCAGATTACTCAGGCCCAGCAGCAGGCGCTGCATGCCGCGGTCGGCAGTACCGCGCGGGGCATCAACAACGTGATGCGCGATGCCTATCGCAACCCGGAGCGCACGCTCGCGTTCTTTGGTATCACGCCGCAGCAGACGGTGATCGAGATCTGGCCTGGCGGTGGCTGGTATAGCGAGATTCTCGCGCCGCTGTTGCGTGATGACGGCAAGCTGATCGCGGCGCACTTTGATGCCGAGTCGGACGTTGCGTTTTATCGTCGCTCGCGCGCCGAGTATGAACAGAAAATGGCCGACGCGCCGGATGTCTACGACAAGGTCGAGCTGACCACCCTCAATTACGATCCCAAGGTGCCTATCGCAGCGCCGGGCTCAGCCGATCGCGTGCTGACCTTCCGCAATGTACACAACTGGCTGAAGGCGGGTGAGGAGCAGGCGGCGCAGGTGTTTGACAAGTTCTATGCGGCGCTCAAGCCGGGCGGCATGCTGGGTGTGGTCGAGCATCAGGCCCGTGCCGGCACCAGCCTGGAAGAAATGATCAAAACCGGTTACGTGACCGAATCCAAGGTGCGGGAGCTGGCCGAGGCGGCAGGCTTCGAGCTGGTATCGGTCAGCCCGGTAAACCAGAACGTACAAGATTCAACCGATCACCCCGAGGGTGTCTGGACGCTGCCACCTACGCTGCGCCTGGGCGACAAGGATCGCGCGCGCTATCTGGCGATTGGGGAAAGCGATCGCATGACCTTGCTGTTTATCAAGCCGGAATAACGGCGGCGGCTCAACTGGCAGCGGGACTTTTTTTGCTGAGCTCGCGGCGGTAGGCGGTCGGGCTCATGTCGGTCCAGCGGCGAAAGGCGCGGGTAAAGCTGCTGGGGTCCAGAAAGCCCAGCTCGTAGGCAATGCTGGTCAACGATAACTGGCCGTCAGTAATCATTCGCAGCGCCGCCTCCCGGCGTACTTCATCGGCCAGTTGCTCGTAGGAGGTACCCTCCTGGCTGAGTTTGCGGCGCAGGTGGCGCTGGCTGATATTCATCGGCCCAGCCACCCTCTCGGCACTGATGTCGCCCGAGCCAAGCAGCAGGTGAATGCGTCGCTTGACCTGCTCAGACAGTGCGCTGCTGGGCAGCGTCGCGAGCATGTGTTGCAGAATCTCGGTCAGCTTGGGCAACAGCAGGCTGGAGGCGGTGGGCAGCGTTTTGCTCAGCAGGGCGCGTTTGAGTGACAGGGTATAGTGGTCGGCAAAGCTCACCACCTGGTTCTTCAACAGCTGCTTGCAGCTGTGTTCGTGCAGTTGATGGTGATCTGCCAACTGAATAGCGAACAACAGTCCCTCACCGTCCAGGTCTATCCGGGTAAAGTAGCGTGCCAGGTAGCCGGTAATGGACGCCATATGTTGCGGGTGGGTCTCGCCGATAGGCCGCAGCAGCAGCTGTACGGTGTCTTCCTGCATTTCAACCTTCAGCGTTAACTGCGTGCTGACGATAGGGAAGTAGCGGGTGAGCAGGTTCAGTGCGTCGCCGATGGTCGGTGAGGCAGAGGCTGCCAGCGCTAGAGTATTGAACGCGGTTGGGCTGAATACGCGGTGCATTCGCAGCCCCAGCAGCGGGTCGTCAGCAATGCGCGTCGCTTCACTCCAGATCAGCGAGCAGAACTGCTGGTCGATAAACCCTTCCGCTTCAAATTGCTCACTGAACAGGCAGCCGCCAACGCTGGAGTGGCGCAGCGAGAGGTCATACTGCTTGAGCGTCTGTTCCACGGCCGTAGCCCAGAACGCACTTTCGCGCAGGCGGAAGAAGGAGTGGGAACTGGACTGCTCGAACATCATCACCAGCCTGTTTTTCTTGTTTGGGCGACAAAAGCGTTGTTTGTCTTGTCGGCGGATTATAACGATAAAAAATACGGGTAGAAGCCCGGAATGTGGTTTCGCAGAGCAGAATGTTGTTACAAGTAATGTGGTATTAGCTTGCAGGCCACGGTTGGCGTTGCCCACGCCGCAGTAACGCCGGAGTAAGGGTGCTGTAAAGAAATGTAATCGGGTGCCAATTGTTCTGCTTTCGCTGTGGGTATCGCGCTATCCAGAGCGCTTTAGTCCCACTTCAATGGGATTATTTAGCGCTGTTTGCAGAGTGTCTGCCAGTCACCCGGACGGGTGAACTCCGGCAACATCTATAGTGGCAATTCAATTGATGAATGTCCTCTTGGGACAAATAAATTGGCCGATGCGGGCAGGTTATTTGTGCTGGCCTCGTGACAGACTGCGTTTGTCCTGAACGTGTCCCTCGATACACAGGTTCATGTCACCCAAACGGAGCAGCACAATGACAAAAAAAATGCATGCCTGGTCCCTAGCCGCATTGCCTCTGGCAATTGGCCTGGCCAGCTTTTCGGGTACTGCTAGCGCAGTCAACTTCAACCTTGGCGAAGTGGAAGGTCAGCTGGACTCTCAGCTCTCCATCGGCGCCAGCATGTCCACGCAGAACGCGGACAAGCGTTTTGTTTCTCTTTCCAACGGTGGTGAAGCTGCTGCGCGTACTTCTGACGATGGTCGTCTGAACTACGAAGCGGGGGATGTCTTCTCCAAAATTTTCCGCGGCGTACACGACCTGGAACTGCGTTATGGCGATTCCGGTGCCTTTGTACGTGGCAAGTACTGGTACGACTTTGAAACCAAAGACGGCAGCCAGCGTTTCTATGATATTGACGACTCTGGCCGCTCACCACTGGTGAAAGGTGCTGGTGTAGCGCTGCTCGATGCTTTCGTTTATCACAACTACTTTATCGGTAATAACCCAGGCAACATCCGTTTGGGTCGCCAGGTAGTGAGCTGGGGTGAGTCTACTTTCATCCAGAACTCCATCAACTCTATCAACCCGATTGACGTCGCTGCGCTGCGTCGGCCAGGCGCTGAGTTGAAAGAGGGGTTGTTGCCGGTTGAAATGCTTTATCTGTCTCAGGGTCTGACCGAAAACCTGAGTATGGAAGCTTTTTACCAACTGAAGTGGGCCCCCTACGCAATTGATAACTGCGGTACTTTTTTTGGTTCAGACACTTTGGCGACAGGGTGTAATGACCGTCTTGTTGTTTCTGGTACTGACTACCCTCAAGGCGACCCCCAGCTGCAAAATGGCGCTTATTCTGCTTTGGGTGGCTCAAGTTACATCGTACGGGCGAGTAAAGACAAAGAAGCAAGAGACGATGGCCAGTTCGGTGTGGCGTTCCGCTACTTTGCTCCTGAACTGAATGACTCCGAGTTCGGCTTTTACTTCATGAATTACCACAGCCGTTCACCTTATTATTCTAACGTCGCTGGACGTTTGGCAGGCCCGGCTGCGTTGGTTCAGGCGAACGCCTTACCAAGCGCTATTCTTACTATTCCAGGCATGATCGACACTGTGACTGGTGTCGATGGTGTAGAGGGCCCGGCTGGGTACTTTTTTGAATACCCGGAAGACATTCGCCTGTACGGCATGAGCTTCCAAACTATGGCGGGCAGTGCTTCGGTCGCGGGTGAAATAAGCTATCGTCCGAATATGCCGATGCAGATCAATACCGGCGATATGAGCCGCACAGCGCTTGTTGCTGCGGGAGTTCCTGTTCCTGGTGTTGGTAACATTACTGTGCCTGGTAGTGACAATACGCACCGAGGCCTAGCAGGCACTCTTCAGCCAGGTGACTACATTCAAGGGTATGAGCGTAAAGAGTTCTATCAAGCGCAGGTTACCGTCATCAACTTCTTTGACCGTGTCATGGGCGCCAGTCGCTTGGCGTTGGTCGGCGAAGCTGGCGTCAATTACATTGGTGGGTTGGGTGACGTCAAGTTTGGTCGTGACTCGCTGTTTGGTCAGAGCCCTTATGTAGACGGTGACGGAGCTGCTACTGGTACTTGCTCATCCAATCAAGGCACTGCGCCTGCCGACCGGTCTCCCAATGCTGCTAGCTGGTGTGAAAACGACGGCTTCTATACTGACTGGTCTTATGGCTACCGCCTGCGTGCTTCGCTGGATTACAGCAACGTATTCGCCGGCATCAACCTGAGCCCGAACCTGGCTTGGACTCACGATGTTGAAGGTTACGGCCCTAACTTCACTGAAGACGCCAAGTCCATCAGCGTAGGTCTGAACGCGGATTACGGTAACAAGTACGCCGCCAGCCTGAGCTATACCGATTTCTTCGATGGTAAATACAACACCAACGTTGATCGCGACTTCTTGTCCGCCAGCTTCAGCGTTAGCTTCTAAGACCGACCACAGGAGAAACAATAAGATGCGTATGCAAAAAACTCTGTTGGGTGCAGGCGGTTTGGCTCTGAGCCTACTGGCCACGGGTGTCATGGCACAAAGCCTGACCCAGTCTGAAATTGATTCATTGGGTAGCAGCCTGACGCCAATCGGCGCAGAAAAAGCCGGCAACGCGGCGGGCACCATTCCCGAGTGGACTGGCGGTCTGGGCACTGATGCAGGCAAGGAGTTGGCTAACAACTTCCTGGAAAACCCTTTCGCTGGAGATAAGCCTGAGTTCGTCATTACGGCGCAGAACTATCAGCAGTACAAGGACAACCTGACCCCAGGTCAGGTCGCCATGTTCGAGCGCTATCCGGAAACCTTCAAAATGCCGGTCTACAAGACCCAGCGTTCGGTGGGTTACCCGCAGGCCGTGTACGACCAGGTCAAGCAGACTGCCGGTCAGGCCAAGCTGGTTAACGGCGGCGACGGCATTTCCAACTTCGCACACGGCTCTTTCGCCTTCCCGGTTCCCAAGTCGGGCGCCGAGGTGGTGTGGAACCACAACACTCGTTACCGCGTGAACATCAAGCGTTGGTACATGCAGGCGATGCCACAAACCAACGGTTCTTACACGCTGATCAAGCTGGAAGAAGAAGTGGGTTATCCGCAGCTGATGGCTGATGTGGATGCGTCCTCCATGCCGAACACGCTGCTGTTCTTCAAGCAGCGCGTGAACGCGCCAGCGCGTCTGGCAGGTAACGTACTGCTGGTGCACGACACCCTGGATCAGTTGAAAGAGCCGCGCATGGCGTGGGTTTACAACGCCGGTCAGCGCCGTGTACGTCGTGCACCGCAGGTGGCCTACGACGGTCCGGGTACCGCGTCTGACGGTATGCGTACTTCCGACAACTTCTCCATGTATAACGGCGCACCTGACCGTTACAACTGGAAGCTGGTTGGCAAGAAGGAAGTCTACATTCCGTACACTAGCGGCAAGCTGACCGACCCAAGCGTCAAGTATGAAGATGTGCTGCAGGCCGGTCACATCAATCCTGACTACACCCGCTTCGAGTTGCACCGCGTGTGGGAAGTGCAGGGTAACGTCAAGGAAGGCCAGCGTCATATCTACGCACAGCGTAACTTCTTCGTTGATGAAGACTCCTGGCTGATCAGCCTGGCGGATCATTACGATGGTCGTGGCACTCTGTGGCGTGTAGGTGAAGGCCATATCAGCTTCAACTACAAGGAAAAGATCCCGGGTTACGCGATCGAGACCCTGTATGACCTGCTGGCAGGCCGTTACATTGCGCTGGGCATGTACTCGGAGGAAGCCTCTGCTCCGCAGTACGACTTCCAGCCGAACTACAATCAGTTCACCCCGGCGGCCCTGCGTTCTTCAGGTATCCGTTAAGGTGTAAGTGGTTGTGTGTATGAAAAAGGAGCCATTCATGGCTCCTTTTTTTGTGCCTGTTTTTTGTTGTTGTTAAAGGGCGAGCAGCTGTTTCTGAGGCGCTATTTCTCACAAAAAAATAAATGAATGTTCATTCCTTTGCGTGCTAGTCTGATTTGAAGGAGCCGTTGAAGTGCCCCCGCGCTGCGCTTCATCTGCATCGAAGAGTCTGCATAACAACAATAAGGCACAGAACAATGATAAAGATAACCGCGCCACGCCCGCTGGCTTCGCTGCCATTGGCCATAGGTTTGGCCGCCAGCTTCTCTGGTATGGCTGCTAGCTTTAAACTGGGTGATGTACAGGGGCAGTTTGATTCCGAGCTGTCGCTAGGGGTGAGCTGGGCGATGGAGGATCCGCAGAGCGATTACATTCACCCCACCAATGGCGGTGAAGCGTCTGCCAGAACCAGCGATGACGGGCATCTGAATTTCGAGAAAGGGGATGTGTTCTCCACCGTATTCAAGGGCGTGCATGATCTGGAGCTGCGCTATGGCGATTCCGGGGCGTTGGTCCGCGGCAAGTACTGGTACGACTTTGAAGCCAAGGACGGTAATCAGCGCTTCTATGATATTGACGACGCTGGGCGCGATCCTCTGCAAAAGGCCTCTGGCGTTGCATTGCTCGACGCCTTTGTTTACCACAATTACACCATTGGCAATAACCCGGGCAATATTCGGCTTGGCCGACAGGTGGTCAGCTGGGGGGAAAGCCTGTTTATCGGCAACTCCATTAACTCGATCAACCCCATTGATGTTTCGGCGTTCCGTCGCCCTGGCGCCGAGGTAAAAGAGGGGCTTATTCCGGTTGAGATGATCTACCTCTCGCAAGGGCTGACCCAGAACCTGTCTGCGGAGTTCTTCTACCAGCTCAAGTGGGCGCCAAGCGTAGTAGACAACTGCGGCACCTTCTTCTCTACCAGTGATGTGTTGGCCAAGGGGTGTAACGACCGCGTGGTGGTCGCCGGGGTGGATTACGCTCAGGGTGACCCGCGGTTGACCAATGGCGGTCCTGCAGGGTTGGCGGCCTACAACACCCGGGCCATGAAAGATCGAGATGCCAGTGACGATGGTCAGTTTGGCGCGGCCTTGCGCTTTTTTGTGCCAGAGCTGAATGATACCGAGTTCGGTCTGTATGCCATGAACATCCACAGCCGCGCGCCTACCTTTTCGACGGTGCGCGGGTATGACACCGTGCTGCCGGGTATTCCCGGCATTGACGGCGCCTCGGGTCCGGCGGGTTATTTCCTGGAGTACGCCGAAGATATTCGGCTGTATGGCCTGAGCTTCTCAAGCCTGATTGCGGGCAGTACCGTGGCGGGTGAGGTGAGCTATCGACCGAATTACAACCTGCAAATCAATAGCTCCGACCTGAGTCTTACTGCTTTGCCGGCGGCGATCCTGGGTGGTTTCAATTACGGTGCAATCAGCCCGGTCTACAACAGCCAGAACCCGGGCCTGCAAGCGGGAGATGAGATCACCGGTTATCGGCGCAAGGAGTTGTGGCAGGCACAGCTGTCAATGATTCACTTTTTTGATCGGGTTCTGGGGGGCGAGTCGTCTGACGGTAGCCGGCGAGGTCGGATTCAACCACATAGGGGGGCTTGAGAGCGGCGCTGGCAGTACGCGCTATGGTCGCGACCCGCTGTTTGGTCAGGCGCCTATTAGCCCGCTGGCAGGTGGTGCTTGTCTGGCGCATACCTCGGCCGAAAACAGCGAACGCTGGTGCGAGGATGATGGTTTTGTGACGGAAAACTCCTGGGGCTATCGGCTGCGTGCGGCGCTTGATTACAGCAATGTGTTTGCGGGCATCAACCTGACGCCCAATCTGGCCTGGTCGCATGACGTTGATGGGTATGGCCCCAACTTCACCGAGGATGCCAAGTCGGTGAGCCTCGGTTTGAACGCCGACTACAAGAATCGCTACAACGCCAGCTTGAGTTACACCAGTTTCTTTGACGGCAAGTACAGCGTGGTCAAGGATCGGGATTTCATGGCTTTCAGCGTGGGTGCAAGCTTTTAGGCAGCGGCGCTAGCGGCGGGACCATCAGTGCAGATGGTTCCGCGGCCAGGGAGACAAGAAACGCAGCAGAGTACAGGCGTTTTGCGTTGGCCGGGGTCTGAGAATACGATCAGGTAACGCGCCCGATTGACGAAGCTTTTTTCAGGCATCAAAAAGGGCGCTCTTGCGCCCCTTGTGGTGGTACAGGTTCCGCACCGGGATCAGGATGGCACAGCGGCCTGAGTGTACTGGCTGCGGAAGGTTGTAGGGCTGACGCCCGTCCAGCGGCGAAAAGCCCGGGTAAAGCTGCTGGGGTCGAGAAAACCCAGCTCAAACGCAATTCGTCCGAGATTCAGTTTGCCTTCCTTTATAAGGCGTACGGCCAATTCCATGCGCACTTCATCCAGCAACTTCTCATAGGTGGTTTGGGTTTCGCTGAGTTTGCGGCGCAGATGCCGTGGGCTCATGTTGAACGGCGTTGATACCAGCTCCTCGGACACGGTACGTTCCGAGACCAACACGCGAATCCGTTGCTTCACTTGTTCGGCAAAGTCTACGTTGGGCAGGTCGCTGAGCATGTCCTCCAGTGAGTTATCCAGCCGCTTGCGTAAAAAAGCATCGGCGTTGGGCAGGCGAGAGTTCAAGAAGCGACGATTGATTCGCACGGACTGCCGCTTGGCGCCGAGTCGCACGCGGCCGCCGAGGATGGCTTCACAGTCAATGCGGCTCTTGTCGTGTTCGCCCGTCAGGCGGGTTTCCAGCATCAGCCCGGCTTTGCCAATCCCCAGTGCGTCCCAGATACGGCTGCACTGGCTCATCAGCGCTTCCATATGCATCGGGTGTGGCGCGCCCTTTGGCTGAAAATAGAGCGTCAGGTACTGATCATCTTCGACCGAGTACAGCTGTACTTGCGTGCTGAACACCGGCATGAAACGAATGATGCGCTGAATGGCATCACCCAGTGTGTCGCTTGAAGCAGCGGCCAGGCACAACAGGGAGAGAGTGTTGCTCTGGTGCCGCTGGCCCATGCGCAGGCCAAAGCAATCGTCCTGCGACAGCCGTGCTGCGGCATGCCAGAGCCGATTGATATCGGTTTGACTGATATGGGTCAGGCTGAGGTCGGCTTGCTTGCAATGGCAGCGCAAGTCGGCGGGGAGATCCTTGATGCTCTTGTCGTACTCTTCAAGGCATTGTGCAATGCCCTGCGCCCACAGAGCGCGTTCATGCACGCGCTCGGACGGTAGCGGATGGAGTTCCGGATTCATAAGCAGAAGACGTCTCGAATTTTATTATTGTGATTGGATACATCTTTATCCTGCCTCAACCATAGAGGAATGCAGGTGATTGTGCAAAATTTTGCAACGGATAATTGCACGTCAAAACCAAAGGGTATTCATTGCATGAATGTCCTTACCGGCCAAAAAACTCGTCCGAATCGGCCAATTCGGTTTTTTATCTCGTGACAGACTTGTCCTCGGTGCTAGAGGCCTCCCAGTCGTCTGGCGCCCATGATTCATTCTAACGGAGCAGCACAATGACAAAAAAAATGCATGCTTGGTCGCTCGCCGCTTTGCCTCTGGCAATCGGGCTGGCCAGTTTCTCTGGGTCGGCGAATGCTATTAGCTTCTCGCTGGGTGAGGTAGAAGGCCAGTTTGACTCACAGCTGTCTGTGGGTGCCAGTTGGTCCATGGAAGATGCCGACAAGCGATTTATCTCCCCCAAAAATGGCGGTGAAGCTGCAGCGCGGACATCCGATGACGGTCGTTTGAACTATGAAAAGGGCGACGCTTTTTCCAAGATCTTCCGTGGCGTGCATGACCTTGAGCTGCGTTATGGCAACTCCGGCGCCTTTGTACGCGGTAAGTATTGGTATGACTTTGAAACCAAGGACGGCCACCAGCGCTTTTATGATATCGACGATTCAGGCCGTAACCCACTGGTAAAGTCTTCAGGTGTAGCGCTGCTGGACGCCTTCGTTTATCACAACTACTTTATTGGCAACAATCCAGGCAATATTCGCCTTGGTCGCCAAGTGGTCAGTTGGGGTGAGTCCACATTTATTCAGAACTCTATCAACTCAATCAATCCGATCGACGTTGCTGCATTGCGTCGTCCCGGTGCCGAGCTGAAAGAAGGTCTATTGCCTGTTGAAATGCTATACCTTTCTCAAGGCCTTACTGAAAACTTGAGTATGGAAGCGTTCTATCAGTTGAAATGGCATCCTTATGCGATTGATAACTGCGGTACATTCTTTGGCGCTGATACGTTGGCTGAAGGTTGCGTAGATCGTCTGAACTTCGCGGGTCCAGCGGACGCTCCCCAAGGCGAACAGATCCCAGGTACTTATATCGTTCGAACTCAGCATAACGAAGAAGCAAGGGATGATGGCCAGTTTGGCGTTGCCTTCCGTTATTTTGCGCCTGAGCTGAATGATTCCGAGTTTGGCTTTTACGCGATGAACTATCACAGCCGTGCACCTATTTATTCAAATAGAGCTGGTCCCTCGGTGGGCATTGACGGTGTAGGCGGTGCTGCAGGCTACTTCTTTGAATATCCCGAAGATATCCGGCTGTACGGTGTTAGCTTTCAAACTAGCGTCTCCGGCGTGTCCTTGGGCGGTGAAGTCAGCTATCGTCCCAACATGCCTATGCAGCTCAATACGGGCGACATGAGCCGGACAGCGCTGACTTTGGCCGGTGATAATATTCATCGGGGCATTACCTATGCGCCGGGCGACTACATCCAAGGTTACGACCGTAAAGAGTTTTATCAGGCTCAGGTAACCGCCATTAAGTTCGTGGAGCGCGTGCTTGGTGCGAGTCGTTTGGCCCTGGTTGGTGAAGCGGGTGTTAACTATATCGGCGGCATCGGCGATAGCGCGGGCGATACCATGTACGGTCGTGACTCTCTGTTTGGTCAGAGCCCGTATGCTAACGGAACCTGTTCTTCCCAGGCTGCACCGGATCCTGCTGATCAGTCCCCTAACGCTGACAGCTGGTGCGAAAATGAAGGGTTCTACACCGATTGGTCTTACGGTTATCGTATCCGAGCGTCGCTTAACTACAGCAACGTTTTTGCCGGGGTAAACTTGACTCCAACCTTGGCGTGGTCTCATGACGTGGATGGTACTGGCCCCAACTTCACTGAAGACGCCAAGTCAATCAGCGTTGGCCTGGATGCCGATTACGCGAACCGCTACAACGCCGGTATCAGCTACACCAGCTTCTTTGATGGCAAGTACAACACCAACGTTGACCGTGACTACGCGTCCCTCACCTTCAGCGTAAGCTTCTAAGACCGGCTTAAAGGAGAAATAACAATATGCGTATGCAAAAAACTCTATTGGGCGCAGGCGGTTTGGCGCTGAGCCTGTTGGCTTCCAGTGTCATGGCACAAAGCCTGACCCAGGCGCAGATCGATGAGCTGGGCTCCTCGCTCACGCCCATTGGCGCCGAGAAGGCCGGTAACGCGGCCGGTACCATTCCCGAGTGGACCGGCGGCCTTCCGACGGATGCCGGTAAGGCACTGGGCGACAATTTCTACGAAGACCCCTTCAAGGGCCAGCAGCCCGAGATGGTAATTACTGCGCAGAACTATCAGCAGTACAAAGAGAATCTGACGCCCGGTCAGGTCGCCATGTTCGAGCGCTACCCGGAAACCTTCAAGATGCCGGTGTACAAGTCCGAGCGTACTGTTGGTTACCCGCAGTCTGTATACGACCAGGTCAAGCAGACCGCCGGTCAAGCCAAGCTGGTTAACGGCGGCGACGGTATCTCCAACTTCTCGCACGGCACCTTCGCCTTCCCGATTCCGCAATCGGGCGTAGAAGTGATCTGGAACCACAACACCCGTTATCGTCTGAACGTGCAGCGTCTGTACATGCAGGCCATGCCGCAGACCAACGGTTCTTTCACGCTGATCAAGCTGGAAGAAGAAGTGGGTTACCCGCAGCAAATGTCCGACGTGGATGAGTCCACCATGCCGAACACCTTGCTGTTCTTTAAACAGCGCGTAAACGCCCCGGCACGTCTGGCGGGTAACGTACTGCTGGTACACGACACCCTGGATCAGTTGAAAGAGCCGCGCATGGCGTGGGTTTACAACGCCGGTCAGCGTCGTGTGCGTCGCGCACCTCAGGTCGCCTATGACGGCCCAGGTACCGCGTCTGACGGCATGCGTACGTCGGATAACTTCGCCATGTACAACGGCGCACCCGACCGCTACAACTGGAAGCTGGTTGGCAAGAAGGAAATCTACGTTCCTTACAACAGCGGCAAGTTGACCGATCGTGGCGTCAAGTATGAAGACGTGCTCAATGCAGGCCACATCAACCCCGACTACACTCGCTTCGAGCTGCACCGCGTGTGGGAAGTACAGGGCAACGTCAAGGAAGGTCAGCGTCATATTTACGCCCAGCGTAACTTCTTCGTTGACGAAGATTCCTGGATGATCAACCTGGCTGACCATTACGACGGTCGTGGCACTCTGTGGCGCGTAGGTGAAGGCCATATCGGCTTCAACTATGCCAACAAGATTCCGGGCTACTCCATCGAGACCCTGTATGACCTGTTGGCTGGTCGTTACATCGCACTGGGTATGTTCACCGAAGAGGCCTACGCGCCTAACTTCGATTACGATCCGAACTACAACCAGTTCACCCCGGCGGCCCTGCGCTCCTCGGGTATCCGTTAAGCTTTAATGCTGCTTTAGTAAGAAGTTTGGGTTTTTAAGGGGTATCTTCGGATACCCCTTTTTTTGTCTGCGATTTTCCTTGCGCGCGGCTTTCAGCCGGCGAACGACTGCACATCTGTTAGACTGTTGGCATTGCCGCACCGGCCTTGATACCGACCTTCCAGAGTGATGCCCTTGTCTAGCGAATCCACGTTTAATCAACTTGATCTGCATGAACGCCTGCTCAAGGCGCTCGAAGAACTCTCCTTCGAGCAGCCAACGCAGGTGCAGAGTGCAACCATTCCTGCTGCTATCGCCGGCAAGGACCTGTATGTCATTGCCCAGACTGGCAGCGGTAAGACGGCAGCTTTTGTACTGCCGCTGTTGCAGCGTCTATTGCAGGACGAATCCAAGCCGTTGGCACCACGCGGTTTTATTCTGGTGCCTACCCGTGAGTTGGCCCGTCAGGTGGTCAAGGATATTGCCAGCCTGGCCCAGTTCACCTTCCTCAAGGCCGAACTGGTCACCGGTGGCGAAGACTTCAAGGTTCAGGCAGCGCGGTTGCGCAAGAATCCGGATATTGTGGTCGCCACGCCGGGGCGTGCGTTGGAACAACTCGCCGCAGGTAACCTTGAGCTGGGCAGCGTGCAGACGCTGGTGCTGGATGAAGCCGACCGCATGCTGGACATGGGCTTCAGTGAAGATGTAACCACGCTGGCAGAAGCCTGCCCGCAACCGCGCCAGACGGCGCTGTACTCGGCTACCAAGGGTAACCGTGGCTTGCAACGGATGATCGACTCGGTACTGCACGAGCCGGACATTCTGGAGTTGACCAGCGTACGCGACGATACGCCAGCCATCGCCCAGCAGGTGATACCTGCCGATGACAACCCCCACAAGGAAGCCATGCTCAAATGGCTGTTGGTTAACCAGGGTGAAGGCAAGAGCATCGTCTTTACTAACACCCGGGTAGCGGCAGATCGCTTGAATGGCGTGTTGCGAGCAATGGACCTGCGGGTTTATGTGTTGCACGGTGAGAAGGACCAGAAGGAGCGAAACCTCGCCGTTGAGCGCTTCAAACAGGGGCAGAGCGGTGTACTGGTAGCCACTGATGTTGCCGCCCGCGGCCTGGATATTGCCGAGCTGGACCGGGTGATCAACTTTGACATGCCGCGCAGTGGTGATGATTATCTGCACCGCGTTGGTCGAACCGGACGCGCGGGCGCCAGCGGGCTGGCGATTTCATTGATTAGTCCGCATGAATGGAATCTGATGTCGAGCATCGAGCGCTACCTGCGCCGCCAGTTCGAACGGCGCATCCTCAAGGAAGTGCCCGGCAGCTTCAAGGGTCCGAAAAAGGTCAAGTCCTCCGGCAAGCCGGTTGGCGCGAAGAAGAAAAAAGACGACAAGAAGAAGCCGGCGGCCAAATCGAAGAAGCCCAAGGCGGGGAAACGGCCATCGCGCCCACTACAGGGCCAGGTGGTCACCAGTTCTGACGGGCTGGCCCCACCCAAGCGTAAGTAGTGCCTTGGCGCCGATGCCTGGCAGCGGGTGGTTGCCAAGCATTGGCGTGATCGGCTAGAGTCGTCACCAGTTCAACGGAGAGTTACATGTCTGTCATGCCTGTTCATCGCACTGTGTCTGCTGCCAACGCATCTCGCGTTGCATCGCTGCGCGCGCTGCCGGCACTGGCAATGAACGCATTTTATTTTGGGTATTGGTTTAGCCATAGGCGCGCCTGATACCCCACAGGCGCCCTGAATCAAAGGGACGCCACCCGCAGTACGCAAACCCCGGTCGGCCTCCCGCCCGGGGTTTTTTATTGGTTTTTATTCGAACTTTGATGAGGGTTTACAGATGCTGACTTATTGCACTTATTCACGCTTTACCTGCCGATTTACTGTCAGCCGCTGGCTCGGCGGCAGCGCAACTTCAGGCCATTGCACCGGTAATCAACGAACACCCAGATAGCGTCGGCGCGGTACATCGCCCGACTGAGGAAAGCATTATATGAACGCCACGGTTTCTGCTCTTTGCACCCCTACATCACTGCCTGCCCCGCGCAGTTCGCAGCCTTTGCCGACACCAGCCCAGCTGCGTGCCCGGCTGCCCCTCAGCGTGCGTGCTGCTGCCAGTGTGCAGCAGGGTCGCGAGGCTGTTCGCGCGATCATGCGCGGTGAGGATGCCCGGCTGCTGGTCATCGCCGGCCCCTGTTCGCTGCACGACCCGGATGCCGCGCTGGACTACGCGCAGCGCTTGGCCGAACTGGCGCCGCAGGTCAGTGACCAGATGCTGTTGGTTATGCGTGCCTACGTAGAGAAGCCGCGCACGACCGTTGGCTGGAAAGGCCTGTTGTACGATCCTCAGCTGGATGGCAGCGGCGATATGGCCGGCGGGTTGGCCCTGGCGCGCCGCCTGATGCTGGATATCGCTGAATTGGGTTTACCCCTGGCGACTGAGTTGCTGCAGCCGCTTGCCGCCGGTTACCTCGATGATCTGCTGAGTTGGGCGGCGATTGGTGCGCGCACCAGTGAATCGCAGATTCATAGGGAAATGGTCAGCGGGCTGGATCTCCCCGTAGGCTTCAAAAACGGCACCGACGGCGGCATTGCTATTGCCTGCGATGCCATGCGCTCGGCGGCGCATGCGCATCAGCATTTTGGTATGGACGAGCAGGGGCGTGCGGCCATGATTCATACCCGCGGTAACCCGGATACCCATCTGGTGCTGCGGGGCGGTCATGCCGGGCCGAACTACCAGCCCGACGCCGTGGCAGCCGCCTGCACGACGTTGCAGGCGCAGGGCATTGCACCGGGCCTGATCGTCGATTGCAGTCACGCCAATAGCGGCAAAGACCCGGCTCGGCAACCCCAAGTGCTGGAGTCGGTAGTCGCGCAGCGCTTGGCAGGGCAAGCCAGTCTGCGCGGCGTCATGCTGGAGAGCCATCTGTTTGCAGGCGGCCAGCCGCTGTCCAAAGAGCTCAAGTATGGCGTGTCGGTGACCGATGCCTGCCTTGGTTGGGAGAGTACCTCGCAGGCGCTGCTGCGGGCAGCAGACGCCTTGCGGGGTTGATTATCCGCCTGTAGCCGGGCAGCCAGTCAATGGTTGTCTGGCTATAGTTGTAGCGAGGGCCTGGTCTTAAGCTGCGCGCGCCGTGCTGCGGGCAAAGCTGAAGGCAAACAACGCGAGTAGCGAAAAGGCCGCCAGGGTCAGGCCGAGTGTTGCGGTGGCCGGGAGCGGAAGCGCGCTGGTGAGCCAGGTGCCCAGTGCGGCACAACTCATTTGCAGAAAGCCGAGCAGGGCAGAGGCGGCGCCAGCCTGCTGGCCGAAGGGTTGCAGGGTCAGCGCCGTACCCAGCGGATTGACCGTGCCCATGCCCGCCAGGAAGACGGTGAGTGCCAGGGTGAACAGCACCAGATTGTGTTGATCCTGTACCAGATACACGGCGGTGCCGCCAAACAGGGCCAGCAGTATGCCGCCGGTCGCCACGCGCACAGCGCCCCAACGCTGGGCGAGCTTTGGTGCCAGCAAGCCCGAGGCAAATACCACTATTACCGTGCCCGCGAACAACAGACCGAGTTCAAAGGCGCTCAGGCCCATGCCGACCATCAGCACCGCCGGGGCCGCGCCGAAGAAGGCGTACAGCGCGCCGACAATCAGACTCACAGCCAGCGCCGGGCGAGCGAAGCGTGCGTCGTTGAGCAACGCCACGTACTGGCCGAGCATGGCCGGTGCGGATACCGATTGGCGCCGTTCGAGCGCGTGGGTTTCACCAATACGGCTGGCGTAGGCGAGCGCTGCCAGAATGCCCAGCCCGCCAACAATGCCGAAGGTCGCGCGCCAGCCCAGCAAGCTCTCGGACGCGCTCCCCAGCAGCGGTGAGAAGCCGGGGGCCGCCGCCATGGCGACCATGATCAGCGCCAGCGTGCGCGCCAGCGCTTCGCCTTCAAACAAATCGCGGGCGATCGCGCGTGATAGCACCGAGGCTGCGCATACGCCCAGTGCCTGCACCACCCGCCCGGTCAGCAGGGTAGTGAGGTCATTGGCATAGGCACAGAGCACACTGCCGGCCGCAAAGATCAGCAGGCCGCCGATGACCAGTTTCTTGCGACCCCAGCGATCCGAGAGGGGGCCGACCACCAGTTGGCCGATAGCAAAGGCGACAAAGAAGTAGGACAGCGTCAGTCCCATATCGCGTGATGTCATGCCCAGGTCTGCGCCCATGGCCGGGAACGAGGGCAGGATGATGTTGGTCGATAGCGTACCCAGTGCTGCCAGACTCGCCAGCACGACCAGCACCGAGCTACTGAGACGGCGGTCTACAGGCGCAGCCGCGCTGACTGCCAGATCGGGCGGTGTCGGCACGCTCATGGGGCTGTGCTCGCGACAAGTTGCTGGCTCACATGGGTTACCGCACGTGTGATCACCTGAGTGTCGGTCAGTACGCGGCGATGCCCCAATCCCTGCAGCGTCACCAACTCCGAGCCGGGCCAGGCAGCGTGCAGGTCTTGCGAGGCGGCAGCTGGTACCACCTTGTCCTCTGGGTCATGCATGATCAGGGCGCGGTGGCGCAGGCCGTCGAGCAAGCTTGGCAGGTCCACCGACTGCGTCGGCTGGCCGATGAAGTCTTCTACCCAGCGCTGGAATGCCTCGCTCTGCGCGGGGTTCAAGCTAAAGCCGCGCGCCTGCAGCTTGACCATGGCGGACAGGGAGCTCGGCCCGCACAGGTGCACGCTGGCTTTCACCTGCAATCCCTGTTGGAAGGCAATCAGCGCAGCGGCAGAGCCAATCGAATGGGCGATCACTGCTTGCACATCACCCAGCTCGCGGGTCAGCGACAGCAGTGCCTGGCTGGCGTGAACGACGCTGCTGTGATCGCCGCTGGAGTCGCCATGTGCCGGCAGGTCAAACAGGGTCACCGCGAAACCGGCCCGCAGCAGCGGCTCAACGAAGGCGGCGAGGTGTGAGCCGCGGCTGTCCCAGCCATGTACCAGAAGAACGCGTGGGCCACTGCCCAGCGTCCACACCTGGATTTCCTGATCGGCATGGCGATGCACGCTGTGGCTGGCCTGAGCCAATAATTCCTGCTCTGCCGGACTGGCGGCGATGCGCCTGGGACGGCTGAAGGCGCGGCAGGCCTGTTGAAAAATTTGGTCGGCGGAGAAGGTAGGGGCGTTGGCAGCGGTGATGCTGTTCATTGTCATTGCTCCGTGGTTGGAGGATTTTGCGGGACGCCCGCACGCGTGCTTGGCGATCTGATCTGGTGTTTAATATGATGCCTATAATTATTAGATGTCAATAATAATATAATAGGCCTGCACTGTGCCTGTCGCTTCACGGTGGGGATTCGCAGTGATGCTGAGACGATTTTGAGCTGGAGAGCGGTAGGGCTGGCATGCTACCTTCTGTCGGTTGGCGCTGGCTTTAGGGCTCTACATCAGCGCTGATCCGTATAATGGCCATAAGCCACGTAGTTGCCATATCAATCCGGACTCGCTGAACCATGCTCGCCAGCAGTTACAACACCATTCTTGTCACCTTTTCTCTGATCGTTGCCATTCTCGCCTCCTATACGGCGCTCAACATGGCGGCGCGCGTGGCCAGCGCGCGGGGCCGTGCTGCAGTGTTATGGCTGGTCGGGGGCTCCTTTGCCATGGGGTTCGGCATCTGGTCGATGCACTTTGTCGGTATGCTGGCCTTCAGCTTGCCGATACCGCTGGGGTACGACCTGGAGTTGACGCTCCTGTCGTTGCTGATTGCCATTGGATCATCCGCCTTTGCGCTTTGGCTGGTGTGCCAACGTGATATGCCCAGGCTGCATCTGGTGCTCGGTGCGTTGTTGATGGGCGCGGGTATCGCCGCGATGCACTACACCGGCATGGCGGCCATGTTGATGACGCCGCAGGTGATTTATGTGCCCTGGATTCTGGTGTTGTCTGTGGTCATTGCCATTGTGGCTTCCGGCGCGGCGCTGTGGATCGCCTTTCGTTTGCGCAGCGACTCGGACAAGGTGTTTTTTGCGCGCATCGGCGCCTCGCTGGTCATGGGCGTCGCTATCGTCGGCATGCACTACACCGGCATGGCGGCGGCGCAGTTTCCCGTTGGTAGCTTCTGCGGCGCGGCCAACAGTGGTATCGATACCCAGTGGCTGGCGATTGTGGTCATCGTGGTGACCCTGGCGGTGTTTGCCATTGCACTGATCATTTCCATGCTCGATGCGCGCACCAGCTTGCTGGCGTCCTCGCTGGATGAAGCCAACAGCGAGTTAGTGCAGCTGGCACTGCACGACAACCTGACCCGTTTGCCCAACCGTATTCTGCTCGATGACCGACTGGATCAGGCGATCCAGAAGTCGACCCGTGAGCGACGCAACTTTGCGGTGCTGTTCATGGATCTGGACGGCTTCAAATCGGTGAATGACATCTACGGGCATCATGCTGGCGACCGCCTGCTGGCTGAAGTGGCGCAGCGCATTCTGGATACCAAACGTAGTGAGGATACCGCGGCCCGCCTGGGCGGCGACGAGTTCGTGCTGCTGATTGATCCGGGTGAGCCGGAGGACGCGGCAGCATTGGCACAGCGTCTGGTCGAGAGCCTGGCCAAGCCGTATCAGGTTGAGAGCAATACATTGCATGTGTCGGTGAGTATTGGCGTGGCGGTGTACCCCGGCGACGGTGAAACCGCGCATGAGCTGATGGTTAACGCGGACGCGGCCATGTACCACTCCAAGGAAGCAGGGCGTAATTGCTACAGCTTCTTTGAGCCAAAGATGAACGCCAACGCACACGCGCAGCTGCAGCTGCAGCAGGAGCTGCTTGGCGCGCTGGATCGCAACGAGTTTTTGCTGCACTACCAGCCAAAGGTAGTGGCCCCGGCAGGGCCAATGATCGGCGTGGAAGCCTTGCTGCGCTGGAATAGTCCGCAGCGCGGCATGGTGGCGCCGGATGCCTTTTTGCCACTGGCTGAACGCACCGGGTTGATAGTCGCGATCGGCAACTGGGTGATCAACGAGGCCTGCCGCCAACTCAAGCTCTGGCACCGGCAGGGCCATGACAGCTGGAGCATCGCGGTTAATCTCTCTACCGTGCAGTTGGGCCACCCCGGGCTGGTAGACACCGTACGCGATGCCTTGCAGCGGCATGACGTGGCGCCCGCTTGTCTGGTGTTGGAGGTGACCGAGTCCACCGCTATGCGCGATGCGGAGACCAGCCTGATCATTCTCGATCAACTGACCAGCCTGGGTGTGAGCATCTCGATTGATGATTTCGGCACCGGTTATTCCAGCCTGTTGTACCTCAAGCGGCTGCCCGCCAACGAGCTGAAGATCGACCGCGGCTTTGTCACCGAACTGGCTCAGGGCAATGATGACGCGGCGATCGTCTCGGCCATCATTGCGCTGGGTAAAACGCTAGGCTTGAAGATTGTTGCCGAAGGGGTGGAGACTGCGGAGCAACAGGCGCTGCTGACGCGGCTCGGCTGTAATACATTGCAAGGCTATTACCTGGGACGCCCGGTAGCGGCTGAAAAGTTGCTGGCTAGCCTGGACAGCGTCCAGGAGATACCCAGCAAGTAACCCGAGTGTGTTACCGCGAGTGCGGTCGGCTGCGTAACGTGGCTGACGGTTTTGCACTGTCCTCAGGCAAGCATCGTCTGGCGAGGCTGCTTCGCGTAGCAGCCTCGGCATATCCCCCAGTTTTCCCTCCATTGCCCCCCTTTTGTCACCCTTGGTAACCGTGCTGCGCCTATTTGATGCGCGGCCCGGAACACTCTGTGGCGAATTTAAGAAGAAAATGTCGCACTGATACAAGTTCATCTGATGGCCAATTCGCCGACCGCTCTATTCCGGGCGCTGGTACGGCACTTGCATTAATGCTTCCGGCTGTTGGCGCATGCCCTTGGGCAAAATCACCGGTTTTGCCGAAAGCAGCGTCGCAGAGGGCCGCGCAATTTTCAGGCGGTTAAAACGGAAGGTCGAGTGCACTGTGTTCGACCATAGGCAAATTGCTATCAGTCCCGCGTCCGCTATAGTCAACAGGCAGGTCGACACCGTGACCTGTCGCTGGCTTGCCAGCCCGCCCTCCATAAGAGTGGTCAGGGTCGGCGCGAGACTCCTACACAAAAATAGCAAACTGGAGATACAAATGAAGATGGTGAAATCCACCCTGGCAGTATTTACCACCGCCGCAGTATTGGGCGTCAGCAGTTTTGCACAAGCAGGCGCCACGCTGGATGCAGTGCAAAAAAAGGGCTTTGTGCAATGCGGTATCAGTGACGGATTGCCCGGTTTCTCCTATGCCGATGACAAGGGCAATTATCTGGGCCTGGATGTGGATGTTTGCCGTGCCGTGGCCGCTGCGCTGTTTGGCGATGCGACCAAGGTCAAGTACAGCCCGCTGACAGCCAAGGAGCGCTTCACTGCGCTGCAATCCGGTGAAGTCGACATGCTGTCGCGCAACACCACCTGGACCAGTTCACGCGATGCCGGCTTGGGCCTGAACTTCGCCGGCGTTAACTACTACGACGGTCAGGGTTTTCTGGTCAACAAGAAGCTGGGTGTAAGTAGTGCCAAGGAACTGGACGGCGCCACCGTCTGCATCCAGGCCGGTACCACCACCGAGCTCAACCTGTCTGACTACTTCCGCGCCAACAACCTGAAATTCACCCCCATCACCTACGACACCTCGGATGAAAGCGCCAAGTCGCTGGAATCAGGCCGTTGTGACGTGTTGACCTCTGACCAGTCGCAGCTCTACGCGCAGCGCATCAAGCTGGGTGCGCCAGACGAGTACGTGGTGCTGCCTGAGGTAATCTCCAAGGAGCCGCTGGGTCCGGTCGTGCGTCAGGGCGATGATGAGTGGTTCAACATCGTACGCTGGTCGTTGTTTGCCATGGTTAACGCCGAAGAGCTGGGTGTGACCTCGGCCAATGTGGAAGAGAAAGCCAAGTCGACTGCCAATCCGGACGTCGCGCGTCTGCTCGGCGCCGAAGGCGAGTATGGCAAGGATCTGAAGCTGCCGGCTGATTGGGCAGTCAAGATCGTCAAGCAGGTGGGTAACTACGGTGAAAGCTTCGAGCGCAATGTCGGTGCCGGCAGTGAGCTGAAGATTGAGCGTGGCCTCAATGCCCTGTGGAACCAAGGCGGACTCCAGTACGCACCACCGGTGCGCTGATCTCTACCGCCACATCAGCCCGGCCCTTGCGGTCGGGCTGATGTCGTTCTGACAAGCAAATCTTCGCTCGCCGTGCGAGCAGAGGATGCGAGAGGCTTATATGCAAAATGTTGCCAATGCGCCGCGACGTAGTGGGTCGGCCTGGACTGATCCGAAATGGCGGGCATTGATTTTTCAGCTGATTTCCATTGCTGCAGTAGTGGGGCTCGGCTGGTATCTGTTCGACAATACACAGACCAACCTGGAACAACGGGGTATCACCTCCGGGTTCGCCTTTCTCAATAACACCGCCGGTTTTGGTATAGCTCAGCACCTGATCGATTACACCCAGACTGACAGCTACGGCCGAGTGTTTTTTGTTGGTTTGCTCAATACGCTGCTGGTGTCCTTTATCGGCATCATTCTGGCTACGCTGGTGGGTTTTCTGCTGGGGGTAGCGAGGCTATCGCCGAACTGGCTGATCCGCCAGTTGGCGACGGTTTACATTGAAACCTTCCGCAACATTCCGCCGCTGCTGCAAATCCTGTTCTGGTACTTTGCGGTGATGTTGGCGTTGCCCGGGCCGCGACAGAGCCTGGGTGTGCTGGACAGTTTTTTTCTCAATAGCCGCGGCCTGTACATGCCGTCCCCTGGGCTGTCCGAATCCTTTGGGCTGTTTTTTGCGGCACTGCTGGTGGCGATTATTGCCTCGTTCTTGCTGGGGCGCTGGGCAAAGAAGCGCCGTGAAGCGACGGGGCAACCTTTCCCGCTGCTGATTTCGGTGCTGGCACTGCTGCTGGTGATTCCCGGCCTGGCAGTGCTCATTGCCGGCAACCCACTGGTGTGGACGGTGCCCGAACTCAAGGGCTTCAACTTCACCGGCGGCTGGGTGCTGATACCCGAGCTGATGGCGCTGACCCTGGCCTTGAGTATCTACACCGCAGCCTTTATTGCCGAGATCGTGCGCGCCGGTATTCAGTCGGTCAATCACGGTCAGACTGAAGCTGCTCACTCACTGGGGCTGCCGGCTGGCAAGACGCTGCGGTTGGTCATCATCCCGCAGGCGCTGCGTGTCATCATCCCGCCGCTGACCAGTCAGTACCTCAACCTGGCGAAGAACTCGTCGCTGGCTGCCGGTATCGGTTATCCGGATATGGTCTCGCTGTTTGCCGGGACGGTGCTCAATCAGACCGGGCAGGCGATTGAGGTCATTGCCATCACCATGAGCGTTTACCTGGCCATCAGTATCAGCATTTCGCTGTTCATGAACTGGTACAACGGGCGCATAGCGCTGATTGAGCGCTGAGGAGCCGCTATGCAAACACATACTTTCAAACCGGACATGCCGCCGCCCAAGCAGAACATTGGCGTGCTGGCCTGGCTGCGCGAGAACCTGTTCTCCGGCTGGTTCAACAGCCTGTTGACGCTATTTGCCCTGTATCTGGTGTGGCTGATCGTACCGCCGCTGATCAACTGGGCCTTCATCCAGGCCGATTGGGTGGGCACCACCCGCGCGGACTGCACCAGTGAGGGCGCCTGTTGGGTATTCATTCAACAGCGCTTTGGCCAGTTCATGTACGGCTTTTATCCCACCGAGCTGCGCTGGCGGGTGAACCTGACGGTCATACTGGCGATAGTCGGGGCGGCGCCGCTGTTTATTGACGCCATGCGGCACAAGGCGCGTTACGGCATTGGCTTTCTGGTTGCCTATCCATTGCTGGCCTACTGGCTGCTGCACGGTGGCTTTTTGGGATTGGAAACCGTACCGACCAGTCAGTGGGGTGGTTTGACCCTGACGCTGGTGATCGCCGCTGTAGGCATCGCCGGGGCCTTGCCGCTGGGCATCATGCTGGCGCTGGGACGGCGCTCCGACATGCCGGCCATTCGCGTCATCTGTGTGACCTTTATCGAGTTCTGGCGCGGTGTGCCGTTGATTACGGTGCTGTTCATGTCTTCGGTGATGCTGCCGCTGTTCCTGCCTGAGGGGATGAATTTCGACAAGCTGGTGCGAGCGCTGATTGGCGTCATCCTGTTCCAGTCGGCCTATGTCGCCGAGGTGGTGCGCGGCGGCCTGCAGGCGATCCCCAAGGGGCAGTACGAAGCTGCCGCGGCGATGGGCCTGGGCTACTGGCGCATGATGGGTCTGGTGATTCTACCGCAGGCGCTGAAGCTGGTTATTCCCGGCATCGTCAATACCTTTATCGCGCTGTTCAAGGACACCAGTCTGGTGATCATCATCGGCCTGTTCGACCTGCTCAACAGCATCAAACAAGCGACCACCGACCCGGCCTGGCTGGGCATGGCGACCGAAGGCTATGTCTTTGCGGCGTTGGTGTTCTGGATTTTCTGTTTCGGCATGTCCCGCTACTCCATGCATTTGGAGCGCAAGCTGGATACCGGCCACAAGCGTTAGGAGTACGACATGAGTGAAGCAAGTATGCAGCCGACACTCCCCGAGGGGATTATCCAGATGGACGGCGTGCACAAGTGGTATGGCCAGTTCCACGTGCTCAAAGATATCAACATGAATGTGCAGCAGGGAGAACGCATTGTGCTTTGCGGGCCTTCAGGTTCGGGCAAGTCCACTACCATTCGCTGCCTAAATCGGCTGGAGGAACACCAGCAGGGGCGCATTATCGTGGATGGCACCGAGCTAACCCACGACCTCAAGCAGATCGAGGCGGTGCGCCGTGAAGTGGGTATGGTGTTTCAGCATTTCAACCTGTTCCCGCACCTGACCGTATTGCAAAACTGCACCCTGTCGCCGATGTGGGTGCGCAAGACGCCACGCCGTGAGGCGGAGGAAATGGCCATGCATTACCTGGAGCGTGTGCGCATCCCTGAGCAGGCGCACAAGTTCCCCGGTCAGCTCTCCGGCGGCCAGCAACAGCGCGTGGCCATTGCCCGCGCACTGTGCATGCAGCCGAAGATCATGCTGTTTGACGAGCCGACCTCGGCACTTGACCCGGAAATGGTAAAAGAGGTGCTCGACACCATGATCGGTCTGGCTGAGGACGGCATGACCATGTTGTGTGTAACGCACGAGATGGGCTTTGCGCGCACGGTGGCCAACCGGGTTATTTTCATGGACAGGGGTGAGATTGTTGAGGAGGCGGAGCCCAACAAATTTTTCAGTAACCCCGAAAACGAGCGCACGCAATTATTTCTCAGTCAGATACTGCATTAAATTTAATGTCGGCCGATAAGCTGGGCAGGGTGGCACTATGCTACCCAATAGCCCGGTGAGTCGTGCAGGGATGGCTGCGGCCGCAATACCTTTCTATACTCCAGGCTACGCTCAGCCGCCGCTTTTGCGGTGGGAAATACAAGGAAAACCGGGTGCAGTCCCGGGGTTTGAGGTAGCAGAATCAATGCAAGGGAAGCATTCAGCCCAGTCTCAAAAAAGAGACGCGCGCCCGGAATTCTGGGATCTGTCCATGCGCTGCTGCCAATTGGCCGGCAGTGTGGATGTGGCCTTCTTCTTCATCTTTCTGATTCTGGGCTCGCCGATACTGGCCTGGGTCAACGTGATCAGCGTGGCGATGTATGTCTATGCCTATCGCGCCTTCAAGCAACGCCGCAACAGCCTGGCGATCTTGCTGATTCGCATCGAGGTATTGGTGCACGCTGGCCTGGGTACAGTGCTGGTGGGTTGGGAAAGCGGCTTTCACTACTTTCTGCTGATGTTCATTCCGGCACTTTTTGTCAGCATGCATGCGCGCAGCGCCTGGATACTGGCCATCTGTCTGTGGATTTATTACGTCGCTCTGGATGTGCTCATGTGGTACATCGAGCCGCTGCAGCCCATCTCGTCGAACGCGCTGCTCGGTGTACATATCTTCAACTTGACCACCGTGTTCTTCATGTTCAGCTACCTGGCGCTGTATTACGTGATTACCGTCACCCGCGCGCACAAGCACCTGGCGCGCATGGCGACCACGGATTCGCTGACCAACCTGTTCAATCGGCGGCACATGATTGCCCTGACCGAGAAGGAGCTGGCGCGCCACCATCGGCGGCCACGCGACCTGACGTTCATGCTGATGGATATCGACTTGTTCAAGCAGATCAACGATGACTACGGGCACGACACCGGTGACCGTGTGCTCAGCGCAGTGAGCCAGTTGCTACAGGAGTCGATGCGAGAGCAGGACTTTATTGGCCGCTGGGGTGGTGAGGAGTTTCTGGCGGTGCTACCCGAGACCGATACGGATCAGGCGTGGGCGAGCGCCGAGCGTATTCGCAAAGCGGTAGAGGCGCTGGTGGTCGAAAACGACGGCGCCCGCATCAGCGTGACGCTCTCGATCGGTATTACCCAGTACCGTGCCGAAGAAGCCCTGAGTAACGCCATTGCCCGGGCCGACCACGCGCTCTATGCGGGCAAGTCGGCGGGGCGCAACCGGGTGGAATTGGCGCTAGGCTAGTTGCGCTGGCTGCGCAGACGCACCAACTTGCCGTCGATGAAATGCAGATAGCGGTACATGCCGTTGTCTGGCCCGTACACCCAGTCTTCTTCGTTGACCGAACCTTCAGCCGGGAAGCCATCGGCTTCTATGTATTGCGGCGTCGTTTCGCGCTGATCGGGCTCACCGCATTGCTGCATTACTTGATCCATACTGTCGCCCTCGTCGATCAAACCGCCGGCGCAGCGCATCGCGGCGTGCAGGTGGGTGCATAGCAGCGCCATGCCGGCGGCCGTGCCCAGTGCGGTCAATTGCATCAATAATCTGTTCATGTTGCTTCCTTGCCTCTGCCCTCAACGAGAGCTGTGTTGGCTTCAGTCTTGATCGAGCATGGGCCCGATCATCTCGCGCACCTGCTGGTACACGCCAGGGCAGGCCACCAGGTAGGGGTTGCCCTGCAATAGGCCGTCGCCACGCAGGAAATCGTTGCTGCGCCCGCCTGCCTCCGCCACCAATACCAGTCCGGCGACGCAATCCCAGCTCTTCAACAGGGTTTCATAGTAGCCCAGCAGCCGGCCGGCGGCGACGTAGGCGGTCATCAGCGCGCCGGAGCCATTACGCAGAAACATGCCGCCCTCGGCCAGCAGTTGCGTGAGAAACGGAATAAAGTGCTCGGTGCCGCGGGCATAGAAGGTGCCCACGCCCAGCAGACCTTCGCGTACATGGCTCGCGGAGCTGACCCGCAAGGGTTGATCGTTGACGAAGGCGCCCTGGTCGCGCATGCCATGGAACAGCTCCCGATGATTGGGGTCGGCGACCGCGCCGATATACGGTTCGCCATCCAGCAGCATGCCGATCGACACGCACCAGTTATGCAGGCCGTTGAGGAAACAGGCGGTGCCGTCGATGGGGTCGACCACCCAGAGGCAGCGGGCCTGCAGGTCAGCGGAACCACTTTCTTCGCCAAGAAAGCCGTCTTCAGGGAAGGCCGCCTGCAATTCGGCGCGGATGAAGTCTTCCAGTGCGCGGTCGGCGGCGCTGACCACATCACGGCGGTCGCCACCCTTGTGCTCGATATTCAGGTCTTCGCGACCCTGGTAATAGGCCAGGCCACGTTCGGCGGCCTGTTGGGCCACGCGCTGGGCCAGCGCATAGCGCGCCGGTAAATCGGGAGTGGATGCGGTAGGGCTGGTCATGGGCTGATTCGCTGCGGGGGATGAACGCGTGCAAGCGTACTCAAGATCCGCGCGGAAATTAAGCCCGAGTGATCACATGGCGCTCAATGACGCGTGTCGAGCGCGGTGTGACGCTGGCTCAGCATCTGACTGCAGCGCAGGTTCAGCCGCAGGCCTGCGCTGAACGGCTTGGCCAGTTCCCGCTGGATTTGTTCCCGGGTCAGGCCGATGTCGGCCAGCAAGTGCTCGTCGAGTTTCAGCAGGTGGCGATAGTCGCGTCTTTGCTGGTGGTGTTGCAGCGCCAGGCGCAGAAGTCTGAAAAGTGAGGGTATAGGCATGGTCGGGTCTCCGGTTAGCGTGGAGAAATGGTAAGGGAGACTTGTTTTTGCATACAGATACAGCGGAAAATTAAAAAACAGATACAGTGTCGGTGGAATAGGCGCTGTATGCTGCTCTGATGCGCAATCTGTACTGATAGTGACCAGTGGGCTGAGGGTTGTCATGAAACGTTATGAAGAGGTGGCCGCTACCATCCGGCAGCGTATGGAGCACGGTTTGTACCGGGCGGGCGATCGCTTGCCGTCGATCCGTGAGCTGTGCGGGGAGTTTGCCGTGAGTATTTCCACGGTACAGACAGCCTACGCCGGGCTGGAGGCAGAGCGGCTGATCGAGGCGCGGCCCAAGTCGGGTTATTACGTATTGCCGCGTTCGGCGCCGCCGGTGTTGCCGGGGGTAACCCGGCCAACGCAGCGGCCGCTGGATGTGTCGCAGTGGGATCATGTGCTGAACCTGGTGGGTGAACCAGGGGCCGAGCATGTTATTTCGTTGGGGCGCGGTATTCCGGATGTCGAGGCCAAGACCCTGAAACCGCTGTTTCAGCAGTTGGCCGCGCTGCATCGCCGCGGCCACGCTGCCGGTCTCAAGTACGACTCACTGGCCGGTAGTCCGCAGCTACGTGAGCAACTGGCGCGCCTGGCATCCAGCTCGGGGTGTCTGCTGCATCCCGACGACATACTGATCACCACCGGTTGTCAGGAGGCGCTGTCGATCGCCATCCGTACCCTGACAGTGCCGGGTGATGTGGTGGCAGTCGATTCGCCGAGTTTCTATGGCAGCATGCAGATTCTCAAGGCGCACCAACTCAAGGCCATGGAAATCCCCACTGACCCGCAAACCGGTATCAGCCTGGAGGCTTTGGAGCTGGCGCTGGAGCAGTGGCCGATCAAGGCCATACAAATCACGCCAACGCACAACAACCCCTTGGGCTATACCATGCCGGAGGCGCGCAAGCGTGAACTGGTGGCGCTGGCGCAACGCTTTGACGTCGCCATCATCGAGGACGATATCTACGGTGACCTGGCCTACCGTGCGCCACGGCCGCGCACCCTGAAGTCCTTTGATGATGACGGTCGCGTGCTGCTGTGCAGTTCCTTTTCAAAGACCCTGATTCCGTCGCTGCGGGTCGGCTGGATAGCGCCGGGACGTTATCGCGACCAGGTGATGCACATGAAATACGTCTCCACCGGCGCCTCGGCGACCCTGCCACAACTGGCGGTGGCAGACTTTATAGGCCAGGGGCATTACGAGCGTCACCTGCGTAATGTGGTGCGCCAGTATCAACGCAATCTGGATGTGGTGCTGGGCTGGGTGCAGGCGCTGTTTCCGCTGGGTACAGGCGTGAGTTACCCGCAGGGCGGCTTTCTATTGTGGGTCGAGGTAAAGGGGTTGGACTCGGTCAGGCTGAATGAACGCCTGGCGGCGTCCGGGATTCAGATCGCGCCGGGCTCACTGTTTTCTGCTTCTGGCAAGTACCGCGACTGCCTGCGCATCAACTATACCCAGGCCAGTTCGCCCATGTATGACGCCTTGGTGACGGTCAGCCGGGAGATCGCGTTGATGCAGGCAGAGCAGGCGGCCGAGGCGGTTTGAACCGCCTGGCCGTAAGCGGAGGTTCAGGCCTGTTCGCTGTTGCAGGCGGGTTTGGTGGTGAAGGTGCGTGAGGTATCCACCGGGCCCAGTTCGTTCAGCGTGCGACGGCCGAGCAGTACCGGATAGTGCATGTTGTTGCGATCGCGCAGCGAGAACTCCTCCTTGAGCATCTCGTTGCCGACACACACATCCATCTTCACCACCGGGCGCTCTTCCGAGCCGCCGGCGCCGCGTACCTTGAGGTTACGCTCCAGTGGGCGTTCGAAAGTCGAAGCCACGGTTTCCTCGGTATTGATGTCCTGCAATTCGACGCGGAAGCGTACCCAGTCCTCGCCATTCTTTTCAAAGCGTTCAATGTCTTCGGCGTGCATGGAGGAGGTGAGTGCACCGGAGTCCAGCTTGAACTTGACCGTCAGGTCTTCCGGCATGATCACGCCTTCTTCCACCCAGCCCAGTGGCTTGGCAGTGTCGGCGTGGCTGATGGCGGACGCGCCGAGGGCGGCAATAGCGAGGGCAGGAACCAGCGATTTCTTCAGCAGATGGTGCATGTACGTCTCCTGTTTCAGCTTCTCAGTGCAAATCGATATGTTGAAATGGACTAATGCGCTGTAAAAACGTTCACCCAAAAGCTTAAAGCGGAGTTTGACCGAATGTTGCGGCGCCCATGCCAGTGGCCTCTCGCGTGGGTGCCGGCAGCTTATTTTGGCGTCAGCTCGTACAGGCCGTTGTCGATATCCGAGCCGAAGAAAATCCGGCCGTCTGCGGCAACTGCTACGCCGGTGGGAATCCCGGTGGGGGGTAGGACCGGGCCGGGAGGCAGGCCAATCGGCAGGTCGCTGGCAAGCACCGTTTTGTCGCCATTGGCAGGGTCTACCAATAGCAGGCGGTGGGCCGCGCCCTCGGCGATAACAAACTTGCCGTCCGCGGTTTCGCTCAGGCCTTCGGGCAACTGCAGGTCCTTCACCAGACGTTCCAGCTTACCGCTGGCGGGATCGACGCGGGTGAGAAAGCCGGCCATTTCGGTCAGGTAAAGGTTGCCGTCGCGACCCCGAATCATCTGCACCGGGCCTTGCAGTCCCTCAGTCAGAACGCTTTGCTGATCCAGCTTCGGGCCGCTCAGGCGCAGCAGCTTGCCGCTGGCCATTTCACTGACCACGATGTCGCCGTTGTCCAGTTCGACGGCGCCTGAGGGCGCTTGCAGGCCATGCAGAAGATGCAAGGTGGTGTGGTCGTTGCGGTCGATGATCTGCAAGGTGTTGGTAGCCAGGCTGGTTAGCAGCAAGCGCTGCGCGCTCAACCCCACGCTGCTCGGATACTCGATATCCGAGCCATGGGCGCGGCGCAGATCGGTTACTTCGCCGGTAGCGGTATCGACCTTACGGAAAGCGAATATGTCGGCGATATACAGCGCATTTCCGTCTTCGGACAGCGCCATGCCGGCGGGCACCGCCAGTTCGCCGCTGGTGATCATGCGCACTTTGCCGGTGGTCGGATCAACTTGCTGGATGCTGTTGTCCGCCATGTTGGAGACGAAGATGCGATCCTGGCTATCGATGGCCAGATTGTCCAGCGAGCTGCTGAGCTGCGCGATATTGGTGGTTTCACCGCTGGCAAGGTCGATTCGTTTAAGCAGGCCCTTGAGGGTATCTATGGCGTAGAGATTGCCCTGGGAGTCGAAGTTGGCCGCAGCCGGTGTGCCAAATCCGGTTGCCACGGTTTCTACCGTGCCATCGGCGGGGTTGATGCGTACTACCTCGCCCTTGAACCAGAGCGGGCCGTACAGCCAGCCATCGCTGCCCACCTCAAAACCGTTGAAGCCGCCCAGATCCTTGGCGATCAAGCGCGGTGCTTGCTTGCCGGTCGGGTCGATTTCCCACAGTGCATCGCCAAGAAATACCTGGCTGGCGTATAGCTGGCCGGTTTCATCATTGAAATCGAGCGAGTTGATGCCGGGCAGGCCGCTGGCGACTTCGCGTATCGGCGCATTGTCGTTATCGCGCATCAGCAGCTTGCCGGTCTGGAACCCGGTCCAGGCCATCTCGCCGTTGGGGCCGATGGCGATATCGTCGGCCTGCCCTTGGTCCGGTCCGATCAAGGTGCTCACCTCGCCGCTGTCGATGTCTACCTGATAGATGCTGCTGCCCACCACACTGCCGGCCAGCAAGCGGCCCTGCTGATCTACCGCCAGACCGTGTACGCCCTTGAAGGCGGACGGTGCCACCAGCGCTTCGGGTGCTTGGTATTCGATGGCCATGCTGGCGCTGCTGAGGCTGACGAGGGCGGCCACAACGGCAGCCTGAAAGGGAGGCTTCATGCGAGATCCTGTTATTGTTGGTTTGTCTCGATTCTAGCCGGCCTGCGCCTGAATGCCCGTGGCATTGGCAAGGTTGATAGCAGGGGATAAGCGCCGGGAGCGGGTGTGCGGCCGCTCAGTCGAGCAGGCCACTGAAGGGTAGAAAGGGCACGGACTCGCCTGCGGCGACTGTGCTGCCGGCGGTAATCAACACCAGCCCGCTGCCCTGGCTGGCGCTGCTTAGCACGCCAGAGCTTTGGTTGCCGCTGAGCACTACGCGGCCATCGCGCAGGCCGGCGCGCAGGTATTCGTCACGGGAGCCGGAGCGCGGCCAGTCAAATTCGGCGGGTAGTTGGTAGCTGACGGCGTCTACCTGGTTACAGCCGAGGCGCGTGAGCAGGTAGGGGCGCACCAGCAGCAGAAAGGTCACCAGTGTAGCGGCCGGGTTGCCGGGCAAGCCGAGCAGGGGAGTGTCGGCAAAGCGGCCCAGGGTAAAAGGCTTGCCGGGCTTGATGGCCAGCTTCCAGAGTGCGACTTCACCCTGCTCGCGCAGCACTTGCCCGAGGCAATCGGCCTCTCCCACGGAGACGCCGCCGGAGCTGATGATCAGGTCGGCCTGCTCGGCCAGCGCGCGCAGCCGAGCGCTGGTCTGCGCCTTGTCATCGGGCAGGATACCGCCGTCGATGATCTGTTGCCCAAGCCGTTGCAAGGCGCCGATCAGGGTAAAACGGTTGCTGTTGTAGATTTTTCCGCTCAGCAATGCCGAACCCGGCTCTACCAACTCGTCGCCCGTCGACACCACCGCGACGCGCAATGGCCTGCGCACCGCGACGCGGGCCAGCCCAACCGAGGCTATGACGCCAAGATCCTGTGGCCGCAGGCGCAGCCCGGCGGGCAACAAGGTGCTACCGCTGCGTACATCCTGCCCTTGCGGCCGCACGTTCTGGCCGGGTTGTACCGCTTGGGTGAGTCGCGCCAGCCCGTTGTCGGCCAGCTCGATATTTTCCTGCATCTCGACGCAATCGGCGCCCGCCGGCAGCGGCGCACCGGTAAAAATGCGCGCACAGGTGCCAGGTTGCAGCGGTGTCGGCGCCATGCCGGCGGTGATGCGTTGGCTAACCGGCAGGCCCTGTTGTCTGGCTTGCTCCGCGTCCGCGCTATTGAGCGCGTAACCGTCCATGGCGCTGTTATCCCAGGGCGGCACATCGTGCGCGGCGATTACGGGAGCGGCCAATACATGGCCCAGCGCCTGCTCCAGCGGCAGATCGTCGACCGGCTGCGCAGCGTGGTTGCGCGCGCTGCTCAGCAACTGCGACAAGGCTTGATCGACCGGCATCAGACTCATGCGCGGCTGTCGCACAGCTCAGTGCTGCCCAGGTGCTGCACAAAGTTGCAGGGCCGGGTGCGCGCATCAAGTTGTTCCTGCAGGATCTTGGTCCAGGCGGTACGGCAGGCGTTGGTGGAGCCGGGCACACAGACCACCAGGGTGCGATTGGCCAGACCGGCCAGCGCGCGCGATTGCAGGGTGGAAGTGCCAATTTCCTGCCAGGAAATATGCCGGAACAGCTCACCGAAACCGTCCACCAGCTTGTCGAGCAGCGGCGTAATTGCCTCGGGCGTACTGTCGCGGCCGGTAAAGCCGGTGCCACCGGTAATCAGCACGACCTGCACGTCTGACCGCGCAATCCAGGCCGAGACCGTGGCCCGAATCTGGTAGATGTCGTCGGGCTGCAACTGGCGGTCGGTCAGTTGGTGGCCTGCCTCGATCAGGCTATCGCTCAGCAGTTGACCTGAGGTATCAGTGTCGAGTGTGCGGGTATCGCTGACGGTCAGAACGGCGATGGACAGGGGAGTGAAGGGTGCGTCTGGCTTGGCCATGCTGAGTTCCTTGATACGGCTGCGCTGGCCATCGCAGGCTAGCTTGCGACGGCCAACTTTCTATTGGGCTGGGCCGGGTGTTATAACACACAGCTGTTGATTACCCGAGCCCTCAGCCATGCAGCAAAGCCTTGTCCCCACTTCTTTACTACTGGCCGGCGGGCAGGGCAGTCGGTTGGGCGGGCGCGATAAGGGCCTGATGAGGTACGCAGGCGAGCCGGTCGCTGCCCACCTCAGCCGCCTGTTGCGTCAACTGGGCGGTGAGTTGCTGATCAGTTGCAATCGCAACCAGGCCGTTTATGCGCCCTTGGCGGATAGGTTGGTGAGCGATGTGGAACCGGGCTTCCCCGGACCACTGGCCGGTATTCTGGCCGGCCTGCACGCTTGCCGCAGTTCGCACCTGGTGGTGCTGCCCTGCGATATGCCCAAGGTAGATTTAGCGTTGCTGCAGGCGTTACTGGCGCGTGCGGCCGAGGCGCCGCAGCTGCCTTGCATGGTGCGCGCGGGCGAGCGCTGGCAACCTTTGTTGTGCGTTATCCCGCAGGTGTTATTGCCGCAACTGGAGGCCGCCTGGCGACAGGGGCAGCGCAGCCCCTTGCGCTGGTTATTGGCGCAAGGGGCCAGGGTATTGGATCTCTCGGCAGATGATCCAAGGCTGCATAACGGCAACAGCCCGAATGATTGGGAGTCACGCTAACTGTCGGAAAACGGTCATATTTTTCCGGCGACCCTCTTGTGCGATACGACCAATTCGGTAAAATGCCGGCTCATAACGGAGTGTAGCGCAGCCTGGTAGCGCGTCTCGTTCGGGACGAGAAGGTCGCTGGTTCGAATCCAGTCTCTCCGACCATAATCCTGTCTCTCATTGTTTCTTGTTGTAGCGATGAGCTCTGAAAAGCCCGCCTATGGCGGGCTTTTGCGTTGTTGTTCATTTCCCTCTGTTTCTGTTTGTAGCTATACAGTGTTTACGCTGCTCTTAAGTAGAGAGTGTAAGCTCGCGGACAAACATCGTAGAAGCATTTTTGTACTTACTGTTGGCCCTGCGGGATCCTACTGAATGACTTAACTAACCAGGGTTCTGGAAATTGTTCGCGTTGTATAACCGCGTTAAGTCTTTCCCACAAAATTCACCGCAGCTCGACGTGGCACCAGATTAATCTAACTGCTAACTTTTGCGAGTTATGCGCACTAAAATAGCGGCGATGCGCTCCACATTTTCATATCCGGGTTCCTCCAGCTCCTCACCAAAAACATCAGGATCGAGTTCTTGGTAGTGCCAGTTGTATTGCGGCTCGTTCAGTAGCAGCTGCAACCACGGATATAACGGGTCACCCTTGGACGTAATGGCGACTCCGCTGTAGAGCAGCAGAGTTCCACCTACTGTCAGCCTCGGCAATGCGGCCTTTACTATCGCCTGTGTCAGCCCCAATCCCAGTTGTCCGCCACCGTTACGGTAGGCACGACATTCTGGATCTGCCATATAAGGCGGGTTGGCGACAATAAGATCAAAACCTCCTTCGACGTCCTTTAGCAGGTCACTGTGCAGTGCGTGCACGTTGCAGACCCCTGCTGCGGTGGCATTGATGCAGCTAAAGCTGAGCGCTCGCGGATTAATATCCAATGCCAGCACCTCAGAGGCTGGCCGAGCCAACGCGATACTGAGGGCGCCCGGCCCCGCTCCGCAGCCTATATCGGCAGCTCGCCTGACCGGGGGGCCTGCGTCAGCTATACCTCCGGGACTAAGAAAATCTTCAATGGCGCTTACAAACCGATAGCTGTCCGGGCCGAAGAAGACGGCGTCGGGCTCGTTGGTGGGATACGCGGAGTGTAATAACAGCTGGCTGCCCATGCTGGAGCAGCGAACGCGGCTGCGGTACTGATCCTGCTCGGTAACTAGCACGTCGGCAGCGCGCATGTTCTGCAGCAGTATGGGCCCCAGAAGACCCTGTGAAAAAGGGCGACTCCACCCGAACACGCCGGCTAGTTCCCGAGCTTCAGCATTCTCCGGACGGGCGTTTACGCGCGCGTGGGTAGCTGGGGTACAAGTCACGAAGCGGTAATTTTGCTCCTTCAGATATTGCGCCAAGCTCACGAGCGCTTGTTCGGAAGCTGAAAGGGCAACAGGCTGGCGACATGCTGAGGTCATTGCAGATACGCCTGAAACTCGCGCGTAGCGTAAAGCCCGGCTGGAGTGAAGTGGGTGGCCGGGGACATGAGCTCAATCAGGCGCGCCTGGCGCTGGGGTTCAGGCAGCGTTTTGAGCTCCGCAGCCAGTGCCGCGGTTTCATGATCCTGAGGGTTGTCGTTAGCGGCCGTACCAATATGACGTCGACGGCGCGTTGCCTTTTGGGTCTGATTGCCGGCAATCCAGTCGTGCAGCAGCTGTAGCTCGTAGCCGCTGAATACGCCAAACATGGGCGCGCCTGATCCCTGTACCAGGCGCCAGAAGCGACTGTTTTCGGGGTCTTCATCACGGCGTATCCAGCCGCGCGTTTGCAGCGCGGCCAAGAAATTCGGGATCTGGCCGGGCTCGCTAAGCCACTCATTTACTGTGCGGCCCTCAATCTTGCAGTAGTCAGAATGCACCATGCCGGCGACATTGGCCTTGCGCTCGAGCATCTGCACCAGCTGCTCCTCCAGGTTGAACTCCGCGATGACGTGGGTAGAACTGACGCCTAGGTCGTTAAGCTGATAGCCGCGCGAGACCCGGCGGTAGAACTCTGTCTGATCACCAACTACCGGCAGGTTGGCGAGCACGGCCTGTACCGCTTTCTGGGCGTGGCCAGTACCGCTATTGTCGATAGTGACATGCAGCTGAAAGTAATAGGGGTCGATACCCAGCTCGGCGAGCTCATAGCTGGTTATCAACAGGTGCAGCGGCAGCTGCTCGTACCCCAGGTTATAACCCAGTACTTCGGGCAGGTAGTCTTCGGCTAAATGGCCGAGCGCCAACTGCACAGCGCCCTGATGGTAATAACAGTCTTCGATCTCGCTCAGTTCATCGCAGTCGTTGTTACTGAGCAACAGCTGATACAGCACTACGTGGTTTTGTGCGGGCACGCCGTCGCCCAACTCTTCAAGATAGGTGCGCACCAAGGGGCGCAGAGCGGGAATTTTCCACTGCCGTAGCACCCGGTATAGCCAGGCGCCGTCTACCATCTTGGTCGGCGCAACATGACGCAGGAAGTACAGCGCATGGGCCCGATTGGCGAAGTAGCGGCGAGGTTGGCCTTCGCGTCGATCAGCTAGATACAGCGCGTAGGCCTCGGTGGTGCGCACGGCGCCGTCGCGTACCCAGTCCATCAGGTGGGCGGGATCCTCGGGCATCTCGCATTCATGAGCAGAACATTCCTGCAACTGCTCGTCCAGAAAGCACCCGGCCTGTTGCAGCGTCTCTGATTTCAAGTGCGAGTAGGGTTGCATAAGCGCTTGATACAGGGTCTTCATGGCGCCTTGGGTCGATAAATGGGCAGGGTCCTGATCAGCGTTAAATCGGGGCTGCAGCGGCATGGTAGTCATCTGTTCCTCACCCAGAGGTGTGCAACCTCTGCTTCTGGTTATGTGTAACGACAAGAGCTTGATTGGACGGCAGGGGCCGGGGTGTACTTCTTTATGACGGGCATTGGCCGGTAGGAGTTCAGAGGAAATTGCGGGGTGGATCGTTTGCGGGGCACTTGAGCCAGCACGAGGCCTCTCGCATTACAGACGATTGCGGGCCAGCTTGCGCAGTAGTCAGAACGGTAGAAGGAAGATAGAAGTCAGTAGGACAGCAAGCGCCACAAAACGGCAGAGAGTCCATAGCAGGAGAAACCGGCCAAAGGACCGGGAGTCCTGTACTCAGCACACGCCGCTTACCCGCCGGGTTCGCTGCAGGCTACGTGTTAAACAATTGTCCCGCAGGGCCGTTTGCTTGGCGACGCGGAGCAGGGCAGCAACTACTTGAAATCTCTTACTTGAAATCTCTTGCCGCCGTCGCCTCAAAGCAAAATTCAGCTGACGCATCGGCGTCAAAGCGCGGCAAGGGGGCCGCCGCTTTTTTAGGGAGCTGAGTCAGCTCCTGCACCACCGCTACCGCCGGGACGACCCGCGGGCCCGGTAGCGCCGTCGCCATTCTCGCGGTCGCGATCGATCGTGTTGTTTTGATCCAGGGCGTTGTTGCGGTCGGTGCCGATATCGTCATCGCCATGATTGTCCATACCTTGGGCATCATGTCCCGTAGCCCTGTTTCCACCTGTGTCCTTAACGCCGGGAATTGCACTGTTGGACGTGCGGTCATCTTCGCGGTCGACCATGTCGTCAGCTACCGCTGGGAGGCCGCTCAGTAATGCGACGGAAAATAATGCGGCACTCAAAAGCTTGATCTGGGTGTTCATCGCCTTCTCCTCGTTGGTGTGTGCGCGCGGCGCGAGCCGTGCAATACGGTAGAGGGGTCCCATCAATGCGAAGTTCAAGCATTTTTCACTGTGGCGCGGGCCTGTCGGCCACGGTCCACGCGGGCTTTAGTCTGAACCTAGGCAAATACCCTAGGGTCACAGCTGATATGAGACTTAACCGGAGATGAACCATGGCACGTGCAATCTGGAAGGGCGCCATCAGTTTTGGACTGGTACATATCCCGGTCGCGCTGGTGTCCGCCACGCGTTCTGGCGGCGTAGATTTCGACTGGCTCGATGAGCGCAGCATGGACCCGGTGGGCTACAAGAGGATCAACAAGCGTACCGGCAAGGAGATCGAATCCAAACACGTGGTGAAAGGCGTGCAATACGAGAAAGGTCGCTATGTGGTGCTCAGTGATGATGAAATCAGCGCAGCGCATCCAGAGGCAACTCAGACGCTGGATATTTTCGCTTTTGTCGAGCGCGCGCAGATACCCTTGCTGAACATTCAAAAGCCTTACTTTCTGAATCCAGAAAAGCGCGGACAGAAGGTTTACGCCTTGCTGCGAGAAACCCTCATACAGACCGACCGTGTTGCGCTGGCCAATGTTGTGATTCGCTCGCGTGCGCGCCTGGCGGCCTTGATGCCGCTGGAGGACGCCCTGGTGGTGGTGCTGCTGCGCTGGCCGTCGGAGGTGCGCAGCCTTGAGCGTCTGGACCTGAACGAGACCGTGCGCGAGCCCAAGTTGAACAAGAAGGAGCTGGACATGGCCAAACGCCTGGTGTCAGACATGGAAGCGGATTGGTCGCCCGATGAATATCAGGACACTTTTGTCGACGAAATCATGGCGCTGGTCGAGAAAAAGGCCAAGTCAGGCAAGCTGAAAAAGGTGTCTACCACCGACTCAGACCAAGGTCGTCGCAGCGCAGATGTAGTCGATCTTACCGAGTTGCTCAAGCAGAGCCTCAAGGGCGGCTCCAGCAAAGCCAAGACCAGTCGCAGCAAGAGCCGCTCCAACAGCAAGAGCGACGATGCCGGTGACGATGGAGGCAGACGCAAAACCAGCCATAAATAACGGGCGGAACACAGCTTCCTTGTGGCCAAGCCTTGACTGCTGACGGAGAGACCTTCATGGCAAGCTCCCATAGCGAATACAACAGCAAACGCGATTTCAAGATCACCAAAGAACCTCGGCAGACCCGGGTCAGAAAGCGATCAGGCAAGCACAACGCTTTGCAGTTCGTGGTGCAAAAACACGAGGCCAGCCACCTGCACTATGATTTCCGGCTGGAACTGGACGGTGCCCTCAAGAGCTGGGCTGTGCCTAAGGGGCCCAGCCTCGACCCCAGTGAGAAGCGCCTGGCGGTCCATGTGGAAGATCATCCACTGAGCTACGCCGGCTTTGAAGGCAGTATTCCCAAGGGGCAGTACGGCGGCGGGGATGTGATCGTCTGGGACCACGGCACTTGGCAACCGGTGGGCGATCCGCAGGAGGCTTATCGCAAGGGTAAGCTGAAGTTCGTCCTGCAGGGAGACAAGCTCGCTGGCCGCTGGAATCTGGTGCGCACCCGCATGGGCGGCAGCAAGGAGCAGTGGCTGCTGATCAAGGAAGCGGATGACGCTGCGCGCGAGCACGCCGAATTTGATGTATTGAATGAACGCCCGGAAAGCGTAATTACCGGCGAGCTACTGCCGCTGGATCAGCAGGCGGGCAAGAAAAAAGCCGCTGGCAAGAGCAAGGCCGGAGCCGCCAGCAAAGCTGGCAAGGCGAAAGCGGAAAAGCCAGAAGCCAGCGTTAAAGCGGCGAGAAAGTCGACAGCAAAAAAGCGCAGTCGCGCCAGGCCTGATATGCCAGCGATGCTCAAGCCGCAGCTCGCTACCCTGGCCGACGCACCGCCCAGTGGCGATTGGCAGTACGAGATCAAGTTTGATGGCTATCGCCTACTCGCTCGAGTACAGGGCGCAGAGGTACGCCTGTTCACCCGCAACGGCAACGACTGGACTGACCGCCTTGGCACCCAGGCCGCGGCCATAGCCGATTTGCAGCTCAAGGATTCCTGGCTGGACGGGGAAGTGGTGGTGCTCAACGATAACGGGCTACCGGATTTTCAGGCCCTGCAAAATGCCTTCGACCAGGAGCGTGACCAGTCCATCGTCTTCTATCTGTTTGATGCGCCTTTTCTCAATGGCACCGATCTGCGCGATGAACCGCTAGAGGCGAGGCGCGAGGCGCTCCGCTCGGTACTCGATCAGAACGAGAACGACCTGTTGCGTTACTCCAGCGAGTTTGCAGCCCATCACGATGACCTGTACGCCAGCGCCTGCCGTATGGCGCTGGAAGGGCTGATTGGCAAGCGGCGCGGGAGTACTTACGTTTCCAAGCGTAGCGCTGACTGGATCAAGCTCAAATGCCGCTTGCGACAAGAGTTTGTGATAGTGGGCTATACCGACCCAAAGGGTAGTCGTATCGGGTTTGGTGCGTTGTTGCTGGGCGTACACACCGCGCTGGGCAGCGGTGAGCTGCGCTATGCCGGCCGGGTTGGCACCGGTTTTGATAACGATATGCTGGATGCGCTGCACAAGCGCATGAAAAAACTTGTGCGTAAAACCACGCCTTTGGTTAACACCCAGGGCGTTCCCCAGGCTGGGGCGGTCAACTGGATCAAGCCGGAGCTGATCTGCGAGGTCGAGTTCGCCGAGTGGACGCAACAGCAGCGGGTGCGCCAGGCGGCGTTTATGGGTCTTCGCAGTGACAAACCGGCGAAAGACATTCTTCAGGAGCAGCCAACTGCTGCCGCGCTGCTGCAGACGCCACAAGCCGTCTCTGCGGGTGCGCAAAAGAGCACCAAGGTCGAACCTGACATGGCAGCGCCGGACCATGTAGCCGGGGTGCGTATATCCCACGCAGACCGGGTGATAGATACGCGCAGCGGCCACCGCAAGGGCGAGCTGGCAGCGTTCTATGCGTCGATCGGCGAATGGGTATTGCCTCATCTGAAGGGCAGGCCGGTGTCCCTGTTGCGGGCGCCGGAAGGTGTAGAAGGTGAGCAGTTCTTTCAACGCCACGCCAGTCAGCTGCAGATACCACACCTGACCGAACTGGACCAAGCACTGGATCCAGACCACGCCCCCTTGATGGAGATCAACTCCATCGAGGCGCTGGTGGGCACCGTTCAGATGGGCGCCATCGAGTTGCACACCTGGGGCGCTACCCATGACCGGATAGAGCGCCCGGACCATCTGGTCCTGGATCTGGACCCCGACCCCAAACTGCCCTGGTCGAGCATGCTGGAAGCGACTCGGTTGACGCTATCAGTGCTGGATGAACTGGGCTTGGAAGCCTGGCTGAAAACCAGCGGCGGCAAAGGTATTCATATCATCATCCCGGTGGCCAGGCATCTGGACTGGGAGGCGGCCAAGAACTTTACCAAAGCCATTTCGCGCTTTATGGCCGAGCAACTGCCCGAACGCTTTGTCGACAAAATGGGGCCCAGAAACAGGGTTGGCAAGATCTTCGTCGATTATCTGCGTAACCAGCGCGGGTCCAGCACAGTGGCGGCCTACTCGGTGCGCGCGCGCCCTGGACTAGCGGTGTCGGTTCCCATAGCGCGGAGCGAGTTGGATCACCTGCGCAGTGCCGCGCAGTGGCATATTGGTAATCTCTCAGAGCGCCTGCAGCAGTTGGAGGCCGACCCCTGGGCGGATTACCACAACCGTCAGAGAGTCACCAAGAGCATGTGGGAGAGATTGAACGAAGACGCGCCCTGAAGCGGGCAGGGCGCGAATGGCGGGCAAACGGATCTACTCGGTGAGAGAGCGACCAGGCGGCGTCAGATTTGTTCGCCGCTCACGTGTGTGGTGGCGTTGCTGATAGTGGCACGTGTGCGCGGCAGGCACTCGGGATGCTCACGATTGATGTAGGCAATCAATTGCTCACGCAGATAACAACGCAGATCCCAGTTGAGCGATGAATTGCGCGAACTGGCCAGAGCGCGCAGCTGTATGACCTTGTCGGTGGCATCGGTCACCTGTAGCACCTGAACGCGGCCATCCCACATCTCCGGTACGGCTTCGCACAATCGAGCCAATTCCTGTTTCAATGGCTCCAGCGGCAGCGAATAATCCGTCCACAGAAACACCGAGCCCAGTATCGAGCTGGTTTGTCGGGTCCAGTTCTGAAAAGGCTGCTCAATGAAATACTGCAATGGCACTATCAGGCGTCGCTCATCCCAGATGCGCACCACCACATAAGTGCCGGTGATCTCTTCAATACGCCCCCATTCACCTTCCACGACGACCACATCATCCAGCCGAATGGGCTGAGTCATTGCAATTTGGATGCCGGCAATCAGGTTGCCCAGCACCGGTTTGGCGGCAAAGCCGATAGCTAAACCGGCGACGCCGGCCGAAGCCATCAGCCCAGTACCGATCTGTTTAGCCCCCGGGAAGGTGGTGAGCATAGCCGCGACGCCGAAAAACACCAGAAACAAGTTCATTGTGCGGACCAGCACCCGCGTCTGGGTCTGGATTCGACGCGCACGCAGGTTGTCGGCTACATCTACCGGGTGCCGTAACAAGAGAAATTTTTCGACCGCGCGGACGACGCGAGTGGCTGCCCATGTCATCAGGGCGATAATCAGCAACGCGGTCAGGTGCCGCGCGGGGCCTAGCAGCGGTAGGTCATCGGCAGCGGCGCGAAGCACCATTTGAAGTGCCACCAAAGGCACTATCCAGCTTATGGGCTTTTGCAGTTGCTCGGTCAGTTGGCGCACAAAGCTAACCCGGCTGGTCGCCTTTACCAGCAACCCGGCCACCAGGCGTGCGGCCACACCGGATACCAGCAAAACCACCACAGCCCGAATTACTAAACGCATTTCAGCCTGAACCCAGATTGCTTGCCAAATTTCCATAATCTACCCGTGTGCTCTGAAAATCAGTTCTGCGTCGTTATCGCCATGCGGCTCGAGTAATCCAACTGCAATCTAATCAGATCGTTACCCGGGCGCAGCCTCTGTTGGTACCTAAGCTACTGACAGCGATAGGCGCCATGGGCTCATCCCTTTCGAGGTGGGCGGCCGGTGATCGTCAGCTTGCGTTCCTCCCATAGTCGATCCCATTTGGTCCGATGCAGTTCCCCACCCGTGTACGACTGTTGTTTGACCTCTGTCAAAAGTGTTTCCAAGTCACGCTGGCTGTCATGGCCTTCGACGAATAGGTCCAACTTGATCCGGCTGATTAATTGCGCGTCTGACATATTGGCCAGCAGTACTCGTCGATAGACAGGGTTTGAGTTCTTGTCGCATATGACCAGTAACTGGTTCCCGTCAGGACGCGGTTCACAACTGATGTGGTAGTCGGGAAATGCTTCGTAAAATGGGGTGAGGTCGCGTTGCATCCTATGGTCTCCATGCCGGGGATTAATCACCCTAGAGTGACATCACGGTTAGAAACAAAATTCCTCTGGTAGAAAGCGTGAAAACGCCAAGCAAAAGTTAAAAACTGTGCTACGCCCTAAGTAAACTTCCTTTTTTTGGGCAAAATAGTCTTAAAAATATAATTTATATAATCATTTATTCTTAAATGCGGCGTTTTACCTGCAAGCGAGTGTTTTGTAGTCACTGGCTTATAAAGCAAATAAGAATTACAAAATCTTTTCTTATTCTTATTTGAGTAAACAATAAGCAGCAGGGCAGCCACAGCACAAAAACTGCTTGAACTCGCCATCCGACTCCCCGGTCAATCCTTTACGTGCCATTCAACGGCTCGCTTTTTTATCCACTGTTCACGATTGCAGGAGACCGTCATGCATGACCAGACGCCACCAGCCCAACATCAGGATCAGGAACCCTCCTCCGAAAAGAAAATGGATCCGCCCCCGGAGTTCTATCGTGAAGATTATCGCCCAGCTAGCAAGCTGGCCGGGAAGGTGGCCTTGGTGACTGGGGCGGACAGCGGCATAGGCCGCTCCGTAGCCCTCTACTACGCCCTGGAAGGCGCCAAGGTGGCGGTGATCTACCTGCAGAATCATGAGGATGCAGAGTTCACCTTAAATGAAATCCGCAAACATGGCGGCGTCGCCATGAGCATGGCGGGTGACGTCGCAGAAGAAAGCTTTTGTCATGAGGTAATAACGACAGTGCTCGAAGAGTGGGACGCCCTGGATATTCTTGTGAATAACGCTGGTGAGCAACACCCTCAGAAACGCCTGGAAGACATTCCCCAGGAGCAATGGGAGAAAACTTTTCGTACCAATATCTTCGGCATGTTCCAGATGACCAAGGCCGCGTTACCGCATCTGAAAGAAGGCGCTTCCATCATCAACACCACCTCTGTAACCGCTTATAAGGGTAATCCCGTGCTGCTCGATTATTCGGCTACCAAGGGCGCCATCACCTCATTCACGCGTTCGCTGGCGATCAATCTGGCCGAGCGCGGTATACGCGTTAACGGCGTAGCGCCAGGGCCGATCTGGACACCCCTGATTCCATCCACCTTCTCCGCCGAGACGGTGTCGGAATTCGGCGGCAACACTCCCATGGGCCGGCCAGGGCAGCCGGCTGAGCTGGCACCGAGCTACGTCTACCTGGCCTGCAACGATTCCAGCTACGTTTCCGGGCAGATTCTTCACGTTAATGGCGGCACCGTGGTCAATGGCTGAGCCGCTGGCGACCATGCCCGCACTTCACACAGGACCAGCACATGTCTGCTGAGCAATTAAACTATCCCCCAGCGATAGAAGAGGCGGTCTCGCTGACGCGTGTGGCCATAGAAGCGGTCGAGCCTGTAGTGGAAGGTGGCCGTTTTGCGGCCAAGGCGGTGGTGGGGCAGCCGTGTGTGGTTTGCGCCACTATTTTCACCGACGGCCATGAAAAGCTGGACGCCAATCTGCTGTGGCGGGGAAGCAGCGGCGGCCTCTGGCAGAGTGCGCCTATGCAGCCTTTGGAGAATGATCGCTGGCGGGCGGAGCTGGTTCCTGAGCACCCCGGACGCATGGAGTTCGCGATAGAGGCGTGGCGCGATGATTATGCCACCTATTGTGATGAGGTACAGAAGAAGCTGACCGCTGGAAAATCCCTGGTGCTGGAGCTGCGTGAGGGCGAACTCCTGCTGCAACGTACCCTAGAGCAGGCCATGGGCGCAGCCGATGAAACTTTGCAGGATGCACTGCAGCAATTGCGGCAGTCCAATCTGGACGAGGAAAAGCTCGCACTTCTGCTGTCGCGCGAGATCCAGCAGCGCATGCGGGAACTAGGGCAGCACCGGCACTTGATGAGAACTCCAATGTACCCTTTGGACGTGGAACGCTCACTGGCTGAATTTGCTAGCTGGTATGAACTGTTTCCACGTTCTGCCAGTGGCTCTGCGCAGCGGCACGGCACCTTTCAGGACGTGATTGAACAATTGCCGCGTATTCGTTCGCTGGGGTTTGATGTGCTCTACTTTCCGCCCATCCACCCCATCGGGAGGAGCCAACGAAAGGGCCGGAACAACAGCTTGCAAGCCAATGCAGACGACCCAGGCAGTCCTTACGCCATTGGCGGACCGGAGGGGGGGCACCATGCCGTGCATCCACAACTGGGCAGCTTGGATGATTTTCGTCACCTGGTCAGCGCAGCCAAGGTGCAGGGTTTGGAGGTAGCACTGGATTTCGCGATTCAATGCTCGCCCGATCATCCATGGCTTTCTGAGCACCCCGGCTGGTTCGAGTGGCGTCCTGACGGCAGTATTCGCCACGCTGAGAACCCGCCGAAAAAGTACGAAGACATCGTTAATGTGGCTTTTTATAACGACGACGCCATCCCTGATTTGTGGTTGGCGCTACGCGATGTTGTGTTGTTCTGGGTAGAGCAAGGCGTCACCCTGTTTCGTGTAGATAATCCCCACACCAAGCCACTGCCTTTCTGGGAGTGGCTGATCGGTGATGTGCGGCATCAGCATCCGGAAGTCATCTTTCTATCAGAAGCCTTTACCCGGCCTGCAATGATGGCGCGCTTGGGCAAGGTCGGTTTCAGTCAGAGCTATACCTATTTTACCTGGCGCAATACCAAGGAAGAGATCGAGTCCTATTTCATGGAGCTGACTCAGCCGCCTTGGCGGGATTGTTATCGGCCCAATTTTTTCGTCAACACCCCGGACATCAATCCACGCTTTCTACACGATTCCGGGCGCGCCGGCTTTCTCATTCGCGCCGCGCTAGCGACCATGGGGTCGGGTCTATGGGGCATGTACTCTGGCTTTGAATTATGTGAGGCCGCGCCGGTACCGGGGAAGGAAGAATATCTGGATTCGGAGAAATACCAACTGAGGCCGCGTGATTACCAGCAAAGTGGCAACATCAATGCAGAGATTGCCCAGCTTAATCGCATTCGCCGGGAGAATCCGGCGCTGCAGACGCACCTTGGTCTGCAAACTTTTCTGTGCTGGAACGACAATATCGTGTACTTCGCCAAACGCACGGCGGATATGTCTAACTTCGTGTTGGTGGCGATCAGTCTCGATCCGCACAACGCTCAGGAGGCGCACTTTGAAGTGCCGCTCTGGGAATTCGGTCTTGCGGACGATGCCAGTATTCAGGGTGAAGACCTCATGACCGGCCACACCTGGCAATGGCACGGCAAAACCCAATGGATGCGCATAGAGCCTTGGCACCAGCCATTCGGCATCTGGCGTGTAAGTAGAGTTGAGGGAGAGCGGCATGAGTGATAGCCAGCAGAGCTTTCTGCGAGACCCGGCCTGGTACAAGGACGCGGTGATTTATCAGGTTCACGTTAAATCGTTCTTCGACTCCAACAATGACGGTGTGGGCGATTTTCCCGGTTTGATCAAGAAGCTGGACTACATCGCTGACCTAGGCGTCAATACCATCTGGCTGTTGCCATTTTACCCGTCACCTCGGCGCGATGACGGCTACGATATTGCCGCGTATCGTGGCGTGCATCCTGACTACGGTACCTTGGCCGATGTGCGGCGTTTCATCAACGCCGCCCACCAGCGCGGGTTGCGGGTAATTACTGAGCTGGTAATCAACCACACCTCGGACCAGCATCCTTGGTTCGTGCGGGCGCGTAACGCGCCCAAGGGTTCCAAGGCGCGTAATTTCTATGTGTGGTCCGATACGGATGACAAATACCAGGGCACACGCATCATTTTTCTAGATACCGAAAAATCCAACTGGACGTGGGATCCGGTAGCCAAGCAGTACTTCTGGCACCGTTTCTACTCTCACCAGCCCGACCTCAATTTTGACAATCCACAGGTGCTAAAGGCTGTACTCGGCGTGATGCGATATTGGCTGGACATGGGCGTGGACGGGCTGCGTCTGGACGCAATTCCGTATCTGGTGGAACGCGAGGGTACCAATAACGAAAATCTGCCGGAAACGCATGATGTCCTCAAGGCTATTCGTGCCGAGCTTGACCGGCATTACCCTGACCGAATGCTGCTGGCCGAGGCCAACCAATGGCCAGAAGATACTCAGCTTTATTTCGGTGAAGGCGACGAGTGCCATATGGCATTTCACTTTCCGCTTATGCCGCGTATGTACATGGCCATTGCTCAGGAAGATCGCTTTCCGATTACCGATATTCTGCGCCAGACCCCCGACATCCCCGCCGGCTGTCAATGGGCGATATTTCTGCGCAATCACGACGAACTGACGCTTGAAATGGTCAGTGACCGTGAGCGTGATTACCTGTGGAATTATTACGCCGCAGACCGCCGCGCCCGTATCAATCTTGGCATACGCCGCAGGCTGGCACCTTTGATGGAGCGCGACCGCCGGCGTATCGAATTGCTCAACAGCCTGCTGTTATCCATGCCCGGCACCCCAACGCTGTACTACGGCGATGAACTGGGTATGGGGGATAACATCTTCCTGGGCGATCGCGATGGTGTTCGCACCCCCATGCAATGGTCAGTGGATCGCAATGGCGGCTTTTCTGCGGCTGATCCGGCGCAGCTGGTGTTGCCGCCGATAATGGACCCTTTGTATGGCTTCCAGACCATCAACGTGGAAGCCCAGACGCGTGACCCGCATTCATTGCTCAATTGGACGCGTCGTATGTTGACCGTGCGCACCCAGCAAAAGGCATTTGGTCGCGGCACCTTGCGCATGCTAGCGCCGAGCAACCGACGGGTTCTAGCCTATTTGCGCGAATGTACCGAGGCTGATAGTCAGGAAGAAGCCATTCTCTGTGTGGCAAACCTGTCGCGTGCAGCGCAGGCCGTCGAGCTGGACCTAGCCGAATTTGGGGGGCGAGTGCCGGTTGAAATGCTCGGAGGGAGCTCTTTTGCGCCTATAGGAACGTCGAACTATATGCTGACCCTGCCGCCCTACGGTTTCTTCTGGTTTGTGCTGGCAGACAGCAGCAAGATGCCCAGCTGGCACACCCCCTCGCCGGAACCAATGCCGGAGCTGCGCACCCTAGTAATCAAGCAGCATCTGGCAGAACTGGCGCGGCCTGCACCCAGTGAAACCCTGGGTCGCGAGTTGCTGCCAGCTTATCTGGCACGGCGTCGCTGGTTCGCTGGCGAAGGCGAACCTGAGCAGGTAGAGGTGCGGCACATCACGACGCTGGCCGGCGAGGGTGATAAGGAGCTGCTGGCACTGCTTGAGATCACGCTGCCTAGCGCAGGCGAAGGAACTGATTGCTATCAACTGCCATTGGCCTTTTTGCCCGAACGCGAGGGCGAGGCCGATGGCAGCCGCCTGGCCACATTGCAGATGGCGCTGGCCATGGCACGACTGCGCAAGGGCCGGGAAGTGGGTCTGCTGACCGACGCCACCACCTGGCCAGGTTTCAGTCAGCGTGTGCTGCAGCGGCTGCGGGCGGCTGAGATATGCGAAGAAGGTGGCGAAATACTGCACTTTCTACCGGCGGCCCGTTTGCTGGAGTGGCCCACCGAAGACGATGGCGGCAGCGTCGAGCCCAGTGCGGCCGAGCAGAGCAATACCTCCATTCGACTGGGCGACAGCATGATGTTGAAAGTATTGCGTCGTCTCCAACCCGGCGTGCATCCAGAGGCGGAAATGTGCGCCTATCTCAGTGAGCGCGAGTTCACCCAGGTTGCACCTTTCTTGGGCGAGGTACGCCGTGAAGCCGCGGACGGCACCCCGACCACGCTGATGATTCTGCAAGGATTCATCAATGCTCAGGGCGATGCCTGGCAGTGGACGCTAGATACCCTGGAGCGTGCCATCCGTGATGAGGTAGCTGGCGGAGTGTCCGAACTGGAAAATCAGTACACGGCGCTCGCCGAGTTGGCAGACTTTGCCGAGGTGCTGGGGCGTCGCCTGGGGCAAATGCATCTGTTACTGGCCGATCCTGGCGACAATGCCGACTTCGCCGTCAGCCACATCAGCACTAAGCTGGCGCAGCAGCAAGGTGCACGCATTGCCGCTGAGCTGCGTCAGGCCTGCGCCCAGCTGAGCGAGCACACGGATAAAATTCCTACTATGGCGGTGCAGCTGGCAGAGCAGGCGCTGCTTAACGAAGATGCCATCCATGAGCAGATCATCAACCTGGCGCAACAGAGCGTAGGCGGTTTGCAGACGCGCGTGCATGGCGATCTGCATCTGGGACAGGTGCTGGTGGCCCAGGGTGACGCCGTGTTTGTCGACTTTGAGGGCGAGCCCAGCCGCTCGCTGGAGGAGCGCCGTGCTCGGCACAGCCCCTTCAAGGATGTAGCAGGGATTTTGCGGTCGTTCTCTTACGCTGCCGCCATGGCCGCACGCAGTCTGTCTGCCGAAGAACAGCCCGAGGCAGTAGCCCGCGCCAGCCAGGCCCTCACCGCCCAGTACTTGAGCCAATCAGTCGAAGCCTTTACCGCGGCCTACAACCAGACAGCCAGCGCGTTGGCGCATGAATGGCAGGTTGAAGCGGGGGGGCGGAGCACCCTGCAGCTCTATTTGCTTGAAAAGGCAATCTACGAGATTCGCTACGAACTTACCTACCGCCCGGAATGGGTGGAGCTGCCGCTACGCGGACTGTTGGAACTCGCGGATGTATCGCTCGCGACCGGCAACGCGCCTGAGCTCCCAGGAGATAATCTGTGAACCAGTTTTTAACCCGACACGACCAGCTACCGTTAGAGCAGATATCGGCATTGCTGAATGCTGAAAGTGATTCACCCTTTGCGGTACTGGGTCCGCACCAGGAACAGGGAGCCTTGGTGGTGCGCTGCCTCTTGCCTGGCGCCAGGTCGGTGGAAGTCATAGACGCGCAGAGCGGCGTAGCAATGGGTGAGATGACCGAGCTGGTACCGGGTCTATTCAGCCTTCGCTGTGACAACCTGGCTGTTTATCGGCTCCGTATACATTGGCCCGAAGCTACGCAGGAAACTGCAGACCCCTATGCTTTTGGTCCCCAACTGGGCGAGCTGGATCTGCACCTGTTCAGTGAGGGGCGCCATCGCGAGCTGGGCAAGGTGTTTGGCGCGCAGCTGTGGCGCGGCCGCGAAGCGGCTGCCAGTGACGCAGACGAGGAGGTGGCTGGCGTTCGCTTTGTGGTCTGGGCGCCGAACGCCCGCCGCGTATCGGTGGTGGGCAACTTTAATAGCTGGGATGGACGCCGGCACCCCATGCGGCGGCATTCGCCCTCGGGTGTGTGGGAACTGTTCATACCCGGGCTGGCGGCGGGCGAAATCTATAAATACGAGATTCTCGGCGAGCACGGCATACTGCCGTTAAAGGCCGATCCTTACGCTTTGCGCACGGAGCTGCCTCCAGCCAATGCATCGGTTGTATCCGAGCCGCTCGAATTGGAGTGGCAAGATGATGCCTGGCTGGCCTGGCGAACCAATATTCAGGCCGAAGGCACCCCGCTATCCATTTACGAGCTGCATGCGACCTCATGGCGCCGGCCGGATGGTGACAGCAAGGCCGTGCTCAATTGGCGCGAGTTGGCCCAGGAGCTGATTCCCTATGTGAAGGAACTGGGTTTCAGCCACATTGAACTGATGCCGATCATGGAGCATCCGTTCGGCGGATCCTGGGGTTACCAGCCGTTATCGCAGTTCGCACCCACTGCGCGCTTGGGCAGCCCCGCGGATTTTGCCGCCTTTGTTGATGCCTGCCACCAGGCTGGCATAGGCGTGATACTGGATTGGGTGCCAGCGCACTTCCCTAATGATGAGCACGGGTTGGCGCTATTCGATGGCACCGCGCTGTACGAATACGCTCATCCGTTCGAGGGCTACCATCAGGATTGGAATACCTGCATCTACAACCTGGGCCGCCACGAGGTGCATGGCTTCATGTTGTCCTCGGCGCTGCACTGGCTGCAGACCTATCATATTGATGGTCTACGCGTGGATGCCGTGGCGTCGATGCTCTACCGTGACTACTCGCGCAAGGAAGGCGAATGGATTCCCAATCGTCATGGCGGACGGGAAAATCTGGAAGCAATCGACTTTCTACGTCACCTCAATTCGGTGGTCCGGGAGAAAGTGCCGGGCGCACTGATGATCGCCGAGGAATCTACCGCCTGGCCGGGCGTCAGCCAGCCGGCGGAAGAGGGGGGGTTGGGCTTTACCTTTAAGTGGAACATGGGCTGGATGCACGACTCGCTGAATTATGTCAGCGAAGACCCGGTGAATCGCCGCTATCACCACAACCAGGTCACCTTCGGTCTCGACTACGCGTTTTCAGAGCACTTCATTCTGCCCATCTCGCATGATGAAGTAGTCCACGGCAAGCGGGCCCTGCTCGCCAAGATGCCGGGCGATCGTTGGCAGCAATTTGCCAATCTACGCCTGTACCTCAGCTTCATGTGGACCCATCCCGGCAAGAAGCTGCTGTTCATGGGCTGTGAGTTTGGTCAATGGCGCGAGTGGGATCATGACCAGGCCCTGGACTGGTACTTGCTGCAGTATGCCGATCACCGCGCCATACGCGACTTGGTTTGCGAGTTGAACCGCCTGTACCGCGAAGAGCCGGCGCTGCATGAGCGCGACAGTTATCCTGATGGGTTTGAATGGTTAATAGGTGACGACAGCGATAACAGCGTCTTTGCCTGGTTGCGTCATGGCGGGCAAAAGAGCCCTGCGCTGCTGGTGGTGCACAATTGCACGCCGCTACCGCGCGAGGATTATCGCATCGGCGTGCCTCGAGAGGGAGCGTGGGAGGTGCTGCTCAACAGTGACGCCGAAAACTTTTGTGGCTCGGGTGCGGGCAGCAGCGGCGAATTGCAGAGTGAGCCTACTGCAGCACATGGCAAGGCTCAGTCTCTCGTCCTGAGCCTGCCACCTTTAGGAACCCTGGTGCTCCGCCCGGGGCGGGACGCCTGACGAGCTTGCCTTGGAGTCGCCGGACCTGCCGGCCCGGCGCTCCAAAACCAGATAGATCACAGCCGCCACGGCCAGGGGCATGAGAAAATAGATGGCTCGATAACCAATCAGCGCAGCCAGTATTTCGCTCTTGGCAAATTCATGCTGCAACAGCGTAATAAAGACGGTCTCCAGTACACCCAGCCCGCCTGGAATATGCGTGATAACACCCGCCACGCTGCTGATCAGCAGTATGCCTAGTACCGTTGGGTAAAAGGCTTCTTCGGGCAGCAGCAGGTAGATAAGCAGGCCCATGAGCGACCAATTCAATGCTCCTAACACCATCTGCATCAGCGCCAGTCGTATGGGGGGCAACTCGATCTCATGCCCGCGTAGAGTCCAGCTGCGTCGCTTGGAAAACGCGCAGGCTGCAAGGTAGGCCACACCCAAGAGCAGCATGACCACCCCCACGATCTGCAAGCCGGTATCGCCAATCTTCCAGCTCTCGGGCAGATGCAGCAGGCCAAATGCAAAGATTGAGCCCGCCAAGAGCAGGTACCCGCCCCAATTGGTGACTAAGCTCAAGCTCAGAATGCGCGTGGTAGTCGCAGCAGAAAGACCTTCCCGTGAATACAGTCGGTAGCGCAACGCAATGCCGCCAACTAGCGCGCTCAGGTTGAGCGTGAACACGTAACAAACGAAGGTAATAGTCAGAACTTTCACTACCGGTATGCCGTGCCGGGTATAAAGACGCCCCAGCAAATCATAACTGGCATAGACAAGATAGCTTGCCAACGCCACCAATACACACAGGCCTATAGTAGTGGGGGGGAAGCCGCGCAATGCACGCAGCAGTTCACCCCAGTCCATATCTTTCATTTGTATGTATAGCAGGGTTGGAATCAGGATGAAGAAAGCCAGTGTCAGCAACCGACGAGCCAATTTCCAGGCTTTGGCATGGCGTTGTTGCTCTGCCTCTTCGGTCATTGGGCTTTCTCCTGTTCAAGCTCGAGCGTGGTGAGGTCGCCCTCGCGCTCGGCTTCCAACGGCAGAGCCGGTTTCAGACGCGGCGTGTGTGCCGGCAGAAAGCCTACTAGTGAAGGAAAGTGTCGGGTGAAATGATAACCCAGGTAAGATAGCGGGGCGCGCCACCAGTAGCCACGCTGAGCTTTCTCATGCGTAATTTCCTGGCACTGCGCAGCCGCTAGTTCTTCGAGGTGTTTGTATAGCTGCTGATTGAACGCAGCATCACGAATGTTCAGATTGGCTTCAAGGTTGAGTGAAAGGCTCAGAGGGTCGAGGTTGCTGGAGCCTACGGTAGACCATTCGCTGTCCACCAAGGCGACCTTGCCGTGCAACGGGCGTCGGCAGTATTCGTGAATAACAATGCCATCCTTGATCAAATAACCATACAGTAACTGACCTGCTGCTCGCACCCAGGGCATGTCTGGTTCGCCCTGCAAAATCAGTGTCACCTTTACCCCTCGCCGAGCGGCGCGGCGCAACTCTCGTAGTAACCGATAACCGGGATAAAAGTAGGCATTGGCTATGACGATGCGTCGGCTGGCGGAACGGATGGCCTTTAAATACTCCTTCTCGATATCACTCTTGTGGTGGTCATTGTCACGCACGGCCAGCTGAATGCTGGCCGTACCGCTACGCCTTTGCTGATGAGGTGGCGCAACCTTCAAGCGCGCCTCGTTGCCGGGCGCCTGCTCAAATAGCTTAGAGCTGGTCTCATGTATGTCGGCGACGATTGGACCGCGTACGCGGACCGCATAATCCTGCTTGGTCTTGGGGCCGAAGGCGGCCAGATGATCGCAGCTGAAATTGATGCCACCGACAAAGGCTTCAGTGCCATCGATCACCACAATCTTGCGATGCAGTCGTCGGAAAAGATTGGTGCGATAGCCAAGGATTCGTGGGCGCGGATCGAACATATGAACGGTAACGCCAGCGCTGGCCAGCTCCGCAAGGTAATCGTCGCCGATCTCGGCGGTGCCGTAACCGTCGACCATCACTTCGACGTGGGCACCGTTATTTGCAGCCTCGATAAGGGCGCTCTTGAGCTCCTGGCCTACATCATCGTCAAAGATGATGAAGGTCTCCAGCAGCACCTCCTGCCTGGCCTGACGAATGGCCTCGAACACCGCCGGGTAAAAGGCTTCTCCGTTAATCAGCAGCTCTACGTCATTTCCTTCGCGCCAAACCGGCTTCATAGCAATACCTCTACAGACAATGGAATGTGATCTGAAAGATGTGACCAAGGTCGGCGCCGATGTGCCTGCGCGTTTATGCCTGAGGCATTGCGTACGTACACCCGGTCGAGGCACAACACCGGCCAGCGCGCTGGAAACGTACGGGCTGGCTCGCCATGGGTTTGCACGAAGACCTCGCGCAAACCGCTCCCAGCGAGTTGAGCATCGGCGCGGCGGCGCCAGTCATTAAAATCGCCAGCCACTATCACCGGCTCCTCGGGAGGCAGCCGGTCGAGCAATTCGCAAAGCAATTTCAACTGTGCGCTACGATGACTTTCCTGCAGACCCAGATGTACACAAATGGCATGGACTTCAGGTTGGCCTGGAACGTCCAACACTGAGTGCAATAGGCCGCGCTCTTCATGACCGCTCACTGATACGTCCAGGTTCTCGTGGCGAAGGATGGGAAATTTGGACAACAACGCGTTGCCATGATGGCCCTCGGGGTAGACCGCATTGCGGCCATAGGCGTAGTCGGCCCACATGCTGTCGGCGAGAAACTCATACTGAGGCGCGCTAGCCCAATCAAGCAGGCGCGCGGCATGGCCTTCATGCACTCCCAACACTTCCTGCAAAAAAACTATGTCGGTTGACAAAGTGCGCACTGCATCCCGCAATTCCGGCAGAATGTATTTCCGGTTCAGCCAGTTGAAACCTTTGTGGGTATTCACGGTAAGGATGTGCAATGAATTCACTTTCTCCGGTGCATTCTGCTGCGCGCCTTCTGCTTTATCGCTCACCGGCTTGTGCTCTCGCGCCATGCTTGCTCCTGTGCCCTGGCGCGGCTGTCGATCATCGTCAACCACCTATTCTTGCCAGGTTCGGGTTGGTGCATTTGGTCACTGGTTGATCTTGTGACCCGCACAATGGGACGCAAGTTCTACTTTTTAGATGCGCGCCTATGGGAGAGGCTACGCTTGCAGTTGGTAATTGCAGCGTCACCCGCTAAGTCACGCCAAATCCATGCAAGATGAAAGTCTGACTAAACGCCGCAGTGATAGGCGCGCAGCGAAGGTTTCAAGCCGAGCGATGTATCCCGTATCGCTCGGCTCTGGGTGGTTTCTAAACGCGCAATAGCTCAAACAACATCAGGCTGCGCCCTGGCAGAGGATAAGTAGTGGTGGGCGTATGGCTTTCGCCGTGGGTCAGTTCCGGGCGAGCGGTGTCGAGCAGACAGATCCACTCCTGCCCACCGGCGACTTCGGGCAGATGAAATTCCACGACATCGTGATGAGCATTGAATAGCAGCAGCACGGTGGCGTCCTCGCCACTGCGAGGTAAGCCGGTGGGTTGCGCACGGCCGTCAAAGAGCACACCCAGGGTGCGAGCATTAGGATCATCCCAATTTTCCGGTTGCATGGGTTCTCCATCGGGCCTTAACCAGGCCACGTCGAGTACATCCAGCTCCTCGTTGTATTCACCCACCAGAAAGCGACCCCGGCGCAAAATGGGGTAGGCGCGGCGCAAACTCAACAGCCGCCGGGTGAAAGAAAGCAGGCCAGCGCCTTCGTCGGAAAGCTGCCAGTCGATCCAGCCAATTTCGTTATTCTGACAATAGGCATTGTTATTGCCGCCCTGGGTGCGACCAAACTCGTCGCCAGCCAGCAGCATGGGCGTTCCTTGTGAGAGCAACAGGCTGCTCAGCAGGTTGCGCATCTGCTGCAGACGGGTTTCGCGGATCGACTGATCGTCGGTTCCGCCCTCAGCGCCGTAATTGCAACTCAGGTTGTGATCGTGGCCATCGTTGTTGTCTTCACCATTGGCCTCATTGTGCTTCTCTTCATAGCTGACCAGGTCACGCAGGGTATAACCGTCATGCGAGGTGATGAAGTTGATCGAGGCATAGGGCCGGCGGCCGCGTTGATCGAACAGGTCGCCAGAGGCGGTGAGGCGTCTGGCAAGCTCGGGTAGCTGTCCTTCATCGCCGCGCCAATAAGCGCGCATGTTATCGCGGAAACGATCATTCCATTCCGACCAGCCGGGGGGGAAGCCGCCTACCTGGTAACCACCAGGGCCGCAGTCCCACGGCTCGGCAATGAGTTTGAGATGGCTCAGGACCGGGTCCTGCCGGCATGAAACCAGGAACGCGTGCCGCTCATCGAAACCGTCGGTGGAGCGTCCGAGGATGGTGGCGAGGTCGAACCGGAACCCATCGACCTGCATTTCCGTTGCCCAGTAACGCAAGGAGTCAGTAACCATCTGCAGCACGCAAGGGTGCGCCATGTCCAGGGTATTACCGGTGCCGGAATCGTTGATGTAGTAGCGCGGCTCATCGGGCATGAGGCGGTAGTAGCTGGTGTTATCGATGCCGCGCATGGAAAGAGTGGGTCCAAGTTCGTTGCCTTCGGCCGTGTGGTTGTAGACCACATCGAGGATGACTTCCAGATTGGCGTTGTGTAATCGCGCTACCATTTCCTTGAATTCATTGACTTTTCCGCTGGCGAGGTAGGCCGGGTGCGGTGCAAAGAAGCCGATGCTGTTGTAGCCCCAGTAATTACTCAGATCCCGCTCCAGCAGGTGTTGGTCGTCGACAAAAGCGTGGGTAGGCAAGAGCTCGATGCTGGATACCCCCAGCGTGCGAATATGCTGTAGCAGGGCCGGGCTTACCAAGCCTGCGCAGGTACCGCGCAACTCGTCGGGCACCTGTGGATGGCGCATGCTTATACCGCGTAGGTGTGCCTCGTAAATTACCGTGTCACTCCATGGTGTCTTCGGCCGGTGGTGCTCCGGCCAGGTGAACGCAGGATCTATGACCTTGGCCTTGGGCACAAAAGGAGCGCTGTCACGTTCGTCAAAGCTCAGGTCGGCATCCGGCGAGCCTATGGTGTAGCCGAACAATGCCGGTGACCAGCGAAGCCGGCCGACCAGCTGCTTGGCATAGGGATCAATCAACAGCTTGTTGGGGTTGAATCGGTGACCCGCCTCGGGCTCATAAGGACCATAAACCCGGTACCCGTACACCAGCCCAGGATGCGCATCGGGTAGGTAGCCATGCCAGATCTCATTGGTGTGCTCGGGTAGGGCGATACGCTCAAGCTCCACCTCGCCGGTGCTGTCGAACAGACAAAGCTCTACGCGTGTGGCATGCGCAGAGAACAGGGCGAAGTTGACGCCCAAACCGTCCCAGGTGGCGCCGAGTGGGAAACGGCGGCCTTCGGTGACACGGGAGTTGCGTTTAGCAAATTGCTCAGCGGCTCCCTTGGTCTTTGAGCTCATGGCTTGTCCTTCTGCGCTGCGGCAGTTTTGGGCGTGGCCGATTTACCGGTTTTCCTAGCCGTTTTTGTCGGCGGCTTGGCTGTAGGCTTGCTCTTGGGAGAGACCGCGGTTTGCGTTTCACTCGCAGGCGCCTTGTTCGCCGGTTTCCTGGCAGCCTTGGGCTTGCCCAATAGCGCCGGCTTTTCCAGCTGGGTTTCGTCGGCCTTGGGCGCAGGATTGACCTTGCGAGCCCGATTTTGCGCGGTCGGCTTGGGCGCCGCAGGGGATAGCTCACCGTCCTGAGAGGTTTCCATAAGCTCGCAGGCCATTTGCCAATGGCGCTCGCGTTGTCCCTCAGGCTTACCCTCGCTTTCCCAGATCTGATAGGCGAGTTCGCGTACGCGTTTTTCATAGTCGCTCATTGCACTACCTCCTTCGGTGGTTTTTCTAGGGAAGATTGCTCGTTGTAGTACTGCGCAGGTGCGCCATTGAGACAAAGCACCTGTACCGGGAACCTCTCAAGCAGAACCTGCGCCGGTAGCTTTCGTCCTCGGGCGGCAAAGTCGGTATTACAGAACAGGCTTTGCAATAGGGCGTTCTCGGGCAGGCACGGGGGCAGTTCAATCCAGGTATCGCCCCACGAACCGGCGGGTATTAGTGGGAGATGCGCGCCATCAAGCAGGGGTAGTGGTAGACGCGGTGCCACGACCACGTCGTATTCGCTCTCCCGCGCCCGAGCAAAGGCAATCAGGTGTTCGGCTTGCTCGCCGTGCACCGCAAGCGGGAGATATCTACCTTCGCGGTAGAGCTTGCTACGGCCCAGGCGATGTTGCAGTACGGTAGCAATCAACCACTGTTTGATCTTGCCGTCGCGCCAGTTTTCTAGCAGTGCTTTTGGATCATCAACGCCGCCCAAGGCAGTAGCCCTGAGGGTGAAGTCGACCGGCCGGCGGTTGTCTGGATCAACGAAACTGAAGTCCCAGAGTTCACAGCCCTGATAGAGGTCGGGAATGCCTGGGGTGGTCAGGCGCAAGAGGGTCTGAGCCAGACTGTTCAGCGCGCCGGCGGGCGCGAGCGCCAAGGCTGCGCTTTCGATTGATTGCCGCAGCGCTTGATGTTCGGGGTTATCAAGTAGCCTGGCGACAAAGTCGGCGCACGCGCGCTCGTATTCCTCGTTGGGGCGCCACCAACTGCTTTGCAGCTTGGCTTCGCGCAACGCCTTTTGCTGCCATTGCTGCAGGCGAGGAAGAAACTCATTCATCTCGCTACCATGCAGTGGCCAGCCGCCAAGCAACATCTGATAAAGCGCGACCTCATCGTGCGGCGCGGGCGCTTCCTGGTCTCCGCATTTGCGCCGCAAAGGCGCCGCCTGCTGCATCCAGCTTTTGATGTTGCTGGCGTACCAGTCTGCGCTGCCACTGATTACGGCCAGGCGTGCCCGCAGATCTTCACCGCGCTTATTGTCGTGCGTAGCGGTGGTAAGCATGGACAGTGGGTGTTGTTGCGCGCGGCGCTGACAGTGTTCATGAAACTGCGTCACTGGCATAGCAAGATGTTCAGGATCAAACCCCACATCGTTGCGCGACAGCGATACGGCGTGGCGGTAAAACGCGGTATCTTCTACCGCTTTTGCCGCCAGCGGTGCGGTGAGCTGGTGAAAGCGCGTAAGCACTTCGCGATGCAGCTTTCGTAGCGGGCCGGGGGGATTATTGTAGAGCGGCTGGCCGCCTAGCCAATGGTCCATTTGTTCCAGCAGCGGCCAGTCAGCTTCAGCCAACGCTTCCCTTGCAGCTTCTACCACCTGCCGCATAACTTCCTCATCTTCGGGCGAACGCCCGCAACTACCGGCGTACAGGCGATAGACGGGAAATTGCAGCAGGATCTCGCGCAGTACGCGCCGAATATCATCCAGCTTGTATTGCTGCCGCGCATGGACGTTGTTTGCCAGCTTCGACAGCGACCGTGCCACCTTGTCGAAGTCGGCCTGCAGGGCGGTATCGAGAAGAAAAGCGCGTGCCTGATGCACCTCATGCAAAAAGTCGCCCGAGCGCCCGGTACAGTCCTTCCATAATTGACGAAGGGTATGAGCACCATCAGGATCGTGCAGCAACAACGAGACCTCATTCATAAACTCGTAGCCGGTGGTGCCTTCCACCGGCCACGCCTTTGGCAGGGTTTCGTCTGAAGCGAGGATTTTCTCCACATAAATAGGAAGATTGTGCCAGGGCAGATCTGCGGGACGGTTCTGCTGCAGCCGGTCTAGCCGCCGACGCAACCGCCGACAGTAATGTGCTGGATCGGCCAGGCCGTCGATATGATCGACTCGTACGCCATCAATCAGCCCACGCTCTATCAGTTCGAAGATTTTGGCGTGGGTTGCTTCAAATACCTCACCGTCCTCCACACGGAGAGCACCAAGTTGATTGATATCAAAAAAGCGCCGCCAGTTGATGAGCTTCTGCGCAGATCGCCAGTCGTTCAACCAATAGTGCTGGTCAGCCAGCAGACGTTGAGTGCTGTCGCGCGCTGCGCCAGTGTCGGCATTGTAGGTAGCAACTCGGTCTCTTATCGTCTTTAGCACGAAAGGCTGCTGGCAGCTTGTAGCCAGCGCGTGACTAAGCCTCGAAGCTTCTATGTACGCATCCTGCTGGCCTTCCAAGGCAACAAAGGCTTCACCTAAACCTACGAGCTGTGGCTCTTCGCACCCCTGCAGAATTTGGGCATAACTGACTGGGCACAGCGGCAGGTGATGGTCGAAATACTTCACATGAAATCGGCCTTTCTCTGGGCTGAAGTGCAGTTGCAGTTGCTGCTGCCGGATTACCTGCTCGAGATCGCCATCCAGCACGGGTATCAGAACCTTGCCGCGCAGCTCGTTACTGGGGCTTTGCCAATCGATGTCGAAGTAGTTAGCCCACCTGCTGGCGGGGCCCCATTCCAGCACATCCTGCCACCACAGGTTGGCGCTGTCGGCAACGTGCATGTGGTTGGGTACGATGTCGACAATAAGACCCATCTGTTTGGCTCGCAGGGCCGATACCAAGCGCTGCAACGCCGCTTCGCCACCCAGTTCCCGGCTTACGCAGGTTGGGTCCACTACATCGTAGCCGTGTGTCGAGCCGGCCCTCGCTTGCAGAATAGGGGACAGGTACAGGTGGGTAATACCTAGGCGAGCAAAATAGTTTACCTGCGCTGCGGCATCGTCCAGAGTAAATCCGGAATGGCATTGCAGCCTGATTGTGGCATTTAGTTCATTCATGTGCGGCGCTCATTCCTGGGCAGCGGGGGCAGGGCGTAGGTCCACGCCGGCGCTTGCCTTGGTGCGGCTTGCCTGGCGTGACAATGCCAACCGTCGCAAACGACGCTGTACTGTCGGTATGTCAAGCATGTGCTCGGCAGATTCACTCCAGCGTCTGCGCCAGTTGGGGTGCCCTCCCGGTGGTCCGGGCAAGTTGGGTTGCTCTCCTATGCCCATGGCATCTTCGAGCGGTAGCATCACCAACGGAGCGGGACTGCAGCCTATGAAACCGATACAGGCTTCCAGCTGGTTTTCGGGGGAGGTGATATCTGCCGTGCAGTGCCCGGCGATCTTAAGCGCCTTGCTCAGTGCGTTGCGCTCGCAGTTGCGATGTTGCATATCCGTGCGGGCTTCGGAGTCGCTACGCTGGCCGAGGCGATGCCGCCAACTGATATCGTTACCCTGAAACCAGCCATTAATGGTGGGCAGGTCGTGAGTGGTGGTGGTGGCCAGAGCGTTGGTCGGCCATTGGTTTGGCAGAATGAAGTCACCGCCTTCGGTTTGTTCAAACAGCAGTACGCGCATGCCGAGTAAATTGTTTTTCGCCAAGGCCTCACGCAGGCCCCCTGACACAGTTCCAAGATCCTCACCAATGATCAGAGCCTGATTGCGCCAGGATTCTAGTGCCAGTAAGCGCATCAGATCGGCAAAGGGATAATTTAGATAGGCACCCTCAGCAGGCGAAGCACCCTCCGGTATGACCCAAAGGCGCTGCAGCCCCATTACATGATCGATACGCACGCCGCCAGCATGGGCAAGATTGGCTTGCAGCATTTCAATGAATGCGGTGTAGCCGTGCCTCTGAAGCCCTTGGGGAGAAAAGGCGGCTACGCCCCAATTCTGCCCTTGCGTATTGAGAATGTCTGGCGGCGCGCCCACGGTAACGGAGCGCAGCAGCTCTCCCTGACGCGACCATGCCATGCTGCCTCTGGGGTCGGCTCCTACGGCCAGATCCGTGATCAGACCAATGCGCATACCTGCAGCCCGGCTGGCATTCTGGGTTTGCTCCAGGCAACGGGCCATCAGCCATTGGCAGAACAGGTGAAAGCCGATTTCGTCTTCGTGCTCGCGGGCAAATCTGCGCACGGTCTCACTGGCAGGATCACGGTAGGCTGCCGGCCATTGCCGCCAGTCTTGGGTTCCCTGCTCGTCATGTAGATGAGCGTGTAGCGCCTCGAAGCAGGCGTGCTGGTGTAACGCACTGCCACCCTCGGCACAGAAACTGTGGAAATTAACCAGTAGTTCTGACTGCTCCGCTACCAGGTTGTCGTACAAGCGCCGCAGCAATCGTAGTCGCGCCTCGCTGACGCCCGCCCAGTCGACCAAAGGGCGCGACTCTAGTAGCGCCATCTGCTCTTCCAGGTTGCAATCTCGGGTAGCTTGCTCGACAGCCGCCCTGCCGAGCACTTGTTCAGGGGCGCTGTGCAATGCATTGAACAATGATCGATTGGAGGGGGAGTAGGGGCTGTATTGCTCTGCCAGGCCGGTGAACATCGCGTGTACCGGACTGATTGCCAATGCGTCGGCCCCGTAAACTGCGGCGCGGGAAGCCAGATGCTGCAGCGCCAGCGTATCGCCCACTCCACCATCGTTCTCGCGGCGCAGCGAATACAGCTGCGCGCTCAGACCCCACAGCCGTGAGTGGGGCTCTCCAGCGAGACTGTCGACACTCTGGCAGTGGGGCGGCGTCACCGCGAGCGTGAGATGGTGGTCCGCTATCTGCAGTTGGTGATAGCCGATGGGCAAGGGCTCTACCAGGCAGGCTCTATAATCGAGTTTCGTGTCGATGCACTCGCCTTGTTCGGTAGTAATCTGGCACCGCGAAAAACGGTGGAAACGGTCACCGAGAGGGCAGGGATCCCCCGCTACGGTAATAATAAGCGGGCCTGTCAGCGCCTGATCTCTTTCTTCTGTCGCCCGTTCTAGGCTGGCATTGATGTCGGTTTCGCTCTCAGCCGGGTAGCCCAAGGCGGCAAGAAGTTTGCGCAGTGCTTGATCGCTCACCGTCTGCAGATGACCGTGCGCATCCGTCCAATCCACGCTAAGGCCCACAATGCTGGCCAGCCGGGCCAGATTAGATGTGTTCATAGCTTCTTTTCCATGCTGATGAGAGCGCTGCACCCGGGCAGCCGATGGTTTCGAGAGTCGTCAAGCGCGATACCGACGGCAAAGATCACTTCTGCAGTGGATTGCAGTGGCAGCAGTTCGCAAGCCTGTGTCGAAAGATTCAGGTCGATTCGCCACACCGCGCCGTCCGCTAGGCTCCAGCGTGCTGAGACGGCCTTAGGGCCCAAAACCTCTACTCCGAGAGAGCGCGCTCCCTGCAGCCGAGGTGTCAAATGGCCGTGCCGCAACGATAGCAAGTGCCGGTAGTACTCAAGCCATGCTCGATGTGTTGGCTCGTTCACCTCGGCTAGGTTGGGCCGGGAGTGGGTGAATGTAGAAGCGGCGTTCGGGTCGGGGATCTTCTCGCGTTGCTGTTCGTCGTTGAAGGCGGCGAACTCGGAGAACTCGCTGCGTCGCCCCTCTCGAACTGCAGCAGCCAGCTCGCCATGATGATCGGTAAAAAACAGGAATGGTTGGGTACAGCCCCATTCTTCACCCATGAACAGCAGGGGCACCATGGGGCTTAGTAACAGCAAGGCAATTGCTGCTTTCAGCTGAGCTTCAGAGGTGAGGTTGATCAGACGCTCACCCAACGCCCGATTGCCGATCTGGTCGTGATTCTGTAGGAAGAGCACAAAACACGTGGCGTCTAGATGACCGCTTGGCTTGCCACGCTCCCTGCCGTGCCGATTGCGTTGACCCTGATAGACGAAGCCTTCTTGGAGACACTGCGCAAGCTTATCGGTGCTGTCTTTGGCGAAGTCGGCGTAGTAGCTATCGCTTTCCCCTGTCAGTAGGTGGTGCAGTACATTATGACCATCGTCATTCCACTGCGCGCGGTAACGTTGTTCGAGCAACGGCGCGTCGTTACCTTCGTTCTCGAGCACCAGGTGAACCTGACGGCCCTCGGGTAAACTGTCTTGCACTCGCTCGGACAGTTCCTCAAGCAGACTGATGTCGTTGATGGCGTGCACTGCATCGAGCCGCAAACCGTCAACGCGAAATTCGTGCACCCACATTAATGCGTTTTCGACAAAAAAGTCGCGCACCGGCCGTTTGCGAAAGTCGATAGCGGCACCCCAGGGGGTCGGGATATCGGTGCGGAAGAAATCGCTAGCGTACTCTCCGAGATAGTTACCATCGGGACCGAAATGGTTGTAGACCACATCGATAAACACCATCTGCCCCAGCGCGTGTGCGCGATCTATAAGGTGCCTGAGTTCGTCAGGCGTGCCGTAGCTCGACTGGGGCGCATAGGGCAGCACACCGTCGTAACCCCAGTTGCGTCCGCCAGGCACTTCATTCAACGGCATGAGTTCAATGGCCGTGACGCCTAGCTCACGCAGGTGGGGCAGCCAGGACTCGACCTGTTTAAAGCCGCCCAGGGCGCCCACGTGAAGCTCATATATGACCGTTTCCGCCCAGGGTCTGCCCTGCCAGTGAGCGGTATCCCACAGGTACCTGTCAGGGTCTACCACCACACTTGGGCTTTGGGGCCCTTTGCGTTGCTGCCGAGAGGCGGGGTCCGGCACTTCCAGTCGACCATCGATCCGATAGCAATACTCGACACCCGCGCCCACTGCCACGGTGGCTTCGAACCAGCCTTCATCCTGGCGCTGCAGTGGATATAGTCCGCCGTCCACTATTCGGACTTCCACCCGATTGGCGTCGGGAGCCCATAAGCGAAACCGAGTATGGCAAGGGTCGAGTAGTAGCGCTCCGTGACTAGATCTCAGCCCAAACATGCCTGCACCATCGACAAGGTATGTGCTTTGCTCAAATGGGTTTGCTGATCGACCAAGGAGCCATAGAGGCTTGCGTAAGGGCGTACAGCTTGTTGCCAGTAGTTGGGCGTTGCCATGGCTTTGCAGCGCATGGCCCGCATCAGTGGCGGATTACGATGAATAGCAAAAGAGCGATCAAGAGCGTGCATATACTCTTGAGGATCAAGCTTGTCGAATAGTATTCCGGTCACACCATCTACAATAGTGTCAGCCAGACCCCCGGTTCTACGGGCAACTGGTAATGAGCCAAAGCACTGAGCGTACATCTGACTCAGACCGCAAGGCTCATAGACTGACGGCATTAGCAGGAAGTCGCTACCGGCAAACATGCGACGAGCCAGCGTCTCGGTAAAGTCGATGTGCACCCCCACACGGCCTGGATATCGCGCCTCCAGTTCCTTCATGCGCTCTTCCAGGTGACGCTCACCACGACCGAGCACAGCCAGGCGACCGCCCTGTTTAACCAAGTGATCTGTCACTTCAATAGTTAGATCAATACCTTTCTGATGTACTAGACGCGACACGACCGAAAACAGTGGGCTCTCATCCTGCTGCAGGGCGAAATACTGTTCAACATACCTGGTATTTTCAGCGCGACCCTCCCAGCGATGGCTATCAAAATGCCCCAGTAGATGCGCGTCGTTAGTTGGATTGAAGTCTTCGTCGATACCATTGGCAATGCCGGTTAGCAGACCCTGCCGAGCTTTAAAAGCGAGCAATCCTTCCAAGCCACAACCGAATTCGGGCGTAGTTATTTCGTGGGCGTAAGTTTGGCTGACGGTAGTTATATGGTCGGCGTAATTGATACCCGCTTTGAGCAAAGACAGTTTGCCGTAGTACTCCATGCCCTGTGCGCTGCCAAACTCGCTAGGCAACCCGAACTCGCTAAGGCAACGTGGATCGCAAAGACCTTGATAGGCGAGATTATGGATAGTGAAAACTGATGTTTTATCGAGCCCCATCCATTTCATATAAGCGGGTGCCAAGCCACTTGGCCAGTCATTGGCATGGACTAGCTCAGGCTCCCAAGCTAGCTTGGCTTCTCCCGCAGCTAACTGCGCTGCTGCTAATGCAAACCTGGCAAAACGTATATGGTTATCAGGCCAATCTCGACCTTCAATATCACCGTAGGGTGTGCCGCTACGGTTATAGAGTGCTTCGTTCAAAACGACATAGACGATCAAGCCATCAGGCAGATCTATTCGGCCAAGATGACAACGGGGGAGGGCTGCATGTCCTTCAAGCCGGGCGACCACACGAATAGGATAGCCGCTCTCTAGAACCTGCTTGTAACCTGGGATCAACACCCGCATGTCGTGGTAGGCATTGAGCGCTCGAGGTAGCGCCGCAGCTACATCGCCCAACCCGCCGACCTTGATGAGGTCGTTCAGTTCGGAAGTGACAAACAGCACTTTTTGATGGTTTCTGAAGGAAATTTTGGGTGTTTCAATTCTCTCAGAGTGTGCGATTTCTGTTAGAGATGTGTTTAGCGCCTGTCCCATGCGGTTCTCCTAATTCGCTTTTCTCTTTCGGTAAAGCACAGCCCTCCAACCTCAAGATGTGAGGTGCTTAGCTACAAAGTTGGGCTTAGGCTTATCGAGACGATTGAAACCGTCCTAGAAAATCGACCAATGGCGAAATGCAAAGGTTCGATCTTTTTTTGTAATCGGTTTGCGTGGGTTCTAAGCCACCAAGATAGGCAGGCTTCCAATTGAGGCTGGGACGTGCCGTGCGTAGGGGGGATGGTCCAGCACGTGGTTGGTGTGGAGGCTTTTCAAATGAGGCTGGAAGCGCGAGCCTTGGTAGCAATACTGCGTGCTATATCTGACGTTAATCCTCGCCGCGCTTCAGAGCCACTGGGAAGATCCGTATTTCATCCGACCATATTGGCTACGCCTGAGCAGTTCAGTCATGGCAAACAACAAAGCCCGCGAATGCGGGCTTTGTTGTGTCTGGCGCTGGCAAGTCAGAGCTGTTCTGTCACGTCCTCTTCCAGCTCCTCGCCCAGAAAACCACCCGACTGCCGTGCCCACAGCTTGGCGTACAGGCCGCCGCGTGCGACCAGTTCAGCGTGGCTGCCGTCTTCAATGATGTTGCCCTGATCCATCACGATCAGCCGGTCCATCTCGGCGATGGTCGAGAGACGATGAGCGATGGCTATCACGGTCTTGCCCTGCATCAGCTTGTTCAGGTTCTCCTGAATGGCGGCTTCGACTTCCGAGTCCAGCGCCGAGGTAGCTTCGTCGAGAATCAGGATGGGCGCGTCCTTGAGCATCACGCGGGCAATGGCGATGCGCTGGCGCTGACCGCCAGACAGTTTCACCCCACGCTCACCCACATGCGCGTCAAAGCCGCGGCGGCCCTTGGCGTCTTCCAGCTCGGCGATGAACTGGTCCGCTTCGGCGTTGCGCGCGGCGTTGAGCATCAGTTGCTCGTCGGCATCGGGACGGCCATAGAGAATGTTGTCGCGCACCGAGCGATGCAGCAGCGAAGTATCCTGCGTCACCATGCCGATATGCGCGCGCAGGCTGTCCTGCTGGACCTCGGCGATGTTCTGCCCGTCGATTACCACCTTGCCGGACTCCACGTCGTAGAAACGCAGCAACAGGTTGACCAGGGTCGACTTGCCTGCGCCGGAGCGGCCGACCAGACCAATTTTTTCACCGGGTTTGATGTGCAGGTTCAGGTTGCCCATCACGCCGTGGCCCTTGCCGTAATGAAAATGCACCTGCTCAAAACGAATATCGCCCTGGCTGACCTGCAGGGGTTTGGCATCTGGCACATCGTTGACCAGCTGCGGACGCGAGATGGAGTTGATGCCATCTTGCACGGTGCCAATGTTTTCAAACAGCGCAGAGAGCTCCCACATGATCCACTGCGACATGCCCCACAGCCGCAGCACCAGTCCGGCCGCCACGGCGACCGCGCCGACGCTCACCGCGCCCTGTAACCAGAGCCAGATTGCCAGTCCGGTCACGCCCAGCAGCAATAGCGCATTGAGCAGATACAGCAGGCTGTACAGCTGGGTAACCAGACGCATCTGCTGATGCACGGTGACCATGAACTCATCCATGCCTTCACGGGCGTAGCTCGACTCGCGTTTGGCGTGGGAGAAGAGTTTGACCGTCTGGATATTGGTGTAGCTGTCGACAATGCGCCCGGTCATCATTGAGCGCGCATCGGCCTGTACCTTGGCTACCTTGCCGAGCACCGGAATGAAGTAACGCATCAGCAATACGTAACCGGCTAGCCAGCCGAGCATTGGCAAGGTCAGGCGCCAATCGGCCAAGCCAACCAGCAGCAGGGTGCCGATAAAGTAGACGATGATGTAGTTGAGCACGTCGATCAGCTTGATCACGCACTCGCGTACTGCCAGCGCGGTTTGCATCAGCTTGGTGGCAATGCGCCCGGCGAACTCGTCCTGATAGAAGGCCATCGACTGCTTGAGCAGGTAGCGGTGCACCATCCAGCGAATGCGCATGGGGTAATTGCCCATCAGGGTCTGGTGCGTCAGCAGCGAATTGCTGAAGATCAGGAGCGGCAAGGCAATAAGCACCACAAAGGCCATGCCGGCCAGTTTCCAGCCTTCCGTCTGCAGGAAGGTCTCGCGGTTCTGCTCGCTTAGCCAGTCAACGATGCTGCCGAGAAAACCGAACAGCCAGACCTCGGTGATGGCAATGCCGGCCATCAGAATCGAGGCCAGAATCAGGTAGGGCCAAGCCCCCTTGGTGTAGTGCAGACAAAACGCCAGCAGCGAACGCGGCGGCTCGGTAGGTTCTTCGGCGGGGAAGGGGTTCAGGCGATTTTCAAACCAGCGAAACATGCGAGGGCCTGTGGCTAGAGGGGCAGGCCGTGCATTATGAGCGCCGTGAGTGTGGCTCTCAAGGGGAGTTTGGTAACCGGGGAATGCACAAGGCCACGGCGTCATATGCCGTGGCCCCGAGCGATTGCGGGCGTTACTGATCCAGCGCCTGCAGCAGCAGGTCAGCCAGCACGCGGGAACCGGCGGCGGTGGGGTGAATGCCGTCACTGGTGATGTAGCGAGCCTCGTTACCGGCAAAGGCGGCGCGTACGTCAACGAACTTGACGTTCATACCGGGATAGGCGGCGGCCTTGTAGTTCATGCTGTAGTTGTTGATCTCGCGCAGCTCTTCGGCACCACCAACGGCGTTGTAGTAACCGAGGAAGATGATTTCCTCGATGCCGTCATCGCGCATGTCGGCAACCAGGGCGGCGATCTTGTCTTCCAGTTCATTCAGCAGCGGCATGCAGCGGCTCAAGGACGGACGGCAGCTGTTCAGCTGAATATCGTTGCCGCCACCGTTGAAGATCACGGTCTTGATGCCGCTTTTGCTGGCGCGGGCGTACTGGCGCTCCACCGAGTAGGTGCGCGAGCAGAGGATGTTGCCGCCGCTCAGTTGGCAGCCGGAACGGGCGTAGGTATCGATATTCTCGTCCAGGTCGGCTTCCAGGTACTCGTGGATGTCGCCGGACAGGGCGAATATGGAGTCACCGAGAATCATGGTATCCGGGCTGCTGGAGCCGGGGTTGGTGGCCTGGGCTGCCCCGGCAAACAGGGTGGTGAGAGCGACAACGGCAAGACCGTTCTTGAAGATTTTATTGAGTGCGAACATAGCAATTTCCTTGTGTTTGTTATGGGGTGCCGAGGCCTCGCTGAGTGCATTCGGGTCGCCGCTGGCGGCTGTGGCGAGACATAACTGCATATTGGCTCGCCAATACTAAATTTGTGAAAAATTGTTACAAGCACCCAAACAGGCGAGTTGGTGTGCACCAGCCGTGGTTCTGGAGCGGTGATCGGGTGATGGTTGCTGTGCCGAAGCCAATTTGCGATGCACCAATTTAGCGCGCGCTCCGAACTGCGGTTAGACTCCAGAGTGACCAGAAAAACAAGAACGCAGGACGCTCCCGAAGCGTCGAGGCAGGATGCGATGGCGCAGGATCTGTTTCTTTACGAAAACATCAGTGAGCAACTCACGGCCCACATTCGTAGTGGCAACTATCAGCCGGGTGAGCGGCTGCCGTCGGTGCGGGCATTGAGCAAGCTGTTTGGCGTGAGCATCAACACGGTGATTCAGTCCTTGCGCAAGCTTGAACTGGACGGATACGTGGACATACGTGAGCGCTCGGGTGCGTTCGTCTGTGCTGCCTTGCCGAGCGTTGGCAGCGGTCAGAGCGTGGCGCACTTTCCGCTGCTGCCGGTGGATGTCTCGCTGAGCGAAGACATTCTGCGCTACATGGAGCCGCACACCCGGGCCGGGATCTTGCATCTGGGGATCGCTTTGCCCGCGGCAGAGTTGATGCCGGTGCCGCGTATCATGCGCCTGTACCGCGAGTTGACGCGCCGACAGCCGCAAGCGGTGTGGGACTATTCACACCCCAACGGGGTCGCCAGTTTTGCCCGCCAGCTATCGCACCGCAGCCTTACCCACGAGGTGCCACTGGCCGAGCATGACATCCTGGTCACCAATGGCTGCATGGAAGCCATTGAGCTGGCGTTGCGCACAGTGACCCGGCGCGGTGACGTTGTGGCGGTTGAGACACCGACTTACTACGGCTCGCTGCTGGCGCTGGAGGTGCTGCAACGGCGCGCGCTGGAAATTCCCACCCATTACCGCGATGGGCTCTGCCTTTACTCCCTTGAACAGGCGTTCAAGCGTGGCCAGGTCAAGGCGTGCCTGGTGTCCTGCAATGCACAGAACCCGCTGGGCTTCAGTCTGTCGCTGGAGCGCAAGCGCAAGTTGGTTGAACTGGCCAGCCGTTACCAGGTACCGCTGATCGAGAACGATATTTGGGGCGATACGGTTTACAGCGGCGATAGCCTGCCGGCCAAGGCTTTTGATAGCGAAGGCATGGTGATCTACTGCAGCTCGTTCTCCAAGTCGCTGATGCCCGGTTTGCGGCTGGGCTGGGTGGCGGCGGGGCGGTTTCACGGGCGGCTGCGCGAGCTGAAACAGATCAGCAGTATCACTACCGCCGCCGCCCCGCAGCTGCTGGTGGGCCGGCTGATGGAAAGCGGCGGCTACGCCCAGCACCTGCAACAGCTGCGCGCCCGGCTGCAGGCCCAGGTGCAGACGATGATCGAGATTGTCCGGCAGAGCTTTCCGGCTGGTACCCAGGTGCACGAGCCGCAGGGCGGCTGCGTGTTGTGGGTGCGGTTGCCCGATAAACAGGATGCGCGAATGCTGTTTGAGCGAGCGCTGGCGCATGGCATTCATGTGTTTCCCGGTAGTGTTTTCTCGGCCGGGGTAAATCATTCCGACTTTCTCCGGCTTAACGCAGGCAGCCCGGTGACGGCAGAAACCGAGGCCAAGCTGCGTTGCCTGGGTGAGCTCGCCGGCCTTAGCCAAAGCGGCTGAGGGTCTGTGTCAGTAGAAAACCGCCATCTGTGCCTGTTTTGCCTGCCGGCCGCTGCCTAGGATGGGGCGGCGCAGTAATCAGAACGGGTTACCACAATAAGAAGCCCATTAAACAAGAGGGATCTGTAATGGATATGCCAAGAAGGTTTGCACCTGCCTTTACCATCAGTTTATTGACCCTGGCACTCAGCGGTTGCCTCAGCGATAGCGGGGGCTCGGATTCAGATAGCACGACACGGCCTGATTTGCAGCTCGGTGTGCTTTCCAGCGCCGCCGATCAGGTTACCGGCAGCGCTGTGCTGCTGACCATTGAAGGCGATATCGAGCTGATCAACGACGAGCTGGATGACCTCGAACTCTGGCTGAATGACAGGGAGATCGAACCGACGCGGATGCTGCAGCGCAACGGTCGGCTGGAAGTCCTGATCGAAGGGCTGGAACTCGGTGAGAACCAGCTGGAGTTGCACCACAGCCAATACGGCGAGCTCTACAGCATGACGCTCACCAGTTACCCCGAAACCGGCCCGGTCTTCTCCGGCCCGCAGCAATACCCGTTTGTTTGTAGCGTGGATACCGAGCTGGGCATACAGCCGCTGGTCGATAGCCAGGAGCAGGGTTATCCGGTACTGGAGGGCGAGACGGTGGTGGGCTACAGCCGCGACTGTACGATCGAGCCGCGGGTGGACTTCCTCTATCGCACCACGGTCAACAGCTACGCCGCGTTGCCCGGTGACGGTTCGCGTCCCGCCGATATGGCGACTACCACGCTCACCGATGGCCGCGAAGTGGATTTTGTCGTGCGCCGCGAGGTCGGCACGCTCAACCGCTTCATCTACAGTTTTGCGACCCTGGCCACCCGTGGTGATGCAGCCGATGCTGCCAGCACGGCTAACTGGAACGGGCGCCTGCTTTATCACTTTGAGGGCGGGGTCGCTATTGGCCACACGCAAGGCAAGCTGAGCAGCGCGGCTCTTACGCCTGAAGTGCTGGGCAAGGGCTATGCGGTGATCTACTCCACCGGTACGCGCGCCAACACCCACTACAACCTGCAGGTGGGAGGTGAAACGGCGCTGATGGTCAAGGAGCACTTTATCAAGCGTTTTGGCGTGCCGGACTATACGGTCGCCATTGGTGGTTCGGGTGGCGCCATCCAGCAATACGTGTACTCGCAGAATCACCCTGGCCTGATCGACGCCGGCGTGCCGCAGTACTCTTACCCGGACATGGTCACCCAGACCATTCATGTCGGCGATTGCGAGTTGCTGGAGCATTACATGGATGCCACGGATCGCAGCAACGCCCGGTGGCAAACCACCGCCAATCGCAGCTTGCTGGTGGGCATGAATGCGACTGATGCCTACGCCGACCCGCTGTACGACACCAAGATCGCCCTGGGTTACGCCAGCGCGCCGGGCATGAGCGAGTGCATTCCCGCGTGGCGCGGGCTGACGCCACTGACCATGAACCCGCATTACGGGCAGGTAACCAATCAGGAAAAAATGTTTCCGCCGGGCATCATGAATACGGTGCAGTGGACGCATTTTGATGACCTGCGCAACGTCTACGGCGTCGATGACGACGGCCAGCCACGTACCCTGTTCGACAACGTGGGCGTGCAGTACGGGTTGCGCTCGCTGCGCCGTGGCGACATCACCACCAGCGAGTTCCTCAAGCTGAATCGGCTGATTGGCGGCTGGAAGCAGCCCAGCGAAATGGTGCAGGAGGGCGCGCCCTTCCTGCCGCCCAATACGCCGGACAACTTTGATCCCTGGAGCCGTCGCAACATGAATCTCAGCCCGGACGGTACGGCTCCGGCGCCGCGCACCGAGGGTGATCTGCTGGCGATCAACGCAGCCTATGAACAAGGCATGGTGTTTGATGGCCAGCTGAATATTCCGGTGATCGACTGGCGGCATTATCTGGAAGAAGTGCTGGATATGCACAACAGCCATCAGTCCTTCTCGGTCCGTCAGCGGGTGCTGAACAAGATGGGCAACGCCGACAATCAGGTGATCTGGTTTACCGATACCCGTCCGACCGATACCAGCAATCCGGCGCGCCCGCGCGCGCAGAAAAACTTTGACCAGACCTGGCAGGCGCTGGACGTGCTGGATGAGTGGCTGGCCAATATCCGCGAGAACCCGGAGCTCAGTATTGGCGATAATCGTCCCGACGGCGCGGTGGACAGTTGCTTCAACACCGACGGTAGCCTGATTGCGGAGGGTGACAACGTGTGGAACGGCATCCTTGATGATCAACCCGCCGGCGCCTGTACAGACGCCTTCCCGACTTACACCACCTCGCGCATGGTCGCCGGTGGCCCCATTGAGGGCAGCGTCTTCAAGTGTGCGCTCAAGCCAGTCAGCACCGCCGTGAGCGACGGTACCTATGGCAGCTGGGTGCCGTCCGCGGATGAGTTGGCCGAGCTGAATGCCATCTTCCCTCAGGGTGTTTGCGATTACAGTCAACCGGATCAGGGCCGGCCGGCGGACTGACGCAGCGCAACCGGACGGGCGTACCCGGCGCCTGTCCGGACCTGAAAGCGCACCCGGTCTTCTCGTTTTGGCGTGCTGCGTCGCCGGGAGGGCCGGCCTCCAACCGGGCTAGCGGCGCTGCGACCGGCGCTGCTGCTCGAGGCCCGCCGCCATCTTCCCGGCCCTAGGCGCCGCCGCTCCCAAAACACAGCTGCAATTTCGTTCAATACACCTCATGGCATACAAGCGAGCATGCCGACCATGGGCGCCCAAGTGCGCCGATGGTGGAGTGAGTGCATGTTGACCCTGATAGGTTCGATGTTGGCGTTTTCGTTGGTGGGTTCTATTGCGCCTGGCCCGGTCTGCGTGGTGGCGGTCGCCGCCGGCGCGCAGGCGGGCGTGTGGCGGGCTGCGCGCTACGTGCTGGGCGCCTCGCTGGGTTATACCCTGATGGTGTTTGTGGTGGGGGTGGGGCTGCTCGGCAGTCTGCAGGATCATCCCCAGTTGCTGCGAATACTGAGCGGGTTGGGGGCGGTTTACCTGTTGTACCTCGCCTGGCGGTTGGTTACTGCGCGGGGCGAACTACCGGGCAGCAGTGCAGCGGCTCAGGTGCCGGGTTTCTGGGCCGGCGCCCTGGCCCAGTGGCTCAACCCCAAGGCCTGGTTGTTTTCCACCGCCGGCATAGGCCTGTTCGTCAGCGGCAGTACTGCCGGCGAGCAGGCGTTGTTGCTGTTCTGTATGCTGTCGCTGCTGATGTGTCTGCTCGGTGTCGGCAGCTGGGCCCTCGCGGGCCATCTGCTGGGGCGGCAATTACCTGGGCTTGCGGCCATGCGCTGGTTCAATCGGTGTATGGCGCTGCTGCTGGTGGGCAGCGTGGCAATGATTCTGCTGTATTGATCACGAGGTAGGTATGCGCGAGAACCCATCCCAAGTCCTGCAACGCAGCCCAGCCTTGCCCCTTGTCGAGCTACGGCAGGCCGACCGTTCCAGCGCTTGCTATCAGCAGCATACCCACGACGAATTTTCCTTCGGCGTGATTGATCAGGGCCACACGCTGTATCGCAACCGCGGCCGGTCGCAACGCATCGGTGTCGGCAGTATGTTCACGGTCAACCCCGGCGAGGTGCACTCCTGCAATCCGGCGGCGGGGCTGTGGTCTTACCGCATGCTGTTTCTGAATGCCAACTGGCTGGGTGAGCTCCAGCGTGAGGTGCTTGGCGGCAGTCAGGACTATCACTGCTTCCCCGGCGCGACCCATGTGCAGGCGGGCGCTGCCAGGCGATTTGATCAGCTGTTTGCCAGTCTGCTGGATGCCGGCACTGCGCTTGCGGCAGAGATTCAGCTTATCGAGCTACTGCAATCGTTGTTCTCCGCCGGTTCGCCGGTCGCACCGCCTCAGCATCCGGGTGTGCAGCAGGCGCGCGACATGATCATGGATCAGTTGGATACCAACCTGCAGCTGGACACGCTGGCGCAGGTGGCCGGGCTGAACCGCTATCAACTGATACGCAGCTTCAAGCGTGAATTTGGCCAGGCGCCGCATGCCTTCCAGCTGGATGCGCGGATCAAGCGGGCACGAGCAGAATTGCGCCGCGCAGAGTGCAGCCTGAATGGCTTGGCGCTGGATCTTGGGTTTGCCGATCAGGCGCATTTTCAGCGCCATTTCAAAGTGCGGACGGCGCTGACGCCCGGCCAGTACCGGGCGTTTTATCGGGCGGCCTGAAGCCTTCTGGCAGCTTAAAGCAGCTCGATATGGTCGCTGTGAATGCTGATCTTGCCCTGTTTCAGCAGGCCGCCAATGGCTTTTTTGAAGTTGCCCTTGCTGACGCCAAAGGCGCGGCTGATGGCCTCGGGGGTGCTCTTGTCACTGAGCGCCAGTTGACCGTTGTTATCCAGCAGCTTTTGCAATATCTGGTCCTGTAGCTGATCGGCAGCCGCAGTCCCCACCGGTTGCAGGCTGAGGCTGATCTTGCCGTCGGCGCGCATTTCGCGGATGTAGCCCTGCTCGCGCTGACCGCCGCGCAGGAATTTGAAGGCTTCGTTCTTGTGCACCAGCCCCCAGTGCAGGCCGTTGATGATGGCCTTGTGGCCCAGGTCGGTACGCTCCACGATCAGCAGATCAACCGGGTCGCCGGCCTTGTAGCGCGCTGGCGTCTTGTCGAGATAGCGATCCAGCCGGCTGGTGGCGATTACCCGGCTGGTGTGCTTGTCGAGGTACAGATGCACCACGGCGTAGTCACCCACTTCCAGCGGGCGCTTCTGCTCCGAGAAGGGCAGCAGCACATCCTTGGGTAGCCCCCAGTCGAGAAACACGCCGACGTTGTTTTTGGCGATGACTTTCAAGCTGACAAAGTCGCCTACCTGCGCCTTGGGCTGCTCGGTGGTGGCGATGATCTTGTCTTCGCTGTCGAAGTAGATGAACACATCCAGCCAGTCGCCGACTTCACTGGGTTTGTCCTTGGGGATGTAGCGCTTGGGCAGCAGGATATCGCCGTCGTTACCGCCGTTGAGATACAGGCCGAAACCGGTGTGTTTGAGGACCTGCAGTCGGTTGAAACGTCCGATATCGGCCATGCTGTGATTCCTGAAGTCAGTGAGCGGGCATTGTAGCAGGCCAATCCCGCCACGGGTGCCCGGCGGCTCACTCTGGCGGGCGTTGCAGCGCCTCATCAATACTGCGTGCCTCGATCTGGTCCGAATCGAACAGCCGCTCCAGATCGGCACGGGCCTCGCGTGCCGTCTGCATGACGGCGGCGGCATCGTCATACACCTTGTGTTGCGCGGCCAGTACCTGTTCGTCGTGTTCACGGAAACGGGTCAGGCGCGAGTCTGCCTGGGCTTCGCTGAGGCCAAGGCCGGTCAGTACCTGCTTGCTCATCTCCAGGCTGGAGTGAAAGGTTTCGCGCACGGCGAACGCACCGAGGTCGATCAGCCGATGTACATGCTGGCGGTTGCGCGCGCGGGCGATGATGGTCACGTGCGGATAGAGGCGACGCACCAGTTCGGCGGTTTTCAGGTTGGTGTCGGGGTCGTCGGTGGTGATGATGAAAAACTCCGCCTGATCCACCTGTGCGGCTCGCAGGATTTCCGGACGCAGGGAGTCCCCATAAAAGATCGGCATGTCGCGGCTCAGGCTGCGCGACAGCTCGATACTGTCCACCGAGGTCTCCAGCGCAATGTAGGGCACGCGCTGGGCGCGCAGCACGCGCGCGATCACCTGGCCCATGCGGCCCATGCCGGAGATGACTACCCGCGGCGCCTCGGCGTCAATCTGTTTCAGCTCCTCGGGTACTTCGACCGCAGCGGCCTTGGGCTTGATCAGTTTCGAGAGCAGCAGAATGATCAATGGCGTCACCGCCATTGACAGGGTAATCGCCAGTACCAGCATGCTGTGCATGCGCTGGTCGAAGAGTTGTTGGTCGCGCGCCATCTGAAAGACCACAAAGGCAAACTCGCCACCGGCCGCCAACACCACCCCCAGGCGCAGGGCGCTGAGCTTGTCGAGACCGCCAGCGGTGCGGCCGACCAGATAAATCAGCGGCAGTTTGCAGCCAATGATCATGGCGGTCAGCAGCAGGACTGCACCGGGGCTGTTGAGCAACAAGCCGAGATCGGCGGTCATGCCCACGCTGATGAAAAACAGCCCCAACAACAGTCCCTTGAACGGCTCTATCTGCGACTCCAGCTCGTGGCGGTACTCCGAATCTGCCAGCAACAGGCCGGCGAGAAAGGCACCCAGCGCCATGGACACACCGACGCTCTGCATCAGCCAGGCAGTACCTATTACAACCAGCAGCGCGGTCGCGGTGGAAACCTCCTGCAAGCCGGTTCTGGCGACAATCCGGAATACCGGCCGCAACAGGTAACGACCACCGATCACGATGATCGCGATGCTTCCGGTAATCTTGATCAACTGCTCCAGATTGCTCTCGCCGCCAACATCGCTGCTGGCGCCGCCAAGCAGGGGAATCAACGCTATCAGCGGAATGGCGGCGATGTCCTGAAATAGCAGGATGGCGAAGGCCATGCGGCCATGCGCGCTGTTCAGTTCCTTGCGCTCGGCCAGTATCTGCAGGCCAAAGGCGGTGGAGGACAACGCCAGCCCCAAGCCCAGGACCAGGGCGGTGTTCACCGGCTGATCCAGCCCAATGTAGGCCAGGGTGCCAATCAGGCTCGCACACACCAGTACCTGCGCTACGCCGACGCCAAAGACCGCCTTGCGCATCAACCACAGCCGCCGCGGCGAGAGTTCGAGGCCGATGATGAACAGCAACAGCACCACGCCCAGTTCGGAGATATGACGGATATCCTCGGGGTGCGCGATCAGGTTGAGCGTCGAGGGGCCAATCACTACGCCGGCCAGCAGGTAGCCGATGACCGCGCCCAGGCGCAAGCGCTTGGCCAGCGGTACCGCCGCCACGGCGGCCAGCAAAAAGACTACGGCCAGAAGAAGAAAGCTGCTTTGTTCGTGCATGAGGCAATCCAGGGCAGGGTTGGCCGCCCGGCGTAGTGAGCGCTGGCGACCCTAAACAGGTGAGTAGTGCTAGCAGGATGATACGCCGCCCGGCAGCTTGTCGGGCGGATTTTTCAACGTATCTGCAGTACCCGCCGTGGGATTTAACGGCGCACTTTTTTCAAGGTTTCGGCGATCAAAAAGGCCAGCTCCAGCGACTGGTCAGCATTCAGGCGCGGGTCGCAATGGGTGTGATAGCGATCGGACAAACCGTCTTCGGTGACCGGGGTGGCGCCGCCGATGCACTCGGTGACGTTCTGTCCGGTCATCTCGATATGAATACCGCCAGCCCAGCTGCCCTCTGCCTGATGCACGGCAAAGAACTGCTCCACCTCGCTGAGAATGCGGGCGAAGTCACGGGTCTTGTAGCCGCTGGATGCCTTCATGGTGTTGCCGTGCATCGGGTCGGAACTCCACAGTACCTGTTTGCCTTCGCGCTCCACCGCACGCACCAACGCCGGCATGTGCTGCTCTACCTTGTCGGCTCCCATGCGCACGATGACGTTCAGGCGGTCGCTGCTGTTCTCCGGATTCAGCCGATCAATCAACCGCAGCAGGTCGTCCGGGTCGGTAGTCGGTCCGGCCTTGATACCAATGGGGTTGCCAATGCCGCGCATGAACTCGACATGCGCGCCGTCCAGCTGGCGGGTGCGATCACCAATCCACAGCATGTGCGCCGAGCAGTCGTACCAGTCGCCGGTCAGGCTGTCGCGGCGGGTGAACGCCTGTTCATAGTTCAATAGCAGGGCTTCGTGGGCGGTGAAAAAGGCGGTCTCGCGCAACTGCGGGCTGTGCTCGTTGTCGAAGCCGCAGGCGCGCATAAAGGCGAGACTTTCATCGATACGATCAGCCAGTTGCTGGAAACGGTCGGCCATGGCGGAGTTGGCAATAAAGTCGAGATTCCACTGGTGCACTTGGTCTAGGCTGGCAAAGCCGCCCTGAGCAAAGGCGCGCAACAGGTTGAGCGTAGCGGTGGCCTGATGGTAGGCGCTAAGCAGCCGTTGCGGGTCAGGAGCGCGGCCAGCGGCCTCGAAGGCTATATTGTTGATGATGTCGCCGCGGTAAGCGGGTAAAGTCACGCCGCCCTGGGTTTCGTCGTCGGCCGAGCGCGGCTTGGCAAACTGGCCCGCCATGCGGCCAACCTTGACCACCGGGCAGCCGGCGGCAAAGGTCATGACCACGGCCATTTGCAGCATGACCTTGAAGGTGTCGCGAATTTTGGGCGCCGAAAACTCGGCGAAGCTTTCGGCACAATCGCCACCCTGCAACAAGAACGCGCGGCCGGCAGTCACCTCGGCAAACTGGCGGCGCAGTTCGCGCGCTTCGCCGGCAAATACCAGCGGCGGATAACTGGCGAGACTGTCTTCCACCGCCAGCAGCGCCTGTTGGTCGGGATAGGTGGGTTGTTGCAGTATGGGTTTGCTGCGCCAGCTGTCGGGTGTCCAGAGTGCGGTCATGGGCCTTCTACTTGAATTGGGTATCTATGTACATGTGCCGCCAGATGGTAGCGCGTGTGACGGAGGGTAAACAGCCTATGGGCTGGATAAGTCAGCTCTATCAGTATTTGCTGCAACAGGGTAGTGCCGCCGAACAGGAGCTCGAGCGCTGTGAGGACGACTTCGGCAGCCTGCGCGTGACGCAGCAGGGTGAGCTGCGCTATCTGTATTTTGGTGCGCAAACCGAGCAGAGCTGCGCTCTGGTGAGCGATCCGGCGTGGCTCGAATATGACTATACTCGCGCCATGCTGCTCGCCTGTTACTGGCAAAGCAGGGCATCGCGCGCGCTTGCCATGGGGCTGGGTGGCGGTACGCTGGTCAACGCCGTGCTGCAGCACCTGCAGCCGCAGCAGCTGACGGCGGTGGAGTTGCGCGCCAAGGTAGTCGAGCTGTCGCGACGCTGGTTCGGCCTGAGCGATGATGCGCGACTCGAGGTGGTGGTCGACAGCGCCGAGTCCTACATTGCGACTCAGGTAAACAGCTGCGACTTGCTGTTTCTCGACCTTTATATGGAAGGGGGGATTGCCCGTCTGCAGCTGCAAGCGGATTTTTTCGTTGCCTGCCAGGCGGCGCTGCGTCCGGGCGGCCTGTTGGTGGTGAACCAGTGGCAGCTCGGCCAAAGCGGCCAGCCCTACGCCGCCAGTCGCTTGCGACGTCTGTTTGGCCCGCATTACCTGCAGGTCGAGGTTGAGGAGGGCAATATCATTCTGTTCATTCCGCAATCCGGTGAGCTGAGCCTGGACCTTGAAGACATGCGGCAGTGGGCAGACTGCATGGAGCCGCAGCTGGGTTACTCGTTAAGACCCTACATAGAGATGCTGCGCCGGGCTGGCGAGGCGCCCGCCTTGGTGGCCAGTTAGGCCGTCGCCGCCAGCTGCCGGCCAGTGAAGTGCAGCAGATCGCCGCAGCGGCGACACTGATACTGGCGCCCCTTTCTGACCCAGGCGTGGCGTTGCGGCGTAAAGGGCATGTGGTCGGGGCAGGCGCAGCGATAAAGGTAGCGGGTGCCGCTACGTTTGGAGACCGCGTAGTTGTGGCAGCGATTGGCCGGCAGTCGGAACAGTTCGGTCATGATGGCTTGCCATTGCGGGCCGTGGGGGCGAATCCGGGGGCCAAATACCTGATGGGCAATCAGGTGCGCGGCTTCATGGGGCACGGTTTGCCGTAGGAAGTCATCGGTGTTGTCACGGTACATCTGGCCATTGAAGCGCAGCAGGTTCTGGTTCAGATAGGCAACGCCAGCACGCTGCCCGCGCAGATCCAGTTCGATATCCGGGCGGGGGAAATGACGATCGAAGTGCTGCTCGGCGAGCTGATAGCAGCCTTCAAGGCGGGCGAGTATGCGGTCCATGTGCGCAGTATAACGCTGTAAGGTGCGTGCCAGAAGCCTCGCGCGGTCGCCTGAAAGGGTGAGCGCTCAGAACACGCTGTTATCGAGCCCGGCGGCCATGTAGAGGCCCAACTCCTCGGCTTGCGCTACAAAGTCCGCCTGCCAGTCACCCCTGAGCGTCAACGGTGGCTGCACCCAATTCCAGCGCAGGCCGGTGACGATGGATTCCACCGCTCGGCGAGTGCCGGTGCCATCCATGCCGGCGCGGATGTAAAGCGCGCAGGGTAGGCCCTGTTTCAGCTCCAGCACCGGGTAGTAGCTGCGATCAAAGAAGTCCTTCAGCGCGCCGCTCATGTAGCCCAGGTTCTCGGTAGTGCCAAGGATGATGGCGTCTGCGGCCAGCACGTCTTCCGGACCTGCTTCCAAAGGCGGTTTGCAGCGTACCTCGACCGCTTCGATGTCGGCGTGGGAGGCGCCGCGTATGACGGCGTCGCGCAGGGCGCGGGTGTTGTCCGAAGGTGCGTGCGCGACAATCAAGAGTATTTTGCTGCTCATGCCGGCTCCCCTCTGAATACTCAGCCCTGCTTGCTGTTCCACAGGCGGGCGATGGCACGTTCCGAACCCAGCCAGGCAACCAACAGGCCAAACAGGCCGATCAAGCCGAACACGCTGACCGGAATCAGAAAGGTACGCTCGATGCCTGCGGGTAGGAATACCGCGAGACCAATGGCCAGGCTCAGAAACAGCACGCTCATCACCACCAGAATGCCGCGACTCTTGGGCGTGTAGTGATAAGGGGCATCGCTGTTTTCCAGCGGGTTGAGCAGCGGAGCGCAGACTTTGCGGGCAAGATCTTTCAGGCTGGACATGGCGTAAACCGGTTCGTTGTGTAAAGGGTATGTCGCGGCAGTGTAGCGCTTTAGTTGTTCGTAATATAAGTCTTCAGCGCAGGGTGTTGAACTGGTGCTGAAGAAAATACAGGCTGGTCAGCGACGCGCTGCTGCGGTAGGGTGTTTACAGCTGAATATAAATTACAGATGCATAAACGCACACATTGACACCCGCTCTGTCTGAAATCGACCACGCCCACCAAGGGGAGATTTCAGCTCCATGATTAGACTACTGGTGCCCATCGGGGCATTGCTCACCGGTATCGCGCTGCTGCTGCTGGGTACCGGCCTGCTGAATACCCTGCTGGCACTGCGCGGCAGCGCCGAAGGCTTTGCAGATCAGACCTTGGGTCTGCTCGGATCGGCGTATTTTGCCGGCTTCATTCTCGGAACCTGGCTGTGCCCGCGCTTGATTCGGCGTATGGGCCACGTCCGTGCCTTTACCTTTCTGGCGGCTGCCGAAGCAGCCTGCGTGCTTATTCACGTGCTCTGGGTTGAACCGGGCATGTGGCTGTTGCTGCGGATGATCACCGGCGTCGCGCTTGTGGGCATCTACACTGTTATCGAAAGCTGGCTGAACACCACTGCGCCGCCCGAACGGCGTGGCCAGATCTTCGCCTGTTACATGGCGGTGAACCTCGGCTCGCTGGCGCTGGCGCAACAGTTACTGCGCTGGGACAGCCCCATGGCGTTCACGCTATTCGCCATCTCGGCCATCCTTATTGTGGTAGCGGTGATGCCGGTTTCGGCTACTCGGCTGGCGCAGCCGACTATCAGCGATACCCCGGCGTTGTCGCTCAAACGCTTGTGGCAGGCAGCGCCGGTCGCCTGCGCTGGTGCCGTGCTGTCCGGTCTGGGCATGGGCGGCTTTTGGGGCTTGGGCGCCGTGTATGCCGGGCGTATGGGCATGGATACCGTACAGATCGCCGGGTTCGTGTCACTGGTGATCGTTGCGGGTGCATTGTCGCAGTGGCCGATGGGCCGACTGTCTGACCAGATCGACAGACGCAAGGCGCTGGTGCTGATTTGTGGGCTGGCCGCCGTTGGCGGCGTACTGATGGCCTTGCTGGGCCCCTTCGGCCAGTGGTTGCTGGTCGCTGCTGCGGTGTTTGGTGCGGGCTCCTTTGCCGTCTACCCTGCGGTCGTGGCGCACCTTATAGATCATTTACACCAGGAAGATATTTTGTCCGGTAATGCAGCGCTGCTGATGCTGCACGGGCTGGGCGCGGCGATAGGCCCGGCGCTGGCCGGTGTACTGATGAGCCTGACCGCGCCGGTGGCCTTACCGCTGTTCTTTACTCTGATGTTTGCGCTGTGCGCATTCTATGCCCTGTGGCAACTGCGTCAGGGCCGCGACCGGATTGTTGATGAAGCGGCGCACTACATACCCATGGTGCGTACCTCGAACGCCGTGCTGGAGATGATGCTGGAGGACGCCACCCACGAGGACGTCGAGCCATCGCCGGTCACCGGCGACGCTGCGGCCGATACCCCGCCAGAGGCGCACGCGCCGGCTGATCCTGGCCCACAGACAGACGAACAGGCGCCGCCAGCGCGGCCATGAACCAACCCCTGCGGCGCACGCGAAGGTGTGCGCCGCAGAACCGAATTCAGTAGTCACAGGGAGAGCAAAACTATGATGTTGGCAACCGATCTGGACGGTACTTTTCTGGGCGGCGATCCTGATAACCGGCAACGGCTGTATCAGCTGATCAACGCCCACCCGGGCATCACCCTGGTCTTTGTGACCGGACGCGGGCTCGAGGTGGTGGTGCCCTTGCTGTCTGATCCGGCGATCCCCCGGCCGGATTACATTATCTGTGACGTGGGCGCGACCGTAGTGGATGGTGAAACCCTGCAGCCGGTCTATCCGGTGCAGAGCGAGATTGAAGCCGACTGGCCGGGCGAGCAGGTGGTGGCCCAGCGGCTGTCGGTGTTCCCCGGTCTGGAGCGTCAGGACGTACCCCAGCAGCGTCGTTGCTCCTATTTCTGCGAACCGGGGGCGGTGACCGACAAGGTTCGTGCGGCGATGGAAGGGCTGGGATGTGATCTGCTGTTTTCCGCCGGCATGTATCTCGATTGCCTGCCGCGCGGCGTTAACAAGGGTTCCACTCTGCGGCGTCTGGTTGAGCATATGGGCGCCTCGATGGAAGAGGTGCTGGTGGCCGGCGATACGCTGAATGACCTGTCGATGTACGAGCAAGGCTTCAAGGGCGTATGCGTGGGTGAGTCGGAACCGGCGCTGATCGAGGCGACCGGCGACCGCGCCAAGGTTCTGCATGCACGCCTGAGCGGCTGCGGCGGCATTCTGGAGGCGATCTCGCACTTCGGCTTTCTCGGCCCGCTGGGCGTGGACTCGGAGCTGCGTGACCTGCAGATCAAGGGCAAGGCCGATCTGGTGATGGTTTACCACCGCTTGCCGTACGAAGAGGTGATTGAGGACGGCAAGGTAATTCGTCGGCCACCGTCGTCGCCCAACGGCATTCTGCCCACGCTGTTGAGCTTTTTTGGCGGCGATCAGCCAGGCTCCTGGGTGGCGTGGTCGATTCACGATCCGCGTCAGCGCGAAGCCTTTGAAGTGCACACCAAGGTGGACGCCGAGAACTACCCCAATCTGGTCGCTGCACGCGTGGCCCTGAGCAAGAACGACGTTGATGTGTTCTACAAGCGCTTTTCCAAGGAGGCCTTCTGGCCGACTCTGCACACCTTCTGGGAGCGGGCGATTTTCCGGGAAGAAGACTGGGCGGTATTTCTCAAGGTGAATCGCCTATTTGCCGAGCGCACTGCGGCGGAGGCGGCGGAAGGCGCGGTAGTCTGGCTGCATGATTACAACCTGTGGATGGTGCCAGCGTTCTTGCGCCCCTTGCGTCCGGATCTGAATATTGCCTTTTTCCACCATACCTACTTCCCCTCGGCGGATGTTTTCAACGTATTGCCCTGGCGCCGCGAGATCATCGGGAGCCTGTTGCAGTGCGATTACGTCGGCTTTCATATTCCGCGTCAGGCAGAGAACTTTGTTGACGTAGTGCGTGGCGTCGCGCCGATTGAGGTGTTGGAGGAGAAGGGCTGTGCACCGCGTTATCTGACCTATGGCTGCGCCGTGGGGCTTGACCGCATGACCACCAGGATTTCGGTGCACGGCAGGCCGATCGGACTGGGCGCGCATCCGGTTGGGCTGGATGTGGGGCGGGTCAAGAATGTGATCGAGACCGACGACTGCCAGCAGCAGATTGTCGAGCTGCGTCAGCAACTCAAGGGCGTGCGCGTGGTGCTATCGGTTGAGCGTCTGGACTACACCAAGGGCACCCACGCCAAGCTGTTGGCGTTTGAAGCCTTGCTGGAGGCGCATCCCGAGCTAATCGGCAAGGTTACGCTGATCACCATATGTGTGCCGGCCGCACGGGAAATGACCGTGTATGCCGAGCTGCTGAGCCAGATAGAGCAGGCTGTCGGGCGCATCAACGGCCAGTTCTCGCGGGTTGGCTGGACGCCGGTGCAGTTCTTCTATCGCGCGGTGCCATTCAATGAGCTGATCGCCTACTACCTGATGGCCGATGTCATGTGGATTACCCCGCTGCGCGACGGCCTGAACCTGGTCGCCAAGGAATACGTGGCTACCCAGGGACTGTGCGGCGGTAATGGGGTGCTGGTATTGTCAGAATTTGCCGGTGCGGCGGCGGAGTTGCATGGCGCGCTGCTGACCAACCCGCATGATCCGCACGACTTGCGCGACACGCTTTATATTGGGTTGACGTTGGGCAAGGCCGAACGCGAGGCGCGGCTCAAGGAGCTGTTTGGTGTGGTGCAGCACAACGACATCAAGCGTTGGGGTGATGAGTTTCTGGAGGGCGTGAAGCACGCGCGGGCGATGGCGCTGGAGCATTTGGCCGAGGAGGTGGCCTGAGTGAAATACAGCGGCTGACGCCAGGCGTCAGCCGCTGCAAGGGTTTACTCTACTGCCTGGTTGATCTGATAGACCGCAGTAGTACCGCTCACTTCGTTACCGATCACCAGCAGGGCTTCGCCGTTGGGCGAGTCTTGCGCACTGATGAATACCAGGCCTTCCGGGCCCAGATCACCGGCATCGGCCAGCACTGACTCGGGATCTTCGCTAGTCCAATCCTCGCGAGTGTTCAGATAATCCACGAAGAAGGGCGCAGTCGGGTCGGTGATGTCGTACGCCATCACGCCGCCAATGCGTTCCAGACCGATAAAGGCGAAGGTCTTGTTGCCCAGATGGCCGACAGTGATGCCTTCAGGTTCGGGGCCCTTGTTGTCGCTGCGGTTGTCGAAGGTATCGCCTTCATCGTGGGTGGCGTTGAAGTAATCGACGCAGGGGATGTCGCGGTTGCTGCCCAGCATGCAGTCGGCACTGGCGAAGTGCTGCTCAAACTGATCGGCGGAATCCCACACCAGATTGCCATCCTCATCGCGAATCGAGAATGAGCGCGCACCGTAGGCGTACAGGTTGTCGTACATGAGGCGGTCACCGGCCGGGTTTTCAATGCCGGTGGCATCAAACATGACCGGATTGCCGTCGGCATCCTTGCGGTAGCCGTCGGTCCAGGCCACGGTGAGGCGACCCAGCTGCTCATCTTCACCGCAGTCGCCGCGGTCAGTCATGGTCGCGCCGCAATAGCCGAATACGCTCGGGTTGATCAGTGCGCCTTCTGCCATGGCGTGCAGTTGCGGCGCCAGATCATCACCTACGCGGCGGTTGAATCCGCGGCTGTCGGTCAGGCTCTTCATGCGGAACTCTTCAACAAACCCCTTACTGGCATCGCCGTCCCAGTAGGCTTGATCGTCTTCACCCCAGGCGCGCGAGTCACCTTCGTTGGCGGTGATCAGGTAAGTGCTGCCATCTACTTCGTAGGCGTAAATGGCGTCGGGCTGATACATGCCCAGCACGCCCGGCCATGCCTTGATATTGATCGCATCATCCGAATCACTGAGATCCAATGCGTTCTCTTCCTGGCCATGATCCTTGTAGCCCAGTGGCAGAATCTCGGTGACGGTAGCGCTGGCGATATCGACCTTGGCCAGAGCGTTGTTCTCTTGTAGCGACACCCATGCGGTGGCGCTATCGGCTGAGACGGCGATGTATTCGGGTTCCAGGTCCTGGGCTACGCTGGCTCCGGGGCCGAAGATGCGTACGCCAGCGTCCTGCAGGGCAGCTTTCTGGCTGTTGAAGGCGCTGAAATCAGCGGTTTTGACTTCGACCAGCTCGTCACCGTTGACGCTGAGGATACTGATGGAGCCCTCAGGGTCGACGCTGTAGTCGTTGCTCGGCTCGCCTTCGTTGGCGACCAGCAGGTACTTGCCGTCCGGGGTGAAAGTGAGCATGTCGGGCAGCGCGCCAACCTGTCTTGAGCCCAGCAGCTCCAGGGTGGTGGCGTCAAACAGCGCGACGTAGCCCGGATCGGTCTTGGTTGCGGCCTCTACCGCCACCGCCAGATAGCCGGTCTTGAAGGCAATGCTGTTGACCACGGCACCTTCGGCGATGCTCTCTACGGTCAAGGTTTGCACTAACGTGGGGTTGGCGATATCGCTGGCGTCCAGGACGTCTACCGCGCCTTTCTGCGCGTTGACGATAAAGATGTGCTGGTTCTGTGCGTCGTAGGCCGGGATCTCGGCTGCGCTCTGACCGAACACACCCGAGCTATAGCGGCCCAGGTAGCTGAGCGAGATGGATTCCGGTGTGACAACCTCCGGTGTTTCCGCCGTGTCGTCGTCACTGCTGCTGCTTTTACAACCGACTACCGCCGCCATCATGGCTGCGCTGGTGGCGGCAATGATCCACTTGTTCATCTTGTTTCCCTTTCCAGAGTTGAGCGAAGGTGACATTGATACGCAGATTTCATGACAGCGCTTTTAACCTTTAATGGCGCTTTGATGACGTGGCGGGCTTGGCTCGTTTGCCGTGCCACCGGCTGTTACACTGCGGCGATGGATGATCTTCAACCTGAGCAGTTGTTACCCGACGGTTTTGATGCCGCCTTGCTGAGCCAACTGCGCGCCGCGCCGCAGGGCCTGAGCGAATACCAGTTGATTCGTCAGCTGGCCGACTGCTTCCCCGACTCCTTGTTTGCCGAGCCCGGCGCCCTGCAGGATCCCTTGCGGCTGTTTCAGCTGCACTTTCTGTTGTTCCATCAACTTTATCGATTGGCTGACCAGCTGGCAGCGGACAGCTTGAGCCTGCAGATTCATGCGCTATCTATCCGTTTGCTGCCGAGGGATGAGTCTTTGCCGGGGCTGCAGCAGGTCGACCCGTTGCGCGCCTACTATCTTGATTGGCAACAATGGCGCGATATCCACGTCGACGATGTACAGCGGCTGCTGGATGGCTTCTGGCGCCGACAGGGCAGGGCGCTGGTGGCGCCGGATGAGCTGGCGCAGGCGCTGGCGGCCCTGCAACTTGAGCAGCCCACCGACGCGAGGGCGATCAAGCAGCGTTACCGCGCGCTGGTGCGTGTGCATCATCCCGACCGCGGTGGCAGTACCGCGCGGGTGCAGGAGATCAATCAGGCGATGCTAATTCTTGAACGCTATTACGGCAAAAATTGAAGTTGCCAATCTCTCTAAGCAAAGCTGTTTTGCCTTTTCGATTTTTCGCTATAGTCAATGCAGGGTGCTGAAATTCCGGCGCCCGTGGCGCTATGGCTGTGCCTTGAGCGCTGAATAATAATTAGGAGGTCAGACCATGATCCACCATGTATTGGGGTTGTTCACCCATCCCGACGAGGAATGGAAAGAAATCAAGGGTGAGGACGAAAGCATCGGTCATATGTATTTGACTCACGTGCTGGTTCTTGCCGCTATCCCGGTAGTCTCTGCCTACATTGGCACCACTCAGGTTGGTTGGTATATCGGCACGCAGGAAGCGGTCAAGCTGACGCAGACCAGTGCGCTCTCGATGACGGTATTGTCCTACCTTGCCATGCTTGCTGGCGTTGCCGTGATGGGCGCCTTCATTCACTGGATGGCCCGCACCTACGACTCGACGCCCAGCTTCAACGATTGTGTGGTGTTTGCTGCCTACACTGCCACGCCGCTGTTCATTGCCGGTCTGGCGGCACTCTATCCCAGCCTCTGGCTCGGCATGCTGGTGGGCACCGCGGCGGTCGCCTACACCGTGTATCTGCTCTATCAAGGGATTCCGATTTTCATGGATATTCCCAGTGACGAGGGCTTTCTTTTCTCCAGCTCCATTCTGGCAGTAGGCCTGGTGGTGCTGGTGGCGATGATGGCAACCTCGGTGATTTTCTGGGGCTTCGGCGTCGGCCCAGTCTACCTGCGATAAACCTTTCTTGTGCTGCCCAACAGCCCCTGTCGAGTCGTTCGACAGGGGCTGTTGTTTTTATGTACAGCGGTTTCCAGTAAAATGCGCGTTTTACTTTTCCGGTGTGCCCCTTCATGAGCCATCTCAGCGTCAACCAGAACAAACTGCAGAAGCGTCTGCGCCGCCTCACTGCCGAAGCGGTGACCGACTACAACATGATCGAAGACGGCGACAAGGTGATGGTCTGCCTGTCCGGTGGCAAAGACAGTTACACCCTGCTTGACGTCCTGCTGCACTTGCAGAGAGTAGCGCCCATCAAGTTTGAGTTGGTGGCCGTGAATATGGATCAGAAGCAACCGGGGTTCCCGGAAGAGGTGCTGCCTGCCTATCTTGATAAGCTCGGCGTGGCGTACCACATTCTGGAACGCGATACCTACTCCATCGTCAAGGAGAAGGTGCCGGAGGGTAAAACCACCTGTTCACTGTGTTCACGTCTGCGTCGCGGCAATCTCTATACCTTTGCAGACGAAATTGGTGCGACCAAGATGGCGCTCGGGCATCACCGCGACGACATCATCGAGACCTTCTTCCTCAATATGTTCTACGGCGGCAACCTCAAGGCTATGCCGCCGAAGCTGCGTTCCGATGACGGCCGCAACGTGGTGATTCGCCCGTTGGCCTACTGCAACGAGAGCGACATTGCGGCCTACGCCGAGCTACAGGGCTTCCCGATTATCCCGTGCAACCTCTGCGGCTCGCAGGAGAACCTGCAACGCAAGGTGGTCAAGGAGATGCTGCAGGGTTGGGAGCGTGCGACACCGGGTCGCCTCGACAACGTATTCCGCTCGCTGCAGCATGTACAGCCTTCGCAACTGGCGGATACCAAGCTGTTCGACTTTGCCAGCCTGAGCATCGACGAGTCGGTCGCGCCTCGTTATCTCAACGTGATGAACCTGTGATGAGCCCTTGGGGCGGAGCGCATTGACTGTGCAGGATTACCGCTGGCTGGAAAGCTACTGTCTCAATCGGTTTGGCTCGCGTGCGGAGCTTGAGGCGCATTTGCCGGTACCCAGGTCGCCTGCAGCGCTGCGCCAGATCAGCGATGATCGCTATCTCTCGACCCTGGCCTTGCGGGTGTTTCGCGCTGGTTTGAAGCACAGCCTGGTGGACGCCAAGTGGCCCGCTTTTGAGGAGGTTTTCTTCGGCTTCGATCCGGAAAAAGTGGTGCTGATGAGCGCCGAGCACCTTGAGCGGCTGATGGGCGACAAACGCATCGTTCGGCATCTGGGCAAGCTACGCAGCGTACCGCGCAACGCGCAGTTGGTACTGGATGTGCGCGCCGAGTACGGCAGCATGGGCCAACTTATCGCAGACTGGCCGGCGGATGACATTGTCGGCCTCTGGCGGATGCTGGCGAAGCGGGGTAGCCAATTGGGCGGGCAATCAGTGCCGCGTTTTTTACGCATGGTCGGCAAGGACACTTGGGTCGCCACTGAGGATGTGGTTGCCGCGTTGAAGGCGCAGGGCATTATCGACAAGGCGCCGACCAGTCAGCGTGACCAGAACGCGGCGCAGGCAGCCTTCAATCAGTGGCTGGAAGAAAGCGGCAGGCCACTTTGCCAGTTATCTGCCATGTTGGCTTTTACGGTCAATCACTGAGACTTGGCGCACTTAGTTAAAGTAAAATCTTGACACAACGCGGTATGTCGTACATTTTTTAATCAAATTCACTGTTGCATAGGTAAGCGGATGCGGTCAGGCGTTCTACTGATATTTCTCTTTGTGGCTTTGCTGACAGGTTGCAGCAGCGCGCCCAAAGCGCCGGTATCCGCGACTACGCCGAATGTGCGCACCCCGTTACCGCATATCACGCAGTCCAACTCGGCCGACATTCTGGGTAACGACATTGTTTTTCAGGCCTTCAGTCTGATCGGCACTCCCTACCGCTATGGCGGCACCTCGCCCGATACCGGCTTCGATTGCAGCGGGCTGATTCAGTACGTTTACCGTGAGGCCGCCGGCGTCAGCCTGCCGCGCACTACCGCCGGTTTGACTTCCATGCGTACGGCAAAACCCAGCGAGAGCGCCCTGGTACCAGGCGATCTATTGCTGTTCGCCATGAATGGCGGGCGGGTCAATCACGCAGGCATTTACATCGGCGAAGGGCGTTTTCTGCACGCGCCCAGTACCGGTGGCGCCGTGCGCGTGGATGAGCTGGGTGCCAGCTACTGGCAGCGCACCTACAAGGGCGCGCGGCGCGTGCTTAGCAGTAATTAATCCGTTTACTCCCCTTGCCCGGCAAACAGGCTTTGCCCCCGCCCGACGCCGCTCGCGTGGCGCTCTGGGCTGCCTTCTCTGAACTCTTTCTTGATACCGACATCAGCGCGGATACGCATCGCTTTGTCGCGCGCCGAATCATTGAGTCCGGCTTGCCGCCCGAAACAGTGCTGCAGGTGCTTTGGCTTGAGGTATTCCCGGCCCTGTGTGACAACCTGCGCGTTGTGGCCGGAGAGTGGGCCGGATTCAACGATGAATGGCTGAGTGAACGGGTTGCCAGCATTGCGGCAGGCGAAGTCAATGCCTATGCCCCCTTTGCACTGGTAACGGTAAACCAGGTAATCAAGGCGATCGAGACGCAATGGGAACTGTGCGCGGCCTGTCTGCCAGCCAGTTACCGTGACCTGCGGCGGCCCTCCAATCAACAGATCAAGCGCTTGGGTGTCATCGGTAGAGTTACGGCGCGTGATTGAACCCGAAGTGGTGATGCGCGTTGCGTGCGCGATGCAGAGGTCTGCAGTAAAGTCGAGTGACGCGTGGGGGTAAACTCATTACGCTGAGGCTGAGCGTGCTGGAAACACGGCCTATGTGGCAACCGCAGGATTGCTTCTCCGGTTACCGGAGTGGCGTTATGCCAAAGGAGGAAGGGGATGGATATAAATGCAATTTTGGCTGCCTGGCAGCCGCGGGTGCTCAGCGTGCTGCGCATCGTGACGGCTTTTTTGTTTATGCAGCATGGCATGCAGAAAATCTTTGGATTTCCGGTTGCCGCACGCGGCGAGTTTGACTTGTTTTCGATGTCTGGCGTCGCCGGCTCGCTGGAACTGGTTGGCGGCTTTCTGGTCCTGATCGGCCTGTTCACCCGGCCTGTGGCCTTTCTGCTGTCGGGTTTGATGGCCTTTGCCTATTTCATCGCTCACGCACCGCAGGCGCTATGGCCGCTGGCCAATGGCGGCGAGTTGGCGGCGCTGTTTTCCTTCGTATTCCTGTATTTGTTCTTCGCTGGCGGCGGCGCCTGGAGTGTGGATCAGCTGCGCAGCGCCAAGGGCTAGGCCGGTACTGTAAACGCTGGGCGCCAAGACAGCGCCCAGTGTGATCACCGCTATTTCTGCGCCTTGCGCAGCAGCACTACGTCCGCGCCAATCAGCTGCAGCTCGGCATTCCAGCGCGTCGCCAGCCAGGCAAAACTGCGCTCACTGAAGTAACAGATATGCGTTGGGTCACTTTTGTAATGCCAACTCTTGAAGGCATCCTGGCCGCGCACGCGCTTGGTCATCAGCCCCAGCCAGCCGTCGGGCTGCAGGCACGCCCACAGCTGGTCCAGCACCAACAGGGGTTGCGCAAGATGCTCGACTACTTCGGTGGCGGTGATGAAATCCCACCGCTGATTCAACGCCGCCGGGTTGGGATGGTAGTAGATGTCGTGCAATTCCACCTCGTGGCCTGCCTCGCGCAACATGGCGGCCAGCGCCGGGCCGGGGCCGCAGCCAAAGTCGAGGCCACGGCTGGCGACCGGCAACTGTTGCAGCAAGGGCGTTGCCAGGCGCGACAGGAAGCGGCGGTAGCCCTCATCCTGCGGGTCGTTCTCATGCCGGTCATACTCGGCTCGCTCTTGCGCCGCACTGAGGTGCCAGGTGGTGGGTACATGCACCATCTGGCATTCGCAGCACTCATAGTAGGGGCGCTTCTCATCGCTGTAGAACCAGGGGGCAGTGGCCTGGCACAGCGGACAGCGCGAGTAGGCCGGTGGCTCAATCATAGCGGCTGCACGTGGCGAATCAGATCGTCGGAGTCGACCAAGCGCAAGAACGCGTCCCCCAGTCGCTGGCTTTCGCTCATTGCCTTGCGCCAGTACTTTTCACGACCGTCGTTATCGTAAACGAAGCGGTTGAAGTCCTTGCGGTCGGGTAGTTTGCGGTAGGGCAGGGTGTCGAGGTACTCGCGCGAGGGGGCTACCAGCAACACGTCGCGCAGCTGCTGTGGATTGGCTTTGCGCCAGGGCAGGGTCTTGTCGAACCAACCTGGCACTACGCGATCCAGAAAGTGGGGGTAGAGCACCACGCCGGGAGCCTGGTACGGCAGGTCGAGGTGGTAATCAAGCAGGCCGCCGTCGCGGTACACACCGGCGCTGGTACCGGGAATTTCGCGTACGGCTTCCATCACCATGGGAATCGAGCCGGATGCCAGTAGCGCTGCGCGCAGGTTGCCAGGAGTCAGGTCGACGTGGCTGCTCTTGAAGTCCTGCAGATCGTCCAGTGCCGGGCGCTGACGCGGGTCATGCAGGATGACCCGCTCGAAAAACCGCCCGAGGTGGCGTCGGCCCAGCAAGTTGGCGCCAATCACGCCGCTCAACCCGAGCCCCAGGCGAGTGCGCGAATCATGCTGTAATAGCCCAAGGCTCTTAACCACTACAATGTTCAGGTGGTAATGCGGATTGCTGAGAATGCTTTCAAACTGGCCACCAAGTAGTTCGTCGAGCATGTCGCCACAGGCCGCGCTGATGCGTTGGATGCTCACGCCCTTGGGAAAGCGCATGCTGGTGTAGAGTTCGCCAAGCTGCTGCAGTGTGTGCACCGGGTCTGGCATGCAGGCACTGGCAAAGCGCCAACTACCGATGGACGCGCCAATCAGGCTGCGCATCTGTGGCGCCCGTGGCAGCCACTCGCCAAACAGCGCCAGATCCAGCCCTTGAATACCTAGTGCCTTGGGGCCGCCAGCGGCGCCGGGAATCATGTGTACATCCGCCGGTTGCAGCCCGTTCTGGCGAATATGTTCGATGGCCCTGTGGCCTGCACGTAGCGTCAATGCTGGGGCGGCAACGTGGATTGCAGTCATGTATCGGCGGTTCCTTTCGACAGCAAGTAAGGTAAGTGGGTCGTTTTAAGTTTGGCTTCAGCTAATCACTATACTCTGCATTCACACCCTAAAACGACAGAGGTAATCACCATGAAAAACGCAATTCTACTGACCAGTGCACTGTTTTTTGGCTTGAGCAGCGCTGCGGTAATGGCGGACGACGATGTGCGCCTGGACGAGGCCAACAGCCTGATCGAGCAGGGTACCATCAAGCAGTTTGAAGAACTTAACCAGAAAGCGTTGAGCGTGCAGCCCGGCACCATCACCGATACCGACCTGGACAAACACTACGGCCGATATGTCTATCAGGTCGAGATCAAGGACGCTCAGGGTCAGGAGTGGGATGTTGATCTGGATGCCAGCAATGGCGAAGTACTTGAACACAAGCAGGATGACTGATCATCCTCCTCTGCTGCGGCCCGGCATCTTGATGCTGGGCCTTTTTGCGTGCGTTGCCGGGGTGCGGGCTGACGATATCAGCCAGGATCAGGTGCTCGAACTGGTGGAGCAGGGCCGTATCGCGCCCCTGCAGCAATTTATTGATGACGCCTTGGCGCGTTACCCCGGCCGCTTTCTGGAAGCTGAACTGGAGTTCGACGACGGGCTCTATATCTATGAAATCGAGGTGATAACCCGCCAACGCAGGGTCATGGAACTGGAATATGATGCGCTCACCGGTGAGCTGCTGGAAGTAGAAGAGGATGATTGATGCGGATACTGCTGGTCGAGGATAACGTTGCGCTGGCCGATTCGCTCAGCACGCTGCTCAAACGCGCCGGCTATGCGGTGGACTGGCGCACCGATGGCCGGGATGCGCTGATTCTGGGTGAGCAGGAGCCCTATGATCTGGCCATTGTCGATCTTGGTTTGCCCGGCATGGACGGCTTGCAGGTAGTACAGCATTGGCGCGAGGGTGGTTTGCACATGCCGGTACTGATGCTGACCGCGCGTAGCCGCTGGACCGAGCGCGTGGCCGGCTTGCAGGCTGGTGCCGATGACTATCTGACCAAACCCTTTCATAACGAAGAGTTGCTGTTGCGTATTCAGGCGCTGCTGCGCCGCGCCCATGGCCGCGAACCTAGTGCCGTGCTGAAGGCCTGTGGGCTGATGCTGGATGAAAGCACCCAGCATGTCAGCGGCAGTGCTCTGGCGTCGACGGCACTATCGGCGACCGAGTTCAAGTTGCTGCGCTACATGATGCTCAACCAGGGTCAGGTGCTGTCGAAGACGCGCCTGGCTGAACACCTTTATGATTACGAAGATGAGCGTGACTCCAATGTGATCGAGGTGCAGATCAACCATTTGCGCAGCAAGCTGGGGCGCAGTGCGATCACCACGCGGCGCGGCCAGGGTTATATTCTGGTAGGTCACGAGAGTTGATTTCGATCGGCCGCCGCTTGGGCGTGAGCCTGCTACTGATCATGCTGTGCAGCGTGCTGCTGATCGGGCAAGGCAGTGTGTGGCTCTACGATCGTGCCCAGCGCAGTTATCTGATGACCCTGCTGCAAGGCGAGACCGACAGCCTGCTGGCCGCCATGACCCCCGGCAGCAACGGGCTCTACCTAGATCTCGGCAAGGTCAATCCTGACTACCGCCGGCCTTACTCTGGGCGCTATTTCATTGTTGAGGGGCGCGAGCGCTGGCGTTCTCGGTCGCTGTGGGACACGCGTCTCAGTGCCACCGCCATCACCGACAAGCCCACGACCGAACTGGTACCGGGCCCCAAGGGCCAGCAATTGCTGGTCTGGTCGCAGCAGTACCGCAGCCATGGCGAGCAGTTGATCATTACGGTGGCGCTGGATTATCAGCCGCTGCTGTTGGCGTTCAAGCAAGCCCGTTGGTGGTTATGGGGCCTCGGTGGGGCGGTCATTGGTATTGCGTTGATGCTGCAGCAAGGGGTGTTGCTCCACGCGCTGCGACCGCTGCGGCGCACGCGCAGGGAGCTGGCCGAGTGGCGTAGCGGTGAGCGTCTGCAATTGAGCGAATCGGTGCCGCTGGAATTGCAGCCCCTGGTGACCGAAATAAATCACCTGGGGCGTCAGATAGAACGCGTGCTGGAGCGCAGTCGCAGCAGTGCCGGCGACCTTGGCCATGCACTGAAAACCCCGCTCGCGGTACTGGAAAGCCGTCTGGACAACCTCAGTTCAGAGCTACCGCCGGCGCAACTGCTGGCGCTCCAAGAACAGCTCGATCTCATGCATCAGCAACTGGAGCGAACCCTGCAAAGAGCGCGTCTGGCCCCGGAGCAACAGCGCGTTGAGCGCTTTCACTCAGGTACCGACTTACCGCCGTTGATCGCAACGCTGCAGTCGCTGTATCCGCAGCGCGACATTCAGCTGCGGCCACAGCCGGATGCGAGCTGGCCCTATGACCGTGAGGATATGCAGGAGCTGTTGGGCAATCTGCTAGACAATGCCTGTAAGTTTTCGCAGGCGCGCGTGGAGGTTCGCTGGAGGCTGGATGCCGAGGGGCTGTTGCTGCAGGTTGCCGATGATGGGCCGGGGATCGCCCCCGAGGCGCGCGCGGGAGTGCTGGAGCGTGGCACGCGGCTTGACCAGCAAGTGCCCGGGCATGGTCTGGGGCTGGGTATCGTACTGGATCTGGTGCAGGCCTATGCCGGCAAGCTGACGCTGTCAGAGGCTGAACTTGGTGGTTTGCTGGTCGAGGTGCGGCTGCCGCTGCGCGCCCGGCTTGAGGTCGGCGCGCAGCAGCATTAGCCTCACAGGAATGAGGTATCGATGTCGACCAGCAGCAAGTGGCGGCTGTCGTCAATGAACAGGCCAGAGGTCAGGCAATACTGATTGGTGGTGGCGTCGCGGTAACGGTTGGACAGTATCACCCGGCTGTCTTCGCCGGCCTCGGCCAGAATCTGGTAGAAGTAGGGGCGCCACGACCAGTTGTGATCCAGGTAGCGTGGGTCGGTTTGCCAGGTATCCCCCTTCCACTCGTAGTTGGGCGAAATCTGCGTGCCATGTGCGTCGCATAGAAAGCAGCGCAGCAACCAGGGGTAATCCTTCGGCGATGGCAGGTGTGCGGGCTGAGCGCCCTTGCTCAGCCAGACGCGCAGGTCGGCAAACAGACCGGCCAGCGATTTGCGCAGGTTGGCCAGTTTTTCCCGCTCGGCAAGCTTCTCGTAGACGTAGTGATCGCGCAGTTCGGAGAACTGCTGCTGCACCGCCTCGGCAGGCAGGAAGTTCTCATCTGGCCGGCCAAACAGGTAGCCCTGCACATAGCGCGCGCCGCACTCCAGCGCAAAGTGCAGTTCCTGCTCTGTCTCTACGCCTTCGGCAATGATCCAGCAACCGCTTTTTTCCGCCATCAGGGCCAGTGCCCTGACAAAGTCACCACTGTTGCCGTTGCCGCTGGCAGCCTTGCGGAACAGTTGAATATCCAGCTTGAGAATGTCGGGCTCCAGTGCGAGCACGCGGTCCAGCATCGAGTAGCCGGCACCAAAGTCGTCGATGGCGATGCGAATGCCGGCTTGCCGGTAACGCTGCACGACATCACGCAGTTGCTCGATGCTGCCCTGCAGCTCGGTGATCTCGAAGACGACCTGATCGGCAGGCAGGCCGATCTCCTCAAGCAACTGAAGGCTCGGCAGTGGTTCTCCGGGCTTCAACTGGCTGACCCAGGACGGCGAGATATTCAGACTGATGAAGCCGTCGGGCGTGTCGCGGAACCGCTCCAGCGCCATACGGCGAATACAGCGATCCAGCTCGCGCAGATCGGCGGGGTCGACCTCTGGGTCGGTAAACAGCGGCCCCGCGCTGGTCACGTTGCCATCGTCGTCGCGCAGGCGTGCCAAGGCTTCATAGCCGGCAATACGTCCTGTCGCGGTATCGATCAGGGGTTGGAAATACGGCAGGGGCTGACCATTAAACACATTATTCTCCGGGTCGAATTTGGGCCGCTAGGTGTATGCAAGATTATAGCCAAGGCTGCGCAGCGCGCTTGGCCAGCGGTGCCTGCGGCGCAGCACAGGTACCCGCGGTGCATAAGTGCAATACCGGTGCATTAATAGCGGCATTTGGTACGTCATTTGCACTAATTGAGGGATGCTTCTTCAATTTTGCGCCCTAATAAAGTGCTTTTTTGCTGAAGCAACACCCAACTTATAGCAATAAGTAGTTGATAGTAAAAAATAAAATAAGGCCTGGCGGGATTGTGTACGAGTTGAGGCGGTTTTATTTCAGCTCTCGTATGGCACCAGCATGGAACAGGCTATTTATTCATGCACGAATACAGTGCGTTTTTGAGTGATTTTTAGCGAGGCTGTCTGAATGGAAAACCTAAGCAGCGCCGTGGAGACGCTTGTCCACGGTGCCAATACCCTGTTTATTCTCATGGGCGCCATCATGGTGCTGGCTATGCACGCGGGCTTCGCCTTCCTCGAAGTTGGTACTGTGCGTCAGAAGAATCAGGTGAACGCGCTATCCAAGATCATCAGCGATTTTGCGATTTCTTGCCTGGCGTACTTTTTCGTCGGTTACTGGATCGCCTACGGCGCCAACTTTTTCACCGATGCCGCAACCCTGTCGGAAAATAACGGCTATGCGCTGGTCAAGTTCTTCTTCCTGATGACCTTTGCCGCAGCGATTCCGGCGATCATTTCCGGTGGTATCGCAGAGCGGGCCAAGTTCGCGCCTCAGTTGTGTGCCTCGCTCCTGATTGTTGGTCTGGTGTATCCCTTCTTTGAAGGAATCGTCTGGAACGGCAATTACGGTTTTCAGGGCTGGCTGGAGGCCAGTTTCGGCGCGCCTTTCCACGATTTTGCCGGCTCTGTCGTGGTTCACGCAGTTGGCGGCTGGCTGGCGCTGGGTGCGGTCCTGCTGCTCGGCGCCCGCCGTGGGCGTTATCGTGATGGTCACGTGGTGGCGATGCCGCCATCGAATATTCCCTTTCTGGCGCTGGGCGCTTGGATACTGTCGATTGGCTGGTTCGGCTTCAATGTGATGTCGGCGCAAACGCTGGAGGGCATCAGCGGCCTGGTCGCGGTCAACTCGTTGATGGCGATGGTCGGCGGCACGCTGGCGGCGCTGGTGGTAGGTCGGGCAGACCCTGGCTTTATTCACAACGGCCCGCTGGCGGGGCTGGTAGCGGTCTGCGCCGGCTCTGATCTGATGCATCCGCTGGGCGCGCTGGCCACCGGGGTAGTGGCAGGCGGCCTGTTTGTCTGGACCTTTATCCTCACGCAGAACCGCTTCAAGATTGACGACGTGCTGGGCGTTTGGCCTTTGCACGGCCTGTGCGGCGCTTGGGGTGGCCTGGCCGCGGGTATTTTTGGTCTGCAGGCGTTCGGTGGGCTGGGCGGTGTGAGTTTTGTCTCCCAGTTGATAGGTAGCTTGGCTGGTGTTGTGGTCGCGCTAGTGGGCGGCTTGCTGGTGTATGGCGTGATCAAGGCAAGCGTGGGCATTCGCCTGAGCGAGGAAGATGAGTTTCAGGGCGCTGACCTGTCGATCCACAAGATCGGTGCTATCTCGGAGGACTGAGATGCAGGCGTAAAAAAACCGGGCGATGCCCGGTTTTTTTACGCCTGTGACAGCCTCAGTCTTCCAGCCCACCCATGGCGGTGATGTTGAAACCACCGTCAACGTAGGTGATTTCGCCAGACATGCCGGACGCCAGATCCGAGCAGAGGAAGGCGCCAACGTTACCGACCTCATCAATGGTGACATTGCGGCGCAGCGGCGTTTGCGCGGCATTGTGGGCCAGCATCTTGCGGAAGCTCTTGATGCCAGAGGCCGCCAGGGTGCGAATCGGGCCAGCAGAAATCGCATTGACGCGGGTGCCTTCCGGGCCCAGGCTGGTGGCCAGATAGCGAACACCGGCTTCCAGGCTGGCCTTGGCCATGCCCATAACGTTGTAGTTCGGCATGGTGCGCTCGGCGCCCAGGTACGACAGCGTCAGCAGGCTGCCGTTGCGGCCCTTCATCATCTCGCGACCAGCCTTGGCCAGGGCGACAAAACTGTAGGCGCTGATGTCGTGGGCAATGCGGAAGCCTTCACGGGTGGTAACTTCGGCGAAGTTGCCATCGAGCTGGTCGCCTGGCGCAAAGCCGACCGAGTGCACGATGCAGTCCAGACCATCCCACTTCTTGCCCAACTCAACGAAAACCTGCTCGATCTCGGCGTCGTCGGCTACGTCACAGGGGAAGCATAGTTCAGGGCCTGAGCCCCAGCCGGCGGCAAATTCCTCGACCCGCGCCTTGAGCTTTTCGTTCTGGTAAGTGAAGGCCAGTTCAGCGCCTTCGCGGTGCATGGCGGCGGCGATGCCGGAGGCAATGGAGAGTTTGCTGGCAACGCCAACGATGAGTACACGCTTTCCGCTGAGAAATCCCATAGTGCTTTCCTGTTTCGTTACTGGGCCGTCGTGGCCTTGTTAAGGATGTTGGGTATGGCAAAAGCCGCATCCAGCAACTGACGAGTATAGTCATGCTGCGGTGAAGCAAAAATGTCGCCTGCCGGCCCCTGTTCGACTACCTGCCCCTGGCGAATGACCATCAGTTGGTGACTGAGGACCTT